>CAVTMW010000001.1:0-8937 GCA_963735855.1 uncultured Acidobacteriaceae bacterium
AGCTCCGGCCTCTCCGACCTCGGCAGGGCAGGCGTTCATGCCGGGGGCAGTCGGTTTTTCGGAAACCGAGCCGGCGGGTCGGGGGCCCCAACAAGCGCCGTCGTTGCGCTGGTTGGGGTGATCTCCAGTCGGCGGCACAATAAGGCAAGGAGTCGCAAAGATGTCGTCCCTGAAGAGACTCGGAGTCGTTTTATGATGCTTGCCCAGGACGTAAGTGTGCGCCAGAACTCGATCGCTGCGTGAAAACGTGGTGGAAGCAGGAACCCCTACTTGCCCGGAATCAAGCCCCGAAGGGGCGAATCAGCTTAGCCCAGGGCGCGAGCCCTGGGTGGGCAGTTTTTCGGACACCGAGCCGGCTTCAGCCGGCGACACAAGAATCTCTGGGGCTACGGGTAAGGACTCGTCCGACCGTGGCCCACCCTCTCGCCAGATGCGGCGAGAAGGGCGGGGCGCCCCAGGTTAGTATTCGCGCGGAAAGGCTGGGCCACCCGCCGCGGATGTCTGGTACATGGTTCGCCGCCGTGCTTGCGACGCGGGAATCGAAACCGCAATTGGCTGTCACACTTTCCGCGCGACGGGGATCACGGACTATCTGAAGAACGGCGGGCGCATCGAAGTAGCGCAACGCATTGCCGGGCACTCAAACTCGAAAACCACGGGCCTCTACGACCGGCGCAACGATGACGTAAGCGTGGGGGAAGTGGAGAGGATTGGGATTTGAGACCACTAACAACGCATCGCCTGCCCACTTGGGCAGGAGGTGTTGGATGCGTAGGCGCTACCTTAGGTCGTCGCAAGCTGGCTTCACGAAGGTGACACGTATCACAGTGCGCGATTTATTCCTATGGTAGCATTCCCGTTTTAGGCTCAAGGGAACGCGCTAGATGGCCCATATCCAGACACCTTTACCTACCAAGCATGGCGAGCTGCAACTGGCCAAACAGCTTAAGAGCCTCCCGGATAACCGCCTGCATCTTTTTTTTGCCCTTAATTTCATACCCGGCGTGAAAGATGTCGATTTGGTTATTTGGCACGAGTCGGCAGGCATCTTCGTTGTTGAGGTCAAGGCTGTTCCACTCGATGCAATCGAGATTTTTGGGTGGCAACGCTGCAAGATTCTGAACCGAGATCGGGACCGAGGCCCTCAGCAGCAAGCACACGATGGACTTCACTCACTTCGAAATTTCTTAGTGCCGCACACCGGAAAACTTTTCATGACCAGTGTCGCGTGTTTTCCGCAGATTCGTCGGAGTGATTGGAACCGTCGTTGGGATGACGATAGAGTGATTGGTCCCTATGCGGACTCCATGCTCTTTGAGGACGATCTCTATAGCGACCCGCAGGCTCTGGTCGAACGGCTTGAGTACATCCGCCTGCATCCGAGTGTGGGCGAGGAACGGCAACCATATTTCCGACACGACGAGAAGCAGTTACGAAAAATGGCGGCTGCCCTGAATGTTGAGGCCAAACCCAAGCCCACAATTAGCGATATCGAGCGCCTTCGCATCATCGAGGCAAGAGTTAGGAACGAGGAGAAAAAACTAGTCGCTCCATTTTCGGGTAGTCGCTTTGTTTATACGGGCGAACCGGGCACTGGGAAAACATTCAGACTCTTGAAAATCGCCTATCAGCATGCAATTGAGAACTGCAAGGTTCTGTTCGCGTGTTTCAATAAGGTGCTGGCGGCAGATATGAAGAGACTGCTCAAGTTTTCTGAGAAGCTTCCGCTAGTTGGTGGCGAGCTAGAGGTCCACGACGTGTGGGAAATGATAACTCTTGTCCTTTCGAAGCCGGAGCAGGCGGGCGGTTACGACGAATGGGCTGCATTGGTTGTGGAACAGATGAAAGAGGAAAGGGAGACACTCCCGAAGTTCGATACCATTCTTGTGGATGAAGCTCAGGACATGAAAGACTGGGCCTTCGAAATGCTGCTGCTTCATTCGCATGAGAAGACGACGTTCTGCATCGCAGCGGGCTCGGGGCAAGAGTTGTACGGCAATGCAGCGCAATTTCTCAAAGACTTCAGCAGTGTCGCAAAGAAACGACCCCTTCGCAGATACTTCCGAAATACCGAGACAATCACTAAGTTTGCGTTGATTTGCTTTGAATCGGACTGGAGCACGTCGCGCATCAACAAAGTCCTTCGACGATTCGGCGACAAAGCAACGCAATCACAATTCCAATTTGATCGGCCTGGTGGCCAATTGCCGAGCCTAGTCGCAATCGACGAAACGGCGTTGGAGGATGTGCCGAACGATGAGTACTCAGACGCACAAAACGAGCTGATGGTCTTGGAATATAGAAGGATTATCAAGGCTGAGCTTGAAAGTCTGGCCGGAAACCAACGCCCAACAGACTTGCTGATACTGGTACCTAACCAGCAGTCGAATCAGCGGAAATGGGCAGCAGAGGCTCTGGAAGCGGAACGTATGCCGTTCCTCGACTACACACAAGATGACAACCGTCGCTGCATCGCTCCTGCCGACCAAATCCGGCTATGCACGTTTCACAGTTCGCGGGGCATCGAGGGTCAGAGGGTCCTTCTATTTGGCATTGAAAAAACCCGTGATGTTGCACAGTACGCTCACGCTGATCCGCGCAACCTTGGTTACATCGTGCTCTCGCGAGCGGTGCTGGACGTTGTGGTGGCATACCGTCCGCAAATCAAGTCACCCGTGGTGACATTCTTGCAGGCGGTGATTGGGCAGATGCGTGCAAAACCGGGGGAATCCGCATGAACAGAGTGGCAGACGTCGGGAATACATAACAATTTCTTAGCGCTAGTGACCGCGCCCAAGGCAGTCGAATGTTCTTATGGAAGCTGCGACTTCCCTTACTCTACAGAAGGAGTGCCGCCGGGGTCCTTTGACCTCTCTACTGCATCCTTTATCTCTGTGCCAGAGATTTCGTCCTTCTGTTGCGCAAGTAGGGCGACGGCGAAAACCGCACTCTTCTCGCACGCTGCGATCCGCTCTGCTTCCTTTAGACATTCATGACGCAGGATCGAAATATCGTGGTCAGACTTCCCCGCGAAGGCGCAGCTCGTATTCGACTTTTGCGATCACGTCCATGTCGTCTGCCTGTTGTTGAAGAATCATATCTGCGTTGCCACCAAAGAATTCAGCCTCCGCCGCAGCGCCCGCCGAGGCAAACACCAGTTTGCGCCTGCAAAAATCCAGAAACTGGTCCCCGCAAACCTCCGAGCCAAAGTTCACGTTGCAAGTCGCGTTCACATGGAGGTTCGCATTACCTCGGAGACTGTTGGGGTTTCATCGAGATCCCCTCAACTTCGAAGTTCTCTTGCAAGGCTGCGATCGCATGACCGGCCTCGTGAACTGAAACGATTTCCCGCGTCGCATTCATAACGAGAGTATAGCGCGGTGCCTGGTGCCCCTCGCCCTTCTTTTGGGCTAACCTGGGGTCACGGCAACCGAACTTTCCTCTACCCAGGTTACCGTCCAAAGGCGGGACGGGAATGCTTCGACTAGCTCAGCACAGGCTCTGGGACACCCGTTTGTTTTCTGTTTTAATTGGGCCGCGCAAATCGGCTCACCAATCGTAACCTCACATCCCCTTCGGCCAGGAGCGCGTTGCTTCCAGCGATTCGCCGGTCTCGAGCAGACTCTTGAGGCTCGCAAGGATCATCGGCCATCCGTTCGACACGGCTTCGATGAGCTTCGAGTCGGGCCGGTCGATCTCGTGGATGACGGTGAGCTTGACCGATTCGCCCACTGGGTTCGAGTTCATAGGTCAGGCGGGAAGAGCCCTCCTCGCGCAACTCGGGCTTGAACGAGTTGCGCCACGGCAGGACGAGCCGCTTCTGCGGCTCGATTTCGAGAATCTCGCCGCTGTCGGCGACGCGCCCGTCGGGAATCATCAGCTTCCAGGATGCGCCCGTCTTCCACTCGGATTCCTGCCAGCTTCCCACCCAGTATTGCCGGGTGAACTCGGGCTCGATCAGCGCCTGCCACAGCTTCTCCGGCGTCGTGCGAATGTAGGTCACATAAACAAATCGTGAATCAGCCATCGTCATCTCCTTCCAGATTTTTCTTGAGTTCGGCGAGGACGCGCAGGCGGCCCCGCTCGTATTTGCCGATCCAGCGTTCGGCGATTTCGTGGATCGGCACCGGATTGAGGTAGTGCAACTTCTCGCGGCCCCGCCAGATCGTGACCACCAGCTTGGCCTCTTCCAGCCGCTTGAGGTGCTTGGTCACGGCCTGGCGGCTCATGTCCAGGCGCTCGCAAAGCTCGGTCCAGCGTTTGCCCGTTGTCGGCGCGCAAGCGGTCGAGCAACAGACGGCGTCCGGGGTCGGCCAGCGCCTTGAACACCTTGTCAGCGTCAGCGTCCATCGGCTTCATATTATGCAACCAATTGGTTGCATGTCAAGTGTTCACCACGTCCGGCATATATTCCATTGACCTTATATTCCATAAAGGTTATATTCGCGGTATGCCATGGGAGGTTGAATACACCAAAGCGTTCGAAGCTTGGTGGGGCCGACTGACCGAAGAGGAACAGGTTGAACTCGACGCCAAAGTACAGCTATTGGAGCAATACGGCCCGGTCCTCCCCAGGCCGCATTCCGACGTGATCGTCACCTCGAAACACGCAAACATGAAAGAGCTGCGGGGACGCGTTGTCTTTCCCCGGCATCGTGCCGAATTGCGAGTTCTCTATGCTTTTGACCCGCGGCGGGTCGCCATTTTGCTCATCGGAGGAGACAAGACAGGAAACCCGAATTGGTATGACGAATATGTGCCCATCGCCGATCGCTTGTTTGCCGAGCATCTGAGGCAACTCGAAAAGGAGAAACAGAAACGTGGCAAAAAACTTTCGTGAACTTCGTAAGAAGATGTCGCCAGAGGCCCAAGCAAAGGCTCGCGCGGTTGCCCAGAAATACGCAACCGAAATGCCTCTGGATGAATTGCGCGTCGCGCGCCAGATGACCCAGGAACATCTGGCCCAGCTGCTGGGAACGAAACAATCTGCCATCTCGAAGCTGGAGCGCCGCACGGATATGTACTTAAGCACCCTGCAATCAATCGTGAAGGCCATGGGTGGCCAGCTCAGAATTGAGGCCATTTTTGCGGAGGGCGCGGTCGAGATCAACCAGTTTCGCCGGCTGACAAAATCCAAGGGAAGGGCAAAAACGGCATGACAGAGCGAACGCTCCCAACTTCAGTGGCGCAGCTGTAAGCCACTATTTTGCTATCCACAGTACGCCGCAAAGTGCCCCTAGGGCGCGCTAGGGAGCTCCAGGATCGACGATTTGTGGTTGGGTGACCTTGGGGGCTTCCAGCAACTTAGCATCGCGCAGAGCGCCCGTAAAGGCCCCTAGCGTCGATTTCCCGATCTGGGAAACATCCAGACCGATTCGGGAAACATTCGCCAAGCTTTCTGGTAAGGTTTCTGTGATGATCCTTCGATGCTTTCCAGCCCGTCGAGTGCTGTTGACGCTGTTAATAATGATAGCCACGCCATTGCTGTACTCACAGCAGACAGCAACTCCAGCTAATAATGAGTCATTGTTATTGCCGCAGGAGCAGAAGCATCTGCGCAACATCCGCCAGCTTACTTTCGGCGGGCAGAATGCCGAGGCGTATTTCTCGGCTGACGACAAGATGTTGTCTTTCCAACACCAGGGGGAAGGCGTTCCCTGTGACCAGATCTATACCATGCCGGTGGACACGCCTGACGGCAAGCCGGCGACGCCCAAGCTGGTCAGCACGGGTAAAGGCAGGACTACCTGTAGCTATATCTTTCCCTCTGGCGATCGCATGCTGTACTCCTCTACCCATGCCACTAGCCCGGAGTGTCCTCCTAAGCCAGACTACTCCCATGGCTACGTCTGGCCTATCTACAGTAGCTATAAGATCTATACTGCCAAGCTCGACGGCAGTGACCTTCGTCTGCTGACCGACGCGCCCGGCTACAATGCCGAAGCTACTATTACTAGAGATGGCAAGAAGATCGTCTTTACCTCGACTAGGAATGGCGATCTCGATATCTATACCATGGACGCTGACGGGAGCCATGTTAAACAGCTAACCCATGAGTTAGGCTATGACGGTGGCCCCTTCTGGTCGTACGACGGCAAGAAAATTGTCTATCGCGCCGAGCATCCCAAGACGCCCCAGGAGATAGCAGACTATAAGGACCTCTATGCCAAGGGGTTGATACGTCCAGGCAATCTCGAGATATGGGTAATGGATGCCGATGGCAACAACAAACGCCAAGTCACTAGTAATGGCGCTGCCAACTTTGCTCCCTACTTCCTTCCTGATGGCAAACGCATCATCTTTGCCTCTAACATGAACGATCCCAAGAATGGGCGCGACTTCGACCTTTACGTCATCAATGTTGATGGCACGGGGTTGGAGAGGATTACCTATTCTCCTGACTTCGACTCCTTCCCCATGTTTACCTCCGATGGCAAGAGATTGGTATGGGCGTCGAACCGCAATGGCAAAGTCCCGCACGAGACCAATATCTTCATCGCCGATTGGGTGGAATAGGCCGGGTCTCGACCGTCGCTCCAGCGCCCATGGAAGTCGCGCTAGACCTGCTCCTGAGTTGGCTGCCGCCGTTCTCTAGTTTTGCCGTCGTCACATCGCTCTGTGTCCGGCGTCACGGACAAGCGGTCGCTGCGTGGGTCAGAATCTCGCGGTATCTCGGGGGAGATTAAGTCCCCGGCCTTCTTCACATGCACGCCACCGCGCCCGGGCGGTGAGAGACGAGACCCTCGACTTCCTTCTCCCAGCATCCGAGTGCGCCCGTCCCTTGGTGAATTCATTCGAGCCACATGGCGAGGAGGCGAAGCCCATGCACCGCAAAGAGCAATTTCAGGATCTGCTTTTCCGCACAATCTTGCACGCGGCAATGGTCACGCTGGTGATGGCGATTGTGCTCGTGCTGGCTGTCGTGCCGGCCTGGGCGCAGAACGCGGTCCCGCCGACGGCGCGAGAAGCAGCGGCAATGCCGGCGTTTGCGTCCCGGTTGGCTCGTCATGTTACCCCGGAAGCCGCCGGCAAGCCGCGAGCCTCGGCTCCCGGCAGCAAACATGGAGTCTCGCCCCTGGATTCGTGGACTTACGAAGACGGCCCCATCAACGGCACCACCGATGCCTGGACCATCAACTTCGGCTACGTCGTCAGCGATACCTTTACTGTCCCGAGCAACTCGACCGCGGTCACCGGTTTCGACTTCGGCGCCTGGGAGTATCCCGGGCGACTCTATGACCACGGTGGACTGGTCCATCACCAGCGCTCCAAACGGTGGAACGGTGTATGGCTCCGGTACGGCCAACGTGACTGACCAGTTTATTTCCACCAACCAGTTTGGCTATAGCATCGACAAGATCTCCGTGTCGGGACTGAACCTCAACACCGGCAGCGGGACCTTCTATCTGAACCTGCAGAACGCGGTCATTCCGAACGGCGATCCGGTGTACTGGGATGAGAACAGCGGTAGCGGCTGCCACTCCACGGGCTGTCCGTCACAGGCCTACCAGAACGCGGTAGGAACGATTCCTTCGGAAGCCTTCGAGGTCATCGGCAGTATCAACAATCACCGCCTCCTCCGCCTCCCCGCCCACTTGCTTTGGGTCGTGGGGAAATCTCCAGATCATCCACGACTTCACCGGCAAAGAAGATCGGAGAACACCCGTCAGGCGTAACGGCTGATAATGCAGGAAACCTCTACGGGCAGACGAGAGGGGGTGGCGACAATGGCTCGGGCCTGGTTTATAGGCTTGCGCCGAAGGATGACGGCTGGATATTTAGTCCCCTGTACAGCTTCCCGGAGGCGACAACGGGAAGACCCCTCGTCAGATGTTATTGTCGGCACCGGACGGGGCATGTTTATGGCACGGCGGGCGGCTCAAAAGGGCTAGGGGGCTATGGGCTGGTTTTGGCTGAGCCCGTCGCCGGCCGATTGCCGCTCACCAGCTTGTGCAGTTGGCTGGAAAACGTGCTCTACCGGTTTACGGTGAAGGTGCGAGCGACCGGCGCCATCACCGCCTTCGACCAGGCGGGTAATTGGTAGGGGTGACGGGGCCGGGAGGCGCACACGGATATGGTGCATCTTCGAGCTGACGCCCTCCGCTGGCGGCTGGACGGGAGGCGTCCTTTACAGTTTTACGGGAGGCGCCGATGGCGTATATCCGAACTCACTGTTGGTGGGCACGACGGTAATTTGTACGGTGCGCCGCGGGCGGCGGCGCCTGGCTGCGGGGTAGTTTTCCAGCTGAGCCCCTCGGGAGTAGTTGGACAAAGACAGGTCTCTACAGTCCATTCACGGAAACGGAGGGCTAGGCCTGGCAACTTGGTTCAGGATAGCTCCGGCAATCTCTACGGCTTAGCTGGCTTCGGGAAATGGCAGCGGTGACCTCAATACCCGTCTGAGGGAGAGGCCATCGTTTTCATGCTCTCACCTTCCAATGGCGAATGGGCTTCAGTGAACTATGGTTTAGGGTCAAGAGAGTTGGAGCGAACGCCAACAATCTGACAATCGATGCGGCCGGGACGTGTACGGCACCGAAATGACCACCGGCCTACTCAGGCTGCGGGGCGACAACTGCAATAGGGATACACGTCCTACGTGGTACCAACCTTGGAGCTACATCTTACGCTGGCGCAAGGGGACCATTGGGACCGAGTCTATTTCGGTATGATACGGTGAATTTTTCGAACTTGGGTACTTTGGCGGTGGATCCGCAGGGCAATCTCTATGGCACACCTACGTCTGTGGAAAGTATAAGCAGGGTACAGTCTGGCAGCTCTCGCCTAATTGAAATTCTTGCTTCCACAGCGGCCGGCATTGCTCATCAGGCGCCGACCGCAAGGAGGACTATATGAAGCAGAAAATTGCCGCCGTGCTCTTCGCCATGCTCGTGGCGATGGTTGGGTTCGGCTTCGCGTTGGTTGTAGTTCCAGCTT
>CAVTMW010000002.1:0-42770 GCA_963735855.1 uncultured Acidobacteriaceae bacterium
TGTCCACAACTCCATCGAGAGTGATGCGGGCGTTCTTCACGATGATATGAATCGGAGGCACAGCCATGTGACCGTACTTGAACAGCGAACCGTAGCTGTAAATGGCGTGATAAACCTGCCGTCGAATGCGATCGTCCATCGGGCTTGGCGGAAGCACCTCAATGTTGTTGACCACTTTATCGACGCCTTCAATGTGCTTCACAGCATTCTCAGCGTCCGACTTGACGACCGGGTTCACAACTTGACCTTCCAGCGTTACCGTGCGTCCGTCAATTCGATAGGTGAGATTGTCGAAGACGCTGTAGTAAGGCAGCATGACCAGCTTGTGGCGGACTTCTTTGATGAGCTGGTCTCGGGCCTCGGGACTCAGCGCTTCGTTTGCCTCCAGCTCTTGCGAACCGCCGCTTGGCTGTACTTGCGTTTGATTGTCGGCTTGGATCGGGCGAACAGGTAACGCGGCGAGAGCTACGGCGAAACTCGTAAACGCTACGAACACCAGGACTGCGCTTGTGCAGGTTCTGCGCATTCTTTCCTCCGTAATGGCGAAAAAACTCTACAACTCCGCGCCTGGATTAACAACCTCCAGCGTTGCTTTTTTGGATGCAACGAAAACGGGAACCGTAGCCCGCACACCCCGGGGCGTCCCCCAATCCAGGAATGGAAGGGAACGAAATAACGTTCGTCGAGCGCCTGCGACACTGCGAGAAAACTACAGCGGGAGTTAGTCAGCCGCCTAGCACTCTTCGTCGACGGGCTGCCAGTAAGGCGATCGCACCTTCTTCTGCACGCCGGGCGTTACCGCCTTTTCGCGATAGCAAAAGCGCTGCAGGATCGCCTGTTTCATCTCAGCCTTCCTGATGTCTACATCCAGGCCCGGTTCCAGTACTGCGGTTGCCGATGAATCCATGATCGATGTATGTAACATTCCTTCTCCTCAAGAAATTAATCCGTCGCAACTTCGCCGCGGACGGTCAACACGGGACACGCGGCCTCCCGCACAATCTCATAAGCGTGCGGCCACATCAGGCGGTTGAGCAGCCCAGTCCGCGGACGCACGCCCACGACCACCAGATCGGCATCGATTCCATTAGCGGTGTAGAGAACCGTTTCCACCACCCGTCCCACTTCAATACGGAATCTGCAACGCAAGCCTTTGGCGTCGTCGCCGAGAAGGTTTTCGACTTTCTCCCGCAGCGCCTGCATCACGCGCTCCCGGTCCACTTGTGCCTCGGCTGGCCAGCGCTCGATGACGTGAAGCATGGTCAGCGTCGCGTTATGCTCCCGAGCCATGGCAGCGGCGTAGCGTGCCGCCCGCTCCGAGGCGGGAGAGAAGTCAACCGGCACAAGTATGTTCTTCGGGTTGCGGCCTCCCGTGATCCGGTCCAGGTGCGGCCCCAGCGTCAGCACCGGCACAGGCGAGTGCCGAAAGACGTTCTCGGCAACCGAGCCCATCAGCGCCCGGCCCAGACCGCCGCGGCCGTGGGTGCCGACCACGATCACATCAATTTCTTTCTGCTGGGCAAAGTCCAGGATGGCCTGTACAACGTCGCCTTCCAGCAGGAACAGGTGGTAGTCTTCGCCCTCGATGTAGGAGTGCTTTTTTCGCAACTCGTGCTTCAATTCCAGCAGATCGCGGCGGGCTGCGTCCTTGGCGGCCATGTAAGCCTCGGGACCGGCCATCATGAATTCATCGCTGGGAACCACGAAGACCACATAGGCATTCGCCCGGTATCCATGCGCCAGCTCCAGTCCGAAGCTAAGGGCCAGGTTGGAGCAACTGGAAAAATCTGTCGCGATGAGCACATTGTGGATACCCACCCCGACGGGTGTGAGCTGTGCTGTAGCCATTTTGCGCGACCATTCTCCCCACGCGGTGGGGGCGCTGCAGGGAAGCCTCCAACCAGCCGACCTGCCGGCAAGCGGTTCCCAGTTTCCTGATTCCTTTGTAACCCACGCCGGACCGGAATGCTGTGACGCACGTCAAGTGGCTTGGTGACGAGTGAGCAGGTGCCACTCTTCGCCGTCCGCCGTTCGGTGGGCGCTCGCCAGGGTGGCGCGCAGGAAAGGACAGTTCGTTCCCTAGCGTAGCGTAGCTAACTTTGCACCCCGCTATTGCCCAACTGATGGCGGGGTACCCCCTCCTGCGGCTTACTTAGAATGAGCAGCTTAGACATGAAATCTCTGTGAATGATAGATTCTAAAAGACTTATATGTAAATGATAGATTCTCAATGAGTTAGTGGCCATTCCCCAGTTGAATCAGTCGTTCCTTCAGCGCTTTGCGGCTGGGTCTTGCGAACCAGCCACGCGCTGCTTCTGACGACTGACCCCAGTCCCTTATCCCCGATTTTCAAAGAACGTCTCCGCCGCACACAACGGCTTGGGCCTCAAACCCAGACCTCAGACTAAGACGGGAGGTAACGGCGGACAACAAAATTCGGCCCTATCAACTTACGAAGGTAACCAATTCTTCCCGATTTTGGGACTTAGCGAATCGCGAGAATGTCGGCTGGAATCGTAGGTGGCTCTTCGGAAATACCATGCGTACACATGCTCCGGGGGCCGCCGTGTCAGGGCCATGTGGGGACCACCTTTACCTCGTCCTGAAAGCCGGACCATCGCTTGCGGTCGGGCGGGCGGCCGCAACTTCGGTCTTAGCCAGTCTTGGAGTCCAGGCGAACGGCGTTAGGTTGTGGAATGGTCAAGTCACAGGTTTCCACCTGAACGGTTGGTTCGCGTTAGGATACGACATGGACGAAGACTCAAAACGATCGTTTGTCGGAGATCATATGCGCAAACTTAAGATCATCGAACACATCTCGCTCGATGGCGTCATCCAGACGACTAGCGGTCCGGACGACGATTTCCCATACGGGGACTGGACCGCGCCATATCGCTCGCCTGCCGGGTTACAGGTAGTAAATGAGATGTACGGCAGGACCTGCGACTTGCTGGTTGGTCGCCGCACGTACAACACGTTGGCGAGTTACTGGCCGAAAGCACCGAACAGTCCGATGGCGGACCGCCTGAACGCGTCAATGAAGTACGTCGTAACCCACAGGCCAGAAAGTCTGGAATGGGGCCCGTTTGAGGCGATTGAATCGGACGTCGTGCATAGCATTCGACGCATTAAGGCCAAGAAGGGACCGGAGATAATCGTCCCGGGCAGCCCGACTTTGATTTCCGTGCTACTTGAGCACGGGCTAGCGGACGAGGTGATACTGCTGGTCAATCCAATCGCGCTGGGCAAGGGCAAGCGCTTTTTCGAGGGCGGAACGCTGCCACGCGGCTTTGCTCTGGGCAGCTCGAAAGCTTTGTCGTCAGGCATCCTCGTGAACGTCTACAAGCTTATCCCCACGCTCGCCGAGGAGGCCCTATCGCGCGCCAAGCTGGAGCGTGAGATAGAGATTGCCCGCGAGGTGCAGGAGCGATTATTTCCGCAGGCGTTTCCCAACCTTGCGGGCGTGGAGATGGCCGCGCATTGCAGACCTGCAGAGGCTGTCGGCGGCGACTACTACGACCTCATCGAGATCCGCGATAGCTCGCTCCCCGTGCCAGGGCATGCTCCCGGCTTCGACCGGCTGGGTATTGCAATAGGCGACATCAGTGGGAAGGGCATGTCCGCCGCGCTGTTGATGGCAAGCCTGCACGCCAGCCTGCGCGGTCAAGCGCTGAGTGGCTGGGGAGACCTGGGAACCAAGATGTCCAATATCAACCGGCTTCTATATGACGCGTCCGCTTCCAACCGCTATGCAACCTTCTTCTACGCCGAGCTGGACAGCGCTTCGCGGACGTTGCACTACGTCAACGGGGGACACAATCCTCCTGTGGTGCTGCGCAAAGAAGACGGCGCTTGGCAAGTGTTTCGCTTGACAGAGGGTGGCCCCGTCGTCGGGCTACTTGCCGGCGCGGCTTACAAGCAGCAGATGTTTCACCTACTTTCCGGCGATGTTCTGCTGGCCTTTACTGACGGCATCAGCGAAGCCATGAACGGCGCAGAAGACGAATGGGGTGAAGACCGGATGGTCGCCGAGGCGCAAACGCACGCGGACCTGAATGCCGCGAACCTGTTGCAACGCTTGTTTTGTGCGGCCGACGAGTTTGCCGCAGGCGCGCCGCAACACGATGACATGACGCTAATAGTGCTGCGGATCTCAAGGTGAGATTCATTCCGTTGAACCTCGAGATCAGACAATGAGTGAGATAGCGTCGCGTTAGCGGCGCTGGTGTTCTTGCCATTTTGGGGATACCGGACGCGAAATCGCCATTTCACAAGCAATCCTTATTCACACAGTGGACGCGACAAGGGCAGTGGCCAAGGCATGGAGCATGGAGTCCAGGCAATTCGTGGAATGGGCTGCCCCAGAACGACCGCGCGTCGAAAGCCTCGCGATGGCGTTTCCAATAAATCACCCTAAATCAGATGGTTAGGCCGTAATGTTGAATTAAGTTGACCTCCGCCCGCGATGGCGCAACAGTAGCTGCGACGCCGGCACAAGGCCACCGACGGCAGCCAATGACGAGCGCTCTTCTCAGGATGTGATCTCGACGTGCTGGGAGGGCCAAAGGAGAACCAAGATGGCGGATAAACGTCCAAGCGCGGCTTCGATTTTCGACATTAACTTGCGAACCCTAGCGATTATGCGTTTCGTCGTTGGAATCCTGGCGATAACAATCCCGGTTTCCCCGGCTGCGCAGGCGCAGACCTTTCGGGTCATTCACACCTTCGCCGGTGGCGCCGATGGCGCTATTCCTTTAGCCGGGCTAATTTCGGATCGTGCCGGAAATCTTTATGGGACGGCTGGCGGCGGGGGCAAGACGAGTGGAAGTTGCGGCAGTTTTGGCTGCGGGACCGCCTTCCGGCTGAAGTCGTCGGCCTCCGGTTGGACCCTGACTCCGCTCTATGTTTTTCAAGGCGGTATGGATGGCGCCAATCCGGAGGCCAGGATGGTCTTGGCAACCAGTGGCGTGCTCTTCGGGACCACCGCATACGGAGGAGGCAACCGCTGCAACAACACGACCTGCGGCACAGCTTTTAGCCTGCGTCCTTCGGCAGCAGCTTGCAAGACCGCTCTCTGCGGATGGGACGAAACCGTCCTTTATCGCTTCCTGGGGAGTCCGTATGCGGGTGTTCCCACCGGCGGCCCGCTGGTCTTCGATCAGGCAGGAAATCTCTATGGCGTTGCGGGGTACGGATCGACCGGCTACGGAACCATTTATGAGTTAACGTCCTCCGGGGGAACGTGGTCGGAAGTTGACTTGGCCGAAGCTGACAACAGTTCGAGCGGCGTGGTCTTCGACAATGCCGGGAGTCTCTACGGAACCAACGAAGGTCAAGGCTATGGCGGAATCTTCCAGCTGGTCCACTCAGGCTCGGGCTGGAACTGGAACCAGCTGTACAGCATCATCAACGTACCGGAGGATGGTGCTTTGACCTACGGCGGTGTCATCCTCGATGGTGCCGGCAATATCTACGGGAGCACCGTGGAGGCGGGACCCGGCAACGGCGGAACGGTGTTCGAGTTGTCGGCGGCCAGCTGGAACTTTGAGGTGCTGTATGGCTTCAACGATGGCACGGGTCCGGAAGAGAGCCTGACCATGGACTCGGCCGGAAATCTATATGGCACGACATGGGGAGGCGGCACGTACTCCTCGGGAACCGTCTTCAAATTGTCTCCATCGGCCAATGGCTGGGTCTATAGCAACCTTTACGATTTCACGGGAGGCAGCGACGGCGCACACCCAGTCAGCAACGTTGTCCTTGATGCTCAGGGCAATCTCTACGGTACTGCCTCTCACGGCGGTTCTGGATCGTGCAATAACGGCTGCGGCGTAGTGTGGGAAATTACGCCGTAAGGCAGTTGTAGGTAGCCGGCCGTCGGTGAAGAGTGATTATCCCACAACGTGGGATGTTAAGGGTCGCAATTTAACTGCGGAATTACTGGTTTGCAAAGGAGAATTGTCATGGCGCGCTCAGAACACCATCGGAGTTCAGAAACCGCTCGTCTGGCAGGAATGGTTGGCGTTCTCATGCTGCTGGTGACAGTTGTCCCGGCGACGCAGGCGCAAACCTTCGCCGTGCTTTACAACTTCACAGGCAATGGATCGAACGGCGCTCCCTACCTTCCGTACAACGGTTTGGCGATGACCGGCGGCGGCACTCTTTACGGAACCACTTTACGGGGAGGAACCTACGAAAATGGGACAGCGTTCCGGTTGAAGCGTGCGGGATCGGGTTGGTTGCTGAACGTGCTCTACAGCTTCCAGGGAGGCAGTGATGGAGCCGAACCCGGTTGCGGGCGTCACCATTGGTCCTGGAGGCGTCCTTTATGGCACCACGGAAGCGGGAGGTGATCAGTCATGCGGCTTTGGCGGCGGTTGCGGTACGGTTTACAGCCTGAGGCCATTAGCGCAGGCTGTCGCCAATGCAGAATCGCCCTGGATCGAAACCGTGCTGTATCGCTTCCAGGGAGGTCACGGACGGGGCGGTACCGAAATACGGGAGCCTGGTCTTTGACTCCGCCAGCAACTTCTTCGGTACGACGCTCTACGGCGGCGTCGCGGGTTGTGGAGGCTCCGGCTGCGGCACCGTTTATGAACTTTCGCCCACGGGCAACGCTGGACGGAAACCGTTCTGCACAGCTTCAATCCGAATACGGATGGATCGCGGCCGTTTGGCGGGATTATCCGCGACCAGTACAACGATCTCTACGGCGTGACCTCTCTAGGGATCGAAACTTTCTTTACACTGCAGCCGAACGGCAACAATACTTGGGAGTATTACAACGTGCAGCAGTTCACGGATAGTGTCGGGTGTGATGTCGATACCAGCCTGCTGCTTGACCCGAACACGTTCAATTTCTACGGGGTGGCACAAGGATGCGGGCCGAGCGGATCAAGCGCCGGCGGCACGGTTTTCAATTGGTTTTATGGTTTCAACCCGCCGGTCTACAATTTCGCCTTCACCAGGGAGGCTGTTACTGCACCTGAGGGCCCGATCATCGAGGATGCGGCAGGCAATTTCTATGGTGTCTCGTTCGATGGCGGCACTTACCAGCAGGGCTCAGTGTATAAGCTGACGTATTCACGCGCAGCTGGGTCTACATCGATCTATACGACTTCACTGGCGGCAGCGACGGCGCAGGTCCCGTCGGCAATTTAGTGATGGACGCCAACGGCAATCTTTACGGAGTAACAAGCGGCGGAGGCTCGAAATCGGGCGGCGTGATATTCGAAATCACGCCGTAGGGCAGTTGTCAGTAGGACGGTTGTCGGTTGGACAGCGTGGCGGGGCATCCCACAATGTGGGATGTAAAGGGTTGAAGGCAATTTGAGCCGCGGAATTACTGGTTCACAAAGGAGAATTGTGATGGTGCGCTCAGAACAACATCGGAGTTCAGGAATCGCTCGTCTGGTAGGAATGGCCGGCCTTCTCACGCTGCTGCTGACGGCTATCGCTGCGCCGGCGCAAACCTTTCAGGTCATCCACAATTTCACCGGCGGAGCCGACGGAGGCAATCCGCTTGGGTCGCCTCACCATCGACGGCGGAGGACACCTCTACGGCACCACCTACAGCGGGGGAATTTACTGGGCTGGGGGCCCCGGAGGTGTGGTATTCAAGATGACGCCGGGACGCTCGGGTTGGTTATCTTCTCCTATCTACTCTTTCACTCAGTATAGTGACGGCGATGATCCCGCCGCCGGAGTTCTGTTTGGCCCCGATGGGCTTCTCTACGGCACAACCAGTAACGGAGGTACGGTTTTCACGTTGAGGCCGGGGCCGACATTTCCACCGTCATTCGTTTCGCCGTGGATGATCGACTACCTTTACAGCTTTCCGCTGCACAAGGACGCCCCAGCCGGTGATGTAATCTTCGACGCTGCCGGCAATATCTATGGCGTAACCGTGACAGGAGGGGGTGACGGTTGCTTCAATAAGCAGGGCTGCGGCATGGTGTACGAGTTAACTCCCATCGGCGGTGGCGGATGGCAGGAGACGACGCTGTACGCCTTCCAGGGAGGCACCGATGGCGCATACCCCACCGGTGTGACCTTTGACTCTGCGGGTAACCTGGTCGGCACAGCCGTGCAGGGGGGAACAAACGACGTGGGGGTGATCTTTCAGCTGACGCCTTCAGGCAACGGCTGGACCGAGAGCGTCCTGTACAACTTCGATTGCAACGGCGATGGTGGCTGTGTACCCCAGGCCGGCCTGATGTCGGACGCTTCCGGCAACCTCTATGGAAGTACCGTCGAGACTCCGAGTCCCACTTACAGTGGCACCATCTTCGAATTTTCACCGTCGAATGGAGGCTGGACGTACACCGTGATCGCCCAGATACCCCCACAGTATGGATTCGGACCGAACGCCCCGCTGACCATGGACGGCGCAGGAAATCTCTATGGCACGATTGGCACCAGGAATTCGAACCTGACTCTGGGGGCGGTTTTCAAATTGACACGCGGCGGCAACGGGTGGACGTTTAGTTCCTTGCACGATTTCACCGGCGGCAGCGACGGTGGCGCTCCGTCCAGCACGGTTGCCATCGGCGCCAACGGAAACCTCTACGGGACCGCGGTCTATGGTGGCCCCAACTGCCTCCCCATCGGCTGCGGGGTTGTATGGGAGATTACGCCGTAAGAACAGTTGTCGGTTGCCAGTAGCCAGTTGTCAGTGCCGCTGCCGCACAGCCATTATCATGGTTTGACTACCTGCACTCCACGCGACGAAAGGTCGCGCCTGATCGCGCGTCGGCCGCAGCACTCTTCGGGCCGCCCGCCTTTTCGGAAGTCCCCATACCCGCTGCTTCTGATATCTTGGTCAATCACTCTACGAGGTCCTGATGTCCGCAACCCAATTGCCGGTCGCTGAACGACCGCAACCGAGCAAGATGTATCGCTGGCTGGTGCTGATCTTCGTCAGCCTGGCCATGTTCGGCAATTACTACATCTATGACAGCATCAATCCGCTGGAACGGATTTTTCTGGAGCAATTGAATTATTCCGCCTCCATGTTCGGATGGCTGAACGCCAGCTACAGCGTGGCGGCGGTGGCGACCCTGCTGATCGGCGGCATCCTCATTGACCGGTTCGGCATTAAGAAGGCGCTGCTTTTCTTTTCTGCACTGTGCCTGCTGGGCGCTTTACTGACGGCCTTGAAAGGCAGCTTCTACCTGATGGTCGCAGGACGGGCCGTCCTCGGCCTGGGTGCTGAGTCGCAGATTGTGGCGGTAACGACAGCGCTGGCGCGTTGGTTCAAAGGAAAAGAGCTCAGCTTCGCCTTCGGCATCAATCTTACGATTGCCCGGATGGCGTCGATTGCTGCGGACAACTCTCCCACCTGGGCGAAGTTTGCGTTCTTTCCGAACGGGGTCACGTCGCAACCAAGCTGGCATCGTCCCCTGTTGCTGGCGGTCGCGGTAGGATCGCTGGCGGTGGTTGGAGCGCTGGTGTACTGGGGGCTTGAGGTTTACGCGGAGAAGCGTTATGCGTTGGGCCAGTCAGGCGAGCCCGACAAGTTCACCTTCCGCGAGGGCCTGAAGTTCAATCAGTCGTACTGGTATGTCGTCGCTCTCTGCTTCACTTTCTATTCCGGCATCTTTCCCTTCCGCACGTTCGCCATCGATCTCTTCACCAGCAAGATTCTCGCCGGCATGGGCGCGGCCGCTGGCACGACGGCAGCCTTCGCCTCCGCCCAACAGCAGGCGGGTTCGCTCAATAGCCTGTTGCCATTTTCCGCCATGATCGCCACTCCACTGTTCGGATTGCTGGCGGACAAGATTGGCAAGCGAGCAACCTTGATGATGTTTGGATCGTCTCCTGCTGATGCCCGTCTATCTGATGATTGCCTACGGCAACTTTTCGTTGCTGATTCCGGTTACGATGATGGGGATCGCCTTCTCCCTGATACCGGCAGTGATGTGGCCCTCCGTCGCCTACATTGTGGATGAAAAGAGGCTGGGAACGGCATACGCCTTGATGAGTCTGCTGCAGCAGATCGGCTTCTTCATTTTCAATCTGGCCATCGGCAAAGCTAACGACATCAGCAATGCCGGTCCTACGAATCCGCATGGTTATGCGCTGGGCATGTGGATTTTCTCGATTCTCGGATTCCTTGCCCTGTTCTTCTCGTTCCTGCTGTGGAAGCGGGAAACCGGGCCACAAGGCCACGGGCTGGAGACCATCACCACCGCTTCCCAGGCGTGAGTGCCCATGACTACGGATGAGTACATCACGCACTCAGCCGAAGAGACCGTGGCGTTGGGCCGCAAGCTGGCGCCGACGCTGAAAGGCGCGCGCATGGTTCTCCTGCGCGGCAACCTCGGCGCCGGAAAAACCACGCTGGTCAAGGGCATCGCGGAAGGTCTGCACGCCGCCTCGCAGGATGACGTCACCAGTCCAACCTTCACCCTCATCCACGAATTCCGCGGCCCCGAGATCAACCTGTTCCACGTCGATCTCTATCGCGTGGACACGTTACGCGAGCTCGATACCCTGGGCCTGGACGAGCTCTTTGCCGAAGACGGCAACCTGGTGCTGCTGGAGTGGGGCGAGAAGTTCCCCCGTTTCGCGAAGGAGCGCGATGTGGAAATTGCTTTTGAGCGGCGGAGCGACCAGGAGCGAAGGATCAGCGTGCAGCGAGGATAGATAGCGTGTAACAGCCTTGTGAGCTCTGATCCGGGTTACCCCTACGCTAAGGTAACCGCCGGAAATTGTTACTTTAGTTTTGACCGCCGGACCCATCCGTTAACAACTCGTTTTGTCTGCTGTCCTATAGTACGGAAACTGGCCACCCAAAAATCCTGCCTAACGGCATTTTGTCCGGTGACGAGCCTGGGAATAGGCAACGCACCGGAATTCCAAGCGGAGGTGGTCGGACGATGCGTTCCCTTAAAGCTGTAGTTTCTACCCTTGCAGTCATCGTTATGTTGTTGTTTTCCCAGGCAGTTGCAGTACCAAGACTTTTCCCACCCACAGCGAAATTCGAGGAGCCATATTCCTTTAACTTGCAAGACCTGCTGATCAAGTTCGGCCAGCCGCCTTATACCTATCAACTCGTCTCCGGGAGCCTCCCGGCGGGGCTCAGCATGGATTCATCCGGCAACGTAACCGGCACCCCCACTGCCGTAGGCACTTCGGGGTTCACGGTAAAGGTCACGGACTCCTCCTCTCCGGCCCAACAAAAGACCCTGTCCTACTTCATCCCGGTCAGCATCGGCTTTGACACTTACGGCGGCCTGACGGCCGTGCCGATTCCGGGATGCGTACAGACCGGTTACTTTCAACTGATGAAAGTAAATGGAAGATGGGTCTTTGCCGACCCCAACTGCAACGCGTTCTATCAGCGAGGGGTATACGACGCGGACCGGCTTTTCATCCTGCCGCAGATCATGCAGTCGCGGTACGGCAACATTACAGCGCTGTGGGCGAACCACTCCCTGCAACGGATTACCAGCTACGGCTTCAATGCGGTCGATATCTATTACTCTCTTTATATGCTTCCCGTGGGCACGGGAAATAATCCTCCGGCGACCGTCAAGATCCCCTTCAACCTGTTTTTCAACAGTCTCAACGATGTCTTAAACCGGCCCCACGATCTCGGCTTGCCCGAGCCGGTGAAAGACATCTGCCGGGGGTTTGATAGCAATGGCTACCTAGTTCTACTGCAGCAATCTGGCCGATATCTTCGACCCCAAGTGGGTGGCGGGCAATAAGCAGGAACTGATCAATCAGCAACAACTGTATACGGGCGGTTTTAACAACGATCCGTGGATCACCGCCATCTCGCTGGGCGACACCGACTACATCTTTGCGATTAAGGGCAACGGAGCGGGTCCTGCTGGCGTGCCCGCCTATCCGCATCCGGGAATGCTGGTGGCTACCGTGAACTTCCAGTATTCCGGTTTTCAGGATAGCAAGCTGTATTCCAAGTACACCTGGGTGAATTATCTTCAGAAAAAGTATGGCAACATCGCCGCCCTCAACGCAGCCTGGGGCACAGGCGGCTTTTACACCACCTTTGGGGATGCCGGCGGTTTCGGGACCGGCACTGGAGTACTCGATGAGGATGGCCGCCACACGGGTTGGTTCAGCAGCGACCTCCATGACCGCTACTTCAATCTCTCCGGCGTAAACCCAAACCTTGCGGCCGACATGGCCGCCTTCCTTTATCAATACACGTATCGCGTGTATTCCGTTCAGACCAACACCATCAGGACCTACGACCAGAACCATTTATTCGTCTGCGGGACCTTTGGAGGAGTTGGCGAGGGTGGAACCCGGCTGCCGGTATTGCTGGCGCTGAAGGATGCGGGCTGCAACCTCATCGTGGGAAACTGGAACTCGGAGCATCCTGGGGTTGCGCTCGCCGGCAACAAGGCGCAATACGACGCTACCGGGCTACCAGAGTATCTATGGTATGCGATCAGCTCTCAGGCGGATTCTGACGTGAGCGACTATCCCGACAATGGCGTCGCCTTTGCCGACTATCCTAGCCAGCCGCGCCGGGCGCAACAGTACGCCAAGGACCAACAGTCGATCTTTGGGGCGCAGGGCAGCAACGGTGACTACTATTTGCTGGGCACCAGCTTCTGGTCCCTGACCGATAACAGCAGCGAGAAGACCAACTTCGGACTGCTCTCCTACAGCGACAACGCTTACGATGGACGGTGCGCGGTGATTGCGCAAAGCACCGATCCTTACGGTTACTCATGCGGCGGTGAGAGCGCCAATTACGGGGATTTCCTGGATAGTGTTACCAACACCCACTCGACGATCTTACAGAAGTTCATCAAGGCGATATTGCAGTAGTTCCGGCAAAGAACGGTAGAGGAACGTCCGTCGTGGACGGTTGGCGAAACCTTCACGCGGTGTATGACCCTCGCCGTGACGTGGCCGCCGCCCGTGTCGTGAGTGACATAACTAAGGATGAAAATGTAAAATCAAGGGTTACCCGCGAGAGGAAATTCCTGTGCCAACTCCTGAAAACGTTGTGGTCGTAGGTGGTTGCGGCCATGTTGGGCTGCCTCTGGGCATCGTCCTGGCAAGTCGTGGCCTGTCTGTCTCTTTGCTTGATATCGATGCCGCTAAAGTCAAGACCATCAACGCCGGCGTCATGCCCTTCCGCGAGGATGGCGCCCAACCGGTCCTCAAGCAGGTCCTGGGGAAAACTCTCCGGGCCACCACCGACGCCGAGTGCCTGCGCCTGGCCGACATCGTCATAACCGTCGTGGGTACTCCGGTGGACCGTCACCTCAATCCCACGGTCCACGAGCTGTATAAGAGCCTGGACAATGTTCTGCAGTACATCCAGGATGGAACGCTGCTGGTGTTGCGCAGCACGGTCAGCCCCGGCGTTACTAAGCTGGTGTATCAGACGAATTCGATCGCTGGGCCGCGACATTGACCTGGCCTTCTGCCCGGAGCGCATCGCCGAAGGCAATGCCATGGAGGAACTGGTCAAGCTGCCGCAGATCGTTTCCGGCTTTGAACCTGCTGCGGTGCGGCGCGCCCGCGATCTGTTCCTAACCATCGCGCCCACGGTCATCGAACTAGCGCCCCTGGAAGCCGAACTGGCGAAGTTGTTCACCAACAGCTGGCGATATTTGAACTTTGCCATCTCCAACCAGTTCTACATGCTGGCGGAAACCTACGGCCTGGATTTCTATCGCATTCATGAAGCAGTCACGCGGGAATATCCCCGCATGCGCAGTTTTGCGCGCGCCGGTTTTGCTGCCGGCCCCTGTCTGTTGAAGGACACCCTGCAGCTCTCGTCCTTCTCCGGCAATAATTTCTTCCTGGGACATGCCGCTATGCTGGTGAATGAGGGGCTTCCCAACTTCATCGTCTCGCAGCTACGGCAAATGGACCTTGCCAACAAGAAGGTGGCTATCCTGGGCATGGCCTTCAAGGGGGACTCCGACGACATACGCGACAGCCTGTCTTACAAGCTCAAGAAGCTGCTTGAAGTCGAGGCCCAGGAGGTCCTGTGCACCGATCCCTTCGTGCCTGAGCCGGGTCTGGTTCCGCTCGAGGAGGCTGTGCGCCAGGCTGACATCATCGTGCTGGGGGCGCCGCATTCCGCTTATCGCGACCTCGACATCCCAGCCGACAAAATCGTGGTTGACATTTGGAACTATTGGCCGGAACGCCGCCCCAATTCTGTGCAGCCTGCGGTGGCGGTGGCGGCAGGAGAGAATCGTTCATGAAAGTGCTGGTAACTGGTTCTGCCGGTTTTATCTGTGGTTATCTCATCGAAGAACTTTTGCAGGCCGGTTATGAAGTTATAGGCCTCGACAACTTCAGTAAGTACGGCAGGGTGGAAAAGTCTTACGACAATCACCCGCATTACAAGTTCATTGAAGCCGACTGCAAGAACATCGACCTGCTGAAGGACCTGCTTTCCGACTGCGATCACTTTGTCGCCACGGCCGCCATGATTGGTGGCATCAGCTACTTTCACGAGTTCGCCTACGACTTGCTGGCGGAGAACGAGCGCATTACTGCCGCCTCCTTCGATGCCGCCATCCATGCCCACAAGCACAACCAGCTGAAGAAGATCACCGTGATGTCGTCCAGCATGGTCTTCGAGAGCACTTCGGAGTACCCAACTCCGGAGGGCGCCGAGCATCGCTGTCCGCCGCCGCGCTCCACCTACGGCTTCCAGAAGCTGGCCACTGAGTATTTCGTCAAAGGGGCCTGGGAGCAGTACGAACTTCCCTACACCATCGTCCGTCCCTTCAACTGCGTCGGCGTCGGAGAAAAGCGGGCGTTGCACGATCACGATGTTTATAGCGGCAACGTGAAGCTCGCCATGTCGCATGTGGTTCCCGATCTCGCCCAGAAGGTGCTGAAGGGGCAGGACCCGCTGCACATTCTTGGCGCTGGAAACCAGATCCGGCATTACACCTACGGCGGCGACCTGGCCAAGGGAATTCGGGTGTGTATCGAGAACCCTGCGGCGCTCAATCAGGACTTCAATCTTTCCACGCCGGCGCGCACCACCGTGCTGGAGCTGGCGGAGCTCATCTGGCGCAAAGTGCACGGTGACAGCAAACCGTTCCGCTACGTTTCCGATCCTCCCTTCGAGTACGACGTGCAGGAGCGCTCGCCCGACGTTCGAAAGGCGAAAGAGCTGCTGGGATTCGAGGCGCTCACCAGCTTGAGCGAAATCCTGGATGAGGTCGTTCCCTGGGTGGCGGAACAGATCGAAGTGGGCCAAATCTAGTGGGAGTTCCCACCGACCGCAGCCTGGATGAGCTGACGCTGGTCATTCCGGTTTACAACGAAGGAGCAAACTTCCCGGCCCTGTGGGATGCGGTCAGCGCCCACATCCGGACGCCGTTTCGCGCCCTCGTGGTGTACGACTTCGACGAGGACAACACTGTTCCCGTCGTCCAGCAGATTATCTCCCAAGGCGAGCCGCGCCTCGTGCTGGTGAAGAACGACGTCGGGCGCGGCGTGGTCGGCGCCATCCGCACCGGCTTCAACCACGTGGAGCACGGTCCGGTCCTGGTGGTAATGGCCGACCTCTCCGACGACCTGGCGCAGGTGGATACCATGGTGGAGTATTACCGGCAGGGTTATCAGGTGGTGGTGGCCAGCCGCTACATGCGTGGTGGACAGTTGCTCGACGCGCCTCCACTGAAGGGACTGATGTCGCGCTGCGCGGGGGTCACGCTGCATTGGTTTCGCGGCATTCCCACCCACGATGCGACCAATGCCTTCAAGCTGTACGACAGCCAGATGTTGAGGAGCTTCAACATCGAGAGCAAGGCGGGCTTCGAGCTCAATCTCGAGCTGACGGTAAAAGCTTTTCTGGCGGGGCACTCCATCACGGAGATTCCTACGACCTGGCGCAATCGCACCCAAGGTGAGTCGCGCTTTCGCGTCTGGGCCTGGCTGCCGCAATATCTGAAGTGGTATTTCTACGCCTTCCGACCTCGCCACTCCGCATAGACGCAGCCCCCGCCGTCCACCAGTCAGACGTAATCTCGTTTGTGATTCGAGGCCAGCGTGCCGGGGATTTCCGGTTAGGCAACGTTGCTAGGCGCTCTGCGTCTTGACCCGCTGCATGATGAGCTGACCGCGCTGACGCAGGCTGTCGCGCTCGTCGTTGTTCAGCACGATCCAGTACGCCAGGCCGCCAAACAGTAGTCCCAGCGCAACCATCATGCCGGCGAAGGTCAATAGATTGGGCGCGCGGTGGAGCAGCCCGGTGACCGAGCCAATGGCCAGAACTCCGGCGGTGACCAGCGTCGGGCGCAAAAGCGACTTGGACAGATATTCGCTCCACTTAATACCCATGACGTGCAGCGTGTAGAAGGGTTCGATGCCAAGGCGCACGATCAGCAGAGGCACGGTCGTCCCCAGCGCAACGCCGAGGATGCCGTATTGCCGTGCCCAATAGACGCTAAGCACCAGGTTGGCAATCCCTTCGGCCAGCGTCCACGCAGCGAGCGGCTTATGGCGGCTGCGCACGTAAAGGAAGACAGTGGATGCCGACTGCATGAGCACTACGCAATAGCCGATGGTCAATACCAGAAGCACATTGTAGTTGCGGCTGAAACCTTCGCCGATCCAGAAGTGCAGAATGTCGCGGCCGTGCAGTACCAGCACGGTCGTCCCAGCGAACGCCAGCAGTACGCAGATCTTGGTAGAGCGCAGGAACAGGTTTCGAGAGGCATCGAACTTCTGCTGTCCCTCCAGCCGGTTGGCTTCGGTGTTGAGCGGCCCGGTGATGGGATAGAACGACATCTTGAAAACTTCCATCAACCGCGTGATCACGTTCCAGGGCGTGGACAAGGCGACCGACAGCACGCGCGAGATGATGATGACGCCGGTATAGAACCGCAGGCGGTCACCGACGTCGCTGACGAACACGAAGAAGCTGAAATGCATCAGCTCCCGGGTACGGGCCCAACTGGTGTACTTCCATCCCAGGTTGAGTTGGGGGTCGGCAAGCTTGACGAAGAACGCGTATAGCCCAAACAGGAAGGTGACAATAATTAATTGCGCGATGGCGATCGCCGTCACCCGGCCGCCCATGTGGATCACGGCCCAGAACACGATTCCGCGCGAAACACCCCACGTGATGCCCGCGCCGTTGTAAAGATCGAAGCGGTGCAGGCCGCACAGGTAAGCGCCCATGATGCGCGCGGGAAAGTCCAGGCACAGGGTCGCCGTCTGGATGGTAAGCAGGATGCGGAACAGGTGACGCGATTCTCCGGACAAGCCAAAGAAGCCGGGCAGGACCACCAACAGAATCGCGCAAAGAATCACGGCGGCGGCGGCGATGCAAACCGCCATCGAGACGCCGGTCATGAAGGTCTCGTTCAGCGCGGTGCGCTCATTGGCCCCGCCGTAGCGCGCCACGAAGCGCTGCATGCTGTAGCGCACGCCCATGTCGAGCAGGCCATAGTAGTCGAGCACGGAGGAGACGAGGATCCAGAGGCCGTAGTAGAAGTCGCCCAATCCGTGGACCAGCACACGGGTGAGGAAGAACGCGACAATGCCGTTGATGATCAGCCCGGCCCAGGTTGAAAGGAAGCCTCGAAACATTCGACTACTCGTTTTCCTTCTCGAACTTCCGCCGCCGAGGCGTGGAGTCGTGGGTCAGGTCTTCCTGAATTTCGAAATTAGCGATGCGGACCGTGGAGAGAAAATCTCCGTGGTCAACTTCGGGCAAATGCAGCGCGCCTCGTTCCGGCTGGGGGGAGGGACTCAGCGTAATTCCACCAGAGCTTCGCCGATCCGGAAATTCTCTTCCGTCTCGGGCTCCTGTCGCATGGGCGGTTGCTTCATCTGCGGCTTGGCGAGGGTGCGAGATGGGACCAGGGCCGGCATGCACATTGTCATACATAAGATGAACCAGAACAGACGGGTATATTGGCCGCTGACGAAAAAGATTCCCACGCCGACCCCCAGGATCGAGGCTTGACAGCCAACCGCCAGCGCCGCCAGCAACTGGGAGCCACGGGCCGCCGCGCGTTTCCTGGTCTGCCCCGCGGAGAAGAAGGCAGCTCCAAGAAAAGACAGATAGATGACGAACGCGGGCAGGCCCATTTCCGCCGCAATTTCAAGATAGGCGTTGTGGGCCACGTGCGGATCCGCCCGGATGGTTCCGGTTTTGTCGTAATTGGCGACGACAGCTTTGTAATTTCCGAAGCCGACGCCCCCTAACGGATTCTTCTTGATCATGTTGAGGCCAGCCTGCCATCCGACCAAGTGTTTGGTGACCGATTCCGTGTCTCCGCCAACGGGATGGAAAAACCGGTTAATGGGAGAATTGGGCGAAAAAAGCAGGAACGGTAGAGTTGCCAGGAAGACGACGACCAGGTTCCGCGCCGGACGCCGGGAACGCGCAATCAGGTAGAACACGATCAGTACGATCCCAAGGAACCCGCCACGCGACGCGCCCAGAGTAATGGCCGCGAAGATGAGAAGCATGCAGCCCACAGCGTAGAGCTTCTCCCATTTCTTGGTAGCCATCAGGGCAAGTTCGAAACCGATGGGCAGGACCGCCAGCGCCGCAACTGTGAAGTAGTTGGAGTCGCCCACCACGAAGCCGGGACGATATCCCTCGCCAAATGCCGCGGTTCCTCTCTGCCACTCACGCAGCATGTAAAGCGGACGCGAAAGCGACCGAGCCAATGGCCGCCATGAAAGACCAGTACAGCCTCTTGATGGAATCAATAATGGTGATGGTGACAAAAAATAACACCAGGCTGGAGACGTACATGTAGATCGGATTGACGAAGTCGGCCAGCGACGCCTTCAATCCCCGGGTGAGGTAAGAAAAGGCGGCGAGCCCGAAAAACGCGATCATCAACCACGATTGCGGAGTAGCGAAGTAGCGGGGAATGCCGTGGCGGTGGGCCAGGTAAACCAAGGCATACAGCAGGCACAGCGCGCCCAAGAGCTTGGTCACCGTAATGCCCGGACCGACCTCCGCGTCCCAGAACTGATGCCGGAAGTACGGCATCGACATGATTACGAGAAAATAAAATATCAAGCCAATTCTCCTTGTCCCACCGGTACGGGCTGTGTTTTTCCGGCATCCTGGCCGATTGCCGGCTGCAAGCCTTGAAATGCGGCCGCAATGGAGCGAACCAAGGCCGTGAGGTCATAGTCCTGCAGCACTCGACGGCGTGCCGCATCGCCCATGGCTTTCCGCCGCGCCGGATCACGTAACAATTCAACTACGTTTCGGGCAAATTCGGCCGGGTCGTCGGCGATCAGGATTTCTTTCCCCGGCACAAAATCCAGCCCTTCCGCGCCGACGGTGGTCGAGACCATGGCCTTGCCCATCGCCCCGGCTTCCAGGATCTTCAGTCGCGTTCCGCTGCCGATGCGCAAAGGAACGACACACACCGCTGCCTTGGCAATCACCGGCCGCAGGTCGGGCAGCGTGCCAGTGAACTCCAGAGCGGAAACATCGGCGAAGCGGGCGCGAAACTGCGGCGCAGGATTGCGCCCGGCGGCGATGAGTCGCACCCCGGGAACCTCCCGCTGCACCCGCGGAAAAATCGCGCCCACAAAGTATTCCAGCGCATCCCGATTGGGAAACCAGTCCATCCCTCCCTGATATACCAGGGTCAGCGGTTCCTCCTCGGCGTTTACCTCGTACTCACTGACGTCCACTACGTTCTGTGCGACAGCCGTCCGGATGCCGGGGCAGAGGGAACGGATCAATCCGGTATCCACGTTGGAACAGGCCATGGCGAGGACGGCACGGCGGTACATCGCGGTCTCGAAGCGGCGCAGCTTGCTGGCCTCCCATCGGGCATAGAGTGCCTTGAACGGATTGCGTTCGTGCTGGACGTAGCGGCTGAGAATCACATACTCCACGTTCTGACTGTTCATGACCACCGGCGCGGCGGCGTGAGTGGGCAGGTTGATGGCGGAAAAAACATTGTCACAGACAATCACATCGAAGGAGCGATCGCGCATGCGCTGCTCCAGGTGCGCCTGCATCTCGTTGGAGCGGAAGCGGTCGATGGTGAAAGGCGACGACGAGAAGATAGCGCGCAGGCGTTTCCAATAGTCGCCGCCGGCGGACAACCGCGTGTAACTCAGCGGAACGATGTCACTCTCCACGCACACCGCGCGCAGTTCACCCTCCGTTCCCGCCACCTCGCCCGGTTCAGCAAAGCAAGCCAGGGTGACCTCATGACCCGCACTCTTGATCGCCCGCAACAGCGACCACAGGCGCATCTTCGCGCCATTGTTCGCGGGCAAGGGATAGGCCACAGAGATGTATAAGACCCGCATCAGCCGGCCGCTCCGTTCGCCCGGGTGGCACGAGCCAGGCGTCCGCGCACCTTGATTCGCATATCGTGGAAAGTCGCATAAGCGGCGCTTCCCCAGCGCGCCATAGGCGAGTAGTACTTTTGCCAGCGCCGAATGGGAACCAACGCGCCTCCGAACTTCTGCTTGAACTTGCCTGGGCCGCACATGTTGTAAGCGGTCAGCCCGCGCTTGAGGGCCCATTCCATCACCCAACCCTGCATGAGGTCATTGGGCGCATACTGCCGTGCGCCAAATCGGCTTGCACCGCCCCAGTAGTAGATCGTCTTGTCATCATGGGGAAAAAGCCCGGTCGCAATCGACTGTCCTTCGGGGCCGAGGACCTGTACCGCCAGCAGCATACCCTTGGGATACAAGTGCTGAAACAGCAGGCGCGGACGATCGCTGCCGTAAGGCGGGAACAGACCCTTGCGCGTCATTACCTCCATGAACTGGTCGTAGTAATCATCGGTCATGCCGGCATCGCTAGATTCCACGACCTTCAACCCCGAGCGCAAGGCCTTCCTTACCGTCGAGCGGTCCTTCTTGTCGATGCGCTTCCACACCAGCTCTTCGTCATACGGTGTGAGTTCGACGATGTAGGTCGAACCTACTCTAACGTCGTAACCCCGTGAAGCCATCAAGTCTGCGTCCAGTATCGGGTTCTCGATCTCCAGCATGGCGATGCGTTCACTCGCGGCCAGTTCATCCAGCGCGTGCAGAAAGGCCTCGGCGCTGAAGTCCGGGTTCACCACCGGACCCATGAAATTAGTGCCCCAACTCTTCAGGGGACTACCGAGAATGCGAAACGGTCCCTTACGGAAGATCCCCGCACAGAAATAGCCGGCGGTCCGCCCTGCTTCCCGGATCGCCCAGTAGCGGATCTGGACTCCCTGGCTGTGGGCGAGATACTCCAGCCAGGCCCGGCGATGGAACAGATGCACACTCTGGTAGCCGGCTATACGGGCGTCCCATGTTTCCTGCTCCTCGAGGGTCAATGGCTCAAGTGCATAGCGCACAGAACGGCTGCCTTCCGTTTCCAGGACCACCGGACTGGGGCTCGCACTCATGCGCGCGTTTCCACCAGGAACTCGCGATAGTTCCAAAGGACTGCTTTGGCCACGTCGTTGTCGCTCGGCGCGGTGAGGGACAGAGGATTAGGAACGGGAAGCCAGCGCAAGATATTAGCCGGCTGCGAAGTGCCGGCTGTCAGCTGACTCGGTCCCGATGAGGTCGCCGACTGCTGCCGCGTTTCTCCTGAATCAGCCACCTGAAGGCTGGAAACGGCGCCCAGTCCAGCGGTATACACGCAATAGCGGGGAGAGGCGCGCCGCAAGAGGCGCAGCCAAGGCAAGCCATGCCGCAAGCTGTCGAGCGCGCCTTGGCGACGCAACACGAAAGCCCAGCCACGCAAGCGTTCCGTCCAGCTTTGTTTCCGCATGTGCAGGTTCTGCAATGCCTCCGGAGAAGACATCGCGACCCCGTGAATCCGGGACAACTCCCAAGCCCATAAGGAGCGCAGGACGGCAACGGCTTGCTTTAAGGAAACAGGCGACGTAAAGGGCGAGGGGCCATCCCAGACATGCACAACCTTGTATTCGGTACAGCGCGCAACCAACCTCACAAACCAATCCACATCAAACGGTAAGTCGAAGAGGAGGCCACGTTCGTGCAGATCGCAAAGCTTATCGGCACGCGCTTGGTACCCGGCGACGAATTCCTGTTTGAAAACCAGCATGGACGTTGCCATGTCGCAGTAGAGCTTGGTCAGCCGGTATTGCGCCGCATCCGACAGCCCCGCCCCTTCTTCTATCGGCTCGGTTACGATCTCCAACAACTCGACGGTACGGTTCGCCAGCATGCGCCAGGCGTCTTCCTCGCTGACGTGCGTCACGTAGCGCGATCGGTTGCGGAGCAGGTCTGGATCGCCGAAGAGCACTTGGCCGCAGGTCAGCAGCTCATAGCCAAAAATCGTCTCGCCCAGTCGGGACAGGAACGACTCACGTACAGCCCCAAAAGAGAGTTTGCAGAGCACGCCCTTGTTTCGCAGCTCTTCTTCCGCCCCACTGCAGACCAGAGTGACCAACTCGGGGGAAGGAATCTCCGCTTTGTCCTTGATGACGACAATGAATTCCGCATCGCTCAGGAAGTGAACGCCCTGGTCGGTCTGCCGCCAGGTAGCTTCGTCGCGCGCCAGGCTACCCGTGAGGATCAGGGCCTTCAAGCGCGTTCCGAGACCCAGCAGACACCAGCGGAGCATCGTGTCGCTGACGCGGAATTTCGCTTCGATGTCGCGCGACGCAAAAGGAAGTTCCACCGCCGGGGCAGCGGTGTTGCTATCCGTCTTCGAGTTGGCAACCTCGTTCAACCCGCCACCGCCTGCCGCATCTCGTGGCGATGGACGGAAGGCTGGGTTCGGCCCAGCACCTCGCGATAGAACTCGCCCGTTTCGCGCACCTGCCGCTCCTGGCTGAAGCGCTCCAGCACGTGCGCGCGGCCCTGCTCCGCCAGGCGCTGCCGCAAGGCAGGCGAACGAAGCAGGCTGCAAATCGCAGCCGCCAGCGCGCTTGGATCTCCGGGAGGAATCGTGATGCCAGTGCTGCCGTTGATGACCACCTCCGGCGTACCGTCCACGGCGGTCGCCACCATCGCCCGTCCAGCCGCGAGCGACTCGACCGCCACCAGCGGCAGCCCTTCGTAGAAAGAGGGCAGCACGGTAAAGTCACACAGGGCCAGCCAGTCGCTTATGTTGTTGCGGAAGCCCAGGAAGCGCACATTTTCCAGCAGGTTGAGCTGCCTTGCCTGGTCCTCCAACTCGTGGCGCAGAACTCCATCGCCAAGGCAAAGCACTCTGAGGTTGGGGAACTCGCTCAGCACTTCGGGCATGGCATTGAGCAGGACGTTGTGACCCTTTTGCGGCTCCAGTCGCGCAGCCACCAGTATTACCGGATCGACGGTTCCAATGCCCAACTCGGCGCGCAGCCCGGGCGGTGGCACGTGGGCGGGGTTGAAGCGGCTCAGGTCGGTGCCATTCTGAATGACGCGCACTTTCTTTTCCGGCAGGCCCTTTTCTTCGATCAGATACCGCGCATTAGCATACGAAACCGCAATGTAGCGGTCCACGAAGCGTCCCGCCATGCGATCGACGGTGAAGTTCTTCGCCTTCCAACCCCTACGCCAGGATTCGCGCACGTGCGGAGTCTCAATGACCAACGGCACGCGGCACATCCAGCCCACAGGCGAAGAGCACAGGCTACCGGTGAAAAGATGCGAGTGCAGCACCTGAATGCGGCGCTCCCGAAGCCACCGGCCCAGCCGCGTCGCTCCCTCCACATGGGAGGGAGATGGATAGAAGAGGGGCAACAGCTCTACATCCGAGGGAACGTCCGGGCGGACGGCCTCGGCGACTTCCGGGCTGCATACCAGGTGCAGGCGAAATTCCTTGCGGTCCAATCCCCGCAGCAACGTGAGGATGTGCTCCTCAGCTCCGGCGCGTACGGAGGTGTTGCTGAACTGCATCACCGGGATTGGACCCTCCATCATGCTCCGCTCCGCGCGAGCTGCCTCTTGGGTTTCACTGATGTCAGTCCGGGAGGAACGTCGGCTTCGACCATCATTCGTACCAGGCACTTGAAATCGACCTCAGGCTGCCAGCCCAAAGAGCGGCGCGCAAGGGTGGAATCGCCGCGCAGGTCGTGGATCTCACCCGTACGGAAGAGCTTCGGATCGACTTCGACGTATTCATTTACCACCTCGGCAACGTTGGCGCCGGGGGGGATGAGGTCGAGACAGTGCAGGACCTCCACTACAAACTCATATACACTGTGCGATTCGCCGGTCGCGATCACGAAGTCGCGGGGTTCCTCCTGCTGCAGCATGGCGTGCATGGCACGAATGTAATCACCGGCAAATCCCCAATCGCGACGCGCCTGCATGTTGCCCAGCTTGAGCTTGTTTTTGTTGCCCCGCGCCCAGTCGGCCGCCGCCAGGGTGATCTTCCGGGTCACCATTTCGGGCCCCCGTCGCGGCGATTCATGATTGAAGAGAATACCGCCAACAGCGAAGATGCCGCGCGCCCGATAGACCTCGCACAGACGGTGCGCCGCCGTCTTGGAAACCCCGTACGGCGAAGTGGGCGCCAGCGCCGTTTGCTCGTCACGCAAGCCGTTCAGGTTGCCGTACATCTCCGAACTGGAAGCCTGATAGATCCGGGTGTCGGGCTTATGCCGCTCGATAATGTTCAGCAGCCGCGCCAGGCCGCCCACATTGATGTCGAACGTTTCGGCTGGAATCTGCCAGCTCGTGGGCACAAAAACCTGACCCGCAAGGTTATAGACTTCGTCGGGTGACGCCTTGGCAAAAGCGACCTCCAGAGATGCGGAGTCGCGCATGTCGCCAAACAGAATTTCAATCTGGCCCTCGAGGTGCCTGAGCCAGTGCATGGTCGCCGGTTCCCGGCGCACCAAGCCATAGACCCGGTATCCGAGTTCGAGGAGGTATTCGGCCAAATAACTCCCATCTTGCCCGGAAATGCCGGTAATCAAAGCTTTCTTCATAAAGCAATCCTTTCCTTGATCTCGTGCCCAGCGTCGCGAATTGAGTAGTACACGTCGGCAATCGTACGCATGGGCTGAAGTGGCTTTTCGTTACTTAAGAATATCGCGTCTGAATAAGAATCGCTGGGATGGTAGCCGTGCATGCCCTCGGGAAACCATCCCCGCCCGTTGAAGTCACTCTCGGCGACCATCCAGCCGGCATCGAGCAAAAATATCAGTTCACCGTAGCGGTCGTCGGAGAAATCAAGCCCGAACTCCTGCAACTCCGGTTTCGTCAGAATGTGCCCACAGTCCAAAGACTCCATGACCTGCTGTACCTGCCGCCGTGCTGACGGATCGAAAAACCAGAAGCGCGCCATGGTCGAGTCGTACACCGCGAGATAGTCTTGCGGCATACGCAAGCCGAGTTTTGCCACCTCGCCGACCAGGTCAGCGTGCCTGGTGACCGGGGTCATGCCATGGTCAGAGCACACCATAAGAGAAGCCTCCGGATCGCGTTTCCGGGCGACGCGAAACACTTCCCGCAATTGCTGGTCGTACCACTTCAGCTTCTCACCGATCGCCTCCGGCTCCTTGCAATGCATGTGCAGGAAACCATCCATCTCGCACAAGTAAAGGAAGAACAAGGTTGCGCCGGTTTCGGAGATATCGCGAATAGCGCGACGCATGATCTCCGCGTCGGAACACTGGTGATAGGTGTACACGCGGTAGTCGCGGCCCTCGCGCTCCAATTCATCAAACAGAGACGGCGTGCCTTCCAATCCTCTGGGCGCGTAGATATCGTGGCGTTCGGAAAAATTGAAATAGGGCAACAGGTTTGGCGACACGCAGCATTCGAACGTGGGACCGAGCCCGAACACCCGGCGGCCGAGCTCCTTGATGATCTTGCGGCCGTAGCGATTATCCAGCACTCGCTGGGGCAGCCAGCGGAAGGCCTTCATCCACCAGAAAGGAGCGTGCTGGGGATCATAATAAAAGAGGTTCCAATGGCCATGACGTTCCGGCATGAGGCCGGTCAGGATAGTAGGAATCGCACCTGAACTGAAGCCCAAAACCGTCTGCAACGCCGTCCTGTAGGGTAGCACATCGTCCAGGAAGGGCCGCTCGCGGACATACTCCCATCCCAGCGCGTCGATCAGGGCGATGACCTGAAGGCGCTCGCTCATAGCCGGTCCTCCACGGTGCGCACGCCCAGCAGTTCGGGTTTCAAACGCACAAAAACGTATCGCGGAATGGCCAGGGCGCGATCACGGCCCCACAAACGCATATACACCGCCGGATCTTTCTCCGCGAGTTTACGGAAGTCGCTCAATGATGTCTGCTGCATCACGCACACTCGCGAAAGGATGCGCGCTCCCCTTTGTGCGGGCCAGGGGCGGGAGGTGCATACCAGTCGATACCCTGATTCCCATGCCGCCTCCAGCACATGTTGATCGCAAAACCCATAAGGCGCGGCAAACACCTCGACCGGCGACGCAAGCCGCTCCTCCAACATTTGCCGGGAGACCCGCAGTTCTTCTTTCAGCCGTTCCGCACTCAGAGTTGTGAGCACGACGTGGTGGTGCGCGTGGGACCCGAAACGCATCCCGGCGCGAGCCATCTCGGCAGCCATCGTCCAATTGAGGCACTCGCCGCCGCCCATGCGAGACGTATTCACGAGGAACGTGCCGGTTGCGCCAAGTTCCGCCATTAAGCGGAACGCAACTTCATAGTGCGAAGAGTAGCCATCGTCGAAGGTGAGCGCCACGGCCCTTGCCGGCGCCTGACCGGAGGCAATGTCCTGGAGCGCGACCGGCGTCATTCCCAGATCGCGAAGCAGTTGCAGTTGGCTGTGGAAGTCGGATTCGTGGACCGCGAACCGATCTCCGGGAATCGCGGTGCCGCCCGCCGCCACCAGGCGGTGGTAATCAAGAATGGGCACTCCGGTGATTTGTCCAAACATCATCGTGTCTCCAATTTGATTCACCGGACTTCCTGCCGCGTACGGGTCGCGGCCGGCCTCATCTACCCCCTCGGCCCAGCACCAGAGTTTTGACGGTGGCGAACATGATGTAAAGATCCAGCCCGAAGGAAACATTCTTGATATAGAAAAGGTCGTAAGCCAGCTTTTCCCGATTGTCCTCCAGGGTCTCGTTATAGCCGCGATTGATTTGTGCCCATCCCGTGGCCCCGGGTTTAACCAGCCATCGTTCTTTGTAGAACGGGATCTTCTCGGCGCACTCCATTTCCTGTTCCGGAACAAACGGCCGTGGACCGACAAAGGACATGTCGCCTTTCACGATGTTGAACAACTGGGGCAGTTCGTCAATGCGTGTGCGGCGCAGCCACTTGCCCACCCGGGTCACCCGGGAGTCACCATGTATTGCCGGCGTTAGTTCCTTCTTGTCCGATCCGTCATACATGGAGCGAAACTTGTAGATATCGAACAGGTGCCCGTGCTCCCCGACACGCTTCTGGCGAAAAATCGCTGACCCGGGCGAGTCCAGACGGATGGCAATCGCGGCCAGCAGCATGATCGGCGAAGTCACAATTATCGCCACGGTGCCCAGAACAAGCGAGAAGACACGCTTGTACAACTGCATCACCGTGGGAACGTGAAAACCCGGGGAAAAGATCAACCAGCTTAACCGCAACGAGTCCAGCGGGATCTTTCCGGTGACGCTCTCGTAATAATCAGGGCCGTCCTGAATGTAGACGCCGCGGGCCTTCAGCTTGAGCAGTTGCTCCACCAGCAACTTCCCACGGCGGTCCCCCATGGTCACGACCACGCGCTGCACGCCGTGCCGCTCCACCAGGTAGTCGAGGTCGCCGCTCAACAGCGGAATGCCGGGGACCGTCGGGGTGTCCTGGCCGACTAAGCCTACGATCTTGACCCCCAGCTCCGAGCGGTGGGTGACTTCCTGCATGAGTGCTGTAGCCAAGGGCCCGTCACCGTAGATGATGGCGCGCTCCGAAAAGCGCGCCGAGCGGTTAAGCACGAAAAACAGCCGCCGCCACGCGGGGATCGCAACCGCTACAATGCCCATCCCAACCCATAAGCTGATGCCGCGGAGGCTGGCCTCAGGAAAGGCGTAGTACAGCACCGCCAGGGCAACGAACGCGGAACCCAGGACCCCCACCAGCCGGGTAACCACCTCCCGGCGATTGGAGAGCACAAAGGAATCGTAGAGATCGAAGTAGTACATCAACACCACGAAGACCGCTACTACGAGCAGAATGCAGCCAAGCCCATTTTGATACAGCAGATAGATCTCGGCGTCCGATGCCGTTCCCGCCCACAACACAACTGCAACGAGAAAACCTAAGGTGACCAGTAGTGCTTCACTCACCGTCAGCAGCAGGGTGCGGGTGGGAAAATAGGCATTGAACAGACGAATCATGCCGAGACCGGGTCGACCGTCTTACCCTCCGTCTTCGCCTCTTTCTTGTACTTGCCATTCTTGCTGCCGTAATAGCGGTCGTAGCCAATCTTCAACATGGAGGCCTGGTTCAGCACCGTCCCCACGATCTTGCTCTTTTCAATGGAGGCGAGGGCCTTGCTCAACACCTTGCGGCGGGTGTACCCCTCGCGCACCACCACCAGCACACCATCGCAAAGCCGGGAAAGCGAGGTGGAGTCCGCCATCGGCAACATCGGCGTAGCATCCAAAAGCACCCAATCGAAGCTGGAAGAAACGGTCTCCAGCATCTTGGCGAAGCGGGCAGATTCCAGCAGAGGCATGGGCTCCTCAATGCCTTGACCAGCAGACAAAAACCATAACGGCAAATCGTCTACCCGGTACAACGCTTCCTCAAGCGCAAGCTTCCCCTCGCTCCATTCGGTGATTCCGCGCATGGGGGAGCTGGACAGCAACTGGCTGGCGCTGGGCCGGCGCAGATCGGCCTCGATCAGAAGGACGCGTTCGTTGGGACGCCGGGCGATGGCAAAAGCCAGATTGACCGTCACCACCGACTTGCCTTCATCGCCCTCCGAGCTGGTAACCAGCAGCTTCTGCAGGCGCCGCTTGCGTTGCATGTGCGCCAGCCGCGTGCTGAGCACACGGAACATTTCCGCCCCCGGGCTGTCCGGTTCGGCTACGGAGACAAGACGCTGTTCGGGTGTGGGATGAGGATGCAGCACCCGCTCGGCGGGGACCGCCAGCCATCTCCCATCGGTCGGCGCGGCCGTTGGGCGGCCGCTCACGGCCAATGATGGCATCTCAGGCATGGGAGCCGGACCCTCGTCGGGGACTCCCGCAAAGGCTGGGGCAGCGTCAGCTACCGCCGACGCTTCGGCTGGCACCGCCACATCTGGCTGACCTTGAGCCAGGGGCGAAGCACTTGGATTTTCACCTTGGGACTTTTGCAACGCGTCGAACACTCGACTCATCGTTAAACTCTCCTCCCGGCGCCGCTGGGCACCGGGTTCTCGGCTTCTACCGCTGGGTTATCCATGGTGCGCAGGAGGCGGAACAGAGAGCGCAGAAGGCTCTCGCCGTTTTCCTCGCGCGCTGCCAGAGGGGGTGGCGTCTCCTCCGGCAGGGAAGGCGTCGTCAGGCGAAAATCCGCGGCCACTTCAGCCACAATCTCGGGCGCTACCGGCCGTTGTTCACGAGCAAAGGCGCTTACCATGGAGTTTTCGCAAAGGGTATTCACAATGCGCGGGATACCGCGCGAATACTCGTAGATCTTGTCCAGAGACTCGGAAGAAAAAACCGGCGGCTGCGGCGCGGCGCCGGCGCGCTCCAGACGGGACAAAACATAGCTGCGGGTTTGCTCGTGGTCGAGCGGCTGCAACTGGCAGCGCAGCGCCACCCGCTGTTTGAGCTGCCGCAGTTGCTGCGAGTCAAGGATGACCTCCAGCTCCGGCTGGCCCATGAGCACGATCTGGAGAAGCTTTTGCTGCGACGTCTCCAGATTGGTCAACAGCCGGATCTCCTCCAGCAGTTCATGGCGCAGCGCCTGGGCCTCGTCCACCACCAGCGCAGTGATCAGTCCACGGGCGTGGCGCTGGATGAGATAACGGTTCAGGTCCAGCAGCATCTCGGCCTTGGTGCGGCCGGCATGGGGCAGGCCAAAATCGGCCATGATGTACTGGAAGAATTCCACCACTGGCAGCAGCGGATTGAAGACGTACGCGAAGGCGATGTTGTTCTTGCGCAGTTCCGAAAGCAGGCAGCGCACCAACAGGGTTTTCCCCGTGCCCACCTCACCGGTGATGACGATGAAACCCTTCCTTCGCCCAACCCCATAGTGCAGGTTGGCCAGCGCTTCATTGTGGCGCGGGGTTGGATGATAAAAAAACGGGTCAGGGCTGATCTCAAAAGGATTGCGCGTCAACCCGAAAAATTGTTTATACATGCACTATCCCCAATACCAGGCATAGACAATCCCCATCGGAATCAGGATCGCCACCAGCAGCGTCGCCGCCGCCGTGATCCAGGGCGTCCAGCGCGCTCGCCGAATTTCGGCCTCTGTCGGCAGCGGCGGGATCTCCACCAGCACCGGCAAGGAAGTAGAGTCGACTAGCTCCTGTTCGGTACGGATGCGATCGTCGACGAACTCCAGGCCCGCCCCAAAGAAAACCGCGAACACGATTCCCACCGCCAAGCCCGCCAGCGAGAACTTGAAGCGGTCGGGGAAGGAAGGCTTATCGGGGAGGCTGGGAGGATCAATGACGCGGAACTGCTCGCCTTGCTGCTGCCTCTGCAGGTTGGTGGCCAGCTGCGAGCCGCCTCTCTTTTCCGACAGATCGTCATAGGCCTTTCTGGTGGCCTGATAATCGCGCATGATATCGTCCATCTGCGCCGACACCGCAGGAGTCTCCGCCATGCGCTGCTGATATTGCTGGCCGGTGGCCTGCAGCTGCTGGATCTTCGCTTCCAGCGACTGGATCTCCTGCTTGTTCGATTTCAGCTGGCTCTCCACTTGCATCAAGGGGGTCATGGCGGCCACCTGCGCCGGGGTCGCAGAGTTTGTCTCCAAGTTCTCCCTAGCCTCCGCGCCCATGTCTTTCTTCAGCCTCTCCAGACGCGCGATGTCGTCCTTTAGGGCAATAACGTCGGGATGGTCGTCCGTGTACTTGGCGCGCAGTTGCGCCAGGGCGGCTCGCGCGCCATCGATCTGTGCCTGGATACTGGTCGGCGATCCTGCGAGACTGTCCGGGCCCATGGATTGATACTGATTCAGCAGCGAGTTAAGATAGGTTTGCTGCTGCAAGGCCCGCTCACGCGCTCCCAAGGCAGATTGCAATTGCGCCTGAATGCCATTCAGGATCTGGATGTTGCTTTGCAGTTCCTGTGGCAATGAGCCCTCGTGCTGGGCTTCAAACGCGTGCAACTTGGCTTCCTGGTCGGCCAGCGACTGGGCCGCTGCCCTGGTCTGCGAGTCCAGGAACATGGTGGTGGCTTCCGACTGCTCCTGGCTGGCGCGCACGTTTTCGTCAATGAAGAAGGACGCCAACTTCGCGTTGACCTGCTGCGCCGCGGTGGGATTTGGCGCCTCGTAGTCAATCTTGAAGGCCACCAGCTCCCCGGTGTTCTTGCCGGCCGAAGGCGGGGCTTGCACCAGTTCCAGCTTGATGTCCTCGCGCATCTTCTTCACCTGGTCGTCGGGAGAGCTCTCATACCTCGGATAAAGCTTCAGGGTCTGAATGAGGTTGAGCAAGCGGGTGCGGCTCAGGACCTGCTGGGTCATGGCCTGGACGCGCTCCGACAGGTCAACCTGCACATTGGGCTCGACGTAGCTCTTTGGCACCTTTGGTTCCTCGACCAGGATCACGCTTTCCGACGTGTAGGTCGCAGGCAAGACCCAGGCGGAGAGGAACACCAGCAGCCAGCCGAAGAACAGCGGACCCAGGATCCACCACTTGCGCCGGCTCAGGATGGCGCCGTACTCATCTAAACCTCGGGTTGCTCGCTGATCGTCAAGTTCTTCCATAATGGGTCACCGTCCCAGAGAATGGCCCCAGTTGTACTGGAGCGTGAATTGGATGCGATTGTCGGTCCACTTCGGCGCAGAATTTGGGTAGAGGTATTTCTGGGTTTCGTAATAGCGAAGATATTGCATGCTCGCGCTCAAGGTAGGGGTTATTAGCCGCGTGAAGCCTGCGAAGCCGGTAACCGAGTTGAGATGCTGGTGTATCGTAAGCTTCGACGCAGCCCCGTTCGTGTTCCCCCATAACCCGCCCGCGAGGAAACTCCAGCGCGGGTTCAGTTGGCGGGTATAATTGCCGTTAACCGTGTACACATGCGCGATGCCGAACCCGACGCCACCGTCGGAAACGGCTCTCGAAAAGCTCACCGATGCGGCGTTGCGCTGCCCGCTCCAGCCAAAATTCCCCCCGTAGGCGACGTCCCACATCGCGTTGTGAAACACCCTAATAAAGCACCCGTACGGAGTACAAAAAACGGGGATATTGTTCTTGGTTGCGGTGTACTGGGGACCAATCCAGCCGCCAATGGTCATGTGCGGATTGAGTTGATAGTCGGCGAAGGCCTGGATGGTCTGGATTCCCGAACGCGACTGCCCGTGTCCGAAATCCAGGGAGCCATAGTTGTAGGCGCCGCCGGCTGAAAACCTGGCCGAGAACACATGCTGGTATGCGCTGCTTCCGCCCCAGGTCGTCAGGTTGTAATTGGAATAGGCGTCATTGTGGAGGAAACGGCGAAAGCTTTCTGTCCCGGTCAAGGTAAGGCTGTCATGGGGGCCAATTCGATAGGTCAAATCCAGCACACCGGAGTTCTGCTGCGTGGTAGTCAGCGGCACGTAGACCGATGGGTTGGGCTGGTTGTACGTGGGGGTGTTGCTATAAACCAGGTATTGCTGATAAGGATCGGAGGTATAGAGGTAGGTATCGTAGGCGTTGAGCTGCCAGTGCTGGTCGATGTTGTAGGTGATACCCGCAGTGGCCGAGGGATTGGAGGTGTCGTAATACCCCGGACCGCTACTGGTGGTAAGTCCGCCATTGGCCGAGACGTACCAGGTAACCGTAGGACGGGTCTGCCTCAACTCGAGCGAGGGGTTGACGATGAACAGCGTCCGGGAGTAGCCCTGATAGCCGAACGTGTTCGCGTTGCTATCCCACGCCACCGTCGCCCCCAAGCCCACACTCAGGAAGTTATGCTCGGTTAATTCATCCAGCATGGCCAGTGGAGGCTTCTGCTCAGGATGAGTAAAGGCGGGCTGTGGTCCATTGGAAGACGGTTGCTGCGAGGAGTCGATTGAGCCGCTCTGAGGTGCATCGCCCGTTCCCGCCTGTGACCAGGCGAGCGACACCGGCAACAATGCCATAGCAACCAGAAGGGTTCCCAATTGGAGATTCATCTTTACCCCCCTTACGGGACGACAACTGTGTCCCGCGGCTGTAACTCGATATTTTCGTCCGCACGCTTGCCCTTGATCACGTCCTTGTAATTGAAGGGCAACCGTACCTGTTTCCCAGCGGAGGTGCGGAGCACGTACACTTTCTTCTGCTTGGCGAACGGCTGAAATCCACCGGAAAGCGCAATCGCATCCAGCACCGTCATGCGCCGGGTAAGCGGATAATATCCCGGCTTCAACACTTGACCCACGACATTAAACGTCAGACTGCGGACCTCGGTGACGATGACGGTCACCTGCGGGTCCGACATAAATTTCTTCAGCAATCCGCTGATCTGGTCCTGTAATTGTAATGGTGTCAGGCCCACCGCCTTGATTTCCCCAATCAACGGCAGTGTGATCATGCCGTCCGGGCGGACAGGAACGACCCTGGACATCTCGGGCTCTTTCCATACGTTGATGTTGAGAATGTCTTCCACGCCGATAACGAAACCGGAGGGTGTCACATCGGCAACTCGCGGAGGTGTAGTGTCAGGCGCGGTAGGCTGACCGGACTTCGCCGCAGCGCCCGCGTCGGGCAACGCAGACTGGACAACGTCGGCCGAATTCACGCCATTCTGTCCCCACGCTGCACGCACCCCACCGCCCAAGACCAACAGCAGTATCAGGAGAAGAATTGCGCGATTTCCCAGGTCCCATTTTTGCAGATACATTTACCCACCTTTATCGAGAACTACTCGGCCTTATCCTCGTCTTCATGTTTGCTGGCGGAACTGGAGCGCCGCTGAGGAATCCCCACTTCCTTCAGCTTGTACAGCAGCGCGCGGTAGCTGATATCGAGTGAGCGCGCGGCCTTTTTCCGGTTCCAGTTGTTGGCGTGCAGAGCGTTCAGAATAATGCGCGCTTCCAACTTGCGGACTGCTTGCCGGGTCAATTTCTTCAGGGAGACCGGCCCATCGAGCATGAGGGCGTTTACATTGTCACGCTCATTGGGCTGCAGCAGCTCACTCAAGATAACATCTTCCGTCCCCATCACCACATAGCGTTTGATCAGGTTCTCCAGCTGGCGGACATTGCCCGGCCACGAGTAACGCTGCATCTTGGCCATAAGTGCCGGGCGGACCATTAGCACTCTTCCGTTAAGCTTTTCGTTGTAGTAGCGGAGCAGGTAATCGCAGATGACGGGCAGGTCCACGGCCCGCTCTCGCAGCGGAGGTAGATGGATGGTCATCGCCGCGATGCGGTAGAAAAGGTCGGAGCGAAAATTGCCCTGCCCGATTTCCTCGTGCAGCTCGCGGTTAGTGGAACAAACGATCCGCACTTCAACTTTCTTGTCTTCCTGGGCGCCAATGCGACTGAACTGACCGTCCTGCAGCAATTGGAGGAGCTTGGCCTGCAGCATGGCATCCAGCTCTGCGATCTCGTCCAGAAACAAGGTGCCGCGATGCGCCAACTCTACCCGTCCCGGCTTGGGATTAAACGCGCCAGTGAAAGCGCCTCGCTCATAGCCGAACAGTTCGCTCTCCAGAAGCGTCCCCGGAATGGCCGGACAGTTGACCTTGACAAAAGGACCGCTGGACCAGGGGGAGTAGAGGTGCAGCAGCCGGGCGACAATGTCTTTTCCCGTACCGCTTTCGCCCGAGACGAGGACCGAGAGATTGGACCCTGCAACCCGCTCCAGCTTCTGGCGCACATCTCGCATGGCGGGGGTCTGGCCAAAAATCACTGATTCGGGGGGCAGCTGGTGGACCGCAATCGCGCTTTCATTGTTGGAGCCGGCCAGTAGAGGCATCGTGGTTCTCAGGGTTGCAAATCCGTCATGGCATTAGCAATGAATTGCATTTCTTGCGCCAATTTTGTGCACATCCAAAAGCAATGCGCAATATACCAGTAAGCTATTGTTTTGTAAATATCTTACCCTTATTCTTGCGCCTAAGAAGAAGTCCGATCTAGGGTCCCGAAACCGAGGTTTTGCGCTCAGAATAGTGAAAATCTTTTCACTCGGAGGAAGCGACTTTCCCTGCGGGTCGGCTCTTGCCGCCGTCGGGGCCTGAGTGGTGGTCCAGCAGTGGCTCCTGGAACTGCAGGCCGAGAAGGAAGTATTGCCGATCCGGAGTGCATCGTAGCACGGTGGCGTGGAGAAGGGAAACCGAACGCGGGAGCTGTGCTTTGTTGACCAGCGCGACAGGAATTTCCAGCGAGATCTGGGTGCCGGGATCGAGGTAGCGCCGGGCGGCCAATAACAAGCCGCCAGCCGACAGGTTCAGGGCCGTGGCAAACTCCAGGAATTCCTCGCCATTGGCCTTGTTCCCACGGACGAAAAAGGGTATTGAGATGGGCAACCGGTCCCAGCCGCGGCGCTCAGCTACGGATGCGGTTCGACGCACTGCAAGCTCCTACTCTGCCACTGTATACCCTACGCACATCAGCGGCCAAAGTTAGCACTAATGCAAGACCTTGCAAATCCCCGTTGTTTGTTAGACATAAGGCGCCGTCTAACCTGCCTCTTCCGGATCCTAGGTCGCAATCTCTTGCGGCTGAGGAGAAGAAGAATGCCGCAAGAAATGCAATATCTTGCACACAATAACGACTCTCTTTCATATTGGACGACAAAAAACTTGATATTTTGATTGACTTTGCGCCTGATTGCGCTAATATCAGGTCTCCCCCTGTAGAGCGCTCCAGCTCTATTCCCCGAGGCATTGGTACTTGCTAAACCTTAACCCGGCTTTTGTCGAGAGTATGCCTGTAGAACAAAGTTTAAGGGCCTTTCCCAAACAGGCGGACGCGTCTTTGCCGGCCCCGCCGGGGGAGAGGTGTGGAGCCGTAGCCATGCAACCAGCAGATGTGACATCCGTCCGGCAAAAGTTTGAGATATTCAGTGACGAGCATTGCAGTAGCTGCCGCGATGCTCTGGCTTCGGCCGCACATGAGTTGAAGACGCCTCTGGCCATTATGGGGGGTTATCTGCAGCTTCTGCTGGCACAGAAGTTGGGCCCGTTGAATCCGCGCCAGATGGAAGTGCTCACCGAAATGCAAGCCAACGGCGCGCGCCTTTCCAATTTCGTCCAGAACCTGCTGGCCTACGCCACGCTCAAGGTTGACCGCTTCGAGATGCAGTACGAGGCCGGCGACATCAACGGCTGCGTGCGCGAGATCGCCGAAGTTTGGGCGCAGCGTTTTCAGGACAAGGCCATCGCGTTTTACTTTTTGCCCGGCGAAAAGTTGCGGCCCTTCCCCTTCGACTACTACAAAGTTCAGCATATCGTCTCCAACCTGTTGGACAATGCGATGAAGTACACCCCCGCCTCAGGTACGGTATGGCTGCACATCGAGCCCTATTTCTGGGAGCGGCGCACGGTCCAGCGTCCGACGTCGGTCGAACGCCGTCGTCAGCGTGTGAACCTGCCCAACTGCTGCCGCATTTCCGTCTCCGACACCGGACCCGGAATCGCACCGGAATTCCAGCAGGAGATTTTTGAGGAGTACTTTCGCCTTACCCCGGAAGGAACACGGGCGGAAGGTTACGGCTTGGGTCTGGCCATAGCGCGACGGTTGGTGCAGGCAGCAGGTGGAAAAATCTGGGTTGAAAGCGAACCCGGCACCGGCAGCAAGTTTTCGTTTCTGGTTTTGCTGAATCCCTCACCCAAAAGTGTTGTGGAGGAGCAATGAGCGCTGGCCACATTCTTGTGGTAGACGACGAACCCAGCATGCTGAAGTATCTGCAGACGGTGTTGGAACTGGATTCCTATCGGGTGACGACTGCCTCCAACGGCACCGAAGCCGTCGAGAAGGTGCAGCGCGTCAACCCCGACCTGGTGCTGCTCGATGTGGTGATGCCAGGCGCGGATGGCCTGGAAACCCTGCAGCGAATTCGCGAGGTCCGTCCCTCAACCAAGGTGGTCATGCTGTCCTGTGTGCGCGACACGCGCAAAGTGGCACAGGCCATGCGGCTCGGCGCGCAGGACTATCTCTCCAAGCCAGTGCAGAAGGAAGAGATGGAGGAAGTTCTCCGTTTCTGCCTGGAGAATACCGATCCTGGCGGCCCCGGAGCAGGAGAGGCCATTGAAGTCAGCCAGGGTGTTTACTTCTTCTCCGCCACGCCACAAATGCGCCAGTTGCGCGCCCAGGCCATGCAGGTGGCGCGCTTCGATTTTCCGGTTTTGTTGCTGGGCGAAAGCGGCACCGGCAAAGAGGTCCTGGCTCATCTCATCCACAAGTACTCGGATCGCTCCCACCGTACGTTCCTGAAGGTCAACTGCGCTGCGGTGCCCAGTGAACTCCTGGAAAGCGAGTTGTTCGGTTATGAACCGGGAGCTTTCACCGGGGCCAATAAGTCCAAGCCCGGCAAGTTTGAACTTTGCAACAAGGGCACACTGCTGCTCGACGAAATTGGAGAGATGTCTCCCGCCTTGCAGGCCAAGCTGCTGCAGGTCTTGCAGGACGGCCAGTTTTCCCGCCTCGGCGGACGCGTCACCGTCAAGGTGGATGTGCGGGTGCTCGCCGCGACCAACATCAACATGCCCCAGGCCATCGCTCAGAAGACTTTCCGCGAGGACCTCTACTATCGGCTGAACAGCTTCGTGTTGCGCATGCCATCGTTGCGCGAGCGGCGTCCAGAAATTCCCATGATCCTGCGCCATTTCATGATTCACCTCGCCGACCGATACGCCTGTGCGCCGTTGAGTGTCTCGACCCGGCTGGTGGAGGCCTGCGAGAACTATGATTGGCCCGGCAATATCCGCGAGCTGGAGAATTTTGTAAAGCGCTACCTGGTTCTCGGCGACGAATCGGCTGCCATTGGCGAACTGCAGAGAGGCTCGGCCTACGACAGCCAAAACGCAGTTGTGGTGCAGATGGAGGAAAAACCTCCGCAACCGGACCTGAAAGAGATGGTGCGAAATCTCAAGAACGGCGCGGAGATGGAAGTCATCGCCCAGACCCTGGAAGAGACCGCCTGGAACCGCAAGCGCGCGGCCACCAAGCTGAACATCAGCTACAAGGCGCTGCTCTACAAGATCCGCCAGTACGATATTCGTCCCCGGCAAGTGGGATAGGCCGCTTCCTTCTCTCTGCCACCAAACATTGCCGTTTGCTCGATCGCCTCTTCCTCCGGGAGGCGATTTTTTTTGCGCGTGATTGGAAGAGCCAGGCGTTCGGCCGGCGCCTAGAGTAGGGTGTAGGTATCCTGCCTATCCGCAGCCTTAGTCTAAATTGGGAAAATCGTCACCATAGTTCCCAGGTCGGGAAACTACTCGCAGCCGCTATTTACCGAGGTTTTCCATTAGTCTGCAAATCCCTGCACAGCACAAAATCGGCGTGTCCGTCGACCTTGGGCAACTATCACGGCTAACGCAGGTTAATAGAGGCTTTGGATTGGCATACCTCGTGCCCTTATAGCAGGCGAGTCCCCGAAATCCTCCCCAGTGCGTTTCGGGCGCAGATCAGGGGGCACAATGCGTACATTCAAAGTTGGCGGACTCATTCTCATACTGATCGTGGGCTTGCAGTTCGCGAACACGCCCGCCGCCGCCGATCCGATTAACGTACAGTTCGCCAGCGTCGGAGGACAGAACCAGAACGGCTATTACACCTATCCATATTTCATAACCATGAACGACGGCCCAGCCACCGCTGCGATCTGCGACGACTTTTACGATGACATGAGTGTCGGCGACATGTGGCAGGCGCACATGACGGAACTCTCCAGCGGTCATGTCAACCAAACCATGTTTGGCGACCTGCACGAATATCAGGAGGCCGCCTATTTGCTGATGCACATTAGCGGAAATGACGAGGACCAGTGGGGCAACATCAATTGGGCGATCTGGAAGATCTTCGATCCCAACATCGATCCTGGTCCTGGTAACCGGGACGCAGTGAACGCCTGGCTGAAGCTGGCGCAGACCACGGACCTCTCCCAGGTTGACTTTTCTGGCATCGAGATTCTGACTCCAAACAAACCTGGATACCAGGAATTCCTGATCAACAATCCCGAGCCAGGTACGCTGCTGTTGGCGGGAGGCGGCCTGCTTGCAATCTGGCTGAGTCGCAGGCATAAACCCTAGTTCCACCATCCTCCGCGCACACCAACGGCCGGAATGACTTCCCCTCCGGCCGTTGCCGTCTGACCGATTCGAAATCCGGCTCCATAGCTTGCGCCGGGCCTGTAAGTGCTGCCATCATTGGCGCAATTCCCTTCTGGACTGCGGTCCCTGCCGCGGAGGAAGGGCTTCACCCAGATGTCCACCCTATCTATCACGTCGCGTCGCTTCCTCGCGCCTCGTAGTCGTGATCGTCCTCTCGCTTTCCTGGGTGAGCACGACACGCGCGCAATGCGCACCTCTGCAAGCCGGTCCTTCCAATCGGTCTGCGCAAAACGCGCCCCACGAGCCACTGCTACCGGAATCCGGGCATCTTTCCGACGCCGTTTACACCAGCGACTTCTTCGGCTTCGCCCTCGATCTTCCTATCGCCTCCCAGGGCCACCTGATCAAGCTGCCGCTGATGCCGGAGAGGCAACATGCGCTGCTGGCCATCGCCTATCAGAACGGAGATCGCTCGGGTTCGCTGACCATCGATGCCATCGATCCGCGTGAAGGCCTGGAAGGATTCTCCACTGAGCAACAACAGCAGCAACTCAGCTCTCGGCCACCGGGCACCTTGCCGCTCGGAGCGCAACCCGAGTCGCAGAACCAGCCACAAGTCAGCCCGCAAGGCACGCTAATGCCGCCGCAGCCCCAGCTCACGACACCGCAGTTTCAGCTGCCCACCGAACGCTTTCACTCATCTGTGCGGCGCAAGGGCGAGAAATATACCGCGCTGTACTGGACTCAAATCAAGAACTACCGGGTTGGTGTGCTCATTGCCACCAACGATAAAGATTTTCTGCAGAAGGCAAAGCAGGCCATGGCGGGCGTACATTTTTACTGCACCGCGGATGACGGCACCCTCGCTACCAAAGAGGGCAAACTGGTTACTCCCGAGGGCGAGCGCTACGAAGGTCCGGCGGTCCCAACCTGGCGCGCCGACGCCGCGATCCAGAGCAGTCCCGGTCTCGCGATTCCTCCCGGAGAGGTGAGCGAGGGCGCGTATCGCAATTCCGCACTGGGCCTGCAGTACAAGTTGCCAAAGGGGTGGAATGTTCTGCCCACACACAATGGGGGTGATCCGCCCGCCAACTTGGATTCGCTACGCCAATTCGAGTTCCTGCACGCCTGCTCGCGAACCCTTCTGCGCATCCAGCAACCCGGCCCTGCGGATGCCGCCACCGGCGGCCGGCCACCGCTGATCACTTTGCGCGCGCTCAACCCAACCTGCCTCTCCCTGCGAACTCCGGCCGCGCCCACTGAGGCGAAAATTGCCGAGGAGGTCGGCGTCAGCCTGGAATCGATGACGGAGTTCGGCGAAGTCGCTTCCCATGATCTGGTCACTATCTCGGGCCAGCTCTTTATGGTCTTCCACGGGACCATTGCCGTGCCTGGCGAGGGCGGGCGGCTGGCCCAGCGCATGTCACAAACCATGCTCGCCACCAATCACAAGAAGATGTTGCTGGTCTGGTCATTCATGGCGCCCACCATTGGCGAGCTGGCCGCCATGCCCGCCGACGGCATCAGCTTTGATGGCGCGCCACCGATCGAATTGGGTGCGGTGCTTGCCGCCAAACGTTAGCTGAACTCAGCTACGTTTCATAACTGTCGGGCAATCAATTGTTGAGCTGTCATGTTGAGCGGAGCACGGCGGGTCTTTACCGGGCCCCCGAGTGCCGGTTTTGCACTCGTAGGGGTGATTGGGCCGCGCGATCATGACTGATTTTCGATCAGCGTAGATCCTCCTGTCTGTCATCCTGAGCGGAGGTTCGTCGCTGTGCGGGCGAACCGCTGTCGAAGGACCCCTGCGACACATGGCTCGGTTGTATAGGGGTGTTTCGACGGAGCACTTGGAACTCCTACCCAATCCTCCGCCCAGTTTCCCACAGCCCGAACGGTTGCCCGCGCGTTTCCGTACCGCATATGATTCAGCGCAATGTCATCCATCACCAAACCAGACGCCGAACCCGCCACCGTCCAATCCGGCCACGAGCCCAGCACTGAGGTCTATGCCGTCCACGGCGCCGATCCCGAAGTGCAGGCCTATGGCTTGGCGAAGTACTCGCGTTCCGCGCTCTCCATGCGCGAGTCGCTGGCCGAGATCAACGAGCAGAAGGCCGAGAAGTTCCTCAACACCTTCTACTTCCAGTATGGCCATCGCAGCATCGCCGATCTGGCGCACATCGCGTTTGCCATCGAGCGTCTGTCGATTCTCGCCGCCACCGTGGTCGTGGACGAGCCGCGCTGGGACGGCCAGGAGCGCTCCACCCGCTACCAGGATTTCCAGAAGAGCGGCTACTTCGTGCCTGACTTCGGCAGTGACGCTGCCGCGCGCGCGCTCTATCGCGAGACCATCGACCTGCTGTTCGCCGAGTACCGGCATTTCTCCGGCGAGATGTTCGTTTACCTGCGCGACCGCACGCCCAAGCCGCCGGAGATGAAGCAGGAAGCGTACGAGCGCACCTTGCGCGCCCGCGCCTTCGACATTTCCCGCTACCTGCTGCCGCTGGCGACCAACACCTCGCTCGGCCAGATCGTCAGCGCTCGCACCCTGGAGACGCAGGTGTCGCGCCTGCTCTCACACACTCACGCGGAGGTGCGCCGCCTGGGCGAGCTGCTGAAGCAGGCCGCACGTGAGCCTTCGTACAACGTGAACCACCCCGCCGCGCGCCAGCTGCTGCAGGAGATCGAACGCGAATCTCCGTCGCTGGGCGAACGCGCCGGCGAATTTCTCCTGCGCGATATTCGCGTCGCTCCCACGTTGATGAAGTATGCCGAGCCTAACCCCTACGAGATCGAGACTCGCCGCCAGCTGACCGCCGCCGCCGCTGAACTTCTCGCGCGGGATTCCCATCGAGCCCGCGCCTTTGGTTGATCTGCTGGACGATGAGCCGCTCGAAGTCGAGCTTGCTGCGACGCTGCTCTACCAGCACTCGCATCATTCCTACCGCCAGATTCGCGACGTAGTGGAAGCTCTTCCCGAATCGCAGCGCCGGGAGCTGATCGAGCTGGGCCTGCAGCATCGCGGCCGTCACGACGAGGTTTCGCGCGCCTTCTGCGCCGGGCAGCGCTTCCGCTTCGACATCCTGATGGACATTGGCGGCTTCCGCGACATGCATCGCCACCGCCGCTGCGTGCAGATCGTGCAGGACTACACCGCTGCCCACGGCTACGACGCGCCGCCGGAGATCGCCTCGGCCGGGCTGACCACCCGCTACGACTCCGTGATGGAGCGCGCGCGTGATACCGTCGCGCGGCTTGCCGGGCGAGAAGCGGCCGGTCAGGGGACGAAGCCCGCCAGGGATGACCAGACGGCCTAACGGCGCGGGCGAAGCTGCGCCCTTTCGCGACGAGAGACCTGCCGGCAGTGTTCAGCAGTCTAACGGCGCGGCCGAAGCCGAGGAGCGCTCGCAATACGCGATCCCGCTGGCCTTCCGCAAGCGCACTCTGTTCAAGATGGATTTGTCGGAGGCCATCTACATCAGCGAGCTGCGCACCGGCGCCGCCGGCCACTTCTCCTACCGCAACGTGGCCTACG
>CAVTMW010000003.1:0-17320 GCA_963735855.1 uncultured Acidobacteriaceae bacterium
CCGCCCGCGACTTCTGCCCAGAGTCGCCGTTCTGTTTTACCAGCACCAATAAAGTTTATGGCGACCGGCCCAACACGCTACCGATGGTGGAGCACGAAAGCGTTACGACTACGCCAACGGCCTGGATGGCATCGACGAAACCATGTCCATTGACAACTGCCTGCACTCGCTCTTCGGCGCTTCCAAGGTGGCCGCGGATGTTATGTGCCAGGAGTTCGGACGATATTTTCACATGCCGGTCGGAATCTTCCGTGGCGGCTGCCTTACCGGGCCGCAGCACGCTGCGGTCGAACTGCATGGCTACCTCGCCTACATCATTGTTTGCGCGGTTTCGAGCCTGCTGTACACCATCCTGGGTTACAAAGGGAAGCAGGTGCGCGATCAGATTCATTGCCGTGATGTGGCCCGGCTTTTCCTCGAGTTCCACCATCACCCGCGATTTGGCGAAGTTTATAACCTGGGCGGCGGGAGGCAGAACAGCCTCTCGATTCTGGAGACAATTGATCTGCTCGCTAACATGGGCTTTTCTCTGCAATATGACTACAATCCCACGAACCGGATCGGCGACCATATCTGTTACATTTCTGACCTCTCGAAGATTCGGTCTCACTTCCCCAACTGGAATCTTGAGTATGACCTGCCGAAGATCGTAACTGAGATCGTTGAGCGCCAAATGCAATTGCTAAAAGCGCAACCAGCTGCAGCCCGCAGAATATAGCGCAATCCCTTGTGATCACGAGCGGAGCGAGGGATCTGTTCCCCGTTTAGCCTACAGGAGTAAGCCAGCCCCCAGCCTTCATGCTGACCAAACCCAATTTCGCCGCTCGCGCTTACCTGATGATTGCCATCGCGGCGACTCTGGCAACTTTGCCGATCGCGTTTCGCGGCAATCCCTGGGGACACGACGTCAACCTTCACCTTCGCAGTTGGATGGATGCCGCCCAACAATTCCGCGAAGGCAACGTTTTTCCCCGCTGGGCCGCCGGAGCCAACCAGGGTTTTGGCGAGCCGTTCTTCATCTTTTATCCGCCGCTTTCGCGCCTGATCGGAATGACGCTAGGCCTGATACTTCCCTGGAAGATTGTGTCAGGCATTTATATCTGGCTGATGCTGGCACTGGCGGGCACAGCCATGTGGAAGTGCGCCGGCGAATGGCTGGCGCCGGTGGACGCGATGGTGGCCTCCGTGTTGTTTGCTGTCAACCCATACCTTCTGATCATCGCGTACAAGCGTGGCAACTATGCAGACCTGCTGGCGTGCGCTCTTTTTCCACTGCTGATTTGGGGTGGGATTCGAATGGGACCTGCCCCCGCCAGAACCGCGCTGCCTCTAGCCGCTGGTATTCGCCGCCATCTGGCTCTCCGATCTACCGGCTGCAGTGGTTGCGAGTTATGCTTTGGCGGGATTGCTGATACTCAATGCCATCGCCTACCGCTCTTTACGTCCGCTTTGGTGCGAAGCGTTGGCCATTTTGTCGGCGTTCGGAAGCATCGCGTTCTTCTTAATACCAGCGGCGTGGGAACGCAGGTGGGTGAGCATCGAGGAAGCGGTCCGTTCGGAATGGGCCCCCGATCATCATTTCCTTTTCACCCACAACAATCTACCGCAGTACGTCGCTTTTAACCGGGGGCTGTCGTACATCGCGCTGCTTCTGATTGCCGCTACCTTCATCGCGGCCATTCTTGCTCGCCAGTTGCGGCAGGACGATCCCTGGGTCTGGCGGTCCCTTGCGGCGCTCGGAGCCATCTCCGTCTTCATGATGTTTCCCCCGAGCATGATCCTGTACAAGACCCTACCGGAAATGCGCTACGTGGAATTTCCCTGGCGCTGGCTGTCCCCGCTTTGCGTGGTGGGCGCATTCCTGGTCGCGTCGGCCCTGTCCCGAGTTCAGCGCAAGTGGATCGCATCGGCGGCGGCAGCGTTAGCCGTTACTGCGGTCTGCGCACTCATCCTCTACACTGCCAACTGGGATACGTCTCACTACCTGGAAGGGCTCGTCGCCGACGCCCATTCTCCAACCGGCTACCCCATCCGTTTCGGTGACTGGAGCAATCCGCTCGGAAGCCAGCTTTCGAAGCTGGACAAAGCGACGCCCTTGGTGGCTTTGACGCCCGGAAACGATCAGCCATTACTTGGACAGGACGTACAGATCCAAATTCAACAGTGGCGGGGGGAGCGCAAGCTCTTCTCGGTCACCTCGCCGCGCCCTGCTGTGACCAAGCTGCGATTGCTGACCTACCCCGCGTGGCAGGCGAAGTTGAATGGAAAGACTGTTCCACTCCAAACTGATCCCGAGGTTGGGCAAATGATGTTGCCAGTGCCAGCCGGATCAAGTCGCGTCGAGATTACTTTCGGCAGGACCTGGGACCGCACCTTGGGAAACATCGTCTCGATCATCACCCTCCTGACATGCGTACCCCTGATGTTGTGGCTTAGGAAGCGGGATACCGAACCGGCCAGCGGAAGACTATGAGACGAGTCACCTCGGATGAGCGGTAATGACACCGGTGGGGAGCAACGCATCGTTCGGCCGGTGATGCCGGAGCTCGATGCAATCCGCGGCATCGCCATTTTGCTCGTATTCTGGTTTCATGGATTCATGCTCTTCACCCCGTCCGCCGGTATGGTCCCGGCGTGGGAACGAGCGTTCCTGGCCGGGGCAAGGCAGGGCGGGTCGGGGGTCAATCTCTTTTTTGTCCTTTCCGGGTTCCTCATTACGGGCATCCTGCTCGACAGCGTCGGCAAGCCTAATTACTACTCGCGCTTTTATTACCGGCGCGCCCTACGCATCCTCCCCGCGTACTACCTTCTGTTACTGCTTCTCGCCGGGTTGGGCTTTGTTAGCTTCGTGCATCGCCATAACTCCTGGGCTTTCCTGGGACTGAGTTTCGTATATCTCTCCAATGTGACTCTTCTGTTCGACGTGCCAATGCAGTACGGTCCTCTGTGGTCGTTGGCTGTAGAGGAGCACTTTTACTTGCTTTGGCCCGCCGCCGTACGAGCTCTAACCAAGCGGGCGCTGGTCGTGACGGCGGCCTTGATTTGTCTCGTAGAGCCGTTCTTGAGGACCTATGCGTTCCATCGCGGCGGACTTTGGTGGGGCCAGTACACATGGTTGTCAGCAGATGGTTTGGCCCTGGGTGCTCTGTTGGCGGTGTGGGCTCGGTCGGCGTACGCCACTAGAGCTAACTTGCTCAAGCTGTCAGCGCTGAGTGCCGCATTCGCATCCTCAGCTCTGGTAGCCAATCTCATGTTTTCTCGCGCGGTGGCGGTTGGCCTCCGCACCACCGCCGTGAACTACTTTGCGCTGGCCGCGGTTTCCGCCGTTTTGTGGCTGGGAACGGGTCCCTATCGCGGCCTTGCTAACCTGCGACTGCTAGTTTTTTTCGGCTATATCAGTTACGGCTTATATCTGATCCACATGCTCTCGCTGAATTTGTATGATGACGTGGCCAGACAGGTGGCGCCTTCTTTGCTGGCCGGGACGAGTTTTGGAAAGTGCTGCTTGCGCCTCCTGATCGCACTGACACTGGCCACTGGAGTCGCCTACCTGTCGCGGATCAGCTATGAGGAATTCTTCTTGCAGATGAAAAACAAACCGCCAACAGCACGGGACGGCGTCAGCACTGTGGCAGCTGCACAACCTGCGCTGCGGGGTTGATTCCAGCGCGTCTTATGTCCGCCAGCTTGATCAGTCACGCTCCGGTTCAGCCCAAAACGCGGGAGGCAAAGCATATTCCGGAACTGGACGGAATTCGCGGCATTGCAATCCTGGTCGTCTTAATCGGCCACTTCGGCAGCACCGCCAATGGCGAGACGGTCAAGCTGGGACGCACTCTGAACGAGGTCTTCGGCCTGGGATGGACCGGCGTCGATCTTTTCTTCGTTCTATCCGGATTTCTGATCACCGGCATTCTTCTGGACTCCAAAGGTTCCACTGGCTACTTTTCCAATTTCTACGCCCGGCGGACGCTCAGGATTTTTCCTCTCTACTTCCTGTATGTGTTTGTCTTCTTTCACGTGGCCATGCCGATGGGCGGCCTGTTACATCATGGGCAGAATATCGATCGATCCGGGGAAATTTGGTACTGGCTCTACCTGGCAAATTGGTGGAACGGCCTCGGCCATAGCATCAAGTACCTGATTCATTTCTGGTCGCTCTGTATTGAAGAACAGTTCTACTTCACCTGGCCGCTCATCGTGATGCTGGCCAGCAAAAAGATCTTGAAGACGATTTGCTTGACGTTTGTCATCCTGTCTCCGGTCTTGCGCATTACCTTCACGACACACAGCTCAACGCCTCCGCTTTATCTGTACAACTTCACTCCTTTTCGCCTGGAGCCCCTTGCGCTAGGTGCTCTGATTGCGATTTTGGTTCGAGACGACGGGATGTCGGTGCTCGTCAGCCGCACCATGAAATACCTCTGGATACCCGCAGTCCTGATATTTGGCGGGATTTCCATCTACTCCGGGACTAGCGGCCTGAGTGCGATTGCAGTCAGCCGCTTTGGATACACCTGCGTTGACCTGACCTTTGCCTCCTTTGTTTTCTTCGTCGCCCAGACTGTCCGTCAGAATCGCAAGATAGACTTCCTCAGAAACGGTGTGTTGCGCAGTTGCGGCAAGTACAGCTACGGAATGTACGTCCTGCACATGCCCATCGTGATCTTCCTAAGCATCCCGATTGCCTACCTGTTCAGCAGGATTCAACTGGACTCGCCGATTCTAAGAGTGGTGGTTGCAATCGCTGTAGGCACAGGACTGACTTACGCAGCTGCGCTTTTATCCTGGAACGTACTGGAGAACCCCCTGCTGAAGCTGAAGAGCCGGTTCCCGGTTGCGGAGGTAAACCTGCAAACCACCCAAGGTGCGCCGCAATGAAGAGGCTCTGGCGCGACTGGAGTGTCTTCCTCCCCCGAGGATTCTTCGTGGTCGAAGCGGAGACAGAGTCCGGGGCGGCAGGGATGAGCATAGTCACTCCAGCAAAGGTTTCAAGCAAAATAAGGAGCGGCTACACCTTTACCGCTATCGTTTTCCTGAACAGCGTGCTCCTGTTTTTGTTCCTGAACCTGGCACTCTGGGTGGGGATGCAGGCTTGGCACATCGTCAAACCCAGCCCGGTCGCCGGCCCATTAGGATCGTATGGCAGGGACGCTGTGATCAAGGCCTATCCGGGGTGGCGGGAAGCGGATGTCAAAACCCTGCTTAAAGAGAGCTGGGGCCGGGGTTATAGCTGGTTCGAGTATGAGCCGTTCACCGGATTCCGGGAGAGACCGTTCCAGGGGAAATTCATACACAGCGATCCTGCTGGTTTCCGCCTCTCCAAAGATCAGGCCCCATGGCCGCCGCGTTCGGACGCCATCAATGTATTTGTGTTTGGCGGCTCGACCACCTACGGATATGGCCTTCCCGACGATCAAACCATTCCTTCCGATCTGGAAGAATGTGCTGCGGCCAGCTATGCCCCGGCTCGCGTCGCTGTGTACAACTTCGGTCGCGGCTCCTACTTTAGTACCCAGGAGCTAATTCTTTTTCAGCAGTTGCTTAGCGCGGGTTTCGTTCCTCAAGTAGCAGTCTTTATCGACGGCCTCAACGAATTCGACCACGCCGATGGCCAGCCCCGGTTTGCCGGCTCGTTCAGGCGTTTCATGGACGGGAAAGCGCCCATCTCCAGCCAGCTCGACAACGTGCCCGTGATCGCCGCCGCGCGCTGGGTAAGCCAGCGCTGGGCCAAGCCGCAGCCTCCCAAGTCGTCGGACTACGCAGACCGTGCGCTGCTGCAGGGCGTGATTGACCGCTGGCAGGCCAACAAGCGGATGATTGACTTGATCGCCGCCGGCTTCGGCGTACGAACGATTTTCGTGTGGCAGCCGGTGCCGGTTTATAACTACGATCTTCGTTACCATTCCTTTCTGCACTCGGACAGGAACTTCGGCGTCTATGCCCGCAGCAAGTACGGCTATGCGCTAATGGAGGAACTGCGAGCACAAGGCAAGCTGGACGCCAATATCCTGTGGCTGGCCGACCTTCAGCAGGACAAGACGGAAAACCTTTATGTGGACGCCGTGCACTACAACGCCCCATTCTCCAGGGAGATTGCTGCTCGGATCTGCAGCTTTGAGCGCGAACGCCGGACAGAACTTCACTAATGTTCGCTCAGGCCACGCACGGCACCACTCCCCCTCCCAGCGAGGCGCCGTCGGGCCCTATCGCAGAGCCGCACAACTCTCAATCTGGCGGTAAGTGGCTGGGCAAACTTGCTCTCGCCGTGCTCGTTCCGCTGCTGGCGCTGTGCATCCTCGAAGTCGCCATGCGAGCCTACGCGCACCTGGCTTCTCAGGAACGCCTTATCGTCGCCGACAATGTCCTCGGATGGAGACTGATTCCTAACGCCAGAAAGCTCTACCGGAACGAAACCCAGCCCTACCTCGTGCAGATCAACTCCAAGGGCCTGCGGGACGTCGAACATTCTTACGAGAAGCCGGCGGGGGTTTTCCGCATTCTGGTCATCGGGGACTCCTTCGTTTTTGGCGCCGGCGGCGTGGAACCGGCCAACCGATTCGCCGACATTCTGGCGAAGTCGGCCAAGAACCTGGAGGTGATCAATACCGGGGTTCCGGGCTATGGCGCAGATCAAGAGTATCTTTACTTGAAAACCGAAGGACTGAAGTACCATCCCGACCTCGTGCTTCTCTGCGCTTTCTATAACGACTTCAGCGAAAGCTTCTCCACCATTAACCCTTCGATTGGCAGGCCCAAAGGATATCTTTCTCGCGACGGGGACCAGCTCATATTTCACCCGCCGTCGTTTTCAACCTTTTATGATCTCTCCCAGCACAGCTATGTGCTTGGACTCGCTGATCTCGCGTTGAGTAAGATCTCCGGCGCTTACTTTAAGTCCCAGCGGATGCCACAGGGTGTACTGACTGCATCAGAGCGGGTGGCCACCTTTAAACAGATTTATGCCAGCGCCCAGAAACTCTGTCAAGAACAAGGGATAAACTTCGTAGTTGTGTATTTGCCCTTTAAGGGGCAGTACGCCCCGATGGTCATTGAGGAAATAATGTCCGACCTCGCAACCAACGAGGGCCTGAAGACGCTTGACCTGATGGATACGATGAAGAAGGCGAACCGCACAAAGCCGGCTTATTTCGAGCACGACATTCATTTCAATGAATATGGCAACCAGGTGGTGGCCGAAGCCCTTTTGCAATACCTGGTCAGCAACGGCCTCTTGAACTCTCCCGCCTCACCGGCGCAAACTAAGTTTCTCCAATAACTATGAATAATCACGGCGAACTCTCGCGCGAAGAGCTGCAGTTGCTGCTGCAAATAGCAGGAGAGCTGGCAACCCAAACCGATCAGGACAAACTGGTCCATACCATCCTGGAGAAAGCCTGCGCCATGACGCAGTCCCCGGATGGCTCGGTGCTGCTCTACGATCCCGAGCACCAGGGCCTGTATTTCGCCGCCGCGGTGGGCAGCAAAGGTCCCGAGTTGATGCAGAAGTGGGGAGTGCAATCGAACCAGCGCGTGCCGCTCGAAAGCAACGCCGGCAAGGCCTTCACCTCGGGAGAAATCAACCACGAGTCGAAGGCCCGCGAGGACGAAAGCCACTACAAGGGAGTTGATAAGCAAACCGGCAAACAGTCGAGGGCGATTGTGTCGGTGCCGCTACGTATTGGCGACAAGAGTGTCGGCGTGTTGCAGGTGTTGAACAAGCCACCCAGTGATGACGGCTCCGCCACCTATGACGCCCATGACTGCGCGCTGCTCACCCACCTGGGACGGCTGGCAGCCACGGCCATTCATAACACCAGCCTTGTGCGCAAACTGACGGCGCAGATGGGTCTGTATTCGCGCGACCTGGCGGAAGACCTGGTGCAACGCCTCGACCAGCCTGCAACCCGCGAGAGCATGACCCTGATGTTTGCCGACCTGCGCGGCTTTACCCGGCTTTGCCAGGCGCTGGCTGCGGAGCCGGAACGCATACAGGAGATCATGAACGATCTGTTTACCATGTATGCGGACCGGGTGCTCAGCCGCGGCGGCATCGTCAATAAGTTCGTCGGCGACGCCGTGTTCGCCATCTTCCGCGGACCGAAAGGTTCCAAGCGAGCCGTGCGTTGTGCCTTCGACATGCTGGAGCGCTTCGACAGCCTGCGTCGGCGGTGGGACGCGTCGTGCAACGAAGACTTGAGTTTCGTCGATCTTGGCATCGGTATTTCCACGGGGAAGGCTGCGCTTGGCACGTTTGGCACCGGGATGGTCCGCGATTTCACTGCGATTGGTACGGTGGTTAACCTAGCCTCAGCGTTTGAGTTCGCTGCGCGTGGCGGCCGCCGCGTGCTGGTCGACAATATCACCTACCAGGCCGTGCAGGATATTGTTGAGGAGCACGAGGGGCCCACTCCATTCGAAGTCACCAAGGCCGGAGAGCCCGTCATCGGCAAGTACCCGCACTTCCACCTGAAGCGGCTGACAGCCGACCGGCCGGTGCGGGTATTCGTCAGCCACAATCACCGCGACCGCGAGTTTGTCGAAGCGGCTATTACTGGCCCACTGGACAAGCATCACATCAAGACCTGGTACTCCAACGCCGACATTATCCCCGGGCAGAAGTACGTCGAGCGCATCGAGGATGGCCTGCTGAAGTGCGACTGGGTAGCGGTTCTCGTCACGGAAAACTCGGTGCAGACCGGCGATTGGGTGCGGGCCGAGGTGAATACCGCGATGAGCGACCCGCGCTTCCGCGACCGTATCGTTCCGCTGAAGCAAGGCGCAGCCATGCCCGCGCAGATCAGCCACGAACTAGGAGAGCTCGATGCCCTGGATCTGTCGTCGGCTTCCGATCCCGGCGAGGTGCTGTTTGAGTTTCTTGACCAGGCGCGAGACGGAACTACGCGCGGCGGCGAAAGCGAAATAAGGACAGCACAAGATATTTGGCTTCTGTCGTGCCTACGGCACTCGCCATCTTGGGTACGACTTAAACGCGGGTCTGAAGACCCGCTCTACCGTTCTTCACTTCATGCGCCAGTTCCTGCAAATTTTTTTTACCCGGAGCGAAGCCCTTCGCGACCTTATCTTTCTCGGTTGTCTGATCTTCTTTTGGTTTGCACCGCGCTTTGCCGATGGTCCTTTCGGCGCAATCGAAGCATTTGGTTCACGCCTGGCAGAACGAAAGCTGCTGGCGATTTTCTTGATCGCCCTGGCCACTGTCGCGCTCCGTCTCTGCTTGTTGTGGTTTTTCCCGGTTCCCTATCCCCAGGTCCATGATGAGTTCAGTTATCTCCTGGCGGGTGACACGTTCGCTCATGGGCGGCTCACCAATCCGACCCATCCGATGTGGCTTTTCTTCGACACCATTCACGTCAATCAGCACCCGACCTATATGTCGAAGTACCCGCCCGCGCAGGGAGCGGTGCTGGCGTTTGGCCAGTTGCTCGGGCATCCCTGGATCGGCGTGCTGCTCAGCGGCGGCGTGATGTGCGGCGCAACTCTGTGGATGCTGCAGGGATGGCTACCGCCGAGGTGGGCCTTCGTAGGCGCATTCCTGGTGATGTTCAAGGTCGCGATCTTCAGCTATTGGATGAACAGCTACTACGGAGCGTTCGTGCCGGCGATCGGTGGCGCCCTGGTGGCTGGGGCTCTGCCAAGGATTCTTCATTCCTGGCGCGCGTGGCATGCTGTGATTCTGGGGGTGGGCGTGGTCATCCTGGCCAACAGCCGGCCCTTTGAAGGTGCTATCTTTTGCCTGCCGGTTTTCGTTGTGCTCTTAGCGCGTCTTTGGCGCCACCGCGGTCCGTCGTGGCGGATCATTCTGGCGCGCGTCGTTGTGCCGCTCTGCGCAATTGGGATTCTCGGCGGCGCGTTCATGGCCTACTACAACTGGCGGGGCACCGGAAGCGCCCTGGTCTTCCCTTACGCCCTGAATGAGAAAACCTACTTCAGTACGCCGTCCTTTTCCTGGCAGAAGATGGGGCCTCCACTGCACTACGCCAATCCGCAATTCGAAGAGTTTTACAACATTGCGATGCGGCAATACTGGCTGCAGAGCGGCGTAAACAGTTGGTCGAAAGGTGTCAGCAAGGCAGGCTACATCGTCCTGATTTCGGTTTTCTTTTATCTCTGGCCGCAGCTTATGGTCAGCCTGCTCACGTTAGGACGAGTACTGCGCGACCGCCGCGTTCGCTTCCTGATGGTGCAAACCGCTGTTGGTCTTTTCCTCATTCCTACTGGTGCGCGCACGCTTCAACCCGCACTACACGGGGCCCGTGGTGGGAAGTATTTTCGCGCTGGTCACACAAGGAATGCGGCACCTCCGGCATTGGCAGTCCTGGGGCCGGCCGGTGGGAATTGGTATCACGCGCGTGGTTGTCCTGTTCGCCGTACTGCTGGCTCCTTTCAATCTGGACGACAAGAGCCGGTTCGCCACGCCGGACCCCATTCAGTTTCGCGCCCAGTTCATCAATGAACTTGACGCCCTGCCGGGCCAGCATCTGGTGATTGTGCATTATTCGCCGCAGCACTCGGTATTCCGGGAATGGGTTTACAACGGCGCCGACATTGACGGCTCCAGAGTTGTGTGGGCACGCGAGATTCCCGGCGTCAGCCTGCAGCCGCTGCTCGACTACTTTCCTGGGCGCCAGGTCTGGCTGGCCGAGCCCGACGCTTCCCCGCCCCGCCTGAGCCGCTACGATTCCAGTTCTCTGCCCCGGGGCTGAGAGCCAGCCGCCGCACACAGCCCCATATACTCAAGTGAGCACTCACCTGCCACAACTCAAGGCCCAACTGGCCCCGGAAAAGCCGACGCCAGACGCTCGCTCTGCGCAACGCCCCAGCAAGCTTGTTTTGCTGTTCGTCTCCCTCGCTCTCAGCGGAGCCCTGTTCCTCACCCTGGATTGGATTCGCACCCGGACCATCCTGCGCAAACTGAACTTGACGCCGCAAGCCGACGCCTGCCAGGTGCGCGACCCGGTTCGCCATCACGCCTACCAGCCCAATTGCGAGGCGATCGGCTATTGGGGCGCAGATGCATACAAGATATTTACCAACAATCTCGGCTTTCGCGATGAGAAGATCAGGGACATCCCTCCCACCGATGTCCGTCCCCGGATCCTCCTCCTGGGCGATTCATTTACCGAGGGCAAGATTGCGTGGCGCAGCAGCTTTGTCGGCAAGATTGCGGAACACTTTCCGCAATACGACTTTCTCAACGGAGGCCTGTCTGGCTATTCTCCCTCCAACTACCTGAACACCACGCGGATGGTATTGGCCCGGGGGATCGACCTCGACGAGGTCATCGTCTTCCTTGACAATTCAGCCGTGCAACTCGAAGCCTCTTTCTACCGCGATATCGATGCCTCCGGCGCGGTGGTCGGACTGGAACGCGCGCAGCAACACTCGGCCACCTCCTGGTACATCAAGTTCCGCCGGGTGGTCACCAGACATTTCGCCCTCACCGCGCAGATTTTCCGCTTCTTCGACCGGGTACAGAATTTCTTGTCCGCCATGGTTTTTATCACCTCCGGGGACTATTTTGGCGATCCGTTTGACATGGAAATGTCGGCCTGGACCTATCGCAAGGTCAACGAGACTGACCTCTTTCCGGCCGGATATGCGCCGTTGGGAGTGGAGGGTGGCATCGCTAAAGAGAAGGCCAAAATGACGCTGCTTTGGCAAGAGCTGAAAGAGCGAAATATCCCCCTCAGCATCGTGATCTACCCCCATCTGGGACAGATCGCTCACGACACGGCGGACTCCGCGCAAGTGCAGATCTGGCGCGAGTGGTGCGAAGGCAAGTGCAAGCGCTTTATCAATGTGCTTCCGGCGTTCTTTGCGGTCAAGGACCAGTGCCCGCGCAGCGAGCCCGGCTGCTGGTACCCGAAGCTATTTGTTATCCGGGACATTCATTACACTGCTGCCGGTAACTCTCTGGTCGCGGACGAGGTCATCAAGAGCTTGCAGCAAAACCCGCCGACCAAGCACCCCGCTGCTCCTCTGGTGCCTCCCGCAAGGACATCGAATCTCTCTCGCGAGGGTCCGATCAGTCCCGATTTGAATGCCTTAAAGATGAATACTCCTGCTTCATCTCCGCGCAGAGGGTGTAACTTCGGAGAGAAGAAAGGCAGCGATGTCCTCCAAAGTCTTTGACCGCCGAATATTCCTGAAAATGGTCGGCGCCGCCGGATGGGTTCCGTTGATCGGCACGTCGTTTGCCACGGCGCCCAATCAGCCGACCCACGCCTCCGCGATCAAAGGCTCGGCGAAATCCGTCATCATCCCCACCCAGGAATGGGCAGGCGACCTGATCGAACGGTTGGATTTCCCCGGCGATTGGGAAGTTGAAGTAATGGACATGCACGGCGCGAAGACGCCGGGGCTGACTGCGCAGCAGATCGGCAAGCAACTGGACCAACCCATCGGCACCCACCCGCTGCGGGAGATTGCAGCCGGCAAGAAACGAGTGGTCATCACCTTCGACGATCTGGCCCGTCCCACACCGATGTCCGCAGTCATGCCTTGGGTAATGGCGGAATTGCGGGCCGCGGGCGTCAAGGACGAAAACGTGCTCTTGCTTGGGGCCTTCGGCTCGCACCGCGCCATGACCCAGACCGAAGTTGACAAGAAACTCGGGAAGGAGGCAGCCAGCCGCTTCGCGTGGCAGAACCACAACGTTTTCGACAACGTGAAGCAGGTGGGCACCACCAGCTTCAACAACCGCGTCAAGCTCAACCAGTCCTTCCTCGCAGCGGACTGCAAGATATGTCTCAGCGGCGTAAAGGGCCACGAGCAGGCCGGGATGAGCGGCGGAGCCAAAGCTGTTATGCCCGGCGTGGCCGGCCTGGATACGATTCAGTACAACCATTGGGTACTGTTGCCGCGCACCAAGACCGCCGGAACGTTCAAAGTGTTTCAGAACGAGGTGCGGCTGGACATGATCGAAGCGGCACGCATGGCGAAAGTCGATTTCACCGTGCAGATCGTGACCAATCAGAAGCGCCAACCGGTCGGGGTGTTTTCCGGCGATATTGTGACCGCGCACCACGCTGCCGCCCGCATGGCGGTCCAGCACTATGCCACGCCCACGGCGAAGAATGCCGACATCGTAGTTGCGAATTCCTATCCCCTGAGTGGCCAGGCATTCCGGGCGCGTTGGTGGATTGACCACGCGCTGCGTGATGGCGGCACCGGCGTGTTGATTGTCCAGGACCCGCTGGGACTCGATCCCATCCACTGGCTCAATGCCCGGGTCACCGGCCGCAATGGCACCACTTATTTCGACATGATGGAGCACCGCTCTAAGAGCCACCTTCCACGGGATACCGGGCTGGTCGTTTACTCCACCTACCTCACTCGCACCATGATGGACAACTATCCACCGGCGACCCGTTTTGCCAACAACTGGAATGACGTTATCCAGATTTTGCGGGAGCGCCACAAGGGCCAGTCGCGCGTGGTCGTCTATCCGTACGGCGGCATTCAGGAGCAGGAGATTCCTCTTGATGCCGATGCCCGACCGCCAGCCCCAGACCAACCCAGGCTGACACCGGAGCCTTGGCTCGATTGAGGTGGCGGGCTTCTGAGACCGTGTCGCTGTGCTGGCATCCCACCCTTTAGGATTTGTCGTCACGAGTGGGGTCTAGCCTGCTAGGGATCTGCTGTTTCGTTGTGACCTAGGGTGTCCTGTTGAGCCAGCGTGGCCCGCATTTGGCCGGGCGAGTCGAAACACCCCTATACAACCCACACTCTGTGGATCGAACAGGGGTCCTTCGACTCCTCGGTCCACACGGCGACCTCGTAGCTCAGGATGACAGACGAGGAGTGTAATGAATCCTCACTCCCATCAAGGTAAGACTTGAGCACCAATCTGACCGAACTGGAAAAGGTAAGCTCCATCTCGCGCCTTCCCCGACGGCGCGGCCAGGTCAGGCTTCTAGTCTTTCTTCTATCTGCCGTCATTAGCGCCGCTGCCTTCATGGGCTTCGACTGGATCTACAGCGGCGTGCTGCAGCGGGCCTCCGAAGCCGCCCTCAACCCGAACTTGTGCCGCGTCCCGATCCGGTGCGCCATCATGCCCTGAAGCCCAACTGCACTTCCCGCGTGGGCTGGGGCCGGCGACAAGTATGAGGTCTTTACCAACAGCCTGGGTTTTCGCGACCAGCGAATCAGACCGGTCCCGCTGTCCGTTCCCCAGCCGAGGATTCTCCTGCTCGGCGACTCGTTCACCGAGGGCGAGCTGGCCTGGCCGGACAGCTATGCCGGCAAGATTGCGGCCCACTTTCCGCAATATGACTTGCTCAATGGAGGCGTGGCCGCCTACTCCGCCTCGAACTATTTCAATGTGGCACGCATGGTGCTCGCCGCCGGTTACCAGATCGACGAGGTCATCGTCTTCATTGACATGGCAGATGTGCACTTCGAGGCCGCCTTTTACCGGGATGTAGATAGCTCGGGAGCGGTGACCGGACCCAGACGGGAATACCGGATCGTGCCTTGGCTCACTAGGTTGCGACTCTACATTGCCAGCCATCTGCTTATCGCCAACGATGTCCTCGAGTTCTTCCAGCGCCGGCTCGTCGCTCACGGCTACTATGACGCGGTCAGTGCGACCGACGAAGAGTGGGCGGCGTGGACGTATCGCAAGGTCAATGAGACCGATCCCTTCCCAGCCGGCTTTGCGCCGCTGGGAGTGGAGGGCGGCCTCGCTAAAGAGATGGTCAAGATGGACCTTCTCTGGCAGGAAGTCGAAAAGCACAACATCCCCATCAGTGTGGTGGTTTATCCCTATCCGGGGCAGATCATTCACGACTCAGCGGATTCGCGGCAGGTGCGCGTCTGGCGCGAATGGTGCGCGGGCAAGTGCAAGCGCTTCATCTCGCTGTTTCCGGCGTTCCTGGAGGTGAAGGACGAATGCCCGCGGACCCAGCCCGGATGCTGGTACCCGAAGCTTTTCATCTTTGGAGACCGCCACTTCAGCCCCGCGGGCAACGATCTGGTCGCTGCTGCGGTGATTCAGAGCTTGACGCAGGAGCCGCCGGCGAGGCGCGTGGCGAGCGCGGCCTTGGCTGGGCCGCAATCATCAGCCTCGCAATGATTCATGCCTTCAAGCCCGGCGGCAGTTCTCGCAAACCCCGGGGTAAAGCGGCCCGCCGATCACCTTGCACAGCGGCATACGTCACCGACAAACGGCCCTCCTCAGCGTGAAACTCTCGTGGATCCGGATGATCGTGGTGGCCTCAGTGGCCCCAAGGAAGACTGTATGAAGCAGAAAGTTGCGGCCCTGATGTTCGCGGTGCTCGTCGCGCTTGTCGGCTTCGCCGTGGCCGCTGTGCCGGCCTTGGCCCAGAATGCAGTTCCACCCACAGCGCGAGAAGCCGCGACAATTCCCGCCTTCACTTCCCGTCTGCATCCTCAGGCCACGCCGCCAGCGGCAGGCAAATCGGCGTCTGTTCAGCGTCGCCCAGCCTCGCCGCAGGATAACGTGATTTATGAAAACGGCCCCGTCAACGGCACCACCGATGCCTGGATCATCAACTTTGGCTACGTCGTCAGTGACTCCTTCGTCCACAACGGCTCAACGGTCAGCGGCTTTGACATATGGGTATGGGAATTCCCTGGCGACACGATGACTTCCGTGGACTGGTCCATTACCGACTCCCCAAACGGTGGAACGGTGTATGGCTCAGGTACAGCGAACGTATCCGACCAATTTATTTCCACCAACCAGTATGGCTACAACATAGACAAGATCTCCGTGTCCGGTCTGAACGTTAATGCAAGTTGCGGGACTTGCTATCTGAACCTGCAGAATGCAGTCGTCCGAAGCGGCGACCCGGTGTACTGGGATGAGAACAGCGGCGCCGGTTGCAAATCCACGGGCTGTCCGTCGCAAGCAGTTGAAAGTGCCATCGGAACCATTCCTTCCGAAGCTTTCGATATCGTCGGCAGCGGCCCTCCACCTTCCGAGTGTGTTCACGACGTCCCAAAAGACAACTTCAAGATAATCCACAGCTTCACCGCCCAGGAGCAATCCCCGGAAGGAGTGGCCCCTGACCGAGCAGGAAACCTCTACGGAGCAACCGCGGCAGGCGGTGATTCGGGCGCAGGCCTGGTTTATGAACTCTCCCCGAAGGGTCAGGACTGGCTGTTCGCTCCCCTCTACAGCTTCACTGGGGGAGCTAACGGCGTCGGCCCCATGCCGGTAATTCTCGGCCCAAATGGGACCCTTTATGGTACGGCGGGCGGAGGCCTGCAAAACTGCAACGGAAAAGACTGCGGCCTGATTTTCAACCTGCGACCGTCGCCAACCGCCTGCCTCACCGCCTTGTGCGGTTGGATGGAAAACGTGCTCTATCGTTTCAACGGAGGCACCGATGGATGGGGGCCGGGTGACAATCTGGTCTTTGACCAGGCGGGCAATCTATATGGTACGACCCCGGCCGGCGGGGCATACGGGCACGGTATCGTCTATGAGCTGACGCCCTCCAGCGGCGGCGGCTGGACGGAGAAGGTTCTCTACAGCTTCACTGGGGGAAGCGACGGAGACCAACCGAACTCACTGCTGGTGGGCAAGGACAGAAACCTTTACGGATTAACGGCAAGAGGCGGCGCCTACGACTATGGGGTGGTTTTCCAATTAGTGCCGTCAGGAGGCGGGTGGACGCAGAATGTTCTGCTTACTTTCGCGGACTACAATAGCGGCCATGTTCCCTCAAGTCTGATTCAGGACAGCTCCGGCAATCTCTACGGCATTAGCAGCTACTATCAATGTACTCACGACGGCTGCGACACCTATGGAACAATTTTCATGGGGTCACTCTCCAGCTATGGCAACTGGCAATTTACCCAGATCGACAATGCCAACAACCGCTATCCACTTCCGGATTGGGGTTATGACGTGTTCTACGACCTCGCAGTCGATGCGTCAGGAAACCTCTACGGCACTGAAGGCGGGGAGTTGGGCGGATTGTATGTTACGTACTGGGGTGACATTTTCGAGCTCCCAAGCCCGGGCAACCCGAAGTTCTTGGTTTCTTTCGCAGGGGACAATTTCAGCAATTTGAACCTTGATGCTAGCGGGAATATATATGGGACCACGGCTGGCTGCGGAACCTACGACAAGGGCACCGTCTGGCAGCTTACGCCTTAACCCAATTCTTCGCTTCCACCGCGACCGGCGTCCAGAGTTGAGTGTTGACCACAGCAGGAAGACCATGTCTGGACTCTGGGGGCTTCACGGCCGGCATGCCGACTGGCGAGCGGTGCGCACGCAATGATCTGCACCGCCCATCGCTTGAGTCCAAAGCGCCGGACACGC
>CAVTMW010000004.1:0-19271 GCA_963735855.1 uncultured Acidobacteriaceae bacterium
CAGCCAGAGACTTCTGTCCGGAGTCGCCGTTCTGTTTTACCAGCACCAACAAAAGCTGCGACGGCGACCGGCCGAACACCCTGCCGATGGTGGAACACGAAAAGCGCTACGACTATGCCGACGGCCTGGATGGCATCGATGAAAGCATGTCTATCGACAACTGCCTGCACTCGCTGTTTGGCGCTTCCAAAGTGGCTGCGGATGTTATATGCCAGGAGTTTGGACGATATTTTCACATGCCCGTCGGCATCTTCCGCGGCGGCTGTCTTACGGGGCCGCAGCACGCAGCGGTCGAACTGCATGGTTACCTGGCCTACATCATTGTTTGCGCGGTCTCGAACCGGCCCTACACGATCCTGGGCTACAAAGGCAAGCAAGTGCGCGATCAGATTCACTGCCGCGATGTGGCTCGCCTCTTCCTGGAGTTCTATCATCATCCGCGATTTGGCGAGGTTTATAACCTGGGCGGCGGAAGACAGAATAGCCTCTCGATTCTGGAAACAATTGATCTGCTCGCTAACATGGGCTTCTCTCTGCAATATGACTACAATCCCACGAACCGGATCGGCGACCACATTTGTTACATTTCTGACCTCTCGAAGATTCGCTCCCACTTCCCTAACTGGAATCTTGAGTACGACCTGCCGAAAATCGTAAGTGAGATCGTTGACCGCCAATTGCACTTGCTGAAAGGGCAACCCGCTGCAGCCCGCACAACATAGCGATATTCTGGAGTCCTTTGTCATCACGAGCCCACCGCGGCGGGCGAGGGATCCGCTTTTCCGTTTTAGCTTACAGGAATAAGCCAGCCCCCAGCGTTCATGCTGACCAAACCCAATTTCTCCGCACGCGCTTACTTGATGATTGCCATCGCGGCGACTGTGGCAACGTTGCCGATAGCGTTTCGCGGCAATCCCTGGGGACACGACGTCAACCTCCACCTCCGCAGTTGGATGGATGCCGCCCGACAGTTTCGCGAAGGCAACGTTTTTCCCCGCTGGGCCGCCGGAGCCAACCAGGGTTTTGGCGAGCCGTTCTTCATCTTTTATCCGCCGCTTTCGCGCCTGACCGGAATGACGCTAGGCCTGATGCTTCCCTGGAAGATCGTGTCGGGCGTTTATATCTGGCTGATGCTGGCACTGGCGGGCACAGCAATGTGGAAGTGCGCTAGCGAGTGGCTGGCGCCGGTGGACGCGATGGTGGCCAGTGTGTTGTTTGCCGTGAATCCCTACCTTTTGATCATTGCCTACAAGAGAGGCAACTATGCAGACCTGCTGGCGTGCGCTCTTTTTCCACTGCTGATTTGGGGTGGGATTCGAATGGGACCTGCCCCCGCCAGAACCGTGCTGCCTCTAGCCGCGGTATTCGCCGCCATCTGGCTCTCCGATCTACCGGCTGCCGTAGTTGCCAGTTATGCTTTGGCAGGATTGCTGACACTCAATGCCATCGCGTACCGCTCTCTACGTCCGCTTTGGTTCGGCGCGTTGGCCATTTTGTCGGCGTTCGGAAGCATCGCTTTCTTCTTGTTCCCAGCAGCTTGGGAGCGCAGATGGGTGAGCATCGAGGAAGCGGTCCGTTCGGAATGGGCCCCCGATCATAATTTCCTTTTCACCCACAACAATCTACCGCAGTACGTCGCTTTTAACCGGGGGCTGTCGTACATCGCGCTGCTTCTGATTGCCGCTACCTTCATCGCGGCCATTCTTGCTCGCCAGTTGCGGCAGGACGATCCCTGGGTCTGGCGGTCCCTTGTGGCGCTCGGAGCCGTCTCCGTCTTCATGATGTTTCCCCCGAGCATGGTCCTGTACAAGACCCTACCCGAAATGCGCTACGTGGAATTTCCCTGGCGTTGGCTGTCCCCGCTTTGCGTGGTGGGCGCATTCCTGGTCGCGTCGGCCCTGTCCCGAAGTTCAGCGCAAGCGGATCGCATCGGCGACGGCAGCGTTAGTCGTTACTGCGGTCTGCGCATTCATTCTCTACACCACCAATTGGGATACGTCTCACTACCTGGAAGGGCTCGTCGCCGACGCGCACTCTGCAACTGGTTATCCCATCCGTTTCGGAGATTGGAGCAATCCGCTTGGAAGCCAGCTTTCAAAGCTAAACAAGACCGCGCCTTTGGTGGCTGCCGCGGAGCCGGATGCAGGGACCACGCTACCAGCACCAGCACTTCAGATCCAAGTTGAACAGTGGCAGGGGCAGCGGAAAGCGTTCTCCGTCACCGCTTCCCGTCCCCTTCTGCTCAAGTTGCGGTTGCTGGCCTATCCTGCGTGGCAGGCAAGCCTGGATGGAAAGCCCGTTCCTTTGCAGACGGATCCAGATGTTGGACAGATGCTGGTCCCCATCCCGGCCGGATCGAGCCGCGTCGAAGTTGCTTTCGGTAGGACCTGGGACCGCACCCTGGGAAACATCGTCTCGATCATCACCCTCCTGACATGCGTACCCCTGATGTTGTGGCTTAGGAAGCGGGATACCGAACCGGCCAGCGGAAGAGTATGAGACGAGTCACCTCGGATGAGCGGTAATGACACCGGTGGGGAGCAACGCATCGTTCGGCCGGTGATGCCGGAGCTCGATGCAATCCGCGGCATCGCCATTTTGCTCGTATTCTGGTTTCATGGATTCATGCTCTTCACCCCGTCCGCCGGTATGGTCCCGGCGTGGGAACGAGCGTTCCTGGCCGGGGCAAGGCAGGGCGGGTCGGGGGTCAATCTCTTTTTTGTCCTTTCCGGGTTCCTCATTACGGGCATCCTGCTCGACAGCGTCGGCAAGCCTAATTACTACTCGCGCTTTTATTACCGGCGCGCCCTACGCATCCTCCCCGCGTACTACCTTCTGTTACTGCTTCTCGCCGGGTTGGGCTTTGTTAGCTTCGTGCATCGCCATAACTCCTGGGCTTTCCTGGGACTGAGTTTCGTATATCTCTCCAATGTGACTCTTCTGTTCGGCGTGCCAATGCAGTACGGTCCTCTGTGGTCGTTGGCTGTAGAGGAGCACTTTTACTTGCTTTGGCCCGCCGCCGTACGAGCTCTAACCAAGCGGGCGCTGGTCGTGACGGCGGCCTTGATTTGTCTCGTAGGGCCGTTCTTGAGGACCTATGCGTTCCATCGCGGCGGACTTTGGTGGGGCCAGTACACATGGTTGTCAGCAGATGGTTTGGCCCTGGGTGCTCTGTTGGCGGTGTGGGCCCGGTCGGCGTACGCCACTAGAGCTAACTTGCTCAAGCTGTCAGCGCTGAGTGCCGCATTCGCATCCTCAGCTCTGGTAGCCAATCTCATGTTTTCTCGCGCGGTGGCGGTTGGCCTCCGCACCACCGCCGTGAACTACTTTGCGCTGGCCGCGGTTTCCGCCGTTTTGTGGCTGGGAACGGGTCCCTATCGCGGCCTTGCTAACCTGCGACTGCTAGTTTTTTTCGGCTATATCAGTTACGGCTTATATCTGATCCACATGCTCTCGCTGAATTTGTATGATGACGTGGCCAGACAGGTGGCGCCTTCTTTGCTGGCCGGGACGAGTTTTGGAAAGTGCTGCTTGCGCCTCCTGATCGCACTGACACTGGCCACTGGAGTCGCCTACCTGTCGCGGATCAGCTATGAGGAATTCTTCTTGCAGATGAAAAACAAACCGCCAACAGCACGGGACGGCGTCAGCACTGTGGCAGCTGCACAACCTGCGCTGCGGGGTTGATTCCAGCGCGTCTTATGTCCGCCAGCTTGATCAGTCACGCTCCGGTTCAGCCCAAAACGCGGGAGGCAAAGCATATTCCGGAACTGGACGGAATTCGCGGCATTGCAATCCTGGTCGTCTTAATCGGCCACTTCGGCAGCACCGCCAATGGCGAGACGGTCAAGCTGGGACGCACTCTGAACGAGGTCTTCGGCCTGGGATGGACCGGCGTCGATCTTTTCTTCGTTCTATCCGGATTTCTGATCACCGGCATTCTTCTGGACTCCAAAGGTTCCACTGGCTACTTTTCCAATTTCTACGCCCGGCGGACGCTCAGGATTTTTCCTCTCTACTTCCTGTATGTGTTTGTCTTCTTTCACGTGGCCATGCCGATGGGCGGCCTGTTACATCATGGGCAGAATATCGATCGATCCGGGGAAATTTGGTACTGGCTCTACCTGGCAAATTGGTGGAACGGCCTCGGCCATAGCATCAAGTACCTGATTCATTTCTGGTCGCTCTGTATTGAAGAACAGTTCTACTTCACCTGGCCGCTCATCGTGATGCTGGCCAGCAAAAAGATCTTGAAGACGATTTGCTTGACGTTTGTCATCCTGTCTCCGGTCTTGCGCATTACCTTCACGACACACAGCTCAACGCCTCCGCTTTATCTGTACAACTTCACTCCTTTTCGCCTGGAGCCCATTGCGCTAGGTGCTCTGATTGCGATTTTGGTTCGAGACGACGGGATGTCGGTGCTCGTCAGCCGCACCATGAAATACCTCTGGATACCCGCAGTCCTGATATTTGGCGGGATTTCCATCTACTCCGGGACTAGCGGCCTGAGTGCGATTGCAGTCAGCCGCTTTGGATACACCTGCGTTGACCTGACCTTTGCCTCCTTTGTTTTCTTCGTCGCCCAGACTGTCCGTCAGAATCGCAAGATAGACTTCCTCAGAAACGGTGTGTTGCGCAGTTGCGGCAAGTACAGCTACGGAATGTACGTCCTGCACATGCCCATCGTGATCTTCCTAAGCATCCCGCTTGCCTACCTGTTCAGCAGGATTCAACTGGACTCGCCGATTCTAAGAGTGGTGGTTGCAATCGCTGTAGGCACAGGACTGACTTACACAGCTGCGCTTTTATCCTGGAACGTACTGGAGAACCCCCTGCTGAAGCTGAAGAGCCGGTTCCCGGTTGCGGAGGTAAACCTGCAAACCACCCAAGGTGCGCCGCAATGAAGAGGCTCTGGCGCGACTGGAGTGTCTTCCTCCCCCGAGGATTCTTCGTGGTCGAAGCGGAGACAGAGTCCGGGGCGGCAGGGATGAGCATAGTCACTCCAGCAAAGGTTTCAAGCAAAATAAGGAGCGGCTACACCTTTACCGCTATCGTTTTCCTGAACAGCGTGCTCCTGTTTTTGTTCCTGAACCTGGCACTCTGGGTGGGGATGCAGGCTTGGCACATCGTCAAACCCAGCCCGGTCGCCGGCCCATTAGGATCGTATGGCAGGGACGCTGTGATCAAGGCCTATCCGGGGCGGCGGGAAGCGGATGTCAAAACCCTGCTTAAAGAGAGCTGGGGCCGGGGTTATAGCTGGTTCGAGTATGAGCCGTTCACCGGATTCCGGGAGAGACCGTTCCAGGGGAAATTCATACACAGCGATCCTGCTGGTTTCCGCCTCTCCAAAGATCAGGCCCCATGGCCGCCGCGTTCGGACGCCATCAATGTATTTGTGTTTGGCGGCTCGACCACCTACGGATATGGCCTTCCCGACGATCAAACCATTCCTTCCGATCTGGAAGAATGTGCTGCGGCCAGCTATGCCCCGGCTCGCGTCGCTGTGTACAACTTCGGTCGCGGCTCCTACTTTAGTACCCAGGAGCTAATTCTTTTTCAGCAGTTGCTTAGCGCGGGTTTCGTTCCTCAAGTAGCAGTCTTTATCGACGGCCTCAACGAATTCGACCACGCCGATGGCCAGCCCCGGTTTGCCGGCTCGTTCAGGCGTTTCATGGACGGGAAAGCGCCCATCTCCAGCCAGCTCGACAACGTGCCCGTGATCGCCGCCGCGCGCTGGGTAAGCCAGCGCTGCGGCCAAGCCGCAGCCTCCCAAGTCGTCGGACTACGCAGACCGTGCGCTGCTGCAGGGCGTGATTGACCGCTGGCAGGCCAACAAGCGGATGATTGACTTGATCGCCGCCGGCTTCGGCGTACGAACGATTTTCGTGTGGCAGCCGGTGCCGGTTTATAACTACGATCTTCGTTACCATTCCTTTCTGCACTCGGACAGGAACTTCGGCGTCTATGCCCGCAGCAAGTACGGCTATGCGCTAATGGAGGAACTGCGAGCACAAGGCAAGCTGGACGCCAATATCCTGTGGCTGGCCGACCTTCAGCAGGACAAGACGGAAAACCTTTATGTGGACGCCGTGCACTACAACGCCCCATTCTCCAGGGAGATTGCTGCTCGGATCTGCAGCTTTGAGCGCGAACGCCGGACAGAACTTCACTAATGTTCGCTCAGACCACGCACGGCACCACTCCCCCTCCCAGCGAGGCGCCGTCGGGCCCTATCGCAGAGCCGCACAACTCTCAATCTGGCGGTAAGTGGCTGGGCAAACTTGCTCTCGCCGTGCTCGTTCCGCTGCTGGCGCTGTGCATCCTCGAAGTCGCCATGCGAGCCTACGCGCACCTGGCTTCTCAGGAACGCCTTATCGTCGCCGACAATGTCCTCGGATGGAGACTGATTCCTAACGCCAGAAAGCTCTACCGGAACGAAACCCAGCCCTACCTCGTGCAGATCAACTCCAAGGGCCTGCGGGACGTCGAACATTCTTACGAGAAGCCGGCGGGGGTTTTCCGCATTCTGGTCATCGGGGACTCCTTCGTTTTTGGCGCAGGCGGCGTGGAACCGGCTAACCGATTCGCCGATATTCTGGCGAAGTCGGCACGAACGTGGAGGTGATCAATACCGGGGTTCCGGGCTATGGCGCAGACCAAGAGTATCTTTACTTGAAAACCGAAGGACTGAAGTACCATCCCGACCTCGTGCTTCTCTGCGCTTTTTATAATGACTTCAGCGAATGCTTCTCCACCATTAACCCTTCGATTGGCCGGCCCAAAGGATATCTTTCTCGCGACGGGGACCAGCTCATATTTCACCCGCCGTCGTTTTCAACCTTTATGATCTCTCCCAGCACAGCTATGTGCTTGGACTCGCTGATCTCGCGTTGAGTAAGATTTCCGGCGCTTACTTTAAGGTCCCAGCGGATGCCACAGGGTGTACTGACTGCATCAGAGCGGGTGGCCACCTTTAAACAGATTTATGCCAGCGCCCAGAACTCTGTCAGAACAAGGGATAAACTTCGTAGTTGTGTATTTGCCCTTTAAGGGGCAGTACGCCCCGATGGTCATTGAGGAAATAATGTCCGACCTCGCAACCAACGAGGGCCTGAAGACGCTTGACCTGATGGATAACGCAATATGAAGAAGGCGAACCGCACAAAGCCGGCTTATTTCGAGCACGACATTCATTTCAATGAATATGGCAGAACCAGGTGGTGGCCGAAGCCCTTTTGCAATACCTGGTCAGCAACGGCCTCTTGAACTCTCCCGCCTCACCGGCGCAAACTAAGTTTCTCCAATAACTATGAATAATCACGGCGAACTCTCGCGCGAAGAGCTGCAGTTGCTGCTGCAAATAGCAGGAGAGCTGGCAACCCAAACCGATCAGGACAAACTGGTCCATACCATTCTGGAGAAAGCCTGCGCCATGACGCAGTCCCCGGATGGCTCGGTGCTGCTCTACGATCCCGAGCACCAGGGCCTGTATTTCGCCGCCGCGGTGGGCGGCAAAGGTCCCGAGTTGATGCAGAAGTGGGGAGTGCAATCGAACCAGCGCGTGCCGCTCGAAAGCAACGCCGGCAAGGCCTTCACCTCGGGAGAAATCAACCACGAGTCGAAGGCCCGCGAGGACGAAAGCCACTACAAGGGAGTTGATAAGCAAACCGGCAAACAGGTCGAGGGCAATTGTGTCGGTGCCGCTACGTATTGGTGACCGAAGCGTTGGTGTCCTGCAGGTGTTGAACAAGCCAGCCAGTGACGACGGCTCGGCGACCTATGACACACATGATTGTGCACTGCTTACGCACTTGGGGCGACTGGCGGCAACAGCCATCAATAACACCAGTCTGGTGCGCAAACTGACGGCGCAGATGGGTCTGTACTCGCGCGACCTGGCGGAAGACCTGCTACAGCGCCTCGACCAGCCCGCCACCCGCGAGAGCATGACCCTGTTGTTTGCCGACCTGCGCGGCTTTACCCGGCTTTGCCAGGCTCTGGCAGCCGAGCCGGAACGCATACAGGAGATCATGAACGATCTGTTCACCATGTATGCGGACCGGGTGCTCAGCCGTGGCGGCATCGTCAATAAGTTCGTTGGAGACGCTGTGTTCGCCATCTTCCGCGGACCGGACGGCTCCAGCTGGCGGTGCGTTCTGCCTTCGACATGCTGGAGCGCTTCGACAGCCTGCGCCGCCGCTGGGACGCGTCGTGCAACGAGGACCTGAGCTTCGTCGATCTGGGCATTGGAATTTCCACCGGGACCGTTGCGCTGGGCACCTTTGGCACCGGGATGGTCCGCGACTTCACTGCGATTGGCACAGTAGTAAACCTGGCCTCGGCGTTTGAGTTCGCTGCGCGTGGCGGCCGCCGCGTGCTGGTCGACAATAAGACCTACCAGGCCGTGCAGGACATTGTCGAGGAGCACGAAGGGCCCACTCTCTTCGAAGTCATCAGAGGCAGGTCAGCCCGTCATCGGGAAGTACCCGCACTTCCACCTGAAGCGGCTGCAGCTGACCGGCCGGTGCGGGTCTTCATCAGCCACAATCACCGTGATCGCGAGTTTGTTGAAGCCGCCATTACCGGACCCCTGGCGAAACACGGCATCGAGACCTGGTACTCGAACGCCGACATTATTCCCGGGCAGAAGTACGTCGAGCGCATTGAGGATGGGCTGCTGAAGTGCGACTGGGTGGTGGTCCTCATCACCGAAAACTCGGTGCAGACCAGCGACTGGGTGCGAGTTCGAGGCTAAGTGCCATGAGCGACCCTCGCTTTGCCGAACGCGTGGTTCCCCTGAAGAAAGGCGCAGCCATGCCGGCGCAGATCAGTAAGGAACTAGGCGAACTCGATGCCCTGGATTTATCGGCGGTTTCTGATCCCGGCGACGTGCTGTTTGAATTTCTGACCCGGCGCGAGACGGAACTTCGCGCGGCCGCAAAAGCGAAGTAGGAGCGGCACACGGCAATTGGCTTCTGTCGTGTCTGCGCCACTCGCCATCTTGGGTACGACTTGAACGCGGGTCTGAAGGCCCGCTCTACCGTTCTTCACCGCATGCGCCAGTTCCTTAACATTTTCTTTACCCGGGGAGAAATCCTCCGCGACCTTATCTTTCTCGGTTGTCTGATCTTCTTTTGGTTTGCACCGCGCTTTGCCGATGGTCCTTTCGGCGCAATCGAAGCATTTGGTTCACGCCTCGCAGAACGAAAGCTGCTGGCGATTTTCTTGATCGCCCTGGCCACTGTCGCGCTCCGTCTCTGCTTGTTGTGGTTTTTCCCGGTTCCCTATCCCCAGGTCCATGATGAGTTCAGTTATCTCCTGGCGGGTGACACCTTCGCTCATGGTCGGCTCACCAATCCGACCCATCCGATGTGGCTTTTCTTCGACACCATTCACGTCAATCAGCACCCGACCTATATGTCGAAGTATCCGCCCGCGCAGGGAGCGGTGCTCGCGTTTGGCCAGTTGCTTGGGCATCCCTGGATCGGCGTGCTGCTCAGCGGCGGGGTGATGTGCGGCGCAACTCTGTGGATGCTGCAGGGATGGCTACCGCCGAGGTGGGCCTTCGTAGGCGCATTCCTGGTGATGTTCAAGGTCGCGATCTTCAGCTATTGGATGAACAGCTACTACGGAGCGTTCGTGCCGGCGATCGGTGGCGCCCTGGTGGCTGGGGCTCTGCCAAGGATTCTTCATTCCTGGCGCGCGTGGCATGCTGTGATTCTGGGGGTGGGCGTGGTCATCCTGGCCAACAGCCGGCCCTTTGAAGGTGCTATCTTTTGCCTGCCGGTTTTCGCTGTGCTCTTGGTGTGCCTTTGGCGCCGCCGCGGTCCTTCGTGGCGGCCCATTCTGGCGCGCGTCGTTGTGCCCCTTTGCGCAATTGGGATTCTTGGTGGCACGTTCATGGCCTACTACAACTGGCAGGGCACCGGAAGCGCCCTGGTCTTCCCCTACGCCCTCAATGAGAAGACCTACTTCAGTACGCCGTCCTTTTCATGGCAGAGGATGGGCCCTCCACTGCACTACGCCAATCCGCAATTCGAAGAGTTTTACAACATTGCGATGCGGCAATACTGGCTGCAGAGCGGCGTAATCAGTTGGTCGAAATGTGTCACAAGGCAGGCTACATCGTCCTGATTTCGGTTTTCTTTTATCTCTGGCCGCAGCTTATGGTCAGTCTGCTCACGTTAGGACGAGTGCTGCGCGACCGCCGCGTCCGCTTCTTGATCGTGCAAATTGCGTTGGTCTTCTCCTCATTCCTACTGGTGCGCGCACGCTTCAACCCGCACTACACGGGGCCCGTGGTGGCAGGTATCTTCGCTCTGGTCACACAAGGAATGCGGCACCTCCGGCATTGGCAGTCCTGCGGCAGGCCGGTGGGAATTCGTATCACGCGCGTGGTTGCCCTGTTCGCCGTACTGCTGGCTCCCTTCAATCTAGACGACAAGAGCCGGTTCGCCACGCCGGACCCCATTCAGTTTCGCGCCCAGTTCATCAATGAACTTGACGCCCTGCCGGGCCAGCATTTGGTGATTGTGCATTATTCGCCGCAGCACTCGGTATTCCGGGAATGGGTTTACAACGGCGCCGACATTGACGGCTCCAGAATTGTGTGGGCACGCGAGATTCCCGGCGTCAGCCTGCAGCCGCTCCTCGACTACTTCCTGGACGCCAGGTCTGGCTGGCCGAGCCCGACGCTTCCCCGCCCCGCCTGAGCCGCTACGATTCCAGTTCTCTGCCCCGGGGCTGAGAGCCAGCCGCAAGCAGTCCCGTGTACCCAAGTGAGCACTCACCTGCCACAACTCAACGCCCAACTGACCCCGGAAAAGCCGACGCCAGACGCTCGCTCTGTGCAACGCCCCAGCAAGCTTGCCTTGCTGTTCGTCTCCCTCGCTCTCAGCGGAGCGCTGTTCCTCACCCTGGATTGGATTCGCACCCGGGTCATCCTCCACAGGCTGAACTTGACGCCGCAAGCCGACGCCTGCCAGGTGCGCGACCCGGTTCGCCATCACGCCTACCAGCCCAATTGCGAGGCGATCGGCTATTGGGGCGCAGATGCCTACACGATATTCACCAACAATCTCGGCTTTCGCGATGAGAAGATCAGGGACATCCCTCCCACCGATGTCCGCCCGCGGATCCTCCTCCTGGGCGATTCATTTACCGAGGGCAAGATTGCGTGGCGCAGCAGCTTTGTCGGCAAGATTGCGGAACACTTTCCGCAATACGACTTTCTCAACGGAGGCCTGTCTGGCTATTCTCCCTCCAACTACCTGAACACCACGCGGATGGTATTGGCCCGGGGGATCGACCTCGACGAGGTCATCGTCTTCCTTGACAATTCAGCCGTGCAACTCGAGGCCTCTTTCTACCGCGATATCGATGCCTCCGGCGCGGTGGTCGGACTGGAACGAGAGCAGCAGCACTCGGCCACCTCCTGGTACATCAAGTTCCGCAGGGTGGTCACCCGCCATTTCGCGCTCACCGCGCAGATTTTCCGCTTCTTCGACCGGGTCCAGCTATTTCTTGTCCGCCATGGTTTTTATCACTTGCCAGGCGACTATTTTGGCGACCCGTTTGACATGGAAATGTCGGCCTGGACCTATCGCAAGGTCAACGAGACGGTTCCCTTCCCGGCCGGCTATGCGCCGTTGGGCGTTGCAGGTGGCATCGCCAAAGAGAAGGCCAAAATGACGCTGCTTTGGCAGGAGCTGCAAAAGCGAAATATCCCCATCAGTATCGTTATCTACCCCCATCTGGGACAGATCGCTCACGACTCGGCGGACCCGCGGCAGGTGCAAATCTGGCGCGAGTGGTGCGAGGGCAAGTGCAAGCGCTTTATCAATGTGCTTCCGGCATTCTTTGTGGTCAAGGACCAGTGTCCGCGCAGCGAACCCGGCTGTTGGTACCCAAACCTATTTGTTATCCGGGACATTCATTACACCGCTGCCGGTAACGCTCTAGTCGCGGACGAGGTCATCAAGAGCTTGCAGCAAAACCCACCGGGCAAGCACCCGGCCGCTCCTCCAGAGCCTCAGGCACGGACATCGAATCTCTCCAGCAGGATCAGGTCAGTCCCAATTGGAAAGCCTCACGGATGAATACTCCTGCTTCATGCCCGCGCAGAAGGTGTAACTTTGGAGAGACGAAAGGCAGCGATGTCTTCCAAAGTATTTGACCGCCGGATATTCCTGAAAATGGTCGGGGCCGCCGGATGGGTTCCGCTGATCGGCACATCGTTTGCATCGGCGCCCAATCAGCCCACCCACGCCTCGGCGATCAAAGACTCGGCGAAGTCCGTCGTCATCCCCACCCAGGAATGGGCGGGCGACCTGAGCGAGCGGCTGGATTTCCCCGGCGATTGGCAAATCGAAGTAATGGACATGCACGGCCGAGACGCCGGGGCTGACTGCGCAGCAGATCGGCCGTCAACTGGACCAACCCATCGGCACCCACCCGCTGCGCGAGATTGCCGCCGGCAAGAAACGAGTGGTCATCACCTTCGACGACCTGGCCCGTCCCACGCCGATGTCCGCAGTCATGCCTTGGGTAATGGCGGAATTGCGGGCCGCGAGCGTCAAGGACGAAAACGTGCTCTTGCTTGGGGCCTTCGGCTCGCACCGCGCCATGACCCAGACCGAAGTTGACAAGAAACTCGGGAAGGAGGCAGCCAGCCGCTTTGCGTGGCAGAACCACAACGTTTTCGACAACGTGAAGCAGGTGGGCACCACCAGCTTCAACAACCGCGTCAAGCTCAACCAGTCCTTCCTCGCAGCGGACTGCAAGATATGTCTCAGCGGCGTGAAGGGCCACGAGCAGGCCGGGATGAGCGGCGGAGCCAAAGCTGTTATGCCCGGCGTGGCCGGCCTGGATACGATTCAATACAACCATTGGGTGCTGCTGCCACGCACTAAGACCGCCGGGACGTTCAAGGTGTTCCAGAACGAAGTGCGGCTGGACATGATCGAAGCGGCGCGCATGGCGAAGGTCGATTTCACCGTGCAGATCGTAACCAATCAGAAGCGCCAACCGGTCGGCGTGTTTTCCGGCGATATTGTGAGCGCACACCACGCCGCGGCCCGCATGGCAGTCCAGCACTACGCCACGCCCACGGCGAAGAATGCCGACATCGTGGTTGCCAATTCCTATCCCCTGAGTGGCCAGGCATTCCGGGCGCGTTGGTGGATTGACCACGCGCTGCGTGACGGCGGCACCGGCGTGCTGATTGTCCAGGACCCGCTGGGACTCGATCCCATCCACTGGCTCAATGCCCGGGTCACTGGCCGCAATGGCACCACTTATTTCGACATGATGGAGCACCGCTCTAAGAGCCACCTTCCACGGGATACGGGACTGATCGTTTACTCCCAGTACCTCACCCGCACCATGATGGACATCTATCCTCCGGCGACACGTTTTGCCGGCAAATGGAATGATGTCATTCAGATTCTGCGGGACCGCCACAAGGGCCAGGCGCGGGTGGTCGTCTATCCGTACGGCGGCATTCAGGAGCAGGAGATCCCTCTCGATGCTGACGCCCGGCCGCCCGCCCCGGACCAACCCAGGCTGACCCCGGAGCCTTGGCTCGATTGAGGAGCGCGGCTTCCGAGACTGTGGCTCTGTTTGACGTCCCAGCTCTTATAAGAATTGTCATCTCGAGCAACGGACCTGCTAGGGCAGGTTTGAAACAGGAATGACACGTCTGAAACAGCGTCGGCTAAGTGCTTTGTTTGGGTTGTTGTCATTCGGAGTGGGCTCTAGCCCGCGAGGGATCTGCTGTTTCGTTGTGGCCTAGGGGTGTCATGCTGAGTAAGCGCGGCCCGCTCTTATCGGGGTCCTTCGACTCCTCGGTCGACACGGCGACCTCGTAGCTCAGGATGACGGACGAGGAGTGTAATGAGTCCTCGCTCCCATCAAGGCAAAACTTGAGTACCAATCTGACCGAACTGGAAAAGGTAAGCTCCGTCTCGCGCCTTCCCCGACGGCGCGGCCAGGTCAGGCTTCTAGTTTTTCTTCTATCGTTCGTCATCAGCGCCGCTACCCTTCTGGGCTTCGACTTGACTTACAGCCGCGTGCTGCAGCGGGCCTCCGAAGCCGCGCTCAACCCGAACTTATGCCGTGTTCCAGATCCGGTGCGCCATCATGCCCTGAAGCCCAACTGCACCTCCCGCGTCGGCTGGGGGCGTGACAAGTATGCGATCTTTACGAACGGCCTGGGGTTTCGCGACGAGCGAATCAGATCGGTTCCACTGTCGGTTCCCCAGCCAAGGATTTTGCTGCTGGGCGATTCGTTCACCGAGGGCGAGCTGGCCTGGCCGGACAGCTATGCCGGCAAAATTGCGGCCCACTTTCCGCAATATGACTTGCTCAATGGAGGCGTGGCCGCCTACTCCGCCTCGAACTATTTCAATGTGGCACGCATGGTGCTCGCCGCCGGTTACCAGATCGACGAGGTCATAGTCTTCATTGACATGGCCGACGTCCACTTCGAGGCCGCCTTTTACCGGGATGTGGACAGCTCCGGAGCCGTAACAGGCCCGCGCAAGGAATACCGCATCGTGCCTTGGCTCACCAGGCTGCGACTCTACATTGCCGGCCATCTGCTCATCACCGACGATATCCTAGAGTTCTTCCAGCGCCGGCTCGTCGCTCACGGCTACTATGACGCGGTCAGTGCGACCGACGAAGAGTGGGCGGCGTGGACGTATCGCAAGGTCAATGAGACCGATCCCTTCCCAGCCGGCTTTGCGCCGCTGGGAGTGGAGGGCGGCCTCGCTAAAGAGATGGTCAAGATGGACCTTCTCTGGCAGGAAGTCGAAAAGCACAACATCCCCATCAGTGTGGTGGTTTATCCCTATCCGGGTCAGGTCATTCACGACTCAGCCGATTCCCGGCAGGTACGCATCTGGCGCGAATGGTGCGCGGGCAAGTGCAAGCGCTTCATCTCGCTGTTTCCGGCGTTCCTGGAGGTGAAGGACGAATGCCCGCGGACCCAGCCCGGATGCTGGTACCCGAAGCTTTTCATCTTTGGAGACCGCCACTTCAGTCCCGCGGGCAACGATCTGGTCGCTGCTGCGGTGATTCAGAGCTTGACGCAGGAGCCCCCGGCCAAGCATCCGGCGAGCGCGGCTTTGGGTGGGCCGCAATCATCAACCTCGCAGTGATTCATACCTTCAAGTCCAGTGGCGGTTAATGAAGAGCCAGGAAAGAAGCCCCTATCAGGGTCCGCGTCATACTTCAAGCCTCGTTCGCACGGTAGAACGAACGCCGACGCGGACTCTCTCGCGGACGGCACCAGTTCGCCCACACGATCGCAAGCCCAGGGTAAATCGGCCCGCTGATCACTCTGCACAGCGGCATACGTCACCGACAAACGGCCCTCCTCAGCGTGAAACTCTCGTGGATCCGGATGGTCGTGGTGGCCCATCGGCCCCAAGGAGGACTGTATGAAGCAGAAAGTTGCGGCCCTGATGTTCGCGGCGCTAGTGGCGCTTGTTGGCTTCGCCGTGGCCGTGGAGTCGGCCTTGGCCCAGAATGCAGTTCCACCCATCGCGAGAGAAGCTGCGGCAATGCCCGCTTTCGCTTCCCGATTGCATCCCGCCACCACGCAGGCGACAAGTAAGTCTCCAGCTTCTGCTCGCATCCAGCGCCGTCCGGCTTCGCCGCGGGACCCGGCGTTTTACGAGAACGGCCCGGTGAACGGCACCACCGATGCCTGGGAAATCAACTTCGGCTACGTCGTCAGCGATAGCTTCCCTCAGGAGCACACGTCAACGGCTTTGACATCTGGGTATGGGAATTCCCCGGCGACGTAGTAATCTCTGTCGACTGGTCCATTACCGACTCCCCGAATGGTGGAACGGTCTATGGTTCCGGCACGGCCAACGTAACCGACCAGTATGTTTCCACCAACCAGTATGGTTACGACATAGACAAGATCTCGGTCTCAGGACTGAACGTCGTTGCAAGTTGCGCAACAACTTGCTATCTGAACCTGCAGAATGCGGTCGTCACGAACGGCGATCCGGTGTACTGGGATGAGAATAGCGGCCAAGACTGCCGCTCCCAAGGCTGTCCGTCGCAAGCAGTTGAAAGTGCCATCGGAACGATTCCTTCCGAGGCCTTCGACATCACCGGCTACAACTACGCCCCTGAGTGTGTTCACGACGTGCCAAAAGACGCCTTCAAAATAATCCACAGCTTCACCGCCCAGGAGCAATCCCCGGAAGGCGTGGCCCCTGACCGTGCAGGGAACCTCTACGGAGCAACTGCAGCCGGCGGTGATTCGGGGGCAGGCCTGGTTTATGAACTATCTCCGAAAGGGCAGGACTGGCTGTTTGTTCCCCTCTACAGCTTCACCGGGGGAGCTGACGGCGTCGGCCCCATGCCGGTAATCCTCGGCCCAAATGGGACCCTTTATGGTACGGCGAGCGGAGGCCTGCAAAACTGCAACGGAAAGGACTGCGGCCTGGTTTTCAACCTGAGACCGTCGCCAACCGCCTGCCTCACCGCCTTGTGCGGTTGGATGGAAAACGTGCTCTATCGTTTCAACGGAGGTACCGATGGATGGGGGCCGGGTGACAATCTGGTCTTTGACCAGGCGGGCAATCTATATGGTACGACCCCGGCCGGCGGAGCATACGAGCACGGTACCGTCTATGAGCTGACGCCCTCCAGCGGCGGCGGCTGGACGGAGAAGGTCATCTATAGTTTCACTGGCAGCGACGGAGCCGGACCTAACTCTCTGCTGGCGGGCGATGACGGAAATCTGTACGGCACTACATATATGGGCGGCCATGGGGGTGGAGTCGTTTTCCAGCTAGTGCCTTCCGGAGGTGATTGGACGGAACAGGTCATCGCCAGCCTCGGCGAATGCAGCTACTCTTGCGGGATGTTCCCCCTTCTGGTTCAGGAAAACTCCGGCAGTCTCTATGGCCTTGACAGTTATGACCGGTACCTCTGCGAGGGCCACTACTGTTACTGGGTCAATTACGGAATAATTTTCATGATGTCACCCTCCTCCAATGGCAACTGGCAATATACGGTGATCGACGACGCCTACTACCACCATTTTCTATCGGATTGGGGCTACGACCTTTTCTACGACCTGGCAATCGATGCGGCAGGAAAGCTTACGGCACTGAAGGCTGGAGGTATTGCTTTTGTGGGGACCCCTACTACTTTGCGTACTCCGGCGACATCTTTACGCCAGCCCCGTACGGTCCAAATTTTCTGGTTTCCTTCGCCGGGGATAATTTCAGCAATTTGACGCTGGATGCCAGCGGGAATATCTATGGCACTACTGCCGGTTGCGGAACGTACAACAAGGGTACCGTCTGGCAGCTCACGCCTTAACCCAATTCTGTGTTTCCACAGCGGCCGGCATGCCGCCAACTGCTCAGAATCGGGAAGTGAGTCGCCGCCAGGTCACGTTAAGTTTACTTGACACTGTATAAATTCGATATATACTCCCGCCCCTAGATAGCTGGGCCCTCCCGTGGCGTTGCGTCGCACCCACTTAGGCAGGTGCGATGGATCGACCGAATCACAGAATGCAAGTGCCGAATCGTCCCCGGTATCCGATTGGGACTTTGGTCTCACCTTGGAGGTGTGTCGTGTTGAAATCCCTTCGTCTGACGGGCCGCAATGTTCTTACCTTCGTGTGTTTCCTGCTCGTTCTAGTGCTGGCCGCGGGTCCAGCGTTCGGACAGTCACAGCGCGGGCAGGGCTGCCGTCTACGGCGTCGGCCCTGGGAATACCCCATTGCTGAATCAGTCCCCGGCTCCTGACGGGACGCCGGTATGGGTGGACACGCACGCCAAGACATTTATCGAAGGTTGGACTGAGTACGATCCGGTTAACTGCGTCGACATAAGCACGGGAAGCTTCACGATACTAACCGCCCCTGCCCACGGTCAGCTCTTTTTCGATGTTGAGATCGGCACGTTGGGCAATGGGACTGCCCCGGCATGATGTTTCCTTTTGCCGTCGCGCGCTACACCTGGACGGATGCGGAACGCAGTGCGCTGCAGGACCCCTTCACGCTTCGCTGGTCCACGCCCGATGGCATGTTCCTCATAGATGAGAGCTGGATCGCGGAACTCGCTAAAATCGTGCAGCCGAAGTCGGTGTGGTGGATATGCGGCGTGACCCGGATGACGCTCCCCCGCAGCGTCGGGTTGAAACTTAGCAACTCACCGTCCGGCGCATCGAGCTTCGTCTGGACAGTTACCGCGGGCTCCGACAAGCTGGTCTTCTCCAATGGCATGCCCACCATCACCACTGCCACCGACACGGTCGCAGTCAAGTCTTTGGCGGCCAGCACAGCCATGAAGGACGTCGCCATCAAGGTGGACGTGCAAAACCTCTCCTACGCCTTCAAGACGACGTGCGTGCCCCTAAGCAACTGAAGCGGCGGGCTGACTTGGACCAGGACAACGGTGGTGGCGCCAGTTGCACCGTAGGAGGCAATCAGGGCTGGCAATCCCTCATAGGCTATGAAGTGGATGACCAGTTTGGCGTTAACACTTCAAGTCCGGACAACGGGAACGCCGGGATCAACGAGAAGTTCGGTGCGAAGACCGACGTCAAGCCGAATAATTGGCCGATCCCATCGGAGGGCGGAAGTGATACTACAGGCGGGCTGTTCAACGACAATATGTGCATCACCACCAACGCTTTCAACCCCGTTCCCAAGCCACCTCAAAATCCCTTAACAATAACAAAATCGACCACATTGTTCAGACATGGTTCGCCGGCGACAGCACGACCCCCGCAGATCACAAAGGTTGCAGGGTGCAGACCGATGCCTTCACCCGCTTCATCGATCACGGACGCCACTTGAATATCGTGTCTCCTCCGGCGGCGCCGGCCGAACCCGATGGGCAGGCAACTGTTGCAGGTGGGGCGACCGGCTATCCCATGCCCGTGCCGAACGTGCGGTATCTGACGGAGCAATCGAGCCTGATTGTGAAGGGCCGCGTACTGACCGTCAACGTCCTGGGCTCCCTCAAGAAGCCGACGGAAAGCGGCGCACTGACCTTGCAGCAAATGACCGCCTCGGTCCAGGTTGACCAGGTCTTGAAAGGAACCTTGCGAGGTGGGGTCGTAAACGTCGAGTTCTTAAGAAATCCTGACGTTCTGGCGACCACCCTGACGAGAACGAATACGCATTGTTGTTCCTGACGCGCGCCTCCGATGGCAGGTACACGTTCGCTGATCCTCAGGTTGGCAAGATGCCGATCACCAGCCGGAACGTGCCGTTAGCCGGT
>CAVTMW010000005.1:0-15123 GCA_963735855.1 uncultured Acidobacteriaceae bacterium
GCGGCGAGGTTCCCGATGTCATCGGATGGAAAGGTTTGTGCCAGTCAGTGCTGGTGGAATGCAAAGTATCGCGCAGCGATTTCCTAGCGGATGCGAATAAGCCGTTCCGCTTGAAACCGGAGGAGGGGCTGGGCAGCGAGCCGCTTCTTTATGGCTCCCGCTGGTGTGATTGCGCGGGACGAGGTACCGAAGCATTGGGGACTACTGGAATGCAAGGGTCGGGGGAGGGCTCGTCATAACGGGTGAAGCCGGGCCGCCAGGACTTGCGCACTATGGTCGGCATGATGAAGGAGATGAACCTGTTGCTGGCAAGTCTGCGACGGGTGGAAGTGCGCATCGAGCCACAGACCATTACCGAGTTTCTGAAATGGAAGAACCGCATGGCCGAGTACAACGGCGGGCGCTTGCCAGAAGGGATTGCTTCCGAAGAACAGGAGCAGAATTCCTATCTGGTGTAGCTCGCTGCCCGTCGCGGCTGGCCCTTCGCAGCAAACAGGAGAATGTACAAATAGCAGATCACCGGCAGGATGAAGGCATGGTGGATACCGATGCAATCAGCGATGAATCCCTGTGCCAGCGGGATGACCGCACCACCCACGATCGCAGTGTTTAGAAGTCCCGAACCCTCTCCGGTCAGAGGCCCCACCCCCTCGATGCCCAGCGTAAAGATGGTAGGGAACATGATGGAGTTGAAGAAGCCAACCAGCAGGATGCTGCCCATAGCAAAGTAACCGGTCGTCAGCATCGACAGGCAAACCAGCGAGGCGCAGGTAATCGCGTTAAAACCGAGCACCACGCGCGCGGGAATCCTCTGCAGCACAGCCGACCCGAGAAAGCGGCCGACCATGGCGCCGCCCCAATACACCGTCAGATACTTCGCGGCGGTTTCAAGATTCAAGTTGCCGATTTCGGCCTCGTGCATATAGTTCACGAGGAAACTGCCAATAGCGACTTCCGCTCCGACATAAGCGAAGATGCCAATTGCTCCCCATGACCAGGTTGCGGTGCTTCCAGATGCTGTCGTGCGCTCCCGCCTCCACATGATGCCCGCCCTCTGCCTCCGGAATGTGCGGCAGTTTGAACTGGCCATACACAACCGCGAGCACTACTAGGGCAACCGCAATCATGATGTACGGCAGTTTGACTGACGATGCTCTTTCTCGACTCGGTAGGCGTGTAGCATGGCCGGGTTCATCGCCGCAATCTCAGCCGCCGTTTTGGGAGCCGTGGCGAGGATCAGGATGCCACCAAATACAGGGGCAATAAATGTGCCGAACGAGTTAAAAGCCTGCGTCAACGTGAGACGGCTGGAGGCCGTCCTGGCCGGACCGAGCAGCGCAACGTAAGGATTAGCGGAAACCTGCAGGGCGGTGATTCCTGCCGCCAGTATGTCGATGAGGGCCGCGAGGAACAGGGGAAATGATGGAGCGGTTGCGGCTGGCACGAACAGCACCGCCCCCAGGCCCATAGTCAACAATCCGGCCACCATCATCCGCTGGTAGCCGATGCGCTCAATAATGAATCCTGCGAATGGAAAAGATTGCGTAGCACGTCGTTCAGGGGCACGTCAGAAAGATCCCCCACGAAGAACAGCGTGGCGACCATCGCCGACGGGCGCGTGTCAGGAGCGCTGGATGGTGGTTGTGGGCTGCTGCGTAAGTGCCATGCCCACCTTTAGAACTTCGATGTGAGTACCGACCAGAAACCCGAAATTTGTTCCGCTTCTCGTGCAGCACCGTCCCCACAAGGATGCCAACGTTGAGCTAGCTGAGCAGTCCAACATCATAGTGCCGCCAAAATCGACTCGGATCAGGATCAAAGAACACCTGATCCGCAAAATCACCCATGATCACCAGAATTGCTGGAAATACTTGCCTGCCCGGTGTGTCGCAAACCACTGGTCCTGCGTGGCGAGGAGGCCCTAAGTGCAACGAATGCAGGCGAGTATATCCTATCCGCAACGGGCTTTCCGATTTTTGGAGTCCGAAGCGACGATCGAGGAACTCTGACTTGACAGGGCCCGCCTTTGGGCGCTTTTTGCGGAGGTAGCCGAAATCTGGTGGACCAGAGTGTTTCCGTTCCATGCTGGTGCAATAGGCGCAATTTCCCTGAAATATCACCCATGGATAGCCGGAGGAGGGGCATTTCCCCTCCGCATTTCCGCAACTTCTTGCAGAGTCGGGAGGACGCTAGCCTCAGTTTACCTGCCTCCAGGATTGCAAACTTGGTATTTAGGCACAGTAATCTGCAACTCCATAGGGGAAAGGGGATTCGACTGATCACAAACTTCCAGGGAAGGCTCAGGCGAAATCGAGTTCGGCAGCTGAATTGCTTGCAACCTTATATCGGGCTAAGAGTCTAAGTACCTAAAGCCCTGGAAGGGTCGGAGGTGAGGCTGATGAGAGAAAAGTTTTCCGTCCCAGAATTGACGGCGCTAAAGAGCGAGTTGCTCCAGGGGTTCGATTCCAAGGATGCGACCGAGCTGGTCCAGGTCCTGGAGCTGGACATGGCTACGGTGTTTCAGCCGAGGAAGCCCGCAATGCGGTGGCTAGGGTTGGGCTTTACGGATGCACCCTGGAAGCGTTTCAACGAGAGCTGGAGAGCATCGCTTTAGTTATGTAGAGGCGCCGTCAAAATCGGCAGAACGCGGTGACAAGATTCGCTAAGGCAATACGAATTGCGGGCCACGCCAGAACCTGGACGTAAAAGTACGCAAGCCAAAGCGAAAGGTGAGAAGCCTGGACAAAACGGTCCGGGCTTTCGTTTTTCGGGTGCTGCTTACCGCCCAATATCACCTCCCTTAGATAGCGGTAGTTGCCAGTCTTTGGGTCGCATCCGGGCTCCGATGCCGTAAAGGTGGTATTGCTCCGGAGGAACTGCCCCGAACGCAAAAGGGAGCACACCATACGACGAGGCATAAAACCCCGCTTCCATCCCCGAGCACATAGTTATGACCGGCTGTGGCCGCTCGACCGCAACAAGCTCGTCGGAAGCTACAAACTGCGGAGGCGGAGCGTGGGTCGTGTAGTCGCCCCTCGGAACGATCAGGAGATCTCCCGGGTTCAGGGTGGACTGAGAGAAGTCCATCGGCCTCATGCCGAACTGCTCTGCGTAGTACTGGAACCCCCAATGCCCTTGAAACCACACAGTGCCTATAGGGTTCCTCGTTCGTTGCGCAAGCGCCATGGCGGTCTGCTTCGCCGAATTGGCCAGCTCGGCATCGGCCAAGGCGACCCAAAACGTTAGCGCGCCTGAAACCATCAAAGCCGCCGCAACTTTCCATTGCAGAGGCTTAGACAAGGCAACTCCCAGCGCATCCAAACGCCGAGCCAGGAGAATTCCAGCCGCCGGAATTAGTGGAAGAACCGAGCGGGCGTTGATGGTCCAATTGAGGAACGCGGCGAACGCAAACGTGCCAAACACCCAAAGTCCAAGCAGCAGGGAATCGGCGTTACGATGCTTCCAGAGATCCAAGACTACTAACGCCAGTATGGAAACTCCGCCAGCAACATAAAAGGCCAACTCCGGACCGACGGTCAACCAGTGCTGCTGAAGCGCTGTACCCGCACGTATTCCGAGCAAGCGCGGCCCAATAATCCAGCCCGCTACGACCGCCATTCCCCCCAGCAAAATCGCGCTGAGGATGTATTTGCGCGACCACACTAGCGGAGCCAGTGTGAGGGCGGACAGGGCGCATCCTCCGGCAAAGCTGGCGCAGACAATTGGATACAGAACGACCAGGTACCAGGCATTCGTAATCCGTTGCGGCGCAAAATTCAACGCATCGGAAAACATGCCGCGGCCGTACAGCGCGTGGGTCCAGGATTGGTAGCCTGCCAACAGGGCAACCGGCAGAAGGAAATACCATGCCCAAGCCGCGAAACGGTGCTGTTTCGCAATGGAATAGACCAACAGCAACGGTACCAAGCAGATACCGAAATATTTCGTCAGGGCGGCAGCGGCCATTAACAGGCTTGAGACCAATAGGAGGTGCTGTTTACCGGACTCCAACCCTTCCAGCCATAAAACGATCGCCCAGATCCAGAGGGCCAGCATCATGGTGTCACACATCACGCTACTGGCGGAGACCACTACTCCCGGCGTGAGCAGTGTCGCAGCCGCCGCCACCAAAGGAGACGAGGTAAGTCGTTTTGCCAAGCGGTAGGTCCCCAGCACCATCGCCAGGGCGGGCAGCAAGAAGCCCAGGTGCAATGCCCGTTCCGACCAACCGAAAATTGATCCGACTACTGCGGCGTAATAACACGTAAGAGGAGGGTTCTTGGTGACCTCCGCCATAGACATCACCGAGCGGTACCAGATCAATTGGAATCCATAGGGATCCAGGGGATGCGCGGTGATGTGCTGCGCAGACCACAGGAAGAGCGGGTCGTCAATGTGAAACCCTTTGCCAGAAAATGGAAGCAGACAAACGAGAGTCAGCACGGCCAAAAGAAGCTGCGATCGAGTACTCGACCAGTCTTTCACGAGCAACGTTTCCAGCCCCTCTCCGATTCCACAGGACCTGTTACTTTCCTCAACGCCGCGCCGCACGATCTCCCGGAGGAAAACTACTCGTATCGCAGGCTCTCGACGGGATCCAATTGTGCTGCCCGCGCCGCCGGCGCCGTGCCAAACAGAACCCCTACCAGCGTTGATACCGCCACGGCGATTACCACCGACCATCCCGAGATAGGAACGCGATAGTCGGTGATAAACCGTACCGAAAACGGTAGTGCCAACCCGAGGAATATACCGACGATGCCTCCCGAGAGCGAGATGAGCATCGCCTCGGTCAGGAATTGCGCGCGGATTTCGGCACTCGTGGCGCCTACCGCCTTGCGCACACCAATTTCACGGATGCGGGAATTCACGGTGGCCAGCATGATGTTCATGATTCCCACTCCGCTCACCAGCAAAGTCAGAACCGAAACCAGCAACAGCACCGTGCTCAACGTGTTTGCCGTCTTCGATGCCACGGAAAGAAGCTGGGTCAGGTTCGACACCTTGTATACAGCCTCGGGGCGATGCCGCGAGCGCAGAACATTCCCGATGTCCTGTGTGGCGCGCGGTACCTCGTTCGAGTCCGCCACCGAAAGGAAAAGCTGGGTCACGCTGTCGCTGTTGGTGAAGAAGCGCGCGACCGTGTAAGGAATGAGAATCGTGTCTTCGGAGATCTCCGACTGCCCGAACGTATCCACCCGCTCGCGGAAAGTCCCAATTACCGTAAAGGGCAAACCACTGAGCTTGATCTGCTGGCCTATGGCTGCGCTTTGTGAGCTGTAGAGTGTGTTGGCCAGTGTTTGCGTAATAACGGCAACCTTGTTACGGGCCTGCTCGTCACGGTCCTCGAAGAACCGGCCTGCAAGGACATCGAGGTTGCGAACGTAGAGATATTGCCAGGACACGCCCAGCACCATGATGTCGCGCTCCTTGCCGCCGGGCACTGTGATGCGGTCATGCAGCTCCACCATCGGAGACGACGCGCTGAGGCCGGGAACCTGCTTTCTCACCGCGTTCAGGTCAGCGACGGTCAGCAGATCGCTTGCTGATTCGTTGCCGCTGACATCGCCCCCCTGGAACTCGGCCACCATCATGTTGGAGCCGACATTCTGGATTTGCTGCAGCAGGTACTGTTTGCCCGTCAGCCCGATGGTAACCACCAGAATCAGGGATGCTGTACCAATCACCATTCCCAGTGAGGTCAGGATGAATCTCGTCTGGTTGCTGCGAAAGGTCTCAATGGCGACACTCAGGGTCTCGCTGAGAACCAGTTTCGGATAAGGACGCCCGTTCTTGCCGTTGGCCGCCATACGGATAGCTTTAGAGTAATCGCTCACCGCTGGCGCTTCAATCGGAGGGAACCAGTGGGGGCCGAATTGGCGCGAATCAGCTTGACGGCCTGCTGTATCCTCATTGGATGCGTGAGGGCCGGCACTGTTGGACGGCAGAAGGATTCACCTGACAGATACGGCGGACGCATGCATGATTCTGGAGGACATCGCGATGAGTTCCACCTTCCCTCTCCTCGCACCTATGCAGGGCACCGAACACCAGCAAATCGCTGGGGTGCAGCTCGACATCGCCCATGCCGGCGCGGCACGCGTCAAGCGCGTGATTTACCCAGCCGGCTTCCACTGGTCAAAAGACATCAAGCCCATCGTGGGCACAGACTTCTGTATGCATGCCCATGTGGGTTTCCTGGCGCACGGTCAAATCCACATCGAGTTTCCCGATGGCTGCCGCATGGAGTTTGCTGCGCCGCAAGCCGTGGTTATCGAGCCCGGCCACGACGGCTGGGTCGTGGGCAACGAGCCCGCAGTGCTGATCGAGTTCGATTTCGAGGGTAATACTGCCAACATGTGTGGAATGCCGGACCGCCACGCGCATGGCTCCGATCCCAAGAGTTAGTCGCAAGTCGCGGTTTCATTCAAAGTGCAGGGCGACCATCGGGTCAACACGCATGGCGCGCCGCGCCGGGAGGTAACATGCGGCCAGGGCGGTCAGCAGTAGTAGAACTGAAATGACCAGGAAGGTCATTGGGTCGGATGCTTTTATGCCATAAAGCATCTTCGCCATCAGTCGCGTCAGAACCAAGGCGCATACGATTCCAATTCCGATACCGATACCCGCCATCCTTATTCCATCCCGCATCACCAGGCGCAGTACATCGGCGCGATTGGCGCCTAGCGCCATCCGAATGCCGATTTCCTGCGTGCGCCGGGCGACCAGGTAGGAAACGACGCCGTAAATGCCAACACTCGCCAGCAGCAATGCCAGGGCCGCAAAGACACCCAGCAGTATCATCGTGAAACGCTTCTCTGCCAGCGACAATGCGATGATCTCGTCCATCGTCTGAGCGCCATAGATCACTTGCTGGCTGTTCATCTGCTGGCTCAGGCGTCGAATGGAATCCACGACCACAGACATCGGCACAGCCTCATCGGTGCGCACCAGCACGGTCGAACCGGACGGAGTGATGGTGATGAACTCATCCGGCATCTGCATACACGGAAGATAGAACTGGGCGCGCAGCGAATGCGTATCGTCCAGGTCCAATCCCCACTGTTTTACATGCCCGACAACCCCAACGATCTCCGATGGGTGACGACCTTCGCGATCCAGGTTGATGCGTTTCCCGATGGGGTTTTGATCCGGAAAATATCTGCGGGCGAAGACATCGTCAATCACCACAATCGACGGCGAATGTTCATTGTCCCGCGCGCTGAAGAAGCGTCCTCGCTGAAGCGGGATCCCCATCGTCTTTAAGTAGGCTGGCCCAACGATGTAGTCGATCGCCCAATTCATGTCGTTCGCGGTCGCGGGCTTCGGCTGGCCCTCCAGCCAAAAGAGATTTTCGTCGTCACTACTCATGGGAACGGAACCCCAAGCCAGCGAGGCTGCCTTGACGCCCGGAGTTGAGGCAAGCTTTTCTTCGAGGTCACGAAGGGCGGCGCGGATGGCATCGGGGCTGGCCGACATCATGGTTGGTGGAAGTGAAAGCCCGAAGCTCAAGACATTCTGCGGACGAAAACCGGGATCAACGTCCCAGAGCCGGATGAGGCTGCGGACCATTAGTCCCGCGCCCACCAGCAGCACCAGCGCCAGAGCTATCTCCGACACAACAAACACGTCCTGGGCCCTGCCCCGCGCTCCGCTCGCCCCTCGGCCGCCTTCTTTTAGCGTTTCCTGTAAATTCGCCCGCGACGCTTTTAGGGCCGGGGCTAGACCAAAGAGAACCCCGGCAAGCAGGGAGACTGTCGCGGTGAAAGTCAGGACGCGAGTGTCAAGACCGATTTCTTCAGCCCGCGGCAGGGCCCTGGGAAGTACGCCGAGCGCAGCGTGCATGCCCCAGTGAGCTATCAGCAAACCCAGCGCGCCCCCAGCCAGCGCCAGCAGAACGCTCTCCGTCAGGAGCTGGCGCAGCAAACGCCAGTGGCCAGCGCCCATCGCGATTCGAATGGCAAATTCACGCGCTCGCCCGGTGGAGCGCGCCAGTAGCAGATTAGCGACATTGACGCATGCGATCAGGAGGACAAAGCCAACCGCTCCCAGCAGAACGAAGAGAATCGGCCGCACCTCCTCCACCATTTGCGCCTTCAGAGGCATGAGCTTTGCGCCGATGCCCTTGTCAGTATCCGGATATGCCACCGACAGGTTTTGCGCGACCATGTTCATGTCGGCCTGGGCCTGCTCGATCGTCACTCCGGACTTGAGGCGGCCAATCCCGTGTATCCCAAGTCCGGCGCCACGGCTGGTAAGTATAGGATTGCTCCACTGGCCGATGGGCACATACACTTCCCGGTCACGGAAGCTCGGAATGCGGAGGTGAAAGCTGGCGGGAATCACCCCTACGATCGTGTAGTTCCTGCCGTCCAAAGTGAGGCCTTTTCCCATGACGTCGGGAGCCGCCTCGAGCTTCCGCTTCCAGAAGCCCTCGCTCACGAGTGCCAGTGGCGCCGCTCCGATTTGGTCTTCGCCCGCTGCGAAGGTACGACCCATCAGCGGATTCACACCCAGCAACGGGAAGAAGTCCGAGGAGATGAACTCCGCATTGACCTGTTCGGCTGCGCCTCGCCCAGTCAGGCTAAATGCATAAGATCGCGCAATGGCCATGGCGCTAAAGGAACGATTGTCTTTCTGCCAGTCGCGAAAGTTCGGATACGAAATGGAGCCCCGATCAAAATTCGGCTTGCTCTCGCTCAGGGTGACCAACTGGTTGGGCTGTGGAAACGGTAGGGGATTGAGCAGGACGCCGTTGATGACCGAAAAGATCGCCGTATTCGCGCCGATGCCTAGCGCCAGAGTGAGAACGGCCACGGCGGTGAATCCCGGCGACTTCGTTAATTGCCGCAACGCGTAGCGCAGGTCCTGCAAAAAGGATTGCATCCGGTTTTCTCCCACAGTGCCCAAGGTGGGAATGCAATTGCCCAGCCACAATGCGCGAGCGCTTTCGTCTTGCAGGGCAACGGGATACGGGAATCAGGCTAACCCTGAAGCCAACCTCCAATGTCCGCCGGTGCGTGATGGCGTCCGCAACTGAACAATCCAATCTGAGCGAACGGACAGGCGTGGCAAAGCTTAGGCCGGATATTTGCCGGTGATGTAGCCTTCCAGTTGCTCGATGTGGTGTTGCTGGCCGGTGATAATCCATTTCACCAAATCGCCGATAGAGAGCACGCCCACGACGCTGTCGCCCTGCATGACCGGGAGGTGACGAATGTGATGGTTGGTCATGATGCCCATGCAGTCGTCCACCGTTTGCTGGCGAGTCACGAAGATCACCGGACTGGTCATGATCTGACTGACAGCGGTTTCCTTCGACAGCCGTCCCTGGAGGATAACTTTGCGAGCATAGTCGCGCTCCGAAAGAATGCCCACCAGCTTGCCTTCGGAGATCACGAGCAAAGCTCCGACGCCGTATTGCGCCATCTTCTCGATGGCTTCGTATACCGATTGCTCGGGAGTTACAGAGAGAACTGCCTGGCCGGCCTTCTGCGCAAGAAGGGCGTCAACTTTGTCAGCAAGGCTCATGGAAGCACCTGGCGGGTGGTGACCCGTTCGTCGGGGTATCTTACATCATCCAGGCAAATGTTCCATCGATTTTGGCGACAGAAAAAAAGACGAAGCCTCCGCTTGCTTCCGGCCCGAAATTAACGCAACGCTGCTTGCTAGGCCCGGACTTCGGCGGGTTCAAACAGGTCGTATAACCTGGTTATCTCGACCAGGTCCTGCACCTGCGGGCTGGGGTTGACGAACTTCAAGTTGCAGCCGTTGTTCTTCGCCGTAGTCCAAACGCTGACGAACGCGCCCATGCCGACGCTGTCCACCCGCAGAACCTCGCTCAAATCCACCCGGATCGGTTTGCCTTCCGGAATGAGAGATCGCACGATGGTGGAGAAATGGTCGCAGGACTCGATGGTCACCTTGCCCGCGCAATGCACCAGGGTCATCGCCGGTTGTTTTTCGGCTTCCAGCCGCAAGATAGATGTTGCATTCGTCGCCATCGCAAGCCTCCATTCAGGACAATCTTACACCTGGCGTCTGAGCCGCTCCCGTGAACGAGCGACTAATTTCCCGTTGGAACAATCCCACTTGTCTCCACCATCAGCATGACCGTGCGTTGCGGTGCCCGCGGACGATGCATCACACCTTTGGGAATGACAACGCCCTGCCGCGGCGCAAGTTCTACTGTGCGGTCTTCAAGATCAATCAGCAGCCGTCCTTCTACGACATAGAAAAATTCGTCATCCGAGTCGTGCTTGTGCCAGTGATATTCTCCCTCCACCACGCCGAGCCGGACGACAGAATCGTTCACCGCGCAGAGAGTCTGGTTGTACCACTTGTAGGCGCAGGCGTCAGCCAGCGCCTTCTCGTCAATGACCTCCAGCGGCCGGCAAAGCACGTTCAACCGGGTCTCGTAGGAAAATTCCGTAACGTCACTCATAGCAAACTCCTGTTTCCAGTGAGAAATATTAGCTCGCACGAGGGCCCGCTGTGTTATCGAAGTGTGAAAACCAGCAGGACAAGTCTTGGCGAGTTCCAGCCCTAAGCAATCCCGACTTTGCGCCTTGGCCTGCAAACGTTGTGGTAACTTCCTATGAACTATCTGTAGCCCCCTCTACCGTAACTATAAAATCAACAACTTACACATGGTTTCACATGTATCCATTTGATTTCAGGCTAGTTATACGTATCCAATAGAATTATCTAGAGTTATCGATGCAAACAGCGTCTCCTTCGTCATCCGAAAGCATGCCTCAAACTTGGTAATCTAGTAATGATTTAGTTAACATGTTGGCTACTCTTAGATGCCGAACCACCGCCACACCTCGACTGTGCTACCATCGCGGGTTCCCACTCTTTCTTTGTCAAGGAGCTCTCATGCGGAAAACTGTTCTATCGCTTGCCGTTGTTATGTTCGTGATGGTATCGATGCTCAATCTGCACGCCGCCAGTCTGGCAGGGGTTACGCTGCCGGACACGGAACAGGTCGGGGGCAAGAATCTGGTGCTCAATGGCCTGGGGCTGCGAAGCGAGTACATGGTGAAGGTCTACGTCGCGGGACTCTACCTTGAGCAGAAGTCCTCGGATGCCGGCGCCATCATCAAGGCCGACGCGCCCAATCGGATCGTTATGCAGTTTCTGCACAGCGCCAGCCAGAGCCAAATGGCGAACGCTTTCAAGGAGTCGTTCAGCGACAATACGCCGGACGCCGTGAAGACGATGAAGCCCGACATCGACAAGTTGCTGGGCGCGCTCGAGCCCATGAAGGTGGGCGACCAGATGGTCTTCACCTACGTCCCCGGCACGGGCACGACCTTCGCCATCAACGGCAAGGACAAGCTGACCATCGCCGGTTCGGCCTTCAACCCGGTGCTCTTGTCGGTGTGGCTCGGGCCCGAAGCCGCCCACGGCGGCCGTGAAGAAGGGGATGCTCGGGAAGTAGAACATTGCTATCCTCTGGGCGCTGTCGTCCTAACTATCAGTTTGTCATCCCGAACGAGAACGCGCCGAACAGAGCGCGTACGAGCCGAGGGACCTGCTCTTCGCGTCTCGCCTCCTCGCGCTGTCATCCCGAGCGGAGCACTTTCTTCCTCCTCATTGTCATCCCGACCGAGGACTTCAGTCCGAGCGGAGGGACCTGCTTTCGGCATGCGGCGGTTAGCACTTGGCATTTAGGACTTAGTCGGCGGCTGACTACTGGCTACTGGCTACTGACTACCCCCTCCCCCTCGCTGCTCTTTAGAATCAGCAGATTACGAACTTTTTCCCGGCATCTTCTTGAACCACAAGGAGTTATATCTAAGCTCTTTCATTGCAACAGTTACAGCCGTGCCGTGCGACCAGAAAGGCAACGCTGAGACGTAGTCGGGACTTTGCAACGACTCTGCCCGGCCACGAACAGGTGGATATTGATTGTCAAAGAACCGTTCACCCACGCCCTGGGGCGAGTGAGGACACGCCTCCCGACTGATCGCCGGGAGCGGCCCGTCCTCCAGCCTAGCGCGGTGGCAGGCTTTGTCAAGATTACGAAGGTACAGGTAAGGTAACTGTACTTTCGTAACATTTTGGGGGAGGGTAACTAACCCGGCTGAGCGTGGCCCTGAAGGGCAACCGAACCATCTTGGCGCCGCAATTTGGAAAATTGCTTGAGACGGCTACGGCCGACTTATTTGGCAAGAAACTTCAGTATCCTGATCGTCAAATTGTCTAAGTCAGTCGTTTGACAATCCCAGATGACAAGGCTTTTCCAGCCTAATCTGCTTAGTGCCGCTCGACGCTGTCGGTCCCGCTGCACATTCCGACCGAGCTTTGGAACCCAGTACTCGACTCGCGATTTCGGCAATCGTCCGTCGATGCAGTCTCTATGCTGGTGCCAAAAGCATCCATGAACGAAAATCACTTTCCCGAGCGATGGGAAGACCAAGTCGGGTTTTCCTGGTAGATCGGACCGATGAAGGCGGAAGCGAAACCCCAGCCGATGCGCAAGTGATCGTACCAAGAGTTCAGGTTTTGTGTCGCGGCTTGGGATTCGCCGCATGTTTTCCGAGCGTCGGCTTGGCGTCAGGCGATCCACTAGCCCCTGAAACCTCCTTGGGGTATTTTCGCATCAACCAATGCAGTACTTCCTTTTGATCCGCTCCGGTTGCGCGGCGAACTTGAATAAGAAGTTTGCGCGCCGATGGTCGATCTACCGTCAAGTTTCTGGCGCCCTCGTTACAGACTGAGCATATCGCCCTCAGGTTGCTTATATCGTCCGTACCTCCCATCGATTTGTCGATAGTGTGACCAATATGGAGTCTGGTTTTCCTAGATTCGTCATAGGGGTGTGGTTCCCCTGCAACGGCTCCGCACATCTGGCAGGTAAAACCATTTCTATCCAACACGAGGGAACGTGTTTCTTTAGAAATTGTCCTCTCAAACGCCGGAACGGGATTGGGATCAAGAAGCAGATACTGTCCTGGCTTCAGATCAGCACGATCATTGTTCGTTAATATTTGATAGCCTTCCTCGTTCCGCAGCTCGCGGATTCGGCGCGCCCATTCAGTGATACCCCCTGAAGCGTCACGCAGCTCTTCCCAGCTAATCGTCCGCCCGACATTCTGAAGAAGAAACGCTCTGAGCCTGTCCCGTGCTCCCATGGTTCCCCTTAAACGGCGATTTCGAGACGTTTAGCGGAGAGGCACACCCTGATGCGTTCGGCTACCGCACGCGCAACCGGTGCGGGAAAAGCGTTCCCCACCTGTCTGTACGCCGCAGTCTTACCACCCGAAAATTGCCAATCGTCGGGGAAGCCTTGCAATCGTGCCACCATTCGGACTGTCAGCTTTGGCATACCGAGGAAGTCCCTCTCAGGTGCTTCGTTCGCGATACCCAAACCATCAACCCCCAACGCGGCCCAAGCGTTTCGGGCGCGGGTGGGACCGAGGTCTGGGCCCCCGTGCTTGCGGCTTCCGCCCACAATGGTTGGCGCGATTTCGTCAGCCCTTCGAGCCCATTGTTTAGCACCCTTCCAACCATTTGCCGCCATGAGATCAAGCAGCACTTCGCCCACTGTCGAAGGCACGAAGTCGTTTCTTTGTGGCCACTCAAAACTCGGAGACAATTCTCTCTTCAGGGCGACGAATACGACTCTCGGCCGAAGTTGCGGCACGCCGAAATCGGACGCGTTGAGCAGCCGCCAATCGCCCAGATAGCCCAGTTCCTCTAGTGCCCCCTTGATGAACTCACGATAGTCATGGAACACCGCGTCGAGAATTCCACGAACGTTCTCAATCATCACTGCTCTTGGCTTAACTTCACCGATGATCCGAATTGCTGCCGGGAAGAGATTACGCTCGTCGTGTTTGCCGAGTTGTTTCCCAGCCACTGAAAATGGCGGACATGGAAGACCGCCAGAAACGATATCTACCCCTTTGTAGGGAACGCCGTCGAAATCGCAGATGTCGGCCTGAATGACGTTCCATCTTGGTCGGTTGTAGCGGAGCGTCGTACATGCGTGACGATCAATCTCCACCAACGCGGCATGTTCGATCCCGGCCTGCTCTAAACCCAGAGCCTGGCCACCGGCGCCTGCGCAAAGTTCCAAGGTTGTGATGCGAGCCATAGCTGAGTTGAAAGATACTACAGAAGACCCAGAGCGGGGGAGTCCTGATTTCCACTGTCCGCCGGATTCGAATGCCGGTTTGGGAACGTACCAAAGTGGTCATCCCTCGTATTCGTCCGAATCACGCTGCTTGTGACTCGCACGCCCGCTCCAGATTGTCGACGAACGGAGAAGCGCCTTCCCATGGCCGGGGCCGATGGAGGAAACACAAGGGTTTCGCGCGCATCCGGCTGTCTGATGGCACAATCTGCCGGGCCGAGATTCATTAGTACGAAGCGCATGAGATTGGCGCCAAGGAGCACAAGATCAAGCGTATTCTGGATTGGCTGATATGAGACGCATGGAACCACAATTCGTCGTTTGTGTGAAGAACAGCCAGTACGCCGCCGCACTGGAACTACGGAAGCTGTATCAAGTTCCCCGATGATGATGCAACAAAGCACAAGCAGCTCCGGGTGATCGACGAGTCGGGGGAGGACTACCTGTACCCCGAAGACTATTTCATTCCTGTTCACCTGCCACAGTCCGCACAGAGGGCCGTGCTGCGGGCGGCTGCGCTCGCTTCGAACCGATAGACCTTGCGGACAAAAGATGACAACAGCAGATCCCTCGACTCCGGTCGCCGCGGCGACCTCCGCTCGGGATGACAACCGCAAAGGGATGGGCATTGTGCCAGTAGCGGCAGATGAGAGAGTGGCGGAGGTCTCGTTTGATGAGGACACGCTGAGCGTTCGCCTGAAGGACGGCCGCACCATCTCCGTCCCTCCCGCATGGTACCCAAGGCTGTTCCACGCTACCAGCGGGCAGCGCCGCAATTGGAAGATCGCGGGAGGCAGCTACGGTATTTACTGGCCGGAAATCGACGAAGACATCAGCACCGAAGGCTTGCTACGCGGAGCGCCCGCTCCAAGTCTACCCAAGCAAAAAATAACCCCGAGTCCCTTTAGGAACGGCACATACGTTCGCGCTGCCCGGCTTAGCGTCCAAAACCGGGACGCGAAGCCAGGGCGCCAGGC
>CAVTMW010000006.1:0-70000 GCA_963735855.1 uncultured Acidobacteriaceae bacterium
GTCTCCGTCTGTCCGGGCTTTCCATCCCCGGTGATCCCGCGGAAAATCTTGATCTCACCCTTGTGGCTCTCGGCGAGAAAGACATCTCCGTTGGGCGCGGTGATGATCTTGCGCGGTTCATCAAGGTCGGTGGCGAACAAATCAACTTTGAAACCGGCCGGCGCCTGCGGCCAGGCATCTTTGGGGCGGTCCACAACGCTGGCCCAGTTCGACGCAGACTTGGTCGCGTACGGGGCCGGCAGGTCCGCGGCTGTGATCTTGTGGATCGTGCCCGGTTTTTCGTACCGGTAGTCGGTGAACGGACCTTGCGGCGAAGCGGCTGATTGCGCATTCTTGCGGCCTTGGGCACATGCCGGACAAGTCGAGAGTAGAAGCGCAAACACCATGGACGCAGATGCGTTCCAAACGATCTTCATGAATCTTTCTTCACTCCTTCGGGGTCAGGTAACGGTGCGCGCGCCACATCCGATGACGAGACTTGGTCGCGCACTTGCTCAATTAGATGAAGCAGTCAAATTCCGGTATGCGAGAAAACCGGGCGGCTTTCTGGATACGGCCTGTAGGGCAGCCCGTTCGGTCCGCCCAGTTGCGGAACTTCGGCGAGAGGTCTAGGCTGATGGGCAAGTGGCGGGGTTTAACGTGTTCAGCCTCAGTTTTGTCGTCGTCATCGCCGGGCTTGCCTTTGGCGGTGCCACGACCCTTATCGGATTTGGCGGCCTGCTGGGAACCTCGTTTCACCGCGCATTGGGCACGCCGTTGCCCCTGCCCACACTGCACAGCCCATTCGAGCGGCGTCTCTATATCGGAGTGGGCGTCGTGGGGTTCGTGGTCTGGATCAGCGCATTTGTCTATAGCCTGAAGATCGCGCCGTAGCGCCGCACAGAGCAGTCTCACATTGTTGTATAGGTGGAGCACCGCTTCAGCGGTGCATTAGGATTAGGTGTTATGAGCCGGCTTCAGCCGCTGAGGTAACAAAACATTACCTCAGGCGCTAAAGCGCGCTCTCAAAGCTGAGGTAATTATGCACGCCTGGAAGGCGTGCTCCACCTGTCAGCGTGCCGTACTCTCGATCCTTGAGCAACTCAGTCTGCTGCTTCACCCCGCCAGTTCCGCCATCTGCTCGATGTACTTCTCTGCGTCGAACTTCTTGCGCGCCGCCTTGCCCGACATGTAGCGAATCATCCCGAAGATGGGCCGCTCGAACCATGGACGGTCGAACTTGCCGGCAATCGCCCAGGCGATGCCCGCGTAGCCATTCGGATCGCGTCCGTCGAGAAAGTACTTGTCGTTGAGATAGACCGCCGTCTGGTAGGCGACCGCGGGAGTCACGCTCCACTCCAGAATTTTCTTCGCCCAGTACATGCGCATGTAATTGTGCATCCATCCGGCGTGGAGCATCTGGCGTTGCGCGGCATTCCACAGGTCGTCGTGGGTTTCGGCGTGTTCCAGTTGCTGGCGCGAATACGTCACTGGCCGCTCATCACGCGCGTGCGCAGCCAGCGTGCGGTGGGCCCAATCGGGCGCGCTTTCGATGGAGTCGTACAGCGGATTGAAATGCGCGAAGTTGATGGACAGCTCGCGCCAGGTGATGAGCTGGTCGAGGAAGTCATCTTTCGCCGCGCGCGGCGCTTTTGCCTGTTCCACGGCCAACGCCACGGTGTGCGGACCAATGTGCCCGAAGTGCAGATACGGCGACAGCCGGCTGGTGCCGTCAACTTCCGGCTTGCCGTGACGCTCGGGATAATGCGCCAGCTTGTGGGTCACAAAGTCTTGTAGCAGCCGCAGCGCTTCGCTGGTCCCGCCGCGAAAGGAATCGACCGGCTGCACCGAGCGGTCGAGGCCTTTCCAGTCTTCCGTAATGTCGAACGAGCCGTCATCGGGGAGCGCTTGCAAGGCGCGCGGTTTCTCCCATGCGATCTTTGCTCTAGGGTTATGCGGCGGCGTAAGGAACTCTTCCAGCCGCCGCTGTAGTCGCGGCCGAATGATGCGCGCCGCGTACTGCTCCTTCTCCAGCAGCTTCGACGGAACGAGCACGTCGGCATCCACCGTCCACAGCGGCACGCTGAGCTTCTTCGCCGCTGCTTCACGCCACTGGCGTGGTTCGCGCATCGGATTCTCGTCGCCGATGACCAGCGAAGCCTTGACCTCGTCGCAAAACTTCACCAGCGAATGATCGGGATAACGGCGCAGCACGAACCCGATGCCGCGCTTGCGAGCGCGTTCGGCGATGTCCGGTATGCCCTGTGCCAGGAATGCGTAATGCCGCAGGTTCGCGTGCGGATAGAACGGCACCGGCGCAAAGAAGATCACTACCGGTTGTCTGCAGAGCATTGGCGACGTCGACCGCCACGTCGAGTGCAGGATTGTCGAGCGCGCGCTGGGCGCGCTGCATCCAGTACACAACACAGCGGCCGGTGGGCTCCGGCGCCCCTGCGCGACGTACGGTTACGCGGGGATCGGACAAAAGCTGTTCCAGGCTGGGCATTGATCAGGTCCTTAAACCTTCACGTATCAGATGAAAGCAGCGGCGGCCTTCGACTATCAAGCGGCTTGACATTTGCCTGGGGCGTGGAATCGCCCGGCGATTCTTGACTGCGATGAACATCAATCCAGGTCGCACCATCAGAAAGGGGGCTCAGGTTCGCCCCGCTGCCAGCACCTCGTCGGCCACCGCCGCTGCTTCCACCGCCGGCTTCACGTCGTGAACACGCACGATGTGCGCTCCGCGCAGAATGCTGGCAACCATCGCCGCCAGCGAACCGTAGAGACGCTCGGTCGGTGGCGCATCTGCGCCCGCCCGCTTGCCGAGCGTGCGGCCCACGAATGATTTGCGCGAAGTCCCGGCCAGAAGCGGAAATCCCATCCGGTGCAACTGGTCGAAATGCGCCAGCAGCGGGTAGTTCTCTTCGAAGTTCTTGCCAAAGCCGAAACCTGGGTCGAGCACGATGCGCTCGCGGCGGACACCGTGCTCGAAAGCGACTTGCACCCGGTTCGCCATGTCGTGCTCCAATCGTGCAACGATGTCCGACTCGTTAGGAAGATTGCGCCACTGCTGCGGTTGACCGCGGGTATGCATCAGCACCACGCCGCACTGCAACTCAGCACAGGTGCCGGCCATTTGCGGGTCCCACTGAAAAGCGCTGACGTCGTTGACAATCTCCGCTCCTGCGCCGCAGGCTGCCCGCGCGACCCCGCTCTTGTAGGTGTCTATGGAAACAATGGCGTCCGGACGAGCGCGCAGGACTCCCTCGATCACCGGCATCACGCGCCGCAATTCTTCGTCTTCGGTGACAGCCGGCCGAGTGCTAACAGCAGCGCTGCCCTCGTTGGCCGCGACGATCGATGCCAGGCCGCGTGGACTCGCCACCGATATCGAGTATGTCGGCCCCTTCCTCCAACAGTTGCAGCGCATGTTCGATCGCCCGCGCCGGATCGAGGAACTTGCCCGCCGTCCGAAAACGAATCCGGCGTGACGTTCACCACGCCCATGATGAAGGTACGCTGGCCCAATTCCAACGCGCGCGAACGCAACTGCCAGCGATATCGAGGACGCATGCGACGATTGTAACTGTCGAAGCCGTCAGGCCATTGCGGAAGAGTGTGACGGTTTATTTGCGCCGCAATGCTAAAATTCAAGCAGTAGTGCTATGTACCGGGGCCGTAATCTCGCCGCTGTTGTTCTGTTCTTCGCGCTGCTGGCGCAGGCGTTCGCCGCCTCTCGCAAGCCGGTCGAAAAGCCCGATGGTTCCAAAAAGCTCGATCACGACCTGCAGCAAATCCTCAGCGATCCTGCCGTGGCGCGCGGTTTGTGGGGAATCTATGCGGTCTCGCTCGACACTGGCAGGCCGATTTACGCACTGAACCAGGACAAGCTTTTTACCCCCGCCTCGAACGCCAAGCTGTTTACCACGGCAGCCGTCTTCGGGCTCATCGGGCCCGACTACCGCTTTAAAACCACGGTTGAGACCTTCGGCTCGCTGGACAAATACGGACGCCTGAACGCCGATCTGGTGGTGGTGGGACGCGGCGATCCCAATCTTTCGGGCCGCACTTTGCCCTACAACCTGCGCACCGAACGCAAAGCGCCGCCCATCCAGGTGCTGCAGAGCCTCGCTGACCAGCTCGTGCTGCACGGTTTGAAGTACATTGACGGCGACGTGGTGGCCGACGATTCGTACTTCGTCTTCGAGCGCTATGGGGAGGGCTGGTCGCAGGACGATCTGGCGCGCGAGTGGGGCGCTCCGGTTTCGGCGCTGACCATCAACGACAACGTCATCTTCGTGGACATCAAGCCGGCCGACCGTCCAGGCGAGCGGGCATTTCTCAACATCACGCCCTTTCCCGAATACTACAAGATTGACAACCGGGTGATGACCACGCCCCAGGGCACCGGGCCGCGGACGGTTTCCATTAATCGCGAACCGGGCTCCAGCCAGCTTACGTTGTGGGGAAACATTCCCCAGGACGATCCCGGCTTCGGCGAAGCCCTGGCCATCGAAGATCCCGCTGACTTCACCGCGCGGCTCTTCCGCCAGTTGCTGGAAGAGCGCGGCGTCACCGTCTACGGAAGGGCGCGCACCCACCACACCGAGCTGGCTTCGACGCAAACCTTCAGCGTCACTTCCATCGCATCGGGCGGCGGAGACTCCACGCGGCCGTCGGTGCCTGCGCCTTTGGTGCTGGCCAGTTACCAGTCGCAACCTATCTCGCAGGACCTGCGCGTGATCAACAAGGTGAGCCAGAACCTGCACGCCGAGCTGATGCTGCGCCTGCTCGGCAAGGAGAAGGGAACTTCGGGCTCGATCGAAGGTGGACTGGAAGTGCTGCGCGGATTTCTGGTGAACGCCGGTATCAAGCCGGACCAGTTCGCTTTCTATGACGGCTCTGGTCTGTCGCGCGAGGACCTGGTCACGCCGGAGGCGGTGGTTACGTTGCTGCGGTACTGTCACCAACAGCCGTGGGGCCAGCTCTACGAAGGCACTTTGCCGGTCGCGGGCGTGGACGGATCACTCGGCGAGCGCTTTCGCAACACTCCCGCCGCCGGATCGGTCCGCGGCAAAACGGGATCGCTCCTGCACGTGTATTCGCTCTCCGGCTACGCCACCACGCAGAGTGGCCAGCGCATTGCCTTCTCCGTCATTACCAACAACAACAACCTGCCGTCCAAGAAAGCGCTCGACACCATCGACCACATTGTCGAACGATTTGTGGAAGACAAGAAGTAGAGCGGAGATCCACTACAGCCCCACCTCGATCCTCGATCTGGGATCAAGGTAGTCGCGCAGCCCGTCGCCGATGAAGTTGAAGGAGAGCACCGCGAGCATGACAGCAGCGGCGGGGAACAGCACCAGGTGCGGCGAATCGAACAGGTGCGACCGCGCATCGTTCAACATCGAGCCCCAGCTGGCTGCCGGGGGAGGCACGCCCAATCCAAGGAAGCTCATGGTCGCTTCCGCCAGAATGGCGCCGGCCATGCCGATCGCGGCCTGCACGATGATCGGCTGAATAATGTTCGGCCAGATGTGACGCACCACGATTCGCACATCGCTGGCGCCCAGCGCGCGCGCTGCCTCGACAAATTCGCGCTCCCGCACTGCCAGCACCTGCGCTCGTACCAGTCGCGCGTAGCCCACCCATCCGCCCAGCGATAGCGCGAAGATCAGGTTGAAGATGCCCGGACCGAGAAAAGCCACGAAGGCGATGGCCAGCAAAATTCCCGGGAACGACATGAACGCATTCATCACGACCACGTTGAGCACGCGATCGGTGACGCCGCCGTAGTAACCGGCGATGGAGCCGAAGATCATGCCCAGGGTAAGCGAGGCTGCCACCACACAGCTGCCGACCAGCATCGAGATGCGCGCGCCGTAAATGATGCGGGAGAGGATGTCGCGGCCCAGTTCATCGGTGCCGAACCAGTGTGCAGCCGACGGCCCCAGCAGGCGGGCCGGCAGATCGATGTGCGCCGGATCCTGCGGAGCAATCCAGGGTGCAAACAAAGCGCACGCCACAAAAACTGCTACCAGAACAACGCCCGTGGTCGCCAGCAGGTTGTAACCGGCAGCGCGACGGAGAGAAACCAGTTGGGCGGCAGACGCCATCTCGCGTCATCTTAAATGAAAACGGCGGCGCCACTCCACGCGCCGCCGAACGACAGAGATTCTCTGCGTCTACTTGATTGTGATGTCTCGTATCAGATTGCTGGAAACCGCGATCGCGTTCTCGACGCGCTTGTTGATCACCTGCTGCTCTTTGCCCTTGTCGCCATACTGCTTCATCCGCAGTTCCAGGACCTTCATGCCCAGACCGTCGAGAGCGGCCATGTTCTTGTAGGTGAGGATAAAGCCGATGTCCCAGTCCTCAATGCCGCTTTTCGTCTGGTTCAGGAAAATGCCGTAGTCCTGAATGATCCCGGCGCTCTTCTCACTCTCCCAGAGCGGCTTGATGTTGTTCTTTATATCGTCCATGAACGCGTTGAAGTGCCCGGGCAGGATGTGGACCAGGGTGACGCGGCTTACCGGACCTTCGGTGTACTGGTCCTGGGCAACGCCCGTCGCCAGTAGTAGCAGAGAAAGACACAACAACCCTAATGCCAGTCGTACGACTTGCTTCATAGATACAGCCTCCTTTGTGGGTACGTGCGAAGTCTGCCCTATCGAATTTGATTCGTAAAGGAAAAACCGCCATCAGAGCGGTGTTTCGCGATTCTTTTTCGTTTCCTCCGACGTTATGGTCAGAGATCCCATCACGAACCGGTTAGCAGAAGGGGGAATACACAGCACCAAATGGCGGCGAAACTTTTTCGCGGCATCGCTATCCCGGGTCTAGAATCTAGGGTTCAGGCGCGCCGCCTGCGTCCTGGAAAATCGGCCCCATGCTTCCTTTCAAACTGGTTTATAGCGAGAAGTATTTCCTGCCCATCGGCGAGCACGTCTTCCGCGCCGACAAATATCGCCTGATTCGCGAGTTGCTTCTGCGGGAGCACGTGGCCGACGAGAGCGATTTCATCGCTCCCCAGCCCGCCAGCGAAGCCGATGTCCTGCTGGTGCACTCGCCGCTCTACGTCAACAAGCTGATGGAAGGAAGTCTCACGCGCTCGCGAAGAACTGGAGATGGAAATTCCGTATTCGCCGCAGGCGGTCGATGCCTTCATGCTCCACACGGGCGGCTCGATTCTGGCGGCGGAGCGCGCCCTCCAGGACGGCGTCTGCATCAACATCGGCGGCGGCTTTCACCATGCCTTTCCCGAGCACGGCGAAGGCTTCTGCATGATGCACGATTTTGCGGTCGCCATTCGCGCCATGCAGAAGCGAAAGCTCATCGGACGCGCCATGACGGTGGACTGCGATGTTCACCAGGGCAACGGCACCGCTGTTATCTTCGGCAGTGCGGCTCACAAGCCAAACAAGCTGCCGTCGTGGTCGGCTGCGGCGCTGGGCATTGCTCCGGACCCAACGCTGAGCGAAGGCCCGAGCAAGGACGTGTTCACTATCTCGCTGCATCAGGAGAACAACTATCCGTTCATCAAGCCGGCCTCGTCGATCGATGTCAACCTGCCCGACGGCTGCGGCGATCTGGAATATCTTGCATGGCTGGACAACGCCTTGAGCTCGGGACTGCGGCAGTTTGACCCGGAGCTGATCTGCTACGTGGCTGGCGCCGACCCTTTCCGCGAAGACCAGCTAGGCGGTCTGAACTTGACGATTGAAGGACTCAAGCGCCGGGATGAACTGGTCTTTCGCGCCGCTCGCGCCCGCGATATTCCGGTGATGGTCACCTATGCCGGGGGATATGCCAACCGGGTTGAGGATACAGTTGCCATCCACAGCAACACGGTGATCGCGGCCGCCGAGGTGTATCGCACAGCCTCCACCGAGACGACGAACTAACGCCCACAGTGCTTACCGCCGCCGGCTGCTGCTGCCGCCCAGCAGCGACCCGAGAACACCACGCACGATCTCACGGCCCACGCTGCTTCCGATCGTGCGAGCTGCGCTCTTGGCCATTGCGGTTCCCAGAGAATCGCCGCGCCGTCCGCCGCTGCCTCCTCCCATGCCTAGCGATCCCAGAGAGGGCAGGTTGGCGTACCACGGCTGAGACTGTCCTTGTGGCTGGCCCGATCCTTGCGCGGGAGGTTGCCCAGCCCGGCCTTTCAGAAGCTCATAGGCCGACTCGCGGTCCACCGCGGTGTCGTACACGCCGGCGACGACCGAGCTGGCCATCAGTTGCTGGCGTTGCTCCGGCGTGATCGGCCCGATCTGGCTGTGCGGCGGACAAACCAGTGCGCGCTCCACGATCCCCGGCGTGCCCTTTTCGTCAAGAAACGAGACCAGCGCCTCTCCCACCTCCAACTCGGTGATGGTCTTTTCCACATCGAGCTTGGGGTTGGAGCGGAAGGTTTGCGCCGCGGCTTTTACCGCCTTCTGATCCTTCGGAGTGAATGCGCGCAAGGCATGCTGCACTCGATTGCCCAGCTGCCCAAGAACGTCTTCCGGCACGTCAATCGGGTTCTGGGTAACGAAGTACACGCCGACGCCCTTGGAGCGGATGAGGCGAACGATCTGCTTCACCTTGTCGCTGACGACCGGCGGAAGGTCGGCAAACAACAGGTGCGCCTCGTCAAAGAAGAACACCAGCTTGGGCTTGTCCGGATCGCCGACTTCGGGCAGGCGCTCGTAGAGTTCGGTCATCAGCCAGAGCAGCAGCGTCGCATAGACGCGCGGGCGAGCGGATCAGTTTGTCCGCCGCGAGGATGTTGATCAAACCGTGGCCGTTGGAGTCCGTCTGTATCAGGTCGTCGAGGTTGAGCGCGGGCTCGCCGAAAAACTTGTCGCCGCCTTCCTGTCCCAGCGTGACCAGGCCCCTCTGGATGGCGCCGATGCTGGCCGCTGAAATGTTGCCGTACTGCGTCTGGAAATCTTTCGCGCTGTCGCCTACATGCTGCAGCATCGCCTGCAGGTCTTTCATGTCGAGCAGCAACAGCTGACTTTCATCGGCGATCTTGAACACCAGCGACAGCACTCCGGACTGCGTGTCGTTGAGGTTGAGCAAGCGGCTGAAAAGCAGCGGGCCCATTTCCGACACCGTCGCGCGGATGGGATGTCCCTGCTCGCCGAAGACATCCCAGAACGTGACCGGGCATCCCGAGAAGGTGAACCCCTCGAGCTTCAACTTCTTGATCCGTTCCGCCAGTTTGGGGTTCTCCTTGCCCGGCTGGCTGACGCCGGACAGATCGCCCTTCACATCCGCGGCGAAGACTGGCACGCCAATGCGGCTGAAGCTCTCCGCCATGACTTGTAAAGTTACGGTCTTGCCGGTGCCGGTTGCGCCGGCAACCAGGCCGTGGCGATTTGCCATCTGCGGCAACAGGCACTGCTCGTCTTTGCTTTTCGCGATCAGAAGAGGTTCGGTCATAGAGGTCTTTGCCTTCGGAAGTTGGACGCGATACGAAGTCGGCGCCAGCAGCTATTCTAGCCGCAGGCCGCGAAAAAGCGCGGCCGATTGCGTGGTATCCTGATATTACGCGGTAGAAACGCGACGATTCTGCCGTTCCACCCCGAGTTTTGGACTCCTGAATAATGTTTGAGAACCTTACAGATAAGCTGCAGCGGGCCTTCAAGAACCTGCGCGGGCAGGGCACGCTGACGGAAGAAAACATCGGCGAAGCGCTGAAGGAAATCCGCATGGCGCTGCTCGAGGCCGACGTCAACTTCAAGGTCGTCAAGGAACTGATTGACCACATCCGCGAGAAGGCGCTGGGCCAGGAAGTGATGACCGCGCTTTCTCCCGCCGAGCAGGTGGTCAAGATTGTTCGCGACGAACTGATCGACATCCTCGGCAACGATACCGCCAAGCTGAAGTTCGCCTCGCAGCCGCCGACCGTCGTGCTGATGGCCGGTCTGCAGGGTTCCGGCAAGACCACCACCTCGGGCAAACTGGCGAATTGGCTGAAACAGGGCGGACACCGCCCCATGCTGGTCTCGGTGGACGTCTATCGCCCGGCTGCGCGCGAGCAGTTCAAAGTCGTGGCCAACGCCATCAAGGCGCATCTCTACGAAGGCACGGTCGGAGAGTCCAACACCGCGACCGTCGAGCGGCTGGTGAAGGAAGCCCGCCGCGAAGCCATCAACAACGGCTGCGACGTGCTCATCGTGGACACCGCCGGCCGCCTGCACATCGACGAGCAGTTGATGGACGAGATGCAGTCGCTGAAGAAGATCCTGAACCCGCAGGAGATCCTCTTCGTCGCCGACTCCATGACCGGCCAGGACGCGGTCAGCTCCGCCGACGAGTTCCACAAGAAGCTCACGCTCACCGGCGTGGTGCTCACCAAGATGGACGGCGACGCGCGCGGCGGCGCAGCGCTCTCCATCCGCAACGTCACCGGGCAGCCCATCAAGTTCATCGGCGTCGGCGAGAAGTACGACGCGCTGGAACCGTTCCATCCCGACCGCATCGTCGGCCGGATTCTCGGCATGGGCGACATTCTGTCGCTGATCGAAAAGGCCGAATCCAAGCTCGACAGCAAGAAGTCCGAGGAGTTCGCGCAGCAAGGCGCTCAGCGGCGACGGCTTCTCGCTGGAGGATTTCCGCGATCAGCTGCGGCAGGTGAAAAAGCTGGGCTCGCTGCAGAGCATCATGGGCATGCTGCCCAAGCGTCGGCCCGTTCGCCAACATGCAGAAGGCCGTCGACAAGGTGGACGAGAAGCAGATCACGCGCGTCGAGGCCATCATCAACTCCATGACCTCGCTACGAGCGCGATCACCACGAGGTGATCAACGGCAGCCGGCGCAAGCGCATCGCGCGCGGCTCCGGCACCACCGTGCAGGAAGTCAACCAGCTGCTCCGCCAGTACGCGCAGATGCGCAAGATGTTCAAGACCATGGGCAAACCCAGCTTCGCACGCCGCTGGCGGGCATGAAGTTGCCGGGAATGTGAGTGTACCAGGAGCGTACGTGTAGGACGTTCCTGATGTGAAGTATCCTGTAGCCGATGAAAACTCCGCTGCGTACTGTCGCCCTTTTCGTCACGCCTCTGCGTTCCCGGCGCTGTCCTCGCGCAAAGCGGACCTTCACCATCGCTGCTCGTTCTCTCCAAGCAGGACCACACCCTTGCCGTGGTGGACCCTTCCAGCCTTGCGGGTCATTGCCAAAGTGCCGTCGGCGACGATCCGCACGAGGTTATCGCCTCGACTGACGGCACCACGGCTTACGTCTCGAACTACGGTTTCGGCACTTATAACACTCTCGCCGTCATCGACCTGGTTGGTCAGAAAGCGCTGCCCTCGGTCGACTTCGGCCCGCTTCGCGGTCCGCATGGCCTGACCTTCGTCGGAGGCAAGACCTGGTTTACAGCCGAAGCCTCCAAGGCAATCGGACGCTACGATCCCGCTACCCACCAAGTCGACTGGATTCTCGGCACCGGCCAGAATCGCACGCACATGATCTACGTCTCCGATGACGGGCATCTCATCATCACCACCAACGTCAGCTCCGGCACTGTCAGCATCATCGAACAAATTACCGTCCACATGCCCGCCCCACCACCGGGAATGCCGCCGCCCGCTGGACCCGGCTCGACCGGAACCCGCACCGACTGGAATGAAACTGTCGTTCGCGTGGGCAATGGTTCAGAGGGTTTTGACGTTTCTCCCGACGGCAAAGAGATCTGGGTCGCTAACGCGCAAGACGGGACCATCTCCGTCATCGATCTCCCCGGCAAGAAAGTCGTTCAGACCCTCGACGCTAACGTTCGCAGCGCGAACCGTCTCAAATTCACGCCCGATGGCAAGCGAGTCCTGGTCTCCACACTTGGCGGGCCCGACCTGGTCATTCTGGATGCCGGCACGCGCAAGGAAATCAAACGTGTCCCCATTGGCCGCGGCGCGGCCGGGATCGTTATGCAGCCCGACGGCTCTCGCGCGTTCGTCGCCTGCACGCCGGATAACTATGTCGCTGTGATCGACCTCCACACGCTCGAAGTTGCCGGCCGCATTCAAGCAGGCGGTCAACCCGACGGCCTGGCTTGGGCGGTTCGCCGCTAAGAGTAGCCACCTGCTTTGCAGATTGCTCTTGAGTGACGCGCTATTCGGAAGTTCGGCTCACTCAGTGAGAACGGGGCGTCGCTTCAACGAGCCCGTCGGTTGACGCGAAGGCGGTTTGCACCAGGAAACCGCTTCTTCATGCCTACTGCTCGCTGCTGGCTGTTTCCTCTTCCTCCAGCATGAACGCCAGCACTTCCTGCGGCGCGGACGACGTCCACACCGGCGCGAACGACAGCCGATGCAGCGGGGTTGGCCCTTTCTCGCGCAGCATCTTCAGATGATGAGGCGTGCTGTAGCCCTTGTTGGACGCCAGCCTGTATTCCGGAAAGATAGGGTCCCAGGCGGTGATCATCGCGTCCCTCTCGACCTTGGCGATGATGGAAGCCGCGGCGATCGAGGCAGAGAGCGCGTCTCCATGGATGATGGGAGTCTGGGCGCACTCGAAGGCTAGCCGCAGCGCGTCAACCAGCAGATGGTCAGGCCGCGGCGCGAGCTTGCACACCGCTTCCTCCATGGCGCGCTTCGAGGCCCAATAGATGTTGATCTGATCGATGGTTGCGACGTCCACCGCGGCAATCGACCAGGCCAGCGCATGCTCGCGAATTCGCGGCGCGAGTGCCTCGCGTCTCTCGCGGTCCAGCAGCTTGGAATCGCGCAGCCCGCGAATGCGGTAGCCCGGATCCAGGATCACCGCCGCCGCGACCACCGGCCCGAACAGCGATCCCCGGCCCACTTCGTCCACGCCAGCCACCAGCTTTGCGCCCGCGGTCCAGGCCAGCTTCTCGTATTTCAGCGTGCACTTCAGCCGCTTCAGCAGACGCAGCTTAAGCGTGGCCTTCGAGGCCTGCTTCTCGCCGGGCCCTTCGAGCTGCGCTTTATTCGTCGCTCTTCTAGGGGAGGACCGCAAACGGTTCACCAGGGGGACACAAAGTTATTAGAGCATGATCTGGTGCAGCAAGCGGCGCAAGGGCTGCGGGCATAATCGGCGGTTCGGAGTGTGTTATGGAGCGTTCGCCGTCAGCCCATCCCAACTCGATAGGGTCAAGCGGTACATCGCCAATCAACCGGCCCATCATCGGACGCATTCGTTTGAGCAGGAGTTCCTGGCGATGTTGCAGGCAGCAAATATTGGTTTCGAACCGGATCACGTTTTTGCTTGATTGTGCCGCCCCCGACCGAGGGATCAGAAGTTTTCCAGCAGCCACACGTTGGAACTGTCCGTCGCTGCGCCCACCGCCAAGCGGCGCCCGTCCGGAGACGGTACGGCCCAGTAGAAGAATACATTTCCCTTTGCCGGCGTCGTTGTCACCTTGCCGTTGAGATCAATGTTCAAAAGCGCAAAAGTCTCCAAGCCCGCGGAACGCCAGCCATTCACGGTGTTAAAGACACCTACCCATAGACTCTTGCCATCCGCCGACCAGTCAAGGCCGCTCATTGCCGCCCACCCCGGCACGGGTATGGTTCGTTTCGAGTCGTCGGCAAGGGAGAGTATCTGAATACCAGAGTCCCCCCTTTGCCACCCACACTTCGTCGTGGCGAGGTACTCTCCATCTGGGGACACACTCCAATTGAAGCACCCGCCCTCAAACGTTACCAAAAGCTTCCCTGTCCCGTTCATCGGATCGAAGCTGAAGAAGCTCTCCTGGTTCGAGTCCGCAACAGAGTAAATGCACGAGGTGGAAGGGCGCTGCGCACACTGCAGAATCGTCATCAAGGGTGCTTGGAGTACAAACTGGGACGGGCCACCGGACAAAGGCACTCGCATAATTCGGACATTGTGGGACGATTCGCCCGGCTTGGGCAGGACCATATATACCAGCGCTGAGCCGTCCGGAGTCAATCGGGGCTGCAGAAAATCATCGTCTCCTCCCACCAGGAGCTCGGGCTGCGTCTGGTCGATCGCTTGCTTGAAAATGTGCCCTGGCCCGTCGCGATCAGAAACGAAGAAGACAGCCTTGCTGTCCGGTGTCCAGGAGAATGGCCAGTCCCGCCTCTCGTCCAAGGTCAGCCGCTGGGGTGTGCCCATCCGTTTGCCGCCGGCCTCCAATTCCGCGATGTAAACATCGTCTTGATGGGTCCATCGCCTCAGGGCCAGCAGCTTCCCGTCAGCGGTCACACTCAGTTCAGCGGCCTCGCCACGATCGCTTGTAACCCGAGTACCTGAGCCCAGCGGGCGTGCGATCCGCGCATCGAGTTGCACCCACCAGAGGTTGAAGTCATTCTGGTTGGGGGGCGGCTCCGGCAACGAATAGATCAGTCTCCCGGCGCCCGTCCACGTGAGCACTGGGCCCAAGCCCGGCTTTGACAATACGACTTCAGTTTGCCCGCTAGCGATATCGGCAATTTCGATATGTGTTTCTGACCTGTGAGAGAAGTACGTTGCTCTGACATAAGCAAGCCGCAGTCCATCGGGAGCCCAGGCCACCGGGCTGAAGTCGTGCGCTCCTTCTGGTTCTGTGCCGCCAACAACTTTCCTGGCTTCACTCCCATCAGCATGCATCAGCCAGATCTCTCCTCCGTCAAATCTGCCTGACAAAAACGCTATCTTTGAGCCGTCGGGTGAGACCCTGGCCGACGAGCCTTCCCCCGCAAGCTTTCTTGGCGTGCCGCCCATGACGGATATTTCCCAGAGGCTGGGTGGCTTCTTGGGATCTTCAACCCAGGAGACGACGAGATGGACGCTATCCGGAAACCAACTCTCGGCGAGCGCGTCGAATCCTTTGGGCAGAGATACGGCGTGGGTCTCCCCACCATCTACTTGGCGGAGGTAGAAGCCGGTCTTGTCGGTATAGGCCAGATACTTGCCGTCGGGCGAGATCGCCGAGCTGGTGACAGGCGCTTCATCAGGGTTGGCAGTCAACCGCCGTTCGGTGACGATAGGTTGGGTTGCGGCGCGGGGCCCGAGCACAGCGCGGCGCGCAAATATTCCCAATCGAGCATGGGACAGGTAGCTGTTATCGTCGGACAAACTCAGCAACAAAGCCATTGCAGCGAGTGCCGCAAGAGCTAGCACTGCCTTCAGCTTCCAGTGGCGCTGAACGGGAGGCGGCCGCGGAACCGGAGGCGCGGGCTCGGGCGGAGCGGTCCGCTCATCGTTCGTAGGAGCACTCGTACCATTGTTGCCCTTTACCCATTCCACCGGAACCATGAAGCGGTATCCGATCTTCGGCAAAGTCTCGATGAACTGGGGATGCTCGGCTGGGTCTTCCAGCGCCTGGCGCAGCTTCTTCACCGCGGTGTTCACACCCAGCTCAAAGTCAACGAAGGTGTCTTCCGGCCACAGGGCCTGCCGCAACTCTTCGCGGGTAACGACTTTTCCTTGCGCCTCCAGCAACAGACGTAGCACTTGAAAGGGCTGGGCTTGAATTGGCACACGCACACCGGAGCGGAGCAGCCCGCCGCTGCTCAAATCGACGCTAAATCGATCGAAGCGCGCGCACGCCGGAGATGAACTGGAGGTGGCCACCCTGAACCTCGAACACGTTGTTCAAAAGTGTACGCCGGTTTTCGCGTGGTCGAGGATGAATTCTGCAGTTCATCCAAACCGCTAAGTTCAGAGCTTGCAGTCAGTTTGTCGGTTCACCCGCAGTCCACCCGCGATTCACCCTCCGTCTATTGAGCCCAAGTGCGAGCAGTGCGATGGTGCAGCCACACGGGGTGAGCGTCGCCGGACCGGCGGAACTCAAATACCAACCCCGATTCTGAGGAGGAAATATGAAGCGCATTCTGAGTCTTGCAGCCGCAACCATCGCGATTTGCCTGATGACCACAGCAACCCAGGCCCAGACCGATAACCTGAAGCTTCGCTTCCGGGTGCCGTTTCCCTTCACCGTCGAGAACGCGACGTTTGCGGCAGGTGAATATGAGATCACGCAGCCTGCCCGCCTGGTCCTTGAGCTGCGCAACATTCAGAGCCAGGCAGCGGCCTTCGAGCATGTGCAGCCCGCCGGTTCGCGGAAGGAAGCAGACGGACGATTACGGCTCATCTTCCACCGCTACGGCGGCGAGTATTTCCTGGCTGCTGTATCCGATGGGTCCTGGCAGTCTACCTATGATTTGTGGCTGTCGAAGGAAGAGAAGCGGCTTGCTGATGCTAGCCCGATGCCGCACCTGAAGGTCGTCGGCGTTCTCGCTAACGGCACGGTTCAGGCCGCCGACGTTGGTCGAAAATGATGGCCCTAGCGGCCTCCACTGCCCAAGCATCCCCTGTGACCAAACCAAAGGCGAACCATCGGGTTCGCCTTTTTCTCTTGGAAAGATTTTGGGGTTTGCTCCTGTCTGTCACAAACAACCGTGACCTGTGCACTTGTACGTGGTCGTCTCGGCGCGGTATCACTATGTATTGCGAGGGCAAGTTGTTGTGTCTTTGCAGGCCGCACCCAGTGTGCGGGCCGGGAAAGCTCTCTGAAAAAGTCAGGGGATAGGGGTCAGGGGCTAGTGGATAGGACCCGATCTGTAATTACTGGTTGATTACTACTTCCTCTCCGATTGTGTCCCGGGAGTTTTGAGTCGAGCCCAATCTCGCTCGTAAGTCCCTACGGCTCAAGTTTTTACGTATAAACTATTGGGGCTCAAGATTTTGCGGGGAATTTGTGTCTAAGTCGTTGATTTCAGGTAGAGTGGGGGGAGGGGGAGGGGTATCAGTCAGTAATAGTGGAGTTCCGAAGTGGGAAAGAAGTAGATAGTGGCTAGTGTTTAGTGGATAGTTAATAGCAGTTGCCGGTAGCCGGCAGATCCCTGCAGAAAAGGGGTTCTTCGACTTCGTCGCCGACGGCTCGCTGCGCTCAGGATGACGCCCCTGGAAACCTGAAGCTTTAGCTGAAAGCTGACGGCTGATAGCTGATGGCTGGAAAAAGCAGGTCCCTCCGCTCGGACTAAAGTCCTCGGTCGGGATGACAAGGCAGAAAGAAACGGCACAGCCTTTCGACTGTGCCGTCGCGGAATCGCAACCGCTGATAGTGCGTATGCCAGAACCCGCAATCGAGGAGATTACTTCTTCGCCACCGGTCCGCGCTCGCCGACGCGCTTGGCCACTTTGAAGGTCAGCTTGCGCTCGCGTTTGTTGGCATCCACCATGACGTGGTCGCCGTGCAGCACCTCGCCGTCGAGGATCTTCATCGCCAGCGGGTCCTGCACCAGCCGCTGGATGGCCCGCTTCAGCGGACGCGCTCCGTAGTTGCGCGTCGTAGCCTTCGGTGAAGATGAGCTCCTTGGCCGCCGGCGTCAGCTCCAGCGTGATCTTGCGATCGGCCAGCAGCCGCCGCAGGTCTTCCAGCCGCAGGTCGACGATCTTCGTCAGCTGCTCCTTGCCCAGCGGGTTGAAGAAGATGATGTCGTCCACGCGGTTGAGGAACTCGGGCTTGAAGTGCGCCTGCAGCGCTTCCATCACGCGCGTGCTTCGTCATGCGCCTCGGCGCGAACTTCGTCGCTCCGGCGGTCGAGCGCTGCCCCGCGTCCTGCAGGTAGCTCGAGCCGATGTTCGAGGTCATGATGATGATCGTGTTCTTGAAGTCGACGATGCGGCCCTTGCCGTCGGTCAGGCGGCCATCGTCCATGATCTGCAGGAAGATGTTGAACACGTCGGGATGCGCCTTCTCGATTTCGTCGAACAGCACCACCGCGTACGGACGGCGGCGCACCGCTTCGGTCAGCTGGCCGCCCTCGTCGTAGCCGACGTATCCCGGAGGCGCGCCGATCAGCCGCGACACCGAGTGCTTCTCCATGTACTCCGACATGTCGATGCGGATCATGGCGTGCTCGTCGTCGAACAGGAACTCGGCCAGCGCGCGCGCCAGTTCGGTCTTGCCGACGCCGGTCGGACCGAGGAAGATGAACGAGCCGATCGGCCGCCGCGGATCGCTGAGCCCGGCGCGCGAACGGCGGATGGCATTGGCCACGCGCGCCAGCGCTTCGTCCTGGCCGATCACGCGCTGGCGCAGACGCTCTTCCATGGTGACCAGCTTCTTCACTTCGCCTTCGAGCATCTTCGAGACCGGAATGCCGGTCCACTTGCTGACGATCTTGGCGACGTCTTCTTCGTCCACCTCTTCCTTCAGCATGCGCGACTGCTTGCCGTCCATCTGCTGCGCTGAGCTTCTGCGACTTCGGCTTCGAGCTTGCGGCAGCTCGCCGTACTGGATCTGCGCGGCGCGATTGTAGTCGCCCTTGCGCGTGGCTTCCTGCTCTTCCAGCTTGAGCTGCTCGATGCGCTCCTTCAGCTCGCGAATCTTGGCGATGGCTTCCTTCTCCTGCTTCCAGCGCGCCTTCAGCGCGTTGGCCTCTTCCTTGATGTCCGCCAGCTCCTTCTCAACCGCGGCGAGCCGCTCGCGCGAGTTGGGATCGTCTTCGCGCTTCAGCGCCTGGCGCTCGATCTCGAGCTGCGTCGCGCGACGCTCAAGCTGGTCGATCTCCGTCGGCATGGAGTCGATCTGGATGCGCAGCGAGGCCGCGGCTTCGTCGATCAGGTCGATGGCCTTGTCGGGCAGGAAGCGGTCGGTGATGTAGCGATGCGACAGCGTCGCCGCCGCGACGATGGCCGAGTCCTTGATGCGCACGCCGTGATGCACTTCGTACTTCTCGCGCAGGCCGCGCAGGATGGCGATGGTGTCTTCCACGTTGGGCTCGCCGACGAAGACGATCTGGAAGCGGCGCTCCAGCGCCGCGTCCTTCTCGATGTACTTGCGATACTCGTTCAGCGTGGTGGCGCCGATGGCGCGCAGTTCGCCGCGAGCCAGCGCCGGCTTCAGCATGTTGGAGGCGTCAATCGCGCCTTCGGCCGCGCCTGCTCCGACCAGCGTGTGCAGCTCGTCGATGAACAGGATGATCTTGCCTTCGCGACTCCTCGATCTCCTTCAGCACGGCCTTCAGGCGGTCTTCGAACTCGCCGCGATACTTCGCGCCCGCCAGCATCGCGCCCAGGTCGAGCGAGACCACGCGCTTGTTGCTTGCAGCTGCTCGGGAACGTCGCCGGAGACGATGCGCTGCGCCAGGCCTTCGACGATGGCGGTCTTGCCGACGCCGGGCTCGCCGATCAGCACCGGATTGTTCTTGGTGCGGCGCGACAGCACCTGCATCACGCGACGCACTTCTTCGTCGCGGCCGATCACCGGGTCGAGCTTGCCGCGGCGCGCCAGCTCGGTCAGGTCCTTCGCATAGCGCTCCAGCGCCTGGTACTTCGCCTCGGGATTCTGGTCGGTGACCTTCTGATTGCCGCGCACCGCGGTCAGCGCCTTGCAGGATGTTGTCGTAGGTCGCGCCCGCCGCGCGTCAGGATCTCCTGCGCCGGATCGCGCTTCAGCTTGGTCGATGCCCAGCAGCAGGTGCTCGGTGGAGACGTAGTCGTCCTTGAAGTTGGCCGCCTCTTTGAAGGCGTTCTCCAGCATCTGCGAGGCGACATCGGAAAGATGCGCCTGCGTCGCGCCGCCGCCCGACACCTTGGGCAGGCTGCTCGATCTCGCGCATCGCTTCGGCCAGCACCGTCTGCCGCATGCAAGGCCGACGCGCTCCAGCAGCGGCGGAACGATGCCTTCGTGGTCCTCGCAGCAGGGCCGCGAGAATGTGTACCGGCTGCAACTCAGGATTGCCGTGCTCGCAGGCGAGATCGTTCGCCCGCTGCACCGCCTCCTGCGCCTTCACGGTTAATTTGTCCCAACGTATTGCCATGATTTAATCCTCCAAATCGATTACAGCTGTCGATAGCGGTCATTGCATCGTCGGATAGCAAGCCAAGAGCCTCTTGCCACGCAGCCGATCCAGCTGCAACCACTATCCGTCACTCGTAGCCGTTTTCGCCCTCTCGGTAGAGCTTCCGTCGGTAAGACAAAAGGGAGAGCCAAATGACTGAACCTCCCTTCCGAACTCCCCAGTTCGCCTCCCTCCAGGAATCTACACCGGAGGGCGAAACCTGTGATTAGGCAGCCTGGCCCTGTCGCCTTGCTCGGCGCTCTGACTCGCGTCCTTCTTGCCTTCGATTGCTTGCTGGCTGCCGATGTTGACCTTGATCTGCTTCGGCTTGGCCTCCTCGCGCTTCACCAGGCGGATGTTCAGCACGCCGCTGTTGTAGTCGGCGGTGATCTTCTCGGTGTCAACGGTGTTCGGCAGCGTGAACGAACGGGTAAAGCTGCCATAGCGCCGCTCGATGCGATGGAAGTTCTCTTCCTTCTGCTCCTTCTCGAACTTGCGCTCGCCGCTGACGGTCAGCACGTTGTTCTCGACCTTGATGTCCAGGTCCTTCTCATCGATGCCGGGCACTTCCAGCTTGAGCTGAATGCCGTGCTCGTCTTCGTAGATGTCCACCGGCGGAACGAACGCGCCCGAGGTCAGCGAGTCTTCGCGGCCGCCGCCGTACTGCTCTTCGAACAGGCGGTTCATGCGGTTCTGCAGGCTGTGGAGTTCACGAAAAGGGTCCCAACGGGTCAAAACTGTCATGGTTCGTAATCCTCCACTTAAGAAATCTTCAGGGCCGTTGCTGCCCTCGCTAACTTAGATGCATCTAGTTAGCGTAAAGGAAGCATAAAATATTAGTGTATTATTGTCAATCATATTGTGAGCCGAGAGTGGCTGGAGTCGTAGACATATTATTTTCAATAGTTAAATGCGTATTTGATTCGAATCTCAGTCTGTAGATCCGAGTATTACCGTAGCCGGCGAACGTCAGCATCTCCCGAAGCTCGCTAGGCTAGGATCGTCGCATGACGCACTTAAGATAGGCCGTTTCAGGCACATTCAGCAGGATGGGTGGTCCTGGGAGGCGCCGCGTTTCTCCAGAATGCGGACGCGGCGGCCGGCGTCGGCGGCGGCCGAGCCCAGCATTTCCAGGAACTCAGCTTCGCTGACATGGAAGGAGCAGGAGCAGGTTACCAGCACTCCGCCGGGGCGCAACATCTTCAGGGCACGCAGGTTAAGCTCCTTGTAGCCGCGCAGGGCGGTGGCACGGCGCGCTTGGTTTTGGCGAAGGCCGGCGGATCGAGCACGATGGTGTCGTACTGGCGGCCGGCGGTGGCGTAGTCCTTGAGCAGGTCGAAGGCGTTCGCCTCAATCCATTCGATCTCGCCGCGACGGTGTTCGGCCCGGTTAAGTTGCTCATTCTGTTCGGCTACCTCCAGTGCCGGACGCGACGAGTCGACCGCGGTGACGCTGCTGGCAAACCCGCGCCAGATGCAGCGCGAAGCCGCCCTGATAGGTGAAGACAGTCCAGCGCCTCGCCGTGCGCGTAGCGCGCCGCAGCGGCGTAATTTTCGCGCTGATCGAGGAAAGCGCCCGTCTTCTGACCACGCGAGGCCGTCGAAGTGAAAGCGCACGCCGTTCAAGGTGAAGATAGTACTGGACCGATCGCCGCGCACTAATTGCGACTGGCGGTCGGGAAGCTGCTCCAGCTGGCGAATGTGCGGGTCCACCCGCTCCAGCACGCTGGCGATCGGGAAAGTGCTCCTCCAGCGATTCGACGACAACTCTGGCGAAGTTCCTCGCGATCGAAGGCCTGCGTCAGGACCTGCATCGCGAGGACGTCGTTGTACTTGTCGACGATCGAGTCCGGGCAGCAAATCGGCTTCGCTGAAGACCACGCGATAGGAATCGGAGTCGTGTACGACTGTGCTGGCGAAATTTTACCGCGTCGGCGATTCGTTCCCGACCAGCGGTCACAAGTTGCGCCTCGTCGATTTCGTCGCCGTTAGGAGGCGAATGGCGATCTGCGATGCAGCTGCTGTAGAGCGCCGAGCCCAGGGAACGGCCGCGCTCGTCGCTCACATGGACCAGCGCTCCGGCCGGCGCATCAGACGTGCCGACCAGATCGGAGCGATAGACCCAGAGATGTCCGCCTCGCAGGCGCGCCGCCCCACGGTGATTGACGATTATAACTGGAATGGGAATGGAGTCGGGCAAAGTATCCTCTCTGAAATCAAAGACTTATCTTACTCGGCACGAGATGGATGAGATTGAACTAGATGCTCCAACCGCACAAATGTTAAGTACACTTGACATTTAGTCAAGTTAATATTACATTATGTCTGCTAAACATTACTCATCGGGAGAGAGATTCATGGACATGTCTTACCAGGAGAAAAGCATTTTGGGATCAGTGCTCGCTTTTGTGGTGGTCTTTGGCTATTACTTCGTAGCAGTCTTGCGGGACCTCGGCCGGGGCGAGTTCGTCGGCGGGATGGTCCCCCGGCTTGTCGGTGCAGTGATCGCTATCGTGGTGATCGAGATTGTGTATCACATCGTTCTGGCCCTGGAGTCGAGAGCCGAGGCCAAAGACGAGCGTGACATTTTGATCGAATGCAAGGCATATCGAAACGCCTATTTCCTTTTGGCGAGCGGCGCATTTACGGTGATTGTATGGGTCATCGTGGCCAACCTGGCGCCCGCCGCCGCTTCCACTCGAATCGCAGTCACGAATTTCGTCACAGTCAACCTCGTGTTGTTTTTTATGGTTGTCGCCGACCTGATGAAATTTCTGACCCAGTTGTTTTACTACCGGCAGGGTCTGCGATGACCAAGGGACGGATCCGGAACAACGTCCGCAAGTTGCGATTCCTCGGCTCGGAGATGACTCAACAGGAGCTGGCGGAGAAGATCGGGGTTACCAGGCAGACCGTAATCGCGATCGAACAGGACAAGTATTCGCCGTCCCTGGAAGTGGCTTTTCGCATCGCCCGGGTCTTCGGAGTGCCGCTGGAGGAGGCATTTCAGTACGACACAACAGAGCCAGAAAGCGGAACCACGACGTAAAGCCGGCCGCCGGCACTACTGCGGTGGGGCTTCGTCAGCCTGCACGGGTCCTTCCTCTCGCGATTCAACGACAGCTTGCGCTTTACCAGTCTTGGTCTCACCTTCGGGCTTGGGCGGTGGAGGAACGAAATACAGGATTCGCTGGCAGGAATCGCAATAGACCATCTCTTCGCCCTTCACCACGTCCTGATAGACCTGCGGGCGCAGGATGACGCGGCAGACCGAGCACATCTGGTCGTCGTGCACGGCGGAAAGCGCCGAGTGGCGGAGCTTCATCACACGGTCGTAGTGGCGAAGGGTGTCGTCCTCGATGTTGGCGCGAAGTTGCTGACGCTGCGCGTTGAGTTCGGCCAGCGCTTTCTCGTCCTCGGCGGTCTGCTGGCGCGCGTGTTCCTTCTCCTTCTCGTTCTCGACGGTGTCGGCCTTGAGCGCCATCTCCGCCTGCTTTAGTTCGTCTTTGCGCGCGTCGGCAGCGACCATGATTTCGAGGGTCTTGTCTTCCCGCTTGCGGATTTCGGCTTCGGCTTGCTCGATCTCGCTCAGCAGCGCCTTGTACTCCTGGTTGGTCTTGACGTTGAGCGACTGGTCGCGATACTTGCTGATCTTCTGCTGCTGGTCCTGGATGTCGGATTCGTAATTCCGGCGCACGTTTTCGTCCGCTTTCGTCGAGGCCTGAACGCTCTCGACCCGGGCCTTCGAGCCGGCTAGCTTGGCCTCGATTTCCCGCACTTCCGCGGGCAGCGCCGCTATTTCCGCCTTGATCGCGGCAATGCGCGAATCGACCTGTTGAAGGTCAATCAACTTGTGTATGTCGGAATGCATTGTACCCGGGGGAACCTGCTGGATTCTAGCACGCGAAAATACGCTCAGCGCCGCGTCCGGCGCAACGAACATGCGTTTGGCGGCCCAGTTCGCTCCTGATATACACTCTTCGGTCGCCCAATTTCCATTCCCGGAGCCAATGTGAGACCACGCGTCGCTGCAATCCTCCTTTACCTGTTCTCTTCGGTGTTTACGTTCGCCCAAACCGACACCACTGCTCCCGCGCAAGAAGCGCAAGACACGAAGGAGCTGACCATCGAGTCGATGTTCAAGGACGCTGGCATTCTCGGACGCGCGCCGGAGTCGATCAAGTGGAGTCCGGACGGCACGAAAGTCTCCTTCGTGCAACGCGACGACAGCGGTGAACGCGGCGCGCTCTGTTTTGTGGACGTCACCAGCGGGTAGCGGGACTGTGCTGGTTGCGAGCGAGAAGCTGTCAACTCTGGCGCCGTCAACGAGCGCTATCAAGGACGAGCGCAAGAAGGAGGCAGCGCAACGTTATTCGATTGCCGCATATCATTGGGCGCCCGATTCCAAGAAGCTGCTCTTCGATTCGCAGGGCCAGCTTTGGCTGTACACGTTGGAAACCGGCACTGCAGTGCAAGTTACGTCGAGCTCCGAGCCAAGCGAGGATCCCAAGTTCTCGCCGGACGGAAATCGCATAGCCTACATCCGCAAGCACAACCTGTATGTGCGGACGCTGAGCGGCGGAAACGAACGGGCGCTGACCAAGGACGGCGACGACAATCTGCTCAACGGTGAAGTCGATTGGGTTTACGAGGAGGAGTTATACACGCGCAGCAATTATTCCTGGTCACCGGACGGAAAGCAGATCGCGTTCCTCCAGATGAACGAGAAGGAAGTGCCAACTTATCCGATCACCGACTGGATTCCGCTGCACGCGACGGTGGATCAGCAGAAATATCCGCAACCCGGAGATCCGAATCCCGACGTGCATCTTGCGGTCGTGAACTCCGACGGCGGCAAGCTTAAGTGGATCACGGTGACCGGAGCCGCAGCGGTTCGTTGCCGCTGGGCGAGAATTCCAATGTTCTGGTTCCGCGCTTCGGATGGGTGCGCAACGGCTTGCTCTGGGCGATGGCGCTGAATCGCGTGCAAGACCGCGTCGATTTGTATTTCGTCGATGTGAATAGCGGCAAGTCGAAGCTGATCATGAACGAGAGCACGGATGCCTGGATCGACATGCATCGCGAAGTTGATTTTCAGCTTCTGTCGTCGGGCGATCACTATCTGTGGACGAGCTGGCGCGACGGCCACAATCACATTTATCTGTACCAGTTCGACAAGGAGAATCCGCTGAGCAGCGAGGCGCGGCTGGTGGCGCAGCTCACCCATGGCGACTGGGAAGTCGAGAGTATCGACGGCGTGGACGAGCAGCGCGGCATCATTTACTTCTCCGCTAATGAAGGCGACTGGCGACAGAAGAACGTATTCGCCGTGGGACTCGACGGGCAGAACTTCCGTCGCGTATCGAAGGAAAATGGTTCGCACTTCGCCGACTTCGATCCCAGAACTCAAAGTACTACGTTGACCGCTACTCCGACATGACCACGACGCCGAGCATTTCGCTGTGCACCATCGACGGCCGATGCAAAGCGTTTTGGAACGCGCGCAGCGTGGACGGCGTACGAACTGCTCACGCCGAAGTTCGTGGAGTTCAAGGCCGCCGACGGCACGACCACGCTGGAAGGCGTGATTCTGCTGCCGAAAAGTGGACCGATGATGGCCACCGGCAAGGTGCCACTCATCCTGAATCCCTACGGCGGGCCGGGCGCGCAGGACGTGCGCGACGGCTGGGGCATTATCGGCCCGTTCGACCAGATCCTGGCGCGCCGCGGCTTTGCCATCCTGAAAGTTGACAACCGCGGGATGGCGAACCGGGGTAAAGCTTTCGCACTGCCGATCAAGCACAACTTCGGGGAAGTCGAACTGGCCGACCAGCTTGCCGCCACCAAGCAGGTGCTCCAACAGTTCCCGCAGCTCGATGCCAGCCGCATCGGCTTCTGGGGATGGAGCTACGGCGGATATTTCACGCTGTACGCACTGGAACACAGCGACATGTTCAAGGGCGGCGTGGCGGTGGCCCCGGTCACCGACTGGCGCAATTACGACTCCATCTACACTGAGCGCTACATGGGCCTGCCGAAAGAGAATGAAGAGGGATACAAGAAAAGCTCGCCGGTAAACTTCGCCGCCGATCTGCACGGAAAGCTGCTCGAGGTCCACGGCACCAGTGACGACAACGTGCACATGCAGAACACTGTCCAGATGGTCAACGCCTTCATCAACGCGGGCAAGCAGTTCGACCTGATGCTCTATCCGCGCAAGACCCACGGCATCGCGGGGTTCCAGGCGCGCACCCACCTGTTCCACATGATCGAGAACCACTTCGAGGAGGTGCTCGCGCCGGGCAAGTAGTCTGCGGTTCGTAGCCGTCAGCCGTCAGCTTTCAGCTAGGACTTCAGGTCTCACGAGGTGTCATCCTGAGCGCAGCGAGCCGTTTGGCGAGCGGAGTCGAAGGACTCCTTTTCTGTGCATTCAGCATTTGGCACTTAGCATTTGGCACCGAGCACTCAGTCGTTAAGATTGTCATCCCGACCGAGGACTTCAGTCCGAGCGGAGGGATCTGTTTCTTGCATTTAGCACCTGGCTAAAGCACCGGCGTCGACAACTGGCTACTGACTACTGGCTCCCGCTGTTAACTATCCCCTAACACCCATTCCCCAATCCCTGTTTTCCCACTTCGGGACTGCTTATTACTAGCTGGTACCCCCTCCCCCCTCCCTGCTCTACCTGAAATCAATGACTTAGACAATAAATCCCGGCAAAATCTTGAGCCCCAGAGGTTTATACGTAAATTCTTGAATCGCAGTGACTTACGACGATAAGACCGTCGCTGGCTTCAGAACTCGGCTAAGGATGGAAGGGCAACAGTTATCACCTAGTAACATGAAACCGCACGGCCTGCCAACGGGCAACTGGCTACTGGCAACTGTTTTTTCAAAGAGCTTTCCAGCCCGCACACTGGGCGCGGCCTGCGAGGAGACACATCAACTCTCTCCTCATGCTTCAGTAGTATCGCGCCAGGCGGGCAGGCGCAAGGACGGAGGTCACGCCTGCATGTGACGGAGGCGGCAGAATCGCACCCTTCGGCTTCGTTCCGGGGCCAAGCCCCGCGCATAAGGAGCTTGGATGGGGCAGCCTGGGCCGCGCACCTACACGAGTAGCGCACGGCTCATTTGGAATTTCCATCGGAAAGCTTGCGCAACTCCGGGGAAGCCGACATCGCCGCGGCTGATTTGGCAGCCGCATCGTTCACCGATTTCGCTGAGAGCACTTTTGCATGTTTGGTATGTGAGAATCCGTTGCCCTCCTTCTCCTTGGCGGTACCCTGGATTGTCTCGACCCACACTGTCTTGCCCGATTTGTCTTTCGCCGTCCATTCCAGAACTACAAGCAATTCACGTTTCGAATTAGCCAACATCGTCTTTGTCGCGCTGACGTTGACAAACTTTGGCGTCAATACTAATTCGGCATCGGAGGAGGACAAAGGTGTGGTTGCTACTGTCAAGCTGGAGAAAGTTCCTTTCAGAGCAGGTTCGAGTTCCGTACAAGCCGCATTTCCCACCTCCCACGCGTCTTCGACCTTAAAAGCGGAGTGATTCTCCCCATATTTCGTGGCGCAGAATTCTGGAGTTAGCACCAGCTCCGCTTGAAGCTTTAGCTTCGAGTCTGTCGGGGTTGCCCCCTGGCCGTGGACACTCGACCGGGGCCACCAAGAGAAGAACGGCGCAGAGCGAAGCGATACGAGAACAAATGAGTGACCTCGACATATCGACCCTCCTCAAAAAAACAAGTCAAAAACTACGGGCTCTTCCGTGCCGGTTCTAGTCATTGGAATCTGCAGGTGAATCTTTTCCCGCGGACCCTTCTTCGACACTTGTACGTATAGAAATCCGTGCGCTGATACCCCCGGAGAAAGCGTCTTACTTTGCATCTCCTTCTTCAGGATGCTTTCCTGAATCTGCGTGCCGTGCACTGCTTTGGAGGCGAGGGCTATTGCAACCACCATTCCGGCCGGAGATATCGCCAAAGCGCTCGCGGTGCCTACTATTACGGCGCCCTTGGCCGCCTTCTCGCCCATCTTCGGAGTGGAAAGGCTTGAATCAGCCGGGCCATAGGTGACTTTGGTCTTGTCAAACAGGAAGCTGTCCCCCGTCGATCCGTTCTGCATCACGATGAAAACCGGAATGACCCCTTTAGGTGTCAGTTCCGTGTCGAAGTAGGTTTTTTGCTCTTTGGGGTCCTCAACCGGCTGAAGTCCAACAGTCATGCCCGCCTGCTCTGCCTTGACGGCGTAATCACCCGCTGGTCGTACTGGGTAGTCGGGAAACTTCTCTGCGGCGTATACCGGTGACACGAGAGACAAGGTCAAGCATGTGCCGACGACTCTAACCAAAACGGGACTGAGCATTGTACCAACCTCCTCTAGCGGCCGGTTAGGACCGCGTCGCGCACCACACTGAGACAACTTGATCAGCATATCCAGGTAAAGGACATGGTTGACCTCAAAGTAAAGGCCGGGAAACTCCCGCCCATCAAACTGGCGCGGGGTCTTTCAACCCAGTAGCCTAGGCCATCCGCCAACTACCCGCAGACTGACCCGACCCGCCCTGTATGCCGCCAGGGCGGCGGTGTCGTCGAGGTCGTCGACTACTGCCTATCATGAACCGTATCTGCCGAAGCGGCATCCTCTGAAACGGACGCGGATTGGTTAGTCGAAGCATGAACAAGCACGTTGAAGGCCTGACCGGAAATAATGTGCAGGAACTGATAGTAGCCATTACTGTCGGTTATGGTGAGTTGCGGACTGGCGCACCCGGCTGCGTGAGACTCACCCCTGCCCCCGCCAGCGGTGCCCCCCGTAGCGTGGCATATCCAGAGACGTCTGGAATCTGGGTGACGACGCAAGGCCCGGTGACGCATTGAAGGACGACCCTATAGTCCCCAACGCTCTGAGTCGATCGTAGAGAAATATAGTATAGATGCCCGCCAGGGTTAACGCCTGCGTCCGAAGCTCATTGACATGACTACCAGCGCCACAGGCAGTCCACGTAGTTTTCGCGTCAGGAGCAAACAAAGTGAAACAGGGATAAGTGGTTCCGCCGATTGTTGTTATATCAACGACGTCACCTGCACTGGCTATGAAGAAGAACTCGTCTAGATCACCGGCGAGAGCAAATTGGTCGGTGAGATTCTGACCATATGTCTCCTGTCGAGCATTAGGAGAAGGAGGAACCGTCCGCTCCAGAAACAGCGAGAAGGTCCCGGTGCCGTCCGCCCTATCGTATACTCGTATCGTGTACTCTTGCGTTTTGGTCAGTACCACATCCATCGCATTCAGATGGCTACCAGCTCCACACGCTGTCGTGGACGCCGACCAGCTCGATGCAGGGATAGGCAGTCCCCAATGTCTCTATGTATATTCTTTCTCCAGTGGTGCCATCAAATCGAAAAAGGTCACTATTTCCAGGTTGGTCAATCGGACAATTGACGATATCGTCCCCGTACCCGATGAATTGTCTACGGGGTCCGAAGCACACTGCTGACCTTCTTAGCTCTAGCCCCGATGGGAAAGAGCAGGCAGCGCGCCCAGTGTTAGGGTTAGCGCAATCGTCAACGCGCGAGGGTTGATTTTGAGAGTCCGAATCCATTGGCTTAGTAGGCTCCGCATCGTCATTCTCCTTTTTCACCTCGCCGTTCTACTTTCCGGCAAGGCTGTCGGAACTTGGCGCGGTGGTCATTCGCGCTGGAGTGTGAGGGCAAAGCTCCCGGGCGCAAGTGTCATGAGGTAATGCCACGGTGGCCTTGGCTGTATGTTATTGACTTAATTTGCTAGTTGTATGACTGCGGAATTTGGCGCTATACTGCCAATCACACCAGCGGATCTGGCTGCCTAAGTAAGAAAGGCAACTAATAACGGAGCGTCCATGCAGGAGCGGACCTCACCGGATTGGCCGAATGGGGAGGATTCGTCCTCTCGCGGCACCATAACGCCTACGGACATCGAAGCCGAGCGGCGAGAGGATTCTTAGCTCCTCTATCTTCTGCAACGCCCCGCGCCACAGCCGTTTCCTGAGCTTCGTGGTCAACAAGGCCCTGTCGGGAGAGGGATGTGAAGTGAAGGAGTACCTGATAGGGCTTGAGGTATTCGACCGCAAGTCGGACTTCGACCCCAGCAGCGATCCCGTGGTGCGCTCCGAAGCCAGACGCCTTCGTCTTCGCCTGGCAGATTATTATCGCACGCCGGGCAAGCGGACCCGGTCCACATCGATCTTCCCAAAGGCACCTACGTTCCGGTCTTCTCACGCAAGGGACTACGCCGCCGTCGGAAGAGACGGAATCGGAGACAGACTCGGTAGCACCGAAAACGGGACGGCGGCGCCTATCGATCGCCGCTTCGGCGGTGGTTGTTATCGCCCTGGTCGCCGGCGGCATCTACTGGAAACGCTCGCATAAAACGCCAGCCAAGCTCACCGATCAAGACACCATCGTTGTCGCCGACTTCGATAACAAAACCGGGGACACCTGTTCGATGACACTCTGAAGCAAGGCCTCTCGGTACAGCTTGAGCAATCCCCCTTTCTCTACCTGGTTTCGGACCGTAAGGTGAACGCAACCTTGAAGCTGATGGGACGCGCTGCCGGAGACCGGTTGACGCCAGAGTTTGCACGGGAGGTCTGCCAGCGCACAGGAGCGCGGCCGTGTTGACCGGCTCGATCGCCGCGCTGGGAAGCCAGTACGTGATCGGCCTCAAAGCGGTGAACTGCAACACGGGGACGTGCTGGCGGAAGCGCAAGAGCAGGCCACGAGCAAGGGAGCGGTACTCAAAGCCCTGGATACCGCGGCGGTCAACTTGCGCGGCCAGCTGGGCGAGTCGCTCAGCTCGGTGCGGAAGTATGCGACACCGGTGGAGGAAGCGACCACGCCATCGCTGGAGGCGCTGAAAGCCTACAGCCTGGCGCAGAAGATGAAATCTACAAAAGGGGACACCGCCGCTCTCCCTTTCTCAAGCGGGCAGTGGAAATCGACCCGAATTTCGCCATCGCCTACGCCGAACAGTCGGCCTCTTACAACAACCTCAACGAAGCCGGACAGGCGGCGGAGAACGCACGCAAGGCGTACGAGCTGCGCGAAAAGGTGAGCGAGCGAGAACGGTTGGGCATAGAGGCAACGTACTACCTGTTCGTAACAGCAGAGCTGGAGAAGGCAGCTCAGACCTACGAAGAGTGGCAGCAAATCTATCCGCGGGACATTGTGCCTTACGGGGACCTGGGGTTCATATTCGCCAGCCTTGGAAACCCGGAAAAGGCATTGGAGGAGACACTGGCGGGAATGCGACTGCGCCCGGACGACGCCAACAGCTACGCGAATCTCGGCGGCATCTATATGGACCTTAACTGGCTGGATGCGGCGGAGGCATCGTACAAACAGGCAGAGGAGCGCAAGCTGAAGGGCGAGTACCTACTCCTGAACCGCTACGGCTTGGCTTTTCTGAAGGCGGATAGGGCGCAGATGGCGCAGTTGGTCGGCGGCCGCCATGGGCAAGCCGGGCGTGGAAGACCTGCTGTTGGCCACGCAAGGCGACACAGAGGCTTGGTACGGAAAGTTGAAAGACGGACGCGAACTAACGCGGCGCGCGATGGACTCGGCCCAGCACAGCGACGCCAAAGAGACCGCCGCAACGTATCAGGCTGCGGCGGCTCTGCGCGAGGTGGAATCGGGAAACCGAGCAGCAGGCTCGTGCCGATGCCGACGCGGCGATGAAGCTGGCCCCAAACCGCGACGTGCGGGCCATCGCGGCGCTCGCTCTGGCGCGGGCAGGCGATACGGCTGAGGCGGAGAGGCTGGCGGCCGAACTCGACAAGACGTTCCCGCTGGACACGCTGGTCCAGAGGTATTGGCTGCCGACGATCCGGGCGGCCGTCGCCTTGGAGCGCAAAGATCGCGAACCGGGCAGTCGAACTATTGAAAGTGACCAGTCCCGGTGGAACTCGGCCAGCCGACGGAGACAACGTGTATTCCTGTGCCCAGTTTATTTGCGGGGAGAAGCCTATCTCATGCTGCATGACGGCAACGCGGCGGCGGCGGAATTTCAGAAGTTCATCGACCACTACGGACTGGTGGTGAACTTTCCATGGGGAGCGGTGGCCCGCCTCGGCCTGGCTCGCGCCGACGCCCTCGACGCCGCCAAAGACCCCGCCGCCCGCGAGAAAGCCCGCACCGCGTATCAGAATTTCCTCACTCTCTGGAAGGACGCCGACCCCGACATCCCCATCTACAAGCAAGCCAAAGCAGAGTACGCGAGGCTGCAGTGAGAAAAGTGGATAGTGGTCAGTGGCTAGTGGATAGAAAGAGCAGGTCCCTCCGCTCGGACTGACGTCCTCGGTCGGGATGACAAACTGCGGATAGAAAAGCTTGGGCGGCCATTGAGGCCGCCCTTCAGTTTTGCTGAGAGCTAAAGGCTAAGAGCAGGCCCCCTCGACTCGCTCCTGCTCGCTCGGGATGACAGCGTGGGGAGGATCTTGCTTCCTTACGCCTGTGCCGGCCGCTCCGGAGCGACGCTCGGCTGCTGGCCGGGAGCCGGCTTCAGCACCTGCTGCACGTCGTCCTTGGACGGCGGTGCAACATTCGGATTCACGCGCGCCGGCAGCTCCTTGCCTTCGATGATCATCTGGATCTCGTTGGCGTCGAGCACCTCGCGCTCCAGCAGCGCCATGGCGATCTTCTCCAGCGCAGGGCCGTTGTTGCTGAGGATGTCGGTCGCCGACTTGTAGCCTTCGTCCACGAAGCGGCGGACTTCCTGGTCGATCTTCTGCGCCGTCTCCTCGCTGAAGTCGCGGTGCTGGCTGATCTCGCGGCCGAGGAAGATCTGCTCTTCCTTCTTGCCGAAGGTCATCGGCCCCAGCGTGGACATGCCGAACTCGCAGACCATCTTGCGCGCCAGGTCCGACGCCTGCTCGATGTCGTTGCCCGCGCCCGTGGTCATGGTGTTGAGGAACAGCTCCTCGGCCACGCGGCCGCCCATCATGATGGCCAGTCGCGTCTCCAGGTAGTCGCGGGTGTAGGTGTGCTTGTCGTCGATGGGCAACTGCATGGTCACGCCCAGCGCCATGCCGCGCGGGATGATGGTGACCTTGTGCAGCGGGTCGGAGTGCGCGCGCATGGCGGCGACCAGCGCGTGGCCGGCCTCGTGATACGCGGTGACCTTCTTCTCTTCGTCCGAGAGCAGCATGGACTTGCGCTCGGCGCCCATCAGGACCTTGTCCTTGGCCTGCTCGAAGTCCCACATCAGCACCGTCTTGCGGTTCTGGCGGGCGGCCACCAGGGCAGCCTCGTTCACCATGTTGGCCAGGTCGGCGCCGGAGAAGCCCGGCGTGCCGCGGGCCAGCACGGGCAGATCCACGTCGTCGTTCAGAGGGAATCTTGCGGGTGTGCACGCGCAGGATCTCTTCGCGGCCACGCACGTCAGGACGCGACACGACCACGCGGCGGTCGAAGCGGCCGGGCCGCAGCAGCGCCGGATCGAGCACGTCGGGACGGTTGGTGGCGGCGATCAGGATGACGCCTTCGTTGGACTCGAAGCCGTCCATCTCGACCAGCAACTGGTTCAGGGTCTGCTCGCGCTCGTCGTGTCCGCCGCCCAGGCCCGCGCCACGATGACGGCCGACGGCGTCGATTTCGTCGATGAAGATGATGCAGGGAGCGTTCTTCTTGCCCTGCTCGAACAGGTCGCGGACGCGGCTTGCGCCGACGCCGACGAACATCTCCACGAAGTCGGAGCCGGAGATGCTGAAGAACGGCACGTTGGCTTCGCCGGCCACCGCGCGCGCCAGCAGGGTCTTGCCGGTTCCCGGAGGCCCGACCAGCAGCACGCCCTTGGGAATGCGTCCGCCGAGCTTCTGGAACTTCTGCGCCTCGCGCAGGAATTCGATGATCTCTTTCAGCTCTTCCTTGGCTTCATCCACGCCGGCGACGTCCTTGAACGTCACCTTCTTCTGCTGCATGGAGAGCAGGCGGGCGCGGCTCTTGCCGAAGGACAGCGCCTTGTTGCCGCCGGTCTGCATCTGGCGGATCATGATGAACCACAGCGCGCCCAGCAGCACGAATGGCGCCAGGTTCAGCAGCCAACTCGGCCAGCCACCGGCGGAGGCGTCCTTCACCGTGATGTTCACGCCCTTGTCGCGCAGTTCCTTGATCATGTCGGTGTAGCCGGACATGACCGTGGTGTGGAACCCCGCCTTGTCGTTCTTGAACTTGCCCCGGACTTCCTGGCCGATTATCGTCACTTCGCTGACGTTGCCTTGGTCGACATTGGCGAGGAACTCGGAGAAGTTGATCTCGCGTTCTTTGGCGCCCGAGTTGCCGGCCTTGACGACCTGCCACAGCAGGACGCCCGCCGACACGATCACCAGCCAGAACACGACCGTTTTGACCGTCGAATTCACTGAAAACTCCCCTGTAACCGGACAGAAACAACTACCCTGCTCAGCAGATTAGATGCTGCCCTTAGACACCGGATGTACAAATATCCGGTTCATGTGATTGTAACCCGTGGCTAAACAGAACGGCGCGAGAGAGTTAAACAAAATTATGGGGAAGGACAAAGGCGGCGCATTGGACCGAAACGGGAGAGCTGGTGTCGGGCGCCTTAGGAGAGCGATCTCGATTCTCACCGCGTGCCGATTCCATTCGATGCATACGCCTTACCCACCGGGAAGCCGCGCACCCAAACGATTGCCTCGCCCTTGAGCACGACCGGCCAGGTTGCGCGCTGTTCGGCCGGAATGTGCTTCTCTGCGAAGAGGCGCTTCAGCTTCTCTTCGGAACCGGTGTGCACCGGCCAGAAGCGGTCGCCGGGACGCCAGTTGCGCACGGTCAGTTCCGGACCCAGCCGAGCGGCGCTCAGCAGACTGTCTGCGTCGGGGCGTTCCTGAGCGAGCGCTTCTCCGACGATCACTGCTCGCACCGTAAAGCCTGCCTCTGCAATGAACACTTCGCCGGGCACCGGCAAGGTGCATTCATACCCGACGGATGCTGGTCCGGGGGCGGGCGCACGCAGTTCCAGGCACTCGCCCCGGCGCACGGCCAGCCATCCTCCGGGAAGTGCGGTCTTCGAAAACTCGCCAGCGGCGCAGCGCACCAGGTTGTCAACGTGCTCGAAGTCAAGCGCCAGATCGTGGTTTTCGAGGAAACCTCGAAGCAGCCGGCGCTGCAGGGCCAGCGAGAGCTGCGCAAACCCCTTCAGGCTTAATTGGGCTGGGATTGGGCCTTGAAGGGGCACGGCTTTAGCCGTGCCGTTAAGACCTCCACTTTTGTCATCCCGAGTGGGCTTCAGCCCGCGAGGGATCTGCTTTTCGACTTCGATCATCGGAACAATTCGATCTAGAAGTTCCCGCTCCACCAGCGCACGCCAGTACTCTTCTTCCGCCCGCGCCAGCTCTGCCGCATCGCCCAGCACCTGCCGGATGTTCGCGTTGTATTCACGCTCCAGCAGGGGCAGCAGGGAGTGACGCACGCGATTGCGCGCGAAGCGGTGGTCGAGGTTGCTTTCGTCCTCGCGCCAACTCTGACCAAGCGAAGCGAGATACGCCTCAACTTGGTCGCGAGTGACGCAAAGCAGCGGGCGCACAATGCGAAGCGCGTCGCCGTCCCAAACATCGAGGCTGGGATAGATTCCAGCCAGCCCGCGCGTACCGGCACCGCGCAGAAACTTCAGCAGCACGGTTTCCGCCTGATCATCGAGGGTGTGCGCCGTCGCGACTGAATTGAATCGTTGCTCCTCTGCGAGGTGGGTAAGCCATCCGTAGCGAAGTTCACGGCCTGCGGCCTCAACGCTAAGCTTGGCGGCCAAGGCATGCTCGCGCACGTCGGCGCGACCAGCAAAGAACTCCAGCCCATGATGCCGCGCTAAATCGGCGACGAACGCCTCGTCGGCTTCCGAATCTTCTCCGCGCAGCCCATGATTGAAGTGCGCCACCGCCAGGACGACGCCCAGCTCGGCTCGCAGCTCCAGCAGAAGGCGCAGCAGCGCGACGGAGTCCGCCCCGCCCGACACAGCCACGCAGACGCGGTCGCCCGCCCGCATTAGCTCTCGTTCGCGGATGCAATGGAGTATCTTCGAGCGCACGGAAAGATGGTAATGCAGCGGCGAGGGCGCTGCCATTCGGATAAAGAGAAAAGCAATCTAGCCATGGATCAACACGGATTTACACGGATCACTGTTCGGTTAAAGGGTCATCCGTGGATATCCGTGAAAATCCGTGTCTGAGATTTTCTCCGTGCCTCTGTGTCTCTGTGGTGACTCAAAGTCACACGAACAGCTCCGGATCGGTTTGCACCAGCCGGTGCAACTGATCCGCCCAGAGCGGCTCCAGCGCATTCATCTTCGCAATGGCCATTTTCGCCGCCATCGCGTGTTCCATCTTGATGGGAATGGGCGCGAATCCGGTCGCGCGCGCTGCGCCCGCTACGGATAAATTGCGCGCCACCATACCTTCCAGCAGCAGCATGGCGAAGAGCGCCATCTGCACGTTCGGTCCGTTGGTGATGGCGCCGTGGTTGGGCAGAATTACCGCGCGATGCTTGCCAACCGCCTCTGCGGTCGAGCGCAGCCGCTCCTCGTTCGATGCCAGGCCTTCGTAGTCTTCTTCAACCACGGCCACATCGCCCGCCAGCAGGCAGCTCTCCTGGTCGTAGATCTCAGGCACCTTGCGGAACGTGCTGAAGGTCACCGTCGCCGGAGGGTGGGTGTGCAGCGCGCACACCAGCTCCGGGTTGTAGCGATGGATGATGCCGTGCAGCTCGACCGTCTCATTCACCCGCGCGTTCTTTTGCGGGGTGTGGTCCTCGATGATCTTGCCGCGGAAGTCGAGCGTCAGGATGTCGTGCGGCGTGAGCGTGCCGAACGACGGCCCAAAGCGGTTCATCAGCATGCGGTCGGGCGCGATCATGACGCTGATGTGTCCGGCATTGGCCGCGCTCATCCCGGCGCGGAAGAGGATGCGCGCCGCACAGCAGATGTCGAACTTGAGCTGATCAAGGCTGACGGTGGGCGGGGCTGCGGATGTGGCTGCCATGTGGACCTCCGAATGCGCAGGGATTGTAGCGCAATTGTGAGAAAGGCAAAAGCGAGCCACAGATTTTCACAGATGAACGCGGATCATACGCTTCTTTGTTTTCGAAGATCCGTGAGTATCCGTGGCTCACTTTTCCTCGTCCCGGCTTACGGCCGCGTGTCCGGCACCGTGATCGCGCGGAACATATACGGCAGCGCCTCGGACACAATCATCGCCACCACGATCAGCGCGCCGCCCACCACCTGCTGCGGGGTCATCGTCTCCTTCAGCCAGAACACGCTGAGGAAGGCCGCCAGCACCGGCTCCAGGCTGAATAGCACCGCCGACTCCGTTGGGCCAAGTTTCGTTTGTGCGGTTGCCTGTCCCCAGAACGCGAAGACCGTGGAGCCGAGCGCGAGGTAAAGCGTCGCACCGGCCACCGGCCAGTGAGACAGCGCCGCGAGGGCAGTCTGAAATCCGTAGGGCGACGGCAGAAAGGCAGTGACGATGACGGACACCACGCCGCAGGTTACGACCTGCGAGCCCGCCAGCAGCCACGCCTCGGAGCGGCGCGCGAATGCGCCCATCATCACGATGTGTACGCCGCATAGCATGGCGCAGAGCAGGATCTCGATGTCGCCACGGTTCATTTCTCTGAACACGCCCCAGGGGGCGTGGCCCGCCCCCCAGCCACCCGGCAGATGCACCAGCAGATAGAGTCCATAGGTCGCAATCACCGCGCCCAGCGCCGACGCCAGCTTCACGCGCTGGCCGATAACAAACGCCACCAGCGGCGTGAACAGCACGTACAGTCCCGTGATGAAGCCGGCCTTGGCGGTTGCAGTGAAGCGCATGCCGTCGCTCTGCAGCCAGAAGACGACCACCAGCACCAAGCCGAGCCAGATGCCGTCCAGCACGCCGCGCCGGGTGATGGGAATGCCCTTGGCGCGAAGGATGGCGAACATCAGCAGGCCGGCCAGGGGAAAGCGGATGCTCATCTGAGCGCCCACGGAGAGGCCGCCGTCGAGCACGATGCGCGTCATGGGAAAGCCGAAGCCCCACACCGTCGCCACCGAGGCGATGATGAGCACGGCGGTGCGGTGGGAGATGGCGGGCCTGTTAGTCCTCATCGCTGGGAGCGGCGATGCCCAAGAATACGAGGACAGCGCGATTCACCCGCACTATGTCCTGGTCACCCAGACGGCCGGCCCGTGCGCCGATCTTTGATTTTGGAACCGTCGTGATCTTATCCAGCATTAGCCGGCAGGCCGCGCGCAGCCCATTGCTTTCGGTGGGCTCGATCAGCAGCCGAAACAGAGGAGCATCGGTGGGGTCGGTCGTGAAGGCGCAAATTGTGATCGAATCCGTCATGTCGAAACGGTCGTCCTGGAGAATCACCACCGGCCGGGGTTTTCCAGCGTAGCCCTTGCCACCTGCAACGGTCCAAATTTCGCCGCGCTTCACATTCCGCCCCAATCCGAGACCGCGTCGATGAAGTCCTGGTCCTGCTTGGCGTGACGACTGTTGGCAACCGCCAGCGACTGCCGATGTGCTTCGGTTACAAAAGCTGGCGAGCGCATGTCGGGGACCCATATCTGTATAGGCCGTAACCCCTGTTGGCGAAGCCGCTGGCGGTGCGCTCTAACCTTCTCTCGAGACGACTTGGTGTGAACTCGCGTCGGCATGTTAACCTCCCGAGTGGTTACATGTAACCTACCACAATTCCCCGCCGCAATCCAAGCCGGCGCACCGAGGTTGATGATGAGCACAGCGGGAGGGTGGGAGATGCCGTCTTCTTGGACTTGGCGGCGGTCATGGGTCTAAAAGGCATTCAACCACGGATTGACGCGGATGAACACGGATCACGATGAGCCGCCTATCCAGTCCAGCTCCAGGTCGGGAACTGATCGAAAGTCGGGATCTCCGGTTAGCAGAGGGCAACGATGCTTTTGCGCGAGCGCCGCCGCGAACGCGTCAGCATAAGCAATTGGATATCGTCCTTTGAGGAGAGCCGCATCCCAGATCTCATCGGCCGTCGGCACTTCAATCGTTACAGGTAGCGTTCGCGATGACTCACGCCACGACTCGGCGAGTGTTTCGCTGTGATACTTGCAAACGTAGTAATAGACCTCGCCGACATTGATGGCGCTCATTAGCAGCCGTGCGGCACCTGATTCTGCGCCGGCGAGAAGGTTCTCGACGATGTCCGTCGCCGGTTGTCTTTCTTTGATCCACTCCAAGATCGGCCACGAATCAAGAACGCGAATCTTCAAGTTCGCGCTCCTCTTTTCTGAACTCCAGGAAGTCTTTCTTTATGTCCCGCCCAGCGCCCCGAAGCTTCTTCCAGGCAGCGCCCTTGGAGAGCACAATTTCCTGCCCGCGGACTTCCAGAGTTAGCCGGGAGCCCTCGGTGAGATTGAGAGCGTCTCGAATCCGCTTCGGTATTGCGATTTGCCCCTTGGAGGAGACCGTAACCTTTTCCATAGACACATCTTACCACATGTAAGTCCGCCTTGACCCAGGAATTCGCGAATGTGAAACGGAGGCTCATCAGCGCGCCCCCGGAGAGGCCGCCGTCGAGCACAATACGCGTCACGGGAAAGCCGAACCCGTACCGTCGCCACCAAGGCGATGATGAGCACGGCGGTGAGGTGGGAGATGGAGGCGGGTTGATGAATCGTTGGTTCACGCTGTGATCAGTGCAGGCGACTCGGGTGGCGCTTTCAAAGCTCAATCACTCGGACCAACTTACTGTATGATTTCGCCCGACCCTTGGAGCTCGTTCGTTGCCGAGATTCGAGAAGGAGATTTTGGGATCAGAGCGCAACCAAGTCTTAAGATCACTCTCAAAGACAAGAGGGTTCGCGAGTGCTGCTTTCCACAAAGTGTCATACGGAACACGCTTCCTGGTAGAGAGTATTTCGAAGATCTTGGATCTTGAGCGACTCACGTATCGGTCTCGGAGGTCTACATAGAACTTAGAACCGAGTGTCTCGTTACCGCCAAACATCTCGGATTGACCCGTTCTCTCTTCGAACTTTCGCAATTTCGCCTGGGCCCGGACAGGCTCCATAAGGTTCATTGCCCTCTTCTCAGCTTCTTTAAATTTAGCGAGCCCTAGCGGATTGCGTGTTCCGTATATCAAGCGATAATGAGGAACATCAATGTTCGAGCGCAGGATTACGGCGGCACAAACATAGTCATAGCGACCAACTGTCTGCAGTTGTTCGGAGTAGATCGCGACCATCTCATCGTCAAGATCTTGGCCGCTGAGTCCGCGTAATCTTCCGACATACGCCGCGGACCCGAACAGTTCAGATTGATTTTGAGTTTTGACGAAGCGGTGTAGGTGAGAAGTCATCAAGTTTATGAGAACTTCACCGGGATGGATTAGGAGCAGCGGTTTGATGACTCCAATTGAGATTGCCCTCCATCCTTTAGGGTCAATGAAGAAAAAGGGAAAAGTTCCGGCTCCCTGGTGTACGAAGTCGACGATTTCCGGAACAAGATCTTCGAACCTGCCCTTTTTGGGCTCCAGTTCGATGCCTGGCTCTCTTACGCGCTCAAGAAATTCTGTTAGTTCTTGATACGCTTTCGGCTTCTTCTCTATAAAGAAACACCGCATACTCACACTACGGTTGAATTGTGTCCTCAACTGATCTCGGGCTTTCTTCAATTCTCCTATTGCGATTCCGAACGAAGTGTCTTCATAGCGCTGCGATGCCGCTTTCCACGGACCGGAGAAGCAATCGACATATGTTATCGAGGGATATTTTTGACCGACAATATTGGCTAAGGCAGCCAGGTAATCTTTAAGGAGATGATGCTTGACTAGAGTCTGTTCTCGCCCGATATACCATTGGTCAGAGTCAGTCATGATGCGATTTGTATTAGTTCCGGCGCCTCGAGGAGTTGGATGTGGATTCTCCTCTCAGCACCCGGCATCACAGGTGACGCTGAGCCTCTCGGTAGCTCATCGTAGGTGCGTCCGCCAAGAAGTCTCCCGCTCTTCGCCTTTCGCACGCCACCCCACTGCTTAAAGAAAAATCTCGCCCCGGCCCGGCGACATTGGTTTCGGACGTTGATGACCCAGTCCTGCGACATGGGTCGTGCACCGGGTCCGCTTTCGCCGCCCACGATGACCCAGTCAATTCTCACGAGGTCAATGGTGCCAAGATCTTCAAGCAAAGGCTCTATTGATAGAAACCTAACTCTAGCATTACTGCATTGTAAGTCGCGAACCCGTGGGAGACCGTGTTTTCTGTTTTCAACGCTCACCCCCCACCAGATATTTGTTGCATCAGCAGCAAATTTCAATTTGCCATTGAGCAGATCTCTCATGCGGCGCGCTCTTTTCGTGAGAACCTGGTAAGTGTGCCAATTCGCCAAACTCATAACCCTCGCAGCTTGGACAATAAATTCGTCGGGCACTTCGTCCTGAAACAAATCACTCATCGAATTGACAAAAATCATCCGCGGCCGGACCCACTTGAGCGGTTCGGTAAGTTTCTCGGGCACCAGCCTTACATCGAACCCATGCTCATAGGGGTGGTCCGGGACGCCTCGGAACCGTTCCGCGAACGTTTCGGCGTAACAATGCTTACAGCCTGGGCTGACCTTTTTGCAGCCCCTCACCGGGTTCCAGGTCGCGTCGGTCCACTCGATCTTCGAATAGCTACTCATGGCGAATAAACGGCGAAACTATAACCTACGGATTGTTTTCTTGCAAGGAAATTGTGGCGGCTCGACGTTACTTTCCCGGAACTCAAAAGCAGAACAATTGACTGTACATTGAACTACAGCGTCGCGCTCTTGCTCTCAATCAGCCCCTTCACCCGCTCCACGAACGCCTCCACCTTCACCGAGCCTTCGGCCTTCTCCTGGCCGCGGACGCGCACGTTGACCTCGCCGGCCTCCATCTCGCGGTCGCCCAGCACAAGCTGGAACGGCACCTTCTGCATGGCGTGCTCGCGGATCTTGGCGTTCATCTTCTCGTTGCGCAGGTCGACGTGGACGCGCACGCCGGCAGCCTTCAGCTTGTCGCCGACTTCGTTGGCGTAGGCGTGATGCTTCTCGCCGATCGGGATGACGACCACCTGCACCGGCGACAGCCACACCGGGAACGCTCCTGCGTAGTGCTCGAGGAGCACGCCGAAGAAGCGCTCCTCCGAGCCATAGAGCGCGCGGTGCACCATGAGCGGCTGGTGCCGCCTGCCGTCTTCGCCGACGTACTCCAGCCCGAAGCGCGCGGGCAGGTTGAAGTCGAACTGCACGGTGGAGAGCTGCCACAGGCGGCCAATGGCGTCCACCAGCTTGATGTCGATCTTCGGCCCGTAGAACGCAGCTTCGCCGGGAATCAACTTGTACGGGATGCCGCGGCGCTCCAGAACGTTCTTCAGCGAGGCTTCCGACGACTCCCACTGCTGGTCGCTTCCGATGAAGCCGCTCGCGCTCGTTGGGGTCCCAGGTCGAAAGCTCCACCTGGTACTGCTCGAAGCCGTAGGTGTGCAGCACAGCCAGCGCGAAGTCCATACAGCCGCTGATCTCGTCCTCGATCTGCTCCGGCGTGCAGAAGATGTGGGCGTCGTCCTGGGTGAAGCCGCGCACGCGCAGCAGGCCGTGCATCACGCCCGAGCGCTCGTAGCGATAGACCGTGCCCAGCTCGCCCAGCCGCACCGGCAGGTCGCGATACGACTTGAGCGAGTCCTTGTAGATCAGAATGTGGAACGGACAATTCATCGGCTTCATGCGATAGTTGGCGTCGTCCAGTTCCATCGGGGTGAACATGTTGTCCGCGTAGAAGCCTTCGTGGCCGCTGGTCTTCCACAGGTCCACGCGCGCCACGTGCGGGGTGTACACCAGCGAGTAGCCGCGCTTCAGGTACTCGTTGCGCATCCAGTCTTCCATCTCCTTGCGGATGAGGCCGCCCTTGGGATGCCAGAAGATCAGCCCCGGCCCGGCCAGCTCCTGGATGGAGAACAGGTCGAGCTGCTTGCCCAGCACGCGATGGTCGCGCTTCTTCGCCTCTTCGATCTTGTGCAGATACTCGTCGAGGTCCTTCTTGGAGAAGAACGAGGTGCCGTAGATGCGCTGCAGTTGCGGGTTGTTTCTCGTCGCCCAGCCAGTAGGCGCCGGCGATGTTGAGCAGCTTGAACGCCTTGATGCGCCCGGTGGACGGGATGTGCGGCCCGCGGCAGAAGTCGGTGAACTTGCCGGTCTTGTAGATGGAAATCTTCTCGTCGGGCGAGGTGAACTGCTCGATGAAGTGGCACTTCATGAAGTCGCCTTCCGACTTGAAGCGCTCCAGTCCCTCCTGCCGCGGCAGAAACTCGCGCGCGTAGGGCAGGTCCTGCTTCACCAGCTCCTGCATCTTCTTCTCGATGGCCTCCAGGTCCTCGGGCGTGAACGGCTTCTCGCGATAGAAGTCGTAGAAGAAGCCGCTCTCGGTCGCCGGGCCGTGGCCGAGCTTGGTCTCGGGAAAAAGCTCCAGCACCGCCGCGGCCATCAGGTGCGCCGACGAGTGGCGATAGACTTCCAGCGCCTCGGGATCGCGGTCGGTCAGGATGCGCAGCTCGGCATCCTGCTCCAGCGGCCGAGTGAGGTCCACAAGCTGAGCGTTGTTCTCCGGGGCCTTATCTGAGGCTGGGGCGGCTTCGGCGGCCGGCTGATGGCCGTTGCCGCCGCTTCCATTCGGCGACAGCGGCTTGATCTGCGCGGCGAGCGCGGCGTCAGCCAGGCGCGGGCTGATGCTCTTGGCGATGTCGAGGGCGGAGGTCCCGCGCGGCACGTCTTTCACGCTGCCGTCGGGCAATTTCACATGAATGTTTTCGGCCATGATGATGTATTCCGGTTCGCCGCGGTTCATTGTCTCCACGCGCGGCTGTTACAAATCGTTAGTAATGATAGCGGGCCTGGAGAAAATCAATTCGCGTTTCCGAGACCCGGTAAACCAGCCGATGTTCCTGAGTAATTCGCCTGGACCAGCAACCTGCGAACTCGAACTTTAGCGGCTCCGGTTTGCCCAGGCCGCTAAACGGATCTTGTACGACAGCCTCGACCAATTCCAAAACGCGCAAAGCGACCTTCCGATCAGTCTTGACCCAATAGGTGAGGTCTTCCAGGAACTTTGACTGGAACACAGCCTCACGCTCAGCGCGCCGCATCCAGGCCGAACTCCCGACGCAACTGCTCCGGTGACATCCGCTTACCCTTGCCTTGACGAGCCTCACGGAGTGCTGCCATCAGTCGCCGCGCGTTCCGCGGCGAACGGAGCAGGTGTGCGGTTTCCATCAGTCCGGCCAATTCGTCGGCCGGAATCAGCGCAACATCCTTTGCGCCACGGCGCCGTACAATGACAACCTCCTGATCGTTGGCAACCTGGTCCAGGACCGAAGCCAGCCGTTCCCGCAAACTTGTGTATGTTGTCTCCACTGCCATGACGGTTGGTTTCCCTCCAAGAAGCAGCGTACAGCATTCCTGTACATATTGTCCAGCAGTGATGGGTGTATTAGCGGGATGTTCGTTCGCGCTGGGAGCGCACTTCCAGCAGCAGCGCGCCGATCAGAGCCGCCGCGCCGAGGGTGATGGCCACGGGGATAGCTACGTGTCTGTAGGCGTTGGTCATATCAATGCTACCGCCTTCAATCATGCCATAAATGAGGGTACCCACGATACCCAAAAACAGTCCTGCGCCCATACCCGCGGCGGTGAACAGCAGCGTCGTGAACAGCACCCGAATGGTCGAGGTGAAGACGATGGAGGCTTTGCTGCGCTGCGAGCGGACTGAAATCGATGACGACATTCCTCCCTTCATTGTAATTGTTGGAGTTACCTGGCGGGCGAAACGCACCCTTGACATATCCCCTGCATCGTAGAAGATTAGCTCTACCCAGGGAGAAATCTCGATGGCCACCGCCTCGCAGCGTTCCTATTCCGATGTACCCGAGGGCAAAAGCTTGATCAGCTTTGAAGAGGCGATGAATGACCTTTCGCGGGACGAGCGCTTCAGGGCCACTGTTTATGCGATGAACACCCTGCTGGTGGAAAAGGGCATTTACTCTCCCGAAGAGTTTGAATTTCACTTCCGGCAATGGGCGCAGAAATTCAAGAAGTAGAACCTTTCTTTTTCTTCTTCTGAACATCCTCCCACTTGGGCATGTGACAGTCTTTGCTGGAACAGCGCTCGTGCGCACCGATTTCGCTCTGCGACCAGTCGCACTCGCACCAGTGCTCGTAGTGCTCTCGGTCGTCTTTCCTCTGAGCCATCGAATCTCCGAATTTTTCTTTCGTACGGCCTCACTCTGCCTTATATCAAATAGAAAATATATAAATCCTGCTCCAGCCTGTGGAAAACGCGCCCTTCCGGTTTTTCTTGACACGCAGTGGAATTCGCAAGTAAATTTCCGCGACACATTTTGCGGGCAAGGAGCAAGCATGAACAAAGGGGATCTGATAGACAAAATCGCGGCCACTAACGGCATCAGTAAAACCGCTGCTGGAGGCGCGATTGATACCATCGTCGATTCAGTCACGGCGGCGCTAAAAAAAGGCGATCGCGTGACTCTGGTAGGCTTTGGGACCTTTTCAACTTCGCAGCGCAAGGCGCGTAACGGGCGCAATCCGCAGACGGGCGGCGTCATCAAGATTGCAGCGCGACGCGTGGCTAAGTTCACTCCGGGCGTCGAGCTGAAGAAGGCCGTCAACAAGAAGTAGCTGCAACACTTTTCCGAGGGTTTGCGATCCTGCGGCAGGGCAGCGGCCTTGCCGCGTTGTTGTCTGCGGACAAGCTTCCGGTGTAGAGTTTCTGGCCAAGTCAACCGCTGTGAGGTACTCCAATGCAGTTCGTCTCTAACGCACTATTCGCAATCCACGTAACCGATCTCGCCAAGGCGCGAGACTTCTATCGCGACAAGCTGGGCTTCCGCCTGCTCGCAGAATCCGAGGAACAGCTCGTCTTCGAGACCGGCCGTTTCAGGCTTTATGTCAATCGCGATGATCAGGTTTTGCCGTTCGTTCCGGCCCTCGATGTCGAGGATTACGAGGCAGCCAAGGAGTTCTTGAAAAGCTCAGGCTGCGAGATTGTCCGCGACTGGCCGAAGTCCAAGGCCTTGTACTTCCGCGATCCGCTGGGCCAGCTCATCGACATCAAAGAAACAAAGTGGATGTAGCGGCCTTCCACCTTCCCACAGCTTTCCAGGAGAGACAATTTGCACCGCAGGACGCTCGGCGACTTTGAACTTACCGTTCTTTCGGACGGGATTTACTGGAACGACGGCGGCGCCATGTTTGGCGTCATTCCCAAAGTTATGTGGGAAAAGCGCGCTACACCCGACGAGCTTAATCGCATTTCCATGGGCACCAACTCGTTGCTGGTGCGCACCGGCGAGCACAATGTGCTTATTGATACCGGCATCGGCAGCAAGCTCAGCGACAAGCGGCGCGCCATCTACGACCACCAACCGCTCCTGCTGAAGAGCTTTGCTGAGGCTGGCGTTTCGCCCGAGGACATCGACATCGTAATCAACACCCATCTCCACTTCGACCACTGCGGCTGGAACACTTATTACAAGGATGGCAAACCTACGCCGACCTTCCCGCGCGCCAGGTACTACGTGCAGGAAGGCGAGCTGCAGCACGCCCACGAGCAGCATGAGCGCGACCGTGTCAGCTACATGACCGACAACTATGATCCCCTGGTGGCCAGTGGGCAGATGCTGTTGCTGAAGGGCGATTGCGAGATCGTGCCGGGCATTTCCGTGAAGGTCTATCCGGGACACACGCGCGATCTGCAGGCGGTCATCCTACGCAGCGCCGGTCAGGTGGCGTGCTATCCCAGCGATCTGGTGTGCGATACGCAACACCTCGAGCCCATGTGGGTGTTGGGCTACGATCTATATCCGCTGCAGAGCATCGACAACAAGCACCGCTTCTACAACGCGGCCATTCCGGAGAACTGGCTGGTGGTCTTTACCCACGATGCGAAGACGCCATGGACATACTTGGAGCGCAATGAAAAGGGCCTGCCGGCGGTGCGAAAACTGGAACAGACCTTAGGATAGACGCAAGCGATATGCTACATTGTGGGCCTACGACATTGTGGTACTTCTCAAAAGGTGAGGCATGGGTAAGAAGGGCAAGAAAGACAAAAAGAAGAAGCGCAAGGGCGCAAGCGGATCGTCCGCGGGCGACTCGCCGAAGACCCTTGACCTGCGCAAGGTTGAGCTACCGCCACGTCCCAAGCCGCTGAAGCCGGCCGACATCCGCAGTCTGCGCGAGGACCTGAACGCCAGCCAGGCGCTGTTCGCGCGCCTGCTCAACGTCAGCTCGAACGCGGTGGAAAGCTGGGAGCAGGGTATCCGCGAGCCGCGCCAGGCGACACTCAAACTGCTGCACATCGCGCGCAAGAATCCTGGGATTCTGCTGAATTAAAGAACCGCAGAGAGCCGCGATTCGCCTAAGAGGAACGATTTACCCGGCCACGGGAGCAACGGTTGCCTGCTCGTGCTGCGGTTCTCCGCTCAGCAGCGCCTCGAAGAAGCGGTCTACCGCGTCGAGGATTTCAGCCCCGCTCTTGGCTTCATAGACCGACTTGCGCAACTGCGCCCCGTGCGGCACGCCGTGGGTAAACCAGGACGCGAACTGCTTCATCTTGCCTTCGGCGCCGCCCATCCGCTCCTCCACCAGCATGCTGAAGTAGGTGCGAATCATCTCGTAGCGGTCAGCGTCGCTGGGCAGGTCGTAGGCGCCGGTGCGGGTGTACTGTTCGATCTGGCGGAAGATCCACGGATTCGACGCGGCGCTGCGGCCGATCATGACCGCGTCGCAGCCGGTCTGCGCCACCATCGCGGCGGCGTCTTCGGGCGAGCGCACATCGCCGTTGCCGATCACCGGAATCCTCACTGCGTCCTTGACCGCGGCAATCCACTCCCACTGCGCCTGCCCGCTGTAGCCCTGCTCGCGGGTGCGAGCGTGCAGCGCGACGGCGGCCAGACCGCACGTCCTCGGCCATCTTCGCCAAGGTGACGTGTACCGTTTCTTTGTCGCTCCAGCCGGCGCGAAACTTCACCGTGAAGGGAATCTTCACCGCCGCGCGCACGGACTCGAAGATGTTGCGGATGAGCGGCAGATCGCGCAGCAGCCCCGAGCCGCCATTGCACTTCACGACCTTCTTCGCCGGGCAGCCGAGGTTAAGGTCCACCAGGTCGAAGCCGAGGCCCTCGACCACGCGCGCCGCCTCGGCCAGCGTCACTGGATCGCTGCCGAACAACTGCGCCGAGATGGGGTGCTCGTTGCCGTAGAACGTGAGGTACTGCTTGGCCTTCTTGTCCTTGTGGCGGATGATGCCGTCGGCCGAGGTGAACTCGGTCATCATCAGGCCGCAGCCGCCCAGGTTGCGGATGAAGCGGCGAAAGACCGTGTCGGTGACTCCCGCCATGGGCGCCAGCACGGTCGCCGGACGGATTTCGACTCCGCCAAGCACGACAGATGCGGGCACGCGCGCCTCCGCAGGCGCAGTGCGCTCGGCCGGATTGTCGAAGAACTTGTGCACGGTGAGATTCTACCGAAAATCCACTAACCACGGATTACGCGGATGACACGGATCAGCCAAAGCAAAAGCCCCCGCCGCAGCGGAGGCTTTCGCGCACAACCTTGCAAGCGTTAGTTCTTTGCGGCTTCGACTTTCGCCGCCTCCACCTTGGCTGCCTCCGCTTTGCCGGCGTCGCTCTTCGCGTACTTGCGGCGGAAGCGCTCGACGCGGCCCGCGGTGTCCACCAGTTTCTGTTTGCCGGTGAAGAACGGGTGGCAGGCAGAGCAGATTTCCACGTTGATGTCGCCCTTGTGGCTGGAACGGGTCATAAAGGTGTTACCGCATGCGCAATGCACGCGCACTTCGTCGTAAGCCGGATGGATGGCTGCCTTCATAAGACTCCTAACTTGTTTGATCGCAAACTTGATTTTACTGGAAATCGGGCCGCAGCGGCAATTAGGGCATCGGAGGCCTTTCGATCCTCGCTTGCGATTGGATTCGGCACCAGCCGGAAAGGATTCTTCGCAGCCAATCCCGGCCAACTTGCCAAGGTGGACGGCCAGCGGTCAGCATGGCTCAGGAGCTGATATGAACCGACAGCGAGCAAATCCCGGTATCCACGTCACGTACTTGGCTTTAGCGATGATGGTTTTCATGGCACTGGCCGTATCCAGCAGCAGAGGCGCAATCCGCAGGCACGCCCCGACCGCGGCGCAGACCGCGCAATCCCAGACCGCTATCGCCACAAGCCGCGCCGGCCACTCCCGGCGACGACCTGGCGCAAATGCGGACCGACCTCGACCGGATGGAGAGTCTGCTGGGCAACATGAGCAGCGAGATCGAGTTCCTGCGCGACCAGAACCTGCAGATCCTGTTGCGAACCAATGCCCAGATGTGGACCATGCTGATCCGCGATCTGCGCCGGCAGGTGGATCGCGAAGAGAAACAGCGGAGTTACTACGGGATACATCCGGCAGGCGACAACGCTGCGCCAAGAAAGCCGCACTAGAATCAAGCGAGCAGCGGGCTTACTCCGACAGCGAGTTCGCCGGTTCGTCGTCGGAAATCCCCAGCTTCTCTTCGAGCTGGGCGATCTCGGCCATCAGGCGATGGTCGTAGCCCTTGAAGTTTCGCAGGCGGTAGAGAAACTCTCCCAGCAGCATCAACCGGCAGCAGACAACCACAAAAAACACCAGCGCTAACGAGATGTCGAGGTTCTGGTGAAAGCGGCTGTAGAAGTCCGTGTCCCCGCGCGCCGCCGAGCGCAGCGCAACCACCTCCAGAAAAATGCCTCCTACGAAAAGGCTGCCCAGAACCAAGACCAGGATGAAGGTCCGGCAAATGTACAGCACGGTGGTAAAGGCATTGTTCTGGCATTCGCACAGGTTGAAGAGCTTGGAGTTCACCGACAGAAGTCTGGCCTTCAGGAACCAGGTGCTCAACTTCTGGGGCGGCAAGGACAGGAAGTGCCGGATGGTGTCGGCGTAGAGCGCCACCAGGGTGCTGACGATGACCAGCAGGATCTCCAACGGGAGTGCGTACCTGTGGAGCCAATCGGCGAGGGTGTGAAGCATACTTTTGGGCAATATACCACGCAGAGCGGGTACTCCGCGCGCAGTTGGCTCTCGAACGCCCGAGCCGGGTCCTACCAGCGCTGCCGAAGTTGAGCTATACTCTGCCGTCGCGAGACTTGCAGATCCCCCCTCGGAGTCCTACATGCCTACCATGACTCACAAGAAATGGAAGTACGATATGCATCCCAGCATGCAGATGCTGCGGTCGGTCATCGCCGGACATGAAAGCGAAAACCGGACGCTCGCTGGAGGAGTGGCTGCGCTTCGTCAACAGCAAGGGGCCGAAAGGCGAGAAGGAACGCCGAGACTGGCTGAAGACCGAGCATGGGCTGGGCACCAACTACGCCGGATGGATCGCGGCGCGCTCGGCCGGCAAAGAAGACGACGGCGAAAACCCGGACCAGTACTTGCAGCACGCGCAGGATTATGTTGACCACATGTTTGCCGGGCCAAAGGAGCACCTGCGGGAGATCTACGACGAGATTCTCACCTATGCCAAGACCCTGGGCAAGGACGTTCGGGTCTCACCTTGCCAGACGATCGTGCCCATCTATCGCAATCATGTCATCGCGCAAGTAAAACCAACCACCCGTACGCGCATTGACCTCGGCCTGGCGCTGAAAGACACCAAGGCGCCGAAGCGCCTCATCGACACCGGAGGTTTCGCAAAGAAGGATCGCATCACCCACCGCATCGAAATCGGCAAGCCGGCCGACTTCGACGCGGAAGCCCGGCGCTGGCTGCGAACCGCGTATGAGATGGACAAGTAAGGCCGAAACCGTAGCGTCCCGATTCTGGCGTCGGCGAAGTCCGTGGTTGTTTTCGTTTTGACTGTCTCTGTGTCTCTGTGCCTCTGTGGTGAAAAGGGGTTGCTAGAAGTGGAACCCCAACTGCACCGTCAGCGCCCGTGGCGTCACATAGTGCGTGCCGCTGAAGGTTGACAGGAAGTTGTACAGCGCGTCCTTGTTCGTCAGGTTAATGGCGGTGAATTGCAGGCTCCACTTGTACCTGTCCCCCATGAAGAGGTTGTCATCGCCGATCGCAAGATCGAAGAGATTGCGTGACGCGATACGCTGCGGGATTGTGGTCGTCATTCTGCGTGTTCGGCGCCGGAATCTTTACCAGGTTCGACCCGTACTGCGATGCCGGACAGGGCGTCGGCAGAGGCGTATAGGGGTTGCGACTTCACGCTTCCGCAGAAGAGTCCCGCCTGGAACTCCTCATCGGCACTGAGTCCACTCAGATCGACCGCCGGCTGGCCATTGAGCGTGGTTGACGTCGGGCAGTCGTTGAAGGGAAGGACCCCGTAGCAAGGCACCGCGCCGGCCACCAGTCCGCTGTCATAGCGCCAGTTGAAGCCGAACCACGGTCCGCGTTTCCAGGGCGTCTGGTATTGCAGGTGCGCGGTCATGTTGAAGGCTTCGTCGTGGTCAATGCGGAAGGGAAAGCCGCTCTGTCCCACGGTTACGCCCAATCCGCCGGTCTGCGGCGGGAAGAAACGGGCGGCAACGCTCGACATTACCACCAGCGCGCTGAAGCCATGATAAACCGGCACGCTGGCGCGCAGCGCCCATCCCGGAATCTTGGAGCTTGTCCCAACCAATTGGGAAGAAGATGGGCGTGTTGCCCAGGATGCTGAAGTCGTAGCCGGTGTGGGTGTACTTCCAGATGTACTCGGCGTCCACCACCAGGAAGCGTCCAAAGGCCTGCTGCAGGCCGGCATGGAATTCGTTGCGATGGCCGGGAGTCAGCACGGCGGGCACGCACGGCACCAGAGCAGCGACGACCGGCGAGAAACACCCCGTGCTGGAGAGCACCAGGTTCTCGTTGAAGGGCGTCTCCATGGTGCGCGCGTAGGAGGCACGAAGGACGGTATTGGTTTTCTGGACGTTGTAGGAGAGTCCCAGGCGGGGCTCCGCCTGCCGCGCGACCGATAGCCCGTTGTACAGGTCACCGCGGATCCCAAGATTGAATGTCCAGTTTCTCTTGGTGATCGTGTCCTGGATGTACATTGCGAGCTCCTTCACGTCCGTGTGGCCGACGAAGGAGAACAAGGTACTGTGCGGGCTCTGGCAACCGGCCGATTGCGACGGGATCGGACGCGTCAGGTCGTAACAGCTCAACAGCGGCGTGTAGCCGCCATTGGGCAAATATCCGGCGGCGGCGCATTGCGCTGGATCGGTGAATCCGGGCACCGGGTTGCCGTTCATGTCCACGCAGGGCGAATTGAGCGTGGGATCGACAATGCCAAGCTGGTCATTCTCGTTCAGGAACGTCTGCTCATACATGATCCCGGCCTTCAGATTGTGAATGCCCTTGGTATAGGTGATGTTGGCCAGCCCGCCGGCGTTGAGCAGCGAGCGCTGCTGGGCCACGGTTTCCTGCTGGATCGGGCTGAAATCGGCGAACGGATTGCCACTCGGGTAATAGTTGAAGGCGTCGCGCCGCACGTAGCCCGTAACGTTCAGCACGGCGTTCGGACTTATGGTGTGCGTCCACGTTGGCGCGATGTTGAAGGTCACGATCTTCGAGCGCTGATCGGTCGGACCGACCAGGTTCCCGTCCGGCCCCACGACGCCATAGTTCAGGTTGTCGTAGGAGTTCGGCGTCTGGAACCAGGAGCGCGTGAACTCGAAATTGAAGTGCAGCGCGTCCGCCTGCGAAAACTGGTAGTCGAAGCGATCGAACACGTTCTCTTCGTTGCCGTGCGCATGGAAGACGACGAACTCCGGCGGATCGAGGAAGCGGCCGCTATCGAGCCCGTTGGCCGCGATGAAGTTCCCCCAGTTCTTGCCGCCGTAGGAAAAGTTGAAATCCAGGTTCGAGCTGCCGAAGGTGCCGTAACTGGCGGTGATGGCGCCGTGCGGAGTCGTCGAGCCAAGCCCGGAACGCGTGGTCACGTCGATCACCAGGCTGGTCTTGTCTCCGAACTCGGCGGGCGGCGCGCCGCCGATGACGGTCATCGACTGCACCGCGTCGAGCGGAATCTGGTTGGAGAACACCTTGCTCTGCTGGTCGGTGATCGGCTGCCCATCCAGGGAAAAGGAGTTGGACGCGTGATCGCCCAGCCCGTGGAAGAGGCCGTTGGAATCGGCGGCGACCCCCGGCGAGGACAGCGTGACCAGCGAACTCAGCTCCGAGGAGCCGCTTTCCAGCGGAAGCTTGTCGAACAGACTGCGGTCCACGTCGGTGTGAAACGTCGGATCGTTCTCCAGGAGGTCGCTCGCCTCGCCTTGGACTGTGACGCTTTCGGCCGATCCCGGCTATCTGCAGGGTGATTTTGAGGCTCAGCGGCACAGCGGAACGAACATCAACGTCCTGGGCATACGAAGCGAACCCGGTCACCGTGACACTGAGGTGGTAAGGATTAAGCGGAATGTTCGGGAAGCTGAAGTCGCCCCGCGCTGTCGGTGGTGGTGGACCGGTCGAATTGGCTGACGGGGTTATGAATCTCGACGGTCGCACCGGGCACCACCGCGCCGGTCGGATCGGCAACCACACCGCTCAGCGATGAGTTTCCCGAGGACTGGGCGTTGGCGCTGATGACGCAAAAGCTGAGGCAAAAGATCAACACGAGGGCTGCGGAGAACTCCCGTAGAAGTGTCCACGAGACTCGGTGGAAGGGCATGGCTTCAGCCGTGCCGCAAGGCACATACCATGAGCGGGCTTTAGCCCTGGTCACGGTTCCATGCCTGCCGTGGCTAAAGCCAATTGTTGCGGGATCGTACTCGCCGGGCTGAAGCCCGGCGCTTCCACCACAGCGAGAACATTTCTTTCGCGGCGACCAACTTCCCAATTCTTCTTGCTTCGAAATCATCTCTATCTCCAATTTCGCTGGCCCCTCGCAATGCAGGCCCGCCAAGAAATCTGCGGGTCACATGGGAAGGACCAAGGGAAAACAGCCATCAATGGATGAACGTGTCACGAGGCGTGACGTGACGTTCCTGGGCTGGCGATTGGATTAGAGGCTGGGTGGTGCGCGGGAAGGAAGCCGGTGGTCGGCCTGCAGCGATGCGTAGTTGACGGCCTGAAGCGTGGTCCGAATCCACTTCGGATTCAGCAGGTCGCTTTGCGGCAGTTTCGGTGTGACGATCGTGTTATGCCCAACGCGGCATAGCTCGCATCGATCGCCTGAATTCAGGCTGGCGTCTGATTGCGTGGAATTGGCCGAAACCGCGAAGGGATTCGCCACCGATGTGCCGACCAGCATGCACCAGGGGGTGCAGCAGAACGTGCACAAACAGCAACAGCAGCAGCCATCCTCGCAACTTCACCGCATTCCTCGCTGGCACCCGAGATACGAATTACTCCTATTGTCATGGAGAGCCGCGTGGAATGTAAAGCGAGGTTGGGCGACGGCACTCCAAGCGGGCGCCGTCTTCACACTCCCACTTCCTGATGCTCCGGCGCGTCGGTCCCCAGCGTTGCGACCTTGCGCGCGTAAAGATTGATGCCCGGCACGGCACTCAGTCCGTGGACGAAGATACTGAGCGCTACCGTCACGATCACCGCCAGCCGCATGGTTGATTCTCCGGGCAAATGCATTTCCTGTTCCAGGTACACCAGCCCGAGCACGATGGACGCCAGGCCGCGCGGTCCGAACCAGCCCATGAAGATCACGCTGGCCGCGCTCAGCCGCGTGCCGATGAGCGCGATCGCCACCGGCAGCATCCGCACCACCGTCAGGCTGAGGACCGCGTACAGCCACTCCGCCGGGCCGGACTGCGGCAAATTGCGCACGATCACCAGGCCAAACAGGAAGAAGACCGACAGGTTGAGCAGTTGTCCCCACTCCTCGGCGAACTCGACGCTGTGCTTGCCGGCTTCCTTGAATCCCATCTGCACCGCCAGGCCGGCGACGAAGGCCGCAATGAACATGCTGCCGCCAAGCACCTCGGATACCACCAGACAGAGCAGGGGCAGCGCTACCACGCCGATCTGCAGGAACGATTCCGCTATCCACTCCCGGCGCCGCGCCAGGCCCAGCAACCATCCGCCGGCCAGTCCGATCGCCGCGCCGACCAGCGCACCAATCCCCAACTGTTCCAGGATGAACAGCGGCAGACGCGGAGGGTGACCCGCGGTCCGGGCCGCGGCCAGGGCGATAAAGAACAGCAGGAACGGAACCGAGAGTCCGTCGTTGAGACCGGTTTCTGCTTTGAGCGCCTGACGAATGCGCGTGGGCACGCGCGGGCTGTCCAGGACAATCTGTCCCAATCCGGCGTCGGTCGGGGCGAGGACGGCGCCCAGGATTCCCGCCTCCCACAACGTAAGACTTGGGAATACCAATCGCGCAAGGATTGCGCCCAACACGATGGTCAGCAGCAGGCCGATGCTTAACAAGCGCGTCGGCAGGTTTCGAATGCTCCGCAGAGCATTCAGGTTGGTGCGGCTGGCCTCGGTAAAAAGCAGCATCACCAGCCCGACTTCGGCAATGCCGAGGAAGATGTTCGAATTTTTCTCGGGCCTGAGAATTCCTTGCAACCGGGGAAACATCAGCATGCCCGCCACGGTGAACACGATGGGGGCGGTGACCACCGTCCGCTCCAGTCGCCCCGACACCAGGCTGTAGAGGAAGAGAAGCAGAATGAAGATGGCGAGCGATATCATCGTCAGTCTTTTCCCTCAAGCGGGAATGTCACCGCCACATCTAGGTTGAAGCTGTGATTTGGTAGACAACACTATCCCGGCCGAGGCTGTCGCGCCTCGATCCCACACGAACCCCGCCTATCTTTTCCAGGGCCTTCTGCGAACGAAGATTTTGTGGACCAACCAGAAAGACAACGTTGTTCACGAATCGGAAGGCGTGCCGCAGCATGAGCTGTTTCATCTCCCCGTTATAGACGCCGCCCCAGTAGGACCTGGCCAGGAACGTCCAACCGATTTCGATCTCGCTTTTTTCTTCGTCGTAGGCGTGAAATCGCGACGACCCGATCATTCGGCCATCTCTGGAATCAAGGGCCACCAATGCTCCACCCGATTCCAGGGCCTCGCGAAAGAACTCCCTGAAGACCTCTTCTTTGTAACGGTCGTTGCTCGGATGTTGTTCCCAAATGAGCGGATCGGAAGCGACCGAGTAAAGCTCAGGAAAATCCTCTTGCCGAAGCGGCCTGAGCTCGAGAAGCTCGCCCTTCAAAACGGGCTGGAGATCAAAGGGCATTCTTGGGTTCGTCTCTCTCCACGGCTAAGAAAAGTATACTGTCGCCCTCGTGTCGTCTAACCGCGGCGTGTGCCGTCGGGCTATGGCTCGGTCCATGCAACAATCGCTCCTCAGAATCCGACCCGCCCCACTCGAATCAGCGCCGACCAATCCGGAGACCCGTCCGCCGCCTTGCCCGCGTCGTTGATGTGCTCACGCTCCTTCAATTCCGGGAATGGAAGTCCGCCCGTGACCAGGCGCCCGCGCTCGTACAGCAGCTCATCCAGCGTGCCGTTCAGCAGAAGCTGGTAGTTCCAGGGTTGGGGATTCTTCAGGTCGGCGGCGATCTTGGTGTCGAGCGTCGTCGTGCAGTTTCGGGTCAGCGCGTTATACCACTCGGGATGGTCTCTCAACTGGTTCAGGTAATTGGCATAGACGAGGAATATCTTGCGCGCCTCGTCCGGCGGCACGGTGGTCCGATACAGGAACACTTGCTCGTCTTTGCGGAAGTTGGTGCGCAGTCGAATAACGTCGCGCTCGTCGGCCGTGATGAAGACCAGCTCGTACTGCCGAAAGAATCCCAGAATCGCCGAGTAGTTCTGGCCGACCTTATAGCGCGCCTCGATGGAAAACGCGATATGGTCGTTGTCGCCGAACTGAAAGCTGAGGATGGGGTGGCCGATGTACTTCGGTCCCCAGGTGGTAAAGAACAGATCTGCGTAACGCAGTTGCGACAGGTACACTGTCCGATCACTCCAGCAGTTGGAGTAATCCTTTTCCGTGACGTAGTCGCAGTTGCGCAGGTTATGGATGGTGACTTGGTCTCCATTGATCTCGACCGAGGCGGTTCGGGCCGCGTCAGGTTGCCAATCGCCTTCGTTCGAAGGCTTCAGGCTGAACCACCACGTTAGCACGATGCAGAAGCACGCCAAACACAAAAGGGCGGCCACAAGCTGCGGCCTGACCTTGATGAGGATCGCGAGAATCGCAAGCGCATAGATCCCCGCCAATGGAATGCGCAGCGCCGCAATCCGAAAATCTACATACAGAGCGGCAATTGCCCACAGCGTCATCAGGGCGAGGACGAACCACATAAAGCTGACTCCAAGCGCGCGCAACATCCGGAACCAAGCCGGCGACGACGTACCACGAAGGCGTTCAGTAGAGTTTGTCATGAGCCTATAAATATACAGAGGTGGTCATTCCAAGAAATACGAGCGCTCAGAAACTCACTCCTGCCTCCAGCACCGCGGTCGGATCGGTGAAACCAAGATTGAAGATGTAGGTGGTGAATTCCCATTTCTTATGAGAAACGCCCACCAGGAACCCGCGCTGCACGTCGAGGCTGGTGTGATAAGCCTTGGTATGTTGCGCCACCAGGCCCAACTGCAACCAACCGGTCGGCGAGTAGGTGAATTGTGGCCAACTGTAGTAGAAGTTTCCGGATTTATGGGTGGTGTCGAATACATATTCATTTGAGATGGACAATTCGAACTGCTTATAGGTGAGGGATGCCTCGCAGCCGGGCGCGATCCCATTCGTTCTACCGAAGACGCCGCCAATCATCGGGGTGACGTCCAGCACCAGCTTCTTGCCGGCGCTGAAGTTATAGCCCGCCCACAACGATCCCGTCCGCAGGTTTTCATAGTTGTAGCGCGCCTCCAAGTGCAGCCAATTGCGGTCGGCGGTGAAAACCGGATCGACGTAGGACGTCCCGTCCGGAATGATGTAGCCGTCCACCGTGAGGTTATAGGCCCAGGGGTTCTTCGTCGCGGGAGCCTTGGCTGACGCGCTGTTCGGCGTTTCCTGGCTCCACATCGGGCTGCTCAGGAGAACCGCCACCGCGAACCCTGCGAGTTGTGCTGTGGCCTTCATCCTCCGAAGACGATCGTGAGCCCGACCATGGCGACGCCCACCACCACCATCGCCAGACCCACCCTTCCCGGACGAAACCCCGAGTATTTGCCGAATGCATACCCCGCCATGAAGAGCATGGCGATCGCAACGCCGTTCGAGACGCGCAGCGCCAGCTTGGGTTCGTGGATGAAGATAAACGGAATCACCACCGGAAAAGTGGACAGGAAGACCAGCAGGAAGACGCCGACGGCGGCCAGCCAATCGTCCTTGGCCAGGCGGGGATGCGCGGGCGGTTCGGGCAGCAGATTCAATTTCGCTCGCATCACTGCAAATTCCGCCGCCGGCAGCACGGACGCCAGCCCCGGCGGCAACGCCTCCGCGATGATGCGATGCGCCTCAGCGGGGTCGGTGGTCTTGCGGACGGCGCGCAACGCGAGAATGTTGTGGCCTTGCTCGCTCAAGCACGACATGAGGTAGAAGACCCCATCGATGATGCCCCACGCCACATTGCAGCCCAGCGCAGCTATCAGCATCTTGCGGACTTCGCTGCGGCCTGCATCGGCGACGCTGAACGAGCAGGTAAACGTGAGCACCATGATCAGTCCAAACAGAATTTCCGAGACTCGGTCCATCGGTTCGAGCAGACGTTTGCGCGAGTGGGTCAAGTTGTCAAGCATGGGTCAGCGCGAGGCTGCGCTCCGCATCTCGCCTAATACCGCTATCCCGGATGGAAGCCCTCTACCCTAGCAGCGCCAGGTCGCGAGATGCAAATGTGCCGTTTAGGAGTGATCCCAGCCATTCATTGACGGGTCACCTACCTGTTGAAGTATCCTATAGAATGTGACATCGGATAGGATGTCATGTGATTCGTAGAATCGTCCTGGATACCTCTGTGGTGGTCGCGGGTCTTCGCACACGAACCGGAGCTGGGAATGCGGTCCTGCGGCTGATAGCGGATCGGCAGCTCGTACTCCTGGCGACGCCCCCGCTTTTTCTCGAGTATGAGGACGTGCTGCAGCGTCCCGAGCAACGTCTGGCCCACGGGCTGGCGCCAGAAGAGGTCGAAGAGTTCCTGGCCGAACTGGCGGCCTTGGTCGAGCCCGTGGAAGTACATTTTCGTTGGCGGCCCCAGTCTGCGGACCCAAACGATGAGATGGTCCTGGAAGCCGCTATCAATGGCCAGGCGGACGCTTTGGTTACATATAACGCCTCGGATTTTGCGCCGGCTGGCAGGCGATTCGGCATCCCGGTTCTGAGCCCTGCCGAACTGCTAAAGAAGGTGAGAAATGAGTAGAGCTACCTACCCCCTGAAGCTTCCCATCTCCATTAAGAAGGCCGCCCAGCGCTTGGCCAAGGAGGACGGCGTGTCGCTGAACCAGTGGATCGCTGTTGCCGTAGCCGAAAAGGTCGGAGTCGTGGAAACCGCGGCGGAGTTCTTCAAGAAACGTGCAGGAAAGTCACGTGGAGACCGGCTATTGAAATTTCTTCGTCACGCGCCGAAGGTCGAGCCAGGACCGGAGGATGTGATCCGATGAGCGCCGCCACAAGAATTTGGCCCTGCGAGCCTTTCACTACGCTCCCCCCAGAGCGCAATCCTTGAACGCAGGGCCTTTCTAGCCAACGATTCCCAGTTAGACGCTTTACTACTAGCGGAAGGATGCCTCAGCAAAACACCGCAATACCATTTTGTCTAATTCGTTGATTACGGGTAAAAGGTAGGGGCCCACTCCCGGATTCCTGGTTACGGTGGATTTGGAGTGTTCAGCCCGGGGGCACGCCCCCGAACGGGAAGAACAGCGAGAACACGGTTCCATGCTGGGCGGGACCGGTGCGGCTGCGCATCGTAATGTGACCGTCGTGTTTGCGGATGATGGCTTCCGCCACCCACAAACCCAAGCCGGTCCCGGTAGCCTCCTTTGTGGACACGAATGGCTCGAACACTCGCTCTTTCAGGACGGGCGGGATGCCGTGTCCCGTATCCCCAATGACCACCCGGATGCCATCCGTGCTCATGTCGCTCCAGGCCCGGGTCTTCTTAATCCGAATTCTTAACTTTCCTCCGTGCGGAGTTGCGTCCAGGGAATTGCTGATCAGGTTCGCGAACACCTGGCGCAACTCGTCGTGCAAGCAGTACAGTTTTTCCCGGGTGAGGTATTCTCGCTCCACGGCGATGGCAGAGGTTCGCAACCGCGGCGCGAACAGAGAGAACACGGACTCCATGACTTCGGTCACGTCAGCGGGCGCGGGTGCGCTGGATTGTTTGTGGAATTGCAGCGTTTGGGTGGTGACATGTGCCACCCGGGCCAACTCCTGCTCGGCGAGTTTCAGATAGTCGCGTGTGGCGTCGCTCAGACTTTCGTCCTGCAACGCCAGATACAGAGCATTGGTGACCGCCGATAGCGGGTTGTTGATTTCGTGGGCCACGCTGGCGGCAAGCCGGCCCGCGGTTGCCAATTTCTCCGATCGTCGCAAGGCCGCTTCGGCTTGCTTGAGCCTGCTTATGTCTAGGTTGATACCCGCCCACCCGGTGATCCTGCCGTGATCGTCGCGCACCGGGGCGCCGCGAGCCAGGATGTCGTGCCACTGGCCGTCCACGCCGCGAAAGCGGTGCTCGGCATCCCATGCCCCGCCCGTCCGCACGCATTCCTTCCACCGGGCCATCGTTTGCTCGGCCTCTTCGGGATGAAGCACCTTACCCCATCCGAACTCAGAGCATTCCTCCTGGGTCAAGCCCACCAGTTGGAGGAACGATTCGCTGACATAGGTATTTCGTCCCTCCGCATCGCAGGCCCAAACGCCATACTCGATCGACTCGCCGACCGTGCGGTACATGCGCTCGCTCTTTCGCAGCGCTTCTTCAGCCTGGCGAAGCGACTCCTCGGCCAATTTTTGCTCGGTGATGTCGGTATGCATTCCGACCCACTCGACGATTCTCCCCGCCTCGTCACGGACCGGAACGATCCGGGCATGCATAATCCGGTAGACACCATCGTGCCGGCGAAGGCGGTTCTCTAATTCGCAGGTTGTTCCATTGGCCAGGGCGTTCCGCCAGGCGAGTTCGCTGCGCTCCCGATCGTCCGGATGGATGGCATTGGCCCAACCGAAACCGGCGATCTCCTCGCGGGTCTGGCCCGTGAATGCCTGCCACTCCACGGCATCGCCCGACTGATTTCCGTCAAGCGGCGTACTCCAGACCACCTCCGAACTGGCCCGGACCAGGGACCGGTAGCGACTCTCGCTCAGCGCCAGCTTTTGCTCACTGCGCTTCCGCTCGGTAATCTCCTGCACCGTTCCACGCAGTTGCGCAGGCTCGCCGTTGACATAGGACTCCACCTCGCCACTGCCGATGATCCACTTCGTGGTGCCGTCAGGCAGGACCATCTCAAGATCGATCTCGTAGGGCGCGCCCGTTTCGATCGCTCTTTTCACCGCGGCGTCGAGCCGTGCCCAGCTCTCTGGCGTATAGATTCGCCGCTGCTCCTCGAAGGACGGCGCTGGTAAGTTGGGGTCAAGTCCGAAGGTTCGATAGAGTTCATCGGACCAGGTGACCGTGTCGGTGGCGCGGATCCAGCGCCATCTCCCTAACTTGGCGATCCGGTGGGCTTCTTCGAGTTCCTGCTCCCGCTGGGTAGTCCGGGAGGCGAGGTTCGAGCCCGAAACTCGAATGGCAGCGCGTTTCCCGATATTGTGGGCCATGCCCCCGCTCCTTACGTCCACAAGGCCCTTGATTCAAAAGCTTCAGAAAAACGCTCACGATGACCGTGCGCGATTGCCGCCCTGCAGAGGGGTTGTTCGATTAGCGGAATTGTATGGAGGAATCCCGGTGAAGTCTAGCCCCTTCGCTTCCCAGCCCGTGGGATTCGGCTAGCGGCCTCAGCCGGCTTCGGCAAGTTCTTCCACGAATGGCTCAGGCTCGGCCTTCTTGGCCGGAGTCGTCGTGATCACGATTACGCTGACCAGCACCAGCAAGGTTCCGAAGATCGTGCGCGCGCCGATCGTCTCTCCGCCCAGGAAGTAGCCCACCAGCACGGCGACGACTGGATTCACATACGCGTAGGTGCCGACCTTGGTCGGCGATTCATGATGGATCAGCCAGACGTAGGCGGTGAAGGCTACGATCGACCCGGCGACAATCAGGTACAGCAGCGCCAGCCATGCACCGCGGGAGACCGCCTGCACATGGAAGCCGCGGAACTCTCCCAGCAGCGCAGCAGTCACGGTGAGCAGCACGCCGCCGGCGAGCATCTGCGAGCCTGAGCTCATGACCTTCGCCGCCGGCAACGGCAACCTGCGAGTCAGGACTGCAGCCACCGACCAGCTCATCGCGGCCACGACCAGCGCGCAGGCGCCCGCGGTATTAATGGGAGCCTCGCCAAAACTCATCGCGTGGCTTACCAGAACGCCTACCCCGCCAAGCCCTATCAGCAGCGCGATCGCCAGCCGAGCGGTCAGGCGCTGCGTGCGCAGGATGAGGATTTCCGAGATCGTCATGAAAGCCGGAATCGTGGCCAACATCACCGCCGTGATCCCTGACGGGACACGCCTCTCGGACCAGAAGACCAGGCCGTAGTCGAGCACGAAGATCAGGAACGCCACCAGTGACGTTGCGCGCCACTCACGCAGGGTCGGCGACGGCGTCCCCTTGGCGCGCATCCAGCCGTAGAGAACGACTCCCAGCCACCAGGAAGCGCATTCCCGCGAGAAGAAACGGTGGGACCTCGCGCACGCCCACGCGGATCGCGAAGAACGTCGATCCCCAAACGAAATAAATGATGGCGAAGGCAAGCAGCACTTGCCACGCGCGAGGCTGAGACTTAGCTTCCAAGCTGGCGATTCCTCAGATCAATGACCGAGTACACCCTATCTCTTAAATCGCTTTGTATCAGGGCACGGCTTTAGACGTGCCGCAGTCCGGTCAGCAAGGAACTTGGGCTTTAGCCCCTGTAGGAGCTGGCTTTACGGGTGCAGGGGCTAAAGCCCTGGCCTCTTCTGCGTTCTGTTCGGCACGACTAAAAGCTTGCCCTGAGCGAAGTCGAAGGGTCGTGCCCTGATACAAACCATTGAGATTCATGAGATGCACTTAGTTCCAGCTTCTTAGATCATTCACGACCGGCTGCGGGCGCGGACTTCAGGCATAAAAAGATTTTATGGGCGTACATCCCGTCGGCGTATAAGAGCGCGTGTTGCCAGGTTTTCGGCCCTATTCACAGCGTAGAGCGGCCACCGGATCGATGTGGGTTACCCGCCGCGCCGGAAGGTAGCTGGCGAGCAGCGCTACCCCAGCGACGATCAAGGTCACTCCCACGAACGTCAATGGGTCGGTCGATCGCACGCCGTAGAGTAACCCGGACATTAGGCGCGTGAGCGCAACGGCCGCGATCAACCCGCAGATACTGCCCACCAGGGCCAGCATCATCGCCTGCTTGACCACCAGCCTGATGACGTCATGCTGTGCTGCACCGAGGGCCATGCGAACCCCGAGTTCGTGGGTGCGGCGCGATACGGAGTAACTCATGACTCCGTAAATGCCCAGGGCAGCCAATAGCACCGCTATCACGGCGAAGCTGGCCAGCAGCCAAAGTTCAAAGCGCGGTTGAGCGTTCAAATCTTCGACCGCCTGGTCCATGGTTTCGATCTCCGAGACGGGAACATTCTTGTCGATTGCGGCAATCGCGCTCTTGATGTCGTTGACGACAGCCGTGGGATCGCCGGTAGTGCGCGTCACCAGCGTGACGTATTCAAAGTGGCCGGAAGGATCCTGCAGGTAGTCGCTGCTCTGCAGCAGCGGAAGATACATTTCGGGACGTGGAGCGCCCGTCCATTCGTCCTGCTTGGAGTCTTGTGTCACGCCGATTACGGTCAGCCACGCCGGGTTCTTCCGCGGATTGTCGAGCGTGATTCGCTTGCCAATCGGGTCCTCGCCCGGCCAGTAGCGTCGCGCCAGGCGATCATTAATGATCACGACTCCAGGAGCATTCACGTTGTCGCTCTCGTTGATGTCGCGGCCGCGCAAGAGCGAAATCCCCATCGTCTGAAAATAGCCGGGGAAAATGACGCGATACACGGCGCCCGGAGATTCCCCGGGACGCGTTGGTGGCCGGCCTTCAATTACGAAAGGAAATCCCCAGATGTCGCCGGCCAGCGGAACATGATTAATGGCACTTACCGATTCGATTCCCGGCAGCGCGACGACACGCTGCAATACCTGCTGATAGAAGGCAACCCGCTTCTGCGGTTCGGCTTCTTCGGAACCGGCTACTGAGACGACCGCGCTCAGCACATGATGCGGTTGGAAACCGGGATCAACGGCGCGCAGCGCGAGGAATGTACGAACCATGAGCCCTGCACCGATCATCAACAAGAACGCGAGGGCAAATTCGGAGCCCACCAAAACGCTGCGCAAGCGGTTGCGGCGGAGGCTCTCACCGCTTCCTCTGCCGGTTTCCTGCAAGGCATCCCGCAGATTGACGCCGCTGGCGTTCAGTGCAGGCACCATACCAAATACGATTCCGGTGAGAATCGAGACGGCCAGCGTGAACAGAAGCACGCGCGCATCCAGGCCGATGGAGTCAACCCGCGGCATCGACGCTGGGAGCAATGCTACCAATATTCGGATGCCCCAGAACCCGAGAAGCAAACCGGCTGTGCCGCCCAGCAGCGCCAGCACAAGGCTCTCGGTGAGGAATTGCCGCACGATTCGCCAACGCTCGGCGCCTAGCGCAGCGCGCACCGCGATCTCCTTTTGCCGCGCCGCACCGCGCGCCATCAGCATGTGGGCCACGTTGGCGCAGGCAATGAGCAGCACCAAACTTACTGCGGCCAGCAACACCAACAGCGCCGGGCGCACATCGCCCACCACCTTCTCCTTCAGCAGTTGCACGGTGACGTTCCGATTGGTGCCGGGAAACTGTTGCTCCAGTCGCGCGGTGACCGTCGCAATCTCGGAACGTGCCTGTTCCAGGCTCACGCTGGGCTTCAGCCTGGCGAACGCTCGCAGACTATTGCCACCACGACTGGTGAGCCGAGGGCCCAAAGCCAGAGGCGTCCAAAGCTCGGCCTTGGTCGCCCAGAAGGGGGCAAACTGAAAGCTCCGTGGCATCACGCCGACAACCGTGTACGGCTCACCCTGCAGTGTGACCGGATGTCCTACAATGTAGGGGTCGCCGCCGAAGCGTCGCTGCCACAGCCGGTAACTGAGGATGACCTCGTGTTCTTTTCCAGCCTGCTCCTCGTCGAGCAGGAAATATCGCCCCAGCAGCGGCTGTACACCCAGCATGGGGAGCAAGTTGGAACTGACTTGGAGCGCGTTTACGGATTCGGCCTGTCCGCTGCCGCTTAAATTCGGCGTCCAGTTCTCGGCCACGCCCATGTCTTCGAAAACGTGGTTCTGAGCGCGCCAGTCGAGGTAGTTTGCCGGGGCAACCGGGTGATCGTAGTCATGCAGGAGCGTCACCAACCGGTCCGCGTCGCGGTAGGGCAACGGCCGAAGCAAGACAGCATTGACCACACTGAAGATCGCCGTGTTGGCTCCGATGCCCAAAGCGATTGCAAGCACGGCGACAACTGTGAAGACTGGCGACTTGCGGAGCTGGCGCACTGCGTAACGGACGTCCTGGAGCATTCGTCAACCTGAGAGTGATGACAGTCGATCGGAGGCAGTGAGACCCCCCCAGGTTCTCTATGCAATAGTTTAGCCAATGCTTGCCACCGGAATTAAAGGGCTTACAGGTCAGGCAACGTGCTGTGCGTTTCGATTGCGGGGCGGGGGCGTCCACTGGCGGACACAGTTACGGGCGCGGTCCGAGCACAGGATTTCGTCACACGCAAACGTGACCTGCGCACTTGTGTGCTTTATCTCCGCGGCGCACTATCAACAAAGCGCGAGGACGAGGTTGTTGTGTCTTCGCTGGCCGCACCCAGTGTGCGGGCCGGGAAAAGCTCTTTGACAAGTCAGTGGGCAGTGGTCAGTGGATAGTGGCTAGAACTGAGAGTCTGATTACCAGTTCATAACTAAGTCCCTCGCTGGCTCTTCCATCACCCCTCGAACCGAGCGAAATCTTGACTCGTAAGTCCTTGCGGCTCAAGCATTAACGTGTAAGCCATTGGGACTCTATTATTTGCCGGGAAAAGTTTCGTAATCCTATGATTCTAAAGAAGGCGGTAGGGAGGGGGGATTAACTGGAACGACACTAATCGATCCCGAAATGGGAAGACGGCAGATAAGGGACTGAGTTTGCTGAATGGTTAACAGCCGAGTGGGTTACCCGGGCTTCCTGACTCGCGAACGGTTCTAGAAATCGTGAAAGTCCAGCGGCAACGGCTGACCGTCTTCGTCCAGGGCAATCACGGGCGCGCCGAGAGCGGGTCCCGGCTGGCGGGTTTGCTTTTCTTCTTTGCGGAAGGTTTTCTTCTGGGCCTTTTCGGCTTGCCGCTCCTGGCGGGCGCGTTCTTTGGCGCGCTTGGTGAATGTCGTCCTTGAGCTTCCGGCCATGATTTGCCTCCCGTTTAGTTGGATGTCAGAAAGAAACCCCAGGATTCGACCCCCAGGGTTTCAAGAATCGGCTCGAACTTACGCCAATTGGACGTTTTCGGCTTGCAATCCCTTGGGGCCGCTGACCACTTTGAACTGCACGGCCTGGCCTTCCTGAAGGCTGCGGAAGCCGTCGGCCTGGATCGCAGAGTGATGGACGAACACGTCGTCTCCATTCTCGCGGCTGATGAAACCAAAGCCTTTAGCGTCGTTAAACCATTTCACTGTACCTTTTTCCACGTTGTTATCCTTTGATCGAAATGTTGTTCTTGCAGAAGCATGTCAGGTGACTTGGAGTGGCAAACGCGGAAAGATTCGGCGGGTGAAACTCAAAATCGCAAGTCAAACTTTGCGAGATACTGACTGAATAGTATCACACTCCCGGGGATGCCGGAAAAAAATACACAGCGCGGCGGTTGCAAGAAGGCTTCGGTCGCGCAGAATCAGATCTTTTCTTCCGGGAACTCCACCTCCGCGCCCATCGGATCGGTGAAGCGGTTGGTCAAATTAGCCAGCCCGATCAGCAGATCGAGGTCAACGATCTCGGCGTCGGAAAAGTGGAGCTTGAGGCTTTGAATGTCGCCGTCGGCAATGGAATGTGGATCGCGAGTGAGCTTTTCGGCGAAGTCCAGCGCGGCTTCCTCTTTTTCGCTGAAGTTGCCGTGCTGGCCACCGCGCAGGTTCTGCCAGTCGTCTCGCGTAAGCCCCACGCGCTTCGACCCGGCGAGATGATGTTGCAGGCAGTAGTGGCAGCCGTTGAGCATGGAGACGCGGATGTACACCATCTCGTACAGCCGGCGATCGAGCGCGCGTCCCACGCTGGCGTAAAACGGCAGCATGGTCTTCAGCACCTCCGGCCGGTGGGCCAGAAGTTTGTGAAGGCTGCCGGGCTTTCCCTTCAGGGTCTTTTCGTAAATTTCGCGCACTTCCGGCGATGCCTGATCCATTTCAACGTACGACACTCGTGCCATCAACTCCTCCAGACCAGCCCGTATAATACCTGCAGATTCTCGCCTGCGTCTCCTGCATGACGAAACCCATCCGCATTATTGGTGCTGGACTGGCCGGCTCGGAAGCGGCCTGGCAATGCGCCCGCCGAGGCGTTGCAGTCGAGCTGTTCGAGATGCGGCCGGTGCGTTCGACGCCCGCGCATCAGACCGCGAACTTTGCGGAGCTGGTGTGCTCTAACTCGCTGAAGTCCGACACCGAGAACACCGCGCCGTGGCTGCTGAAAGAGGAGATGCGCCGCGCCGGTTCGCTGCTGATCCAGATCGCGCGCGAGACCTCGGTTCCCGCCGGTCACGCGCTGGCGGTCGATCGCGAGAAGTTCTCCGAGGCTGTAACCGCCGCCATCGAAGGTGAGCCGTTGATTCGGGTCGTACGCGAAGAAGTCGCTGCCATCGACGAGAACGACGCAGTCACGATTATCGCCAGCGGCCCTCTCACCTCCGACGCGCTGTCGCGCGAGATCCTGCGCCTGAGCGGCAGCCAGCAACTGTACTTCTACGATTCCATCAGCCCGATCGTGGAAGCCGATTCCATCGACATGTCGCGCGTATACATGGCGGCGCGCTACGACAAAGGCACGGCCGACTACATCAACTGTCCGATGTCGAAGGAAGAATACGACGGCTTCCTCGACGCGCTGCTGGACGCGCAATCGGTGGATGCGAAAGATTGGGAGAACCTGAACTACTTCGAGAGCTGCCTGCCGATTGAGGAGATTGCGCGCCGCGGTCGCGATACGCTTGCGCTTCGGGCCCATGAAGCCGGTCGGCTTGCGCGATCCGCGCACCGGCCAGATGCCGTACGCGGTGGTGCAGTTGCGCCAGGAGAACCTGCGCGCCGACTCCTACAATCTGGTCGGCTTCCAGAACCACCTGAAGTATGGCGAGCAGGCGCGCATCCTGCGGCTGATTCCTGGACTGGAGAATGCCAAGTTTCTCCGCTACGGACAGATTCACCGCAACACCTATATCAACGGCCCCGCGCTGCTGCGCGAAACGCTGCAGATGAAGCAGCATCCCAACGTGCTGTTCGCGGGGCAGATTTCCGGCGTCGAGGGATATGTCGAGTCCATCGCGACTGGCCTGCTTGCGGGTATGCAAGCCGCTGCGCTGGCCACGAACACCGAGCCTGTTGCGCCTCCGCGCGCCACCGCTTTCGGCGCGCTGGTCAACTACATCTGCCACGCCGAGGCAAAGAATTTCCAGCCGGCCAATATCACGTTCGATCTGTTGCAGCCGCTGGATGAGGAAACGCGCCGCCGCATCCGCGACAAGAAGCAGCGGCACGCGCTGGTGTGTGAGAGGGCGCTGGAGGAGTTGGAGGGGTGGCTGGAGAGCCTGCCGTGCCTACGGCACTCTGACTTGTGTCGCTCGGCGTCCCCGCGCTGAAGCGCGGGGCTATCACCTTGCGTCGCGCAAGCGCGACTGAAGGCTGGCGCAGGATTTGCGTCCGCGCTCGCATCGGGTGCTCCGCAATCGTTGCTTCCGGCTGGTTTGTTTCTCGGACCAGCCCTACTTGTGTGCCTTCCCTAGCGTCTCCGCCTGGAACGTTCGCTCGTCCACCCGGTGCAACCGCTTCGACATTCCTGACGGCAGCAACTTGTAGTGGTGGATGTCCAACAAGTAATACGCGATGAACCAGATCGGTTTCTCGGTGGTCATCCACTGCCGATCGTCGAAGCGCGCGAGGTTCACGGGACGCGAAAAGGTCCGCAGTGTGCGCTCGCGCCGCAGGTTGAAATAGATGTTGAAGTAGCTCATGGCCAGCTCGCGCAAAGTGCGGTACACCGGTTCGCGGTAGCGGCATCCGGTGTAGTTTGACTTGGCAATTGCGCCCCAGTGCCCCTTGACGCGATACACGCCAAGCACGTGGTCGGTGTCGTGTTCGGCCTCAAAGTCCACGATCAGCGGCGGATGTCCGTTGGCGCGCAAAGCGGCGGCGGCGAAGATCGCGCCTTCCAGGCAATGCGCCGTTCCTTCGCGCAACACCAATCGCGGCGACCATGCGGTGTCCGCCAGGTGGTACGGCATGTCGTCGAGGAAGCGCTGGATTCCGTACGGGTCCTTCAAGCTGCGCAGCTTGCGCAATTCCGCCGGAGTAAAGCCCAAGTGGTTGCTGTTCATTTGAGGTGCAATGCAGTTTACCGCATGGGCAAAACGTAGCGGTGAGGCGTACCGAATCGTTCTCTGGCCGTCGTGCATCTGTCTTCTAATTGCGGCGGAGCCGCCTGCCGCAATTGGGGTCCTGCGGCAACCAATCTGAGGGAAGGAAGCCGAATGGCAAGCACGACGGTCGCGGGCGCAGGAGGCATATCGCTGTCGCGTCCGCTTTCAGTCCCTGGCTGATCGCCATCTCGGTCATGCTGGCGACCTTCATGGAGGTGCTGGACACTTCCATTGCCTCGGTCGCGCTGCCGCACATTGCGGGCAGCCTCTCGGCGACCAACGACGAAGCCACCTGGGTGCTGACCAGCTACCTGGTCGCGAATGCCGTGGTCCTGCCCGCCAGCCCGTGGTTCTCGCGGAAGTTCGGCCGCAAGCGCTTCCTCATCTCCTGCATCGTCATCTTCACGGTCTCTTCTTTCGCCTGTGGCGCAGCCACCAGCTTGGGCATGATCCTGCTTGCCCGT
>CAVTMW010000006.1:75000-233402 GCA_963735855.1 uncultured Acidobacteriaceae bacterium
CTGGAGGAAAAGAAAACAACAGTGATTCCGATAGTAGTGGCGAGCGAACTCGGAATAGCCCAAACCTATTGCACCTTCGGGTGGAATAGGGGTTGTAGGGTCCGCAACAGTAGAGTTACCAATCCAGTCGTTAGTCGAAGCCCTCTGGAAAGGGGCGCCATAGCGTGTGATAGCCACGTAGGCGAAAACGAGCTGGACTCGAAGCGGATACCTGAGTACCGCGGGGCACGTGAAACCCTGCGGGAATCTGCGGAGACCATTCCGTAAGGCTAAATACTAGCTTCTGACCGATAGTGAACCAGTACCGTGAGGGAAAGGTGAAAAGAACCCCAGCGAGGGGAGTGAAATAGTACCTGAAACCGTGTGCCTACAAGCAGTGGGAGGGCTATGCCCGCAAGGGAATGCCTGACCGCGTGCCTATTGCATAATGAGCCGGCTAGTTATTCTTGTCAGCAAGGTTAAGCGTAAGCGAGCCGTAGCGAAAGCGAGTCCTAATAGGGCGTTCAGTTGGCAGGAATAGACGCGAAGCGGGATGATCTACCCTTGGCCAGGTTGAAAGTGGGGTAACACCCACTGGAGGACCGAACCGGTGTTTGTTGAAAAAAGCTCGGATGAGCTGAGGGTAGGGGTGAAAGGCTAATCAAATTCCGTGATAGCTCGTTCTCTCCGAAATAGCTTTAGGGCTAGCCTCGTATGATTTGCAGCGGTGGTAGAGATCTGGATGGACTAGGGGGCTTTCCAGCTTACTGAATCCAACCAAACTTCGAATGCCGTGGACAACTAGTACGGGAGTCAGACAGCGGGGGCTAAGCTTCGTTGTCGAGAGGGAAACAGCCCAGATCGTCTGCTAAGGTCCCCAAGTCTCAGCTAAGTGGGAAAGGATGTCGGAACGCCCAGACAGCCAGGAGGTTGGCTTAGAAGCAGCCATCCTTTAAAGAAAGCGTAATAGCTCACTGGTCAAGCGGTCCGGTGCCGACAATTCAACGGGGCTTAAGCTGAGCACCGAAGCAGCGGATGCATGGCGTCAAAGCCATGCGTGGTAGGAGAGCATTCCCAACAGTTTGAAGCGGGATCGTAAGGACCCGTCGACGGTTGAGAAGAGACCCTGCCGGCATAAGTAGCGATAACGGAGGTGAGAACCCTCCGCGCCGAAAGTCTAAGGTTTCCTGAGGAAGGTTAATCCGCTCAGGGTTAGTCGGTCCCTAAGGCGAGGCCGAAAGGCGTAGTCGATGGACATCCGGTTAATATTCCGGAACTCTCATTCGTTCGTTATCACGATGGGGTGACGCAGAAGGATACGTGCAGCCTGTTATGGCTATCAGGTTCGATGCGTGCAAGCCGGTTTCTCTAGGCAAATCCGGAGAGACATTCAAACGGTCAGACGCAAAGGAGTAGTCCGTATGGACGAAACGCACCGATTTCACACTGCCAAGAAAAACCTCTAAGGAGAATGGAAGAGAACCGTACCTCAAACCGACACAGGTAGACGAGGAGAATATCCAAAGGCGCTCGGGAGAACGCTCGTTCAGGAACTCGGCAAATTAACCCCGTAACTTCGGGAGAAGGGGTGCCCCGGTAGAGTGCAAGCTCGAGGGGGCCGCAGTGAAATGCGCACGGCGACTGTTTAACAAAAACACAGGTCTCTGCAAAGTCGAAAACGACGTATAGGGGCTGACGCCTGCCCGGTGCCGGAAGGTTAAAGGGAGAGGTCAACCGCAAGGTGAAGCTTCGAACTGAAGCCCCGGTGAACGGCGGCCGTAACTATAACGGTCCTAAGGTAGCGAAATTCCTTGTCGGGTAAGTTCCGACCTGCACGAATGGCGTAACGATCGTGCGACTGTCTTAACGAGCGACTCGGCGAACTTGTAGTACCGGTGAAGATGCCGGTTACCCGCATCTAGACGGAAAGACCCCGTGCACCTTTACTATACCTTCACTATGAACTATGGCACTTGCTGCGCAGGATAGGTGGGAGGCTTTGAATCCAGGCTCTCGGGCTTGGAGGAGCCAACGGTGAGATACCACCCTGCGAGTTCTGTGGTTCTAACCTATTCCCGTTAACCGGGAAGGGGACATAGTGAGGCGGGTAGTTTGACTGGGGCGGTCGCCTCCTAAATTGTAACGGAGGCGCGCGAAGCTACACTCAGGCTGTTTGGAAATCAGCCGTCGAGTGCAAAGGCATAAGTGTGGTTGACTGCGAGTCCAACAAGACGAGCAGGTGCGAAAGCAGGCCTTAGTGATCCGGTGGTTCTGTATGGAAGGGCCATCGCTCAACGGATAAAAGGTACGCCGGGGATAACAGGCTGATCGGAGCCAAGAGTTCATATCGACGCTCCGGTTTGGCACCTCGATGTCGGCTCATCGCATCCTGGAGCTGTAGAAGGTTCCAAGGGTTAGGCTGTTCGCCTATTAAAGCGGTACGTGAGCTGGGTTCAGAACGTCGCGAGACAGTTCGGTCCCTATCTGATGTGGGCGTAGGAGATTTGCGAGGACCTGTCCTTAGTACGAGAGGACCGGGATGGACGAACCTCTTGTGTTCCAGCTGTCATGCCAATGGCACGGCTGGGTAGCGAAGTTCGGTCGTGATAAACGCTGAATGCATATAAGCGTGAAGCACACCTCAAGATGAGATCTCCCAACCCAAAAGGGATATGAAGGGCACACGAAGACTACGTGTTTGATAGGCTGGATGTGAAAGTGCAGTAATGCATGAAGCTTACCAGTACTAATCGCCCGTTCGGCTTGACCATAAAATTTACTCGGCGCATGGCTTTCCCATGACGATGCCGCCTCAAAACGGCCCGTCCTGGCAAGCCCTGGCGCGCGGCGAACCTGCCGCTCGCGGATCTCGACGGAGATCCATCGCCCTGTATTAAACTCGATGCTATTCAGTTGTGAGAGATCGCCCGCGTGGCGTGGGTAAGCGGCTCAGCGCCGTGTTACACATGCCAGGGTGGCAATCACTCCGAGCTTGATTCGGCTTTGAGCCTGAGGGGAGATGCCTCAGGCTGTAGCAGCCAGGGTGGCAGCCCAGGTGTAGAGCGCCTCCGCGTTCTGCCAACCTAACGCGATCGGGGCTTTAGCCCCGGATCAAGCGGCGATGTTCTTTGAAAGATTGGCGTACCAGGTCCTGCGGGGGATGACGCTGGGGACCGAGTTGCCAGATTTATCTGGCACACGCCTGCGAAGCCGGTGATCTTACCGCGGGGGAAATACCCGTTCCCATCCCGAACACGGAAGTCAAGCCCCGCTGGGCCGATTGTACTGCACGCGAAAGTGTGTGGGAGAGTAGGTCGTCGCCGACATAAATAACGGCCTCATGTGAATAACATGGGGCCGTTTCCTTTTGCTCGAAAAGCGGCCGCGGATTACGCGGAATCAACACGACATAAACTAGCCTTGTCATCCTGAGCGACGAGCGAAGCGAGAAGTCAAAAGACCCCTATCGCGGTCGTTTCGCTATCCTCGGTCGTGGCTTCTTCCCGTTGTTGCGCGGTGCTGGCGCCCCTCGAAGCAGCCCCTCGGTGCTGATGTCCTCGTCGATTTCCGGCCAGTAAATACCGTAGCCGCCTCCGGCAATCTTCCAATTGCGCCGCTGCTTGGCTGTGGCGTGGAACAGCCTCGGATACCAGGCGAGCGGGACCGAGATGGTGCGGCCGTCCTTCAGGCGAACGCTCAGCGCGTCCTCATCAAACGAGACCTCCGCCACTCTCTCATCTGCCGCTACTGCCAAAATACCCATTCCAAGCCTCCAGCAGGTTTTGTTGGTTGGTCTGCACGATTGATTCTAGCGCGTTCACCTCACGGGCGGTGAAGCCAAAGTTCCGTGCCAGTCCGATTGGGTCGAGCCAGAATTTCGCGGAAAGCTCGTCGCGGTCCACGTGAACGTGGGGCGGTTCGTTGGGCTCGTGGCTGTAGAAGTAGAAACGATACGGGCCCGACCTCAACACGGTTGGCATGCGCTGAAATTGTACTGCACGCGAAAGTGTGTGGGAGAGTAGGTCGTCGCCGACATAAATAACAGCCACCTGGAGAAATCCTGGTGGCTGTTTCCTTTTGCGCTGTCTTGTCATCCCGAGCGGAGCGCAGCGCAGTCGAGGGACCTGCTGTTGCGATCCTGAGCCAGGCACCGTCATCCCACGAATTGGCGGCGACGGTGCAGAAGCTATGCGGCGTCGGGCGGCTGCAGCCGCGAAAAATCCGGCAGAGTCTGGCTCAGCAAGATCAGCTCATCGCCTTCGCACAACGGTCCCGCTTCCCCGCCAACCGGGTTGAGCATCATGGTTTCACCGCGATAGAGCCCGATGAGAAGGCACGCCTTCATATTCGTGCGATCGGGCAGGAACACGTTTGCCGCTGCGACGAAATCCATCCCGACAAGTTGGGCAGGCACCGGCACCAGGTACATCTCGTTGGCGTCGCGCCGGACCGATAGCAGCTCTTGATAAACGCGCGTCATGCCATGAAAGAGCGAGGCACGTGCCATCAGCCGCAATCCGAAGTCGGCGGCCGAGATGACTTCATCGGCACCCGCCTTGCGCATGTGCGGCCGGTATTTCGGATCCTGGCACTCGGCCACGATGTTTGGCTGGCGCTCTTGCACGCAAACGTTCTTGACGGCAATGCAGCACACGATGGTTTTTCCGTCGGCGTGCTGGTCCTGGCGGTCATCCGACAAGATGACGACGGAATGCGCTTGCGCAACCTTGGCGCGGCGCAGGATCACTTCGTTGGCTGGCTCACCTTTGACGATATAGACGTCGTTGAAGGCGGCTTCATCCTGTTTGTCAGGCAGCACGACTTCGTCGGGTGTGTCGTGAACGATCACGACTGGCCGCTTGTCGGTGACGATACCGCTGTGCACTTCGCGTATCCAGTCCAGTGCTCGCGGCGACCAGTTGCACAGCACCAGATGGCCAGACATTTCAAGATTAGACACCTCACGACTCCTTAGTGAGCGTTCGACCAGGATCGACGCCACGCTGGCCGTGAACAAACCGGCCAAGGCGACACCGACGACAAGCACGACGGAAACCACGAGCCGCCCAACAGGAGAGTTGGGCGCGATGTTGAGTCCGCTGAAGAGGGTGACCCAGACGTTCCAGAGGGACTCGCCCAACGTCTTGAACGCTGGATTCGTGTCACGCTCCGCGAAGTGGAGTGCTGTGCCGCTGACGATCCAGATCACCACGACAGCGGTCAGGATTTTCCAGACCTGGTGGCGGTTCCACGCCGTTAGCACGCTCAGCAAGGTGTCGCGCCACGACGCCTTGTCCCGAACTCGGCCGAGCTCGCTCAAAGCCGGCCCTCCCAGTTCCATGTGCAACAACTCTAGGTTCGAGTCAATGCCCGCACAACTAGGGAAATCCCTAGTGGCGCGCCGCTCCAACTGGGATTACACAGGAAGAGCAGAAAGGGAATCTCACCCTGTTATATATTCTCGACTCCTTAGGAGGCAGTGTGCCGCGTAAACTTACTTACATCGCCAACATCTTTCTGCTCGTGATGTTCGCGGTAGCACAGCAGCCCGCCGCACCTGTGGCACATCCGGCGCAGGCGGCTGAGCCGGCAGAGTCACCCAGACAAGATCTGGTCTGACCTTATGGACGGCAACAAACGCTTCGTGGCTGGTCAATTAATGCCGCAACCCGTGGTCAAGGTTCGCGAGTCGCTGACCAAGTCACAACACCCGAAAGCCATGGTGCTGAGTTGCTCCGATAGCCGCGTGCCTCCTGAGTTGGTCTTTGACCAAACCTTGGGCGACCTGTTCGTGGTGCGGGCAGCCGGAAACATCGCTGGTCCGTTGGGGCTGGCCAGCCTGGAGTATGCCTTCGATCACCTTGGCAGCACTGTGTTGGTGGTGCTGGGCCACACCAAGTGCGGCGCGGTAACTGCCGCTTGCTCGGGCGAGAAAATGCCAACGGCAAACCTGCAGGCCATGGTAGACCAAATTGATCCCGCGGTGAAGAAGGTGAAGGGCTCGGCGACGGGTGACGCGCTGATAGAAGCCGCGATCAAAGAAAACGTGCACGAGAGCGCAACCGACGTGTTGGCGCACAGTGAGGTTCTGCGGCATGCCAAAGAACAAGGCAAGTTGACGGTAATTGAGGCGGAGTATCAGTTGGATACTGGAAAGGTAGTCCGGCTGGACAAGGCCGCGCAGTAGACTCCGCTCAGGATACCACTTCGCCGTTGTCAATGTTCTTGCCAGTGGATACCGTAGCCGCCGTCGGCACTCTTCCAATTGCGGCGCTGCCCGGCGGTAGCGTGGAACAGCCTCGGGTACCATGCGAGCGGGACGGAGATGGTGCGGCCGTCCTTCAGGCGAACGCTCAGCGTGTCCTCATCAAACGAGACCTCCGCCACTCTCTCATCTGCCGCTACTGCCAAAATACCCATTCCAAGCCTCCAGCAGGTTGTGTTGGTTGGCCTGCACGATTGATTCCACAAGGCGTCTCAATAAATCGTTTTGTATCAGGGCACGGCTTCAGCCGTGCCGCAGCTAGGTCAGCTAAGAACTTGGGCTTCAGCCCCTGATGGAGCGGGTTGCGGCTGCAGGGGCTAAAGCCCTGACCTTTTATTACGCTCCGTTCGGCACGACTAAAAGCTTGCCCTGAGCGAAGTCGAAGGGTCATGCCCTGATACAACCCGGGTGTTGGCATGTGCTGAAATTGTACTGCACGCGAAAATGTGTGGGAGAGTAGGTCGTCGCCGACATAAGTAAAGGTTCCATGTAAACAACATAGGGGCCTTTTCCGTTTACGGCTGTGAACGCGCTCCTTTGAGTCATTGAGCTTAGTTGACAACTATATGTTTGCAACGTTAACATATTGTCATGCGCGTAACTCACAGAAGGAGACCCAATAAATGACGGAATCGCTCATCGGGGTTTTCGAAATTGCGGAGATGGCGAACGTCAGCGCCTCCGCCGTGGCCAACTGGCGCAAGCGCTTTCCGGATTTTCCTGCGCCGCTTGCCGAGTTGAAATCCGGCCCGGTGTTCTCGGAGGGCCAGGTCAAGCTCTGGTTGGCAAGACGGCGAGGCGGCTGATTCAACAGCGGAAGTCGAGCTCTTCTACGACCAACTCGCAAGCAAGCGCGCAGACCCTCCGGAATTGCGAGAAAAAGTCGAGGAGGTTCTGGATCAGCTCCAAAAGGAAGCGACATCGACTCAACGGCCCGGCATCCTGCTGGGCAGGGTCCAGAGCGGCAAGACGCGCGCGTTTCTTGGGCGTCATCGCGCGCGCTTTCGATCGGGGATACGACATCGCGGTCATCCTGACGAAGGGTACGAAATCCCTGGCCGAGCAGACGCTCAGCCGGGTGAAGGAGGATTTCCGGGAGTTCATCGCCGCCGATCAGGTCGAGGTCTTCGACATTTTGGACGTGCCCGATCTCACCCCTTATGAACTGAATCGCAAGCTCATCTTTGTCGTGAAAAAAGAAGACGACAATCTGCGACGGCTTCTGAGCCTTTTCCGGGAACAGTACCCGGCAGCTGCGGAACAAGTCGGTGCTGATCATCGACGATGAGGCCGACCTCGCTTCGGTGAGTTTCCGCAAGACGAACGGCGTTAGTACCGCGGGCGTCATATCGCAGCAAATCGACCAACTTCGGGAGTCGGTTACGAACTCTGCCTTCCTGCAGGTTACGGCGACTCCCTATGCTCTCTACCTGCAGCCTGATGACGAGGTCGTCGTCAATGGGAGCTCTCTCTTCAAGCCGAAGCGTCCGGCGTTTACCGTTCTTCTGCCGACGCACAGCAAGTATGCCGGCGGCGACGAGTATTTTGAGAAGAGCACCGAGCCTGATTCCCCCGCGTTCTACTTCTATCGCGAAGTTCCGTTGGCCGAGCGGGACGCACTCAAGAAAGAAGATCGACGCAGATTGCAGATCGACAGAGTGCTGACGGACAAGAATGCCGCAGTTCTCAGGGATGCTGTCGTCACGTTCCTTGTCGGCGGTGCAATTCGCCGGCTGCAACAGCGGGCAGCCGGTCAATGGCCTCAGAAATACAGTTTTCTGTTCCACACCGAGCAATCCCGCAGCTCGCACGAGTGGCAGGAGAGAGTTGCCGATGGCGATCAGGGATGCACTGGTTGATCAGGCCCGCGCGGACAGTCCCCTCTTCCACGAACTGGTTCGGGCCGCCTACGTGGATCTCCGAAGGTCAATTGAGCTGGAAGGCGTATCGCTGCCCAGCCTCGAGGACGTGACGAAGGCCGTCGTCGAGTCACTGGAGACCGGCCAGCTCATGATCACGAAGGTGAATTCCGACAACGACGTGAAGAAGCTGCTGGCCGATGACGGGCAGCTCAAGCTGAGAACGCCTTTCAACATGTTCATCGGCGGCCAGATTCTCGACCGCGGCATCACCATCAGCAATCTGATCGGGTTTTACTACGGCCGGAATCCGAACCGCTTCCAGCAGGACACCGTCCTCCAGCATTCACGGATGTACGGGGCTCGCTCCACCGCAGACCTGGCGGTGACGAGATTCTATGCGCCTCAGCATGTCTACCAGGTGATGAAGAGAATACACGAATTCGATGCTGCGCTCAGGGAGGCTTTCGAATCCGGCGCGCATGAAGGCGGCGTCTACTTCATCCAGAAGGACCCTTCCAATAGGTTGATCCCGTGCTCGCCCAACAAGCTGTTGTTCTCGGATGTCGTGAGCATCCGGCCGGGCCGGCGTTTGGTTCTTTCCGGGTTTCAGACCGTGTACAAGATCGCATGGCGCCAAAAACCTGGAGGCCTTGGACAAGCGGATTGACGAACTGGTCGGCTCGGCCCAGGAACCGGTGCTCATCGACGTGGCCGATGGCGTTGAACTCCTCAAGCTGGCATATGCAAATCTCGAATTCGACGACTCGACCGACGACGACCGGAAAGCCCACATCGCGGCATTGGAGCACTTGTCCCGTACCTGCAAGAAAACCGCAACTGAAGGGCAAGGTGTGGTTGATGGTCGAAAAGGATCGCGACATGCGCCGATACCGCGAGGAGGGACGATTTTCGAACGCCCCCGATACGAAGCAACAAGGACTGGCCCGGTCGAAGGCAGAGGACATCCCGACGCTGATGCTCCTTCGCCAGAACGGCGAGGAAGCCAAGGGCTGGCGGGGCATGCCTTTCTGGTGGCCGGTTATTGTGACGCCCCGTTCGGCAGCCACGGCGATATTCGCCACCGACGAAGCTGTGGCGCCCACGGCGCCGGCCCCAAGCGGCGGCGCGGCGAGATCTCTGGCAACGGAAGAGATTGCTTGAGATAGAGAGCCACGTCCGCCTCGTTCCTTGGGACGCCGGGTGGGAGAGCACAATCTTGCTCAGACGTGTGGTCATCCTCGGACATTCGAGCTCAGGTTTCGTTTCGCCGCGCGAGCCGGCAGCGCCTCGCAGCAATCCCTCGGTGCTGATGTCTTCGTCGATTTCTGGCCAGTGGATACTGTAGCCGCCTCCGGCAATCTTCCAATTGCGGCGCCGCTCGGCGGTGGCGTGGGAAGAGCCTTGGATACCACGCCAGAGAGCCGAGATGGTGCGGCCGTCCTTCAGCGGCACGCTCAGCCGCGGTGGTTACCCTCTCCCAAAATGTTACGAAAGTACAGTTACCTTACCTGTACCTTCGTAATCTTGACAAAGCCTGCCACTGCGCTACGCTGGAGGACGGGCCGCTCCCGGCGACCGGTCGGGAGACGTGTCCTCACTCGCCCCAGGGCGTGGGTGAACGGTTCTTTGACAATCAATATCCACCTGTTCGTGGCTGGGCATGGGTCGTTGCTAAGTCCTTGCTCCGTCTCAGCGTTGCCTTTTCGGGGCACAGCACGGCTGTAACTGTTGCAATGAAAGAGCTTAGATATAACTCCTTGTGGTTCAAGAAGATGCCGGGGAAAAGTTCGTAATCTGCTGATTCTAAAGAGCACGAGGGGGAGGGGGTAGTCAGTAGCCAGTCGCCAGTAGTCAGCCGCCGACTAAGTGCTAAATGCCAAGTGCTAACCGCCGCATGCCGAAAGCAGGTCCCTCCGCTCGGACTGCAGTCCTCGGTCGGGATGACAATGAGGAGGAAGAAAGTGCTCCGCTCGGGATGACAGCGCGAGGAGGCGAGACGCGAAGAGCAGGTCCCTCGGCTCGTACGCGCTCTGTTCGGCGCGTTCTCGCTCGGGATGACAAACTGAGGGTTGGGACGACAGCGCGCAGAGGATAGCGATGGTTCTACTTCCCGAGCATCCCCTTCTTCACGGCCGCGGTGGGCGGCTTCGGCCCGAGCCACACCGACAGGAGCACTGGGTTGAAGGCGGGACCGGCGATGGTCAGCTTGTCCTTGCCGTTGATGGCGAAGGTCGTGCCCGTGCCGGGGACGTAGGTGAAGACCATCTGGTCGCCCACCTTCATGGGCTCGAGCGCGCCCAGCAACTTGTCGATGTCGGGCTTCATCGTCTTCACGGCGTCCGGCGTATTGTCGTTGAACGACTCCTTGAAGGCATTCGACATTTGGCTCTGGCTGGCAGTGTGCAGGAACTGCATGACGATCCGATTGGGCGCGTCGGCCTTGATGATGGCGCCGGCATCCGACGACTTCTGCTCAAGGTAGAGTCCCGCGACGTAGACCTTCACCATGTACTCGCTTCGCAGCCCCAGGCCATTGAGCACCAGGTTCTTGCCCCCGACCTGTTCCGTGTCCGGCAGCGTAACCCCGGCTAGACTGGCGGCGTGCAGATTGAGCATCGATACCATTACGAACATAACAACGGCAAGCGATAGAACAGTTTTCCGCATGAGGGCTCCTTGACAAAGAAGAGTGGGAACCCGCGATGGTAGCACAGTCGAGGTGTGGCGGTGGTTCGTCATCTAAGGGTAGCCGACATGTTAACTAAATCATTACTAGATTACCAAGTTTGAGGCATGCTTTCGGATGACGAAGGAGACGCTGTTTGCATCGATAACTCTAGATAATTCTATTGGATACGTATAACTAGCCTGAAATCAAATGGATACATGTGAAACCATGTGTAAGTTGTTGATTTTATAGTTACGGTAGAGGGGGCTACAGATAGTTCATAGGAAGTTACCACAACGTTTGCAGGCCAAGGCGCAAAGTCGGGATTGCTTAGGGCTGGAACTCGCCAAGACTTGTCCTGCTGGTTTTCACACTTCGATAACACAGCGGGCCCTCGTGCGAGCTAATATTTCTCACTGGAAACAGGAGTTTGCTATGAGTGACGTTACGGAATTTCCCTACGAGACCCGGTTGAACGTGCTTTGCCGGCCGCTGGAGGTCATTGACGAGAAGGCGCTGGCCGACGCCTGCGATTACAAGTGGTACAACCAGACGTCTCTGCGCGGTGAATGATTCGGTTGTGCGGCTCGGCGTGGTGCAGGGAGAATATCACTGGCACAAGCACGATACGGATGACGAATTTTTCTATGTCGTCGAAGGACGGCTGCTGATTGATCTTGAGGACCGCACAGTAGAACTTGGGCCGCGGCAGGGCGTTGTCATTCCCAAGGGCGTGATGCACCGTCCGCGCGCGCCGCAACGCACGGTCATGCTGATGGTGGAGACAAGCGGCATTGTTCCAACGGGAAATTAGTCGCTCGTTCACGGGAGCGGCTCAGACGCCGGGTGTAAGATTGTCCTGAATGGAGGCTTGCGATGGCGACGAATGCAACATCTATCTTGCGGCTGGAAGCCGAAAAACAACCGGCGATGACCCTGGTGCATTGCGCGGGCAAGGTGACCATCGAGTCCTGCGATCATTTCTCCACCATCGTTCGATCTCTCATTCCGGAAGGCAAACCGATCCGGGTGGATTTGAGCGAGGTTCTGCGGGTGGACAGCGTCGGCATGGGCGCGTTCGTCAGCGTTTGGACTTCGGCGAAGAACAACGGCTGCAACTTGAAGTTCGTCAACCCCAGCCCGCAGGTGCAGGACCTGGTCGAGATCACCAGGTTGTACGACCTGTTTGAACCCGCCGAAGTCCGGGCTAGCAAGCAGCGCTGCGTTATTTCGGGCCGGCAAGCAAGGGCGGAGGCTATCGTCTTTTTTTCTGTCGCCAAAATCGATGGAACATTTGCCTGGATGATGTAAGATACCCCGACGAACGGGTGACCACCCGCCAGGTGCTTCCATGAGCCTTGCTGACAAAGTTGACGCCCTTCTTGCGCAGAAGGCCGGCCAGGCAGTTCTCTCTGTAACTCCCGAGCAGATCGGTTTATGAAGCCATCGAGAAGATGGCGCAATATGGCGTTGGAGCTTTGCTGGTGATCTCCGAAGGCAAGCTGGTAGGCATTCTTTCGGAGCGCGACTATGCTCGCAAAGTTATTCTCCAGGGACGGCTGTCGAAGGAAACCGCTGTCAGTCAGATCATGACCAGTCCGGTGATCTTCGTGACCCGCCAGCAAACCGTCGACGACTGCATGGGCATCATGACCAACCACCACATTCGTCACCTCCCGGTCATGCAGGGCGACAGCGTCGTGGGCGTGCTCTCTATCGGCGATCTGGTGAAATGGATCATCACCGGCCAGCAACACCACATCGAGCAACTGGAAGGCTACATCACCGGCAAATATCCGGCCTGAGTTTCGCGATCCCAGCCGAGTTCGCGCCGATTTGATTGTTCAGTTGCGGACGCCATCACGCACCGGCGGACATTGTAGGCCGACTTCCGGGTGAGCCTGATTCCCGTATCCCTTTGCATTGCAAGACGAAAGCTCTGACGCATTCTGGCTGGGCAATTGCATCGTGCCACCTTGGACGCTGTAGGAGAAAACCGGATGCAACCCTTCTTGCAGGACCTGCACTACGCGTTGCGGCAGTTAACGAAGTCGCCGGGATTCACCGCTGTGGCGATCCTCACTCTGGCGCTAGGAATTGGTGCGAATACGGCGATCTTTTCGGTCATCAACGGCGTCCTGCTCAATCCCCTACCGTTTCCACAGCCCAACCAGTTGGTCACCCTGAGCGAGAGCAAGCCGAATTTTGATCGGGGCTCCATTTCGTATCCGAACTTTCGCGACTGGCAGAAAGACAATCGTTCCTTTAGCGCCATGGCCATTGCGCGATCTTATGCATTTAGCCTGACTGGGCGAGGCGCAGCCGAACAGGTCAATGCGGAGTTCATCTCCTCGGACTTCTTCCCGTTGCTGGGTGTGAATCCGCTGATGGGTCGTACCTTCGCAGCGGGCGAAGACCAAATCGGAGCGGCGCCACTGGCACTCGTGAGCGAGGGCTTCTGGAAGCGGAAGCTCGAGGCGGCTCCCGACGTCATGGGAAAAGGCCTCACTTTGGACGGCAGGAACTACACGATCGTCGGGGTGATTCCCGCCAGCTTTCACCTCCGCATTCCGAGCTTCCGTGACCGGGAAGTGTATGTGCCCATCGGCCAGTGGAGCAATCCTATACTTACCAGCCGTGGCGCCGGACTTGGGATACACGGGATTGGCCGCCTCAAGCCCGGAGTGACGATCGAGCAGGCCCAGGCCGACATGAACATGGTCGCGCAAAACCTGTCGGTGGCATATCCGGATACTGACAAGGGCATCGGCGCAAAGCTCATGCCGCTGAAGGCACAAATGGTGGAGGAGGTGCGGCCGATTCTCTTCGTTCTGCTGGGAGCGGTTGGCTTTGTCCTCCTGATCGCGTGCGTCAATGTCGCTAATCTGCTACTGGCGCGCTCCACCGGGCGAGCGCGTGAATTTGCCATTCGAATCGCGATGGGCGCTGGCCACTGGCGGTTGCTGCGCCAGCTCCTGACGGAGAGCGTTCTGCTGGCGTTGGCTGGGGGCGCGCTGGGTTTGCTGATAGCTCACTGGGGCATGCACGCTGCGCTCGGCGTACTGCCCAGGGCCCTGCCGCGGGCTGAAGAAATCGGTCTTGACACTCGCGTCCTGACTTTCACCGCGACAGTCTCCCTGCTTGCGGGGTTCTCTTTGGTCTAGCCCCGGCCCTGAAAAGCGTCGCGGGCGAATTTACAGGAAACGCTAAAAGAAGGCGGCCGAGGGGCGAGCGGAGCACGGGGCAGGGCCCAGGACGTGTTTGTTGTGTCGGAGATAGCTCTGGCGCTGGTGCTGCTGGTGGGCGCGGGACTGATGGTCCGCAGCCTCATCCGGCTCTGGGACGTCGATCCCGGTTTTCGTCCGCAGAATGTCTTGAGCTTCGGGCTTTCGCTTCCACCAACCATGATGTCGGCCAGCCCCGATGCCATCCGCGCCGCCCTTCGTGACCTCGACGAAAAGCTCGCCTCAACTCCGGGCGTCAAGGCAGCCTCGCTGGCTTGGGGTTCCGTTCCCATGAGTAGTGACGACGAAAATCTCTTTTGGCTGGAGGGCCAGCCGAAGCCCGCGACCGCGAACGACATGAATTGGGCGATCGACTACATCGTTGGGCCGGACTACTTGAAGACGATGGGGATTCCGCTTCAGCGAGGACGCTTCTTCACCGCGCAGGACACCGAGCATTCGCCGTCGGTTGTGGTGATTGACGATGTCTTCGCCCGCAGATATTTTCCGGATCAAGACCCCATCGGGAGACGCATCAACCTGGATCGCGAAGGTCGTCACCCATCGGAGATCGTTGGGGTTGTCGGGCATGTAAAACAGTGGGGATTGGACCTGGACGATACGCATTCGCTGCGCGCCCAGTTCTATCTTCCGTGTATGCAGATGCCGGATGAGTTCATCACCATCACTCCGTCCGGTTCGACCGTGCTGGTGCGCACCGATGAGGCTGTGCCGATGTCTGTGGTCGTGGATTCCATTCGACGCATGAGCCAGCAGATGAACAGCCAGCAAGTGATCTATGGCGCTCAGACGATGGACGAGATCATCGCATTGTCGCTGGCAGAGAAGCGTTTCACGATGATACTGCTGGGTGTCTTTGCGGCCCTGGCATTGCTGCTGGCGAGTGTTGGCATTTACGGCGTCGTTTCCTACCTGGTCGCCCGGCGCACGCAGGAAATCGGCATTCGGATGGCGCTAGGCGCCAATCGCGCCGATGTACTGCGCCTGGTGATGCGCGATGGAATAAGGATGGCGGGTATCGGCGTCGGGACCGGAATTGTGTGCGCCTTGTTTCTGACGCGCCTGATGACGAAGATGCTTTATGGCATAAAAGCGGCCGATCCGCTGACCTTCCTGGTCATTTCAGTTCTACTACTGCTGACCGCGCTGGCCGCATGTTACCTCCCGGCGCGGCGCGCCATGCGTGTTGACCCGATGGTCGCCCTGCACTTTGAATGAACCTTGGCCTGTGCTAAGTCTTCGAAGCGGAACCACCATGCGCGTGACGGTCCGGCATTCCACACATGTTGGCGGTGTTACCCTCGAAATCGAACTCGATCAGCACTGCGGGCTCGTTGCCCACGACCCAGCCGTCGTGGCCGGGCTCGATAACCACGGCTTGCGGCGCAGCAAACTCCATGCGGCAGCCATCGGGAAACTCGATGTGGATTTGACCGTGCGCCAGGAAACCCACATGGGCATGCATACAGAAGTCAGTGCCCACGATGGGCTTGATGTCTTTCGACCAGTGGAAGCCGGCTGGGTAAATCACACGCTTGACACGTGCCGCGCCGGCATGGGCGATGTCGAGCTGCACCCCGGCGATTTGCTGGTGTTCGGTGCCCTGCATAGGTGCGAGGAGAGGGAAGGTGGAACTCATCGCGATGTCCTCCAGAATCATGCATGCGTCCGCCGTATCTGTCTGGTGAATCCTTCTGCCGTCCAACAGTGCCGGCCCTCACGCATCCAATGAGGATACAGCAGGCCGTCAAGCTGATTCGCGCCAATTCGGCCCCCACTGGTCCCCTCCGATTGAAGCGCCAGCGGTGAACGATTACTCTAAAGCTATCCGTATGGCGGCCAACGGCAAGAACGGGCGTCCTTATCCAAAACTGGTTCTCAGCGAGACCCTGAGTGTCGCCATTGAGACCTTTCGCAGCAACCAGACGAGATTCATCCTGACCTCACTGGGAATGGTGATTGGTACAGCATCCCTGATTCTGGTGGTTACCATCGGGCTGACGGGCAAACAGTACCTGCTGCAGCAAATCCAGAATGTCGGCTCCAACATGATGGTGGCTGAGTTTCAGGGGGGCGATGTCAGCGGCAACGAATCGGCCAGCGATCTCCTGACTGTCGCTGACCTGAACGCGGTGAGGAAGCAGGTTCCCGGCCTCAGCGCGTCGTCTCCGATGGTGGAGCTGCATGACCGCATCACAGTGCCCGGCGGCAAGGAGCGCGACATCATGGTGCTGGGCGTGTCCTGGCAATATCTCTACGTTCGTAACCTCGATGTCCTTGCAGGCCGGTTCTTCGAGGACCGTGACGAGCAGGCCCGTAACAAGGTTGCCGTTATTACGCAAACACTGGCCAACACACTCTACAGCTCACAAAGCGCAGCCATAGGCCAGCAGATCAAGCTCAGTGGTTTGCCCTTTACGGTAATTGGGACTTTCCGCGAGCGGGTGGATACGTTCGGGCAGTCGGAGATCTCCGAAGACACGATTCTCATTCCTTACACGGTCGCGCGCTTCTTCACCAACAGCGACAGCGTGACCCAGCTTTTCCTTTCGGTGGCGGACTCGAACGAGGTACCGCGCGCCACACAGGACATCGGGAATGTTCTGCGCTCGCGGCATCGCCCCGAGGCTGTATACAAGGTGTCGAACCTGACCCAGCTTCTTTCCGTGGCATCGAAGACGGCAAACACGTTGAGCACGGTGCTGTTGCTGGTTTCGGTTCTGACTTTGCTGGTGAGCGGAGTGGGAATCATGAACATCATGCTGGCCACCGTCAATTCCCGCATCCGTGAAATTGGTGTGCGCAAGGCGGTAGGCGCCACGAGTGCCGAAATCCGCGCGCAATTCCTGACCGAGGCGATGCTCATCTCGCTCTCGGGAGGCATCGTCGGTATATTCCTTGGGTTGGCACTACCGTTCTCGGTACGGTTTATCACCGACTATCGCGTTCCTATCTCGGGATGGTCGGTGGTAATCGCCGTGGCGGTATCAACGCTGGTAGGGGTTCTGTTTGGCACGGCGCCGGCGGCGCGGGCAGCACAATTGGATCCGGTCGAGAGCCTGCGATACGAGTAGTTTTCCTCCGGGAGATCGCGCGGCGCGGCGTTGAGGAAAGTAACAGGTCCTGTGGAATCGGAGAGGGGCTGGAAACGTTGCTCGTGAAAGACTGGTCGAGTACTCGATCGCAGCTTCTTTTGGCCGTGCTGACTCTCCTTTGTCTGCTTCCATTTTCTGGCAAAGGGTTTCACATTGACGACCCGCTCTTCCTGTGGTCTGCGCAGCACATCACCGCGCATCCCCTGGATCCCTATGGATTCCAATTGATCTGGTACCGCTCGGTGATGTCTATGGCGGAGGTCACCAAGAACCCTCCTCTTACGTGTTATTACGCCGCAGTAGTCGGATCAATTTTCGGTTGGTCGGAACGGGCATTGCACCTGGGCTTCTTGCTGCCCGCCCTGGCGATGGTGCTGGGGACCTACCGCTTGGCAAAACGACTTACCTCGTCTCCTTTGGTGGCGGCGGCTGCGACACTGCTCACGCCGGGAGTAGTGGTCTCCGCCAGTAGCGTGATGTGTGACACCATGATGCTGGCCCTCTGGATTTGGGCGATCGTTTTATGGCTGGAAGGGTTGGAGTCTGGTAAACAGCACCTCCTATTGGTCTCAAGCCTGTTAATGGCCGCTGCCGCCCTGACGAAATATTTCGGTATCTGCTTGGTGCCGTTGCTGTTGGTCTATTCCATTGCGAAACAGCACCGCTTCGCGGCTTGGGCATGGTATTTCCTTCTGCCGGTTGCCCTGTTGGCAGGCTACCAATCCTGGACCCACGCGCTGTACGGCCGCGGCATGTTTTCCGATGCGTTGAATTTCGCGCCGCAACGGATTACGAATGCCTGGTACCTGGTCGTTCTGTATCCAATTGTCTGCGCCAGCTTTGCCGGAGGATGCGCCCTGTCCGCCCTCACACTGGCTCCGCTAGTGTGGTCGCGCAAATACATCCTCAGCGCGATTTTGCTGGGGGGAATGGCGGTCGTAGCGGGCTGGATTATTGGGCCGCGCTTGGTCGGAATACGTGCGGGTACAGCGCTTCAGCAGCACTGGTTGACCGTCGGTCCGGAGCTGGCCTTTTATGTTGCTGGCGGAGTTTCCGTACTGGCGTTAGTAGTCTTGGATCTCTGGAAGCATCGTAACGCCGATTCCCTGCTGCTTGGACTTTGGGTGTTTGGCACGTTTGCGTTCGCCGCGTTCCTCAATTGGACCATCAACGCCCGCTCGGTTCTTCCACTAATTCCGGCGTCTGGAATTCTCCTGGCTCGGCGTTTGGATGCGCTGGGAGTTGCCTTGTCTAAGCCTCTGCAATGGAAAGTTGCGGCGGCTTTGCTGATTTCAGGCGCGCTCGCGTTTTGGGTCGCCTTGGCCGATGCCGACCTGGCCAATTCGGCGAAGCAGACCGCCATGGCGCTTGCGCAACGAACGAGGAACCCTATAGGCACCGTGTGGTTTCAAGGGCATTGGGGGTTCCAGTACTACGCAGAGCAGTTGGGCATGAGGCCGATGGATTTCTCTCAGTCCACCCTGAACCCGGGAGATCTCCTGATCGTTCCGAGGGGCGACTACACGACCCACACTCCGCCTCTGCAGTTTGTAGCTTCCGACGAGCTTGTTGCGGTCGAGCGGCCGCAGCCGGTCATAACTATGTGCTCGGGGATGGAGGCGGGATTTTATGCCTCGTCGTATGGTGTGCTCCCTTTTGCGTTCGGGGCAGTCCCTCCGGAGCAATACCACCTCTATAGCATTGGCGCCCGGATGCGACCCGAAGACTGGCAACTTCCGCTATCTAAGTGAGGTGCTAGCAGGCTGCGGAAAAACCCTGTGATTTGTTCGAGCTCTGTCCCGCTTGGTCGTCTTGGGGGAAGGATAGAGTCGGTGTGAGATGACTTGCTCGATCTGCTGAGGCTTGGTTGCCTTCAGCAGACACACTTCGGCCATGGCTTACGCCGTTTGCGTTGACAAGTTGCGCAGTCGGACCAGGTTATAAACCGCGCACGCGAAGGTGAACACCCAATCCACTTTGAACAACCCGCGATGTCGCACCTTGCGCAGCAGGGCCACGGTCTTCAGCCAGCCGAAACATTCCTCGATTCGCTTCCGTTTCCTTTGGCTGGTGCGGTAGCTGGCATGACGCGTTGTCCGCCGGTCGATGGCACTGCCACCGCGCCGACCGTCATTCTGGGCGACATGCGGTGTGACCTGCATGCGACGGCACTCAGAGATGAAGTCAGCGGTGTCAAAGCCCTTGTCGCCGCCCACCGTCACCCGCTTCGTGCCGGCAATCTGTTCCAGCATCATCAGCGCGGTGTCGCGCTCCGCCGTCCCGTTGGCTTCCCATACCATCGCATTCACGATCAGTCCGTTACGGTTCTCCACCAGCAGATTGCCGCTGTAGCTCAACTTGGCCTCCTTGCCCTCGCCCTTGCGTGCCAACATAGCCTCGGGATCGGTCGTAGACGCGTGCGTCCGGTTGGACCGCTTCTCGCCATGAAAGTTCACCGTAGGATTGCCGGGATCATCGGGAGGCGGCGGATTCTTGCCATCCTTGCGTTGAAAACTCTTCGCGCCAGCCCAGGCTTCCAGCAGCGTGCCATCGACCGTGAAGTGTTCATCCGAGGTCAGGCCCTTCGCCCGCGCCTGTTCCACCACCTGCGCCAGAAACTGCTTGGCCACCTCGGCTCCCAACAGCCGGTCCCGGTTCTTGGTGAACACCGTCGGGTCCCACACCTCTTCGTCCAGATTCAACCCTACAAACCAGCGAAACAGCATGCTGTAATCGATCTCTTCCAGCAGCAGCCGCTCGCTGCGAACCGAGTACAGCATCTGCAACAACTGCGCCCGCAGCAGTTTCTCGGGTGCAATCGAGGGCCGGCCTTCGCTGGCGTACATGCGGTCTAACTGCGGCGACAGTGCCCGCAGTACTTCGTCCACCATCGTCCGCACAACCCGCAGCGGATGATCCTTCCGCACCCGCGTTTCAGGCGACAAATAACTGAACATGTGACTTTGCTGATGATCCGTGCCTCGCATGCTGCTTTCTTAGCACACGTGCCCTGTGGATTAGGAGTAGTCTTTCAGCATCCTGCTAGAGGTGATATTGGTGGTAAGCAGTCAACCGAAAAACGAAAGCCCGGACCGTTTTGTCCAGGCTTCTCACTTATCGCTTTGGTTTGCGCGCCTTTACGTCCAGGTTCTGGCGTGGCCCGCAATTCGTATTGCCTTAGCGAAACTTGTCACCGCGTTCTGCCGATTTGACGGCGCCTCTACATAACTAAAGCGATGCTCTCCAGCTCTCGTTGAAACGCTTCCAGGGTGCATCCGTAAAGCCCAACCCTAGCCACCGCATTGCGGGCTTCCTCGGCTGAAACACCGTAGCCATGTCCAGCTAAGAACATCTGGACCAGCTCGGTCGCATCCTTGGAATCGAACCCCTGGAGCAACTCGCTCTTTAGCGCCGTCAATTCTGGGACGGAAAACTTTTCTCTCATCAGCCTCACCTCCGACCCTGCCAGGGCTTTAGGTACTTAGACTCTTAACCCGATATAAGGTTGCAAGCAATTCAGCTGCCGAACTCGATTTCGCCTGAGCCTTCCCTGGAAGTTTGTGATCAGTCGAACCCCCTTTCCCCTATGGAGTTGCAGATTACTGTGCCGAAATACCAGATTTGCAACCTTAGAGGCAGGAAAACTGAGGACCCCAGCCTCCAGACTCTGCAAGAAGTTGCGGAAACGCGGAGGGAAAATGCCCCCCTCCTGACATCCATGGGTGATATTTCGGGAAATTGGGCCTTTTGCACCAGGATGGAACGGAAACACTCTGGTCCCCCAGATTTCGGCTACCTCCGCAAAAATCGCCCAAGGCGGGCCCTGTCAAGTCAGAGTTCCTCGATCGTCGCTTCGGGCTCCAGAAGAATCGGAATGCCGTTCCGGATAGGATATACTCGCCTGCATTCGTTGCACTTCAGGGCCTCTTCGCCTCGTAGCACCAGGGGTTTGCGGCACACCGGGCAGGCGAGTATTTCCAGCAGTTCTGGTGTGATCATGACTGTAATTTTAGCAAGATAGAGTGTTCGGTTGATATCCTGAAGCAATTGGGGTGGCGGCGCAGCACTATAATCAATGCGCTCAGCTAAAACGTTCGGCATCCTTGGGGGGACAGGTGCTGCACGAAGCAGAACAAATTTCAGATTTCTGGTCGGTTCTCACATCAAAGTCCAAAGGTGAGCATGGCACTTACGCAGCAGCCCACAACCACCATTAGCGCTCCTGACACCGGCATTAATTACCGCGCTCCACTGGCGATGGTCACCACGCTGTTCTTCGTGTGGGGCTTCCTGACCTGCCTGAACGACATCCTGATCCCGCACCTCAAAGCGATCTTCGACTTGAGCTACGCGCAGGTGATGCTGGTTCAATTGGCCTTCTTCGGCGCCTACGCGGTCTTTTCCATTCCGTCGGGATTCATCATCGAGCGCATCGGCTATCAGTGGATGATGGTGGCCGGACTGTTGACGATGGGCGTGGGGGCGGTGCTGTTCGTGCCGGCAGCGAGCGTTCCGTCGTTTCCCCTGTTCCTGGCGGCCCTCATCATCCTGGCGGCGGGAATTACCGCACTTCAGGTTTCCGCCAATCCTTATGTTGCGCTGCTGGGCCCGGCAAGAACGGCCTCCAGCCGTCTTACACTGACGCAAGCGTTTAATTCGTTCGGTACATTTATTGCCCCTGTTTTCGGCGGCATCCTGATTCTCGCCACGGCTCCCAAAACCGCGGCTGAGATTGCGGCGATGAACCCCGCGATGCTGCATGCCTACCGAGTTGAGCAAGCGTCGTCGGTCAAGCTGCCTTACATCATGATTGCGGTTGCCTTGGTCGTACTCGCTGTGGTGATAGGTAAGTTCAACCTGCCACACATTCCCGAGGCAGAGGGCGGGCATCATGTTGAGGCGGGAGCGCACGACAGTATCTGGAAGCACCGCAACCTGGTCATGGGAGCGATCGGGATCTTCGCTTACGTCGGAGCGGAAGTCGCGATCGGCAGTTTCCTCGTGAACTATATGCACGAGTCCGAAATCGGCAACCTGAATCTCGAAACTGCCGCCAAGTACCTCACGGTGTATTGGGGCGGCGCCATGCTCGGACGCTTCCTTGGATCGGCTGTTCTGCAGAGGATCCCGGCGCGCATGGTGCTCGGATTTAATGCGATCACCTGCGCCTTGCTGGTTTCGTTGTCGATGCTGACCACCGGCTATTTCGCCATGGGCAGCATGCTGCTGGTTGGCTTCTTCAACTCCATCATGTTCCCTACCATCTTTACGCTGGGCATCGAGGGGGTGGGCCTCTGACAGGGGAGGGTTCGGGACTTTTAAACACCGCGATCGTGGGTGGTGCGATCATCCCGCTGGCGCAGGGGTTCATTGCCGATCGCATCGGCATCCACCATGCCTTCATCCTGCCGGTGATCTGCTATCTGTACATTCTGCTGTTCGCTGCGAAGGGCCAGCCGCGACGGACTGCCGGCTACGCCAGATAGGTGTTCCGTTCCTGTTCCGCAGGCGCGATGCCTTCCGGCAATCGGCCACCGTTGTACTCGGCCATGCGGTTCTTCCACTTCAGAAACTCGGTGATGGTCTGCGGCTCGATGCGCACTTCCACCCGCCGCAGACTTGCCAGCAGCAGGTTCATTTCCTTCATCAATCCAATCATGCGTGCGCAAGTCCTGACGGCCCGGCTTTACCGTCATGACCACTTCCCGGCCCTTGCACTCCAGCAGCCCCCAATGCTTCGGCAATTCTTCCGGCGCGATGACGCCGGCCGGGGCCATATAGAAGCGCTTGCTGCCCAGCCCCTCATCCGGTTTCAAGCGGAACGGTTTATTCGCGTCCGCCAGGAAGTCGCTGCGCGATACTTTGCATTCCACCAGCACCGACTGGCACAGGCCTTTCCATCCGATGACATCGGGAACCTCGCCGCTGGCGCAATACTGCTCCGAGAGAATGATGCCGCATCCGTACTTGCAGCGAAGCCACTCAGCCGCCCGCGCGACGAGCTGAGCATGTTGCCTATGGCTTGCGGATGACGGTGCTTTCCCCATGCTGCTGTTGTAGCGCGAAACCGGCGTCCTGGGGAGTATCGGCAGTGGGTCCGCAGGGGGCCCGCTGTGGGCTGACGCGGCGCCAGAGCCGCAATCGTTTCGTGTAAGATCAAGAATTCGCATGTCGTGGATGATCGAAGCTGAAGACGTTCGCAAGACTTACCGCATTGGCAAAGTTGACGTGCCCGCGTTGCGCGGGGTCTCCCTGGCGGTTGAGAAGGGCGAGTTCGTAACCATCGTTGGGCCTTCTGGCAGCGGAAAGTCCACTTTGTTTTACATTCTCGGCGGACTGACCCATGCTGACTCCGGCCGCGTGCTCATCGATGGCATTGATTTCACGGGGTTGTCGGATTCAGCCCGCACCCGCATGCGCAAAGCGAAAATAGGCTTTGTCTTCCAAAAGTTCAATCTGCTTCCCACCTTGACCGCCGAGGGCAATATCGCCATCGCACGCGATATCGTGGGCAAGAGCGATGGCGCCGGCGAGCGCGAATACATCTCGCGCATCCTGCGGCTGCTGGGCGTTGACAATCGCCTCGACCATCGTCCTTCGGAGATGAGCGGTGGGGAGCAACAACGGGTCGCGCTGGCCCGCGCCTTGGTGAACCAGCCGGCCATCGTGCTGGCCGACGAGCCCACGGGTAATCTTGACTCCGAAAACTCACAAATCGTGTTAAACATGCTGCGGCAATCCAATCAGGAACTCGGCCAGACGGTGTTGATGATCACGCACAATCCCGAAGCTGCGACCTATGGCGACCGCATCATTCATATGCGCGATGGTTCGATCGTACCCCCCGAGAAAGACCCGCAATGGAGCTTCGCCCATGACTGAAGATCTCCGCACTCCCATTTTGCCGGGGACGGCCGCCTCCGATTACGAGCGTTATCTCCGCACCGACGAATTGCTGGCGCTGCAAAAACCGCCGCACGAGATGCTGCATCCGGACGAGCTGACATTTCAAGTTACGCATCAGGCGTCGGAGCTACTGATGAAGGGCGCGGCATGGGAACTGGAGCGGGTGCGTCAGCTCCTGCATGATGGCGACTACAGGAATGCAGCGCGGTTGTTGCGGCGCGCCAATAAGATGCTCGATCACCCGCTGCGCATGTTGAGCCTACTGGAAGGGATCACACCGTACGAGTACCACATCATCCGCGCCGGGCTGGGCCATGGCAGTGGACTCGACTCTCCCGGCTTTCTTGCTTTGCTGCACATTGCGCCGCGGCTCGGCGAGGCTTTCTTTGAGCAGGTCCAGAAGGCCGGTCTGACCTTGGAAGAACTGTATCGCCGGCATCGGGAGTTTTTCGAGCTGCACGATGTCGCCGAGGAACTGGTTGACTATGACGAGCACGTCCAGCTCTTCCGCTACGCCCACCTTAAACTGGCGCAACGTATCATTGGAGGAGGCGTGGTTGGGACCATGGGAACTCCGGTCGAGGTGCTGAAGCAGCGCATGGAGGCCCCGCTCTACAAGGCGCTATGGGACGTGCGCAACGAAATTACCAAACATGCGAACGCGCAGGACGCAACCGGACACGGTGGTGTGTACTGAAGCAAGGGCGGGACCTTGGTTTGCCCGCCAATTCAGGCTTTCGTTATAATGAATAGATCGGGCGGGAGTAACTCAGTGGTAGAGTGCGACCTTGCCAAGGTCGAAGTCGCGGGTTCAAATCCCGTCTCCCGCTCCAGATTTTTCCTCTTACTAGCTTGCGAGCATTGATTCCAAGCCTTAACTTACCCCGTCTCCCAAGAGAGAAAAACTGCTTCTCCTGTGATTCAGGTCACAGCCCGCTGTGCGGTGGTTTCGTCAGAATAAGGCATGTTCATGGACCGCTTTGCCATCATTACCAACCGCAAGCGCGCCATCATCGCCTTGGTGCATTCCGTATTCTTCCTGGGGGTCGCCGGAATGCAACTCGCGATGTCGCATGCCGCGGCATTTTCAATTCATGCCGACGAGGAGACTTGGCGGGATCATCCTGTTCGGCCATCTACGTCGTAGTCACGACGGTGCTGCTGGTCCTGTTGTTCGTCTCGCATTGCACCAAAGAAAAGCTTTACTTCGCATTCTGTACGGCGGGCGCCGGCTTCGGATTGGTGCGCATCCTGCTCGGTGATCCGGTGTTGCACGCCAATGTCCTGCGCGTGCTGTTGCTGGGCTGTGCCGTGCTGACCGGGACGGTCATCCTTCGCAAGCACTCTGAACCCGCTGTCGCGGAATAAGGTGCAGAGCGGCGTTTACTTCTTAGAACTCAATAGCTCCAGCACTTCTTTATTCCCCTCCTTAGCCGCCATTTCTGCCGCGGTGAGTCCGTCGTCACTGCGGATGGAGCGATCGGCGCCCGCGTCCAAGAGCGCCTGCGCCCGCTCCACGCTGTTGTGCATGGCTGCCTCGTGGAGCGCAGTGTAGCCGCTCTGCTGTTGGAGGTTTGGGTCCGCGCCCGCCTGCAACACCAGTTTCACAAGCGCCGCGTTACGCGATGCGGCAGCGCTGTGGATTATCGCGATCCGGCCGCTGGAGATAGCGTTGGCGTTGGCTCCGTGTCGCAATAGAGTCTCCGCGGCTTCGAGCTGCCCGAAGAAGCATGCCAGGTGCAGTGGCGTAAACCCGTCACTGCTTTGCGCGTTCACCAGGTTGTGATCATCGGCCAGTACGGTGCGCAGTCGAGCGCTGTCGCCCAGCGCAGCCGCCTCGAAGACATCGAGATCACCAGCCGCCTTGCACAAGAGCTCGACGATTTCCAGCTTGTTTTCGTAGCGCGCCTGCAGCAGCGCCGACACTCCCGCTTGGCTGCGGCGATGCGCCACATCGGGCTGCTGCCGCGATCAGTGCCTTGACTCTCTCAGTGTCGCCAGCGGTTATGGCAGAGAAGATGTCTTGTTCCATGTCACCCTTCCCTTAATTATAATTAGCATTGCTAACTATTATCACTGGCGATACACTATACCGAAATTGGGCAAAAGGCAATGGGAAAAATCCCTAACGAAGTCGTGGCTTTGGCCGACTCGCTGCACTCGGCGGCCATTCACCTGCTCCGCCTGGTCCGTACCGAGGACCGTACCACCGGCATCGGCCCGGCACAACTCTCTGCACTTTCCGTCCTGGTTTTTGGTGGCAGCATGTCGCTCAGAAAGTTGGCGGCGATCGAGCAGGTCAAGCCGCCAACCATGGTACGTATCGTGCAGGGCCTGGTAGAGCGGCAACTGGCTGTGAGCCGTGCCGACCCTTCCGACGCCCGCAAAATCAGCATCTCGGCCACGCGTCGCGGTCGCTCCCTGATGCTGCGCGCCCGGACGCGGCGCGTACAGGCGCTGGCGGAAATGCTGGCCCAGTGGCCGCAGTCAGAGTTACTACAACTGCAGACTTCGGTCGAGGTCCTGAAATCTTTAACGTTGTGTCAACAACCGGACGAAGAAGAAAGCACTAGAAGGCCGCGGCGCCTGCCTCCGCGACCGCATGGTCCTGCTCGCCGGATCCGCCGCTGACCCCGATTGCGCCCACCACCTTGCCGTCACGCTTCAGCGGAATGCCACCCGCGAAGATCATGATCTTGCAATCATTCGAGACGTGGATGCCGAAGAACTGTCCGCCCGATTGCGAGTGCGTGGCCAGGTCCTTGGTCGTAATGTCGAAGGCGCGAGAGGTGTAGGCCTTCTTCATCGAAATATCGATGCTGCCGATCCAGGCGCCGTCCATGCGCACGTGCGCCACGATGTTGCCACCTTCGTCGGCCACCGCGATGTTCATCGGCTGACCGATCTCTTGCGCCTTCTTCTCGGCGGCGGCGATGACACGACGGGCGTCCGCAAGATTAACTCCGGCCATGGTTTCCCTCCAAGAGGCAGATTCAGCCACAGAACGTGGCGGCTTTCGACAATACCGGGTTGCGGTGGGTTTCGCAAGCGGCCCGCCGGATGCCAGGCATAAGCAATTAAGATTGCCGTGAATCAGGCTTCTAGAATCAATCGGTAGCGCGTTGCTCGTTTGGACAGGCGCGAGTCCGGCGCTATCCGGCCACTGGATTTTGCCTGCGGAAAACGTTACCTTAGACATACCGAGGCGCGGTACCCAAGTGGTAAGGGAGAGGTCTGCAAAACCTTTATGCGTGGGTTCGATTCCCACCCGCGCCTCCAAAGTTTTCCCTAAATTCCAGCTATCCCGTCTCACTGCGTTCGGATTGCCGCGGCTCCCGCTTCGCTCACGCCCGCAAAACGGCTCAAGTTCGATTCCCACCCGCGCCTCCAGCAACTCCTTCGGATTTCGTGGCCGTCGGGCCGGTTCGCTCAAGCCAATCTTCTGAACTTTGTATCCCTCCTTGCCCGCTCACAGTCAGATCACAGTTAGTCTGCCCTTAAAAGCACCTACTTGGGGATGGGCCTTGCTGACCGCTACTTACTCATCTTCACTGAGGCATGAAACCATCAACTTGGATTGAGTATCATTTGGGAGATCACAACGAGGTGAACCATGGCGTGTGACCCAAACGAGTTGAAGCACGTTCCACTATTTGCTCTCCTGGATGATGAGGAAGCCGCTGTCCTGGCAGCGCAGGTCGAGCTCAAGAAGTTTGCTCCGCGGCAACGCATTTATAAGATAGGCGATCCCGGCAAACAGGCCTATGTGATGATGTCGGGGGTGGTTCAGGTCACGACGGTGGACGAGGACCATCAGGAAGTCATGGTCGATGAGCCCGGTCACGGTGATTTCTTTGGTTTCGCCTCGATGCTGGAGCAGACGCCTCACCAGACCAACGCCATGGCGATGGAAGAAACGGTCTGTCTTGAAGTCGATCGCGACGACATAGCGATTTTGCTGCAGCGCAAACCTATGGCGGGAATGGATATGTTGACCGTGCTGGGCCGTCAGTTCCACGCCTCCCAGCAATTGGTGCGGCTGCGTGCCAGCCGTAATCCAAACCAGGTGATCGAACAGGAGTCCACGCTAGGAGAGCGCGTCGCCGATTCGGTCGCCCGCTTCGGTGGGTCTTGGACCTTCATCATCCTGTTCGGTGTCGTGCTGGTGATCTATTCCGGGTTGAACATAACGCTGGGAGGCAGGGCGTGGGACCCGTATCCGTTTATTCTGCTGAACCTCTTTTTGTCCATGCTCGCTGCCATTCAGGCGCCGGTCATCATGATGAGCCAGAACCGCCAGGACATGAAGGACCGCCTGCGCAGTGAACTGGACTACGACGTGAATCGCCGCGCCGAAACCGAGATTCAAGGTTTGGCGCACAAGGTAAATCTGTTGACCGACAAGATTGGAGATGTCGACGATCTCCTTCGCGAAAAGCTGATGCACGGTGGAGATTCGAGGCATCCCTCGCCATGACGGCCTGGCTCAGAATGACAGCGCGAAAAACGCATCAGGGCTCGCCTGCGCCTCACTCCTCCAGGCACTGTTTGGCGGAAGCTAGCAGTTTGCTGAAGCCAGGATCGGCACGCAGCTTTTCCAGCAGCGGATCATGCTGCAGATTGGAATAGGCGCAGAAGTTGCGCTCGATGGCACTCTGGAGCAGAAGGAGGGCCGCCTGGTTCTTGCCGCAATACCCCAGCAGCGAGCCCTCGTAATACAGGACTTCGGGATCAGGCTCGACCGGCAGGTTGATGATGGCTTCATGGGTGACGTGGTCCAGTTCCAGGGGCTGGTGGTGCAACACGCAAGCCTCCCACAGATCGCGGTGATAGCGAGTAGCGGCGGGCATCTGCTTGATGGCTTCCTTGGTTTCCGCAAGTTTGCCTTCTCGCAAAAGCAGGGAGGGCGTTATATAGGCGGCCCATTCTGAACCGGCGTCCAGGCGAATAAAGTCCGCGGCCCGCTCGGTCTTGCCTAGTTCGAGGAAAGCCCACGCGCAGGAGCGGTAGATGTAGTTGCCGGGGTCGAGCGCCAGCGCCGTGTCGCATTCCTTGGTGGATTGCTCCAGCATTCCCGCGTAGCGATAAACGTAGGCCATCACGAAATGGGCCTGGGCGCTTTCCGGACGGCTCTTGACTAGCTCCTGCGCCGACTGGAAGGCTTTGGCTAACTCACCGCGCTCGACGCGGTTGGTGATGAGTTGTCCCACGGCGAAAATGCGATTGGGGTCCAGCTTCAAGGCGTGCTCATACGCCTCGTTCGAACGCTGGAACATGGCTTCGCCGCCGTCTGAGTAGGTCGAGTCGTAGTAATAACGCAGACCAAGCTGTTCCCAGGCGGGAGCATAGTTCGGGTCCGCTTGCACCACGTGCTCCAGCACCGCGATGGCGTCCTTATTGGCTGCGGGATCATGCGGCAGCGCCAGGCTGTGGAGATAGAGATCGTAAGCTTCGGGGTCCTTGGGACGAGTGCCGGCCTCGATGGTTCCGCCAGCCGCGCCCAGGGCCGGGAGCAAGCCCTGACGTATTTGGGCCGTCATCTGGTTTTGTAGAGCGATCAGGTCCTGGGCTGGCGCAGTTAGATTGGTTTGCCAGAGGACGCGGTCCTTTTGCACATCGATCGCCTCCAGGGTGACCATCAGATTGTCGCCCTGTTTGAGGAAGTGTCCCGTTAGTACGGTGGCGACGTGCAGTTCCCGCCCGGCCTTCTCGGGATCGACGTCGGCGGCGACATATTTTCGCGTGACCGAGGAAGGACGGACATCCAGGGTTCGCGTGTACGTAAGCGCATTCGAGATCTCGTCGGCAAGGGCAAAGCGAAGGAACTCGACGCTGACGTCGCCATTCATGTTCTGTAGTGGCAGCACGGCGATCGTGTTCTTGGCTGCGCCCACAGCTTCCGGACGGTGCTTGTACCACAGCGCCGCCGCTGTGGTGACCGACAGAACCAGCAACGCACTCAATCCAATCAGAAGATAAGTCTGCAGCTTGCTGGTCGTTTGAAAGGTGCTCGTCTTGATGCGGTAGGGCAGTGCAGGCTTCACACGCCCCGAATTGGTCAGGCTCGGCTCGGTTTCTTTCTTCAGCGACTGCAGGTCGCCTTTCATCGCCTGCGCATCCTGGTAGCGGTTGCCGCGCTCCTTTTCCATCGCACGGCCCAGGATGCCTTCAATGTCCGGGGGAAGAGCAGGATTGAGCTTCAGCGGAGAGATAGGCTTCTGGTTGAGGACAGCGTCCAGCGTGGTCACCACGTTAGTCCCGCTGAAGGGCTTCTTGCCAGTCGCCATTTGGTAGAGCACGGCTCCCAGCGAGAACAGGTCGCTGCGGGGATCGAGTTCCTCGCCCCGCGCTTGCTCCGGAGACATGTAAACCGCGGTGCCAAAGATCTCGCCCGCGAGGGTCAAGTCTTCCTTGGGCTGTCCGTCGCCGCTATCGAACTCGCGCGACACTTTGGCCAGTCCGAAGTCGAGGATCTTGATCTGTCCTGAACTGGTCAGGAAGATGTTGGCCGGCTTAATGTCGCGATGGATGATTCCCTTGGCGTGACAGGCTGCGAGCGCATCCGCCACCTGGATGCCGACATCGAGGACCTCCTCGATCTCGATCGGCTTCCCCAACAGCCGGTCCTTCAGGCTCACGCCTTCCAGCTTCTCCATGACGATGAAGGGATGACCGTCATGGTCTTCGATGTCGTGAATGATGCAGATGCTGGGATGGTTCAGCTGCGAAGCGGCGCGGGCTTCGCGGATGAATCGGTCCAGCGACTTGCGGTCGTTGACCAGATTGTCGGGAATGAACTTCAGCGCGACATGGCGGCCGAGGCGCGTATCTTCCGCCTCATAAACCACGCCCATGCCACCACCACCGAGCTTGCCTACGATGCGGTAGTGGGAAACGGTCTGCCCGATCATGCCGAGGGCCACAGTTTCCATTTGGCGGTTATGTTAGGCCGCAATAGGAATCAGGTCAACCCACGACGCTCTCTGAATAGACGAGCGGCACTTTTCCCTGCCGATTGACATTCGGCCTCGTCCTCTGGAACTATCGCTAGCAACCTTTCAACGCCGTCGGGCAACCGTAGGAATCTCTGCATGATTGGCATTCGCACTCGCGACTTACGCAAGGTTTACACTTCCGCGCCGCCGTTCGCCGCCGGTGGATTCGGCACGCCGCCAGGCCGCGGCAAGGACAAGAAGAAGCAGCCGAAGCCGGAAATCGTTGCCCTCGACGGGCTGTCGCTCGACGTCTCGGCCGGAGAAGTCTTCGGCCTGCTGGGACCGAATGGCGCGGGCAAGTCCACGACGGTGGGAATCCTGACCACGCGCGTGCGTCCAACCGGCGGCCAGGCTTGGATCGGCGAGCACGACGTCTGGCAGAATCAGGTCGCGGTCAAGCGCCTGATCGGCGTGGTCGCGCAGCGTCCCAACCTCGACTTCACTCTCACCGCGCGCGAGATTCTGCTCTTCCACGGCGCTTATTTCGGACTCGACTCGCACGAGCGCACGCGCCGCGCCGACGCTCTGCTCGACCGCTTCAAGCTCAGCGACCGCGGCGATCAGATGGTCCGCGGATTCTCCGGCGGCATGATGCAGCGCTTGTCCATCGCGCGCGCCATGATGCACGATCCGCAGGTGCTCTTCCTCGACGAGCCCAGCGCAGGCCTCGATCCGCAGACCCGGCTGCTGCTGTGGGAGATCATCCGCGAGTACAACCAGAGCGGCAAAACCATCCTGCTGACCACGCACAACATGGAAGAGGCGGACGCGCTCTCGCATCGTCTCGCCATCATCGATCACGGCCGCAACATCGCGCTGGGCACGCCGAGCGAGCTGAAGGCTTCGGTGCCGGGCGGATTTCTGCTGCGCCTGCGCTTCGGCAATCAGTCGCCGGAGCTGCTGCAGCGGCTGCAATCGCTGGCAGGCGTGAGAGAGGTCCGCGCCAACAACGAGAACGGCGCCGACGTTTACGCCGATCGCGGCGGCTCGCTGATACCGGAAGTCGCCAGCCTCGCGTTGGCGGCGAACGTCGAGTTGTGCGACGTGCACATCTCCGAGCCGAGCCTGGAGAACCTGTTTCTGCACCACACCGGAAGGAGCTTGCGGGAATGAACTTGAGCCGTTTTGCGGGCGTGAGCGAAGCGAGGGATCTCTAAACGTAAAGCTCATGACTAAGAGTTGGTCAGGAGGACAGATTTGAACTGGAAAACGTTTTTTGCGATGCTGGCGCGCGACGCTCACGTGGCCCGCCGCAATACGATGGTGTTGCTGTTGCAAACTTTCCTGCAGCCGCTGATGTTCGTCTTCATCTTCGGCCGCGTGATGGTGCGCAGCGGCTACATGCCTCCCGCGTACAAGAGCCTGCTGCTGCCCGGCATCATGGCCATCAGCATGGTGTTCACCGGCGTGTGGGCGGTGGCCATGCCGCTGATTGCCGAATTCCAATTCACCCACGAAATCGAAGACCGTCTGCTCGCGCCCATGGACATTTCCTGGGTCGCGATCGAGAAAATTTTCGCCGGCGCGGTGCAGGCGCTCATCTCCGGCCTGGTCGTGATTCCCGCGGCGTGGCTCATCCTGCGGCCGGGCGTCGATCTGAATCTGCGCAGCCCGTTGAGCTTTGCGGCCATCACGGTGCTGGTGGCGCTTTTCTCCGCCTGCGGCGGTCTCGCGCTGGGATGCAGCGTCAACCAAACCCACATTGGCCTGATGTTCAGCATGGTCCTGACGCCGATGATCTTCTTCGGCTGCACCTACTATCCGTGGAGCGCGCTGCAGAGCTTTCCGATTCTGCAGAAAGTCGTGCTGATCAACCCGCTGGTTTACGCCAGCGAAGGACTGCGCGCCGTGCTCGTCCCGCAATTTCCGCATCTGTCGTTGACCGCCGTGCTCACGGGACTGGTGTTCTTTGACCTGCTACTGCTGATCGCAGGCCTGCGCCAGTTCCGCAATAAGGCCGTGAGCTAGAAGGAGCAACTAGCGACTAGCACGCGCTGACTAGCGACTACTGACAGCTGTCATCCCGACCGAGGACTTCTCCGACTACTGCTCTGCACTGACTACTGAGCTACTGGCTACTGGCTGCTGACTACTGACTACTGACTACTGACTACTGGCGACTGGCTACTGACTGCCCCCTCCCCCATCGGTTCTTTAGAATCATGCGATTACGCACTTTTTCCCGGCAAACTCTTGATCCCCAAAGGGTTACAAGTAACTTCCTTATTTGCAATACTTACAGGCCGCGATTTCGCTTAGTTCAAGGGTTTGCGAGGCCATCGGCGAGGGCTGCCGTAACCAGACTCCTTTCTAGCCACTAACCACCAGCCACTAGCCACTGCCTTGAGCGGCCCGCGAAGACACAACAACCTCCTCCTCGCGCACTTCACTGATACCGCGCCGAGCCGCTCAAGGGCAAGTGCGCAGGTCACGTTGGCATGTGACTAAGATCAGCACGCTGCGATCTGGATAGTCCCGTCATCCTTCAGCAACGTTTTGCGGTATCGCAAGTGTGAGAGGGAAAGGATTCGCCGCGACTCAATGTCCTCGCAATCTCTCAAGCGATTTTTCGTCCGCCCGGTATCCGATCACCCACGCTTAATATGCATTCCGCAGGAACTGCAAAGCAGCAACACATCCTTGCCTTTTTTCGTCCTGGTCCACTCTTTGATCGCATGGCGTCATTGAAACTGCGAATGATACGCCATTCTTTTTCATGCGCCCACTCATGCCCTTTTGTATAGAGGACTTCGGCACCGGTAGTCTCGAGAAGGTTATTTTGTGTGGGGCGATTGCGGATGCGGTAGTTGACTTCGCCGAAGATTGACGAAAATCATCTTGTTCGCCCTTCCTTGGCCCAGAACCAAGGGATGCTCAGGGTTCAATGGACTCGGGATCAGAAACCCTCGTCCTCCCGTCGGCGTAGTGGCGTTACCCACATGCAACGTGTCCGTTGGCGTTTCAGAAAGGGACAGTATTCCCATGTTCACATCAAGCTTCTCATAGATAGTCTTGACGCTCTGCAGAAACATTTCCTCTGCCCGGTCGGCACCCTTCGAAATAACATCCCTTTTGAGTTGCTCAGCAATTTGCGGAGGTAGAAGCTGTTCGACGTTCGCAACAGAATCTGGGAATTTCGACTTGAGCCCTTCATATAGGGCTCTTTCAAGGTGAGGGCGAGTCGACAGTCCCTTGAGAGGAGGCTTTGAACTCAAAGGCGTCATTCAGAACGGAGGCCTGACTGAATCGAATCAAAAGCCTACTTAACACGTCTGAAGTACGACCTGCGGGAAGGTACTTGTAGAGGTTCGTCGGAGCGTCCAGCACGGCTTCACTCGGCCTTTGTGACAATTGCGCGAATCTCCGTTGCTAGCTCTTGGCTCTTCTTAAGAAGCTCCAAAACCGAGCGCCAGTTCTGTCTATGTCGGTCCCACATTTTCGGGACCCACAATCGCAGGAAAGTCGATCCTCCTGGGCTGTCTCCAAGCCTCGTATTCTCGAAGCCGTGTCACTCGTTCGGCGAGATCCGGAATGGCGCGAGTCTTAGGCGACAGCTTTGCGTCGCCTTCCATCCAAGTACGCCAGTGCGACTCTACCCCTCGATTGATTGCACTTCCCGCAGCTAGGGACAAGGTTTGCTATCTCAGTGATGATACCCAGTCGGCTCCTGATTGCTTACGATGGGCGGAGGTCGGTCCCATTCGGTGGACTTATCCCCCGCAATACGCGCAACGAATATCTCCGGATCAATCCGCAGAATGCGAAGGGCCTCCAACTCTTCTTGCGTCGTCGGTTCGATGATCGGAATGATCGCGTTGATGAAAGCGTTCGTGATGCTTGAAGAGCGGCCATGTGACGGTCATCGGGACTCGGCAACTTGGCAATGAGCGAACGCGCTTCATACTTGCCCGACTAACTCCGCCTGAAGTGATCTACGGTTCATTCTCATAGACCATGCCCAAATCATCAAGAACAATGATTGGCGCGCGGCCCACCTTCCGAGGTAAGGCCCATCTTACTTGCCGCGCATTTCTCGCCACTGTTGCTGCGTGCTTCCAACCCTTTCGCCTGCTTTGGCGAAAGGGTGGACTACAGGCAGGCTCGACGGGAAAAGCTTGACAAGAATTCCTCCGTCCCAACTACATCTCATTTTTTAGTTTCGGACCTGAGGTGTGCGGCCTCGTCGAAATCGTGCTGCGCGGTCTCGCCAGTCCGAAGTGCGAAAATGATTAGCCCACAGCGGAAGCTGTGGGTAGCCGATTTTATTTGCACCAGAGCCCCCTTCAGGGGCGGCAGAATGGGATATGGGCCATCAGTGTCGCCCCTCCACCCCATCGCGCGCAAATACGGCGCTCGATGGGGACCCCGGCTGAAGGGGCTCGGAAGACAAAATCACCGGCTATCCACAGCTTCCGCTGTGGGCTAATTAGTATCGTCTCGCGGAGCGAGACTTACGTAAAAACGCGATTCGGTTCAACACGCATGTTTGCAGCCTGCAACATCGCGAGGAGCTCCTGCTCAAAGGAATGCGTCCGATTTGGGCCGCCTGATTTGCGATATATTGCTTGACCCGCTCCAACTGGGACGGGCTGACGCTGAACACCCCGTAGCCATGTTGCCAGGCGAAGAACCGGTTGGTTTCGCGCATCCATCGGCTGGAGTTTGTCTTCAGGGTTCGCACCGCATCCGATAGCGCCATATCCGAAGGGAGAACCACGAGCATGTGGACATGGTTTTCCGTGCCGCCCACGGCAAGCGCCTGCATACCGTGATTACGCGCGATGCCCGCGAGGTAGTTCCACAATCGAGATTGGTTGTCGAAGCGAATGAGCTGCATGCGCTGTTTGGTGCTGAAGACGATGTGGAAGACAGAACTGACGTAGCTGTGGGCCATATGTGTCGCCCCTGAAGGGGCTCGAAAAAACAAAACGCGACGGCAACCCACAGCTTCCGCTGTGGGCTAAACAGTTTCGTCCCGCCGAGCGGGACTGGCAACTTGGATCGTAGTCGAGAGAATCGATCCGGCCCCGTGACGAGCATCACCGGTCGACGTTTGCGGGCGCTCAGAGCAGGCTCGACGCCAAAGAAGCTTGACTTGCAAGTTCCTCCGTCTCAACCCCACATCTCATTTCTTGGGTTCGGACCTGAGGCGTTCCCTGCGTTCGGACCTGAGGCGTGCGGCCTCGTCGAAATCCTGCCGCGCGCCCTCCAGGTCGCCTTTGGCTTCATACACGACGCCCCGGTCGTTGAAGGCATCAGCGTAGTCCGGGCTTGAGGCGAATGGCCTCATCGTAATCCTGCAACGCGCCCTCCAGATCGCCTTTAGCTTTGCGCGCACCTGCCCCGGTTGTTGAAGGCTTCGGCATAGTCTGGCTTGAGGCGTATGGCCTGATCGTAATCCTGGAGCGCACCCTCCAGATCGCCTTTGGCCCTACGCGCAAGGCCCCGGTTGTGAAAGGCATCGGCATAGTCGGGCTTGAGGCGGATGGCTTCGTTGTAGTCCTGCAACGCCGTCTCGAAGTCACCTGTAGCAAAGCGCGCAGCGCCCCGGTTGTTGAAGGCGATGGCATAGTCCGGCTTGAGGCGGATGGCCTCGCTGTAATCCTGCAGCGCGCCCTCCAAGTCGCCTTTGGCATAGCGCGCAATGCCCCGGTTGTTGAAGGCCTCGGCATAGTCCGGCTTGAGGCGGATGGCCTCGCTATAAAACCGCAGCTTTTCATCAGGATCGGCAGCGTTTAACCCTCGCTCAAACCATTCCTGTGCCGTCAGCTCTTTTTCCGTGACCGCGGGAGCTTCGACGGCCGCGACCTGCTCGTCTTTTGCGGCCCGCTGTGCGGAGGGTGAGGCCGGGTGCAACACCGCATCCCGCGCCACATTCAGGTACCTGTCGCGCAGGCGCTGCATGGCCTCGTCGAAGTACTCGACTGGCACACGTAACGCGTTGTAGTGCTTGAGCGGAGCTAGCGTGCCGGTGAGCCCGCTGGCGATTCCGGGCGCTCCGAAGTCGAACCCTTCCAACATCAGGGGCACGATATTGCGCTGGGTGTCCAGTGCCGTCTCGATTTCGCGGCGCAGCCAGTCCCCGGCTCACCACAGCGCTCCAGCGCGGACGGGGTGAGCAGGACAAGGAAATGCGCGCGCGCCTTGATGTTGCCGATGATGACGCGCTCGAAGTCGCCACTGGCGACGCCGCTGAAATCGAAGAACACGTCGTAGCCGTGGTGGGTCAGGCTCTGGAAGATCGCCAGCGCCCAGGGAGCGTTGGTGCGGCGATAGCTGAGAAAGACGGTCTTCTCGATGCGTTCCATATCTGGCGGCGGCTCGTCGCGGGGGACAGAAGGGAAAGATATCAGAAAGGCGGGATGCGGAGAAAAGCAGATCTCTCAGTCGTGCTCAGTCGCTTCGCTCCCTCGCGCTTCCTTCGGGATGACAAGAGTAATAAAGGGTATCGTTCGGCGCGGCGACCGCAGTCGAAGAGCCTGCCCCGAGCGAAGCCGAAGGAACCCCTATTGGATCGACAACGGGGTGGGTTGTATAGGGGTGTTTCGACTCGCGTGGCCAAAAGCAGGCCGCGCTCGCTCAACATGACAGAGCATGATCGTGGGCGGGTTTCGCGCTGCATTCCGGGGCTGAGGAGTTTGTGTGAGAACCGTGCCGTCCCTACCGGACTCAGATCAATTTCTCGCATTACCCAGCACTCCGCCTTCGGCTGCGTGCTGGGCTAGACTGAGCCGTCCGGCGAAACGGGACTTGCGTGGATTGTAAGGACGCATGTTTCCGCGCACCAAAACGGGGCGCTTGACGCGCCCCGCTATCTGATAACTGGCGACTGCTCTATCTGGAGGTTTCCAGCTTGCTGACGCGTTCCTTCAGCTCAATGATCATGCCCGTCAGCACCTGGTTATCGCTGTGGATTTCGTTTCCTAACTGCACCATTAGAGCATTAGTATCTGCCAGCCGGTAATTATTGGTGAGGAGTCCGGCTAGAGAAACCAAAGTCGGCAGGCCTACGAGCAGCGCCAACTGCCAATTCGAGAGTTCAATTGCAACTTGCATGACAATCTCATTGTACGTCGGACGTCAACCTCACCGGCCTAAAGGCCGGCTCTTCCACCCGATGCGCCTTCTCAGAGTTCCTCGAAGGCCGGCTCTGCCTGTGGGGCTAAAGCCCCGAACGATTAAGGGAACCCAGACGCCGGCCTAAAGGCCGGCTCTTCCACCGCGGCGGAGGCTTTTCGTTGTTTTCCTCAACGCTGGCGGCTATCCAGCTTCAGCGCAGATCCCCCGGCGTCCGAAAACTGACAACCGGCAACTGGCTACTGACAACTGCTTAGTCGTGCACGCCGTCCATGAAGGCGCGCAGCTTGCGCGAGCGCGAGGGATGACGCAGCTTGCGCAGCGCCTTGGCCTCGATTTGGCGGATGCGTTCGCGGGTGACGGCGAACGACTGGCCCACTTCTTCCAGCGTGTGCTCGGAGCCGTCCTCCAGCCCGAAGCGCATCTTGATCACCTTCTCCTCGCGGGGCGTGAGCGAGCGCAGCACCTGCGCCGTCTGCTCCTTGAGGTTGACGTTGATCACCGCTTCCGCGGGCGAAACCACGGCGCGGTCTTCGATGAAGTCGCCGAGATGCGAATCTTCCTCTTCGCCGATCGGCGTCTCCAGCGAGATCGGTTCCTGCGCGATCTTGAGCACCTTGCGCACCTTGGCCACGGGAATGTCCATGCGCTTGGCGATTTCTTCCGACGTAGGCTCGCGTCCCAGCTCCTGCACCAGCTGCCGCGAGGTGCGGATGAGCTTGTTGATGGTCTCGATCATGTGCACCGGAATGCGGATGGTGCGCGCCTGGTCGGCGATGGCGCGGGTGATAGCTTGACGGATCCACCACGTCGCGTAGGTCGAGAACTTGTAGCCGCGGCGGTACTCGAACTTGTCCACCGCCTTCATCAGGCCGATGTTGCCTTCCTGGATCAGGTCGAGGAATTGCAAGCCGCGGTTGGTGTACTTCTTGGCGATGGAGACCACCAGGCGCAGGTTGGCTTCGATGAGCTCGCGCTTGGCGAACTCGGCGTCCACGTCGCCCTGCACGATTTCGCGCTGGGTGCGCTTCAGTTCGGCGAAGCTGGCCCCGGCGTCGCGCTCCATGCGCTCCAGGTCGGCACGGATCTGGCGCGACTGGCGGCGCAGTTCCTTGCGGGCTTCTTCGGCGCGCGTCTGGTCGGCACGCTTCTCGAAGTTGACGGCCTGGCGGTCGAGCCCGCGCATGCTGTCAACCGTCTTGTTGACGCGATCGATGAGGCGCTTGCGCTCGTTGTTGGTGAAGCCCAGGCGGCGAATGACGCGCGAGATCGCGACCTGCTCGCGGCCCAAGGCCCAGCGGGTGCGGCGAAATCCGCGGGGATTTTTCTTCTGCGGAATGTCGGCCAGCTTCTCCAGGAGCTGACCTGATTTCTTGTAGTGGCGGCTGAGCTCGTCAATCCTGCCCGTGATGTCGTTCAGCCGGTTCTGCACCACCTCGTCGGTGATTTCCTCTTCGTCGAAGAGGACCACTTCCTTGATGGAGCGCACGCCGCGCGTGAGGTCGTCGCCGATGGCGACGATCTCGCGGATCACGATCGGCGAACGGGACAGCGCCTTCAGCACGCGCAACTGGCCGCGCTCGATGCGCTTGGCGATTTCGACTTCGCCTTCGCGCGTAAGCAGCGGGACCGTGCCCATCTCGCGCAGATACATGCGGACGGGGTCGTTGGTTTTCTCCAGCGCGCCGGGAGTGAGGTCGAGTTCGAGGTCTTCGCCCGCTTCCATCTCGGTATCGAACTTCTTGTCGAGCGAACCGGGCATCTTCGGCCCTTCGAGCACATCGATGCCTTGCGTGCCGATGGTGGTCAGCAAGTCCTCGAGGTCGTCGGGCGAATGCAGGTCGTGCGGGATCAGTTCGTTGACCTCGTCGTAGGTCAGGTATCCCTTTTCCTTCCCCGCATCGACTAATTTTTTGATATCGTCAAACTTATCGTCTAGGGCCAAAACGGAATTTCCTCAACATGACGCCGTATCGCAGGCGTTCATTGCTTGTGTGCACACAGAAAAGGCGGGACCGGAACTGCAGAACCGGCAGACACAGAAACTTATAGAGTTTATCATAGGCCAGGCCCGCCTCCTAGCCTTTTCTCGCGGAACTCAGAACGTCGGTAACCACCTGGATGATTTCGCGCATTACCATCCAGGGACTCCAAACCCTCTACAAAGTTAGATGTTCCACGTGGAACGTTGGGTTCACCCCTTTTTCGTCAATCACTTACGCTGGGCCGACGCGACACGCTTAGGCGGTTTCGCCCATGGCCGTCATCGCTCTCCGGAGCCTCACCCGTTCCTGGAGCAGCCGGGCCGCCGAAGCCGGATCCTGGCGGCGCTCGGCGTCCTTCAACTGCTGCTGTAGTTCCTCGAGTTGCCGCCGCAAGACGCGCCGGCGCAGCGAACGGATCGCGCTCTCCAGCAGCTCGGGTGTCAACTCCTCGCGTTCGTCCATCAGCACCGCCGCCAGGACGTTGCGATCGGTCTCTTCCAGCGGCACCGACATGGGATCGAGGCCCTGCTCTTGCGCCAGCAGGAGAGCGTCGATCAGGGTTTCAGCGGCCGAGCCCTCGTGCAGGCGTTCCCGCGTGAGAGCGAAATGCGCCTGACGTTCAGGCTCGAAGTCGAGGTCCTGACCACCGCGATCGCTCACCGGACTGTGCGCCAGCTCGCGGTTGGCAAGGGCGCGGACCAGCACTCGCTCGGCATCGGCCAGCGTCGCGCTGCCGGAGGCGCTCACCTGCGCGGAGGACCGTGAACGCGCGGCGTGCCGCAGCTCCTGGCGCAGCACCGCGGAGTCGATGCCCAGCCGATGCGAAATTTCGTTGGCCAACTCGTCGCGCACAATGCGGCTGGGCACTCGCTGCACGTGCGGCAGCAGGTAATTCAGCGCTTTCACTTTTCCTTCAGGAGTGCGGGTGGAGAACTGCGCCCGGGCGCGCTCGATGAGGTAGTCGAAGTATTTCTGCGAGTGGGAGAGCGCCTCGCCGTAGGCCGCTGCTCCCTTGCGCCGGATATAGAGATCAGGATCGAAGCCAGTTTCAAGGGTGAGGACTTTGATCTGGAAATCTTCGCTGATCAGCAGCGCCAGCGAACGCTCGGCGGCGGCGGCGCCGGCGGTGTCGGGATCGAAGTTGACCACGACGTTCTTGCTGAATCGCCCCAGCAGCCGGGCTTGCAGCTCGGTGAAGGCCGTACCCGAGCTGGCGATCACGTTGCGGAATCCCGCCGTGTACACCGAAATGCAATCCATCTGGCCTTCGACCAGGACGGCGTAGTCAAGCTTTCGGATCGCCTCTTTGGCCTTGTCAAGATTAAACAGTACGCGCGACTTGGAATAGATCGGCGTCTCCGGCGAGTTCAGGTATTTCGGTCCAGCCTTCTCGTCGGTCGCCAGCGTGCGGCCGGTAAAGGCGATGACCTTCCCGGTTTCATTGCAGATGGGGAACATCACCCGGTTGCGGAACTTGGAGTAAACAGTTGTCAGTTGTCGGTTGTCAGTTGCTCGGTGCAGATGGTTGCGTCCGCGCCTTCTGACAACTGACTACTGACAACTGGCAACTGACTTTTGTCCTTCCACGAGAACAGACCCGACTCGCGCAGCAGTTCTTCGTCATATTGCGCGCGCAGCGCGTCGCGCAACAGGAAGCCCGAATCGGGCGCGAAGCCCATGCGGAACTCTGCGATGATCGCCGGAGTGATTCCTCGCGAGGCAAGATATTCGCGCGCGTGTGCCGCCTCGGGCCGGCGCAGTTGCTCCTGGAAGAACGTGCAGGCGCGCTCGTGAATGTCCGATCAGCCCGCCACGCAGCTTGGCGGCGCGCTCCTCCTCGGGCGAGGAGAAGCTCATCTTGGGCATGGGAATCTTCAGCTTGTCCGCGATCAGGCGAACGGCTTCGGGGAAGGTGATGTTCTCGATCTTCTGCACGAAGCTGAAGACGTCGCCGGACGCGCCGCAGCCGAAGCAGTGAAAGAATTGCCGCGAAGCGTGCACCGACATCGAGGGCGTTTTTTCCTGATGAAAGGGGCACAAGCCCGATGAAGTTCTGCGCGCCCGCCTTGCGCAGGGTGACGTACTCGCCCACAATGCGGACGATGTCAGCCTGCTGCTTCAGGGTGTACGCAAAATCCCCGGGATTTGCCATGTTGTATTAGTTTGCAGGAAAGCGCAGAGGGATTCAGCCGGAATCGGATCGCGACTGTGAATACCCTGTGGAATTCGCCCAGAAAACAGTGGACACCACTGCAAAACTGGAGTCCAAAGCGGCTTCCGAGTCGCTTAATTCCATACGCCGGCCTGCCGAAGCCAGAGTATATTGTTAAATCGCCGGGAGATAGGGCTGTCAAGCAGAAGGGCGAGCAAGGATCATGGGCCTGTGGGAAAGACTGTTCGGTTCAAAGGCCGGCAGTCAGCCGCTTCCACTGCATCGCAGCCGCAAACATTCCCGCCGGACGGAAATGCGCCCGCGCCTGCCGTAAGTCGAAACTTCGAGTCGGCCTTTAAGATCGGAGACCGGATCGACGGGCGCTATGAAGTACATCGCATTCTGGGCGGCGGCATGGGCGTGGTGTACGTTGTTTACGATCACGAAGCTCGTAATGTCCTCGCTCCTAAAATCCTCGCGTTGAAGACCTTTCAGGATCGGACGGGGCAGAATTTCGCTGAACAGCACGCGCTGGAGCGGGCGTTCGAGAAGGAAGCTTCAGCTTGGATCGCACTGGACGACCACTACTTCATCGTCCAAGCAACGTCAGTGCAAAAGTTTCATGGGCGCCTCTTCATCGCAATGGACTATATCGCGCCGGATGACCGCGGACGCAACACGCTGCGGCACTTCCTGGTGGGCCACCCGTTGCCTCTGGAGCAAGTCGCTGCGCTGGGGCACCGAATTCTGCCACGGCATGGAGCATGCCTTTAGCCAAGGGGTGTTGTGCCATCGGGACATCAAGCCAGACAACATCCTGATCAGCGTCTACTTCAAGGGCCTTCCTTTACCCGAGATCATCCGGACAACAAGATCACGATCGGATACGTAAAGATCACCGACTTCGGCTTGGCGGGAGCCCTGGATCAAAGCATAGAGCGCCGGAAGCTAAGGGCTCGGCGGAGATGGCACCGAGGGAATGCAGAAGGCGGCGGGCTTACGGTGCTGACGGGTAGGCAAGGGACAGGTGGGAGGCACGCCGGGCTACGTAGCGCCGGAAGTGTTGCAGGGAGATGGGTGCTGACGTACGTTCCGACGTGTACTCGTTCGGGGTTGTGTTGTACCAGATGGTGACGGGCAACCCCAGCCTGCGCTTGGTGAACCGATACCAATTGGCGCCACCGTTGGCGCGGGTGGATAGCGTGTTGTGGCCGGTGATCGAGCGGTGTTTGCAGGCGGAGGCGAGATCGAGGTATCAGAGTTTCAGGTCTGCTTCGCGAGGAATTAGAAGATCTGCTCAGGAAGAGCGGGAGGAGTGGTTACGTCGCCACCTGAGATCAAGGAGCTCGCAGGCTGGGGAATGGAGCAACAAAGGCTTTTCGTTGTCGAGTCTGGGCCGCAATGACGAGGCTATCGCCTGCTATGACCGGGCGCTGGAGATCGAGTCCAGGATTGCGGATGTCTGGCTCAACAAGGGCGTTGCGCTGTCGGAGCTGGGGCGCAAGGAAGAGGCATCGCTTGCTTTGACCGGGCGCTGGAGATCGACCCGGCAGCGGTTGCACAGGCACGGCGCGTTGATCTAGGCGCAAGGAGGAGGCCATTGCTGCTGTGACGGCGCTGGAAATCGACGAATCGCGCACGTGGAACAACAAGGGCATTGCCTGTCGGCCTGGGCGCAAGAGGAGCCTCGCTGCATGACCGGCCTGAGATCGATCCCAAGTATGAGGCGCGTGGAGCAACAAGGGCAATGCGCTGTCGGCTCTGGGCCGCAATGATGAGGCCCTCGCCTGCTATGACCGGGCGCTGGAGATCAACCCCAGAGATGCGCGTTCGTGGAACAACAAGGCAGCTGCGCTGTTGATCCTAGGGCGCAAGGAAGAGGCCATCGCCTGCTTCGACCGGGCGCTGAGATCGACCCCAGATATGCGGCTGCGTGGAGCCGAAAAGGGCGATGCGCTGTCGGCTCTGGGCGCAAGGAGGAGGCCATCGCCTGCTTTGACCGGGCGTCTGGAGGTCGACCGCGAAACGTGCATTTGCCTGGTACAACAAGGGCAATGCGCTGTCGGCTCTTGGCCGCAAAGGAAGAGGCCATCGCCTGCTACGACCGGGCGCTGGAGATCAGAGTCGAGTTGCGGATGCGTGGCTCGGCAAGGGCGCAGCGCTGTCGGCTCTGGGGCGCAAGGAAGAGGCCATCGCCTGCTTTGACCGGGCGCTGGAGATCGACCCCAAGATTTGCGGCTGCGTGGAGCGACAAGGGCGTTGGCCTGTCACGTCTGGGGCGCCAGGAAGAGGCCATCGCCTGCTTCGACGGTGCGCTGGAGATCGACCCAGATTTGCGCCTGCCTGGAACAACAAGGGCTTGCGCTGTCGGCTCTGGGGCGCCAGGAAGAGGCCATCGCCTGCTATGACCGGGCGCTGGAGATCGACCCCAGATTCGTGGTTGCGTGGCGCAACAAGGGAGATGTGCTGTCGACGCTAGGGCGCAAGGAAGAGGCTGTCCAAGCCTACCGCAGGTTCATCGCGCACGCCGCATCGTCTTACGAGCAGCACATTCAGCGCGCCAGAGAATTGATCGCCGAGCTGGAAGCAAGCCTTGGGACGCCGGAGTGAAACATGGATCCGCGGGCCATCGTTGTCCCCCTCGCTGACTAGCGCGCACGCACTTCTACCCGCCCGCCGACACCTCGCCCATCAGCATGATCGGCGAGGTTGGCTTGTCGGAGCCAGCCTCGTTCTCGACGGTGATGGCGAACGCCTTGGCCTGCACGCCCTCGGGCATCGGATGGTCCATCATCATGGCGTTGCCGTGCTCGTCGGGCTTGAAGACGCCGGCCGGCATGGGATCGCCTTTCATGGGAATGATCCACAGCTCGTAGGCCTTACCTTCCGGCACCGGCGGCAGATTGCTGGCCATGAAGATCATGCGCTTTTGCGATGGGCTGAAGATGGCCGTGCCGCTGGGCTGGCGCGGCGACTTCATCGGATTCAGCGAAACGTGCACGGCATCCGGCGATTGCAGCAGCCGCATTTGCTGGTTCAAGCGATCGAGTTGCACCGCCTGGTCCTGGTTGCGGTTGGTGAGTTCGGCGAGCTGATCGTTCATCGTGCGATTGCTGCGCCACATGCCGATGGCGACGAAGAACAGTGCCACAGCGGCGAAGGCTGGAACCCAGGCCCACCACAGGCTGCGCCGTGGAAGCTCGACTGGCGCAGCTGACGGAACACTCCGAGGCTCGGCGGCGATGGCGCGCATCAGGCGCTCTTTGCTGCGCGCCGGAGGCTGCGGCCCGCTGCTGGACAAGCCGAGCAGTCCAAGATCGCCACGCAGCGCCTGCAATTCGCGACGGCAGGCGGCGCAGGTGTGCAGGTGCTCTTCCAGAGACTCCCGCTCCCCGCCCGCGAGCTCGCCCAGCGCGTACAGCGCCAGGTCATCGGCGAATTGTTCGTGCGTCTTCATCATGCAAATCTGGCGCGCAACTGCTGCAATCCGCTGCGAATGCGCGTCTTGATCGTACCCAGCGGCTCGCCCGTCTTCTCCGCGATCTCGGAATGGGTGAGGCCCTCGAAAAACGCCAGCTCCAACGCCGTGCGCTGATCGGGATTCATCTCGGCCAGCACGCCGCGAACTTTCTCCACCACCAGCGCACGTTCTGTCTCGTCGCGCAGATCAGGGCCGCTGGTAATGACACATTCCTCGATGTCGGTTTCCGGCCGCCGCTTGCGCAGGCGGTCGATCGACCGATGCCGCGCAATCACCGCCAGCCAAGCCGCCAGGCTGCCCCGGCTGGCGTCGAACGCATCCGGATTGCGCCACAGTTGCAAGAATACGTCCTGGAGCACGTCCTCGGCTGCTGCCGCGTCCTGCAACACCCGCAACGCGACCGCATAAACCACCTTGCCATACCGGTCGTAGAGCTCGGACATGGCCTGCTGCTCGCCGGCACGGAGCCGCGCAATCAGGCGCATCTCGTCCGCTGCGTCGCCCCGGGACCGCCCGCTCTTTTCGACAGGTTCCATACCGTAATACGTCTGAGAACGGCTGATAGATTGCCAAACGGCCGCACCGGCCAAAAACATGTTTGCAGAATCTTGCTGCCGGTGTAGAATCCGCCCGCTACTCTGGCCTCGTATTCGAGGTAGCAAACGGAAACCACGAGAACATATCAGTAAATGCTTCGGCGGACAACTGGGGCGAGTGCGAGCCGTAGACTTCGAGTTGCACCTTTGGGTTGATGTTTTCCCCTGTGTGCCGCCAGTTCTGCCATCGCGGTACTCCGCTTGTAATTCGAACAGGAGAGAAAATAATGAAGCAGATGCTTGCAACGTTGTTGGTGATCTCAGCCATGGTGGTTGGCGCCGCGCCCTTCGCCACTGCCGCGCCTCCACCGCAAATGGGCGGCCAGCAGTCGCTCTATACCCGCCTCGGCGGATATGACGCTCTGATGGCCGTGACCAAGGACTTCATTGGCCGGCTGGCGACCGATCCCGTCACTGGCGAAGTTTTTCACCGGCTTGAACGACACCTCCAAGGCGAGGGTCGAGTCGCACGTCGTTGATTTCCTCTGCGTGGCAACGGGCGGCCCGTGCATCTACACCGGCCAGGACATGAAGACCGCGCATACCGGCCTGCATATTACCGACGCCGACTGGAACGCTTCGGCTGCACATCTGACGGAGACGCTGAATAAGTTCAAGGTGCCGCAGAAGGAGCAGAGCGAGGTGATGACCGCCATTAGCAGGCCTTAAGAGCCAGATCGTGGGACAGTGAAGGAAGTGGTTAGTGGTCAGTGGATAGTGGGTGTTCCGCGATCTCACGGAGAGACTGCGATTTACGATCCACTATCCACTACCTGTACCCTGTTTCCTTCTCTCCTGCATCTCCAGCAACATCTCCTGCCGCGCGCTTTCGGGCAGCACGGTGCGGATCGCCGGAAAGATCGCTTCTTCCTCCATCTGCAGATGGGCGCGGAAGATTTCTTCGAGGGCCTTGGTGATCGCGCACATCTCGCCGCCGACGGCGGGCAGCGTCTCCGGGTTGTTGCGCACCATCACCAGCAGTGGCAGCAGCCGTTCGATCAATTCATCGATCGCCTGGTGCTGATCACCCATGGCCAGCAGGGCACGGCGCACCTTCTCATCGGCTAGCGCGCTTAGCCGTGGTTGCAGGGTCAGGTCTTCATCGGCTTCGTGCAGGGGCAGCGAGACGCTGAAGTAGCGGTGCACGCTAGCGGCGGTCTGGCTCGCCTCCCCGGGCGAGACACCTTGTGCGTGCGCCAACTTCACAGCGACATCGGTGAAATGCCGGATCCGTTGATGGCAGCCAATCAGGAGGTCAACGGCATCTTCCGTGCCGGTTTTGGGCGAGGAGGAAATCTGATTCAACATTGGTTTCATTATCGCGCAAACCGAGCAAACCTCGAATTGCGGGACTAACGGATCGGGTTGATTGCTACCTTTGAAACTTCATCTCCACCGTCACCTGCACGGGCACCGGGCTTCCGTTCTTCTCCGCGGGTTTGAATTTCCACTTCTTGACGGTTTGGACGGCGGATTGTTCGTAGGCCCGCTCGTCGCTGCGCAGCACCCGAACGACTTCCACGCGACCCTTCGTATTGATCCCCACCAGCATGACGACCGTGCCGTGGCTTTCCGCGTCCACTGGCAGGTCCGGAAACTTCGGGTCAGGAGCGTGGATCGCTTTGGGAGGCTTGATGCCCGCAGTGACGCGCTCAAAGCGAGAAAAGGTTTGATCGTCAGAAAAATCAGCCGGCGAAGTAGAGAGAGTCGAGGAAGACTCCGACCGCGGGTCGCTGGACTGCGCCCAAGTGACAGCAGAGAGAGACGAGAGCGATAGCGCCAGCGCCATCAGCAAGAGTATGCGCATCGAAGCCCTGGGGTCATGCAAAGGTATCGTTATCTTAACCCGGCGCGGGTATTGGGGTCGCGATCGTCGATTGGAAACGCAGGAGGGTCAGTACAGCTTAAACGTCATTTCCATATTGAACTGCACCGCTACCGGTTTGCCATCCTTCGTGGCGGGCGTGAATTTCGCATTGCCTGGCTGCGGCCATCGCGTTCTGGTCCAACCCGTAACCCAGCCCGCGCACGATCTTGACATCATCCACTCCGCCCTCGTCATTGATAGCTACAGCCACTACGACGATTCCATTGATCTTGGCCTTGCGCGCGGCATCGGTGTATTTGGGATTGGCAATCGATGTGGCGCGGGGCGGGCGGATTCCGGCTCCCAGCGTCAGATACTTGCAGGTATCGAATGGTTTGTTGAGGCCGGCGCCTTGCGGCTGGCATGGTACGTTGCGGGTGTCGGAATCGGCTGACTGGCTGGGTGCGCGACTTTCGGGAGTGCCGGAAGGGCTGTTGCGCCGCTGCTGCGAGTCAGCAATAACAGAGTTGCGATCAATCCAACCGCGGCTCGTAACCAGGGCACGTCTCATCCCTCCGACGAAGACCAGGTTGCTGCGTATTGTAAACTGAGAGTATCGGTTCCTAAGCCCTCCGTTTGCCTGAATGCACGCGGTTCCCCCTAACAGGAAGGAAAGTTGTTTTGAGCAAGAGTCTTCGCAATATCGCCATCATCGCGCACGTGGACCACGGCAAGACCACGCTGGTGGACGCCATGCTGAACCAGAGCGGCACCTTTCGTGCCAACGAGGCCCACGTCGAGCGCGTTATGGACTCCAACGAACTGGAGCGCGAGCGCGGCATCACCATCCTCGCCAAGAACACGGCCATCTTCTACCACGACATCAAAATCAACATCGTGGACACCCCCGGACACAGCGATTTCGGCGGCGAGGTAGAGCGCGCCCTCAAGATGGTGGATGGTGTCATGTTGCTGGTGGACGCCAGCGAAGGCCCGCTGCCGCAGACGCGTTACGTGCTGAGCAAGGCGCTCGAAGCCAAGCTGCCGCCGATCCTGGTGATCAACAAGATTGACCGGCCCGACGCCCGTTCTCAGGAAGTGCTGAACGAGGTGTATGACCTGTTCATTGACCTTGACGCGGCGGAAGACCAGCTCGACTTTCCCGTGCTGTACACCAACGCTAAGTTGGGGACGGCTTCGACCAGCGCGGAGAGGCCGGGCGACAACTTGCAGCCTCTGTTCGAAGCCATCGTTGATACCATTCCGCATCCGCAGGGCGATGCGGACGGACCGCTGCAAGTGCTGGTAGCGAATCTCGACTACAGCGACTATCTCGGCCGCCTGGCCATCGCACGCGTCTTCAACGGCACGCTGCGCACTGGAGAGGACGTCGCCATCGCCAAGCGCGACGGGTCGATGGAGAAGATCAAGATCACGAAGCTGTTCTCGTTCTCCGGACTGAAGCGGACCGATATCGTCGCCACTGAATTGGGCGACATCGTGGCGGTTGCAGGCGTGACCGGCATCAACATCGGCGAGACCATCACGGACATTGAGAACCCTGCGCCTTTGCCGGTCACCACCATTGACGAGCCGACCATCGCCATTCAGTTCATGGTGAACACCTCGCCGTTCGCGGGCCGCGAAGGGCAGTACGTTACCTCGCGCAATCTGCGCGAACGCCTGGAGAAGGAGTTGCTCACCAACGTTTCGCTGCGCGTGGAAGATACCGAGAGCACCGACTCGTTCAAGGTGATGGGCCGCGGCGAGCTGCAGCTGGCGATTCTGATCGAGATGATGCGGCGCGAAGGTTTCGAGCTGGCCGTCGGCAAGCCCGAAATCGTGACCAAGCAGGTTGACGGCAAGCTGATGGAGCCGGTGGAGCGGCTGACCATCGACGTTCCCGAGTCGTTTGTCGGAGTGGTGATCGAGAAGCTGGGCGCGCGCAAGGCGCAGATGCAGAAGATGCACAATCACGGTTACGGCCGGGTGCGCATGGAGTTCGTGATTCCGAGCCGCGGCCTGATTGGTCTTCGCAGCGAACTGCTCACCGACACGCGCGGGACCATCGTGATGAACTCGCTGTTTGACGGCTACACCGAGTGGCAGGGTGATATCCCGCATCGTGTGACCGGGGCGTTGGTAGCCGACCGGGGCGGGCACACCACAGCCTATGCGCTCTGGGGCCTGCAGGAGCGCGGCGAAATGTTCGTCGGTCCCGGCGTCGAAGTTTATGAGGGCATGGTCGTGGGCGAGAACTCGCGCGACAACGATCTCGTAGTGAACATTGTGCGCGAGAAAAAGCTGACCAACATGCGCTCCTCCACCGCCGATGATGCGATCCGGCTGGTGCCATTCAAGAACCTTAACCTGGAGCAGGCGATTGAGTTCATCGCCGACGATGAACTGGTCGAGGTCACGCCGAAGTCGTTGCGCTTGCGGAAGAAGATCCTGCAGGAGAACCGGCGGCCCCGCCGCAATGCTCAACCGGCAGGGGTTGAAGCGCAGTAGTCTTCCCCATTTCCGGGGGCCAGTAAATATAGGGAAGTCGTTGATTTTACGGGCCCAAACGAGGCACAATTGAAGCACCGGGACGCATCGCCATACCTGCCAACACCCCAAGTACCTATCGTGATGCCGAACCTACTTCTGAAATGCGTCGCAAGCTCGACGAAACGATGATTAGATCTGTTTATCTCTACAATATTCAGAAAACTGCCAATATTACTTTGGAGCTTTCATGAATTATTCCGCCAAATACGCCACGCCCACGGGTTCGATCACACGTCCTGCTCCAAGGTTCAACTTGTTAGCTCTTGACCGGCTCCTTCCCACCAAAAAGCTTTGCGCCGCCCTTGCCGCAACGCTCGTCTTCCTACTGTTTGGGGACGTCATTCTGGGTGGAGCTTCGCTCGCACCTGTAGACTACACGCCGCTATTCGCTGATGGACAAGAAGCACGAACCGTATCTTGGATGCCGTCACGATCTGGGCGCACAATTTATGAAGGTCAGGGCGACATCGCTGCCGCCGCCTTTCAAATGGAGCCGGCTCAGAGATTCCTGGCATTCTGCTTCCGTCATCGCGAATCTCCATATTGGGACCCCTACACAGCCACCGGTGCCCTTGGACCGGAAACTCTCGTAGACATTAAGTTTTCTCCGCTTTCAGTGATCGTCGCCCTACTCGGAGGAGGCTCGACAGTATTAACCTTCGCGTTAGTCGCGGAATACTTGCTGTCGTGCTACTGCCTGCTTCGGGTGTGCTGCGCCGAAATGAACCTTTCGGTCCTGGCTGGCTTGGCCGCGTGTTGCGTATACTTTCTAAACGGGTTCGCTCTAGGCAATCTTTACACCCAAATAGGTCAGCCCTACTTCCTTGCTCCCCTCCTTCTTCGATCTTTGCTGCTTTTGAGCGGTAGACCAACACCCTGGCACACTATTCTCGCGCTTGGCGCACACATCCTGTATGTCGCAACCACTTTTTTCCCGACAGCCGTTCTCGCCGGACTCGTTGTCTACGGGGCATCCCTTGGCATTCGGCTGTCCGAGAACTGGAGACGCTGGCCGCAATTGCTGCTGATCCACACTGCGATCCCAGCTGCCGCTGTATTTTGCCTTAGCTTCCTGTATCTACCTATTTTTACAGCGTATTTCACCTATCTTGACGTGATTACACAATATCGAGGGCGCCAGACGCCAGGGGCTAGCCCTATCAATTTATTGTCTCTCTTCACACCGAAGCACTTATGGGAATCCTATCGAGGGATGCGAAGCCCCGCAGTCCCAACGGTCGAGGGTTACGATCCGTCGATCCGTCACTTAGGCATTATCGGGCCGCTGCTAGCAATCCAAGCCTTTTCCTACAAGTCAAAGTTCAAGATTTTGGCTGCAATTCTTGGCCTATACTTCCTGGCAGCGGTAGGCCAGATGTTCGGGATCTTTCCGTTTACTTTGATCGACTCCCTTCCATTTTTCAGCTTCGTTCGCAACGAATACTGGCCTTGCATGGCCGCGTTGGCCCTCGTTCTACTCGTCGGAATCGGAGTGGACACGATGACGTATAAGAATGCTTTTTCGTACCCCTCCATCGCAGTGATCGGCACTATACTATGCGCCTTTATCGTTCTTTATAGGCAAGTCTACGTTGACCTTGATCCGTGGACTCGCACGAATGTCACAATATTCTGGTGCATCGTGGTCATTGCAACTGTGCTTCTAATTGCCGCACGACGTGCACTGTTTACACCCTATGCAAGAGTAGCTTTGGTGGGACTGCTGGTAGTCGAAGGGGTGTTCTATATGAGCACTGTGCGTCCTTATAGGTCGCAAAAAGACGAAATACTCACCCCATCCATCCAATGGCTCAAGTCCGCACTGTCCCAGCATCCCGGAAGCCGCATCTTGGACATCGGAATGAGAGGTGTGTTTCCAAACTGGGGTAGTGCTCTGCAGATTCCGGAATTGGGGGACTTGAATTCGGGAGAGTTGCCGTGGTACCGCGATTACTACAATACCTACATCGGTCGAGGTATGTTCATGAGCCTGGGAAGCCCTGACAACGAGTTCTTATTCACCGATGCATCGCTGTCTTTACCTGGCGTTCGTTACATCGTTGCCCAGCGGGATTTTAGCACTGCGATTCAACGTCTCGATGCTCTGAGATATTCAGTTGTCAAGCAAGACCCAATCCGGGTCATTTATGAGAACCCCAACCCAATGCCCAGGTCGTTTGCGGTGGCGGCTATTCGAAAGGGCAGCCCGGTGCCGCCTGAGCTCGATAATGCTGTCCGCAGTGTCGCGTTCACAGCGGACGAGGCATTTATTCATGAGGCAAACCGAATCGGCGTTCCAACATTGGATGCGATGCCGGGTTCTCCACAAACACAACTCGAAAGCCCCGGTGAGGTTCGGATCGAAAGCTATCACAACACCAAGATCAAATTGCAATGTCTTATGCGGCGGGCAGGCATCGTTGTGCTCACCGACAGCTGGCATCCGAACTGGATCGCGACCGTAGATGGCAGACGCGTCCCAGTTGGGATGGTAGACGTAGCATTTCGAGGCATCGCGGTAGAGGCGGGAAAGCACGAGATCATCTATACGTACACTTCTCAAGCTCTGGTCCTCGGTGAAATCCTTTCTGTTTTGTCGATACTTGCCTTCACTGTGTTTGTATATTGCTGGCACCGGCGCGAACGCGCCTCCCGGGCTGTAACCTCACACAGCTGTGAACTGAATCCGGCGTGAAGGTGAGTGGTTTCAGGATTGGAGGCCTTCACCGTTGCGCGATTTTGTAGATTGTGGCGGTCGCGGTTGGATCAGGAGAACCGACGACCCGTCGCAATTTGCAACCGGCCGCCGTTGCGGTGCAATAGCCAGCCCATTTTGGGAAGCTCGGGTGAGTCGAAAAGTAGTTGGTACGGCACGAATGAGGGCACAATCGGAACTCGGACACATAGACTACCTGGCTACTCCCTCAAGTTGGAGAGAGAATGATAATCTGTAGGCGGGCTTCATTTTGAGCCGGAGAGAAACCATGGGGAATTTAGGACGACACAAGGTTTGGATTTTCGGAAGCAGGCAACAAGGGGCGGTCGTAGCGCTTTGGCTGGCGGTTGTGTTGACATTGGGCGCGGGAGAGGCGGCGCAGGCCCAGACGTTCCAGGTCATTCATAACTTCAGCGGGCTCGGTGACGGTTCGGAGCCGAACTACGGCATTACCATCGATGCAGCTGGGAATCTCTACGGAACTACCTTTAGCGGCAATGCTGGGACTGGAACCGTATTCAAGCTCGCGAACAAGAACGGCAGCTGGGTGCTGAGTCCGCTTTATAACTTTCCTTACGTTTGGGACGAAGGCAAGACTGGATCCATCCCGTACGCTACGGTAGTCCAGGGCCGTGATGGCACCCTTTACGGCACGGCGGGACTTGGCGGCAACCTGCAGGCTTGCGTGGAAGGCTGCGGCGCGGTGTACAGTCTGAAGCCGCAACCTACTCGGCCACCGGCTCTGCTCTCGCAGTGGGCTTACACGCCGCTGCAGATTTTCAATAGCACCGATGGCGCCAATCCCTATGGAGGCGCGCTGATCTTCGACCAGGCGGGTAATCTTTACGGTACGACCTTCGACGGCGGTACGGGAGGTTGTTCTAACGGTTGCGGCGTGGTCTTCGAACTGACGCCCTCCGGCGGTGGCTGGACCGAGACTGTTCTTTACAATTTCGCCTCGGGCAGCGATGGGCAACATCCTTGGGCCGGCCTGACGCTGGACAAGGCCGGCAATCTCTACGGCACGACGGAATACGGCGGCGCTTATGGCGCCGGTACGGTGTACCAATTGACGCCATCCGGCTCAGGATGGACGGAGAAGGTTCTCTACAGCTTTACCGGCGGATTCGACGGAGCCAATCCCTATGCTGGCCTTATTTTTGACCAGGCAGGCAATCTTTACGGCGCCGCAAGTGGCGCAGGGTCCGGCCAGGGCGGTACGGTTTTCGAGCTGACTCCCTCACAGGGCGGTTGGACATTTAACTTACTCTACAGCTTGACCGGCGCCAGCGGCCAGTTGGCCCCAGGACCTCTTGCCAATCTCGCTTTCGACAGTGCCGGCAATCTGGTTGCCTCGACGCATGGCGGCGGAATCTACAACTTTGGCACCGTTTTCAGGCTGACTAAGGCGAATGGCACTTGGCAGTACGCGTCGCTGCACGACTTTACCGGCGGACTTGACGGCATCTATCCGCGGACGAACATCGTATTCGACAAGAACGGCAACATGTATGGCGCGACGGCCGGAGGCGGAACCGGGGATCCCGCCAACTGTGTTGGTGCCTGCGGGGTCATCTTCCAGATCACGCCTCACTGACGTCGTCGGGGTTGCAGCGCCGGCGGCCTGAGACTGAACGCCGGCGTTTTCTGGTCTCGGGTCTTTCAAAGCTGAAGGAGCTAATGCGCCAGCATGGCGTCCACAGCCCGCAGTCATGCATTGCGCAACCTGCTGGCTAGCGTGCCGGTGCGCGTGCTCGCGCTGGTTTTCTTATTGACCACGGCCGCTGTGTACGAGGCCTTCAGTCTGTCCGCGTTGGGCGGCCTGGAGGTGTGGTCGCACCTGCGCACGGGCATCTGGATATTGCAGAACCATACTGTGCCGCAGAACGGTCTTTTCTCGCAGTACCACGACCTCCCCTGGATGGCCCATAGTTGGGCCTTTGATGTGTTGCTTGCTGCAATTTACAAGCTGCTGGGGCTGCGCGCGCTTCCGGTATTACTAATGGTTTTCAGAGCTGCGCTGGCGCTGGTCTTTTTCCTCCTGGCACGTGGTTCGCGGCAGAATTTCTGGCCCGCCGTCTTGCTGGCGGCCTTCGCTCAGTACGCGGTCCCCGGCCTGCAACTGCAGCCGCCACTTTGCTCAGTCCTGTTGTACGCCATCGAATTGGGACTCCTGTTCCATGCGCGGAGGACGGGCAGCGTGCGCCCGCTGCTTTGGTTGCCGCTGCTGTTCGCCATCTGGGCAAATGTGGACACCCAATTTGTGTACGGCTTGTTGGTACTGGCTCTGCTCCTGGCAGTACTCGTGGCGGAGGAAATTTGCCGCCGTCTCGGAGTGCTCTGGCTCAGTGGACAGGCGCCACCTATACCGCTTGGAATGGCAGCAGTGCTAACCGCTGCGTCTCTGCTGGCCACCATGCTGACGCCTTACACCTACCATGGGTATGAGGCTGCGCTGAAGAACTTCGGTCCGTCAGTCTTGGTCGCGTATCTTCCCGAACTCAATGCCGTTGGCTTCCGGCGGCCACAGGAATACGCTCTTTTGTTGCTGGCCATGATGGCGTTCTTTTCGTTGGGGCGACGCCACGCCGGCGATCTGTTTCAGCTGGTTCTCATGATCGCAAGCGCAGTGCTCTCTTTCCCTGCTCATCTTCACTCCTGGCTGGTTGGTGTGGCCGCGGTGGCTGTGATTGGGGACGCCCTTACCAGCAAGCAGATGGAACACGAGCAGGAAGGCGCCCATCTTTGGAGCGTTCAGAATCTTGTCACGGCAGGGCTTGTGCTCCTGGTTCTGGTGGTGGCCGCGGTTGGCCGCATTCCTTCCAGCCGCGAGGCGTTGCTGGCGCGGGTTGGAAGAACCTTGCCGGTGCGGGCCTGCGATTATATTCGCGAAAACCACCTTTCCGGGCCGCTGTTCAACGCCTACGAGTGGGGAAGCTTCCTGACTTGGTACCTGCCGGAGCATGACGTGGTCATCGACGCGCGTAATGACTTATACGGCGACGAGATCAATCTTCGCTATTTCAAGCTGACCCACGCCGAGATCCCTCTTTCCCGCGATGTCAGCTTTGTGTACGCCCGCACAATTCTGCTGCCGCGAACCTCCCCGATGGCCGTGGCGCTCAGCGCAACTCCCAGGTTCAAGGTCGTGTACCAGGATGATCTGGCGACGGTCCTGGTTCCACAGAACGAATGACGAGGTGGCCGGGCCGCCTTGCCGGGCGACCCGCAAGGCGGGGTTAGGCTAGCGGCGAACGAAAACCACCGCCACTCCATCCTGATAAATGAGCTCAAAGCGGGGATCAGCGGTCAAGAACTTGACCAGAATGTTCTTTTGCTGCAGCAGGATTAGTCGTGACTCATTCAGATAGGGATCGTCCCGGTAGGACACGCCCCTCGCTGTAAGCGTGAAGCGCTCATCGATTTTGTCGCCATACAGGTCCGTACGTCCGTCGATCGCCACCGGGTAGTCCGGCATAGACCAGATCAGGTAACTGCCCCAGTCAAAGGTGTTGTAAAGCGGACCAGGCCGTGGGTTCTCCCTCAAGAACTTGACAGCATTGACAGGAACCTGTCTGCGGATGGCCCGGTCGAGCGCGGAAGGGTTGAAGTCCACAGTGGGCGCCAGCAGCCACAACGCCGCCACCACGATCGCAGCCACAAACAGGTTCTGCGGAAGCGTCTCCTCCGGGTCGCGTACGGCCTCGCGCGCCGGGAAGTCAGCGATGCAGGCGGCTGCGGGTATGCAGACGAACCATCCGTCGCGTACTGTGCGGAAGGCCACCGCGCTGGCCACGACCAGCAGGGCCAGCTTGAACAGGTCGACTTCCTTCCTCCAACCTACGGCGATAAATGCAGCGGCTGCCAGCAGGAGCTCCGCATAATGGCTGTAGTGGCGAAAGTCAGGCGGCTGCAGCTCACTAACCAGTGTGTACGCTGCTTTCGCTTGCGAATACGTATAGATCACCCCATACAGGTGGTAGGAATACGGTCCAATACAAGTTGCCAGCAGGCAGGCGGCGAGAATGGCGGCCAGCGGCAGGGCCGGAAGCCTGGGTGCCAGCAGGAAGCCGGGCGCGAATCCCAGAGAACTGGCCAGCCGCTGCAGCAGATTGACGCCGACGAACAGTCCCACGACGAACGATGCCGTAGACAAATTGGATGTGAAGGTTCGACCACAACACAAAAATCGGGGGCAGCCAGTAGAGCAGCTGCACACGGCCACTGCGATTTGCCTCCAGAATCAGCGTTAGCGTTATGGTGAACAGCACCATCGAGCAACAACGCAACGCATAGGCTGGTATGAGAAAGGCGAAGCAGGCGGCGCTGGCCAGCAGGCACGAAAGCCAGAACCGGCCGGAGAGCCGGAGGACCATCCAATAGACGCTGTACGCGACGGCGAGGGTCATCAAGGTTTCGAATATCGCAATACCCATGACCCCGTACCACGCATAGACGCGCGAGAACAGGACCTCATACCCCCAGCTATAGGCAATCCACGGCCGGTCGGCGGCGGTGCGCGAGAAGAGGCCAGTGTGAGGAAAGGCCCGGTGCTGGACGATCCAATCGCCCACCCGGAGATGCACCCAGAGGTCGAGATCAAGAGCCCAGAACTTCAGGTTGAAGCAAATCAGCCCGAGGGTTACCAGGAGTCCGGCGAGAACGAACAGCTGCACTAGACGCCGATAGCCCACGGCGGTGCAAATCGCTCGCCTTCTTTCGGTTGCGAGATCCACTCGTTGTCTTAGCTGGATGGCTCTCAACTTTGTGTTTCGCGCTGGCCGACGCCATCCACCCTCCTGAATCCGACGATTCTACCAGTCAGGCGGCATAGCCTGGGGACCGTCTTCTGGCCGCTGCTGGCCGTGCAGTCTTCGCAGGCCCTCCACGGTCGTGCGGCAACATTGGAGGGCCAGTGCAGTGTCCTCTACAGCGAAGATTTCCAGCTTGTTGGGTAGCTACGAGAATTCGGTTCTCCGCCAAAGGAACGTTGTATGTGTATGGGCTCGCTGGATACCAAGAGCTGAGAGAGAACCGCGAATACTGGTTTCAACCCCCCTTTGACTCAGCCAAAGGGGGGATTTTTCTTTGGCCTTTCGCGTCACTGCAACCCTTTTGTGATCCGGCCGAGAAGGTTTCCGTCGGAGCCTGAAACTAATCGCCCACCTTGCGCGTCCTATCCCCAGTATGAAGAAGTGCTTTTTCGTGTTGCTCGCTCTGGTTGCCTTCATCACCGGCCTTGGTACGGGCGCAACGGCCCAAACTCCGGTCGTCATCGAGTTGTTCACCTCCGAAGGATGCTCCAGTTGCCCGCCCGCCGATGCGTTGCTGGTTGAGCTGGGCCGCAAGAGTCCACCCAACGGTGTGCAACTCATCCTGCTGGGCGAGCACGTTGACTACTGGAACTACATTGGATGGACCGACCGCTTTTCTTCGGCAGCGTTCAGCGAGCGCCAGAACAATTACGCCAAGCAGCTTCATCTGGCCACGGTGTACACCCCGCAGATGGTGATTGACGGCCACCTGCAACTGGTGGGCAATGGGGCGGCAGAGGTCTATCGCGAGCATAAGCAAGGCGGCGGCCGAGCCCAAGCCTGCGCAGGTGTCGCTGCGCTGGGAGTCGCCGCAGAAGCTGCACATCGCGGTGCAGGCTCCGGCGGGGGAGCGGCCGAAGGTGCTGCTCGCCATCACCGAGGACGGACTTTCCACCGCGGTCGGCAAAGGCGAGAACAGCGGGCGCACGCTGCAGCACGCCGCGGTGGTGCGTCAGTTGCGCGAGCTGGGCACGGTGTCGAACGGGCAGTTCGAAGCCAATGTTGACGTCGCTGCGCATCCCGATTGGAATCCCGGCGAAGCTCAAAGCTGTGGTGCTGGTGCAGCAGCCGAGCGGGAAAATTCTGGGCGCGGCGTCGCTGGACTATCAGGCGCGAGTGACCGATCAGTGGCACAGTGGAAGTGTTAGTGGATAGTGGTTAGAGCTGCCAGCGCTTGGATGCTGCTTACTCGAGATGCTGATTGCCGACGCTGGATCGGGGGTCGATTCCATGAAACACGCAATTTTGGGAGCGGGAGCAATCGGGGGCTTGGTTGGCGCAGCGCTGGCGTCGCTGGGCGAAGACGTTACGGTAATCGTCCGGCCCGAAAAACTGTCGGGATATCCGAAGAACTTGACGTTGGAGCGCCCATCCGGCGCGATTACGGCGCCCGCGAAAGCTGTAGCCGAACTGACCGAGCCCGTGGACGTACTGTGGATCGCAACCAAAACGTATCAGCTGCAGGCCGCACTCGAATCCGTCAAGTCGCAGCCGGCGTTGGTGGTCCCCCTGCTGAATGGAGCGGATCACATCGAGGTGCTTCGCCAGCGCTTCGGCCAGGATCACGTGGTGCCTGCGACCATCGCGGTGGAAGCGGAGAGAGTCGCTCCGGGGCAGTTCGTGCAACGCTCACCCTTCCTTCGCCTAAACCTGGCAACCAGCGGCAAGCCACGGCTGGAAGCGATTATTACCCGCCTTGGCGACCTTGGATTCACTTGCCAGTTCATGCAAAACGAGCAGACCCTGCTGTGGACCAAGCTTTGCTTCCTGGCGCCCTTTGCCCTGGTGACTTCCGCTTCGGGAAAGGACAAGGGAGAGGTTTTCGCCGATGTCGAGTGGAAGCACAAGCTGAATTCGTCGATTGCTGAGGCTAGTGCCGTCGCAAAGGCCAGTGGCGCAGACGTCGACCTGCCGAAGCTGCAGGCGGTATTTGAAAGCATGCCTCCAGGGATGCGCAGCTCCATGGCTAAGGACGTTGCCGCGAAACGTCAGCTTGAGTTGGATGCTATCGGCGGCGCAGTCGTGCGCGGCGGCCAGCGCCACGGGATCGATGTGCCGACTACAGCGTGGCTGATGGAGGCAATTCGAGCGAAGGAATAAAGCAGCGGTGGAAACTTGGAGGAAATGGAAAAGGCTGTGACTTTGGTTATGCTCTAGCCGCCAACTCCTGCGAGGGAGTCGGTGGCGTGGACGCATGTACCGTCACAGCCTTCGGGTTGATCACCGCTTTCGCAGCTTCCGAACCCCGGCGGTCATCTCGCAACGCCGTCGGTTTTTTCGGGTCCGGCCGTCCTGCGGGTCGCCCCGCTGGACTGGATCACCCAGCCTACTTTGCCTGGCTACTATTAGTTGCCAGCCTTTTCGGCCGTCGACGAGAGCAATCCTACAGCAGCAATAGCAATTGTCAACGCCGAAGGCTGGTGCAAATGCGGTTTATTTTGGTGTGGGAAAATTTTTATTCAAGCCCAAGAAAATACGCCATTTCCCCATGGCACAATCTGTTATCCAAGATGAATTCACATGTTTTTCACAGAACGAGAGTTCGAAACCTGCACTCCGGCGGGAACCACATTTGCGGCTTGACGAATCCCGCGTCTTGAAGCATCTTGTTCACAGGAGTTCGATGCCTGATCTGGTAGCCTACGTGGACGGCGGCTCACACGGAAATCCCGGGCCGGCGGGTATTGGAATCGTGATTGAGAACCTCGCCGGGGAACGCACCCGGATTTCCAAATGGATTGGGCGCCAGGACAACAACGTCGCCGAGTACGTTGCCCTGCTGGAAGCCTTGCAGCACGCCATCACCGTGCGGGCCCGTTCGCTTCGCGTTTATTCTGACTCCCAGATTGTCGTTAAGCAGATGCTGGGCGAGTACGCCTGCCGCAGCCCGCGTTTGCACTCACTGCATTGGACCTGCCTCAAGCTGGCGCGCGCCGTGGACTTTTCCATCGAGCATATCGGCCGCGAGGAAAACCGCGAAGCCAACGAACTGGCCAACCACGCGGTGCGGTTGCGTACCTCGTAGCAAGAGTTCGTCTTGTTGTCCTCCATCGGCCTAATGTGCTCTCCTCCCGCCATGTGACCGCAGTCACTGCGCTTTCCGCCCAAATCCGCGAGTATGGTCTGTAGTCTGCGTGAACACCAAAGGGGATCTCCCATGCTGACCAGGACCGTTATCGAGCCGTTTCGCATCAAGAGCGTCGAGCCGATTCGCTGGACCACGCGCGAAGAGCGCGAAGAACTGCTGCGCGCCGCGCATTACAACCTGTTCCTGCTGCCCGCCGACGATGTGCTGATTGACCTGCTCACCGACTCGGGCACGGGCGCGATGTCCACGCGGCAATGGGCGGCGGTGATGATGGGCGACGAGAGCTACGCCGGCAGCCGCAGCTTCGATCACTTTCGCGATTCCGTGCAGGACATCTTCGGCTATCGGCACGTGATCCCGACGCACCAGGGTCGCGCCGCCGAGCGCATCCTGTTCAGCGTGATGTGCAAGAAGGGCGACGTGGTCCCCAACAACACGCACTTCGACACCACGCGCGCCAACATCGAGTTCGTCGGCGCCGAAGCGGTGGACATTCCGATCGCCGAAGCCCGCCAGCCTGCGGCCTGGCATCCCTTCAAGGGAAACATGGACGTCGACGCGCTGGAGGACCTGATCGCGCGTGTGGGCCGCGAGCGCATTCCGCTGGTCATGCTGACGGTGACCAACAACTCCGGCGGAGGCCAGCCGGTCTCGATGGAAAACGCGCGCGCCGTCAGCGCGGTATGCCGGAAGCACGGCATTCCGCTCTACTTCGACGCCTGCCGCTTCGCCGAGAACGCTTACTTCATCAAGCTGCGCGAAGATGGCTACGCGGCCAAGACTCCCAAGCAGATCGCGCAGGAGATGTTTGCCCTGGGCGACGGCTGCACCATGTCGGCCAAGAAAGATGGCATGGCGAACATCGGCGGATTCCTGTGCACCAATGACACGGTGCTCGCCGGCCAGGAGAAAGACCTGCTGATTCTCACCGAAGGCTATCCCACGTACGGCGGCCTTGCCGGCCGCGATCTGGAGGCGATCGCCGTTGGGGTGCAGGAATCGCTGGAAGAGGACTACTCTGAAGTACCGCATCGCCTCGACCGCATATCTCGGCAACCACCTCTCCGAGCAGGGAGTGCCGATCGTGCAGCCGCCCGGCGGCCACGCGATTTATCTTGACGCGCGCGCCTTCCTGCCGCATGTGCCGCTTGACGAGTTTCCCGGCGCGGCGCTGGCGGCGGAGTTGTACCTGGAAGGCGGCATTCGCTCGGTCGAAATCGGCAGCCTGATGTTCGGCGCGGCGGCCAAGATGGAGCTGGTGCGGCTGGCGATCCCGCGCCGCGTCTATACCCAAAGCCACATTGACTACGTGATCGAGGTCATTCTCGCGGTGTGGAAGCGCCGCGCAGCAGATTCAGGGCATGCGACTGACGTTCGAGGCGCCCTTCCTGCGGCACTTCACGGCCCACCTGGAGCCAGTGGAGGTAGCGCAGGCGGTGGGGTAAACGCGGATTATCTTGCTGTAATCCTGAGCGAGCCCGCTCCGATTTTGCGCGGGCGAGTCGAAGGACCCCTACAATGACGAGCAGCCATGAAACTCCACTACTACCCCGACACAGACTCGCTTTACATTGACTTGAATGCGAATCCGAGCGCCGATTCCCGCGAGGTGGCTGAAGGATTGGTCATTGACTTCGATTCCGCAGGCCGGGTAGTGGGCATCGACATTCAGCACGCGTCGCAAGTCCTGGATTTGAACACGCTGGAAACAGAGTCTTTCCCCGCGGTCAAGACGAGGATCGCTTAGCTGCCGGCCCTCCGTCTTTACGCCTTCGCCCCTCCTAGCACCTCATCCACGGTTTGATGTCCACCAGCCCAGAGCAGCCGTAGATTGCGGGAAGCACGCGCTCTGACGGGAAAGTGCGCCGCAACTGTGCGACCCGCTCAGTTCCGGAGCGGTACGCCGGAAGATACATGCGGCCCAGCAGCGGATGGCGTCCCCAGGCGCCTGACAATTTGTCGGCACGCTCCTCGCTTACCAGGAAGTCGCGGCGCAAGGTCGTAGCCACTTCTGCCTGCGGCTTGCCCTCGCCCCACGTGAGGTAGGACGACTGGTTCTTGGCGTCGTCCTGCAACAGCGCCAGCAGCACACCGATCTGCATGTCTTCGTCGGGCAACTGGTCCACCTCGGTCACGCCGTGCGCGATCAGGATGGCGTTGTTGGCAATGCCCTCGAACAGCGTCGCGGCGCGCGTGTTCATGGTCAGCACGGTAGCTTCGAAGCCAGCCAGTCCGCGGACGTACAGGTTCTGAAGGTAGGCGAAGGTCGTCACGTGCCCAGGGACGACCTCGTGGCTCACCAGCTGCTGAAATTCCGGAAAGCTGATTTGCAGCGAGGCGTTGATCTCGTAGCTCGCCTCGTACTGCGGACCGCCATCGGAGTTGCGGGCGTGGCCAAGATAATTCATCGAGCCGGAGAACCAAGCGTCCTTGATCGGCAAAAAGTTGATGTTGGCTCGCGGTACCCGCGCAAGTTCCTTTGGCAGAAGCGGCAGCAGGTGAGCTGCGCTCAGGTTGTCGAAGTAAGCGATGACCGCCGCGCCGAGCGCTTTGACGGACGCCATGGGGGTGGTCCGGTCTTTGCGCCAAGAATCAACTGCGCCGAGGACACCGCCGTTTGCAGCGGAGTAACCGGCGCGGTTCAGCAACTCCGCAACCCGGTCGCGCTTGGCCTCGGGTTGCGATGGCTCCGGCAGCTTGCCGGTCGAAGCCTGCACACACCGCTCATAGGGAACGGGCTTGCCCTCTCCGAGCATCTCCATGGCCAGCTCCCACATGGTCCTGAGGGAGAAGCTGAGACCGGCGAGATAGTGGCCGCGCAGCCCGCCGATTTTTTCCGCCTCGCCGCACATTCCGTCCATGGCTTTCGGAAGATCCACCTCGCGCAGATACGCTTTGACGGCCTCGCGGTCGATGGTCTTACCGCCGACGCCCCCGGTTTCGCGCACGCGTGCGGCTGCTGGTGTTGTGTAGGCAGCGGGCAGCGGCTCATCGGAAAACCACGAGTCCGCGATGAAGCGTCCCGTTCCGGACGGACACATCACGTCTCCGCCCCAAAGTGTGTCAATGCCGAGCACAGCATCGGCTACATATCGTCCAATTTGGTCCATTTCATTCCTTCACTTTCTTTAGTGAACCGAACCACACATACAGGCACAGCCCAATGAACAGCAGCGCTGAGATGGTCTGCGATATCGGCTCGTTGTTATAAAACGGAGTTTGAATGAGGTCCTCGCGATACTTGGGCAGCACACGCAACGCCGCGCCGAAGACGCCGCCCAGCGCGCCGCCCGCCATGAGTCCGCCGGCGATAATGACACCACGCTCGCGTATGGTGCGGCCACGCTCACGCGCCCGTCTTGTCCGCGCGCTTGTTCACCAGGTGCGAGACGAATCCGCCGGCCAGTATGGGCGTGGTCAGTTGCAAAGGCAGGTAGATCCCCAGGGCGAAGACCATGGACGAGACGCCCAGCATCTCCAGCACCACCGTGATCAGGGCGCCGATGCCAAACAGAACATAGGTGACTGGCTGGCCGCTCATGAATCCCGCGACGATGGCCTTCAAGGCGGAAGCTTGCGGCGCCACCAGCACCTGGCGCACGTCCCCGGGAGCAGCCTCTCCGAACTGGAAGGCCTTGGCCAGCAGGATAATGGTCAAGCCGGCGGTGATCGCCGCGGCGACCACGCCGATGAACTTCACCTTCTCCAGCGCCGAGGGTGTGGAACCAATCCAGTAGCCGGCCTTGAGGTCGGTAATGAACTGTCCTGAGGCGCAGAGGGCGACGCACACCATGCCGGCGAGGGCCATCACGAAGAACATGCCGGTGGTTCCGGAGAGGCCAAACTTCAGCAGCACCACGGCCGAGACGATCACGGTGAGCAGGGTCATGCCCGAGGCTGGATTGTTCGCCGTGGTGGCAATGGCGTTGGCGGCCACCGTGGTGAAGAAGAAGGAGAAGAGCAGCGTCAGCACCAGGCCCAGCGCCACCACGGTCCAGGTGACATGCAGCTGTCCAAAGAAGACGGCGACGGCGATGGCCGACACCACCACGCCGAGGAGTATGGCGATGATCGGAATATCGCGATCAGTCCGCTCCATGTGCGGAGCCTCGCCGTGGCGGAAGGCGTGCAGCGCGATGCCGAACGATCCCGCCACCACGCGCAGCGACTTGAGGATGCCGACCAGGCCGGCGGCAGCGATGGCGCCCACGCCGATGAAGCGCACGTAGTTGCGATAGATTTCGGTCGCTGTCATGTGAGAGATGGGAATGGTGGCCGGATAGACCGTGACGTCGCCCATGTGGCTGCCCACGAACCAGATCACGGGAACCAGCACAAAGTTAACCATCACGCCACCGGCGCAAAAGATCATGGAGATGCGCAGGCCCATGACGTAGCCGAGGCCGAGAATGAAGGCGATGGCGTCGAAGTTGAAGACCATGCGATGGCGGTCGACCAGCGTTCGCATGACCGGCACAAATTGGAAGTTCAGGTACTCCTTCCAGACATGGAAGGTGGTGACGAAGAAATCGTAGATGGCGGCGATCACCGTGGCCTGGATCAACAGCTTGGCCTGGGAGCCGCCTTTCTCGCCGGTGACCAGCACCTCGGTGATGGCGGTGGCTTCTGGAAAGGGCAGCTTGCCATGCTGCTCGCGCACGAAATAGCGGCGCAGGGGAATGAGGAAGAGAATGCCCAGGCAGCCGCCCGCCAGGCAGATAAAGATGGTCTGCACCGGGTGGGGGTCGAGATGGAGAATGTAGAGCGCCGGTACTGTGAAGACTGCGCCGGCCACCACGCTGCCGGAGGCACCCCCCATGCCGGTGATGATCATGTTCTCCAGCACGGTGGAGCGGCGGCGGTACATCCGCGCCAGCCCGATGGCGAGGATGGAGATGGGAATCGCCGCCTCCATTCCCTGGCCCACCTTCAGGGCGGAGTATGCCGAAGCCACGCTGAAAATGATGCACAGCAGCGTGCCCCAGAGCACCGCGCGCCAGGTGACTTCCGGCGGACTCAGGCCGGTGGGCACCAGCGGCACATAGAGTTCACCCTCTTTCAGCGGCTGATAAGCGTTGGCGGGCAGGGACTTGGATTCAACTTCAGTTTCGAGCACAGCCATGGGAGCAATCTCCGGGCAGTTGCAAAGCCGAAGGCATTGTATCCCTCAGGAAGAAAAAAAGGTGTGACGGATTTACCAAGGCTGAGTGACTTGCGGAAGCCGAAGGCTGCCTGGATCAAGGGGGCCCTCTTCACCATTGCCATTCGAGCACATACTTGGAGCCGACAGGAGGCCCCTCGACTTCGAGTTCCAACTGCAGCTTGTCAAGACTTAAGACCTCATCGGACAGTATTTCCTTCTTACCCTCGACGACTCGGAAGGCGGACGCTGAGATCGCCGGCCGGTCGGCAGGGAACTCTACGACAACCCTGAGCTTTTGACATTGATAAGTAACAATGTGACCGAAGGTCTCCCGCGCAGCGGTAAAAGTATTACTGGCGCCGATGGTCAAAATGTTACAGACTTCCCGCCCCACCGGCAGCGGCTCCCGCAAACTGGTGGTTACCGAGAGACTGCCGCCCTCGTCGGTCGGGCCATCAATGTCACCGAGCGAAGCGCTCAGAAAGCTCAGCTGGCCGGTGGTTACGAAATTCCGGTCAACTAGATTGGTGATGTTTGCTTCGTTTGCAGTCAGCACGCTTGTTTTCCAGGCGGTGGCTTTGGTACCTCCGGCATCGTGAATCCGAACTCGCCATTCGACTAGACGCCTCGAGATGGGTTGCGATTCGCGCGGAGGGGTTTGGGGCCGCGGTATGATTCCAACGTCATTCCGGAGTCCTGCCCGCAAGTGACTTTGTGCCGTGCCTGCGCTTGTGAGTTCCTGAACTATTCGCCGAATCGTTCCAACCACATCGACAAACGCCCTGTCCCGGGGCCGCCATTCAGTAATCGGCTTGCCGTCCCTTGGCGCCGCCGCCAGCTTACCGATCGGGGTACTCTGCCAGTCACAGGGCCGCAGAATGATGGGCACGACTCGAGCGGACCCTTCATGATGGCGCTTCATCGCCGCCACGAGTTCGACGCTGGAACAGTAATCGGAATTGAGAAAGCTTGCGGAAACGAGCAGCAATATAAGGTCAGCCTGCCCGAGCTGTTCAGCGATGGCCTGATCAAATTCCCGCCCAGCCGTAATCTCTCGGTCACACCATACGTCGATCAGGTCACCGCGTTTTAGGGTTGCGAATTGCGCGTCCAGCAAGCCGCGCAGATGCTCGTCCGCATGCGAGTAGGAGACAAAGACTTTCAGGCGCCGGCCCGCTGCGGCCATTATCTTTTCTTTTTCTTAGCTGCTTTCTTGGATGACTTCTTCTTGCTCGGCTTACCGCCGCCCATTCCCATAAGGTCACAACCCCTTGGCCTAGAAAGGTGTAACTACAGGATGGCAAGATATCAAATCCGGTCGCCTTAGAAAAGCAAAAAGTATTAACTACGTGGCGATCCCCCCGGACCGCTGGGTGGAGAAGCAACTTCGAGGTCGAAGCTAGGCCCGCTCCACATCCCGCGCCAGAGACTTCAAGACCATGTTGATTAGGGAAAGCACTACCGCTCCCCAGAATGCCGGCCAGAAGCCGTGGACCGCAAAGCCGGATACGAAATTCGACGCGAAGATCAGCATGAGCGCGTTGATGACCCACCAGAAGATGCCGAGCGTCAGGACAGTCAAGGGCAGGGTGATAATCTTCAGGATCAGCCCCAGCGTGGCGTTCACCAATCCAATGACCAGCGCGGCAATCAGCGCGGCAGTGAAATCGCGCACGTAAAAGCCCGGTATCAGACGGGACACAATCAACAGGCTGATCGCACTCAACAACCAGTTCAGCAGCAAGCGCATTGCGTGAGGAATTATATAGCGCCGGACAGACGAGCATTGTCCGGGTGCAACTGCGATGCGATAAGCTCACTCGGTGAGGTGGCCTGCTAATGCCTGACGCAATTGGGCAATTCGCGAACGCGAAATATCTGAACCTGGAAACCTTCCGCAAGACCGGCGTCGGCGTGCGGACTCCGGTGTGGTTCGCGCAAGATGGAGATACCTTCTACGTGTACACACTCCCCGACGCTGGAAAGACTAAACGCATCGGCAACAACCCGAAGGTACGTGTCGCGCCGTGTGATATGCGCGGTAACCTGCAGGGCGCGTGGGTGGAGGCGCACGCCCGGATTTGCGAAGGTGCTGAAGCCGCGCGCGGGCAGGAGTTACTGCGCCAAAAGTACGGCTGGATGAAAATCGTTGGCGACTTCTTCAGCCGGATGCGCGGCCGCACTCAGGCTGTGATCGCAATCGAAATGGGTTAAGGCCGCTGTGTCGCGGTCAGGCTAGTCGAACTTGAGGCACTCCACCGGATCCAACGCCGCTGCCCGTTTGGCGGGAAACGTGCCGAACGCAATTCCCACAGAGCAGCAGACAAGAATCGCAACAAACGCGCTGAGAAACGGAATCGGCAGACGATAATCGGTAAAAAACCGCAGGGAGAAAGGAAGGCCCAATCCAATCAACGTTCCCACCGCGGCGCCGGTGACCGAAATCAAGATTGCTTCCGTGAGGAATTGAAGAGTTATATCCAGCCGGGTCGCGCCAACTGCTTTGCGGATGCCGATTTCGCGGATGCGAAAGCTGACGGTGGCGAACATGATGTTCATGATGCCGATCCCGCCGACGATCAGCGTCACGGTTGCAAACAGGCCTAGCACCAGGGTGAGCGTGCTGGCGAACTTCTGCGCGACCTCCAGCACTTGCGTGAGGTTGCTTACCAGATATTCGGATTCCGGACGGTGCCGCGACTTGATGACCTTCAGGATTTCCTCTGTGGCGCGAGGCACGCTGTGGCTGTCGGCCATGGAGAAATAGATCTGGTTGACCGTGTTTCGTCCACTCAGACGCCGCGCCACGGAGAACGGAATGAGAATGGTGTCATCCTGTATCTCCGAACGGCCGAAGGTGTCCACGCCTTCGCGGAAAGTGCCCACAATGGTGAACGCCAGGCCCAAGATCTTGACCTGTTGTCCCAACGCCAGGTCATTCCCGCCATACTGGCGCTGCGCGAAGATTTCCGTTACCAAAGCGACCTTGTTGAAGGCCTGCGAGTCCTGCTGGTTGAAGAAAATTCCGGAGAGCACGCGCAGCCTCCGTACGTCAACATATTCCGGACTCACGCCGAGGACTAGAATGTCGCGCTCTTTTCCGCCAGGAGCGGTGATGCGATCGTGAAGGTTCAGCACCGGAGAGGCCGCCCGGATGCCGGGGACTTGGCGCTGCACGGCGGCCATGTCATCCACGGTCAAGTAGTCACGGAGCGCCGCATTGGAGGCGGCATTCGTCTGGCTGGAGTATTCCGCCCAGATGAGGTTGGCCCCAACGTTCTGGATCTGGGTCAGCAGAAACTGCTTGCCGGTGAGGGCGATGGTCACAACCAGAATCAGGGATGCGGTGCCGATGACCATGCCCAGGGCAGTCATAGTGGCACGCACTTTGTCAGCCCGGAACGACTGCGCTGCGAAGCCGCAGATGTCGCGGAAGACGATCCTCTGCTGCTTGCTGGGGATCGCGAACGCCGCCGCTCTCACTGTCCGGTGCTGCATGGTCAACCCTTTCCGATGACCACTAGGGTTACGCCGATGCAAACCAGGAGAATGCCGGCCCAACGCCGCCAGTTCACCTGTTCTCCGAGAAAGAACCTTCCGCCCAGCGCGCCCGCAACATACCCCAGGGCCGTGACCGGGACGACGAAGCTCACGTTATCGAATGACAAAATCGCCAGCAGGGAGAAAAACCCAACCGTCATCAAGGCCACACCGATCCACATCCACTTGACGCGCAGGGCACGCAGAAGCACCTTAACCAGCGAAGCTGGGCGAAAGTCGTGAACTTCGCCGATGCTCTTCATGGCGCGGGAGACACAAAGCTCCCCTGCCGTACCGGCGACTACAATCAGCGCGAAGAAAAGGACTTCAAACACGTTCAGCGATGCTCCGTGGTGCGGGGATTGGTGTGCCCGACGACGAAAACACCCAGGCAAATAACAGCAATGCCGGCCCAACGCAGGGGGGAAACCACTTCGCCGAGCAATAGCGTTGCCAGCAGAGCCACGACTCCGTACGCAATCGCAGAGGCGGGCTGCACATAGCTGTAGTCCGCCCACGACAGCACCAGCATGTAGGCAACAAAGAAGGTGAGTAACGACGCAATGCCCAGCCAGATCGTGCCCGACGAAAGGATCCGGGCCAGAACATGTGCCAGCTCACCGGGTGAAGATATCCTGGTCGTGACCTTGCCGATGTTTTTCATGCCTTTGGCCAGCATGAGGTTGCCCAGAGGACCGGCGATGATCATGACCAGGATCATCAGGAACGTCTTAAGATGCAGTCGTTTGTGAGAAGTCATCGTAGAGCTTGGCTTGCGACCTCATCCCTCGCGTAAAAACAGGCTTTTCATCATGGTATAACAATCAATGGGTCAGTCGTCAGCTGCGTAAGTCAGTACCCCAGTGCCATCGCTTTAAGTAATTTTTCTGACTACTGACTACCGACTTCTGGCTACTGACGAAGGGTCTTCGCGTTTTGTGTGGCATCGCTGGCTTTACCCATAAAAACTGGTCTCCCGATCCCGGCCGCATTCAGACCGCCACCTCCACGCTGATTCACCGAGGTCCCGACGAGCAGGGCGTCTATCGTGCGGACATCTGCTCGCTGGGCGCAACCCGCTTGAAGATTATCGATCTGGTCGGCGGCGACCAGCCCATAACCAGCGACGATGGCGAAGCAGCCATCGTTTTCAATGGCGAGATCTACAACCATCTGGAGCTGCGCGCCGAACTGGAAAGTCTAGGCCACCGCTTTCAATCGCACTGCGACACAGAAACCGTCTTCCGCGCCTTTCTCGAGTGGGACACGGACGCCTTCGCGCGATTGCGCGGCATGTTTGCGGTTGCGCTGTGGACCACGTCCACCAAGCGCCTGGTGCTGGCGCGGGATCGCATGGGCATCAAGCCGCTTTATATCGCGCGCCAGGGTGAAGAGCTTTTCTTCGGTTCGGAGCTGAAGGCAATCTTGGTGCACCCCGAGATTGAGCGGCGGCTCAGCCTGTCCGGCCTGGATTGCTACCTCTCGCTGAATTACGTGCCGGCGCCGTGGACGCTGGTGGACGGCATCGAGAAGGTCTTGCCGGGGCACTGGGTCGAGTGGCGCGATGGCCAGCTTCGCGCCGAGGCGTACTGGCGTTTGCCCGAGGGTACGCCCGCGCGGCACACGCTGGAGTCTGCGAGCGAAGAGCTCGACTCCCTCCTGCAGCAGTCGGTCCGCGAGCACCTCGTCTCCGATGTCCCGCTGGGCGTGTGGCTCAGCGGCGGCATTGATTCCTCGACCATCCTGCACTATGCCGCCCACGCGTCGAGCTCCCGGCTGAAGACGTTTTCCATTTCCTTCCGCGGTCGCAGCTTCGACGAGACCGAGTACGTCCAGCAGGCCGCGAAGCAATACGCGACCGATCACGAGCAGTTGGACCTGAACCCTGAGCAGGACCTGCAAGGCGCCATCGAGGAATTTGCCTACTACTCCGACGAACCCAGCGCCGATGCCGGCGCCCTGCCGGTCTGGTTCCTCTCCAAGCTCTGCAAGACCCGGACGACGGTGGCCCTGAGCGGAGAAGGCGCCGACGAATTGTTCGCCGGATACTTGACCTACCGGGCCAACCGGATCGCGCGCCATCTCCGGACGTTGCCGTCGAGCTCCTTGCGGCTGGCTCTGAGCGGGTTGCGCCACTGGCCGGTCTCGGACGAGAAGATCAGCTTCGAGTATCAGTTGAAGCGGTTGCTGAACGGCAGCCTGATGCCGCCCGAGCGGGCCCACGTCTATTGGAATGGAACGTTTTCCGAGGCGGAGAAACGATCTTTACTCCGGTCGGAACCTGCCGGCGCTTTCGATGGCATGCTGGCGGATTTGCGACGGGCGCTGCCGGGAAATGACGATCTCGCTCCCTACCTGGCCTTCGATCAGAAGTACTACCTTCCCGACGACATCCTGGTGAAGTCGGACCGCATGAGCATGGCCCATTCGGTGGAGGTGCGGCCACCTTACCTCGATCACCGTATCGTCGAGTTCGCGGCCACGCTGCCGGCGTCGCTGAAGATTCGCGGCCGGCGGCAGAAGTTTCTGCTGAAAGAAATCATGAAGGACAAGCTTCCGGCCGCCATTCTCCAGCGGAAGAAGGTCGGCTTCGACATTCCCGCACACGAATGGCTGCGCGGGCCGCTTCGCTCGCTGCTGGTTGATACATTAAATACAGGTCTCTCGGAATATCCGGAGCTGTTTCGTTCGGAGGTAATCCAATCCTATCTTCGCAGTCATTTGGAACGACGAGTCAACATCGGCTATCACTTATGGGGCCTGATGATCCTGTTCTTGTGGATGAAAAAGTGGCGCATCCAGGCGCCAGCCTCCGCGACAACCCGCCAACTGTATCCCGAGGGAGTGGGTATCTCTACCTAGCGGTAGTGTTGATCGCTGCCGCCGTCTATCTGGGATGCATCGTCTCGCCTCCGTCGCTGATGGACGATGTGGACGCGGTGCAGGCCCAGATCGCGCGCAACATGCTCACCTCTGGTAACTGGGTAACCGCGCGACTGGACGGCGTCGCTTATCTAGAAAAATCGCCTCTCGTGTATTGGCTGATGGCGGTGTCGTACAAGCTCTTCGGCGTGCACGACTGGGCGGCTGCGCATCCCCATCGCGCTCTCCAGCATTGGGCTCTGCTGGCTGACCGCAGCGTTCGGAATGTGGGCTTTTGGCAAGCGGGCCGGCTTTTATGCGGGCCTCTGCATGTCCACTTGCATTGGTCTGTGGCTGTTCACGCGGATTTTGATTCCCGATGTGATGCTGACCTTTTGCGTCGCGCTGGCCATGTGGGCCTTCCTGCGATGTCTCGAAGAAGATGAGCGTCATCCGCGCGCCTGGGCCACGGTTTTTGCCGTCAGTCTTGCCCTTGGGTTTCTGCTGAAGAGCATGGTGGGCGTGCTCTTCCCGATCGCGGGGGGCGGCGTTTACCTGGTGGTCACGCGTCAACTGTTTTCCGCCAGGACCTGGAAACGGTTGCATCCCTTCGTCGGGCCTGGGAATTATCCTGCTCATCGCCGCGCCCTGGCACATTCTGGCGACCCTGCAAAATCCGCCTTATTTCGACTTCACGCTGCGCAGCCTTCCCGGCCAATACCACGGCTTCCTGTGGTTTTACTTCATGAATGAGCAGGTGCTGCGGTTCTTGAATCTGCGCTATCCGCGCGATTACAACACCGTGCCCCGGCTCTACTTCTGGCTGTTTCATTTGATCTGGCTGTTTCCCTGGAGCGTGTATTTTCCCGCTCTGGCCAGGTTGTCGTACAAGCCGATGGATCGCGCCGGACGAACGCGGCTACTCGCCCTTTGCTGGGCCGGGTTTGTCCTCGTTTTCTTCACCTTCTCCACCACACAGGAGTATTACTCCATGCCGTGCTACCCGGCGCTCGCGTTGCTGCTGGGTTGCGCGATGGCGATGGAAGGCAAGTGGATCCGGTGGGGAACCCGCGTTCTGACGGTAATCACCGCCTGTGCCGCCGTGGCGGCCATCGCTATTCTCGTGGCTGTGCGACAGTTCCCAACCCCAAGCGATATCTCCGTGGCCCTGAGCCAGCATCCCGGGCGCCTACAAGTTGTCGCTGGGTCACATGGAGGACCTCACGCTGCAGTCGTTCGCTTACCTCCGTCTTCCGCTCGGCCTGGCCGCACTGTCCTTCTGCATAGGCGCGATCGGGACACTGCTTTTCCGCGGGCAGCGTGCATTCCTCGCGGCCGCGCTCATGATGGTTTTGTTTTTTCAGGCTGCCCGGCTGGCGATGGTCGCTTTCGATCCGTTTCTGTCCTCGCGGCCCCTGGCCGAAGCCTTGCTGCGAGCGCCAGACGGGGCGCTCATCGTTGACCGCCATTACTACACTTTCTCTTCGGTGTTCTTTTACACCAACCGGACCGCGTTGCTCCTGAATGGACGCCGCATGAATCTCGAGTACGGCGGCTACGCTCCCGGCGTCCCCGATATATTTATTGATGACGCAAAGTTTCGCGACCTGTGGCTCCGCCCAGAACGTTTCTACATTGTGGCGACGGGCGCTGCTGTCCCGCGTCTGGAGGGTCTCGTCGGCGTCGCGCAACTAAACCAGGTCGCAGCCAGCGGCGGCAAGGTGTTGCTGACGAATCATCCGTTATCGCGCTGATATTCCCCATTGGGCACGCGATGTTGCCAGCAGCGAGTTTTTCAGGGATCATCAAGGTTACGCAATTTTTCAGGAGGATCACATGAGGATTGCCGTGCTAGGCGGCGACGGCTACTGCGGATGGGCTACGGCCCTGTATTTGTCCAGCAAGGGACATTCGATCGCAATCATCGATAATTTTGCCCGCCGTCAGTGGGACCACGAACTCGGGGCGCAAACCCTGACTCCGATCCGCCCGCTCGCGGAACGGCTGGCTGTCTGGCAAGAGCTCACAGGAAAGAAGATCGTATCGTTCGTGGGCGACGTTACGGATTATGAATTTTTGTCGGGGACGATGACCGAATTCGAGCCCGAGGCGGTCGTGCACTTTGCCGAGCAGCGTTCGGCGCCGTATTCCATGATCGACCGCAAGCATGCGCTGTTCACCCAGGTGAACAACGTCAGCGGCACGTTGAATCTCCTCTACGCCATTCGCGAATTCCTGCCCGACTGTCATCTGGTCAAGCTGGGCACCATGGGCGAGTACGGCACTCCCAACATCGATATCGAAGAGGGCTACATCGAAATCGAGCACAACGGCCGCAAGGATGTGCTGCCGTTTCCCAAGCAGCCCGGGTCCTTCTATCACCTGTCCAAGGTGCATGACAGCCACAACATCGCGTTCACCTGTAAGGCGTGGGGCATTCGCGCCACCGATCTCAACCAGGGCGTGGTGTATGGCACGGTGACCGACGAAGCCGCCCTTGACGAGGCTCTCATCAATCGCTTCGACTACGATGAAGTGTTCGGCACCGTGCTGAACCGCTTCTGTGCGCAGGCTGCGTTAGGCTACCCGCTTACGGTCTATGGCAAGGGAGGACAGACGCGCGGCTTCCTGGATATTCGCGATACCGTGCGCTGCGTTGAGATCGCCTGCCTCAATCCCGCCAAGCAGGGCGAATTCCGAGTGTTCAACCAATTCACCGAACAATTCACCGTCCTGCAACTCGCGGGGATGGTGCAAGTCGCCGGCAAAGACATGGGGTTGAAAGTCGAAATCGAACACCTGCCCGACCCGCGCGTCGAAGCCGAGGAACATTACTACAACGCCAAGCACTCGTCGCTGCTCAAGCTGGGGTTGCAGCCGCATCTTCTTTCGGAATCGCTGCTCGACTCGCTGATCCACATTGCGGTGCGGTATCGCGACCGGATTGACACCTCGCTCTTCCTGCCGCAGGTGAACTGGCGACATCCGAAGAACGAACGGCATTCGGAGGGACACGTCGGCCGGGTTCTGGCGAAGACTACGTTATGAGCCGGTTTTGACGGCTTCCGCCTCGTCTTTGGCCAGTTCGGCTGCGGGGATCGGAGCGGCAGGCACCAACTGACCTTCGCGGATGAAATACTTGTGGCCGCGCCATAGGATGGTGGTGCGCGTAAAGCTCACCAGCCAGATCACTGTGGCCATCGCGTCCCACAGCGGAAGCAGCATGTACTTTTGCCACGACACGCGATGCTGGAGGCCCCAGCTTCCGACCAGCCAGGTCATCGCGCAGCGCAGCGCAATATACGTCCCAAGGTAGCCGACCGCAACCGCGAGCGTAGGTTGGACCGCAACTGCGGCCAGCGCCCAGGGCAAACCTAACGTAAAGATCAGCCCGAGGTGTCCCATGGGGCGCAGGTGCCGCATGACCACGATCCAGCGCAGGCGCTTGTTGAACAGGTCGCGCAGCGAGTCATAGTCGGGGACCGTGAGCACTGAATACGCTAGAAGCCTGACCTCGCATCCCTGTTCGGCAATCAGTCGTCCTACCAGCAGGTCGTCGGCGGGACGGTTCTCGATCGCCTGGTACCCGCCGAATCTCGCCAGCCGCGCCCGCGTCGTAGCAATCGTCGGCCCCAGCGCAAACTTCACTCCGTCCAACTGCCATGCGACCAGGATGCCGGCATAGAAGTCTGACAGCATGCCCACCGACTGCAGATGCTGGGCTAAACCATTCTCCTCAATCGGTGCATAGAAGCACGTCACCGCCCCGACTTCGGGATCGGCGAGCGGCGCGACGACGGTGCGCAGGTAGCCGGGTTCGGCGCGCACATCGCTATCGTTGATAACCAGATGCTCGTGGTGCGCCTCGTCGGTGAGGCGCGCCAGCTTTGCGACTTTGTCGTTGGTGGCAATCCGGCCCGAGCCGAACAGCACGCGAATCTTACACTCTGGAAAATCGGCGGTGACGCGCTCGATGACCGGCAGCACCGGGTCACTGCGGTCCCCCACGCAGAACACAATTTCGTACTCGGGATAGTCCTGCCGGCAAAAGCTGGCAAAGTTTTCGTAGGCGTCGGGATCGAGTCCCCGCACCGGCTTCAGAATGCTCACCGGAGGCGTAAAGCTGGGAGCGTTCGCGTTTTGTCTTGAGGAAACCCGGAAAAAGCGCCAGGTACTATAAATGGCGATCAGGTAATAAATGAAGGGAATCGCAGCGATTAAGAACAATGCATAGTACAAAAGCCAGGGAACCATCAGGCCTCTCGGTGGCAGTATTCTTTCATTATCGGGAACGCAGACGCGCCGCGCAAGTTTGCGAGCCTGCCGTCAGTGCGATCCCAATAGGCTGTACAGCAGGACGGCCAGCACAAACAGCGTGATACCAACGTACAGATAATCGTGCTCAATCGCGAACCCGACCGCCGAGAACGCCACTCGCGCCACCGGCGTTGCAATGAGAAGGAGCAATCCGAGCTGGATGAGTGCGCGTCCGCTCAGATGGACCGCGCCATGAACAATCCCGCCCACACTTCTCAGGGCCGCCGGCTCCCCATGGAAAGTGCTGTAGTCCATGACCTCGCGTCCGTGATGCGCGAGGAACACGACCGCTCCGGACAGGACCACAACCGCCGCCAGAATGACGCCGGTGCGTAGCAACGCGCCGATGATGATTTCCATGCGTAGATCGGTCCAACCGCGAGTGCTCATAGCCGGCCTGTCGCTCCGCTGAAGATCATCTCGAACCCCAGAACCACGATCACCGCTGCGAAAACATATCGCAACACTTTGACTCTGGCCCTCACCAGTACCCGCGCGCCGATCAGCGACCCCGCGAGCACCCCCAGCATCACCGGCATGGCCACGCCCGGCGCAATGTAGCCGCGGTTGAGATAAAGCCCGGCGCTGGCCGCCGCCGTCACGCCGATCATGAAGTTGCTGGTGGTGGTGGAGACCTTAAAGGGAATTTTCATCGCCTGGTCCATGGCCAGAACTTTGACGGCTCCCGAGCCGATACCCAGCAAACCCGACAGCACGCCTGCTCCGAACATAAGGCCATAGCCGCTCGGCACACCTCTGACATTGTAGGACTGCACCCCCTCGGCTGTGGGATACGAGCCATTCAGACGCAACCTGGTAGCCAGCTCTGTCGGAGGCATGTGATCGCCATGCTCGACCCGATTCCGTCCCGACAGAAACGCCGAGTACAGCAACACCAGCCCAAAGACGATCGCAATTGCGTTGCCGGACACATGCATGGCAATAGCGGCCCCCACAATGGCACCGACGGTCGTTGCCGTCTCCAGAAACATGCCGATGCGGATGTTGGAGTAGCCTTCGCGCACATAGGCGGCCGCCGCGCCCGATGAAGTCGCGATCACGGAAACCAGCGACGCGCCGATGGCATAGCGGATGTCCACATGGAACAACAGCGCCAGCATGGGAACCACCACCACTCCGCCGCCCAGCCCGGTGAGCGCGCCCAGAAATCCAGCGAGCATGGACCCGAAGCCTACGAGTGCGCTGAATTCAAGAACGTTCATTGCGATTGATTTCTACCATGGCAGTCTTACCCTGGCTCGGTGGAGCACGCCTTCAGGCGTGCAAAAAAGATGGCTTTAGAAGTTGCCCGGCTTTAGCCACTGAGGTAACAGCAGTTGGTCAGAAACTTACCTCAGCGGCTACAGCCGCCACCTTATCGCAGGCCATCGCCTGCACGCCTGAAGGCGCGCTCCACCAACTTAGTTTAAGCAAAATCCGCTCCGGCCGTTTGTGCGGACACAGGGTTCTTACTCGTAGCGCAAGGCCTCAATAGGATCCAAGTGAGCGGCCTTCCATGCCGGGTAGATGCCGAAGACGAGGCCAATCGCTATGGAGACAGCGGTTGCCGTCAGCACCCACGCCAGTGACATGCTGGCGGGCAGTGAGGGAAATACCAGCGGCACCAATGCCGTCAGGATGCCGCCAATCACGATGCCCAGAATACCGCCAACCCCGGTCAGGGTGATGGCCTCCAGGGTGAATTGCAGAAGCACATCGCGTTTGCGCGCGCCGATGGCTTTGCGCACTCCAATCTCGCGCGTGCGTTCGGTCACCGATACCAGCATGATGTTCATCACCCCCACTCCACCCACGATCAGCGCCACGCTCGATACCGCAAACATAAAGATAAAGATTCCGCTGGTGAGCTGGTTCCAGGTATCGCTCAGCGCGTCCTGACTGAAGACCGCGAAGTTGTCGGGCTGGTTCGGTGCGAGGTGGCGGCGACGGCGAAGCAAAGCGCGCATCTCGTCCATCGCCTTGTCCATGTCCCCGTGCGAAGTGGCCTTGGCGGTGATCCAGTACTGCTTTTGTTCCGGATGCAGCTTGTGCAGCGTCGCGATCGGCATGCGCACAATGTTGTCTTCCGGGTTCGAACCGTTGCCGAACGCGGCCTTGCGCTTGGCCATCACTCCAACCACCTGGAACAACTCGCCCTCAATGGCGATTTCCTTGCCGATCGGGTCCTCGCTTCCAAAGAGCTTGTCTGCGGTATCGCTGCCCAGGACCGCCACCGGGCTGCGATGCTCATTCTCCGTGTCGGTGAACCAGCGCCCCTTCACAATCTTCAAATCGTCGGTCTGGATCGTGGCCGGAAGGTTGCCGTCAAGGATGGTGTTCTTGGTTTTGCGTCCGCCGTACTTCACGGCAAAGGTCCCGGTGCCGAACTGAGGCAGCATGATTCGGAGGCTGGCCGTCACCGCCTTCACATGCGGCAGGTCCCGCATGGCCAGGGCGTCGTCGAGAACGAGTTCTTTGCGGGTAAGCATTTCGGTGGTCGGACGCCCGAAGGTGAATGGCTCCATATGGAAAGCGAAGATCATGTCCGAGCCCATGTCCTTCAGCATGGCTTCCACATTGGTGTTCAGTCCGCGGACTACCGACGAGATGACGATCACCATCATCACCCCGATGACGATGCCCAGCACGGTCAGACCCGATCGCATTTTGTTCTTGGCGATCGTGTCCAGCGCCATGCGCAGGATTTCTTTGTAGTCGCTACGACGCATACGATGCGCTCGTCCCTCGCTCTTCCTGTCCAAGGGTAACTTACAGTCGGAAGGGGCGCACCTTCAAGCCCGCGGTGGGACCGCTCAGCGACGAGGAAGTGGCGAAGGCCTTGAACGCTCTTTGGTGCTGTCATCCTGAGCGACGAGGTCGCCGCGCAGCGGACGACCGAGGAGTCGAAGGACCCCTATACTGCCAACCCTTTCTCGAGCTGCCATCCCGAGCGCAGCGAAGCGGAGTCGAGGGCCTGCCCTCTCACCCTGTCATCCCGACCGAGGACTTCAGTCCGAGCGGAGGGACCTGCTTTTTCTTCACCACGCAAGACGGCACACGCCTCACGAAATAACTCCGTTCCACAACCGCGATGTGGCACAATGTCCGCATCCGCAACGGATTTGTTATCAGGGGCAAATCCGACAGGGGTGCCCGTTCCATGACCTTCCTGCGCCAGGAGATCGTCCGTGCCCGCTGACGCACCGGCAGCCTTCTTCAGCTACAGCCGCGACGATTCCGACTTCGCCCTTCGCCTGGCCGAAGATCTCAAGGACCGCCGGGGCAGCGGTGTGGATCGACCAATTGGACATCGAGCCGGGCAAGCGCTGGGACCGCGCAGTTGAAAGTGCTCTCAAGATTGCCCTCGCACGCTGGTCATTCTGTCTCCCGTCTCCGTCTGAATTCTGACAATGTTCTCGACGAAATCTCCTTCGCACTAAGGAACCAGAAAACCATCATTCCGGTTCTCTATCTTGATTGCGACATCCCGCTTCGGCTGGAGCGACACCAGCACATCGATTTCCGCACCGACCACGCTCACGGGCTCAAGGCGCTGCTCAGAGCCTTGGGCATGCAACCGCCGACAAGACCCGTTCCTCAGGCGCCTCCAGCCAAGCAGAGCACGCAGAGGGCAAAGTCACCACGGCTGAAAGAGGATCGAGCAATCAGTAACAGAGCTGCCCGCGAAGAACCCGGTACTGTTTCCCAATTCAGTGACGAGCCATTCATCCTGTGGAAGCTAAGCGCCCTGCGCACCCTGGAAGGGCACTCTAGTCGGGTCAATAGCGTGGCGGTGACCCCAGACGGGAAACGTGCGGTTTCCGCCGCGTATGACAAGACGCTGAAGGTGTGGGATCTGGAGAGCGGCCGCGCCCTGCGCACCCTGAAGGGGCACTCTAGTCGGGTCAATGGCGTGGCGGTGACCCCGGACGGGAAACGCGCGGTTTCCGCCTCGGATGACTACACGCTGAAGGTGTGGGATCTGGAGAGCGGCCGCGCCCTGCGCACCCTGAAGGGGCACTCTAGTCCTGTCTATGGCGTGGCGGTGACCCCGGACGGGAAACAGGCGGTTTCCGCGTCGTCGGACAAAACGCTGAAGGTGTGGGAGCTAGAGAGCGGCCGCGCCCTGCGCACCCTGGAAGGGCACTCTCTTTATGTCTATGGCGTGGCGGTGACCCCAGACGGGAAACGGGCGGTTTCCGCGTCGGACGACAACTCGCTGAAGGTGTGGGAGCTGGAGACCGGCCGCGTCCTGCGCACCCTGGAAGGGCACTCTATGTGGGTCACGAGCGTGGCGGTGACGCCGGACGGGCAGTGCGCGATCTCGGCATCTTCTGACCACACGCTGAAGGTGTGGGATCTGGCCACGGGGCACGAGCTGCGCACCCTGAAGGGGCACTCTAGTGGGGTTAATTGCGTGGCGGTGACGGCGGATGGGAAACGCAATAACGCTGCCATTGACCTGCAAGATATGTCGTCGGAGATGACGGCCAGTGAACAGAGATATTCTTCGCTGGTTGCCAGGCAGGCCGCAGCCTATGCAGCGGCAGGAGTAGACATAACCGGCGGTTCCCCCCTGCTGATGATGGCGGCCGCAGCGGGCCGGGGCGAAAGGCAGGCGGCGGAGCGTGCGGTCTCGGCGTCTTCTGATGAAACCGTGAAGGTGTGGCATCTGGCTAGCGGGCGCGAGCTGGCGACCTTCAAGGCTGACGCTCCGCTCTACTGCTGCGCCGTTTCCCCCGACGGAAAAACCATCCTGGCCGGTGACGAGCAGCGGCGTCATCCACTGCCTGCGCCTTGAGTAGCCGGGCGCCCAGTTCTCCCCGCGCCGTCACGCGTGCGTGCCGCGTCACGTGTGCTGCGACCAACCGGCCCGAGTGTTGCCCGCACTGGCGAAAGATCGCGCACGACCCGGGAATTACGAGGCCGGCGCGGCAATGTTTCCTTGCGTGTAACCCCAGCCCGCAGGGCGACACAAACGTAGCCCAGCGCGTGAGCGCTGGGTAAGCGTTGTTATTACTCCCCGAGCCCCTTCAGGGGCGGCACAGGTTCTCTGTCGCCGGCTGAAGCTGGCTCGGGTTCATACCACCAACCCACCCAGGACTCACGTCCTGGGCTACGTTTGTCTCGCCCTCCGGGCTCGGACTTTGCCATCAGGGCAGGATCTCGCGACAAATATCATTCCCATTTCGGGAAGTAATCTCGCAATAATTACTTTAGTTACTTGACTTCTTGTTACTGCCATCCTACGCTAGAAGTAGCGCAACACGCCTCCATCCTTTCCACGTGTCGCGTGCTTCCGCGGGATTGCTTTGCATTGATTCGAGGTGCAGGCAATCCGCAGCTCGCCGTTCGATGCCAGTCCTGCCGGAATGATCTGTGGCAATTCGCAGCTTGCCGCTCGACCTCGTCGTCGGGAAGGTGACTAGGAGGACCCATCGCGGGCGCGAACGCCTGGTCTACGGGCGGCCAAATCGCGGCAAATTCGGGCAAATTGCCGCCGCAATTGGAAAGGAACCACCCCGTCTGGTCTATGCTCGCGTGGCTCGTTCATCTCGCCAATTTGCGGCAAATTCGCGCACTACTTCTCACAAGTTCACAACTAACTCTCGTGTTTGGAGTATTTTGGCGGGAATGCAACCGAATGGTGATCGGCACAGAATAATATCTTGCGTGGTTTCACTAACTTACGTTTCAGTAGCCGCGTCGTCGATGCAGCTAACTCCTTATTCCCGAATATTTTGCAAGCAAGTCCAAGCAGATCAACGATTTGCCGCCAGCCCTCGCAAAATATTCAAAACAAACGACTTTAAACGGTAACCATTTCAATATTTTACAAAGTAACGTCTGTAAGATATTGAAAATGAACGATCTACAATTTTTACTTTTTGTCTGAGGTTCATCATGGCCGTCAAAATCTGTGAGCACATCAAAGCCAGGGGCATTCGCTGCGGGTCACCCGCTCCCAAAGGCGAGCGTCTTTGCTACTTCCACAAAGGCCTGGGTCGGCTTTGCCGATTCGCTCCGTGCTTTGGATCCCGGCCTTGATCAGCAACGGGATCCCACTGTAGCCGTATCATCCTGATGCCGCTGCTGGAAGACGCGGCCTCCGTCCAGATGGCCTACATGCAGGTGCTCGGGGTGCTGATCGTCCAAACGCAGATGCCGCAAGGGACGCAGCCCTACTATCGGCCGTACATGGGGCGGCGCGCAATCTCAGGGTCATGAAGCGCGAGTTGACGGCAGGCGGAAAAGCGTCCCGCGAAATTGGCACGGGACCTGGGGCTATCGCAGCAAGGGTAATCCGATGCCCTGACCGCTCGTCGGACGAGCTCGTCGGACGACGCCCGAAACCGACGCCTTGCATAAGGAAGCTCGAGCCCGAGATCAACGAGGCCTTCGCCAAGTTCGAGTCCACGGACGACCGCGTGAGCTGGACGCAGCGAACAGGCTCCCCGCTCGCGGTGGCGATTCCGGGGAATTGCTGCAGAGCCGGGTGGAGCACGCCTTGAGGCGTGCATGGCAATGCGGCGATTAGAGGACGATAGGGCCACTGAGGTAACGCGGTTAAACACATTTTCCTGGCGGCAGGCTGACTCTGAAATATTACTCTTATGCACGCCTCAAGGCGTTCCACCCAGCGCCGGATACAGCAACTCTGGAACCGTTCTAGAATCATCCTAGCCATGCGTAACGCTGCATCTACACTTGCTCGTGTCTCTTGCTCGCCTCGTTTGCTTCCGCTCAGACGGCCGCTGCACCGCCGCGCAGTCCGCCGCTGCTCCACCTGCGGCGACGGCAGCGTCCGTTCCTGCCAACTGGCCGACCGCCCAATTCACCTCGGTCAAAGATCCGAGCCAGCAGAAGGCACTCAAGATCCTCAACGACATGATTCAGGCCCTCGGTGGCGAAGCCTACCTGAACATCCACGATATGCAGATCGAAGGACGCACCTATGCTTTCTATCATGGCCAGCCGACCGGTCAAGGCGTGCAGTTCTGGCGCTTCTGGGAATGGCCCGACAAAGATCGCTGGGAGCTGACCAAGCAGCGTGATGTGATCGAGCTTAACATCGGCGACCAGGGATACGAGATCACCTACAAGGGTACAGCGACGCAGGATCCGAAGCAGTTGGAGGATTATCTGCGCCGCCGCGAGCACTCGCTGGAGTGGATCATCCGCAAATGGCTGCCCGCTCCCGGCACCATGATTCTGTACAGTGGCCCGGCGATGGTCGAGCAGAACCTCGCCGACCAGATCACAGTATTGAGTGGCACAAACGATAGCGTGATCTTGTCCATCGATCCGCGCTCACACCTGCCGGTGAAGAAGACCTATAGCTGGCGCGATCCCAATGACCGGCTGATCGATGAGGAATCGGAGGTGTTCAGCAACTACCGTTTGATTCAGGGCATCCAGACGCCGCTGAGCACGGTGCGCAACTTGAATGGCGAGATGAGCAACCAGCGCTTCATGACCACCGTGACTTACAACAGCAGCTTCCCGGCGACCACGTTCGAACCCAAGGGCCTTACCTACAACCCACAGAAGAAGTAGGATGCCGAAGGAGCATGCCGATGCTGCACGGCTCGACGAAACCGTTGTGAACGATTCTCGTCGGTGTTATCGTCGTAAGGCGGTCCCACTTCATCGCAGTCTGCAACTCATGTTGTCCTCTCTCCAGCGCTTATTCCTGCCGGCCTTGCTTGTCGCGATGCATGGAGCCGCTTTGGCCCAGCAAACCTTGGGTGAACTCTACGCTACCGACGCCAGCGTAAAAGGGTCGGTGATTCTGGCGGGCTCGGGAACCAGCGTGTTGAGCGGCTCTTCCATCCAGGCTGGAGCGCAGGCTGCGACCCTGAAACTGGAGCGCGGTGGCAGCCTGCTGGTTTGCCAGGGGACCAAGCTTTCCGTTACCGCCTCGCAGAGTGGACGCGAGCTGATGTTCAGCTTGAACAGCGGCAATCTGGAGATGAACTATCCCATCGGCGCTTCGGCCGACACGCTGCTCACTCCGGATTTGCGCCTGCTGCTGCCCGGTCCCGGAACCGTGCATGTCGCGGTCCATGTCACGCCGCAAGGTGACACCTGCGTGCAATCACTGCCGTGGAACGCTTCGGCCATCGTCGTTTCCGAGACCATGGGCGATGCGACCTATCAGGTGAAGCAGGACGAAGCCGTGCTGTTCAAGGGTGGTCATCTCAACGAGGCGGTTCGCTCCAAGCAGAATTGCGGGTGTCCGGTTTCCCCACCAGTACAAGTGGCGAAAGCGGCGCCACCGCCCCCGCCCCCAGCAGAATCCAAGCCCGCGCAACCGGCGTCTACTCCGCCCGACAAGCCTTTGCCGGCGCCTTCTCCCGAGGAGCACGTAGCAGTGGAAGCGCCGTTTGTCTTCCGCGCCAACGATCCCGCCCCCGATCTGACGGAGATGGTCGCCACCTTGAAACTGGAAAACAACCAAGTGGTTCAACTGGATCCGGTGGTTCTGCCACCACCGGGGAAGAAAAGCAAGGAGCAGTCCACAACCGGATACTGCGACGAAGCAGCAGAAGCACGGCTTCTTTAGCCGGATCGGGGCCTTCATCGCCACCATATTTCACTGAGAAGGAGGTATTGGCATTCGTCGCTCGAACAGTCGGCAGCTAGCATTCGACAATCGGAGCTTGACGATCTGAGAATTGGCAGCGTTCTTGGGCGATGATGACTAAGAGCTGAGCGCTCTTTGTCGCTTCTGCTAAACTTAGGTCTTCCTTATGACGGAACAGCCGCGCTCCCGCGTATTCCTGTGGGTTTTGTTGGGCGGCGGAGCTTTCTTTCTTTTCCTGGTAGCTATCTTTGCGCTGGTGTATTTCACCGTTCGCTCGCAGCAGAAGGACAGCTTCAGCGGTTTCGGCGACAAGATTGCGGTGGTGGACCTGGAAGGCGTGATCATCACGCCGAAAGACGTAGTTGACCAGCTCAGGAAGTACGGCGATGACAGCTCCATCAAGGCGATCGTCCTGCATGTGAACTCGCCGGGCGGCGGCGCTGCGGCATCAGAAGAGATCTATCGCGAAGTACTGCGGGTTCGCGATGAGAAGAAGAAACGCATCGTGGCGTCCATTCAGACCGTCGGCGCCAGCGGCGCGTACTACGTTTCGTCGGCGACCAACAAGATTTTCGCGGACGAGGCCAGCATTGTCGGCTCTATCGGCGTCATTGCCCAGTGGGTCAACTATGAAGAGCTGATGAAGTGGGCCAAGATCAAAGACATCACCCTGAAGGCAGGCGAGTTCAAGGACACTGGTTCGCCCACGCGCGAAATGACTCCCGCCGAGCGCGCCTACCTGCAAGGGCTGATTGACAACATGCACGTGCAGTTCATCCACAACGTGGCCACCGGACGCCACATGAAGGACGAAGACGTGCGCACGCTGGCCAACGGCAAAGTGTGGACCGGCGAGCAGGCGATGCCACTGAAGCTGGTGGACCAGATCGGCGATTTCCGCACGGCGATTGAAGACACTGCGAAGTCAGTCGGAATCAAAGGCGAGCCGACGCTGGTGCATCCTGAGAAGGAACGCAAGAGCGTCCTAGACCTGCTGTTCGGCGATGTTTCCGAATACCTGCCCAGCCGTGCCAAGCTCATGGAAACCAATGTTGGGTTCTACTACCTGTGGAAGTAACGTCGGTTAGCGTGACCGGCGCTGAAAGTAACCTGTGGGAATCGCGGTGGCCCGGAAGTCCAACGGAAAGTTAGGCTTGCCAACCCTGCCGTAATTTGAGAGTATCCGGTTGTGCCGATGGCAACGCCATTGGTTCCGTAAGAAGGGGCGTGCGAAAGATGACCAAAGCAGACTTGATCGACGAAGTTTCCCGGCTGGCGGAACTCACCCGGAAGGACAGCGAAGTCATCGTGGAAACCATCTTTGAGAGCGTGGTGCGCTCACTGCGCGCCGGCGACAAGATCGAGATCCGCGGCTTCGGCAGTTTCCGTACCCGCCAACGCAAGCCCCGCGTCGGGCGCAATCCCAAGACTGGCGACCGCGTCGACGTTCCTGCCAAGAAGATCCCGTTCTTCAAGCCCAGCAAAGAGCTGAAAGACATGGTCAATAATTACGTCGCAGAGCCGCAGGCGGCGCCCGGAAGCACGCCAGAGGCTTAGTCCTTAGGTTCGGTCAGGGCCAAAACAGCTTGAACGGCGAATTGCTGCCGGATTCTTGGCTGCATTAAGTACAAGAGAAACAATCCGGAGATCAAGACTCCGAACGATCCTTGTAGCATCCTTCCCGGCGAGAGCAGGCTTATGGCATCGCCCAGAGCGTTCACCGAAAATAGCATGACGGCCAGGCTCCATCCCCATTTGCGGCGCCGGTAAATGCCTACGGCTCCCCCGCAAGCGACTGCTCCTACGACAAACAGAAGTAGGGAAGCGAGCCTTCCCATGCTCTGGAATGCCAAACGGGCTTCCGGGTTGAATCGCCAGATGGAATTGAGCAGCCTGGCGGGAAACAGCAGCAATATACCAATGAACACTGCCATTAATGTGGCGAAGCTCAGGAACGCGATCACTACACTAAGTCCGTTCCAACCGCGCCGATAGCGGCTCATTCGGGCCGGAGTCCAATCACCGCCATCATTCGTCCAGTCTGCCCGAACTCTGTCCGATGCGAGAAGAAGCGTGCAGTATCGCAAGCAGTACAGCCTTCGATTACGCTGATCTGCTCGTCGCGAATCCCGGTGTCCCGCAACTGGCGTTTGTTGGCTTCCGCAAGGTTCAGATGGATTTCGGGGCCGAGTTCGCCGTGGCCGGGCGCTCTCTGGTTCAAGAACAGCAGCGGGTAACGCACATGGATCGCGTTGGCGTCGAAGACCTCCTCAAAGAGTTCGTCAGCGTAAGAGAACTGCGATTGAAACTCCGCCCGTACCTCGGAACCAACTTGATAGCAGCATTGCCGAATAGACGGCCCGATGACAGCGCGAAGGTCTTGGGGCACACTCCCGAATTGCCGTCGTAGTTCGCCGATGCCCTTCTCGACCACCCGAGCCACGGTGCCGCGCCAGCCGGCATGAAATACACCTACGGCGCGAAGCTTCACGTCGGCGACCAGAATTGGAACACAATCCGCGGTCTTGACGGCCAGCAACACCCCCGCTGCGTCGGTAATGAGTCCGTCACCCGCCAATGACTTACGCGATGCACCGGTGACGCGGTGCACGATGGAAGAATGAATCTGCCTAAGCTGCACGAGCGGCCACGGACGGCCGTCGTCGCCGGTTGCTCCTACGGTCCGCAGAAACAGCGCGCGATTACGCGCGACGTTCTCCCTTGTATCGTGCTGCGTCAGGCTGAGATTTAGGGCGTCGCCGCCGTAGCATGTCGAAAGGCCACCTTGCCGAGTGCTGAAACCGTGAACCAGCCAAGGCAGTTGTACCAAGCGTTGCGCGCGCAGAATTTCCACCGGTTGGATTGCCTTAACTGGTGAACGGGGAATCGCGCCTCGTTTCGTCCTGGTTCGAGGATGATGCTTGGAGGTTCGTTCCACGGCTCCATTCTAGAGCAGATTCGATCAGGAGCAGGTTGGATATCGCCTCGGCAATTCATCCAGCGCCACCGCGAAATCCCACCCTTTAGCCATCCGCAACTCCAGAATACAATCGCTTCGGGCGATGCTCCTTTACTACATCACCGATCGCAAAGGGTTTCCCGGTTCAGAAGCACAGCAGCGCACCGCATTGCTCCGCAGGTTGGCGGAGGCGGCCAGCGCGGGAGTTGACTGGATCCAGCTACGGGAAAAAGACCTCTCGCCACGCGAACTGGAATACCTCGCAAGCCAAGCTCTAAGGACGGTTCGCGACCACTCGACTACCACAAAGCTGCTCATCAACGGCCGTACTGATGTCGCTCTGGCATGCGGCGCCGATGGCGTTCATCTCCCCGCCGGAGAAATTGCCGCGTCGGACGTTCGAGCGTTGTGGATGCGATGCCGAGCCAGCCGACCTTTGATCGGCGTTTCCGCGCACACAGCCGCCGACGTTCGTGACGCTCAGACAAGCGGAGCGGACTTCGCTGTCTTTGCACCGATCTTCGAGAAGGTGCTGACAGGACGCGCCCGGAATCGGCCTGGAGGCTTTGCGCGCGGCATGTGCGGAAGCAGGCGATCGTATCGCTGTGCTCGCGTTAGGCGGAGTTACACTCTCGAACGCTCATGACTGTATCGAGGCTGGGGCCGCAGGTGTGGCCGGTATCCGCTTGTTTCAACAAGGCGACTTGTCCGAGACGGTACGGCGGCTTCGCGCATTATAACGAAACAACGCTCAGGCTATTGCGGTTGCACATAAACCGGATTATTGGGCGAGGGCGGTTCGTATTCCTGGCCGTATTTGTTCTTGTGCGAGGTCGAGGCTGTTGTCACCGGTACACGCACTGTTCCCACGGAACGCGATACCGCACTGACTTCCACGGCGCGCGCCAACGCCTGCAACGTGGCCGGCAGAGCACTTTCGTTCCACACATGGAGCGTGTAACGTCCTGATGGCACGGAGGCAATCGAGAATTCCCCCTGCTTATCGGGCACGGCAAAGTACTGGCTGGCGAGGACGACGATCACGGCGCTCATCTCGGGGTGAATGTTGCAGAAGATGAATGAAATTCCTTCGCGGTCGAAGTGAACGGTGCGCGAGGTGCCGGCTTCGTAGAGTCCGAGGTCGAAGCGTTTGCCGTTAAACAGCGAGAATACGTTGTGGAACCAGGGATCGCGGTTGGGAAATTCGACGCTTGACCCTTTGGTGACCACCAGCAGGTGAGGCTCAAACGTCTTGTTCTTCTGCTGCAGCACGGCATGCATGGGAGGGACGCTCCCCGCACCATTCGCATCCGGCCCGAGTGGAGTGAGCCACACCACCGTCGAATTTGCCGGGGAGATGTGGCCTGCCCCCTCTAGAATAACGCGACCCGTAACGCTGATTTCTTGTGCCCATAAACGTGCCTCCCCCCTCCAGCACAACGCGACCGCAGCCAGCAAAGCGAGTTTTCTTGCTGCAATCATGGATCGCGTCAGAAGAGTATCCCCATCGCCAAGTTTAGCTGCCCGCCTGCCCAGTTGCTATCGAAGATGTTGAAGGTCTTGAGCCGGCGGTACTCCAGCGACAGAAGAAGGTCAGACCGCGGCCGGTAGATCACATTGCCAAACGCGCCCTGGTTGCGGGTAACATAGGGATTGTTGTAGCTCTGTGATTGGAATTCGAAATACCGAATGTCAGCCGCGAACGGATTGTCCTGTCCGAATGCGACATTGAATTCGAGTTTGGGAAGCGGCTGGTACTTGAGCTGCGCCCAACCGCCAACGGCATTCAGCGGAAGCACGGTTGTGGCCGGATCGGTAAGCGGACCGTTATAGACAACGCTGCGGCTCAAAGCTGCACCAAGGCCACCGATAGCTTGTCCCCGGTAGAAGAAGCCGCTCAGGGTTAGCACCCGATTAAGCGGCATGTTCCAGTCTGCGGTGGCTGCGTATCCGTTAACGTTACGGTTGAAGCCCCAGTACTCACGGCTGTAATAGCCTCCGGCGCCAACCGTGAAGCTACGGCCCAGCATCGGATGGGAGTAGGCGACTCGGGCCGCGAAAGCCGGCTGGCGCGATTCTTCTCCGGCGTCGGGAGCACGGTACCAGACATAGTTGGAGCCATCGGGCGGTTCCCCGGTCAGGGGATCAAGGACACCACCCTGCAGACTCACCGTGGAGTGGTTCGAGAACTCGAAGCGATGTTCAACCCGCAATTGCGGAGTCCACGACCAGAGATTACCGGAGTAGGTGAGCGCAGGGACGATCAGCGATGCGAACGACGTCGGAGCTTGAGGCGAAATAAACAGGCCATCCTGTCCGGCAATTACCGAGGTGTCCTTCCAATCCAGACGAACCGTCGCGGTACGCAACCGCGCGAGTCCGAAGTTCACCCCGTTGTAGGTGGCAGGAAATCCGCCGCCAAAATCAAGGTTGAGGGTGCCGCTGGAGCGCGCTCCGAAGACGTCGGGGCCGAACACCTCGAGCCCCAGAATCGACTGCCGAAGCGTGCCGCCTACCGATCCCGGCGAGTCCATCGGATCCGGGCGGAGCACCCACGTGGGCACGTCCTGGTTGTCGGGATAGCCGCTGTTACCGAACAAATTGAAGAGCACGATGCCTGAGAGACGAACTCGATACTTCGAAGCACTCTCCACCTTCGTCTGGTATTGCTGATTTACCTTCTCAGTCAACAATTGCTCATCTTCGGCAAGGTGCTGCACCTGCTGTTCCGTTGCGGCGCCGCCTGAAGCCGAGTTGGCCGTGAGTTGTCCACTGTCAGAGATGCTCGATGGGGAATAACTGTCGGCACGTTGCGCCTGCAGCTCCTGGCGAAGTTTGGAAATTTCGGCGCGGCTGGCACTTGTCTCCTGCTGAAGTTGCAGCACCATCTGCTTCAATTCCTGCACCTGCGACTGCAGTTCGCCCAGGGCAGAATTCACGCCGGGGTTGACGGCGTTTGTCTGCGCCGCTGCCTGGCTTTGTGCCGCACACCAATTTCCTGCTTCTAGCGAAAAACATACCAGCAACACCGTGCTGAATACTCGGGAGAATCTGAATTCCATTTCGCACCTCGGGCAACGATTTGAAGGGCCCTTCAAACCTTCGCTTTGTGGTTACGTCGTTACATGCTGTAGTGGCGGGAGGCGTCCGCCGCCTGGCCGTTTCCGACAGCGGCTTTCTTGAGCACCCGGGGCAGCATGATCCGCATTGCAGTGCGGCCAGGCACCGAGCTTTCCAGTTGCAAAGTGCCGCTGTGGTCTTGCACGATCTTCTGCGCAATCGTCAGTCCCAGCCCGGTCCCATTTTCCTTGCCGTGGCTGACAAATGGCTGGAACAGTTTGTCACAAATGGAGGCTTCGACGCCGGGGCCGTCGTCAAGGACGCGAATGTCCAGGGTGTCCTGGTGATTGCCCACGGTTACGGCGACGTTGCCACCATACCCCTGGACGGCCTGGCAGGCATTGAGCAGCAGGTTGTAGAACACGCGTTCCATCTTCCGCGCGTCAAATTGGGCATTGTGTGCGCCGGCCGATTCAATGGCAACGTTGATCTTCTGAAATTGCGGATGCGCGTGGACCAGTTCGATGGCGCGACTTATTGTTCGCTCGATCGGCGCGTCGGTCACGTTCAACGACTCGGCGGGGCGCGACAGCTCCAGCAAGGAATCGATGAGGTCGGTCAGCCGATTGACCGCAAGTCGAATTTCCAGGTAAAGCTCCTCGCGTTGCTGAGGATTAAGATCAGCGTCAGCCAGGAACTCCGCGTTGGCCAGCACGGCGGTGAGCGGATGCCGCAAGTCGTGCGAAATGGAGCTCGCCATGGTGCCGATGGTGGCCAGCCGTTCGGCGTTCAGCAGCCGCTGCTGTGCCTGGTGCAGGCTCTCACGCATGCTGCCAAAGGCGTTGGTGAGCTCCGCGACCTCTCCTGATCCGCTGGCGTGCAGGGGATACCGGAAGTCTCCGCTCCCCAGGGCCCGCACGCCGTCCACTAACTCTTCCAGTGGGCGCGTGAAGGTGCTGGCGGTCAGATACACCAGCACGCTGCCGACAAAAACCGCGCCGAAACCGACACCCAGCAACAGCCGGCTCAGGTGATCCAGAAAAGCGGTGGCTTCGTCGTATGACTTCATGACCACGATGTTGACGGCCGGCGACGCACCAGGGTCGAGCGCAAGAGAGGAAGCGATGAAGCTTTCCTTGCCCAGCTTCCAATCGGTCGGGCCTTGCGGAAGGGCCTGCGTGGTGAGGTGCATCGGCAACTCCCTGGTCTGCTCGGAATTGAGCGTGCTGACCACCACGTCCTCCCCGCAAACGATCGCCACTTGGCTGGCAGCAATCTGGCCCACCTCGCGCGCCACAGCGGCGTTCATTTCATACCCCACCGCGACCACGCCGAGCAGCGAATTGTCGGCGGGACGCCCAAAATAGATGGGCTTTAGCACGACTTCATAGAGGTGTCCGTTACCAAACCACCACTGCAGCGGCTCATCGAGGGCATTGCGATGCTCCAACAGAAGCTGCGCCTGTTCGCGCGTGATGCCCGGCTCCCGGGTATGAAATCCAACGAACTGATTTGCCGAATCGATGAGTGCGAACAGGTCGCCGCCAGACAGGCGAAACATCTCACCCGATGCGTCCTGGATGGTGGGCGCGTGGCGGGAGGTCATCAGAGCTTTCAGGCTGGGAAGGTCGGCCATGAGTTTGGCGGAGCGTGCCAGCGCCGCCTCCCGCTCGCGTTGCACATTGCGGAAGGTCTCAACCGAATTGGCGAGGTCGCTGCCCAGTTCGCGCCGTACCTGGTTTTCCACGGTACGCTGAACGATCAGAAGGGAAACCGCGGTCAGGCCGGCCGAGGTCAGCAGCATGGCGATGAGGAACTTGGTCCGCAGCCGCAAACGACCCATCGCTGACCTCCTTCCCTGCCTGGCCTTATCTGACAAACTTATAGCCTGTGCCGTGGACTGTCCGGAAATGTACCGGGTCGGCGGGATCTTTCTCCAGCTTCTGCCGCAGGCGAAGCATGTGCGTATCCACGGTGCGGGTCGTGGGATAGTTGTTGTAGCCCCAAACCTCGTTGAGCAGCTCGGTACGAGAGACGACGCGGTCCTGGTTGTTCAAGAAGAAACGCAGCATCTTGAACTCCTGCGGGGTGAGCGGCACCAGCTGTCCATCGCGGTGCAACTCCATTCTGGAGAAGTTTACTTCCACATCATCGAAGCTGAAGACTTCGACCTTGTCCGACGCCTGGTTCAGGCGTCGCACGGCAGCACGCACCCGCGCCAGAAGTTCGCGCGGACTGAACGGTTTGGTCACATAGTCGTCCGCCCCGAGTTCCAGCAGCAGCACCTTGTCGAGTACGTCGCCGGCAGCGCTGAGCACCAGGATGGGAACGTTGGAGGCTTCACGCTTGATCTCGCGGCAAATGTCCTGTCCCGACTTTCCGGGGAGGCGCAGGTCCAGAATGACGATGCGCGGCACGGTGGCGCGAAACGTCTCCATGGCTACTGCGCCGTCGGCAGCAATCGTTACCTCGAACCCCGCTGACTCAAACGTCCGGCGCAGGGCCCGTTGTACTGCCAGATCGTCTTCGATGACCAGAATCTTTTCCATGACCGCCCCACCTGCTTTGCGTTGCTTCTGAGATACAGCTAATAACAGATCAAATTGCCCGTCAACGGCGTATTCACAAATCTGTGACAAACACAGGGGGCAAACGCTCAGCTTTGGGAGTTGTCAACAAGTTTTGACAACATCGTCACCTCGCCAAGACAACTGCCTCAGGGTCCCCCGCTAGATTGCAGAAAGCTTCTGGTAGCCGAGAGTCGAGTCGACGTGCCGGGAGTTAACTCACGAATCCGAAATGGATGGAGGAACGATGTTTAGGTCACACAAATTCAGTCTGCAAACAGCACCCCGGCTGGTTTTCAGCGCGGCGCTCGTGTTGGTGGCGATTGCCCTGGTCAGCCTGCCCGCCGCCGCTCAGAAGGCCAACCCGACGAACCTTACCTCCGACATCCCCGATGTCGGTACTTTCACGGATGCGAATCTCGTCAATCCCTGGGGCCTGATTGCCAGCCCGGCAGGTCCGTGGTGGGTTTCTGACAACGGCACCGGCCTTTCGACTTTGTACGATGGGACTGGCAAGCCTCAGGCGCTGGTGGTCACCGTCCCCGCCGGCAGTTCAGGCACCGGGACGCCAACCGGCATCGTCTTCAACAGCACCTCTGACTTCAAGATCAATGGCAGCACCGCGCTCTTTATCTATGCCACAGAAGACGGAACCATCTCGGGATGGAGCTCCGGAACCAGCGCGGTGATCGCGGTCAACAATAGCGGCAGCGGCAACGCCGTTTACAAGGGGTTGGCCCTCGGATCAGCCGGCGGCATCAACTATCTTTACGTGGCGAACTTCCGCAACGGTACGGTGGATGTCTTCGACAAAAACTTCGCCCCCTTCTCCTTCGGTTCGGGTTCGTTTGTGGATCCCATGGTCCCCAGCGGATTTGCTCCGTTCAATGTGTCCAACCTCGGAGGCGGTCTGCTGGCCGTGGCCTATGCCAAACAGGATGCCGCCAAGCATGACGACGTCCCCGGTCCAGGAAACGGCTACATTACCCTCTTCGACACCGCAGGCAACCTCAAGTCTCGCCTGGCTCACACTCCCTACTCGAACTCTCCGTGGGCAGTCGTGATGGCTCCGGCGTCGGGTTTTGGTGGATTCAGCGGAGACATTCTGGTTGGAGAGTTCGGCAGCGGCGCGATCGCAGCTTACACTCCCGCCGGCGGCTTTGTCGGTCTGTTGTTTGATCCCGCCAACCTACAGTTGCGAGTTGACGGCGTGTGGGGCATGAACTTCGGCAATGGCACCCAGTCCGGTCCCAAGACGACGCTGTACTTTGCAGCCGGAGTCTTCGGCGAAGCTCACGGCATCCTGGGAAACATCACCTGCTGCAGTGCGGGTCCGATTCACGCGGCCAAGCAGTAGATCCTGTTACTCCATCAACCGAGGAGGGCGAGAGCTCTCCTCATTTTTGTTTCTGGGTTGATTCGCTGCAACCCCGCCTCATCTCCGCCTCTCCTCTGGTGTGCCGCTTTGGCAAGAGCTTTCCTCTTTTTCCCGTCCTTAATCTTGCTCTTCGCGGGAATAAACGCCTCACTTCTCAGTTAGCAACCCTGACAGAAACATCCGAGTGGCATAGAGGAGCACACGATGAATGAAGGCGATGGTGTCGAAATTGCGAAGTCCGGAGTCAACGACTCTTGGCGTGATCAAGATCACGATGGAATTGACCGCAGAGGCTTCCTGAAATGCATGGCCTGGGCGGGGACAGGCGCCTTTTGCGTGATCAAGGGCGGCGTACTTAATTCCTACAGCCTGAGCGGCTTTCCGTTCGGCGGCCATGAGCATAAGGGCGAACTCAGCTTCGTCCAGATCAGCGATAGCCACATGGGATTCGACAAGGCGGCGAATCCCGACGTCGTCGGCACCTTAAAGGCTGCGGTGGACAAAATCAATGCGCTGCCGGTCGCTCCCGCCTTCATCCTGCACACCGGCGACATCAGCCATCTCTCCAAGCCCGGCGAGTTCGACACCGTGGATCAACTCCTGAAGGCCGCCAGCACCAAGGACGTCTTCTTCGTGCCCGGCGAACACGATGTCCTGAACGACGACGGCAAGCAATATCTGGAGCGCTACGGCAAAGGAACGCAGGGCGCCGGCTGGTACAGCTTCGACAAGAATGGCGTCCACTTCGTCGGGCTGGTGAACGTGATGAACCTGAAGGCCGGAGGGCTGGGCAGCCTTGGCGCGAGAACAACTGGAATGGCTGGAGAAGGACGTGAAGCATCTTTCCAAGAGCACGCCCATCGTGGTCTTCGCCCACATTCCGCTGTGGAGCGTTTATCCGGAGTGGGGCTGGGGCACCGACGACAGCGCGCAGGCGCTTTCGTACTTGAAGCGCTTCGGTTCGGTCACGGTGTTGAACGGACACATTCACCAGACCATGCAGAAGGTGGAAGGCAACATCACCTTCCACACTGCGGCGTCCACCGCGTTCCCTCAACCGAAGCCGGGGCAGGCGCCGTCTCCCGGGCCGATGAAGGTCCCGGCAGATCAACTGCGAACGCTGCTGGGCGTCACCGATGTCAACTACGTTCGCGGCAGACACGCCCTGGCCGTGATCGACTCAAACCTGGGCTGAGCTTGGTTGTCATACAGCGGCCCACGAGGGATCGCTGTATCGACTTTCTGGCGAGGGCGGAAGCACTGGCTTAATTCGACAAGGAGTCACTTTATGAAAACGAAGATCTGCATACTAAACATGGCAATCCTGCTGGCGGCACTCGCAGTTGGCGGTCGCCCGTCAAGCACCTTCGGCGCTACTCCCGACGACAAGTCCGCATCGGAAGCAGCGGTCAAGATCGACAATTTCAGCTTCTCGCCCGCCACGATCACGGTTCCCGCGGGAACCACGGTCCGCTGGACGAACCGCGACGACATCCCACACACCGTGGTCAGTGAGGACAAGGCTTTCAAGTCGAAGGTGCTGGATACGGACGAGCAGTTCACCTACACCTTCACCAAGCCGGGCACCTACAGCTACTTCTGTTCCATTCATCCCAAGATGACGGCAAAGATCGTGGTGCAGTGATGGCGCCGAGTGTGAACCCCTTCGATCCCAGGTCGGTCCTCTTCGCCAAACATGCGCAGCATGTTGTGCTGGTCCACTTCCCGATTGCGCTTTGTCTTGTCAGTATCGTCTTCGACTTCATCGCGCAGTGGACCAAGAAGCGCGCGCTGGCGGAGGTGGCTTACTACAATCTGCTGGTAGCAGCCATCTCCACCGTGCCGGTTGTAGCCACTGGACTACTGGCCTGGCACTGGCAACTGGAAGGGCAGCGGCTCAAAGGCACTCTGCTCCTTCATCTAGTGCTGGGCCTCGCCGCCAGCGGAATGATATGGCTGGTTTGGAGCCTGCACTTCCGCGCGCACCGCAATCCAGAAGGCAAACTGCCGCTGTATCGCCTGCCCATCGAGCTGGCCGCCGCCTCCGTCGTCTCCCTGACCGCCCATCTTGGCGGATTTCTGAGCGGCGTCAACGGCCCGGGATAAAACGACAAGGGTGTCGTTAACTCATTAATTCCCTTGTTGTCAATAATTTTGATGTTACTGCTGACGCGATCTAGGCGATAAGCAACATCTGTCTGCCAATACTTGTCATTGTATGTTATGTTCTGTATGTTTAGGTTAGCAGATTCGAGATGGGGACATACATATGGAGACAAGCACAGCAGATACGATTCGCTCCTATGCCGAAAAGGAATACGTGCAGGTGGCCCGGCGTAAGGGCCTAAGTCGGATACGAATCACGGTCGGGGATGTTCATAAGGGACTGAGGCTTAAGAATCGAGTGCCGAACGTAAGCAGTGCTCTGCGCTCGAGGATTTTCCTCGAAAGAAACCATCTGGAGATTGAGGAGGAATCCGGTCCTCCCTCGGGGATGGGAACGCGAACCACGTTCACCTACCGCCTGCTGGATCAAAAAGCACCGCACGCCTCCGCGACGGTGACCTTTGAGGACTTGCGAGGACTGATGAAGGAGACATTCGAGTCCCTTGGTGGGGGAGAAGCCTTTCTGCGTCGCGAGCGAAGCCACTTCTATGACTCCGATGCGGCGGAGGAAGAGTGAGCCTCGTTTACTGGGACACCATGCTGTTCATCTACTGGCTGGAAGCGCATCCGCAGCACGGCAAACAGGTAGAGCGAATTCATCAGCGGATGTTGCAGCGGGGGGACCAGCTTTCCACTAGCGTGTTCACGGTAGGCGAAATCTTGACTGGCCCTTACAGCAGAGGACGCGCAAACGAAGTACAACAATTTCACAAGTACTTTGCGAGTGGCGCGTTGCGCCTTCTGCCCTTCAGTACGGAGACGGCTGATCGGTATGCAAGGATCCGCGCGCAGTACAAAGTCTCACCTGCCGATGCTATCCACCTGGCGACGGCTTCGGTGGCCAAAGTGGACGTCTACTTAACCAATGATGCAGGTCTGAAGAAGCTGTCAATTGACGGAATCCACTTCATCGCCGGGCTCGACGGCGGCATCTTCTGATGCGGGGACATTATCTGTCCTACTGGCGCTGGCCCCATTTGAAATATCGGGAATAAAATCCCGCCTTTCCGGTTTACTCTTGTTAGCGTGGCGCTGGACCGCGACAAGGCGTACGAGTTCGAACAGCTCGCCATGCCCCTGTTCGCCTCGCTGTACAACCTGGCGCAGTGGCTCACGCAGGACCGCAGCGAGGCCGAGGACCTGGTGCAGGAGACTTACGCCAAGGCGCTGAAGGGATTCGGCTCATTTCAGCCGGGGACCAACTTTCGCGCCTGGATGTATCGCATCCTGCGCAATACGTTTCTGACGTCGCGGACCGGACTGAAGGCGGCCAAGACGGTGTCGCTGGATGACGAAGACGATCCGCAATCGGTTACGCCTTCGACGACGGAGACGCCGGAGTCGCTGCTGCTGGCGCGCGCCGATCAGGATGCCATTCAAGCCGCGTTGCAGCAGTTGCCGGTGGCCCATCGCGAGATCATCCTGCTGTGCGATGTGGAGGAGATGAGCTATCGCGAGATCGCCGATGCCTTGACGATTCCGATGGGCACGGTGATGTCGCGCTTGGCGCGGGCGCGGAAAGCCATGCGCGGATTGCTGGCGGAGAGAGTGCAAGGAGCTCAACGATGACCTGCGAGAGCTGGCAGCAGAAGATTGACGCGTATCTCGACGCCGAGTTGCCGGAGGGCGAAACTCGGGAGCTCGACGCTCATCTGCGCTCCTGTGCGTCGTGTTCGTCGCAAGCGTCTGACGCGCTCGGAGCTGAAGCGAACCATCCATCTCGCCGGGAAAAAATTCGTCGCCAGATCCTGAATTTCGCAAGCGGATACAGAGCAGCATCAGCCCAAAGACATCAGGCCGGCGATGGGGATGGATTGTAGAAGTTGGCGCACTCTGTGCAGCCATCCTGCTGGTGATCTTCGGTTCGATGGCCTGGGTGCGACAATCGCAGCGCCAGCAACTGGTCGGCGAGCTGACAGATTTGCATGTGGAAACGCTCGCCAGCGCCAATCGGGTTGACGTGGTCTCGTCCGACCGGCACACGGTAAAGCCGTGGTTTCAAGGCAAGGTACCCTTCACTTTCAATTTGCCCGAACTGCAAGGCTCGCCCTTTGAACTGCTCGGCGGAAAGGTGACCTACCTCGACCAGAATCCGGGAGCGGAGCTGCTATTCACCGTCCGCAAGCATGTGCTCTCCGTTTTCATCTTCAAGGATTCTCCGGAACTGGATCGCTCCCTCGGCTCGGGCGAGCTCCTACGCAGGCTGTCGTTCAACCTCGAATCCTGGAAGGACGGTGGATTGCGCTACGTGATCATCACCGATGCCTCGCGCTCCGACATTGAGGATCTGCGGGCGCGGTTCGTCCAGGCAGCGCAGTGACAGAGACAACTCAGTGGACTTACTTGGAAAGAGTTTTTCTAAGTTCCTTGAGAAGTTTTTCCGTATCCTCCAACCTCTTCAAGACTTCCTGATTTCCTCTTAGTTCCGCAAGGGCAGTCCATGGGTATCGCTGGACCGCTTGTGAAAGCTGCTCGATGTCTCCGAGCAGCCCTTGGCTCTTTTTCGAGGGCACCGGAGCAAGCTTAAGCAGCGCCGCCTCAATGCGTCCTTCTCCAGAAACAAACTCCTGTTTTGCCACAGGGTCTTTCAGTATTTGGCGCAGCTTGCGAATGTCCTTAGAATTCGTGATCTCTTGGTCGTTGACCTTCTTGATTATTGTGTCCATCACTGTGGGAGTGAGCAGTTTCTTGTTCAGATTCTTGATCTCACGCGCCCAAGTTATTGCGGCACCCGGTTCTGCGAGATTGGTTAGCTTGTCCGAAAGCTCATAGATATCAACCAATTTGTCAAGCTCACGCACCGTGATACCTAAGATATTCGCGGCGCTTGCACGGCCCACCATGTTTACGAGGCTGTAGGCCACCATCTCTTTCTCTTTAGTGTCCCATTCGCGTCTTTGGCGGTGAATGTAAATCCAAACCCGAAGGCGTTCCTCATCGGTGAGCGTCCGATCGGTGATTTCTGCTGGAAGACATTTGTAGGCCTCTTTCTTGTGGACTTCTACAAGGACCTTAGAGTTCGTCCATCGGCGGTCACCATCGATGATTCGAAACCTACCCGGATGATCAGGATGCGGTTCCAACAATAGGGGTTCGAAAATTCCTTCATTCGCTTCGATCTGCCGTTGCAGTTCAGGATCTTCCTTTGGTCCCATCCGAGGTTGCTTGTCGTTAGGGACCACGTCGTACAGATCCACGGTATCCCGGTAAGTGCGCAGGAGCGTCCGGCCCAATCGACGCTCCTGCCATATTGGAGAGGCGGGCGATGGAGGCATCCGAAGTTGCGTCCCAGTGGAAGTGGGTGTCAGTTTTAACGTTTGTTCCATAAATCCTCTCCTCCTTAGCTCGCTGCCGCTGAGTTGCTCGCAACGCGTTTCACTGGAAACGCAGAGGGCGCTTCTTCTTCGCTGCCTTCGATGACAGCCGCGATGTCTGTTTCGATTTCCCGCAGCACGTTCTGCATCTGGGTTGCTAGGCTCCCTCGTTTCTTCCAGACTTTATCGTGTGCTTGCTTCTCTTCAACATCAAGTTCAAGGACCCGGTCTGCGAGGTTACCCGCCTCGTGGAACTTGTGGGAATAGGACTCCGAGGTGATTAGCTCGTAGAGCCGCGCCATTTTTGTGGACCGCTCTTTCTGACTGAGCCCTTTTACGTGCATCGCGATCATCGCGCCCCGGAGAATTTCTGCGACGTATATTGCACGCGCCGGGGAAACCAGGATCACATGCGATTCGATGCACATTTCTTTCTTTCCTGCTGGGAAGACCGTCGTCGCCAAGATGGCGTGTTCCGCCTTCGCGTCAATCTGATCTTGGCGAAGCTTCGCAACCCAATCCCACGACCAACGTTGTTGGTTTTTCGACTCAATTAGGATCTTTCCGCAGCATTCACCTTTGTAGCGGATTTCATGGATAATATCCCCACCCTTTTCGCCCTTCGCGATCGGGGTGATCCTGTCGCCATCGAACTCCGCCGTACACCCCGCGACGTACCGGCTCCATCTCCTCGATGATCTCCATCGCCCGCACCTTGGGCGCCCCGCTGAGGGTGCCGGCCGGGAAGCATGCCGCGAGCGTATCCAGGGCATCGAGATCTTCGCGTAAATGCCCTTCCAGCGCCGAAACCAGGTGCATCACGTGCGAGTATCTCTCAACATACATCAGGTCGCGGACCTTGACCGTGCCGTACTCGCTGACCCGGCCCAGATCGTTGCGCCCCAGGTCAACCAGCATGACGTGCTCGGCTCGTTCCTTCTCGTCGTTGCGCAACTCCTCCGCCAGATGCTCGTCTTGGGCGGGATCGGCGCCGCGCTTGCGGGTCCCGGCGATGGGCCGGTATTCAAGCTTTCGTCCGGATACCCGGACCAGCATCTCCGGCGAAGCGCCCACCACGTGCAAATCGTCAAGCTTCAGAAAAAACATGTATGGGGACGGGTTCACCGTGCGCAGCGCACGATAAATCTGGAACGGCTCCGCCGGCGGCTTGAAGTCGAGCCTCTGCGAAAGCACCACCTGGAAGACGTCGCCGGCAGCGATGTATTCCTTCGCGGTGCGCACACTCTCAACGAACTGGTCGTGCGACGTGCTGACATGCACCTTGATCGGGTTTTTCTTTTCTGCCGCCGACCAGTGCACATGTTGGGCGCCAATACCGCGCGCCAGCTTGCGTTCAATCGCCGCAATGTCGGAGAGGGCGCGATCATAGGCCTTGCGTGGCGATTCCGAGCGGACATCGGCCGCGGCAATGATGTGTACCTGGTGCCGCAAATGGTCGAAGGCCAGTAGCCTGTCGTAGAACGTGAAGACGCAATCTGGCAGCTCCAAGTCATCTTTTGCCCGCTGCGGCAGCCGCTCGAATTGCCGCACCATGTCGTAGGCAAAGTACCCGACACCGCCGGACGTAAACGGTGGCAGCCCGGGCAGCGACGCGGGAGTATGTTGCCGTAAGCAGGTACGCAGAAACTCAACCACGCTGCCGTGCCGTCGTTCCATCGACGAACCCTGGCGGACCGTCAACTCCTTGCCGCGGGCAGTAATCACCATTCGCGGCTGGGCCCCGAGAAAGGTGTAACGCCCGATCTTCTCCCCGCCTTCCACCGACTCCAGCAGGAAGGCGTACTTCTGCCTGGCGGCGATGCTCAAGAATGCGCCAACCGGGGTCAGCAAATCTGCACTCAACGTTTTCGCAACCGGAACCAGCGTGAAGTTGCGGCTGAGATGCAGGAAGGTCTTGTAGTCGGGAGCAAGCATCGGGTCTTCTGTCGCGAGTTACTAAGTTTACAGGGATTATACGGAAGGTACCGGTCCTGCACTTTACTTGCGCGCCCTCATCCCGCTGCATATACTTGCAGCGTTTGCCTGCCCGACGCTGGACGCGCGCTGCCGCAGCCGTCCACCGAATCGTGCCGCAAGATCCAGCGATCCTTCGGAGAGCTTATGGCTACCACATCACACTCACTCGAACAGGAAAAGAATCCTTGGGAACAACAGGCTGCCCGCTTCAATCTGGCCGCCGAAAAGCTAAAGCTTGACGAAGGCCTGTGGCGCGTTCTTCGCCAGCCCAACCGCGAGATCATCGTTCACATCCCCGTCATGATGGACAACGGTCAACTGGAGGTTTTCACCGGTTACCGTGTGCAGCACTCGATCGCTCGCGGTCCTGCCAAGGGCGGAGTGCGTTACTCTCCCGATGTCACCCTTGACGAGGTTCGAGCCCTGGCGAGCTGGATGACCTGGAAGTGCGCGGTGGTAAATATCCCCTTTGGCGGCGCCAAGGGCGGCATCATCTGCGATCCCAAGCGAATGTCGCGGGGTGAGCTGGAACGCATGACTCGGCGTTACACCTCCGAACTGATCGAGTTCATCGGTCCGGAAAAAGATGTGCCTGCCCCCGACGTCAACACCAATGAGCAAACCATGGCGTGGATGATGGACACCTACTCCATGCATATGCGCCAGACGGTGACGGCCGTGGTAACGGGCAAGCCGTTGAACATGGGCGGCTCGCGTGGCCGCCGCGAAGCTACCGGCCGTGGCGTCATGATCATCTGCGACGAGTCCATCAAGCACCTCAAGATGAACCGCGAGACCACCCGCGTCATCATTCAGGGATTCGGCAATGTCGGCTCCAATGCGGCCCTGCTTATGCACCAGGCCGGCTACAAGGTGGTCGGTATCGGTGAATGGGATGGCGGTTTGTACAACGGCAAGGGTATCGACATTCAGGCCTTGTGGGACTTCCGGCAGAGGGAAGGCACGATCCACGGATTCAAAGGCGCAGAGCGCCGCGCCACCGAGGACCTGCTGGTCACCGACTGCGAGATCTTGATTCCGGCAGCCACGGAAAACGTCATTACTTCTGTCAATGCCGACCAGGTGAAGGCCAAGGTTCTGGTCGAGGGCGCGAACGGCCCCACGACCGCCGCGGCCGATGACATCCTCGCTGATAAGCACGTATTCGTCATGCCCGACATTCTGGCCAACGCCGGCGGCGTGACCGCGTCCTACTTCGAGTGGGTGCAGGACCGCCAGGGCTACTTCTGGAAGGAATCGGTGGTCAACTCGCAGTTGGAAGACATCATGGTTTCGTCGTTCGAGGACGTGGTGCGCTACGCCGAGACCCATCATGTCAATAACCGCATCGCGGCCTACATGCTGGCTATTGACCGTGTGGCCTACACGATTCGGCAGCGCGGGATTTACGCGTAGCCGCGCGTTGCATCAGGTGGTCGCTTTGAAGGGGTTGAAGACTTGAACGTTTAAGTGCTTGAAGTCATCCTCGTTCCGAGTGGCCACGATCAGGCCGTGCATGCGAGCCGCGGCGGCTATCATCCCATCTTCAATCAGATGGTCTGACTTGCCATGCATCAGTCTGCCCCATTCGCGAAACGAAGCTGTATCCATGGGCAGAACCTGATACGAGCCTTCCAGTTGGTCAACCCATAGTTCGATCTCCACGGCCTTCTCTGGATTCTGGCTTCGCGTCAGTTCAATGCCCGCCTGCAATTCGCCCAGAGTGACCGCCGACAGGAATACTTGTTCGTCTCGCAAATCCGTCAGCCAGGCGATCACCGCGCCGTGAGGCTTATGCTTGCGAGTTTCGGAAACCACATTGGTGTCGAGCAGGTACTTTCTCACTTGAAGTTCACCGGTTTGCGGCGCCGAAGCCCCCGTCTTTCAGGGACGAGATCTTCAAAGCGTGGGCCCGCACCGACGAGGAGTGCCCGCACACCAGGGCGAGCAGACCTCTGCAGCCGATGCCATTCCTCGATTGGCACCAGCACGGCAGCCTCGACGCCGCGCCGGGTGACTACCTGCGGACCCTTCTTGAGGGTCGTTTCCAGCAGTTCGCTAAATCGAGCTTTAGCGTCTTGCACCTGCCACGTAGCCAAGTCGCACCTCTGTTCACTTATGTAGGCTATAACTAGTCAGATGACTAGTCAATATACTGGCCTCGATCATCTGCGGAGCGGCTTCTGAGCGCAGACGCAACTCTCCACGGCCGTTCCCGTTTTGGGACAAAATAATTTTCCATGACAGTGCCGCAACCCCCAGCAAGTTGGGGCATAATAACGGTCAAGCTGTGTGGTGGTGATCCCCCTTCCGTGCAGGTCATCATGCGACGCGTCTATTTGTATCTACGCCTACTTGCGGTAGCGTTGGCTTTTCCCGCCATCGTTGTGTACATCGCGGTCGCGACTCTGATTCATCCCATCAATGCGTTCCGTAACCGGTTCCGCGGGGCCCTGCGCATCTGGATGAGCGTTCTGGACTGGATGAAGGGAATTCCTGTGGGCTACAGCTACTGGGAACAATATGAAGCGCCTGTGATGCTGGATGAGATCGCCGTTCACCACGACGAATAGCCTGCGTCGCCCCAATTTCTGCAATTGCTTTCCGTCGAACCAGTAGAGGATAATCGGCTGTTATGGCGGGTACGGCCGCCGTTGCGGGCCAGTCTGTTTTGTGAACCTTCCTACCTACATCACGCTCACCCGTATTTTCAGCATTCCGGTGCTGATCTGGATCCTTTCGAGCAGCCGCTTTAACTCGTCCAATGGTGACCGGGAGCTGCTGGCTTCGTTCGTTTTCATTGCGGCATCCTTGACCGACGCTATTGACGGTTACCTGGCACGCAGGCGCGCCCAGGTTACCACCATGGGCATGCTGCTCGATCCTGTCGCAGATAAGCTTTTGATTGCGGCCGCCTTCATCACTCTGGTGCAATTCAATCCCCGCACCGTGCCGGCGTGGATGGCGGTGATCATCGTTGGCCGCGAGTTCCTCGTCAGCGGATTGCGCTCCATTGCTGCGTCAGAAGGCTTCACCATCCAGGCCAGCGAACTGGGCAAGACCAAGATGTTCGTGCAGATCTTCTCCGTGGTAGCGGCGATCATCGATCACCACTGGACGCACCTGCCGTGGTACTTCCTCAATCTGCCGGTGCATCCCATTGCCCTGGTTTCGATCTGGGTGATGGTGGGATTGTCGCTGGTTTCCGCCATTGATTACTTCGTTGGCTTCTGGCGGAAGATCGATCGTCATGCGGTAAAGCGCCGCAAGCGGCGTTCCTTTGTGCTCACCCGCCGGAGGAAGCGCAACGATGTTCCCGCAATCTGAGTCAGCCCGCACCTTGGTTTCGCCGGAGAATTGGGAATATTCGGCCGCCGAACGGCAGCTTTTGCTTCGGCTTGCTCGCGATTCGATTCAAAGTGCGCTCGAGGCTCGCGAGCTCGATCTGACTCCTCCAAGCCCGCATCTCGCTGAACCGCGCGGTGCTTTTACGACCCTGCATCTTGGAGAAAAGCTTCGCGGATGCATTGGTTATGTTTCTCCCACCGATTCGCTGTACAAGACTGTCGCCGACACCGCGCGAGCAGCTGCCTTCGATGATCCCCGCTTTGAGCCCGTCACTTTAGCGGAGGCCCCACGCCTGAAGATCGAAATCAGCGTTCTGTCGCCGCTGCAGCCCATCCGCCCGAATGAAGTCGTCATCGGCCGGCACGGCCTGGTGGTGATGCAAGGCAATCGCCGGGGATTACTTCTGCCCCAGGTCGCGCCGGAGTGGAACTGGGACCGTGAAACCTTCCTCGCCCAGACCTGTCTCAAGGCCGGCCTGCCAGCCAATGCCTGGCAACACGGCGCCGAGCTACAAGGATTCACGGCCGAAGTCTTTGGGGAGAGTGCCGTCGAAACCTAGCGAGGCCAAAGCCAGCCAAAGGTGCCCGCGGTCAGCAGGCCGTACACCAGTCCGTCGATGACCTCCTTGATGGTCATGCTCCACGGCTGGCCCTTCCAGATTCCATTGCTCAGTTGACCCAGGCCATAGGCCATGAATGCCGCGGTGCCGGCTACGCGAAATACGACCAGATAATTCACGCCGGGCGCAACCGTATGTGCGGTGAGATACGCAGTGAAAAATCCGATAATCAGGCAATAGGCGAACCACAGCCCCAGGTACTTTCCCATGGCGGGCGGCCCGCTGGGCAATACGGTCATCGTGCCCACCGGTCCCTGCTTAAATTTTTCCACCATCGCGGGCGACTTCATTTCCTTGTGACTCCCATACGGGAACATATAGAAGCCTCGCTTTAGTCCGGCAGCACGCAGCTCGGCTAGGAGCTTGTTCTCATCGGGGAGTTGGTGGCAGTCGCTCTGGTGATAGGGCAGAAGCATGTGCATGATGGAGCTGGCGATAAAGACGATCACGGCCGACAGGACGATCGGAAGCCAAAGAGCGGCAAGGGGGACCATGTTACAGCCTCCTCATGTGCAAAAGCGGTTTGCGAATTTCCCAGTGAGACTAACCTCGCTCCGAACCACAGTCAAGCTGGCGTCGGCCACAGCGTTTCCGCCCGATTCAACCACAAGTTCCGGCCACTCCTTCACCGCTATCCTTTTTTCCAAGCTGACTGCCCGTCTAGCAGCGGGCTTTTTCGGGAGAGCTTGTGTCCTTCTCGCGGGAGATGCAGTAGACTTGCGGCCTCCGGCGGCGTAAGGACCTCATCATGTGGAAGATGAAGCGCGAGGATTTCACCAAAGTGGTCGAGGAAGTGATGGACTCACTGCCTAAGGAGTTTCGCCAGCGCATTCGTAACGTTGCCGTTCTCGTCGAGGACATGCCTGCACACCAGCCACCAGCGAAGCGCGGCCGGCCCAAGCGGATGCTTCTCGGGCTGTTCCACGGTGTGCCGATGACCCACAAAAGCGTCTTTGGCCTGCCCACAGGGCCTGACTATGTCGTGCTCTACCAGAAGAACATTGAAGCCATCTGCTCCACGGAGGCCGAAGTACGCGAACAAATTCGGCGCACCGTCATTCACGAGTTCGGACACTATTTCGGTATGACCGAGGAGCAACTGAAGGATGTGTAGGCGGCATTCCGGGCGGAGTTGCCAACTTCGGAACAGGCCAAAGCGGAACACGCTAAGCTGCAGTAGCCGCCAACTTCCGTACACCCGACCAACTCGTTCCGAATCGCCGTCGACAATCCACCAAGAAGAGAAACGATCTTGTGCACCGAACCGTCACAGCGCAGCCACACGCCGTTGCACCAGTAGAAAGTACAGCGCCATCAGAACCAGGAGCAGCCCATTCACGCTTAGCACAATCGGTGCGGTGAACACGGGGACGAGCCAGCCCGACACCAGGTTCCCCATCGGCATACCGCCACGGAATGCACAGTTGTAAACGCTCATCACGCGCCCCCGCATTTCGTTGGTGGTGATCAACTGCACCAGCGATGTCACGGTGGCAAACACGGCCATCATGGAAGCGCCCACGATCAGCAGCACGGCATAGCTCAGCGGCAATGATCTCGAAAGAGAAAACGCCGTGATCGCAACCCCCAGGCAAATCAGTCCTGTGGTGGCAAAACGCCCTTTGTGGCGGATGTTGCCCAGTCCCGCAACCATAAGCGAGCCGCAGATCGAACCCAATCCCATGAGCGAAAGCAGATTGCCGTACGTTTCCGGCCCGCGATGAAAGATGTCTTTGACGAACACCGGAATATAGGTGCGCATAGGCATGGCCAATGCGGTCATGCAGAACGCCAGCACGACCAGCGCCTCCATCGAAGTCTGCTGGCGAACGAACTTGATGCCCTCCTTGAGGCTGGTGAACATCGACTCGGAGGTGCTCGCCGGCAGAAAACGGGTTGTGATCAGCAAGAGCGAAACGATGGGCGCTAGGAAAGAGAGCGCGTTCAACCCAAAGCACCACTTCTCGCCCAACTTCGCCAGCGCCATTCCAGCCAGCGCCGGACCAATGGTTACGGCCAGATTGAACTGAATCGAGTTCAGTGCAATGGCGTTTGGCATGTCCTCCCTTTTGACCAGGGTGGGAATCAACGCCGCGTAGGCTGGGCCGCCAAAGGCCTGGGCCAAGCCGGAGACGAAAGAGAGACAGAGGATTGGCCAAACGTGGGTCAAACCATTCGCCACCAGGATTGTGAGTACGGTTGCGCTCCCCATCTGTACGTACTGGGAAAGGAGCAGGACCTTATGCCGTTCCACCCGGTCGGCCACCACCCCGCCGATCAGCGAGAAGAGGAAGATAGGGATGCCGCCCAGAAACTGGTCCAGGGCCAGCAGGAAAGCGGAATGGCTCAGGCGATAAATGAGCCAGCCCTGCGCCACGATCTGCATCCAGGTGCCGATGCTGGATGTGCAGGCGCCGAACCACATCAAACGAAAATCCCGATATTGAAATGCTTTGAATATCCTGCCGAAGGTTGACGTTCGCATGCGCTCCGCGTGTTTCTGGCGTCCGGACTCTATCTTCGCACGGACGCTGTCCCGGAAGCGCCGCAGCAGAGCCAAAGGCATTCCGTCGCGCGGCCTGGATCTTTTCCACGTTTGTCGTAGCGCGTCGGTGAACTGCTGCGCGCAAACCGAACAGCGGTACTCCTCCTTGGGTACCGCCGTTCTGCGCTCCTCTATTGCACTCTAGGGCGCGAAGTAGCTGGAGATGTCCAGAATCAGTTGCGTGATGCCGGATGCATAGGCATCGGTCTTGCCATCCTGGTTGGGCACGATCGCCATGTTCGAGGTGATCGCCCCGTCAATCGCATTCAGCGTCGAGACCACTGGCTGGCTCTGACCGTCTGGCCAAAGCGTCAGATAGCCGAGTGCACCCACCGGCACCACCGTCGCATTGAACACATAAGCCTGCGCCGTCGCGGGCGGCGCACAGACGCTGTCCACCACATCCACCGTAAGTTCTCCGCTGAACGCCCCGTTGCCTTTGCGCGTGTCGATCACCCGGCAGGGCGTCACCGGATAGAGCGACAGACCACCCTGCCCCGGCGCAGCAAAGTAGCCGTCGATGTCCGCCACCAGCTGGGTGTTCTGGTCGGGATAGGTAGCAATCCCGCCGCCGGTTCCGGCGGGCACGATGGCGGCGTTGGCCACGATGGTCGCTGTCAGATTGTTCAAGGTCGATACCAGCGGCTTGGACTGGCCCTGGGGCCATACCGTCAAATAGCCCAGCGGTTGTCCCTGCACGGGCACTACCGTGAAGTTCATGGAGTAGGCTTGCGGCGTGATGCCCTGCGGAATGCAACTGCTGGCCAGAACCGGAAAATCGCGCTCCTGGCCGCCCGTCAAGGACGGTCCGCCCAAGTTTCCGTTCGCCTTGCGGGTGTCCAGCACACGGCAGGGGGTCAGCGAGTAGAACTGCAGGGTGGAGGCGCCGCTGGGCTCAAAGTAGCCGTCGATGTCCAGCACTACGTTGGTCGTGTTGGACACGTAGACGCTGACCGATCCGCTCGCTCCGGCGGGGACAATGGCCGCATTGGCCTTAATGCGCCCGTCCAGCGAGTTCATGGTGGAAACCAAGGGCTGGTTTTCGCCCGTGGGCCAGATCGTCAAATATCCCAGCGGCCCGGCAGGCACAACCGTGACATTCAGGGAATAGGCAGCGGCAGTAGAGGGAATGTTGCAGTTACCCTGCGGAATGGGGAAGCTTCGGAAAGTGCCACCTTGAATCGGTGGGCCGCCGAAGGTGCCATTTGGGTTGCGTGTGTCCACCACCCGGCATGGCGTCACTGGCACGAATTGCACTGGACTCGAATTTATCTGAGTCAGTCCGAAGACTGTGCCGAGGTTGTGACTGCCGCCTATGTGGGTCGTGCCATAAAAATTTCCGTCATTTCCCTGCACCAGCCCGGAGTAAGGCAATGCTCCATCAGAGCCGCCGAAGGTGTACAGGGTGCTCAGCGTTCCATTGGCGGTAACTTTGAAGATTGTTCCCTGGCCGGTACCGCCTATATTGGTAGTCCCATAAAAATTACCGTCGGTGCCTTGCACCACACCCCCGTAAGGGTTCTGACCGTCAGCACAGTTTGGCAGAGCACAGAAGGTGTACAGAGTAGTCAGCGTGCCGCTGGATGTAATTTTGAAAAACGTGCCGGCGTTTTCACCATGGCCGGAGGTCGTCGTCCCATAGAAGTTCCCGTCACTGGCTTGTAGTAGCCTCGCAAACGGCTCCTCGCCATCAGCACAGTTCTGTAGCGTGCAGAAGGTGTGTATCGTGGTCAGCGCGCCACTGGTCGTGATTTTGAAAACGGTGCCAACGTAGCTGCTGTTTCCGCCCTGTGTGGTTGTCCCGTAGAGGTTTCCGTCCGTCCCTTGCACGAGCGCTGCATAAGGGTTGGCGCCGTCAGCGCACGCCGGTTGCGTGCAAAAGTTGTATAGGTTGCTCAGCGCACCGCCGGGAGTAACCTTGAACACAGTGCCCATAACATGAATACCACCCAGGGTAGTTGTGCCATAGAAATTTCCGTCGGTGGCTTGCACCAGTCCTGCCCAAGGGTAGGCCCCGTCTGTGAACAAGGCGAAGCTGTGCAGCGTGATCAGTGTGCCCGTGGACGTGATTTTGAAAACCGTTCCGTTGAGATTGGCCCCGCCGTAGATCGTCGTTCCGTAGAAATTCCCGTCCGTGCCCTGCACCAGGTATCCGTAAGGATTCGCCCCGTCCGCGCAATTGCCTAGAGAACAGAATTGGTACAGAGTGGTGAGCGTGCCGCTCGGCGTGATCTTGAAGACCGTTCCACAACCGCCGGTGGTGCAGATCTGGTTCGTCACTCCTCCGTTTTGCGTTACGCCGTAGAAGTTGCCGTCCGTTGCCTGGATCAAAGACGAATCAGGGTGTTCACCGTTGCTCCCATCGAAACTAAGCAGCGTGTTTAAGATTTGCGCGGACGAGGTAATCGTCATCACGGCGCAAAACGCAATCATCATGCTCACAACTCTCGAGAGTCCGGATTTCTTCATACGCTCCCCTTTTCCATTGCGGCGTCACGTAGAAAGTCAGCTAGCCCCGGGCGCGTCGTGATCTCCTCTTGAAGCGGCATTGTCGATGTCAAGCCCAAATGTCACTCCATCCCGATGGTAATTGGGTCGGGATTGCCAGTACACGAGGAGCCTGGTCGGCGCTGTACCAATCTGAACGGTTGCGGTGGTTGGTCAACCACTGAGTGTGATCCGCCCGAAAAAACAGCAAACATTGTCCCCCCTATCCATGTGCGCGTCAATGTGGAAGAATTTCCAGCTGGTCGCCCCTGCGGTACGAGATTCCGAACCAGAAGAATCGGTCACCTCTGAACCTGGGAGCTTCGCGCGCCTCAGCTGATGCAAAATCACTTTCGCATAACTGATGAAATGGCGATACCCGACGAAGAAATCTCAGGGGCCGGATTCCTCGCGAATCACGAGCTACCCGGACGCTGCACGCGCGGAGTACCATACACGGCAGGCGTGAGCTAAGCGGTCGGGCACGTCACTTTTGTTCGACAAAGTGTAGACTTCATAAGCGCCGAACAAGATCAATTTGGCGAGGACCCTGTGTATATCAATTGGTGTGCGGACTGCAAAACCCCAGGTTGTCAACGGCGACAGGTGTTCAAGCAGGTCGAGTTCGCGTCCGATTCCTCCGATGACCCGACCCTTCAGCTGAATTTCCCTCTCGTGTTCAAAATGCGCTGCAAAACCTGCGCCAACGTCCACAGCTACACGCTGCGCGATGTGGCGGACTTTCAATCCAAGGAAAGCCTGCCGCTCGGATTTGAATATCAAGTGTGACGGTTTCGGGCAGCCATGGCTTTTCGGCCAAGGCAAACTAGGAGGCAGCAACGTCCAATCTGCTGCGTACTGGAATTTCAACGGTAGGGTAAGACTTCAGGAGAGCCAGAACAAAACGCGGTATCAGAACTTCGGAGCCCCCCGTAATCACAGTCTGCGAAGGGAGCGGTGCGGAATTATTTCTTTTCGTCCGGCGTGGTTGAACTACTCGCGGAGCTTTCGCCGCTCATGGACGACCTGAAATTTCGAATGCCTTCGCCCAGGCCCTTACCCAGTTCGCCCAGCTTCTTTGGGCCGAAGATCAGCAGCGCAATCACGGCGATGACCGCCAATTCGGGCAGACCAAGTTTTCCACCAAACATAAAGTCCTCCGGTCACACAGCCCGGTTCGTCAATAACTTACTGGCGGAGAGGGGGGGATTCGAACCCCCGATACAGCTTTTGACCGTATAACGGTTTAGCAAACCGCCGCCTTCAGCCACTCGGCCACCTCTCCGGCGTCTCGACCTACAGTCTACCACGGCGGATATGAGCGCGGTTACCGCTTCAATTGCAGACGTTTACGTCTTGATGCGTCGCACTCGCCCGGTCTCGGAGCCCGCGAGACCCATGGCAACCGGCGGTCCTACAAGCCTGGGCGGATTCCGCCGCTACGCTTCGGTTACGGCAGCAGTGTCCGGATCAACTGCTGGAGCAGGGCCGAATTGGCTCGGTTGACGCCATCGGTGAAATCGCCGTAATCGGCTTCCTCTCCTCCACAGGGGTATCCCCACGGGTCCACGCTTACCGCCCTCGTCGCACACACGCCGTCATAGACGTTGTCGCTCGAGGAAATGAAGCCATAGTTGGTGTGCAAGTTGATATTGTCGGTCAGTGACCAGAAATCAACGCCCATCGTGAAGTAGTCGCCATTGGAGCCGCGCGTGCCAAGCATCGACCTGGGTATCGCTTCCATAGTGCTGACTCCGGCTCTGCTGAGTCGGGTAATCAGCATCGAAGGCGCCATTGTCGGGAAAGTTGCTGTAATCGGAATCGGCTTGCGAGGTGACGTAGTAAAAGATGGTCGCCGGCAGTCCGATGAGATCGTAAACCGCCTGGCTTGATGCCTGACTTATCGACGGGTAGTAGGAATTCCAATTGAGCACTATGATCTGGCAGCCGGCGTCGCGAAATGCCTGCGCGACGATAGTGCGCATGCCACCGTCTCCCGTGCCTCCATAGAAGCCGCACATCAGCAGGTGGTTGGTGTCATAGCTGCGAGCCACGCTGACCTGCGGCGAATACACCTGGTAGGCCATGGTATAGAGATAGCCGTCCAGGTCAGCCTTCAGATTGGGATTCATCGCGGTCTGGTTGTAATAGTCGGTGCCAAACCAAGTAGTGTGCTGTCCATCTTCATCGAGCACTCCCGTTCCCGTACCGAACCCGCCGTCATCGCAGAACGAGGTGTAGAAGTTGCCGGTTCCCCAAGCCTGGTTGAGGGCGGCAATGTTATTACCGTACTTCTGCTCCAGGTAAGATTGCCCGGGCGGGAGGTTTATAGGATCGTTCGCGACAGCGTTACAGGCCCAAGCCGCCTTGGCATAGAGGATAGGCCTCTGCCAGTTGCCGTTTACCGGCGGCAAGTTGTAATTGAAAGCGCTGGTGGCAACCACCATGGCAGGATGCGGATAGACCGGGACGTCATTTTGTCCGGAGCCGTTGCCTTTGAACATGTACAGCAGGTCGGCATCGCCCAGGGAAAGAGCGACGGCCCACGGGGTGGTGTTGAATCCGTTCGGGAACCCGCCGATGGCCGGGTTCAGCAGCAGCGCCAGCTCTCCCTGATTGGCGACCAGCCAGTTGGGATCGAGGATATCCAGGGTGTAGTTACAAAAATCTCCGAATCCGTAGCTGTCCTGTCCCTTGCACATGTCCTTGATCGGCTCGGGTATTCCCACCCATGAGTAGTGATGGAGGGCGTCATCCGTCGTGCCGAAGTAAAGCAGGAAAGGCAATTGCGGCGTAGCTCCGGCAGCGCCGCCCTTCGGAATGGGCAGCATGTAGTCGCTGTAAAAGATGTCGTTGGAATTGAAGCCATAGGCTACTTCGCGTTGCAGCGAGTGCTTCGCGAATTTGGCGGAGTCATTTCCGTACTTGCTCTGGAAAATACCCGAAAAAATGAATTCAGAATCGGCCTGATACACCGCGAGCTGGTAATAGGCGTAACAGTTGGGGTCAGCATAGACCCATCGCGTCGAGCCATCCTTTTGCTTCACCGTCAGGGCCTGGAAATAGCCCGTCGGGTTGCATCCCGGCACCGGCGCTGCTGTGAGTCCGCTGTATTGGTCAAGACCAATGACCACGTTCAGGATGTAGCTGCTGCTCTGCTGCTGCGCTGGCTGGGAGGAGTCGGTAGCTAATACTTGGAAGGGGAACGCTCCAACCGCAGTGGCAGTGCCGGCAATGGCGCCGGAGCTGTCCATGGTCAGCCCGGCAGGCAAAGCTCCGGAGGTAATCTGGTAGATGTAGGGTGGCGTACCGAAGGAAGACCGCAGTGTGTATGAGTACGGCTCCATGAAGTTAGCGTTCCTGGGTGGCTGGCCCCCGGTCACCGTCAGCGTCACCGTGGTGCTTTGCAGGTCCCCTCCACCGTTGCCGGTCACGGTAATGGGATAAATCCCGGTTGGGACGTTGCTCGCGACCTTCATGATCATTTTCGCGGTGCCGGACCCAGGTGCGGGAAGCGTAGCTGGATTCAGGGTCACACTGACTCCGGGAGGAACGCCGGAAGTCGACAGATTAACGGAGCTGTTAAATCCGCAACAGATAACGGAACTGATCGCCGACAAAGCTAAACCGCCCTCGGAAATGCTAAGGGACGAGGGATAAGATCCCATTACGAAGGCAGAACGGGTAATCACCGTTAGCGCGAATGTGGCGTATCGCTGGATGCCTCCTCCTGTGCCGGTAATCGTAATCGTGTACGTGCCGAGATTGGTATTCGTCCCGACGGTGATGGTCATGGTGGAGTTGCCTGCCCCCGGCGCCGGAATGGTTTGCGGATTGAAGCTCACCGTTGTGTTGTCGGGCAGCCCGGAAGCGGAAAGGCTGATGCTGGCGTTGAAGCCCCCGTTGATCGTGGTGGTGACGGTCGAAGTTCCCTGATTGCCCTGCACGATAGTGAGCGAAGCCGGTGCAAGCGAAATCGCGAAGTCCTGTGGCGAGGATACGGTCACCATGACAGTAGTGCTTTGCTTGATCCCTCCACCGCTGCCAGTGACCGTGATGGGATAGGTTCCGGGCAAGGTGAGGCGCAGCACCGTGATGGTCATTGTTGAGCTGCCGTCGCCCGGCGCCGGAATCGTCTGTGGACTAAAGGCCACGACAATGCCCAAGGGCATGCCCGAAGCCGACAAACTGATCGCGTTGTTGAAGCCGCCGTTGATGACGGTATAGATCCCCGAGGTCCCCTGATTGCCTTGGCCGATCGTCAGCGCCGCGGGTGTGGCTGACATAGAGAAGTTCGGCGGTCCCATTGGGGTGACGGTCAAAGATACCGTGGTCGCCTGCCTGATGCCCCCACCGCTGGTGCCGGTCACGGTGATGACGTATGTCCCCGGACGCGCGATCGGTATCACCGTGATGGTCATGGTGGAACTGCCCGCGCCGGGTGCTCCGATCGTGCTCGGGTTGAAATTCACACTCACGCCCGGAGGCGCGCCGGAAGCGGAAAGGCTGATGGAATCATTGAAGCCACCGCTAATGGTGGTGGTGATGGTTGCGGTCCCCTGGCCGCTTTGCGGAATGCTCAGAGAAGACGGTGTAGCCGAAATTGCGAAGTTGCCCTGCGCAGCCAGCGGCAACGCGAACAGCAGGAGGCTCAGCAGGCACACCGTCAGCCCGCTAACGGTCCGTGCTTCAGAAAGAAGCCGGCGCGGAGTGCGAGGATCGTTGAGGATCCGTCGGCGTCTGTTGGTTTGGGCCAACAGCGTGGGAAAGTCGTGAGTGTCTTCAACGCCGTCGATAGGGCTTCCGGAGGCTGGATTCATGGCTGTTCGCTTTCTGCGTTTCCAAGAGAGTATCGGAACCCGCGCCTGGGTACTAGGGCTTTCTTGAAGTGTGCCACACTTTCTTGAGTGTGTCTGTGATGCCAGGCATGATCGGTCGTGACTACCTGAAAATTGGGATGACCGAAACTCGCAACCAGCGTTGATCGGCTGACGAAGACCGACTCATTCGCGCTCTTCATCCGTGCGCAGCGCCCGGATGACGTTTCGCTCGGGATGACCTTAAAGCGGATTGCAGCGGCGTCACGAGGTTGAGTGGGGCGCCCGCTCAAGGGCAGGTAAGCGACGGAAGGGTCGCGAATTTCGACGTCAGCGGACCTTTGGTCAGGTAGCCCTGCGTAAAGTACATCCCAAAATATCCGTTGCCTTCCTGCGGTTGGCCGGCGCAGCCCGCCAGGCATCCTCCAGACGGGCAGACGTCGCCGAACTCGAACAGAAACGGCGCCAGCGGTCCGCTGACCTGGTTCTGGCAGGTCGCAGTGACCACCTGGCTGATGAAGCTCTGTTCATTGGGGACCTGCTGCTGGCCGTAAACACTGGGACAGCCGGTGTTGTAGCCGGTCTCACCCAGGAAGACATTGGCTGCTCCGCAGGACTTCTGGTCCGTGGCGAACACGGACTGGACCTGCGTCCAACAGGTTTGGGCGGGATTGCTCCCGGTGGGCCAGACGGGCGGCGAGCTGGCCACACCTCCGGAAGAACCAACGGAGCAGTAGACGTGGTCGGCGATGTAGTCAACACCAGTTGGGGGAGCGCCATTGCTGCAGAACATCGCCGCCTGGCCCTCGATCAGAGAAACGATGATCTTGATATTGGCGAAGCCGGCAGCGTTGAGGGCGCTGCGCAGGTTCTGGGCGGCGGTGGTGATCGTCGCAGCCGACTGCTGCCCAAGAATCTCGTTGCCCAGCTGAATGCCGACTACCGTTCCGTTCTGCAGAAACTGCCCCGCCGACGAATTGAGCGCCGCAACATACGTGGCGTTGGGGTTGTTCGAGCTCGATTCGCAAAAGGTTGCCGGGGGCCAGGGGGTCATGTTGCCGCATGTGCCGCCGAAGAGCGCCGTGGCGTAGTTGGTGCCGCAGTACGGAAAGGGCTGGCCGCCGTAGGTACAGTTGGTCGCCGTGTTCGACTGTGCCAGTCCGGCGACACTGTCATCGTACAGACCGAGGACAACCTTGATTCCGGAGCTCTGGGCCGCCGTCAGGATGTAGTAGTTAGGCTGGTAGATGGTGATGGTGCCGGCGTTGAGCGTCTTGATGGTGTTCAGGTCCGCGTTGAAGCACGCCTGGCAGTTCGCCGCGCAGGAGGACAGCACATTCGGAGTGCAGGAGGTGAAAGCCAGCTGAGGGTTGCACGCGACCGGCGTGGTCGTGCTCCAGTTGTCGTCGCTGCAACGGCCCTCCGGAGCATAATCGATGTTGATTCCGCTGAAGGTGGGTGCCGGGCTCGGAGCCGGACTGGATGCCGGACGAACCACCACTACCGCATCCGGTGGCGGCAAGAAGGACCGCGACCACAAGGACACGCACCAGCTCAACGAGCTGCCAGCCAGCTGGTCGGGGATTGTTGTTTTGGGCTCGGATACAGGGTTGTTTACTCCGGGCAGGCTCTTTTGTCAACGACACCTAGCGATCAATAGCGGCAGCCGAGCGAGACTTGTGGCAAGAATCTATGAAAAAAGGGAATCTGAGCTCGCTAGATATTCAGGATTCCGTAGCCGTTGCAGAATGCTGTTCTCAAAAACTGCAATGTTTTCATAGCACTAGCGTGTTCCTGCATTTGGATACTCGAATGCTTCTACTCTGCCAAATTCTTGCCGCGCTCCGATCTTAGAGATTTGGGATTGGGTAGGTTGCCGGAGCGCTTAGCTGGTGCCGAGTCTTTTGTTTTCCCTGAAACGGAGATGTCGGTGCTGGGCATTTCACGACCGATACTGTTCTGTGTTTTGTCGTAAGGATCTCTCTTTCAAGCGGCCTAATGGTTGTTCGCCAATCCGCGTTGTCAGACGTTAGACGCAAGTCAACCTCTGGAGGGAGAAATGACACGACCTGAGCTTCGGGGCTCTTTCCCGTCACGTTCGTTCTTTGCAACCCTGGGCCTTGATGGCCATAATCCTGCTTTGGGTCGGCGCAGTACCGGCTTGGACACAAGTCGCATCCAGCGGCACCGTTACTGGAACGGTGACGGACAAGACTGGCGCGGTGGTTCCCGGGTGCGACGGTCACCTTGACCGACGTATCCACGCAGGAAACACGCACGGCCGCTACCAATAGTGCCGGTTTGTACATCTTCGTCAATGTGCCCCCGGGGACATACGACATCACGGTGACCAAGTCAGGGTTCAAGAAATTCAGGATTGGCGCCCAGCAGGTAAAGATTGGTACGCCTACCACTGCCAACGCCACGCTGGAAGTGGGTACAGCAACGCAGACTATTGAAGTTGCAGCCACTGGCGTGGAGTTGCAGACTGCCAACGCTACCATCGGCAACACCGTCACGGGCATCGCTCTGGAATCGCTGCCCAGCTTGGGGCGCGACGTCAGCACCTTTGTCACGCTCCAGCCGGGTATCAGCCCTGACGGCGGTGTCGCCGGCACAACGGTGGACCAGAGCACCTTTATGCTCGACGGTGGCAACAACACCAATGACATGGACGGCAGCATGAGCGTGTACACGCCCAGCTTTGGTGGTGATCCCACCGGTGGCATTTCCGACCAGGGTGGCAATTCCAACCTTGCCCACGGACCAACCGGTGTCATGCCCACCCCAGCCGACAGCGTGGAGGAGTTCAAAGTCAGCGCCGCCCTACAAGGCTCGGATTTCAACAGCTCGTCGGGCGCTCAGGTGCAGGTCGTGACCAAGCGCGGCACCAATGTCTGGCACGGCACGGTTTACGAGTACTATCTGGACAACAATTTCAACGCTAATACTTGGGACAATAACTTCACGGGGACGCCCAATCCGAGCTACCACTACAACCGTTTTGGTGCAGCGGCCGGCGGTCCTATTCTGCCGAAGATGCTGGGCGGAACGACCTACTTCTTCGCCAACTACCAGGGCTTCCGATGGCCTAACTCCACCACCATTGAGCGGGCGGTCCCCTCTGAGAACATGCGTAACGGAATCCTGACCTTCAATGGCATCAACTACAACCTGAAGGATTGGGATCCGCGCGGCATCGGCATCAATCCACTGGTGCAGCAGATGTGGAATAAGTACATGCCGCTGTCGAATGAATCGGTGTGCGGCTTGGGCCGTTGCGACGGAACCAACGTTCTGGGATTCAAGGCCAACATGTCCATCCCCCAAGACGACAATTTTGGAGTCGCCCGCCTTGACCACGATTTCGGCCCCAAGTGGCACTTTACGTCCAGCTACCGTTACTACCATCTGACCCGAGCGGTTAACAGCCAGACCGACATTGGCGGCTTCTTTCCCGGCGACAAGCTGGGAGTTCCCGCGTCGACTGCGAACCGCCCGCAGGTCCCCTGGTTCCTGGTGGCGGGCCTGACCACCCAGATCAGCTCCAACACCACCAACGATTTCCATTACAGCTACCTGCGCAATTTTTGGTCCTGGAGCACAGCAGGAGACCCGGTACAGTTCCCAGGTTTGGGAGGCGCTCTGGAGCCATTCGGCGAGAGCCCGACCCAGGCGCTGCTCCCCTACAACGTCAACACTCAGCAGACCCGTACCCGCTTCTGGGACGGCCATGACAACATGTTCCGAGATGACGTTACTATGCTCAAAGGCCGGCATACGTTCCAGTTCGGTGGCCAGTACCAGCGCAACTACAACTACCATCAGCGTACCGACAACGGCGGCGGCATCAACTACTACCCGGTGTACCAGCTTGGCACTTCGCGCGGTGCCGGAAATGGGATTGACCTTTCCGCATATACGCCCGCCGGTGTGCCGACTGCAAATTGGGGCCGCGATTACACCGCCGCGCTGGGCATTGTGTCCATCTCCCAGATCGCTTACACACGCTCGGGGAAGGATTTGAATCTGAACCCGCCGCTCACCCCCGCATTCGACCAGAGCACCATTCCCTATTACAACGTGTACTTCGCCGATACGTGGAAGGTGACGCCACGCTTCACCCTGACCTACGGGCTGGGATGGACGGTTGAGATGCCTCCCACGGAGAAGAACGGTAAGCAGGTTTTGCTCGTGGATGCCAACGACAAGCCCATCAGCCTGACCAACTACATGCAGCAGCGCGAGAATGCCGCTCTCCAAGGCCAGGTTTATAACCCGACCATCGGTTTTGCCACCATTAACAACGTGGCCGGCCATCCCAAGTACCCCTACAATCCGTACTACGGGGAGTGGAGCCCACGTATTGCGGCCGCCTTTGACATGTTTGGCGATGGCAACACAGTGATCCGTGGCGGCTTCAGCCAGATTTACGGACGCCTGAATGGAGTGGACCTGGTGCTGGTGCCGCTGTTGGGCACTGGCCTCATCCAGCCGGTGCAGTGTATCGCCCCAACCATTGGCGGGGGATGCGGCGGCGCGAACCCGAACACCTCTTTCCGCATTGGCACGGATGGGCTGACAGCGCCGTTGCCTCCAGCCAGCAAGACCCTGCCGCAACCCGATTTTCCCGGCATTAACGATGTCGGGGCCGGCGCAGGAGAAACCTTGGATCCGAACTTCCGGCCCAATGTGGTGCAGACGTGGAGCGTAACCTTGCAACACCAGTTGTCGCGCCAGGTCTCGATGGAGCTGGGATATATCGGGCGCCGCATCACCCACGAGTACCAGCCGATCAACATCAATGCTGTTCCCTACATGATGACCCTTGGCGGTCAGCGCTTTGATAAGGCGTATGCCAACCTGGTGATGCAATATTGTGGTGGCATCAATGGTCTCCGGGGTGGCAACTGCGCCGGTAACATGGGCGCAGTGACCCCACAGCCGTTCTTCGAGGCAGCGCTGAAGGGCACGGGGTACTGCGATGGCTACGCCAACTGCACTCAAGCTGTCGTGGCCAATGAAGGCGTAAACGGAACCGGCAACCTGAACACCCAGGCGGTGTGGAGTCTGTGGAGCGACCTGGACAATGGCGGGTTCAACTTCCCCCGCAGCATGCTGAACACGCCCATTGCCGGCTCGCCGCTCGGAGGCCAGGGTCAGCTCAGTAGCGGTGTGGGCGTCAATGCCAGCATCGGTTACGGCAACTACAACGCCGGTTTTGCCAGCCTCAAGATGTCGGACTGGAAAGGGGTGACTCTGCAGTCGAACTTCACCTGGTCCAAGGCGTTGGGAACCGGGGCCGTGTTGCAGGCGACCAGCGCCGACACTACTCCTGATCCCTTCAACCTTCACACCGGCTACGGCTTACAGGAGTGGGACCGCACTCTGGTGTGGAATCTCTTTTTCGTGTACCAGCCAAGGTGGTACAAAGGACAGGAAGGCTGGAAGGGGCACCTCCTGGGCGGCTGGACCTTTGCTCCCATCTTTGCCGCTGGTAGCGGCCTTCCTGTGGGAACCTTCACCATCAATGGGGGCGGTCAGGCGTTCGGAGAAGGTGACTCCGTTAACTTTGTGGGGAATGGAATTTCCGAGAATGCTATCCCGATTGGCCCGATCCCCTCTGCCGGCGTCTATAAGAGCCCCAGTTCTGGAATAGGGAGCTCAAACCCTCTCAACATGTTCGCTAATCCCACAGCCGCGTTTAACAATGTCCGCCAGCCAATCCTCGGTTATGACACCACGGACGGCGGCTTCGGATTCTACCGCGGCCTCGGGTATTGGAACATTGACTTCAGCATGAAGAAGCAGTTCAAAATTACGGAGCGCTTCAGCACCGAGTTCCAGGTGGTCTTCACCAACCTGTTCAACCACCCAGTGTTCTACGATCCTCAGGGTCAGGGCTACAGCAGTCTTCTCGACACCAGCAGCCCGGATAGCTGGGGCAATCTGCCCGGACAGGGCAACACTCCCCGGCAAATGGAGTTTGGCTTCCGCTTCAACTTCTGATCGAAGCAGAATCGGAGGTCTCATCGAAGGGCACTCACACGAGTGCCCTTTTGTTCGAGGCAAGTGCGGTACCGGAGCGGTGATCGCCCCGCCAGGGGCAATTTCAGACATTGCTGCCATGCCACCTCGCCGTGCGCTGTTGCCGGGTGAAGAGACGCCGGGCGCATTGTATTTCGGGCGACATCCGGGCTACCCTATGCACAGTCTCCAAAGGAGGCGGAATACATGCTGCGTCGCGCCCATGGCTTGATTCTGTTGGCTCTGCTGTTTGTGGTTGCCGCGCCCTCCGCGCTTCGGGCGAGCGACAAAAACGACCGGGTGCAAGTCGGACACAGCATCGTGGTGGAGGAAGGCGAAGAGGCTGGCGATCTGGTCTGCATCGGCTGCTCAATCCGCATGATGGGCACATGCGGCGACATTGTCGCCGTCGGCGGGAGTATCAGCGTCGACGGAACGGTCAAGGGCGATGCAGTGACCGTCGGCGGAGGCATGCATCTGGGGGAAAACGCCTCCATTGACGGCGATGTCGTGACCGTCGGCGGAGGTTTGTCACGCCACCCCAACTCCGTGATTAAAGGGCAGGTCACCTCTCAGTCTGGGCCTATGGTCTTCCTGGGATTGCTTCTTGTGCCGTTGCTACCTGTGATCCTAATTGTCGCGCTGATTATCTGGCTGGTGAAGCCGAATCGTCCCCGAGCGCCGGTCAGGGTCTGATTCGGATCAGGGAGTGGGCCAAATCTGCGATTGCCCAGTTTGTTTCTGCCGCGTCTGCCCACGAATCGATATAATGGAACCTTCTCATTAGCTTTCAGGAACGTTTCAGCAGGCAGGGGCGCGATAGGAGAGTAAGAGTAGCGTTCTTTCGCGATGTTGCCGTCCACGCCTCCAATTCGTCCGAAACCAAAGCCCAACCGTACGCCCGCCATTGTTGCGCTCTCGGTCTGCATCTTTTTCCTGTTTGCCATTATCTTCGCGCAGGCTACGTTCAACCTGACCTTCCTGCAGCCGGATACCAGTGAAGAAACCATCATCTTTGCCGCCGTCTCGGCGCTGATTTTCCTGTTGTTTGTGGCGCTGACGTTCGTCCTTCTGCGCACCCTGCTGCGCCTCTACGCCGAGCGCAAGACCGGCGCCCTGGGCTCTAAGTTCCGAAGCCGGATGGTTCTCGGAGCGCTTTTGTTGTCGCTGGGCCCGGTCATCTTCCTTTTCCTGTTCGCTTACGGCCTGATGAACCGCTCCATCGAGAAATGGTTCTCGCGGCCGGTGGAAGACGTGCAGTATCGCACCAACGTCATCGTTTCACTGCTGACCCAATATGCGGCAACCAATGCCAATGCCGAAGCGCAGCGCATTGCTGCTACGCCGGAAGCGCAGAAGTCTTTTCAAAGCGGAAACTTCAGCTTCATGATGGACGAGTTCCGACGCAGTGAACTCACCCTGCAGGGCGGCTTCGCATTTGCCATCGTGGATGGCCGGGCGGAAGCCAGTTTCCACGCACCGGAAGCCTGGCCCGTGCTGCAACAGAGCCTGCCGTCGAAAGCCGCATCCGGTCAGGCCAAGGCCTTCGACGTTCTGGGACTGACTTACGTTCTGGGCCGCGCCCGCGCGGAGAAGGGCGAGATCCTGGTCGCCATGCCTCTGCCGTCAAACTACTCAGCGGTATTGCGCGACCTCGAACAGAGCCAGCATCAATATGATGAGCTGCGCATACAGCGCCGCCGCCTGAAGCGCACCTACATGGGCTTCCTGCTGCTGTTGACGGTCGCGGTATTGTTCGTTTCTACGTGGCTGGCGCTGTATCTCTCAAAGATGGTGACCCGCCCGCTGGTGGCGCTGGCCGAGGCCACTCACGAAATCTCACGTGGACGGCTCGACTACCGGGTGGACGTGCAAGCCGGAAGCGAAATCGGCAAGCTGGTGGAATCGTTTAACCGCATGGCTGCGGACCTGGAGGCGAGCCGTGCCAACATTGAGGCGTCGGGGCGCGAGCTGGCCGACATGAATGTACAACTGGAGCAGCGCACCCGGCACAGCGAGACCATTCTGGAGAACGTTCCATCGGGCGTGCTGTCGCTCGACGCCTCCCGCCGAGTCCTCCATTCCAATCAGGCGGCGCGCCGCCTGCTCCGGCTTGACGAAGACCCGCCGCATCGGGCCGATACGCTACGCGACTTGTTCCCCGCCGACGTCGTTTCCGATCTGGAGCACCTGCTGCGCAAAGCGGACCGCATGGGCAGTACAACCAGCCAGATGGAGATCGTCACCGCGCGAGCTAACCTCAATGTCGCAATAACAGCTGCTTCCCTCGACGCGACGGGACAATCTTCGAGCGTGGGGCGGCAGCGGATGGGTTACATTGTGGTGTTCGAAGACATCACCGATCTGTTACGCGCGCAAAAGCAGACGGCGTGGCGCGAGGTGGCCCGCCGCATTGCCCACGAAATTAAGAACCCCCTCACGCCGATTGCGCTGTCTGCCGAGCGCATCCGCCGCCATCTGGAGCGCGGCTACCCTCCCGAGCCCGCTTCGCTTGACGTGATTCGTAATTGTGCCGAAACGATTCGCTCCTCGGTGGAAACCGTTCGCTCTCTGGTAGACGAGTTCTCAACGTTGGCGCGCTTTCCAGCCTCGCAACCCCAACCATCAGAAATCAATAGCATCGTGAACCAGGCCCTGCTGATGTTCGATGGCCGCCTCGACGGCATTCAGGTACGCTGCTTCCTGGCGGCCGACTTGCCGCGGGTCCAGGCTGATCCCGAGGCCATGAAGCGCGCCATAGCGAACCTGGTGGACAATGCAGCGGAAGCCATGAAGGACTCTTTGGTCAAAGAGATCCACATCTCAACGGTGCTGCTGGAGGAACGCGATTCGGTCGAGATCGTGGTCGCTGACACCGGACACGGGGTCACTTCCGAGGTAAAGGAAAGACTGTTTCTGCCCTACTTCTCCACCAAGGGCCGCGGGACCGGACTCGGCCTCGCCATTGTCAGCCGCATCGTGGAAGACCACCACGGGTCTATCCGGGTGGAAGAGAATTCACCCGTAGGAACTCGATTTATCGTAGAGTTGCCAGTGGCCCCGGAAATGGCCACCACCGCCGCCGAGCAAAATGCACACCATTCTGATCGTGGATGACGAGTCCCAAATTCGCAGCTCGCTGCAAGGCGTGCTGGAGGATGAGGGCTATAAAGCGCTGCTTGCCGAAAGCGGCGAGGAGGGTATGGACATCCTTCGCCGCAAGTCCGTCGATGTGGTCTTACTCGACATCTGGCTGCCCGGGATCGACGGCCTCGAAACCTTGGCAAAGCTGGTGGAGAACGAAGACCATCCCGAGGTCATCATGATCTCGGGGCACGGCAATATTGAAACTGCGGTGCGTGCCACCAAGCTCGGTGCCTTCGATTTCTTGGAGAAGCCGCTGTCCATCGAGCGCACCTTGATTGTGCTGAAGAACGCCATCGAGGCCAAGCGACTGCGCAGCGAAAACCTCGAATTCAAGAAGCAGTTCCAGGCCAAGAGTGTCATTGTGGGCGACAGCATTCCCATGAAGGCGCTCCGCCAGCAGATCGACCTGATGGCGCCCACGAATGGCCGTGTGCTGATTTATGGCGAGTCGGGAACGGGCAAGGAACTGGCGGCGCGGGCGCTCCATGCCCAGAGCCTGCGCAAGGACGCTATGTTCGTCGAGGTCAACTGCGCGGCCATTCCGGAAGACCTCATCGAGAGCGAACTATTTGGCCATCGCAAGGGCGCGTTTCCCGGGGCCGCGGCCGACAAGGAAGGCAAATTCCAAAAGGCCGATGGGGGAACGCTCTTCCTCGATGAGGTGGGCGACATGAGCCTGAAAACGCAGTCCAAGGTACTACGGACGCTGGATGAAGGCCGCTTCGCCCCGGTCGGGGATGAGGAAGCGGTCACCGTGGATGCACGTGTGATTGCGGCGACAAACAAGGACCTGGAAGACGAAATCTCCAAGGGCAACTTTCGTGAGGACCTGTTCTACCGGCTCAACGTCATTCCCTTCTACGTGCCACCCTTGCGCGAACGCAAGGAGGATATCCCGCAACTGACGCGCTATTTTCTGCGCGAGTTTTCCAATAAATATGACCGGCGCCAGAAGGAAATGTCCGACGATGCACTGGACGCACTGGTGCGTTACTCCTGGCCGGGCAATGTTCGCGAACTGCGTAATTTGATTGAGCGCATCGTGATCATGAATCCTACTGTCAGCAAACTGGAGCGCAAGCACATGCCCTCGCTGATTTATCGGGAGAGTGGGCGCCGCACGATGGGCGATTTTTCCAGCCTGCACCAGGCCCGCGCCGCTTACGAGCGCGACTACATTCTTAAGAAACTCGATGAAAACCATGGCAGCGTCAGCCGCACCGCCGAAGTGTTAGGCCTAGAGCGCAGTCACATGTATCGCAAGATGAAAGCGCTCGGAATTGCGGTGAAGGAGTAACGGAGAAGAGTGGTCAGTGGATCGACGGTTTTCTTAATTTCCTATGAGCAAAACACCATCTCTCAAGCCTTGTAGCACGTCGCATCGGACCGCCTCGGGATCCATCGGTCAAAGCGTCGGCCTCGCGCTACTCGTCGTTCTCGCGACTATCACTGCCGCCTTTGCCCAAACGCCCTCGGCTGCAGATGAAATGAAGGCCGGGGTGCTGGCCTACAAGTTCTCGGATTATCCCGGGGCGGAGGAACACTTCAAGGCAGCGCTTGCCATCAACCCTGATCTAACGCAGGCGAGGCTTTTCCTTGCTACCACATACGCTCAGCAATACGTTGCGGGCGACGAGTCGGCAGCGAATGTCGCCCTGGCGGAGCAGGCGATCGACCAGTTCAAGCTAGTCCTGAACGACGATCCCAGCGAAGTGGAACGATACAAAAGCGTCGTGCCCATCGCGTCCTTAAGCTTCAATCTCAAGCGCCTGAGGGAATCCCGGGAATACTACGAGAAAGCCATTGCGCTCAAGCCGGATGAAGCCCGCAACTACTTCTCCATCGGCGTCATCGATTGGACTGAGGTCAACAAGTCGCAGACAAAAGCACGCCAGGAGATGGGGCTGAGCGAAAGTGAAATGATCAGCAAGCCGGATGCGTGCGCCGCTTTGCGAACCCAGGACCAACAAAAAGTTGAGGATGGCATTCAGCGCCTGCAGAAAGCGCTCGAACTACAGCCCGATTATGATGACGCCATGGGTTGGATGAACCTGCTTTACCGCGAGCGTGCGGAGTACGAGTGCGACGATCCTGAGGCCCGCAAGGCCGATTTGAAGGCGGCTGACGACTGGACAGACAAGGCGATCGCGACCAAGAAGGCCAAAGCCGAGAAAGCCGCGGCTGAGAAAGCGCCACCCAAGCAGCCTTGATCCGAGAGCTATTGCTCGGATCCAGGATCGGGCTCCGCGATCTTTTCCGACATGCTCTCGAGTTGGGTACGCCAGTCGGTTTCCTGCACAAAGTCGCGCGAGTCGCGCCAGCCCGAACGCACCTTGATGAACAGCTCTAGAAAGACTTTGGTGTTAAGCAGACGCTCGATCTGCAGGCGCGCCGCGGTGCCGATCTTCTTTAGCGTTGCGCCCTGCTTGCCAATCAGAATGGCCTTTTGCCCTTCACGCTCGCAATAAATCGTCGCTGCAATGCGGGTCAGCCTGCTGCCTTCTTCGTATTGTTCGATCAGAACCGTGGTTGCGTACGGTACTTCCTGTTCCGTAGCCAGCAAAACCTGCTCGCGGATCAGTTCCGCCACCAGGAAGCGCTCGGGCTGATCGGTGATCTGGTCCTTGGGAAAATATCGCGGCCCTTCGGGAAGTGCCTTGACCACCGCGTCCAGCAAGGTGTCCAGACCCTGGCGCTTCATGGCCGAGATGGGAATGACCTCGGCGAAATCGTGCCGCTCTTTGTATTCGGCGATCAATGGCAGCAGCCGCTGCTTGTCTAGCTTGTCAATCTTGTTCAGCAGGAGGAAGCATGGCTGGCCGCTCTTCTTGACGATGTCGAGCACGAACTTGTCACCGGCGCCAAACTTTTCCGCTGCATCCACGATGAGCAGCAGGAGGTCGCAGCCCTCCAGTGCGTCGTAGACCTCTTTCATCATGCGCCGGTCGAGAGAGTTGATGGGCTTGTGAACGCCCGGCGTGTCCACTAGCACGATCTGCCCCGCAGGATGCTTGCCTTTGCGTTCGACGTTGACCATCCCCTGAATTCGGTTGCGTGTGGTTTGCGGCTTGCGCGTCACGATGGCGAGTTTCTCGCCAACCATGGCATTCAGCAGAGTGGACTTGCCGGCGTTGGGGCGACCGATAATGGAAACGAATCCGGAGCGAAAGGCCATGTCAGGAGGCCTGGACTTGCCGGGGTTCAAGGCTAACGCGCACCCGGTCGACGCGGCGCTCGGTGGATTCCAGCACCTCGAAGCGCAATCCGTTCTCGTGGAAGACTTCCCCGGCCTTGGGAATGTGTCCGGCCAGTTCGCTCACAAGGCCAGCAATCGTGGTCGCCTGCTTCTCATCGGGCCGTACGCCAAGCACCTTCTCCAGCAGATCTACGTCGGTATTGCCGTTGAAAATATAAGAGGTTTCGCTCTCCTTGGTGATATCAGCTTTTTCGTGCTCGTCGCGAATTTCGCCGACGATCTCTTCCACCAGATCCTCAATCGTGACCAGGCCGCCGACTCCGCCGTATTCGTCGATCACGACCGCCATGCGGATGTTGTCGCGCTGCATTTCGCGCAGCAATTCGCTTCCCAGCTTGGTTTCAGGGACAAAATACACGTCGGTCTTCATCAGGTCGCGGACCGTTCTTCTGTGGGCTTCGACATCGGGCACCTGCAGCAGGTCCTTGGCATACACAATGCCCTTGATGTGATCGATATCGCCTTCGTATACCGGCACGCGTGAATAAGGGTGTTTTTTCACCAGTTCGGTAAATTCGGCGATGGTCATGCCGATGGGGACCGCAACGATCTCTGGCCGCGGGGTCATGACTTCGCGAACGGTCTTGTCCCCGAACTCGACCACCGACTGGATGAGGTCGCGGTCGCTCTCCTCCAGAATGCCTTCCTCCTGGCCAGCCTCAATCAGGGCGTCAACCGCTTCTGATGGATGCTCCGGTTCCTTCTCGGTGTGCTCCTTCGAAAGCGACGTTACAGAGAGCGCAAAACCAAGAATCAAAGTGACCGGCAGCGAAAGATAAATCAGCACTCGCAGCACCGGTACCCAATGCCGCAGCCATTCGCCCCGTGTCCGCACGAAAAGCACGTAGGGCAGCAAGCGATTGAAAATAACGATGATGAAGATGATGCTAACCGCCGCCTGTACCAGGTCGAGCACGACCCAGCGCTTTTCCATGAACAGCACATATCCGATCAGCACACCGATGCTGGCCATGCTGAGTTGCGTCAGCACCACCATTGAAAGCGCAGCCCGCTCGCGACTGGCGTGCAGCCGAGGTTCAACCTGCTCCTCGTAAGCATCGATGTTTTCCTGAAACTCGCGCGCCAGGAACTTGCCCATCTCGGCATGCAGGCGATCCACGTACGAGACCAGCGCCAGCAGCGCGAGCAGTACCAGCAGCAGAATGAATAACGGAAGGGTCATTTCCGGCTGCCTTGAGACTTCCGAGCCGCAGCGCGTCTGCGCACCTTACGGGTGCCTGGGCGTCGCCCGGAATGGGATCGTTCGATCAATCCGCTGGGGAGTCCGAGCTGCCGTCGCAATTCGGTTTCTCGCGACTGCATGTCGCCGTTGTCGGTCTCGTGGTCGTAACCGGCGAGATGCAGCATCCCGTGCAGGATCAGTATCTTCAGTTCCGTCTCCGGCGGGTGGCCGATTTCGGCTGCGTTGGCGGCGGCGATGTCGGCGGAGATGGCAATGTCACCGGCCAGCTTTGGCATGTCAGATGGAAAGGAAAGGACGTCTGTGGGCCTGTCTTTCCATCGAAAGCGGCGATTCAGTTCCCGTAGCTCGCGATCCGAGGTGATGCGAACATTGACTTCGCCGGCCAACCCAAGCGCGCGCCGGGCCTTTGCCGCAAACAAGCTTAAAGCTCGTACGCTCACTGCCTGAGTCTTGTGCTCCAGAACAATCACTTTCTTCTCAAGAACAAATGGGAGGGCCGACAAGCCCTCCCACACCATGATACCAAGTCTCTACTCGGAAACGCGACTCTGCGGGGCAGCCGGAGGCTCCGCTGGAGGAGCTTCCGCCAGTGGCATCTCGCGTTCCGCGCTGACCGGGGACCCCTGTCCATTGCCATTTCGCGCGGCCGCGTAGCCATTGCCATTCTTCACTTCCAGGGTGAGAGACAATTGCTCGTTGCGGCCCTTGTAGTCGTCATAAGCGCGGATGATCCGCTGCACCAGGTGGTGGCGAACCACGTCTCCCTCGTCGAAGTAGCAGAAGCGTATTCCTTCCACGCTCTTCAGAATGTCCACCGCTTCCAGCAGGCCGCTGCGGTTCGAGTTGGGCAAGTCAATCTGCGTGATATCACCGGTAATGACCGCCTTGGAATTGAACCCCAGGCGAGTCACGAACATCTTCATCTGCTCGGAGGTGGTGTTCTGTGCCTCGTCGAGGATGACGAACGCGTCGTTGAGCGTGCGCCCGCGCATGAACGCAATGGGCGCTATCTCGATTACGTTCTTCTCCAGATAGCGGTCAACCTTGTCGGGTTCGAGCATGTCGTACAACGCGTCGTACAGTGGACGAAGGTAGGGATCGACTTTTTCCTGCAGCGTTCCGGGCAGGAAGCCCAGGCGCTCACCGGCTTCCACCGCGGGTCGCGCCAGAATGATGCGGTTGACGCGCTTCGAGAGCAGGGCTGCAATACCCATGGCGACCGCGAGGTAGGTCTTGCCGGTCCCCGCCGGGCCGACGCCGAACACCATATCGTGTTTCTCGATGGCCTCGATGTAGCGGCGCTGGTTGATGCTCTTGGGCTGCACGGGACGCTTACCGAAGGAACGCTGTTTGCCGGCTTCGGCGAGTCCGCGCAAGGTCGCGTTCGAATCGGCAGTCAGCACCCGGATCATCGATCCAAGGTCGCCGTTCACGAAGGTGAAGCCATTGCGCTGCAGGTGCCGGTAATCGGCAAAGACCTGCTCGGCACGGCTCACATCGCTGGCCGCACCTTCGATCTCGATGGAATCGGACTGCATGGCGATGGTCACGTTCAAGCCATCTTCCAGCAGGCGCAGGTTTTCGTCGCGGGTCCCGAACAAGGTCTCGATGTTGGGGCTGATCTCGATGTTCTTCTTCATCTAGGCTCGGAAGTTTGCCTCCAGAAAGCTGGCATCCCAAAAACTGGCTGGACGACGAGCAGACCAACCACTTCGGTCTGGCGTTTGTGTAGGTGGCAGAATTTTGGCGCGGAGAGGGAGCTGCTGCCGGAAAGTTCGCCGAGGCGAAAAACTACTCTCATTGGCGGTTAGCCTATCCCCGATTTGGGAAAGAGTCAATGGCACCGACCGGCAAGCTAGTGCCGCTCGGGGTACTTTTCGAACAACTCTGTAACACTCCGCTACCACTCACCTATAACACTCAGCCACCTATATAGATGGTGCAGCAGGTAAAAAGGATCGCTGGCGAGATGGTTCGCTTTGCGCCTTCCACGAGATGCATGCCAGCCGCCAGCAACTAACTGACGCTGATTTGCCCGATGGGTCCATCATCCAGTAAAATAGGATGTTCGGCACACGTCGAGATTCCTCACCGAAGGATTACAGCAAAACTATGGCAGACCATTTTTCGGCGCTCAAGCGTGCGCGCCAGACTGAAAAGAAGACTGCGCGCAACCGCGCCAACACCTCGCGCTTACGTAGCGCATTGCGTTCCCTGCGGGAGGCTATCGCAAAGGGCGAGAAGGAAGCCGCCCAGACTGCCTATCGGGCGACGGTTTCTGTCGTGGACAAGGGCGTCCAGAAGGGCGTTCTGCACAAGAAAACCGCCAGCCGCTACAAGGCCCGCCTCAGCAAGCGGGTGAAGGCTGTCGCGGCGAAGTAGCCAGAATTTCATTTTCAAAGAAATAGGCGGGCGAAAGCCCGCCTTTTGTTTGCTATTGACCGGAGTGTGGTCTGATCTTCACCAACGATACCTGTCACCCTAAGCGAGCGGCGGATATTGCCCGAGTCGAAGGGCCCCTATTCTGCTCGCCACGTCTGAGGTGAAATAGAGGTGCTTCGACTCCACTTGCCCGAAACCTGGGTAGGCTCCGCTCAGCATGACAACCACAAAAAGTTTACTTTCCTGCCGCCTCGCTCTGCGGCTTCCAGCGCAGGATCGGCTTACGAGCCGCCATCGTCTCGTCGAGACGAGAGATTCGCGTGTTGTGCGGAGCCTCCACGATGATCTCGGGATGCTCCTGGGCCTCCTCGGCGATGTCCTTCATCGCCTCGATGAACATGTCGAGCGACGCCTTCGACTCACTCTCCGTCGGCTCGATCATCAGCGCGCCCGGAACCACCAGAGGGAAGCTCACCGTGTAGGGATGGAATCCGTAGTCAATCAGCCGCTTTGCGATGTCGCCGGTCTTGATGCCCTTGGGCGTCTGCAAGCGATCGCTGAACACGACCTCGTGCATGGTCGGCGTTTTGTACGGCAGGTCGTAGCTGTCCTCCAGCCCTTTGCGGATGTAGTTCGCATTCAGCACGGCGTCTTCTGTGGTCTGCCGCAGGCCATCCGGACCGTTCGCCATGATGTAGGCCAGCGCGCGCACATGCATCCCGAAGTTGCCGTAGAACATGCGCACCCGTCCGATGGACTTCGGCCGGTTGTAGTCGAAGCCCAGCGAGCCATCGGGCTTGGTCACCAGCGCTGGCACAGGCAGGAAGGGCTCAAGAATCTTCTTGCAAGCTACGGGGCCTGAACCTGGACCGCCCCCGCCGTGCGGCGTCGAGAACGTCTTGTGCAGGTTCAGGTGCATCACGTCGACGCCGAAGTCTCCGGGGCGCACCTTGCCGACTAGAGCATTCATGTTGGCGCCATCCATGTAAAGCAGCGCGCCCTTGGCGTGCAGGACATCGGCAATCTTGTGGATCTCCTGCTCAAACACTCCCAGCGTGTTGGGATTGGTCAGCATCAGCGCGGCGACATCTTCGTTGACCTGCGCTTCCAGCGATGCGATGTCCACCATGCCGGCGGCATTCGACTTCAGGTTCTCGACCGTGTAGCCGGCCATCGCCGCGGTCGCAGGATTGGTACCGTGCGCGGAATCCGGGATGAGGATCTTCTTGCGCGGATTTCCCTGCGATTCCAGATAAGCACGCACCAGCAGAATTCCCGTGAGCTCACCATGGGCGCCGGCTGCCGGCTGCAAGGTGATGGCATCCATGCCGGTGATTTCCATGAGCTGCACCCGCAGCATCTGCTGGATGAGCAATGCGCCCTGCGAAATGCGCTCCGGCTGGTAGGGATGCGCCTCGGCCAGGCCCATCAGCCGCGCGACGTACTCGTTCACCCGCGCGTTGTACTTCATGGTGCACGAGCCCAGCGGATACATGCCGTGGTCCACCGCGTAGTTCCACGTCGAAAGCCGGGTGAAGTGGCGGATGATTTCGATCTCGCTCACCTCCGGCATGTGGCCGAGGTCTTCGCGAGCCTGGTCGCCCAGCAGCTTGCCTGGATCGACATCCGGCACATCCAGCGGCGGCAACTTGTACGCCTTCTTGCCTGCCGACGATCGCTCGAAAATCAAGACCTCATTCTGGCTGATGTGGGTGGTGACCTTGCGAATTTTGTCGTTCCAGTTCACAGCGCCACCTCCTTCGCAGCCGCGTCAATCGATGCCTTGGCTGTGGTCTCGGTGCAACACCACAGCGAGGCGTTACCCAGTTCAGGGTAAAGCTTCTTCAGCGGGAAGCCGCCGATGATGCGCTGTCCCAGCAGCTTGTCATTGATCGAGTGCGGATCGGCTTTGGTTTGGATCACAAACTCGTTGAAGCGCGGGGCGCCTTCAAACAGCAGCGTCGCACCGGCCTTCTTGAATTCGCCGGCAGCGTAGTGCGCCTTTGCCAGGTTCTGCTTGGCCAGGTCCTTCAAACCCTCACGGCCATACACCGTCATGAAAATGCAGCACATCAGTGCCACCAGCCCCTGATTGGTGCAGATATTCGAAGTCGCCTTCTCGCGGCGGATGTGCTGTTCGCGAGTGGAGAGCGTCAGTACGAATCCGCGCTTGCCGTTGCGGTCGCGGGTCTCGCCGACCAGGCGTCCGGGGATCTGGCGCACGAACTTTTCGCGCGTCGCCATCACGCCACAGTAGGGGCCGCCAAAGCCGAGCGGCACTCCGAACGACTGCGCTTCCATGCTCACGATGTCAGCCTCGGCCGGAGGCTTCACGATGCCCAGCGAAACCGCCTCCGCAATGGAGACGATGAGCAGCGCGCCTTTCTTGTGGACGATCTCGCCGACCGCCGCAACGTCTTCGATGGTGCCGAAGAAGTTCGGCGACTGGATCAGCACGCCTGCCGTCTCGTTGTCGATCGCCTTGTCGAGCGCCTCCAGATCGACGCGGCCGTTCTTCAGGTAGCCGACGGTCGATACCGGCATGCCCTGATAGCGCGCATAGGTGGTGATCACCTCGCGATATTCGGGATGCACGCTGCTGGCGACAACCGACTTGTGCCGACCGGTGACGCGGGCCGCCATCATCAGGGCTTCGGCCGCGCCGGTTGAGCCGTCGTACATGGACGCGTTGGCCACATCCATGCCCGTCAGCTCGCAGATCATGGTCTGGAACTCGAAGATGGACTGCAGCGTGCCTTGCGCGATCTCAGGCTGGTAGGGCGTGTAGGCGGTGAAAAATTCGCCGCGTGAAACCAGCGAGTCCACGACCACCGGCCGATAGTGCGAATACGCGCCCGCGCCAAGAAACGTGGCGTAGCCTTGCGCGCTCTCCGCCGCACGCTGGCGGAAGAATTCCACGATCTCGCTTTCGGCGTAGGCGCGCGGGATGTTGAGGTCGCGTTTGAGGCGGTATTCCGCGGGTATGGCGGCGAACAGATCGTCGATGGATTTGGCGCCGATCTCGCGCAGCATGACTTCGCGGTCGGATTCAGATTTAGGAAGATAGCGCATGAGTACCTGTAGCTTTCCTGGGCGAATGTATGAAGAGTATTGTGGATGAGACTAACGGCCCGAGGCCGAGCAAACTAAATGTCTATACATCAGAGTTGTCATCCCGAGCGAGGACTTCAGTCCGAGTCGAGGGATTTGATTTCACTTCTCCACGGCTTCGCCGATTGATGGTTACGCTGGGAACGTCCGGCTAAAGCTCGCCTCAGTGCCCGCCCTCCTCGGCGACGAACTTCTCGTAGTCGGCGACCGACAGCAACTGGTTCGCCTCGTTCGGGTCCTTCAGCGTGACCTTGATCATCCACGCGCCGTGGGCGTCCTTGTTCACCTGTTCGGGAGAGGTGTTCAGCGCCTCATTCACCGCCGTCACCGTCCCCGACACGGGGGCAAACAGGTCGGAGACTGCCTTCACCGACTCCACCGTGCCGAAGGTCTTTCCGGCGGTGATCTCAGACCCAACCTTGGGCAACTCGACAAACACGATGTCGCCCAGCGACTCCTGGGCGTGATCGGTAATGCCGATCGTACCGGTGTTGCCTTCCACTTTCAGCCATTCGTGTTCTTTGGTGTACTTGTAGTCAGCGGGATAAGCCATATAACTGCCTCCAATCAGCACCGAGGTGCATCGGCAAGATCAATACGAATCAAACTCATCTCTTCTTAGGCGGATGCTTCTGCGATTTCTACTTCGTTCGTCCAAATCTGTAGAGTCCACAGCGAACTAGAAACCGAGGGCCTCATCCGCCGAAGGACCGTACGTGGCCGGAACTGGCTGCTCGTTCAGGCGCAGATACACGCCAAGTTGGGCCCGGTGATGTACCAAGTGATTAAGAAACATCTCGCGGTACGCCAGGAAGCGGGAGCCTGCGAAGATAACCTTGCCCTGCACCGTCAGCTTCCAATTGTCGTTCCATGCAGCCTCAGGTAAGCCAGCCAGCGCGCTGCGTGTCTTGGCGGCCCCTTCATCAAGGACCTTTACCAGTTGCGCGGCCGATTCCAGCGGCACAGGTTTAAAGCTGCCCTGTGCGAAGTCGAACTCGGGAGTCGTCAAAATAGTTAAGCCGAAGCCGCAGAGTTGAGCCACATGGGGCGCCAGCTTCCCCATCGGCATCGACTTCGGATGGGGAGCGAATTCCGGCTTATCCGCTGGAACGCGTTCCAATGTGGTGCGCGTCTTCTTAATCTCTTCGTCAAATTCAGTCAACAAAAACTCGTTGATGGTCATCGGTCTCCCATTCGTATCAGGACTGCTTCTTAGGACGTTTGTAAAACGGCGTCGGAACCACCTTGCACTTCACCGGCTGGTTCCGGATTTCCACTGCTACTTCGCTGCCGATCGCGGAGTGCTCGATCGGCACATAGGCCAGCGCAATATTCTTCTTCAGGAACGGCGCATAGGATCCGCTGGTGACATAGCCGATCTCCTTGCCACCCAGATCGAGCACCTTGTATCCGTCGCGCGGAATGCCGCGGTCCACCGATTCCAAGCCAACCAGCGTGCGCTTGATGCCGTCAGCCTTGGTGCGCTCCAGTGCGGCGCGGCCGACGAACTCGCCTTTCTCCATCTTGAGAAAGCGTTCCAGTCCGGCCTCCCACACGTTGATCGCCTCGGAAATCTCGTGACCGTACAGGGGCAACTTGCCTTCCAGCCGGAGGGTGTTACGAGCGCCCAGACCGCAAGGTACGATGCCGAACTCCTTACCCGCTTCCATCACCTCATTCCAGACACGGGCACTGGTGGCTTCGTCAGTTGGCACGTAAATCTCAAAACCGTCTTCCGCCGTGTAGCCTGTGCGCGCGATCAGAATGTTGCGTAGCCCGCAGACGGTACCGTGCGTGAACCAGTAAAACTTGACTTGCGACAGGTCCGCGTCGGTCAGCTTCTGGAGCGTGTCCACGCCCTTCGGCCCCTGGATGGCGATCTGGGTGAAATTGTCGCTCAGGTTCTCGACCTTGCAATCGAACTGGCGTGTGTTCTCGGTGACCCAGTTGACGTCCTTCTCGCGCGTGCCGGCGTTGATCACCAGCATGTAATCGCCCTCGCCTAGGCGGTGCACGATGACATCGTCGACGAACGTTCCCTGCGGATAGAGCATGGCCGAATAGCGGCACTGGCCGATCGCCATTCCCGCGGCGTCATTCATGGTGATGTGCTGCACCGCGGCGAGAGCCTGCGGACCTGAGACACGGATGTCGCCCATGTGGCTGACATCGAACACGCCGACGGAATTCCGGACCGCCAGGTGTTCCTTCATCAGGCCGCCCACGGAGGGGTATTCGACCGGCATGTCCCAACCGTTGAAATCAACCATCTTCGCGCCCATCTGGCGATGGACAGCATTCAAGGCAGTCTTACGGATGGGCGTGGCCGCCACGGTCTCAGGAGACAAACGGGAATCCTTCGGCGCACAGATCGCGCAAATGAGGTTGGTGTAACTAAGTACGGTACCATGCGCGAAATTCAGGGGTCAACGAACGGCGGCGGCAAACGCGAAATACTGCCCCAACAAGCAAATTTGCTTCCAACCTCGCGCATTAACAGAAAAATCCCGGTTACGAAGGTACATGTCCTTCCCCTTTTGGCATTGTACTTTCGTAACCCCGCGCGAAGTCCGATATCACAGACCCCGACAACCTAATTCCACTATAGATATGGCAGGTATTGCTGTAATGGGAACCTGGCCCAGTTCTGGAATTCCCGCTCTGCCTTGCTGCAACTCGTCTGACTTGCTGCTGTGCCGTGTTCTCTCTGCTACTGGTTGTTCTCTTGCCCGGCCATGTCCTTGCCCAGGACGGCTCCTCCGCACTGAATGGCATTGTCGAGGACATCACGGGAGCGCGGGTCGCTTCGGCGGCCGTGAGCGTCGTCAATCCAGAAAACGGTTTACACCGTGAGGCAGTGGCCGACGCTGCCGGGACTTTCAGCTTTGGCATGTTGCTGCCTGGCCGCTATGTCGTCATCGCCTGGGCCAAGGGCATGGCAACCCAAACCGCGAGCGTAGAACTCTACGTCGGCGGAGTCGAGCAGGTGCAGTTGCGGCTTGCTCCCGCAGGCCGGACGGAAGTCGTTAACGTCAGCGACCAACCCGAGACCCTGGAGACGCAGGACAGCGGTGTATCGCACGTGATTCCTCAGCAAGCGATTGCCAGCCTGCCGCTTAATGGCCGCCGCTTCGCCGACCTCGCACTGCTGACGCCGGGCGTGACTCAGGACCCACGCAGCCTCACCTCCAACTCCAACGGTGACTTGGCGTTCGGCGGCATCCGCGGCTTCCAGAACAACTTCCTGGTGGATGGCGCCGACAACAACAACAGCTTCTACGCGCAAGCGCGAGGACGCTATCGCGCGCCGTACCAGTTCAGCAATGAAGTAATCAAGGAGTTCCGGGTTTCGTCGAACTCCTATAGTGCCGAACTCGGCCGGGCGGGCGGCGCAGTATTCAACGTCGTGACTAAGTCAGGCAGTAATGATTGGCATGGCAGCACGTTTTATTACCTTCGCGACCGCTACTTCGACGCGCAGCAAGCGTTCGCCGACTGCAAGCCTGCCGATCGCCAGCAGCAGTTCGGCGGCACTTTGGGGGGACCGATTCGCAGAGACCGCGTTTTCTTCTATGCAGGCTTTGACGAGAATCTGTTAACGGTCCCCTCCATCATGCAATTTGCCAATGGCGCCAGCGCTGTTGTTCCCCAGCCCGCCGACTACGACTATACCGACAAGCAACTGGTGATGGCCGCGGCCCAGCAGTTGAACACAATGGCCGGCGCCTATCCCACCACAATGCAGGGCAATGCCGGATTCGCCAAACTGGACTACACGTTTTCCCAGAAGCAGTTGGCGTTTGTGCGCCTCAGCACCTCACGTTACACCGGGACCAATAACGTGTTCTTCGATCCGTCCAGCCAGCTCACCAGCTATGCGGAGAGCGAGAATGGAACCGAAGACGTGCGCACCGAGAGCGTGGCGGCCTCGCTGGTAAGTGCCTGGAGCAACAATCTGGCTACCAATCTGCGCGCCCAGTTTTCCCGCGACCTGCAAGAATCAATCGCCAACTCCGACCACCCCCTGACCAAGATTTACAACCTGGTTGCCGGTTTCGGGCGCTCCAGCATGCTGCCGCGTGACACTCGGGAGCATAAGCTGAACATTGCTGACACTCTCAGCTACCACACCGGACGCGTGCAGTGGAAGTTTGGCGGAGACTTCATCCAGGCCTGGATTTACAACTATTACCCGTCGATGTTCGGAGGCGAGTACTACTTCGACGACGTCAAGGTTAATCCCTGGACCTACGAGCCCATGAAATACGGGGAACCGCTGACTCCTCTCCGCGCCTACGCGCACGAGGTGCCGCGCTACTATATGCAGAACTTCGGGACTGCGGTGACGCATCCCAACACTCGTTTCTACTCCGCGTTTGTGCAGGACGCAATACGCGTCTCCCGCAGCTTCACTTTAAACGTCGGGTTGCGTTACGACCTGCAAACGTTCGAACCCGGGCCGCTTATGGCCAATCCTCTGTACCCGCCCTCGGGAAAAGTGCCAACTGACACAAACAATTTTTCTCCCCGGGTCGGATTTTCCTATTCCCTGGGCGATCGCAAGCCGCTGGTGATCCGGGGAGGGGCCGGCGTTTTCTATACGCCGATTCCCGCAATCTATGCCTCGCAGGTGGTCACCAAGAATGGGGCGACCCAAAGCCAGCTCTTCCTGGATCTCATGCAGCCGGCACAGGCCCGCCTGTTTCCAACCTATCCCAATTCGCTGGTGAACTGTCCAGCAGGAGCGCTCGTGTGCGTGCCACCGGCGTCGGTCGCCGGCTTGCTGACGACGCAGGTTTCGGCCTTCGCCCCGAACTTTCAGACGCCCTACGTTGCACAGGCGAACCTTACCGTGGAGCGGGAGTTGGGCGCGAAGGTAACAGCGTCGGTCAGCTATCTGTACGTCCACGGTGTCCATCTGATGCGTTCCCTGGATGTCAATCTTCCCAAGCCGACCATCACGGATTATCCCGTTTACAACGATGACGGGTCGGTGTTCCTCGGCATGGATCAGCTTGCGTCGTTCGCGACCTGGCAAACCACGCGGTCGGTGAGCTGTCCTTACCCACCCTGCATCAATGATGTGCAAAGGCCCGACCCGCGGCTAGGCATTATCAATTCCTTCGAGAGCGGCTCCAGCAGCCTTTACAACGGCATGACCGTTTCTTTGAAACGCCAAGTCAAGCAAGGCGTTTTCTTCCGTATTGCTTACACCTTTGCCAAAGCCATCGACGATGGCCAGGACGCGCTAGTAGTGGGACGTCCAGGCAATGTGCAAAACGCCTACGCCACCGCCCTTGAGCGCGGACTCAGTGTCACCGACCAGAGAAACCGCTTTCTGGCGGCAGTAGTCGTGGATCCCCGACCGCTCGAGCTGGGTAACGCGCTGCTCGACTCGCTCGTAAACCATTGGAAGCTTTCCAGCGTTGTGACCCTCGGCTCCGGCCGCCCATTCAGCGCAACTATGGCGGGCGACGCCAATCAAGACGGCAACTCCTACAACGACCGGTTGCCGGGATACAAACGAAATGCGTTCATCGGCCCCGACTACTTCACCACTGACGTTCGACTCACGCGCATCATCAAGATCGGTACGCGCGCCCAGATGGAACTGCTCGCCGAATCCTTCAACCTGACCAACCGCACCAACACTCGTGTGATCATCAGCGACGATGGCTTTTATAACTCCGCCGGCCAGTTCGTTGCCTACTCAACCAAGGTGGCGGGGAAGATGTATCCCGGCCAATTTCAGATCAATTCGCAGTTCCTGCTACCCACCAGCGCGTACGCGCCCCGGCAGGTTCAGCTTTCGCTAAAACTCAACTTTTGAGCTAGATGCAGTCATATATAGCACCTTAGTGTTGATCTTGGCCCGCGCTTTGGTTGAGCCATGTCAAGATAGTCTTTGCTTGACTTCCCCGCGTAACACTGGGATAACTAGATGTCCCTTCGGACGAGTTTGGGGGTGTTTCCTGTTTGGCGGAAGTTCGCATTCAAGAAGGTGAGTCTTTAGAAAACGCCTTGCGGCGTTTTAAGCGGAAAGTCCAGCAAGAGGACATCATCAAGGAAGTGAAGCGTCACTCCTTCTACCTCAAGCCGGGCGAAAAGAAGCGCGTGAAAGAAGCGCTAGCGCGCAAGCGCAGCCGCAAGAAGGCACGTAAAGAACAGGACTAATTCACGGCCGGGCCGCTGTCCCTATGGCGGCCCTTCGTTTTTCCCAATTCCTGGCTGGGAAATTTCATCCGCGCCGTGCCGCAGTCTTATCAGTAACCACGCACTTGTGCGTGGCGGGCCGAACCCTAGGGAGATTTACCTAAGCACTGGAATTTTGTGGCTGGCGGCTAGGACGCTCAGTCCGGTCCCGCTGACAGTTGCGATTTTACCCTCGTCCATGGCTTGGGATCGCGGGCTGAAGGGAGCAACTTCTCCATGGAATTCCAGGACAAAATTCTCAAGTGCGTTGACTGTGGCGCCGACTTCGTCTTTACTGCCGGAGAACAACTATTCTTCCACGATAAAGAGTTCAAGAACGAGCCCAAGCGTTGCAAAGCCTGCAAGGCCAAACGTCCCGTTGCCATGGGAACCGCCGGCTCGGGAACTCGTCCCAAGGTGGAAACTCGGACCAACTGTTCCGGATGCGGCAAGGAGACCACCGTCCCCTTCAAGCCAACGCAAGGCCGGCCGGTTTTTTGCCGCGAGTGCTTCCAGCAACGGCGAACCACCGCTGCCTCTGCCTGAAGGTATCCGGTCCTTCGTTAGACACTACGGCTCCCAGGACTCGGGATATCGGTGTGACTATGAATGCTCATTCTGCTGCTTGGGACCTGATTGGTCATCAATCGTCAAGGCCCGGAGTCGCCATTATTCTTGTTGTGGCACTCTGCATTGCTGTCCCGAGATCGAAGGGTCTGGATGCGTGCAGTGTGTTGAGGCCAAGCGAAATATATGCCGTTCTGAAACCGACGAACAACGTAACCGTAACTGAAGGCCATTCGGCCGAGGATACCGCACACCTCAGTTCGTGCGGGTACAAATCATCTGGCGGAGCTTTCCTGGTGGTGGTTATCTCCGATGACCCAGCAGCGTTTGACAATGCGCTCCGTTCACGACCTGCAGAAGTAGCCGAGATTCCGATCGAAGACCTTGGGAACCGTGCCCTATTGTGGGATTCCGAGAGCGGTGCGCAGGCGATGGCGGCGGTGGGTCAAAAATTTGCCAGAGTTGCTCTGATGAAGCAGCCAGGATCCGATCCCGCCGCCGCCCAGAAGATCGTCGTCGCCTTGATGCGGAAAGCTCTCGATGCCGATTGGGAAACGCCTTCATGGTGGGATGCAGCTTCCGTGTACGTCATGCGGAAAGACTCGGCTGTTCTAGTCGACCGGGTTCCTCCGATCTATCCCCCTCTCGCTCGCCAAGCGCGGATTCAAGGGGAGGTTCTGCTAAGAGTCCTGATCGGCAAGGATGGAGGCGTGGAAAAGCTGCAAGCGGTGAGCGGCCATCCGATGCTCGTACCCGCGGCCATCGTTGCCGTAAAGCAATGGAAGTACAAGCCCCTCCTCGTGGACGGTCAGCCGGTCCAGATTGAGACTGAAGTTCGCGTTAATTTTTCGTTGTCTAATTAGTATGGGTGATAAGTCTGTAGCCTCTCCACCAAATACGCCTCCCCAACCCTAACTTCATGCCGAGCCGATCGTTTGCGCACGGCCGGGATTTTCGATCCAGAGGGAACGTAGAGGCTCACCACCGATTGATCGAGAACAGCTTCAGACTTTATGCGCGGCTTCTCTCCCTCGACTCCTTCATTTATGTTTCTAAGAAAGGGCAATGCCGTCAATCGAGAGATTCAATTCATGCACCCGTGCCACACGCTAATCGCGATACTGCTCGTCATTGCCGCGGTGACGCCGGCGATCGCGGCCGAAACGCCTGTAAGCACGAGTGTGTCGTGGAATCCCAGTCAGATCAAGGTCGGCTCACCCTGTCTCTTCAAGGTTCAGATGGCAGCTGCGCCTTCCAGAGTGACAGGAAAATGGCAGGGACGCGATATCGTATTTTTCTCGGCTGGCAAGCGGCACGTCTGGTATGGGCTGGCCGGTGTTGACGTCGAGACTACTGCGGGAATCTACAAGCTGGAACTAGACGCCACCATGCCAGATGGCCAGGTGATGAGCATGGTGCGGGAGATCCAGGTTCGGCCTTCCGCCTACAAGACGGTGAGGCTGAGCGTGCCCGACCGCTTCGTGCAGCCGGACCCGGAGAGCCTGAAGAAGATTGAAGCGGACAAGGAGCTCAAGAAGAAAGCCTTCGCCCACGAAATTCCCGGGCCGGAATGGTCAGGGTCTTTTCACTCTCCCATCGACTCTACAGCGTCGGAAGCATTTGGCGTGCGACGCACCTTCAACGGCAAGCTTGCCAGCATCCATCGCGGACTGGACTATCACGCAAAACCCGGTACCCCAGTCCTGGCTGCGAATGCGGGAACGGTCGTACTGGCTGGCGACCTCTTCTATGAAGGCAACTGCGTGATCATCGATCACGGCCAGCAATTCATGACTTTGTACATGCACCTGTCACACATAGAAGTCAGCGAAGGCGAGAAGGTCAAGGAAGGTCAGAAGATTGGTTTGAGCGGGGCCACCGGACGCGCCACCGGTCCGCACTTGCATGTAGCCGTACGCTGGCAGGGCGCCTACCTTGATCCGGCCGAGTTGTGGGCCTTACCGCTACCCACTTTGCCGTGAAACAAGCTATGTCCGAATTGGCCGGCTAGAGCGCTTCCTTGCCGGCTGCGGCGGACTGATGCGCCCCGGAAGGATTGTGATGAGCAGGCTTGGGGGCCTTCTGCAAATGCGGTTGAACGCCCGCTTTATGGTCCTGGTGCGTGATCAATAGCGATTCCAGTTGACGCAGCATTTCGTCGGTATTCACCGGCTTCACCAGCAGCGAGTGCGCTCCCTCAATCTGCCATTCATTGCCCAGCGAGGGATACGCTGTGAGGATCGCCGTAGCCGGGTCATACGCCTGCTGACGCGCCGCGCGAATCACCTCATATCCCGCCGTTTCACTCTCCATTCGCATATCGGTGATGACCATCTCGAAGATGCCGTTCTTCATCTTACGTTCGGCTTCTTTCACGGACACGGCCGTGTCAACTTCGAAACCGTTCATTTCCAGAATGGCACGTAGAGTAAGCAGGATCGCCAATTCGTCATCTACCAGCAGAATGCGGCGTTTCATGGGAAAGCTCCAACGGTGAGTGTCGTACAAGCGCGGGTGCCTGTTGTGATGCTAATTCTACTCGCTTAGTTGCTGCGGTGGATTTACATCACCCACTACACCACGTTCGTGCTCAGTATAATGGCTTCGTGGCGACTTATCATGTACAGAACTTTGGATGCCGCGCGACCCAGGCTGATGGCGCAGCCATCGAGCGTCAACTGCTCGACCGCGGTATGGAGCGCGCCGCCGCTGCCGCGGACGCCGAAGTGGTCGTCCTGAACACTTGCACAGTCACCGCCTCGGCCGATCAAGACGCACGTGCCGCCATCCGCCGCATTCATCGCGATAATCCTGAAGCAAGAATCCTGGTTACCGGCTGCTACGCGCAGCGCGCTCCCCACGAGCTGGCGGCGCTTCCGGGCGTGAACCTGGTCGTCGGAAACTCCCACAAGCATCAACTCGCTGACTACGCTGTGCCCCCGGCGTTGGGCAACGGATTCGTTCCGCTTGCAGACATTGGCAACGGCGATGCAAAGCTTATGGTCGGCGACATCTTCGCCCATACCGAGTTGATGGCCGCCCCAGTCTTCGACGCGGATCCTTTCGCCAAGACCCGCCCCAATCTCAAGGTGCAGGACGGCTGCAATAACCGTTGCTCGTTCTGCATCATCCCGTACGTGCGCGGCAAGAGCCGTTCGTTGAAGCTGCAGCAGGTGCTGCGCGAAGTGGATGCGCTGGTCGCCAACGGCTATCGCGAGATCGTGCTGTCGGGCATCAATCTCGGGCGCTGGGGACGCGAGCTCGCGTCGCGCATGAACTTCGCTGCGCATGCTGCGCGCGATCCTTGAGCAAACCGCGATCGAGAAGGTCCGCATCAGCTCCGTCGAGCCCATGGACTGGACCAACGAGGTAATCGAAATCGTCGCGTCATCGCCGCGTATCGCCAAGCACGCGCACGTGCCCATGCAGTCCGGCAGCGACCGCGTTCTGCGCCGCATGCACCGCAAGTATCGCCCGTGGCATTACGCCGATCGCATTGAGCGCATCCGCCGCGCCATGCCCGACGCCGCGATTGGCGCTGACGTGATGGTCGGCTTCCCCGGCGAGACGCGACGATGCCTTCGAAGAGACACACGCAATGATCGAGCGCCTGCCGTTTACGTATCTGCATGTGTTCACCTATTCCTCGCGGCCGGGAACTCCTTCCGCCGAAATGCCTGACCAGGTTCCGGTGCACGTTGCGCGCGAGCGCAATCGCGTGCTGCGCGAGTTGGCAGCACACAAGAAACGGGCCTTCATGCAGTCGTTCGTCGGACGCGAACTGGAAGCGATTACCCTCACCCACTGCGACGGCGAGTTCACCGAGGCGCTGACCGACAACTACCTGAAGCTGCATGTTCGCGGCGAGCACGCCCCCAACACGCTGCTGCGGAGCAGAATTGAAGCGGTCGCGAGCGATGCCCTGGTCGGATCGTCGCCAGTTTGAGGGACGCATTTCCTGCCGCTGTTCCCGCATATTACCGTGCTATACTTCGACAATACCTGCAATTCCTTAGGAGGGCTGTATCGATAAACGTTTCATCCGCACCAACGAGCGTATTCGTGCACGCGAACTTCGCGTGATCGATGATGAAGGCAACCAGCTTGGTATCATGACGCCTTACGAAGCGCTCAAGATTGCCCGCGAAAAAACCCTCGACCTGGTAGAAGTCTCGCCCACCGCCCAGCCTCCTGTGTGCCGCATCATGGATTACGGGAAATACCTGTACCAGCAGGAAAAGCGCGAGCGCGAGGCCAAGAAGCACCAGCACCAGATTGTGGTGAAGGAAGTCAAGTTCCGCATCAACGTTGACGATCACGACTACGACACCAAGAAGAACCATGTGCTGCGCTTTCTCGCGGAAGGCGACAAAGTGAAGGCGACCATTTTCTTCCGCGGACGCGAAATGACGCGCCAGAGCCTGGGACGCGGGATTTTGGAACGCTTGATCACCGACCTCGGCGACAAGGCGATCGTGGAATTCCGGCCACGGCAGGAAGGCAACACGCTGCACCTGATTCTGGCGCCGCCCAAGGCGCAGGCTCCGGGCAAGCCGCACAAGGCCGAAGCGAAGCCGCAGGCTCCCAAGCCCGAGAAGCCGCCCGCGCCACCTGCAGCGCCGCCGCAACAGCAGCCGCAGTAGTCCCTTAACCGCGGATTTTTACGGAATAACACGGATCATCTCTTTGGGTTTGTCTTTATTCGGTATTCGATCCGTGTTCATCCGCAAAAATCCGCGGTTAAACTGTCTTTCACTGTCTGTGTCTCTGCGGCATGAGACGGCCGCTGCTGGCGGGGTTGGCGCGTTTATGTTGTAATAGAAGGACACTATGCCGAAGCTGAAAACTCATAGCGGAGCGGCCAAACGCTTCAAGAAGACAGGTACGGGCAAGATCAAGCGCGGACACGCGTACAAGCGCCATATCCTGACTTCCAAGGGCACCAAGCGCAAGCGCCAGCTCGATACCGACGTGATGCTTGATAAGGCCGACGTGCCCAAGATCAAGCGTATGATCCCTTACTAGCCGCGTGGTGCGGCACCCGGCATGATCACCCCAGTGGGTGCCCCATCCTAGCGAAGCTAGGGTGGGAGTTGACGGGCAACAGCGTGTGAAGAGGCGAATCCGGCCCCTCGTTAGCGAGCGTGGTCAACTACCTTGCCTCCAGCCGCTTAACGATTTGCAAAAAGGAGCAACATGCCTCGCGTAAAACGTGGTACCAAGCGCCGCGCGCGCCGCAAGAAGATACTGGAGCGCGCCAGTGGCTATTACTTAACAAAATCCAAACTGTACCGTTCAGGCCAAGGAGTCGGTCGAGCGCGGGCTGAAGTTCGCCTACAGCGGCCGCAAACAGAAGAAGCGTCAGTTCCGCTCCATCTGGATTGTGCGCGTCGGCGCCGCCGCCAAGCTGAACGGCCTCAGCTACAGCAGGTTCATCAACGGCCTGAAGAAGGCCGGCATCGAGTTGGACCGCAAGATCCTTGCCGATCTGGCGGTCAACGATCCGGCTGGGTTTACGGCGCTGTGCAAGCAGGCGCAAGCCGCCACGGCATAGTCCGCCCATCCCAGCAACAAAGTAGTGATTTCCGATGGGCGGCCCGCGTGGCCGCCCGTTGTGCTTCTGGAAGCCCGGAGGGCGAAACAAATGTAGCCCAGGACGTGAGTCCTGGGTGAGGCGCCAATAAAGAATCCGAGCCCCTTCAGGGGCGGCACCAAGAACATGTACACCGTCCCCAAACTCGAGGATTACTCGGCTGACGCGCTCGATCGCGCCGTTGCCGAACTTCTGGCTGCGCTGGAATCCGAGGCCGCCGGGCTGCGCGCCGAATCGGATTGGAAAACCTTCCGCGATCGTTGGATGGCTCGCAAAAACGGCGTTCTTACTCAAGTCAACGACACCTGGCTGAAGGCCGCGCCCGGCCCGGCAAAACGCGACGTCGGACAGCGCGTCAACGAACTGAAGGCGCGTGCCGAAGCCGCAATCGAACAGGCGCACGACAACATCCAGATATCATCGGTGGGCGCGAAGCTCGCCTCCGACCGCCTCGACATCACCCTCCCCGGCATCCAACGCCCCATCGGCGTCAAGCATCCTGTGTTGCGCGTGATGGACGAAATCGTTGCCGTCTTCAAGGCGATGGGCTACTCCGTCGGCGAAGGCCCCGAGGTCGAAACCGACTACTACAACTTCGAGTCGCTCAACTTCCCGCCGAACCATCCCGCGCGCGACACCCAGGACACGCTGTTCATCGCCGGACAGGAAGGCAAACCGACGCGCGACCGCCTGATGCTGCGCACCCACACCTCGCCGGTGCAGATTCGCACCATGGAGCAGCAGCCACCGCCGGTGCGCATCGTCATCCCCGGCAAGGTGCATCGCAACGATCCGCTCGACGCCACCCATTCGCCGGTCTTCCATCAGGTCGAAGGGCTGGCAGTGGATACCAACATCACCTTCTGCGACCTGAAGGGCACGCTCGACCACGCCATGAAGGCTTTGTTCGGCTCGTCGGTGAAGACACGCTTCTATCCGTCGTTCTTCCCCTTCACCGAGCCCAGCGCCGACATGCAGGTGAGTTGCATCTTCTGCGGCGGCAAAGGCTGCCGCAAGTGCAAAGGCAGCGGCTGGATCGAATTGCTCGGCTGCGGCATGGTGGATCCCAATGTCTTCGACTTCGTGAAACATAACGGCTACGACTCGTCGAAGATCTCCGGCTTCGCCTTCGGCATGGGCGCGGAGCGCATCGCCATCCTGAAGTACGAGGTGGAAGAAATCCAGTTGTTCTACCAGGGTGACGTGCGCTTTCTGGAGCAGTTTGCGTGAGAATCCTTCCTACATGGCTGCGCGAGTTCGTCAACGTCGCAGCCGACGACCGCCAACTGGCCGAGGACCTGACCTCGGCCGGCATCGCGGTGGAGTCCGTCCAGGAAGAGAACGGCTCGACCATCTACGAGATGGACCTGACCACGAATCGCGTGGACGCGATGAACCACTACGGCGTCGCGCGCGAGGCCTCGGCGATCTACGACGTGGAACTGAAGAAGATCGAACCGAGGCTCCCGGACGTAACCGCAGATCCCTCCACTCCGCCCGCCGGGCGGGCTCCGGTCGGGATGACAAACCACGGGTTTCCTATCATCATCGAAGACGCCGAGGGTTGTGCACGATACACAGCGCGCATTGTGCGCAACGTGAAGATCGGGGCATCGCCCGAACTCGTCGCCCAGCGGCTCGAACTTCTCGGCTCACGTCCGATCAACAATGTCGCCGACGCCACCAACTACGCGCTGAACGAACTCGGCCATCCCACGCACGCTTTCGATCTCGACCTGCTCGAAGGTGGAACCATCATCGTCCGTCGCGCGCGCGCCGGCGAGTCGCTGAAGACGCTGGACGGCGTCGAGCGCAAGCTCACGCCCGAAGATCTCGTCATTGCCGATGCCAAGAAGCCGGTCGCGCTGGCAGGCGTAATGGGCGGCTTCGACACGATGATTACCGATGCGACGAAGAATGTGCTCATCGAGTCGGCGTGGTTCGATCCCGCGACGGTCCGCAGCATGGCCAAGCGCCACGGCATGCACACCGACGCTTCGCATCGCTTCGAGCGCGGCGCCGATTGGAGCTGCGCGCCGCTGGCTTGCGATCGCGTAGCCGAATTGATTCTCGCCAGCGCCGGCGGCGAATTACAGGGTGAACTGATTGACACAGTCGCCCGCAAGGTAGAGCGTGCGGCCATCGTGCTGCATCGCTCGGAGGTGAATCGTATTCTCGGCATCGAGTTTGACGAAGATGAGATCCAGCGCATCCTGGGACGCCTGGGTTTCGGCGTCACGCGCGCATCTGGCGGCAACTTCAACGTGCAGGTCCCGACCTGGCGTCTCGACGTGGAGCGCGAAGTTGACCTGTTGGAAGAGCTCGCGCGCATCCACGGCTACAACCAGTTTCCCAACACGCTGCCCGCCTTTACCGGCGCGGTAGTGACGTTGCCCGACGAGCCCAAGGACGCGAAGGTGCGCGAGACCATGCTGGCGCTCGGTTACGACGAGGCCATCTCGATCACCTTCATCTCGGAGCAGGACGCGAAGACCTTCGGCGGCGGCGAGCCGCTGGCCATCGCCAATCCGCAAAGCGAAGAGGCGGGATACATGCGCACCTCGATGTTGCCCGGCCTGCTCAACATGGTTGCCTACAACCTGAACCGCGGCAATACCGACGTGCGCCTGTTCGAAGCGGGTGAGGTCTTCGAAAAGCGCGGCGATAGTCACGACGAGCGACGCCACCTGGGTTTCGCCGCAACGGGCGATGCTTTCGCGAAGAGCGTCCACTCCGCCGCGCAGCCGTACAACTTTTTCCACATGAAGGGCGACGTCGAGGAGTTGCTGGCGGCGTTCGCAGCACAACTCGCTGTACTTCGATGCTCAGACGCCGCAGTACTTTCATCCCGGCCGCTCGGCCCGCGCGGTGATGGACGGGGAAACCGTTGCGCGCTTTGGCCAGTTGCATCCCGATCTGGCGGCTGCGCGCAAGTTCCGCCAGGAAGTGTATGTGGCCGAAGTGCTGCTCGACCGCCTGTATCGTCATGGACTGCGCGAGCCGCGCTATCAGCCCATCTCGAAGTTCCCGGCGGTGGAGCGCGACTTTTCCTTCGTCTTCGATGACACGGTCACCTTCGAGCGCATCAAGTCGGCAGTCGAAGAGCTAGGAATAGACGAGCTGCAGAAGTTCGTTCCGGCCGAGATTTATCGCGGCGAAAAGGTTGGAGCGGGTAAGTATTCCGTTCTGCTCCACGCCGAGTTCCAGTCAAAGGAGCGGACGCTGCGCGACGACGAGGTGGCACAGTGGTCGTCGCAGATTATCGCCAAGCTGGAATCGCTGGGCGGCGTGCTGCGCTCGCAATAGGGATTGTCATCACGAGCGGGCGGACCCGGGTTCCCCGACAAGCGCCGCTTCTGCGCTTGTTGGGGTGGATGAGCCCGGAGGGATCTTGCTCTGAGAGTTGTCATTACGAGCGGCCTTCAGGCCGCGAGGAATCTGCTTTTCGTCCGGTTTAGGAAAGCAGATTCCTCGCTTCGCTCTTAATGACAAAACTGCTGCGCCCACTATCCTGCGCCTTCGCTTTTCCCACGAGCGCGCTTCTTGCTGCTGCTGTGACGCATCTGAGTTTTTTTCTCTTCCGGCAGTTCCCGCGCCACGCTGTCCAGCACTCCGTTGATGAACGTCACCGACTCTGGCGTCGAGAAGCGCCGCGCAATTTCCAGCGCCTCGTTGATCACGATCGGGCGGGCGGTCTCGGGAAAACCGAGAAACTCCGCCACTCCGGTGCGCAGCAGGTTGCGGTCCACCGCGGCCATGCGTTCCATCCGCCAGCGCTGCGCATTGCGCTCGATAATCTCATCGATCTCCGCGGACCGTTCGCAGGCGACGCCGAACAGCTTGTCGGCAAAGGCGCGCACATTTTCGTCCAGGTCCATGCGCTCACTCCAGAAGGTGCGGCGGACCTCCCCGGCATCCTGCTTTGCCATGTCCAACTGGAAGAGCATCTGCAGCGCCAGTTCACGCGACTTCCGACGGCTGGTGGCCTTGATCATGGCTTGCCGCCCGAGCTTTGGTCAGCGACTTTCTTGCGCAGTGACGCCATCTCCACCGCGGTCAAGCCTGCTTCGAATCCCTTGTTGCCCGCCTTCAATCCTGCGCGATCGATGGCCTGCTCCAAAGTGTCGCAGGTGAGCACTCCGAAGGCATGCGGTACCCCAGTCTCTTGCGCTGACTGGCCGATGCCGCGCGCGACTTCGTTGGCAATGACCTCATAGTGCAGCGTGCCACCGCGCAGCAGGCATCCGATGCAGACGATGGCGTGATAGCGCTTGGTCTCCGCCAGCTGGCGCGCGGCTGAGGGAATCTCGAATGCGCCCGGCACATGAACTACGGTGATGTCGTCGGGCTTAGCTCCGCACTGGCGCAGCGCCTGGAGCGCACCGTCCAGCAGGCGCTCGGTGATGAACGAATTGAAGCGGCTCACCACGACCGCGAAGCGCTTGCCTGCGGCATTCAACGACGCTTCCAGACCCCGGGTCTCCCCGGCTTTCTTTGCGTAGGTCAGAAAGCCAATGCGCAATCCGCTGACTTCCACTTCGAACAGGCGCGCGCCGTAGGGCGTGTCGGCGATTTCTTTCCGAATCCTTACGCCGAGCTGCGCGGGTGCCCCACCCTCGTCGCCGTCCTTTGGCGACAGGGTGGGCGAAAGCTTCTTCACGATTTCGTAGGCAGCGTCGGCATCGGAGACTTCCACCATCGCGTCAACGCTGGGCGCATCCGGCGCGGCGATGAACTCGATGCCTCCGCTGGGCGCGAGCATCTCGACGCCGTGATTTCCGCCCTCGTGCCACTGGTTGCCGGGAGCAAACCCCAGCGCGCGAAACAACTCCAGCGCTGGCTGAAGATCATCCAGCGACTTGCCGAGCACGCGAGGAAAGATGATGGAACGCATCATAGCGGTTCAGTGTAAGCTGCGGCATGTTCGGCCACCGCACACATAACACCTGTCACCCTGAGCGAGCGGCCGGTTAGGGTAGATGATGGAACGAATCATGATTCAGTAGTCAGTAGCTCAGTAGCCAGTAGCTGCAGTAGCCAGTTTCCAGTTGTCAGATCTCAAATGAGTTGTCATTACGAGCGAAGCGAGGAATCTGCTGTTTCTATAAGTCGCACGTGCTCCAACCAAAACAGCAGATTCCTCGCGGCCTCAAGGCCGCTCGTAATGACAATTCTTAGGTGTGCTTCGACTCCGTCTGCCCAAAACCGGGGTAGCCTGCGCTCACATGACACTGGCGCGTCTAGCCACTGCCTGACCACTGGCCACTGACTACTTTCCTTTAAACTGCGCCGGCCGCTTCTCCAGAAACGCGCGCGTGCCCTCGTTCTTGTCCTCGGTGGCGCAGCAGACGGCAAACAGCGTGGCCTCCAGAAACAGGCCATCGGCCAGCGTCATGTCGAAGCCGCGGTTCACCGCTTCCATCGCGTACTGGATGGCCAGCGGCGAGTTGGCGATGATCTTGGCCGCGATCGCCTCGGCGCGCGCGATCAGCTCTGCCTGCGGCACGACTTCGTTCACCAGCCCGATGCGGTACGCTTCCTGCGCGCTGATCATCTCGCCGGTCAGCACCTGCTGCATCGCCAGGCCCTTGCCCACCAGCCGGGGCAGGCGCTGCGTGCCGCCGTAGCCGGGGATGAGTCCGAGCTTCACCTCGGGCTGGCCGAGCTTGGCATTGTCGCTGGCGAGTCGCATGGTGCAAGCCATCGCCAGCTCGCAGCCGCCGCCCAGCGCGAAGCCGTTGATGCAGGCGATGACCGGCTTGCCCAGGTTCTCGATCGCATCCACGATGGCCTGCCCGCGATGGGTGTACTCCTTGGCGGAAACCGGAGTCTGCTGCCCCAGTTCGCCAATGTCGGCGCCCGCGACGAACGACTTTTCGCCCGCACCGGTGAGGATGACCACGCGGACGTCGGCATCGTCCTTCAGGTCGGCGAAGACCGTCTTCAGCTCCTGCATGGTGGCCATGTTCAGCGCGTTGAGCACCTTGGGCCGGTCAATGGTGACGTAGGCGATCTGGTTCTTCTTTTCGAACTTAATATTTTCGAACTCGGTCATGTGTTCCCTCGTGGGGTCGATTCGTTTGTAGGCTGCCCGCCCAAGGACGGACCCTTCATGAATTGTCATTACGAGCGGCCTTCAGGCCGCGAGGAATCTGCTGTTCTTCGAAGCGCTGCTGACCAAGAGAAAAGCAGATTCCTCGCTTCGCTCGTAATGACAACTCTAACGTAATGACAACTTCTCGAAACAGAGACGAGAAACACACGTCTCTAACCGCGACGCTACACAAACTTTCCCGGCACCGGCTTGTTCGGGTCGGCGTAATCGTAGAAGCCCTTGACCCGTCTTGCGGCCGTACCAACCCTCACCCTTAAGCTGGCCGCCGCAGCCAGTTCTCGCAAGCAAGGTCCGGAATCCGAGCGAACTCACGCTCATTATCGGTAACCATGGTATAGCCGAGGGCAAGAACCTGAGCAGCAATCAGCATATCGTTGCCACCGATGGGCTTGCCTTGCCTTTCCAGCCGGGTACGAAGACGCCCATACTCCCGGTCGGCTGGCGCCTCGAACGGCAGCACCTCAATGGCCCCAAGCACCGCCTCCAGCTGCGTTGTCAAGCGCGGTGACTCCCTCTTCGCTGCTCCATAACGAAGCTCCGCTGCAACTACGATACTGGTGCAGACCTGGCCTTCCCCGACCCTCTCAATGTGCTGCATAATCTGACCTTGGGGATGTCGAACCAAGTCTGAAAGGATATTCGTGTCGAGCAGGTAGCGCATCAGAGCTCGACGGCCTCGGGAGGCAGGTCCTCGATCGCAGGAAATGTCTCGTCAAGTGGCTTTAGCGTGGCCAACAATTCCAGTAGAGACTTCGCCGGTATTGGCTCCAGGACCAGACGTTCGCCCTCTTTGCGCATAATCGCGCTGTCGCTTGCCAGCTCGAATTCACGCGGAATCCTTACGGCTTGGTTACGGCCATTCTTGAACAACCTGACATGCCTTTCGGGGCTCCGGATCTCGTTGCCATATGCCAAAGCATATGCCACCCTGATCGCGCCCGTCAAGCCTACACAAACTTTCCCGGCACCGGCTTGTTCGGGTCGGCGTAATCGTAGAAGCCTTTGCCCGACTTGCGACCGTACCAGCCCGCCAGCACCAGCCGTCTCAGTAGCGGCGGCGAGGCGAAGCGCGGCTCCTTGAACTCGTCGTACATGACGTGCGTGATGTAGTACGTGGTGTCGAGGCCGACGAAGTCGAGCAGCGTGAACGGCCCCATCGGATAGCCGCAGCCCAGCTTCATGGCTTCGTCAATGTCGGTGATCGAGCCGACGCCTTCCTCGTACGCGCGAATCGCGTCCAGCAGATACGGCACCAGCAGCCGGTTCACGATGAACCCGGTCTTGTCGCTGGTGCGCACCGGCACCTTGCCCAGTTTCGTGCCGAACTCCACCGCCGTCTCGAACACCTCGGGCGCGGTGGCGATGGTCTTCACCACTTCGACCATCTTCATCATCGGTACGGGATTGAAGAAGTGCAGGCCGATGAAGCGCTCGGGCCGCTTGGTGGCCGTCATCAGCTCGGTGATCGAAATCGACGACGTGTTACTGGCGAAGATCGCGTCTTTCTTGACGATCGCATCGAGCTGCGCGTAGGTCTTGCGCTTCTCGGCGACGTTTTCGATGATGGCTTCGATGACGATGTCGCAGTCGGCGAGATCGGCCATGTTGGTGGTGCCCTTCAGCCGTGACTGCGCCTCGGTCTTCTGTTCCGGCGTCAAACCACCCTTGGCCGGGCCGCGCTCGACCAGGCGGGTAAGCGACTTCTCAATTCCCGCGAAACCCTTGTCGAGAAATTTCTGCTCCTGCTCCAGCACCGTCACGTCGAAACCCGCGGTGGCCGCGACCTGCGCGATGCCCGAGCCCATCAGCCCACAACCCAGTACGCCAACTTTCTTGATGTCCATAATTTCGCTTTCCCTTATTAAGAATCTTGCGCTTGTCCGCGTTATCCATCTTTTTTCGCAATGCAACGCTTGTCATCCTGCGCTCCTCACTTCGTTCGTCGTTCGGGATGAAAAGCATGGATGGTCAGTTCGCCCACTTTCGATTCGTTCCCGCTTCCTTTGCTGGCGCGCCCACTTCCATAATCCTCGTATTCTGCAGGACCACGATCTCCCAGAGGCCGTCTTTTTTTTCCAGCACCAGCAAGGGCCGCGCTTGCAACTCGCGCGCCTCGCCATCTTCGTAAAATTGCAGGTACTGCCGGGTAGACACAACAGCGACATCAGGCCGGATGAAGCGAACTTTCTCGACACTGTACCGCACCGTGCTGCCCTTGTAGATGGTGCCGAAGATCATGCGGTGCCCGGCTTCGATGGCCGTTCGGCCGCTGTAATATCCGCCCAGGATGTGGATGAAATCGGCCTCTTCCGCGAACGCCTCAGCGAAGCTGGCGGCGTCCCCCGCGTTCCACGCCGCCTCGAGTTGATACACCAGTTGGTGCAGAGCGCGTTCGTCGCTTGTCATACTTAAGATCCCGTAATGACCCGGTGAAAGGGCACGGCTTCGGCCGTCCCGCAAAGAGATCCTGCCAGAGCGGGCTTTAGCCCTGGAGCACATCCAACGGCCGCCACGGCTAAAGCCGTTCGTGACCGAGCGCTATTTCGCCGGGCTGAAGCCCGGCGCTTCCACCCAGATGGAAGCCTTCTTTCACCCGCAATCCTATTGCTGCAGATTCTCGATGATGACTGCAATCCCCTGCCCGCCGCCGATGCATGCGGTGGACAGTCCGTACTTACCCTTGCGGCGCCGCAGTTCGTTCATCAGCGTGATCAGCAGCCGCGTTCCGGTCGCGCCCAGCGGATGGCCGAGCGCGATCGCTCCGCCGTTTACGTTCACCTTGTTGCGATCCAGCCCAAGCTCCTTCTCGACCGCGAGGTACTGCGCCGCAAAGGCCTCGTTCACTTCGATCAGATCAATGTCTTCGAGCTTCAGTCCGGCTTTCTTCAGCGCGATGCGGGTTGCTGGGACCGGTCCTGAGCCCATAATCTTGGGATCGACGCCGGCAATACCCCAGCTCACAATGCGCGCCATCGGCTTCAGATTACGCTTCTCGGCTTCGGCGAGCGGCATCACGACCACGGCTGCGCCGCCATCCACAATGCCGCTGGCGTTGCCGGCAGTCACGCCTCCCGTGCCAAATGCCGGCTTCAGCTTGCGAAGGCTTTCCATCGTCGTCTCCGGCCGCCGGAGGTCGTCCTCGGTGAACATCTCGCCCGAAGGCTCGCCTTTGCGATTGCGCAGCGCAACCGGCGTCAACTCTTCCTGAAGCCTTCCTGCCTTGTAGGCGTCGTCAGCGGTCTTTTGGGAGCGCAGCGCAAACTCGTCCTGCATCTCGCGCGTAACGCCCTGCTGATTGGCATAAAGCTCTGCGGTGTTGGCCATATACAGGCCGCAATACGTATCGAGCAGCGCCACCATCAGCGAATCTTCCAGCTTGCCTTCGCCCAGGCCAACGCCCCAACGCATGCCGCGTACGACGTGCGGCGCTTGCGACATGGACTCCATGCCGCCAGCCAGCGCGATCGTCGACTCGCCGAGCTGGATCATCTGCGCGGCAGTCACAACCGATTGCATGCCCGAACCGCACAAGCGATTGACGGTGAGGGCCGGAACTTCCACCGGCACTCCAGCTTTGAGCGCTACATGCCGCGCGCCGTAGATGGAATCGCCCGAAGTCTGCTGCGCATTGCCGATCACGACGTGATCGATCTCGGCCGGCTCGACGCCGGAGCGTTTCATGGCTTCCGTGGCGGCGATGGCGCCCAGATCCATGGCCGTGAAATCGCGCAACTTGCCGCAATAGCGGCCCATGGGCGTGCGAGCGCCGTTTACGATGGCAATATCTGTGGTATTCGACATGGGTGATATAGAAAATAACCAGAACGATTGAGGAAAC
>CAVTMW010000007.1:0-419497 GCA_963735855.1 uncultured Acidobacteriaceae bacterium
ACTCTTTTGAATCAGTCTCTACCAGAACAGCCCGACTTTCTCTTGCCAAGCCGCCCTTGGTGAGCCACAATCAGCCGTCAATTCGCCGCTCACGTCCACGCGGATACCGATGCACAGCAAACAGATTTCACTTGATTGGAGCTTGACCCTGGCGCTTGCGATAGCGCTGACCGTCTCTGTCGGTCAATCAGCACAGGCGCAAACGTACAAAGTGCTTTACAGCTTTACCGGCGGGCATGACGGTGCAAGCCCCGAAGCAGGCTTGACGATTGACCGCGGAGGAAATCTTTACGGCACGACGAACGGTGGCGGCGTCGGCTACGGTGCGGTTTTCAAGCTGGCGCGCAAGAACTCTAACTGGATCTTTAACACCCTGTACAGCTTCGCTGGAGGCATAGATGGCGCGGGCACCTACAGTAGAGTCGTATTCGGGCCTGACGGCAGTCTTTACGGCGCAACGTTTGGTAGTGATGGAGGATTCGGGACCGTTTTCAAGCTGCAGCCTCCATTAACAGCCTGCAAATCAGCACTCTGTCCCTGGGCGGAAACCGTACTTTATCGCTTCACTGGGAGCCGCGATGGAGCGAATCCCGAAGGCGATCTGGCTTTTGACCAGGCAGGAAATCTCTACGGAGTGACTTTGGGAGGCGGATACGGCTTCGGGGTTGTCTATGAGCTGACGCTGTCAAACGGCGGTTGGACGCAAAGCTTACTGCATCTTTTCGAACGCGGTGAGGACGGTGTATTTCCTGCAGCCGGCTTGATCTTCGACTCGTCTGGCAACCTGTACGGCACGACAGCTTACGGCAGTGCTCACGGGCTAGGAGTGCTTTTCCAGTTGACGCCTTCAGGGTCAGGATGGATCGAGAATCTTCTTTATGCCTTCCAGGGTGGGACCGACGGAGGTGTGCCCGTGGCAGGCCTGATAGCTGACGAGTCGGGGAGTTTCTACGGCGCCACCACCCAAAATGGAACAGGATCTGGCGGCACAGCGTTTGAACTGACACCTTCAAATGGCAACTGGAGCTTTACGTTGCTGTACAGTTTTGCCGGAAGTGCGGGTTGTGGCCCCCAAGCGAGCCTTGCGTTAGACCATGCCGGCAGTCTCTACGGCACAACTTTGTGTGATGGCGCCAATAGACAGGGTTCAGTGTTCAAGCTCACACCTTCCAAGGGAACTTGGACATACACCTCACTTCACGATTTTGCCGGTACGGACGGCGCTTTTCCGGTTAGTAATCTGGTGTTTGACGAAAACGGAAACCTTTACGGTACGGCGTCGGAGGGCGGCGCCAATGGCTACGGCGTCGTCTTCGAGATTACGCCGTGAGGGCTGTTGCCGCGGATGTGCAGATCAATAAGTGGCCGCTGGGCTGCTTATCGCTGGTGCACACTGGAAATCCTGATTCGGGCCAATTGAGACGGAACAACCTCCACGAAAATGGGCAGCACGGCAATTCCCAACTAAATCGCTGTCGAATCGGAGGAAATGCGGAAGACGTAATTACGCCGGAATAAGCGACTGTCATTTCGCTCTCCTGATAAATCCGCAATCATGCCCCTTGGCATTTCCCCGTCCCATGACACGCGCGTCCCGTGGACGAGCAGTTGCCAGGCTCGGCCAGCTCGCCGTCGGGGCCGATGCAAGTCTGGGTATGCATGCACCAGAACAGGCCGTCGTTGGAAGGAGGCACGGAGGGGTCGTGTTCCGCCAGGATGAACTGGCCCTTCCAGCGCAGCGCCGGGCAGAGGTCTTCGCGAGTAGGATCGAAGCGATCGGCGTCGGGCATCAGCATCATGCGGCACCTCCAGCGCTCTGGCCGGCGGCTTGAAGAATGGCGCGTTTCACCGCCACCTTGGTCAGGGTGACTTTGTATTTGTTGTGGCTGAGCGGCCGGGCGCGCGCGACCGCCGCGTTGGCCGCGGCCATTGCGGTCTCAGGCGTGATGGCATTGCCGACCAGCGCCTGCTCCGATCCCAGGCGATCGCCACGGAATAGGAGCGACCTGGCCAAGTACCACTCGCGCGCTCTTCACCGTATTGCCGTCCATCTCCAGGGTGACGCTGGCTTGGGCCAGAGGCCAGTCGAAGGCGGCTCTCTGGCGTACTTCGTAGGTGCCGGCCTTCAGATTCTGCGCCGGCGGAGGCACGACGATTTCGATCACCATCTCGCCCGGCTTGAGATCATGCTCGAGGTCGTTCTCCGACTTGGGGATGACGAAGAAGTTCTCCAACGGCAACTCGCGCACACCGCTACCCGGCGCACTGGCCGAGTAGAGGCGGATTTTCGCGCCGTACGCAATGAGCGCAGGCGCGATGGTGGAAGGACTTACGAAGTAGGCGGGGCCGTAGTTGCCCAGGATGGCAGCGTAGCGATTGTCGCCCTCGACCACCATGGACTTGCCGTCCGGAGTTTTCGCCATCAGCCCCATGCCGTTGCGGAAGTACCAGCAGCGCGGGCGCTGGCACATGTTGCCGCCGATGGTGGCCAGGTTGCGAATCTGCGGGCTGGCAGCCTCGTTCAGCGCTTCGGTCAGCATGGGGTAGGCTGCGAGATCGGTTTTCGCCTCGGCAAGTTCGGCGAGAGTGGTTAGAGCGCCGATGCGCAGGCCGTTTCCCGGCTGATAGCTGATGCCGCGCAGGCCGTCGATCTGCTTGATGTTCACCAGGCGCTTGGGGGTGACTACGTCGTCCTTCATCAGCGCCAGCAGATCGGTGCCGCCGGCGAGGATGGAGCCTTGCTCGCCGAGCAGGGTCGCGACCTGCTCTTTCTTCGTCGGAGTGACGTATTCAAACGCTTGCATTGGCCCCTCCTTGTCCCAGCGCTTCCAGCACGCGGTCGGGCGTGAGCGGCAGGAACGGCACGCGCACGCCGATGGCGTTGGCCACGGCGTTGGAGATGGATGCGCCGGGCGAAATCACCGGCGGCTCGGCCAATCCGATGACGCCGCGCTCGTCGTAGCCCTTGCCGGTCATCATGTGGACCTTGAGTTCGCCGATGTCGGCGATGCCGGCCAGGCGATAGAACTCCATGTTCGGGTTCAGCATGCGTCCGGTCACAGGATCGAGGATCTTCTCTTCGTAGAGCGCGTAGCTGATGCCCATGATGAGCGCGCCCAGCACCTGGCTCTCGGCGGTTTTCACGTCGATGACCAGGCCGCAGTCCTGCACTGCGACCATCTTGTTCACGCGCACGATTCCGGTCTCCGTGTCCACGGAGACATCGGCCATCTGCACGCCGCCAACGCCGCTGTTGGTGAGGTCGGGACCCTTCGACTTTGTCGGGATTCTTGCCGCGCACCGTCATCGGCATGGCGCCGATTTTGGAGCAGGCTTCTTTCCACGACAGGCTGCGGCTGGGATCGCTTTTCACCCGCACCGATCCATTCACGGCCTCCAGTTCTTCCGGCCGCGCCTTCAGTGCTGGAGCTACTTTCGCAAAAAGCTGATCGCGTGCGTCCACCGCAGCACGGCGCGTCGAGGCGCTCACACCTCCGGTGGTCGTGCTGCCGCCGCTGCCGCCGGAGACCGGATAGCGGCTGTCGCCGATCAGGAGCTTGACGTTCTCCATCGGAATACCGAGCGTGTCGGCAGCGACAATCGTGATGACCGTGCGGCAGCCGGTGCCCAGGTCCTGGGTGCCCATTTTGATTTCGACCGAGCCGTCAGGATGAATGGTGAGATCGCAATCGCTGTTGTGACCGCGGCCGCCCCAGGTGTGCATGGAGAGGCCGAGCCCGCGCTTCACCGGTCCTGGCGTCTTGTCGCCGCGCGGATGCCAGTTCTTCTTCCACTCCATCAACTCCGCCGCAATCGGCAGCTCATCGCGATAGGTGTCGGCGCGCTTTCCGGTGAGCTCGAGGTTGCGGGTGATCAGGTCCACCGGGTCCATGTTCATCTTCGCCGCAAGGTCTTCGATCGCGCCCATGGTGATGACCGCAGCTTGAGGATGGGTCGGCGCGCGCCACGCACGAGCGCTTCCCTGGTTGGTGGCGATGGCGACGCTTTGTTTGCGTTGATTGGGGATGTCGAAGATGTACGGCAGGGGAGGCGTACCGCCGCCGCCCATTCCGCCGGTTCCCCAGGAGGTTGATTCCCAGGCCACAAATTTTCCGTCTTTGTCGGCGGCAATTTTCACGCGCCCATATCCCGACGGGCGCATGCCTGCAACTTCCTGCTCGGCGGCGCGTTCGAGCATGATCTTCACCGGCTTGCCGCCGGCAGACTTGGAGAGGTGCGCCGTGGCCATGCCCCACCGGTCAGGTCCCCACTTGCTGCCGAAACCGCCGCCGACGTATTGCTCCAGCACCTGAATGTTGCCGGCGGGAATGCCCAGCGGCTCGGCCACCTGGGGAGCGACGCCGGAAACGTTCTGGGTGGAGACGTGCACGACAACATCCTTGTCGCTGGTCCATTCGGATCGCCATGCCGTGGGTCTCAAGACAGCAGTGCGTAATGCAGGAGGCGCCGTACAGACCTTCGAGACGGTAGCAGCGGAGGCGAAGGCCTTGTCGGGTTCGCCCTGCTTCTGCACCGCAGTCTTCTTGTAGGGAGAGTCGCGAAGCCGTGCCTTCGACGTACTTCGCCGCGCGCAGTGCTTGCACCACACTTCGCGCTGACTGCCTGACTCCTGCATCGACTTCAGATACTTGTCGCTGGGCTTGAAGCTGATGCCATTCTTCTTGATGGTCGCGATCACCTGTTCGTCGGGGACCTGGTTGTCTTCGAGGTCTTCGAAATCGTCCTGGCTCAGCGGCCCGGTATCGAGGGCGATGTTCTTCGGAGGCTCGGCGTCGGAAACGAAATGAGGCAGCACGTCATACTGCACCTTGATGGCGCGGATTGCGTCTTCGGCGGTCGGTTCATCTACAGCGGCTACCGCAGCCACTTCATCGCCCGCCCAGAAGATTTCCGTCCCGGCGGGCTGAATGACTCTGACGGCCTTGACGCCGGGCATTTTCTCGGCGGCGGTGGTGTCGATGCTGGTGATACGCGCATGCGCATAGGGGCAGCGAAGGACCTTTCCAGCGAGCAGGCCGTCGGGATTGTAGTCGTAGGTGTATTTGGCGCGGCCGGAAACCTTTACCGGGCCGTCAACTCGCGAAATGCGCTTGCCCAGCAGCGGACGAGTCGCAGGATCGGGCCATTGGTACTCGCTCATGACGACCTCCTTTCCTGCGAAGAGGCCAGCGCGACAGCGCGAATCCCATCGTAGGTCCCGCAGCGGCAGTAGTTGCCGCTTAGGCCGCGCCGAATATCTTCGGCCGTGGGATGGGGATGTTGCTCGAGGAAGTGTGTGGTGGCGACAATGAAACCCGGTGTGCAGAAGCCGCACTGCTGCGCGTCGTGATCGACGAACGCTTGCATCACCGGGGTGAGCGCATCGCCTTCGGTCAGACCCTCGATGGTGGTGATCTTCTTGCCCTGCGCGTCGATCGCCAGGATCGAGCAGGCATACACAGTCTTGCCGTCCATCAGCACCGTGCAGGCGCCGCACACGCCGCGATCGCAGACGCGCTTGGCGCCGGTCAGATTGAAGTTGTCGCGCAAGGCATCCAGCAGAGTCACTCGCGGCTCGATCTGGGCGTTAAGCGTTTTGCCATTCACGGTGAGCTGCACGGGGACTTTGCCCGGACCGTGGACCGCGACCTCCTCTCCCGCGGCTTTCACTACGGTTGGGCCCACGAGCAGCGGCACGGCAACTCCGATGCCGGATATCTTCATGAAGTCGCGTCGTGTTACGCCCGTTGGCTCAGGCTTGCGCGCATCGTCGTCTTTCATGCCGCCTCCATCCTTGCAGTTTGCGAGTATAACTCCAGGGCGCATGGCTCGGCACGGAGGAGGGATGGAAAGAGAGTACGAGGGACTAATATGCAGGAAAAAGGCGGCTCGGTGCAGAGCCGCCGTCAAGGAGAAACGCAGGAGGCGTTCGCGGACTACTTCTTCAGCGTGCGGATGTAAGAGACAAGGTCTTTGATCTGTGGGTCGGTCAGCTTGCCTTTGTACGCCGGCATCTTGCCTTTGCCATTGGTAATGGCACCCGTCAGGTCGGCATCCGACATTTTCTGAATGTCAGCGCTGCCGAGGTCCTTGGTTCCCATCGAGGCCTTGCCGGCGCCATCGGCTCCATGGCACATGGCACACTTTGCCTTGTAGGTGTCTGCTCCGCCCTGCGCGGCGGCCATCGGTGGCAGCGCTAGTGCGATTACGAAGGTGAACAGTGCGATCCTCTGGAGCAATTTCATCGTCATTTTTTCCTCACTAAAGTGCCCTCTCGGGGCAAAGATATGAACAAAAGCGCCGCAAAACGACGGCGAAGGTAATGTACTCTCGGAACTCGGTTTTGGCCATACCACTTCCCGATAAGTACGTGGGAAAAAACACTGCCGACGCGTGATATGCCGCTAAACCGCCCCAATCATGTCCCGTCGCGAGACGAACTCGCGTCAGATTGGACATTTATTTTCAGCTATTTACACGTCACGGACGGACGGGTAACGTTTGGCATGTCCTGTGCCTCTACAACATTGACCGCCACCTTGTAAGAGAGGTCTCTGTGGAACCTACCCTGGCAGTAATCGGCCTCAATTTCCGGACGTCCCCCGTCGCCGTCCGCGAGCGATTCTGGATCAGTGAGCCCCGACGCTACGAAGCGCTCCATCAACTCGTGCGTTCGGAGGGCATCGAGGAAGTCATCGTACTGGCTACCTGTAACCGTACCGAGTTCATTCTATGGGCTAGCGATGTCCCGACGGCGGCCAATTCAGTACTCCGCTTCCTGACCCAGGAATACCAACTCCGGCTCTGCGAATGGTCGCACTTTTATCGCCTGATGGATGACGTTGCTCTTACCCACATCTTTCGGGTCAATTCCAGCCTGGACTCCATGGTGTTGGGCGAACCCGAAATCACTGGCCAGGTAAAACAGGCCTGGGTACAGGCCCAGGAGGCGGGAACAACTGGACGTTTTCTGGATGCGGTCATGCAAAAGGCCATGACAGTTTCCAAGCGGACGCGGACCGAAACGGCGATCGGCTCGTCCGCCGTTTCCGTTCCCTACGCCACGGTGGAACTATCGCGGAAGATCCTCGGCGAACTTGCGGGCCGCGAGGTTCTGCTGATCGGTGCGGGCAAGATGAGCGACCGGGCAGCCCATTACCTGATGAAGGCGGGCGCCAGGCAGTTGAAGGTGATGAACCGGAGCCTGGACCACGCGGAGGAGATGGCCGGGAAGTTGGGAGCCACTGCCGTTTCATTCGACGACCGGGCAAAGCACTTGAAGACGGCAGACATTATCGTCAGTTCCACGGCGTGTCCGCACTACATTCTTAGCCGTCAGGAAGCCGAAGAGATTGCGCGTCAACGTAATTACAAGCCGATGGTGATGATCGACATCGCCGTGCCTCGCGATATTGATCCCGAGGTGAGGGAGATCGAAGGCATCCATCTGTTTGATATGGACGACCTGGAGCAGGTGGTGCAGCGTAATGCGGTAGGCCGGCAAGCGGCCGCCGAAGCTGCAGAAAAGATCGTGCAGGAGGAGGTGCAGGGTTTCCGTCGTAAACTGATCGCGGAGCGTGTGGTGCCGACGATCGTGGCCCTGCGTCAACGTCTCGATGAACTCTGCCGGCAGGAACTGGAAGTCATGCGCAAGGAATTTGGGCCATTCACGGAAGACCAGGACCAGGCGCTCACGACTCTGACGAACCATATCACCCAGCGAATCGCCGGTTCCCTGGCCCGTGAATTGAAAGAACTTCCAGAGAGGAACGAACAGGACGCGCTGACCGCCGCGGTGAGCCGCCTGTTTCAACTTGAACAGCCTTCATTGGCTGCTGCCGGCGCCAAGAACTAGCTAGATTGAAGGAGAAGCAATGCCACAGTCTGTGGACAAAACGAACAGCAACAATGCCAGCTTCACCGGTGTCCAGGCCTACACGCTGGCGGTGATCACGCTGGCCATCGGCATCGCGGTCGGCTACTTTGCCCGGGGATCGGCCCCTGTGTCCACTCCGGCCGAGACTGCACAAGCCGCGGCCGCACCCGCTGGAATGGGTGGTGGCGGGATGGGTTCAGCCCAGTTGCCGGGTATAGGCGGCGCGCAGCAGCAACAAAGCCCTCCACCGGAAATGGTAGCCAAGGCCGCCGAGCCGCTGCTGGCTCAGCTGAAGACCAATCCCAACAACCTCGATACCCTGGTGAAACTCGGCAATCTCTACTACGACAGCCGGGCCTATCCGCAGGCCATTGAGTACTACGAAAAGGCCCTGGTCGTTCAACCTGACAACCCAGATGTGCGAACGGATTTAGGCACTTCGTACTGGTACACCGGCAACGCCGACCAAGCCATCGCGAACTTCGAGAAAGTACTGGCCATCCGTCCCAATAATCCGGAGACGTTGTTTAACCTCGGAATTGTGAAATGGCAAGGCAAGAAAGATCCCAAAGGCGCCATTGTAGCTTGGCAAAAACTGCTGCAAACCAATCCTGAATATCCGCAAAAGGACCAGGTACAAATGCTGATTGAGCGCGCCAAGATGCACGAAGGTGGCGCCACCAAGGGTTAACAACGAGAAGATTGCGGCCATTAACAGGGCGGGGCACACTGATCAATGTGTGCCCCTTTTTTGCCCCCCGCCAATTCAACGTTTGTCGGCGAAGGTGATGTCTTGCAGCACCCACTGGTGCACACCATCACTAAGCAGGGTCGCGTGGATTGTGTCTCCACGCTTCAAGGCGGTGAGCGCCGATGGGTCGGCGACCTCGTAGTCCATCACCATCGGCTGCATGAAACCAGGAATGTCGTCGTTGGCGACCGAGACATGCTTTGTCTGCGGCGTGACCTGCACAACAAGCCCCGTGAGAGCATAGGTCCGGCTAACGGACGCCGGCGGACTGGCCGACTGCCGGTTCAAGAAGTACAAGGAAACCGCCAACAAGGCCACGAGTGCGCAGCCTAAGATGGCCCATTTTGTCCCACTCATGCGCATCGCCGAATAATACAACGACGCGGGGTACATTGCGGTATGCTTCTCGCCAGCCTTTGTTGGGGGAAATATGAAGAATATTGCCATTGCAACTCTGGTATTAGCGCTCGCGCCGGCCACGCTCGCACAGACAGGTTCGCCGGCAGCGACCGCGGGCAGTCCGGTCATCAGTACCGTTCGGCAGCTTGAAGAACGCCAGTCAAAGAACCTGATCGGCGCGGCTGAGGAAATGCCGGCCGATAAGTACAGCTACCATCCCACGCCGGAGCAGATGAGTTTTGCCCACCTCATCATGCACGTCGCGGAAGCGAACAACGGCATGTGCGCGCGCCTCGCTGGCGAGCCGCCGCGCGAGACCAAGCTGAGCGAAAGCGACTCCAAAGATGTGCTGACCAAGGCGGTCAAGGACTCGTTCTCGTATTGCGAGCAGGTTCTGGCCAAGGCTGATGATTCTGTGCTTGGCCAGCCGGCTGCGTTCCCAGGCGGACGCACTGGGACCCGCGCTGCGGCGCTTATTTATCTGGTGACGGGTTGGGCAGACCACTACAGCGCTGCAGCAATGTACTTGCGGTTGAACAATCTGCTGCCGCCCAGCGCGCAGAAACCGCCGGCGAAATAGATTACTCCGCCTTCACCACGATCAGCTCGAAGCTGCCGGGGACCATGGCTGGTCTTTGCCCGGGAGCAGGCGGCTTCGGGTCGCGCTGCGCGGTGACCAGGTATGCGACGTCATTCTCGTAGTCCATGGCCATGGTCCGCGCGCCCTTCGCCGTCGGCAGGTTCTGCGTGACCGTGTACTTGTCCGGATTGTCTTCATGAATCACAGTCAGCACGCCCTCGCCACAGGACATGAAGACTTCCTGGGTGTTGGCATTGAAGCGTCCGGCATCCACGCCGTCACCGATCGGGACGGTGGTTACAACCTTGCCGCTCTGGGAGTCCACGACGGCCATCATCTTGTTGTCGCATCCCGCGAACAGGCGATGGTGCGTCCGGTCAAAAGCCAGCGCGCTGGGTTCCTGGCATGGGCTAAGCGGCCACTTGTTCAGCACCGTCAGCTTGCTGGCATCGATTTCGGCAATCTCACTCTTGTCTTCGATATTGACGAAGACTTTTCCCTTCTCATCGGTGGCAGGAAACTCGGGTTTTCCTCCTAGCGGAATTGTGCCCAGCACCTTGCCAGTGGCCGCATCAACGGCCGTCGAGTCCTTACTGCGAGCGTTGAAGGTAAACACATACTTGGTGAAGGGGTCGTACATGATAGCGTCGGGCCGCTCGCCGACTTTGATGTTGTCCAGCTTCTTGAGCGTCTTCAGATCGAAGATGGTAACGCTGTTGTCGCCGCCATTGCTGATGAAGCCGCGGTTCAACTCCGGCGCCAGGGTAACCCCGTGGATGCCAGAAAGATCAGGGATGTCGTCCGTGACCTTGAGGCTAGCGGTGTCCACGACCATAACGTGGGTGCCGCGGGTGATAAACAATCGGTGGCCGTCTTTGTCATAGTAGAGGTAATCCCATCCGCCTTCCCCGCCAAGCTTAACGCGATCGGCCACCTTGTAGTGTTTCTGTGCGAACGCCGGCAGGGCTGCGAGTATAGAGGCCGTAATGAATAGTGCAAGGATGCGTTTCATTTTCTTCCGTCTCCTGTTCTTTCCTGGCATCGGGCGATTTGGTCGGGCCAACCCAGAGATGCCTGCTTTTTCCGGGTTCCCGTCCGGCGTAGCCTTATGCTAGTCGCACAGACCAGGCCGGGCAAACCAGGAGTCCGCACAGGCCCCTCTACCCAAAACGGGAATGAGATCCGGCGACCTTATCCTTGCACTGCTCCTACGTGACCCACATCACCGACACAAACGGGGGCCATTCTCTAAGCTGAAAACGAATGGTGGTGTTCAATGCGAACACTTCGGGCCGTGCCTGAAGGGCCCTTGCAGATTGGGGACAAAGTTGTTGTCGAACGCAAGCACCTGGAGCAGTTGCTCAAGGCATTGGTCAGTCGAGACTACGAGGTCGTCGGACCAACGGTTCGCGAAGGCGCGATTGTCTATGACCGCCTGAATTCGACCGAAGATCTGCCTGAGGGATGGACTGACAAGCAAGCTGGCGGGAAATACCGGCTGAAGCACCGTCAGGATCACGCTTTATTTGGCTACGTCGTCGGCCCACATTCCTGGAAGAAGTTTCTACAGCCGCCGCTCCAGCGGTTGTGGCAGGCCGCGCAAAACGGAAAAGGCGTGCGTATCCTGCCGGAGGAAGGCAAATCTACTCCGAAGTATGCCTTTCTTGGTGTGCGCGCTTGTGAACTGCACGCCATCGCGGTTCAAGACAAAGTCTTCCTCGACGGCCTGTTTGTGGACCCTGGCTACAAAGCGCGGCGCGAGAACCTGTTCGTCGTGGCGGTCAATTGCGGCCACGCTGGCGGGACCTGCTTCTGCGCTTCGATGAACACCGGACCGAAGGTGACGTCCGGCTTCGATCTTGCCCTCACTGAGCTGCTGGAGGACGAACGGCACTACTTTGTGGTGGAAGTAGGGACGGTGCTCGGGGCCGAGATCTTGTCAGATGTCCCGCACCAGCCAGCGGAAGACAAGGACAACCAGGAGGCTGAACGCATCGTAGGCGAAGCCGCCCGTCACATGGGAAGGCGATTGGACACCCATGGGATCAAGGAGCTTCTGTACCGCAACTACGAGCATCCTCAGTGGGACAACGTGGCGGACCGCTGCCTGTCTTGCGCCAACTGCACTGTGGTTTGCCCTACCTGCTTCTGCACCACAGTGGACGATGTTACCGATCTTTCCGGCCAACATGCTGAACGCTGGCGGCGATGGGACTCGTGCTTCACGGTGGACTTCTCTTACATCCATGGCGGAAGCGTGCGGGCTACCCCGCGGTCCCGCTATCGCCAGTGGATGACCCATAAACTCGCCACCTGGATTGATCAATTCGGTGTTTCCGGCTGCGTGGGTTGTGGCCGTTGCATTACTTGGTGTCCCGTGGGAATTGACATTACGGTCGAGGCCGGCACGATACGCGATAGCGATCTGCTTAAGGCGCCGGCAGACCGAAGCAAGGACTCGGCATGATTCAAACACTTGAACCAATTCTCAGAGAGCATCCGTTCTTTCATGGGATGGAGGAGCAGCATATCCGGTTAATGGCCGGGTGCTCCAAGAACGTCCGTTTTGGGGAAGGCGAACTCATCTTCCGGGAGGGCGATCCGGCCGATCATTTTTATCTCATCCGCGAAGGCCTGGTGTCGGTGCAATTCGTGGTGCCTCACGATGGTCTCACGACTATCTTGACCGTCGGCAGCGGTGAAGTGTTGGGCTGGTCCTGGCTGTTTCCGCCATATCGCTGGCGTTTCGACGCTCGAACCCAAGAACCCACGCACGCGCTGGCCTTTGACGGCAAGTGTCTGCGCGCCAAGTGCGAAGAGGACCATGACCTGGGCTACGAGATCTACAAGCGGTTCATGCAAATTGTAACTGACCGCCTGGAGGCAACCAGATTGCAGTTGTTGGACATGTATGGCCACCATGTTTGAGCAACCCGAGGTCGTGACAGCAGGTCAGGTTGCCGACCCAATGCTGCCCATCCCTTACCGCATCCAGCGGGTAACGCAGGAGACGGACGACACCTTCACCCTGGAAATTCTTCCTGAAGATGCAGGCAAGGGGTTGGCGTTCGCGCCTGGACAATTCAACATGTTGTACGTGTTCGGCGTGGGAGAAGTGCCGATTTCCATCAGCAGCGATCCCGACGACGTTCCTTTGCTCAAGCACACCACTCGTGTGGTCGGCACGGTAACTAAGGCCATGCGGAGTCTCAAGCGCGGCCAGATCATGGGGATTCGCGGCCCGTTCGGGACCCATTGGCCGGTGGAAGAAGCGACCGGACGGGACGTTGTGATTGTGGCGGGAGGAATTGGTCTTGCGCCGTTGCGGCCTGCGCTCTACCGCCTGATGGCAGAACGGGAAAAATACCGCAAAATCCTTCTCCTGTACGGTACGCGCACTCCTGAGGACATGCTATATCGCCACGAATTGGAGCAGTGGCGCGGCAAGTTCGACCTGGAGATCCAGGTGACGGTGGATCGCGCGGCCAGCAGTTGGCGCGGCAATGTAGGAGTGGTGACGACTATGATCCCGCGCGCTCCCTTCGATCCTTCCAATACCCTTGCGATGGTGTGCGGGCCTGAAGTCATGATGCGCTTCACGGTGATGGAGTTCCTCAAGCGCGGCGTGGCGGCGGAGCGGACCTATCTGTCCGCTGAACGCAACATGAAATGCGGGATCGGCTTTTGCGGCCATTGCCAGTATGGCCCCACCTTCGTCTGCAAGGACGGGCCGGTTTTCGCGTTTCCCCGCCTTGCGGCCATTCTTGGCAAAGCGGAGATCTGAAAATGGCTATACGTAAACCCAAGCTCGCGGTCTGGAAGTTTTCCTCCTGCGACGGTTGCCAGTTGAGCCTGCTGGATTGCGAAGACGAACTGCTGGCGGTCGCCGATGCGGTGGAGATTGCGAATTTTCCCGAGGCTTCACGCGCGGTGGTGAAAGGCCCTTACGACCTGTCCTTAGTGGAAGGCTCCATCACCACTCCGCATGACGCCGAACGGATCCACGGCATTCGCCGCGCCTCTAAATTCCTGGTAACCATAGGCGCCTGCGCGACGGCGGGAGGCATTCAGGCGCTGCGCAACTTCAAGGATGTCAAGGAATTCGTTTCCATCGTGTACGCCAGGCCGGACTACATCGAAACCCTAAAGAAATCCACGCCGATTACCGACCACGTTTTTGTCGATTTCGAACTGCGCGGTTGTCCCATCAACAAGTACCAGTTGGTGGAGGTCCTCAGCGCATTTCTGAACGGACGCAAGCCGAACACACCGCCGCACAGCGTCTGCGTCGAGTGCAAGCAGCGCGGCACGGTCTGCGTGATGGTTGCACAAGGCACACCCTGCCTCGGTCCAGTCACCCAGGTCGGTTGCGGGGCGCTCTGTCCGGCCTACTCCCGGGGGTGTTATGGATGCTTTGGTCCGAAGGAAACGCCGAACACGGCGGCGCTCAGCGCCTGGTGGAGTGAACTGGGGGTGAGCGACCGGGACCTGATGCGGGTCTTCCGGGGGTTCAACGCCTACGCAGAGCCGTTCCGTAGAGAGAGCGAGGCGCATGAAAAGTAGGACCATCAAAGTCGACTATCTGGCGCGTGTCGAAGGCGAAGGCGCCCTGCTGGTGAAGATCAAGGGTCAGCAAGTGACCGACGTAAAGTTGAAGATCTTCGAGCCACCGCGTTTCTTTGAGGCGTTTCTGCGTGGCCGCAAGTTCTATGAAGCGCCCGACATCACCGCGCGTATTTGCGGTATCTGTCCCGTTGCGTATCAGATGAGCGCCTGTCATGCCATCGAGGACGCTTGCGGGGTCAAGATAACCGGCCCAATTCGCGACCTAAGGCGGTTGATCTACTGCGGCGAATGGATCGAGAGTCATGCATTGCACGTTTATCTATTGCACGCTCCCGACTTTCTCGGCTACGAAGACGCCATCCGCATGGCCAAAGACCATCCTGACGAGGTGAAGCGCGGCCTGAGACTGAAGAAGGCAGGCAACGAGATCGTGCGCTTCTTGGGCGGCCGCGAAATCCACCCCATCAATGTGCGTCTGGGCGGCTTCTACAAGATACCGGACAGGAAGGACTTCTTGACGCTCGCCGAGGAGCTCAAGTGGGCACGGGACGCCGCGCTCGCAACCGTGCGTTGGGTGGCGGGCTTTACATTCCCTGACTTTGACCGCGATTACGAGTTCGTCGCTCTGCGGCATCCCGACGAGTATCCGTTTAACGAGGGACGGCTTGTCTCCAACCGGGGATTGGACATCGCCGTTCGCGAATACGACCAGTACTTTGTCGAGGACCACGTCTCCCACTCCAACGCTCTCCAGTCGCGGCTGAAAGAACGCAATTCCTATTTCGTCGGCCCGCAAGCGCGCTACAACCTGAATTTCGACAAGCTCTCGCCCATGGCGCAGGAAGCGGCGCGCAGCGCAGGTCTGGGGCCGGTGTGCCGCAACCCCTTCCAGAGCATCATTGTGCGTAGCGTGGAAATGGTGTACGCCTGCGATGAAGCACTCCGTATCATCGAGAAGTTGGAGATGCCGGACAAACCCGCCGTCGATGTCGAACCGCGCGTCAGCACCGGCTGCGGCTGCACCGAAGCGCCGCGTGGAATCTGCTATCACCGCTACCGTCTCGACGACCGCGGCATCATTGTGGACGCCAAAATTGTTCCGCCAACCTCGCAAAACCAGAAGACCATCGAGGAAGATCTACAGCAGTTTGTTCAGGCCAACCTGGCCCTGCAAAAAGACAAGCTGCAGTGGCAGTGTGAGCAGGCAGTCCGCAATTACGATCCCTGCATCTCATGCGCGACCCACTTCCTCGACCTGCGTATCGAACGCGAATGACAGCCGCACCACCACGCATCGTCATCATCGGCGTTGGCAATGAGTATCGTCGGGATGATGGGGCTGGCATTGTTGTCGCACGCCGGTTGCGAACCCTGTTTCCCGCCGGAGTCAAGATCGTCGAGGAAAGCGGCGAAGGCGCGGCGTTGATCGAGGCTTGGCAAGGTGCGGCCTGGGTGATCGTGGTGGATGCAGTACGCTCGGGCGCGCCGCCAGGAACCATCCATCGCTTCGATGCGCGAACCGCGCCGGTGCCAACTGGGATTCTTCCACTACTCCACTCACGCGTTCAGTCTTGGCCGAAGCTGATCGAGTTGGCCCGTTCCCTGGACCAACTGCCTCCGCATCTGATTCGTGTACGGCGTCGAGGGTGAGAATTTTACTGCGGGCATGGGGCTGACTTCCTCTGTCGAGCAGGCCGTTGAATCGGTCATCGAGCAGGTTGTGGCGGAGGTGCGCGCCGCACAAGAGCTGAAAATTGACGGCTAAGAGCCAGCGGCGAGAAGCAAACACTTCCGCTCGGGCTGGGCCCGAAGAGGAAGTAGCTACTTCCCACTCTGCTGCTTCTGCGGTATTGCTTGCGCCGGACTGTGCCTGCGCCGAATGCGTGGCAGGCGGCTGTCCTTCTGCTTGCTCCAATTCCTGCGCAATGGAGTCCACCAGGCTGGCCTCTTTCATCAGCACCTGGCCAACGATGACCGCACCCTCATCGGCGTCCTGCCACTTGTTTTCCTCCATCGCTTCACGCACCGCAGGAATCGTCTTTGCACCGTATCCGGTATAGGCGCCGGGAGCATAGATCTGGTGCTTGAACCACGGACGCTCTTTCAGGCCCTGATTGACGGTGAAAGTACGCTCCGTCAGGATTAGCTTAGCGTTGATTTCCTTGAGTGTGGGCGACTGCCATATTGCGCCGCCGTTTTCATTCAGCCTCGCAACAGCCTGGCGATAGCGCTGTGCGGCGCGCGCGTAGGCTTCTGCGCCGTTCTCCAGAGGAGCGAAGTTCAGGTACGGCGGCAGCGGCTGCTTGGGCGGAGGGACATACTGCTTTTCGGGATCGGAGGTTGCGGTGAAGACTCCTTCCTCAACTTCGCGGTTGCGCTCGCGAGCCTCATCCTGCTTCTGTTTCAACTCCTTTTTCAGCTCACCAATGTAGCGCTTAACCGTGTCCGCCGAGCCCGACGGATCAAACGGCAGTAAATCGGCGTCGGCAAAACGCATTACCGTGCTTCCCGCCATTTGCGCAAGCGCGCGTTCGTAAACGAACTTGGTATCGCCGAAGTGGGTGTACCAGTAAAAGTCGTCGTAGATGGAGTGATAAACCCCGCCGTTGCTTTCGCCCCCGAACCCCATATTCAACGCGGCCACGCCGGCGTAATCGAGAAAGGCAGTGTAATCGGAGCCATCACCCAGGGCTCCGATACGAAGATCGGCGCGATCGCGCAATTCCTCGCGGTCTTCGGAGTTAGCGGCACGAGCCACGCGCCGCAGATAGGCACGCTTCCAGACCGTGATGTGCTTCTCCGGGTCCTGAATGTCGCGTTCCACCTGATTGGCAGCACGTTCCAGCGTATGTGAGCCGGAAATGTTCGAGGTAACCGCGAGCGCTGGAATCGGTGTTCAAGTACATCACGGCGTGCTGGCGAAGTTCTTCCTGGTGCTCTTCCACCCATTCGGTGGAGCCAAGTAATCCGGGCTCTTCGCCGTCCCACGCGCAATAGATGACGGTGCGCTTGGGACGCCAGCCTTGTTTCATCAATTCGCCGAGCGAGCGTGCCTCTTCCAGTTCCGCGACCATGCCGGAGATAGGATCATCGGCGCCGTTGACCCACGCATCGTGATGGTTGCCGCGTAGCACCCACTCATCGGGATTCTCGCTGCCGGGAATCTTGGCGATCACGTCGTAGATGGTCTTCAGGTCCCAGTTCGACTTGACGACAAGGTGCACTTTGGCGGGCCCTGGTCCGATGCGATAGGTGACAGGCAGCGCTCCGCGCCAGGTGTCAGGAGCGGTCGGCCCGGCTAAGCGCTGCCAGCAGAGGCTGCGCATCGCCATAGGAAATTGGCAACACCGGTATCTTGGTGATGGTTTGGGCTTCGGTCAGGGCCAGGCGCTTCGCATCCTTCGTGGCGCCGACTCCGGGAGTCAGGGGATCGCCCGGATATTGCGTGTCCATCACGCTGCCGCGTTGCACACCCTCTTCCGGACGATACGGGCCGGCGGGATAATCCTGCCCCTCGAAGTAGCCGTCATCCCTGGGGTCGGAGTAGATGATGCAACCCACGGCGCCATGCTCGGCTGCGACTTTGGGCTTGATGCCTCGCCAGCCGCCACCGTAGCGCGCGATCACGATCGCACCCTTCACCGAAACGCCCAGCCGCTCCAACTGCTCGTAGTCATCGCGCATACCGTAATTGACGTACACCAGGGGCGCGGTGACGTCACCGTCGATGGAATACGCGTTGTAGGTGGGCAACTGCTCGGCTGTCTGTTGTGAAGTCGGATCAACACTCAGCGGAGGCTCTTGCAGTTTGGCGACGAAATGCGTCGGCGCAAGCAGCTCGACGTGGCGCTCTTTCGGAGTGGGAAATAGTACTTCGAAGGTCTCGATGTGGGCGTCGAAGCCATACTCTTTGAACTTCGCCAGCATCCATTCGGCGTTCTCCTTGTCGTAGGGCGAGCCGACGTTGTGCGGCCGCGCGCTCAGGTGCTGCATGGAATCGCGCAGAATGTTGGGATCGGGGATGTTGCGGAACTTGGTCTCCCAATCGCGCTCCGTGACCGCATGAGCCGGCGAGTAGCCGTCCATCGGCTCAGAATTGTTGGCTGCGCTGCCCAACTGAAGTAGCGCAAAAATCAAGACCGCCACTGCCGAACGGCTCCTCACCGGACGACCTCCTCACCGCCACACTTGCCGGGGCGTGATGCGAAATACGATTCCCATGAATTACATGCAGAATAAGCTGGCTGGCACTCCGCTAGGTGTTGCCCGTGGACCGGCCACGTGCGCAACCTATCAGCATATCGCGCTTCGAGTCCTTGTTCACCAAAATCATAAAAGTTCATGGCGTTTTTCTTCGTTGGAGCCCTGCGCTTCGCCGCCGCTTTACAATCGTGAAACCGGGTAACCGGAATCCTAAGCTTGGGACGGGCACCTTGTACGAAACAACGCAGCGGCGGCGTCTCGCCATACTCGGACTGGGGAAAATGGGCAGCATCCTGATGCTGGCGTTCCGCAAGCAGAATGTCGCGCAGGCAGACGATATCGTCGCAACCGTGCAGCATGCGGAGCGCGCCGCAACGCTGGCCTCGAAATATGGAATCAAGGTGACCACGGACAATCGGGCCGCAGTCGCGGATGCCGACATTGTCCTGTTGTGCGTGAAGCCGCAGGTACTTGGTGATGTCGTGCAGGAGATCGCAGGCGGGCTGCGCGAAAACCATCTCGTCATCTCGATTGCGGCGTCCGTTCCTACTGCCTACATCGAGAAGCGGCTGCCCGAGGGAATTCCTGTGATTCGCGCCATGCCCAACACGCCTTCGATGGTCGGAGCGGGTATGACGGCCTTCTGTTGCGGCGTCGCCGTGAAGCCGGCCGACTTGGAGGTCGCCCGCACGTTGTTCGGCACGGTAGGGCAAGTCGTTCGGGTCGACGAAAAACACATGGACGCGGTGACCGGTCTTTCTGCGAGCGGCCCAGCCTACATCTACATGGTGCTGGAGTCGCTGGCCGAGGGCGGGGTAAAAATGGGCCTGCCGCGCGACATCGCCACCCAACTCGCGGCGCAAACGGTGCTGGGTTCGGCCAAGATGGTACTCGAAACCGGCGATCACCCAGCTTTGCTCAAGGATGCCGTTGCCACTCCGGCCGGGTGCACAGTTGACGGCATTCTCGAATTGGAAGAGGGCGGCTTGCGCGTAACCCTGATTAAGGCAGTGGTTAAGGCTTCGCAACGAGCGAAAGAGTTGCTCTTCAGTTAGGCCTAGAGCATTCCACCCGTTTTGGTGGCCAGGATACTGAGCGCCATCTCTAGTTTGGCGATCGCCTCTTCCAGATCGGGATGCTGGTCGAGCTGTTGCCGCAAACCGCTCAAGATGCGATGTGCTTCTGCCACCTGTTCGGCTGCATTGGGAGTCTGCTCTGCACTGGAATTGCCACCTGGAGTCTCGGGAGTCATGGATCACCTGGACACCATCTTAGACTGCCGTTGCTGCGATTGAAAACCGGCGGCTGAATCCAAGTACAATACATTCTCAGTTAACGCCGCATTGCGCCTTGCGCTCCGGACAAATTCAAGGCAAACTCTGCCCTGCACGGTTGCGGACCGTCCATGAAGAGCAGTGCAAAGTCGAACACCGTCACCGCTATCTGTCTGTACGCTGTCGCTGTCGTCACTATCGCGGCTTACGGTTACGGCATCGGAGGCACCGAATCGTTGTGGGCGGGCGCCAAGTACGCGGCGGCGGGCTTGGTGGTGGCTTACATCTGCGTAGGGTTCGCGCCACGATTCGTAGTGGTTGTGGCCTTGGCCACTGGCATGCTCGGCAGTATGATGCGTGCTTCCATCGCGCCTGAAATGACTTCCTTGCTCCACAAGCAGGGGGCCATCGATTACCTGACGAGAATTATCACAGTGTGCGGGGCCATTGCCTTTGCCGGCGGCCTGTACGGGGGTTTCCGCTTCACCGGCAGGGGACTCTTCAACTGGATCAGCGAACAGTTTCTCGCCCACAAACAAAAGTTGGACGGCAGAATTGTTTCCGCACGGTCGCACGCGATGCGCGATCTGGCGAGTCATTTCTATGCCTCCGAGCGGATGTACTTTTCCGTGCTGGCGGCGGTTGGGGCAGTCCTGATCGTGGAGATTGAGGTCCATCCCATTCCTCAATCGCTGGCCATTATCTTGTTCTCGGTTTTGTTTGCCACCAACCTGACATGGTTGCTGGGCGAATGGCTGAAACCTCAGTTGCAGGTTCTGCGTGGAGTTTTTCGCGTTCTGCAACAGATGTGGGAAGCGCTGCTCGCGTTTGTGCTGGGATACGCCGCCATCATCTTCATCTTTGCCTGCTTCTACGCTGCTGCCTGGCAGCACAATCGTCTGTCGGCTTTTCAAGGTATCAACCTTCTCTCGCCGACGCCTCCGAGTTTCGGCCAATTCATCTACTTCTCCGTGGTCACCATGGCCACGCTGGGATACGGCGACGTGATTCCGGCGGACGCTCTGACTCGAACCCTCGCCTGTGTGCAAGTTGTGATCGGCGTAGGCTGGGTCACCGTCGTGCTGAGTGCGGCTGCCGCATTGGCGCGTCCCAAGGTGAACCAGATGCTCGAAGAAGTTTGGCAGGAAGAAGGGGAGACGGATCCCGAAGAGCTCGCCCCACACGTCAAGAGCAAAGCTGCCCAAGGGTCGAGCGACTAAACTGGCAAGGGACCTGTTTCCGTTATTCCGCAGCAGCATAATCAACCCAACTCGTTTATCGTAGAAGCAGCCCCAACAATCTGAGTTTTTTGGAACGGTCGTTGGTCTTATCAAAGCCGTAAGAGCACTCATGAGCGAAAAGATCGCCATACCTACACTTGGTTCTTGTACGGTCCGGTCGCCGTTGCGGCTCGACTCCCACGGTTCCCTCGAAAGCACCTTTGTTCATGACGGGATGTACTATCGCGAACCGGTCGAAGTAGGCCCGGAGATGGAAGAGCCGGTTCAGCTTTTCGAGAAGGCAGGAGCGCGCGAGAAGCTCTACTTCGAACCGGCGAAAACCAAGGTGGCCATCGTAACCTGCGGCGGTTTGTGTCCCGGACTGAACAACGTCATCCGCTCGGCTTACCTTCAATTGCACTACCACTATGGCGTGCCCGCGGTGCTCGGCATTCGCTACGGCTACTCGGGATTTTCTGCCGAAGGCAGTGCGCCAATGTGGCTGAACTCCGAGATGGTGAACAACATTCATCAGCGCGGCGGCACTCTTCTGGGCACTTCGCGTGGGCCGGTCAGTCCCGACATCATCGTCGATTTTCTGGAGCAGCGCGGCATCAGCATCCTGTTCACGGTTGGTGGCGATGGCACGCAGCGCGGAGCGCATAACATCGCGGAGGAGGCGCAGCGTCGTAATCTGAAGATTTCGGTGATTGGCATTCCCAAAACCATTGATGACGACGTGCAATACGTGAATCGCTCCTTCGGCTACTTCACCGCCATCGAAAAGGCCAAGGAGGTCATCGATTCGGCGCACGTGGAAGCCATTTGCGTGCACAACGGAATCAGCATCGTGAAGGTCATGGGTCGCGACTCGGGCTTCATCGCCGCCGGCGCCAGCCTGGCCAGCCAGGAAGTGAACTTCACGCTCGTGCCCGAGGTGCCGTTCAAGCTGGAAGGCGAGTGCGGGCTGCTGGCGGTGCTGCATCGCCGCCTGCTGGAGCGGCGGCACGCCGTGATCGTCGTCGCCGAGGGAGCAGGCCAGCATCTGATGCCGCCGACCGAGGAGCGCGATGCATCCGGGAACCGGTTGCATCGCGACATCGGACTTTTCCTGCGCGACAAAATACGCGACCACTTTGCCGCTCCAGCGCCTGCCGGTAGTGATCCGCTACTTCGATCCCAGCTACTACATTCGCAGCGTGCCCGCCTCCACTGTGGATTCGGTGCTCTGTGATTCGTTCGCGCGCCACGCGGTGCACGCGGCCATGGCGGGCAAGACCGACATGATCATCGGGCTGCGCCACGGAGTCTTCATCCACGTGCCCATTCCGATGGCCAGCAAGCAACGCAAGCGGCTCTCCAGCCAGGAATGGACGCAGGTGGTTACGGCGACGGGGCAACCCGACTTAGCGTAGCCCCGTCTCTTGCTGAGTACCGGACAGGTTGTAGCGGCTAGCAGTTAGCAATTAGCAACTAGCAACTGGGCTCACTGTTCACTGCTCGGTGGCGCTGCACTTCGTAATTTGGGACGGATTAGTAACGCTCTAGCTAATCCCCCTCCCCTCCCCACCTTCTTTAGAATCATACGATTACACAGTTTTTCGCGGCAACATCTTGAATCGCAAAGACTTATAGCTAAGTTCTTTGGCTGCAATGTTTACGGACCGAGTTTTGTGCTCAGCGGGCTCGACGAGAACTCGCTTCGCTCGATTCCCCCACCAGTCGCCCTTACGTGGCCTACTTAAACCACGCCAGATTGTCAAAGAACGGCTTCACAGCGCCCTGGGGCGGGTGAGGGACACGTCTCCCAGCGATCGCCGGGGTCGGCCCATTCTCGAAGGTAGCGCAGCCCCAGGCTTTGTCAAGATTACGAAGGTACAGGTTGGGTAACTGTACTTTGGTCACTTCCAGGCGGGCCGGTAACCACCAGCTGGCGCTACGTATCTGTCTGACGGAGGCAGTCAACGTCAATTGGGCCTCTGTTCGCTTTCGGACATCTGATCTGGCGCTCGAACACTGGTTTCCCCGCCGGTACCGGTAAGTTATTGAATTATTGAGTGCGTCAGTGGTTAGTCACCTGCACCCCCAACTCTGAATTACGGCGAATTTCCGGAGAGCACGATGCACACCCTTCTTAACGACCTTCGCTACTCCGCGCGGCAGCTCCGGAAATCACCCGGATTCGCTTTGACCGCAGTACTGACCCTGGCCTTGGGGATTGGCGCGAACACGGCAGTGTTCAGCGTGATGAATGCGGTGCTGTTACGCTCCCTGCCGGTACCCGAGCCGAACCGGGTTTACAACGTGCGGAGCACGGGACGGCCCCATGGCACGAGTAACACCGGTGACGATACAACCTCGTTTTCCTATCCGATATTCGAGCAGCTCCGCCAGCGGCATGACGTCTTCTCAGATCTGATTGCCGCCGCACCAATGGCGATCGGCAAGGTCAGCATTCGTTACGGATCGGAACCCGAACTCGCCGCAGGCGAGCTGGTCAGCGGAAATTTCTTCTCCGGACTGGGTGTGCAGATGGCGCGCGGACGGGGTTTCACCCCTGAGGACGAAACCAGCCATGCGCAAGTGGCCGTACTCAGCTACGACTTCTGGACCCGCCGCTTCTCGCGCGACCCCGACGTGATTGGCCAGCCGATGTACGTCAAGGGCGTGCCGATCACCATTATCGGGGTGTCCGCTCCCGGCTTCACGGGATTGGAACGAGGGACCGGCGACACCGACTTCTGGATTCCTCTGCAAGACCGGGCGGAGCTTAACGCATGGGGTGACACGGACGATAGTGGCAAGACGTTTTATGGCCTGCCGAAGTGGTGGTGTCTGCTGTTGACGGGTCGACTGGCTCCCGGAGTTACACCGCACCAGGCCACCGCCCGGCTGCAACCCCAGTTTCAAAACGCGGCTTACATCGGGGTGGATAATCGGAAATCCGGCGAGGAAACACCACGTCTGTCTTTGACACCGGCGAGGGGACTTGACGCCTACGCAGAGGATTATCAACGGCCACTTCGCCTGCTAATGAGCCTGGTTGGACTGGTGCTGCTGATCGCCTGCGCGAATGTCGCACTGCTGCTGATCGCGCGCAACCAGGCCAGACAGCGCGAGTTCAGCCTGCGGCTGGCCATCGGCGCCGGTCGCATGCACCTGTTCCGCCAACTCCTTACCGAGAGCTTGCTGCTGGTGATTGCGGGCGGAGTCTTGGCCTGGCTGTTTGCAGTGCCGGCCACGCGCGCCCTGGCTGCGTGGTCGCAACTGGAGACGAGCCTGCAACCTGATCGCGCGGTCCTGTTCTTCACCCTGGGGATCCTGGTGCTCGCCGCCTTGGTTTTTGGACTGGCTCCGCTGCGCAGCGCTTTGTCGGTGCCGGCTGGACTGGCGCTGAAGAGCTCAGGAGCGGCGGCCACACAGGACAAGCACGGGTCTCGCTTCGGACGCATCGTCGTGGCTGCGCAGATGGCGATGTGCATTGTGCTGCTGGTGGCGGCGGGCCTGCTGCTGCGCACGCTCCGTAACTTGGAAAACGCGCCGCTGGGTATGCGCACGCAGGGCCTGCTGGTCTTCGGAATCAATCCTCAGGGACTTCATTCCAAACAGGAGACGACCCAGTTCTACCAGACGTTGCTGGCACGCCTGCGGGCGCTGCCCGGAGTTGAGTCGGTTAGTCTGGCCGAGAACCGGCCGGGCGCGGGCTGGAGTAATAACGCGGAGGCCATTGTGGACGGCGCCAGTCCACACGTCAGCTCAGGAACATTTGCTCCCGCGCGGGGCAACGACGTGGGATCCGACTTCTTCCACGTGATGGGAATTCCCCTACTGATGGGCCGCGACATTGCGGAGTCGGATACGGCTACCTCGCCGAAGGTTGTGGTGATCAACCAGACTTTTGCCAAGCGCTATCTGGCCAACCAGAACCCGCTGGGACACCATGTAGGAGACAAGAGCTCTGAAAAAATGATTATCGGCGTGGCCGGCAACAGCAAGTACACGGGTCTGGACGAAAAGGAAATGCCGATGTTCTGGACTCCCTACACGCAGGTGGGCGGCGTAGGGCAGATGAGTGTCGAGATGCACGTGGAGGGAGATCCACTCTCACTGTTACCCACCGTGGCCAAGGCAGTCCATGAGATCGACCCCAACCTGCCCTTGCAAAAGCCCATGGCGCAGCTGGCGCAATTCGAGGAATCCATCTCGCGTCAGCGGCTGTTCTCCAAACTGGCGGTCTTCTTCGGATTGCTGGCTGGGCTGTTAGTGGCGACCGGCCTTTACGGAACTCTTGCGTACCGTGTCAGTCACCGTACTGTGGAGATCGGGGTTCGCCTGGCCGTGGGGGCGCAACGCCAACAAGTGCTATGGATGATCTTGCGCGAAAGCCTGTTGATCGCGGGGTTTGGGATTGGTGTTGGAGTTCCGTTGGCAGCGATGACTTCGCGCCTGCTGCGCTCCATGCTTTTCGGAGTGGGACCGAATGACCCGCTGGTTTTTGCAGGGGCACTGGTGGCGGTAACGCTGGTGGCCCTCGCCGCCAGCTTGATTCCTGCGCGCCGGGCCGCCAGCATCGATCCTATGGCGGCATTGCGGGCGGAGTAGCGCTCAGCACATCTCCTGTGTGATCAGGCCGGGTCGAGATAGCGAATATTGGCCGAGTCTTACCCAGCGCAATCATCCGATCTCGGAATCCAAGGGCACATTGGCCGATACCAGGTGCTGCTTGGCTTTTTCCTGAAGCGCCTTGGTCATGGGCACGCTCTTGCCGGTTTCCAGGCTGGCCTGAACGGCAACGCAATCGCAGGTGGCGACCATGCTCCCGGTCTCGTCGTTGTACATCTGGTGCAGGAAGCGAAAATACTTTTCGCCCACGGTGAGGAAGCCGCTCTTGATCTCCACCAGCTCACCGCCGCGCAGCTCTTCCAGAAACTGGTAGTTCTGGCGGACCATGGCCACGCGCAGGTTCTTCTGCTTCATCGAAGCCGGCGTCACGCCAATCGCGTGCAGCAGAAACCACGTCGCCTGATCGAAGCGCGAGACATACATGCGCGAGTTCATGTGGCTGGCAAAGTCGTACTCCGAAGCCAGCACCGCGCCTTTGAATGTGTGGACCCAGTCAGCCATGATTCCGCCTTTCGCGATTCGCTAACGCTCTTAGCCCTTAGCCTTTAGCTCTTAGCCGCCCAATCTGTGACAAACAAGGCGAGTGTCCCGTCAAACTTGGCCTTCCTCTGCGCAACTAACGCTACTCCCTAACCACTTCCTCGCCACTACCGCGACCACAAACTCTGCCATCCGCTCCAGCGTCGCTTCCGGCTGGTCGCGATGCGGCGAGTGCTTGCAATTCGGCAGCATCACGATCTCGGTTGCCGGCACCTGCGCCTTGATCGGCTTCCACTTGCGCGATCGTTCCGTACTCGTCCTCTTCACCCTGAATGCACAGGATCGGACAGCGGATCGCCGGCAAATACTCTTCGATGTTCCACGACCGAAACTCCGGATCGAGCCAGATGTCGTTCCATCCCCAGAATGTTTCGTCCACATGCTTGTGGTAACGAGCGAGCTTGGGACGCATGTTGGTCGTCTGATACTGGTCCTTGGCCAGCGTGATGCTGGCGACGCTCAGGTCTTCGACGAACACATGCGGCGCTTCCAGGATCAAGCGCACACGGGCGCTCCGGATATCTTCCGGCGAAGATGAGCGAGATCGACCCGCCATCACTGTGGCCCAGCAGGATCGGCCGCGTGATGCCGAGCTTGTCGAGCAGCTCCGGCAGCACCACTTCGCCTTCGTGATGCATGAACTCGACCGGACGCTTTTCCATCAGCTTGTCGGAGCCGCCGTGGCCATAGCGCGAATAGGCGCAGCACGCCGCAGCCGGTGCGCGATGCCAGCTTCTGCGGGAAGTCCTTCCACAGCGCGACCGAGCCCAAGCCTTCGTGCAGCATGACGATCGTGGGCCGCGCGGCTGTCTCCGGCTCGAACCAAAGCGTCTCCAGGCGCTTGCCATCCACCACAACTTCGCCAGTTCGCCGCGCTGTTCGTGTGGTTGCAATCGCTATTCCGCCGACGGATCTGCCGCCTGTGCCGCCAACGCCGACAGCGTTGCCGCCGATCCCTGTATGGCGACGCGCTGGTGATAGAACCACAGGCCGTGCAGCCCGCCGAGCTCCTCGCCACCGCCCGCGCGCCCGGGACCGCCATGCATGAGCGACGGCAGCACGATGCCGTGTCCAGTATGGCTGTCACCGATCGCGGGATCGACCAGCAGCAAGCGGCCATGGGTTGTGCCCAGCGCCGCCGCCGCTTCGGCGAGAAACGCAGGTGTCGCTGCTGAAGACCGATGCAGCCAGCGATCCGCCTCCGCGCCGCGCCAGGGCGAAGGCGTCCTGCTTGTCGCGATAGGAACAACCGTTGCCACCGGACCAAATACTTCGAGTTCATTGACGATATCGGCGTCCGGCCGTTGCGCCAGCTTCAGCAGCGTTGGGGGCACAAATGCACCCTGCTCGAGCGCTGGCGTCCACCGGCGCAAAGTACTCCGGCGAGTACGGCGATCTGCGCTTGCTTGCGTCAGCGTGTCGAATCCCTTCTTCCACGGACTTGCGCTGCGCCATGTTGACGACCGGCCCCATGGTCACCGTCGGATTCGTCAGGATTGCCGACCACAACTTTGCTGAGCGCCGCCGCGATCGCATCCGGTCGCGGCTGCGGCATGCTCGGCCGGAACCAGCACCCGGCGGATTGCTGTGCACTTTTGGCCAGTCTTCGAGGTCATCTCGCGCACCACCTCGCGCACGAAGAAGTCGAACGATGGCGAACCCGGCGCCGCATCTGGGCCCGAGCAGCGCGGCATTCAGGCTGTCGGCTTCAATATTCACGCGGACACCCTCTCGAATGCTCTGTCGAATCTGCCTGCCAGTTGCCGCCGATCCGGTAAACGCCACGACGATCGCCGAGTCGAAGATGCGACAGCAGATCGTTCGGCGAGCCGCAGAGAATCGACAGCGCTGCCCGGCGGAAGGACTCCCGCTTCGATAACGGCGTTCACCATCTCCTGCGCCAGCCACGCCGTAGCCGTCGCCGGCTTCGCGAGCACCGGTACGCCCGCCAGCAGGCTGACCGCTGCCTTCTCCCACAGTCCCCACGCGGGAAAGTTGAAGGCGTTGATGTGCACCGCGACTCCGTCGAGCGGCACTCCGACATGCAGGCCCTGGAAATTCTGGTCGCGCGCCAGCCGCATGGGTGCGCCGTCGCGCAGCATGTGAGCATCGCCGAGCTTCGCGCCGATCTTGGCGAAGTACTTGAGCGTGCCGATCGAGCCGTCAACATCAATGGCGGCGTCGGCCTTGGTGTTGCCGGAATTCTTGCGCGCAATCTCGTACCACTCATCGCGACGGGTGGCGAGCAGGTCCGCAATCTTTCCCAGCAATTCGGCGCGCTGCGCGTAAGTAAGCTTGCGCAACTCCGCACCTCCCACATTGCGGGAGTAGGCGAGCGCCGCTTTCAGGTCCAAACCTTGCGAACTCGCCCAGGCGAGCACGGTTCCGTCACACGGATTCACCAGCGGCGTTCCGCGGTCGGCGCCTGCCTGCCACTCGCCGCCGAGGTAGCTCTGAAGCACCTTGGCTTCCGCTGCGATTCGATTTTCCACTGTAGTAGCCATAACTATGCAATCTCCGATGATGATGCTGGTTGTTGGTTACCTTGATCCGGTGAAACATTCAGGGAATCAAGGTTCCTGAAAGGTAGAGCGGGCCTTTCAGGCCCGCGTTCACCGTTCGTCGTTCTTCCGTCCGCAGGGGCATCAATCCACTGCATCTGCAGTGGGTTGATGCCTGAACTCGATCGCGGCCGCTGACGCGGCGCTGAAGCGCCGCTCTACCATCCTGGTGCGAACGATCCACAGGTAACTCCTATTTTCGCAAAGCAGCACCGAGGTGTTGCTCGACCCAGGGCACGACCCACTGCGCCGCCACCTCTTCGGGCAGCGTGCCCGAGCTGGCGTCGTGGGTCAGGATCTCGCCCGCGCGCTTGGCGCCGAGTTCGGTGAGCAGCTTGTCAAAGCGCATGCCACCATGACAGTACGTATCTTTGTAAGTTCGGTCGCCGAGCGCAATCACCCCGTAGGTCACGCCGCTCAGGTTCGGCTTTTCAGCCTCAAGGCTGTTAAACAGCGCTTGTGCGTTGTCAGGTACGTCGCCCTGTCCGTAGGTGGAAGTGCAGATCAGGAAGGTGCCACCAACGGCGAAGACACTGACGTCGAGGCCGTCCATCATCCGAATCGTTGCCTGATGGCCAGCCGTCTCCAGCGCTTGCTGTACCTCTTGCGCCACCATCTCGGCGGTCCCAGTCATGGTTCCGACCAGGATCGTGATGTCGAGCCCCATGCCTTTCCCCCAACCTCCAACTATAATGCATGTATACGCGTGGGAACTTGTGTGCGCCGTCCGGCGCTGTCCTGAGGAGAGTTCGACCAACATGCCAACTGTGAATGAGAAGGAACTGGTCACGTTTGACGTGGCTCCGGGAGAGTATCGCCATTGGCGGCTCACCGTTGATGGCCGCGTAGCGACGCTGGCCATGGACGTGAACGAAGATTGCGGCCTTAAACCCGGCTACAAGCTCAAGCTCAACTCGTACGACTTGGGAGTTGACATTGAGCTGCACGACATCCTGCAGCGCATCCGCTTCGAGCATCCCGAGGTGGCGTGCGTGGTGCTCACCAGCGCGCGCGAGCGCATGTTCTGCGCCGGCGCCAACATCTACATGCTGGGCACGTCGTCGCACGCGTGGAAGGTGAACTTCTGCAAGTTCACCAACGAGACCCGCAACGGCATGGAGGATTCCAGCCGGCACGATGGATTGAAGTTTCTTGCGGCGATCAACGGCACCTGCGCCGGCGGCGGATACGAACTCGCACTGGCCTGCGACGAGATATTGCTCATCGACGACCGCTCCAGCGCCATCAGCCTGCCCGAGGTTCCCTTGCTGGGCGTGCTGCCCGGCACCGGAGGCCTCACGCGCGTGGTGGACAAGCGCAAGGTCCGCCGCGATCTGGCTGACATGTTCTGCACCAATCCTGACGGCGTGAAGGGCGAGCGCGCCAAGGAGTGGGGCCTGGTGGATGACATCGCGGTTCCCGCGAAGTTCCCGGAACTGGTGCGCGCGCGCGCTCAGGCATTGGTGAACGACTCAACGCGTCCCGCCGCTGCGAAGGGAATCAAGCTGACTCCGCTGGCGCGGCGAGTTGACGACGACGGCTACCACTACAAGTACGTTGACGTGGCGTTCGACCGCGCTGCGCGAACCGTGACTCTAACGGTGCGCGCGCCCGAAGGCGATCAACCGGGAACGCCCGAAGCGATTCATGCCATGGGCGATCAGTGGTGGCCGCTGGCGATGGCGCGCGAACTGGACGACGCGATCCTGATGCTGCGCGTCAACGAACTGGAGCTTGGACTTCTGCTGCTTAAGACCTCCGGCAGCGCCGAAGCGGTGCTCGACCTCGGATGCGGTGATGCTGGAGCATCGCAACGATTGGCTGGTGCGCGAGACCATCGGCCTGTTGCGCCGGACGCTGGCGCGGCTCGATGTTTCGTCGCGCAGTATTTACGCCATCATCGAACCGGGATCCTGTTTCGCAGGCGTGCTCTTCGAACTTGTGCTGGCGGCGGATCGCAGCTACATGCTGGCGACCACCCCACCAAGCGCAAAAGCGGCGCTTGGCGGGGCCCCGGGCTTCCGGAAGGGGAGGGCGACTCGCCGCAGATCGCGAGTCGATGAAGCTGAACTTCGGCTTGCTGCCGGCGGTGAACGACCGCAGCCGTCTCGAAACTCGCTTCAGCGGCAACGCACGATCCATGGCTGGAGCGGTGGAAGCCAAAGGCAAGCTGCTCGGTCCGAAAGAGGCACTGGAACTCGGCCTCATCACGGTCGCGCCTGACGACTTGGACTGGGAAGACGAGGTGCGCATCGCGATCGAAGAGCGGGCCAGCCTTTCGCCCGACGCGCTTACCGGGATGGAAGCCAGCCTGCGCTTTCCCGGGGATGAGACGATGGAGACGAAGGTCTTCGGCCGGCTGTCGGCGTGGCAGAACTGGGTATTCATCCGGCCGAACTCGACCGGCGAACAGGGCGCGCTCAAGCTGTTCGGCACGGGATCGAAGGCGCGCTTCAATTGGGAAAGGGTGTAGGGTAGAGCGGCGCTTTAGGCGGCGTCAGGCGGTTCTGCCGAGAACATGCAACGCGGGCCTGAAAGCCCGGCTACCGGCAAACATTGAGATTTTGGAGTTTTTCATGTCAATCAATTATCAGGACCGCATTCCTAACAACGTTGATCTCGGTTCCAACCGCACGCTGCAGCGCGCGCTGGAGCACTGGCAGCCGGAATTTCTGAACTGGTGGCAGGAGTTGGGGCCGCGCGATTTCCAGGTTGCCGATGTTTATCTGCGCACTGCGACCTCGGTGGACGCCAAGGGCTGGGCGACCTACGGCTTCGTGCGCATGCCCGATTACCGCTGGGGCATTTTTCTCGCGGACCGCGATCCCGAGCGCAAAATCGGTTTCGGCGACTTTTATGGACAGGAAGTCTGGCAACAGATTCCGGGCGAATACCGCTCCATTCTGCGCCGCCTGATCGTCACCCAGGGCGACACCGAACCCGCGTCCGTCGAACAGCAGCGCATGCTCGGCCATACCGCGCCGTCGCTGTATGACTTGCGCAATCTGTTTCAGGTGAACGTGGAGGAAGGCCGCCATCTGTGGGCGATGGTGTATCTGCTGCACGCCTACTTCGGGCGCGATGGCCGCGAAGAAGCGGAGGAGTTGCTGGAGCGCCATTCCGGCGACGCCAACAAGCCGCGCATTCTCGGCACTTTCAACGAGCCCATCCGCGACTGGCTCAGCTTTTTCATGTTCACTTATTTCACCGACCGCGATGGCAAGTTCCAGTTGAAGTCGCTGGCGGAGTCAAGCTTCGATCCGCTGGCGCGCACCTGCTCCTTCATGCTGACCGAAGAGGCGCACCACATGTTCGTCGGCGACACCGGCATCAACCGCGTGGTCCGGCGCTCGCTGGAAGTGATGAAAGAGCTGGGCACGGAAGATCCGCAGGCGATTCGCAACGCGGGCGCGATCGATCTCCCGACGGTGCAGAGGTATCTCAACTTCTGGTTCAGTTCGTCGCTCGACCTGTTCGGCTCGGAGACCTCGTCGAACGCCGCGTCCTATTTCGCAAACGGGTTGAAGGGACGTCCCGACGAGACACGCTACGAGGACCACATCGCTGTCGACCAGACCTACGCGCTGGAGCTGCCCGATGGCCAGGGCGGCGTTAAGGCCGAGCAAATTCCGATGCGCAACGCCATGAATGAGGTCACGCGCGGCTCCTATGTGACCGACTGCGAACTGGGCGTGAAGCGCTGGAACCGGCTGATCGAGAAGGCCGGCTACTCCTACCGACTGTCACTGCCCAGCACGCGCTTCCGGCGCAACATCGGAAGTTGGGCAGGCGTCCCGACCGATACCACCGGGCGGCCGATTACGCGGGAGGAGTTCGACCAGCGCATCGGCAACTGGTTGCCCAGCGAGAGCGATCAGGCCTATGTCTTGGGCCTGATGCACGGCGTCCACGAGCCGGGTAAGATGGCTGCGTGGATAGCGCCTCCCGACCGCGGCATCAACAACAACCCGGTGGATTACGAGTACGTGAAGCTGCACTAATGCGACGTGTCGCGATCATCGGCAGCGGTCCCGCCGGGTGTTATCTGGCGGACCAGCTGCTCCGCCTTCTTCCCGACGCCTCCATCGACATTCTCGAGCGTTTGCCGGTGCCGTTCGGGCTTATTCGTTATGGAGTAGCGCCCGACCATCAGGGCACGAAAGCGATTGCGCGGGTATTGGACCGCGTTCTCTCACGCGATCGTGTCAGCTTCTTCGGCAATGTCGAGGTCGGTCGCGATGTTCATCTCGACGAACTGATGTCCCTCTACGACGCCGTCGTGCTCGCCACCGGCGCCGAGCAGGACCGGAGGCTGGGGATTCCGGGCGAGGCCCTGCCGGGCGTCATTGGCTCGGGCGCATTTACCGGCTGGTACAACGATCATCCCGATCGTGCGGCGCCGCCGGTACAGAGCGTGCGATCCGCGGTAATCATCGGCAACGGCAATGTGGCCATTGATGTGGCTCGCGTTCTCGCCAAAGGTCCGTCGGATTTAGCAGGCTCCGATCTGTCGCCCGAGGTGACGGCGTGGCTTGAAGCGCAGCCGATTGAGAGCATCCATATTGTCGGCCGGCGCGGCGCGGCAGACGCGAAGTTTACGCAGCACGAACTCGCCGAGCTAGGAACGCTGGAACGCGCTCGACCAATGGTGATTGACCCGGCCGGTCTTTCCGGCGAGACCGCGGTCGTCGAGACGTTGCGCCGATTTGCCACCGAAGGCCGGGCCTCACAGGTGACGATCAACTTCCACTTCAACTTGACGCCGACCGCTTTCCTCGGTGACTCGAAGTTGGGCGCTGTACAATTTCGTTCCGCCAATGGCGGAATAGGTGAACTGCCCGCTGAGCTTGCAGTCACATGCATCGGCTACGAGAGTGTCGCATGCTGCGGCGCCAGTCCCGTGAATGGCGTATTCCCCAACCATAACGGCAAAGTTGAGGATCGACTCTACGTTGTCGGGTGGGCGAAGCGCGGACCTTCGGGAACGATTCCAACCAATCGCACCGAAGCGCAACAGGTCGCGCAAGAGATTGCGAAAGAAGTTACGGACACGAACCGGCCGGGCGCATCGGCTCTCCGGCAACTCCTCGAGGAAAGACGCGTGTGCTGGGTGGACCACACAGCCTGGCGTCGCATTGACGCGGCCGAACTGGCTCGCGCCGGCGAGGGGCGCTGTCGAAGAAAGTTCGGGACTGTAACCGAGCTACTGGAAGCGGCACAGGCCGGTCAGAATCTGAGTTGCTCCAGCGCAACGACCTGACGCCAGGGCAAGACCTTACCATCACGATGCAAACCATCTCAGATTGATCGGCTTCCAACTCAAGATGAGAGAAGACTTTCAACCCGCAGCCTTTGGTAAGCTACGCTGTGCAGAAGCAACTCAGGGTATGAACCGCATCGCCACTCGAACCCATCTCCGGCGTACAAGCCATCCGCACTCCCACAAGGGTGGGTTGCGCACGGTGGCGGTGTTCGAGGCCCTGAAAGGAGCTCTGGCCCTGGCCAGCGCCTACTTCCTGATCATCATGATTCGGCGTGACGTGGATTTCGAGGACGCGGCGGAGCACATTCTTTTCTCGCTGCATATCAGTCCCAGTCACCATTGGTCGCAGGAATTTCTGCACGCCGCCGACAAGATCTCGGACGTCAACCTTGTGATGATCGCCGCGATCGCCATTACTTATGCTGCGCTGCGCTTCGCGGAAGGCTACGGCTTGTGGAGGCAACGCGCGTGGGCCGAGTGGCTGGCCATCATCTCCGGCTGCGCGTACCTGCCGTACGAGATTTACAAAGTGATTCGCCGTCCCAACCAACTCCACTGGGCGATCCTGGGGATCAATATCCTGGTTGTTCTTTACATTGGCTGGGTGCGCTGGGACGAGATCAAGGCAGCCCGGTTACGACCAGTGGTGCAGGATGCCGGCGGCTAGCGCTTCATCGCGCTCTGCGCCGATTCCTCTTCCAGCACTTCCAGCACGCCCCGGCGTGCCAGCTCGTTCTCGGCGCCGAAGGCAGTCGGTTCAATGTCCTCATAGAATCGCCACGCGCTGTGTGCCGGCAATCCATCCCCGCGACCATGCGCATCCCCGGCCGCTTCGCACAACAACGCTAGCGCAAGGGTCTGGCTCATGCGATGCAATAGCTTCCTCGCATAGCGCTGTGCGCTGTTTTCATCCCGCATCGCAATCGCCATCGCGTCAGCGTCAGACTGCAAGCGCAACTGCAGCGCATCACGCAAGTTGCCAAGGCCGTCCGGAAGCTGGTCGAGAACTGTCTGCACCCGTGCCCGGTACAGCTCCCATCCGCGATAACGAGGCGCCAGCAAGCGCAGCAGTTCCAGCGCCTGGATGTTCGCCGGCCCTTCCCACACGGTGAGCACCTGCGCATCGCGCAGCAGTCGCGCTACGGGATAGTCGCTGGTGTAGCCGTTCCCGCCGATCAGTTCCAGCGACGCGCGCGTCGCCGCAATGGCGTACTCGGCCGTCAGATACTTGGCCAGCGCCGTCGCCAGGCGCAACCAGGTGCGACGCTCAGGGCTCTGCTGTGTCTCGTCGAAGGCGATGGCCGCCTCGAAGGCCAGCAACGCGCCTGCTTCAAACTGCACGCGCATGCGCAGCAGTTCGTCCTGCACCATCGGATAATCCGAAAGCACGTGGCCGAAGGCGCGTCGGGTTCTGGCCCACGCCAGGGCCTCGCGCAGGGCTCTGCGCTGCACTCCCACCGATCCCACGGCGTTATGCACGCGACTGTATTCCAGCGCCTCCATCATCAGCTTGAATCCTTCGGGCGGGGGAGCAATCTCAAACGCCTCGGCCCCGAGCAAGTCGATCTCTCCGGTGGGCAGGCCCTTGGTGCCCAGCTTGTCTTTCAGTTTCCGGATGCGATAGTGGTTCGGTTTGCCATCTTCAAGATGACTCGGCACGAGGTATAGACCGAGGCCGGCCGAACCGGGCGCAGCTCCCTCGGGACGTGCTGTGGCCACCGCCAATCCGCTGTTGGCATTGCTGGTGAACCACTTCAATCCGTGCAGGGCAAAGCGATCTCCGTTCGCAACCGCTACGGTTGTCGTCGCTCCCACATCGCTGCCGCCGTGCTGCTCGGTCGCCCACGTGCCGCCGGTCTTGGCGTGCCCATCCATGCGCACGACGTCGTAGAGAAAGCGTTGCCGCAGTGCGTCCGGGGCGTGAGAACCGAGAACATACGCAACCGCGCCGGTAAGCGTGACCGGGCAATGCAAGCTGATGTCGGCCTGCGCGAGCAGGTACCCCATGGTGAAGGTCAGCAGATGAGGCGCCTTCTCCGCGTAAGGCAAGCCAATGATGCCGCGGCGATAGAGTTCCTGATGTTGCTCGTCATACCAACGGTTGCAGACGATACGGTTCACCACATCGCCGTTGCGGTCGTACGTCTCCAGCGCGGGAGGCGCGTAGCGGTCGGTGTAGTTGGCCTGCGCGTCAACCTCGGTAAGTACCCAGTCGCGGAAACTAGCAAGCTGCTGGCAGTAATCAGCCATGCGTGGCACACGGGCGGTAAGCCACGGTTCAAGATACCGGTCGAAGCTGGGAGAATCGTTCACGGTGCCCTCCGGGGACTTAGCGAGAGCCAACTAGAATCAGCTTAAACCTTTTCTGCAGAAATCTGTCAGATCACAATTTTCTTGCTTGCATTTCACGCCCGAGTTGTGGCAAGGTAACGTTCGCGTCAAGGAAAATGCCCGATGATCGATAACCACGACAATTCGATGTGTATGCAATCCGCCCATGTGATTGGCGACGGATGGCTGCCGGGCGTCCTCTTTCTCTGTAGTTAACGTCCGACGCTCAACGCCTCGCAACGCCAAATCCTTAGCTGTCCCTTAGTTCGCGGCTAATCGCGTCTGTAAGTACGCGTAATACGTCCGTGGAGGCATTTCCGCAACGAAAGGGGGGGCGCCAATAGCCGGCCTGCAAGTTCCAGGTTCCTCGTCGTTCCTGACTTGCTATTCGGCTCCAACCCGGTTTTTGCAGTTTGTAGTTGTGAGGTGAGCCATGTTGACCTTGAACATTCTGGCCAACGAAAAGAGCCGCGAGGCCCTGTGCACTTCGTGTACCTACGAGGTCACTCAGAAGGGCTACAAGGGCGAGAAGCTCACCTTCTGCAGCTACGGAGGCGGGCTGCGCAAGCTGAAGTTCGAGGTCTGCGAATGCACTGTCTATGTTGACAGCCGCGTGACCAAGCCGGAGAGGGTCATCGGGTACATTCAACCCGGCCGCAAGCCCAAGCCGCACTTCACGGTGATCAAGATCGCCTAGCGCTTGAACGTTAACAGATCGACCGGGGCCAAGACCGCCGTCCGAACCTGTTCGGTGGTCCCCGGTCGGTACAGCCTTCGGCCGTCGTGCCGATTAGAAAGCAGTTCCTGTGAATACGATTTCGGTGAAGAACGGGACACCGGTGGGAGAGCAGTCAAAGTGCGCGTCGTGCACTCATGCTCACATCCTGCGGGGGTTCCGGGAGAGCGAAGAGATCGTCTATTGCGCCTTTGTTTTGGATCAACTGCTGGTTGTGCCGTTCAAGGTCCGTGAGTGCTCGAACTACACCGACAAGAACCGGCCGACCTGGGAGCAAATGCAGGACCTGGCAATCGAGATTCAACCCATCTCGTACGCCAAGCCTGCCGGTTTTCGCCACCGAAACGGCTCCGAACAGGAAGATGCAAGCGAAGGTGTGGAACTCGAACCTGTCAACCGATAGAATCCCAGCCGGAAGCTTCCGGCTGGGACTATCTCTGCATGGCAAACATCTTGCTGGAAATTTGCTGCGGCTCAACCGAAGACGCGGTTGAGGCGGAACGTGGCGGTGCTGACCGGGTTGAACTGTGCTCGGCGTTGTTCCTCGGAGGGCTCACGCCGTCCATCGGCTCGCTCGATGGAAGCCAAGCAGCGGCTGAAAATTCCGGTGATGGCGATGGATCGCCCCCGCCAGGCCGGCTTTTGCTATTCAGCGACGGAATTCGCCGTGATGGAGCGCGACGCTGACCTGCTGCTGGAGCACGGCGCGGATGGAATTGTCTTCGGTATCCTCAACTCCGATGGCACGGTCGATACCGCGCGCAGCCGCATGATTCGCAATCGCATTGGTGAACGTCAGGCTGTGTTTCATCGAGCTTTTGATGTCACGCCGGATCCCTTTCGCGCTCTGGAAGAGCTGATTGACCTGGGCATCACGCGGGTGCTCACCAGCGGCCAGCGCAACGGTGCGCCCGAAGGCAGCACGCTCATCAAGCAGCTTATCGATCGCGCACAAGGAAGGATCGAGGTCCTGCCCGGCGCCGGCATTGGGCTCGACAACGTTCGCGACTTCGTGATTTCCACGGGCTGCACGCAAGTCCACATGACCGCGTTCAGCGAAAGGCGCGACATATCCACACAGGCAAACCCGCAAATCAAGTTTGGCAGCGCACTCATGCCCGACGAAGCGGCCTACGAGCTGACTGATGCCGGTTTCGTTCGGGAGGTGAAGGACAGGTTGCGCGCCATCTGATCCTGAGGCCCGACTGCTTGGTATCATGGCCTCCGTGGCGAAACAATCAGCCCGGGGCAAGTTCATCACCTTCGAGGGTCTTGACGGAAGCGGCAAGACCACGCAGTTGGAGAAGATTGCGGGCTTTTTGCGCCAGCAGGGGATAGCTGTGGTGACCACGCGCGAGCCCGGAGGCACCGAGATCGGCGAGCGCATCCGCGCGGTGCTGCTCGATTCCCGCACCGCCGGACTCGATGCCTACGCCGAGATGGCCCTGATGTTCGCCTCACGCGCGCAACAGATCGCGCAGGTCATCCTGCCCGCGCTGGAAGCAGGGCAGTGGGTGCTGTGCGACCGCTTCACCGATTCGACCGAAGCGTATCAGGGCGGAGGCCGTCAGCTCGGTAGCGAGGCAGTGCTGCGATGTCACGAGGTGCTGTGCCGCGGGATCTGGCCCGACCTCACCATTCTGATGGACACGGACGTAAGCTCCAGCGTGGCCCGGGCGCGCCGCCGCAACAAGGCTGCCGCGCGTGGGGGAGATTCGGCGGAGGATGGTGGAAGAGCACCATCGGACGAGAATCGCTTTGAGAAGGAAAGCTATGCCTTCTTCACCCGGGTGCACAATGCGTATCTGGAGATCGCCCGGCGAGAGCCACAGCGCGTTGTGCTGGTGGACGCGCGGCCCCCGCTGGAGGTCGTTCATCCCCAGATCGTGCGTGTGGTGCGTGAGCGATTGATGAAAGTCGAAGCATAACTGCAATGCCCTTCTCTGATTTTCACGGCAATACCGATGTAGTCCGCACCTTGCGCGAAATGCTGGCACGCGAGCACTTCCCGCACGCCGTGATCCTGTCCGGCCCGCAAGGCTCGGGCAAGTTCACCCTGGCTCAGATGCTGGCGAAAGCCATGAACTGTCTGGAGCGGCCGGTCACGGATGGCCTGCCCGACTTCTGCGGACATTGCGCCAACTGCGTTCGTATCGCGCAAGCGGATGCGCTGGAGGAGCGCTTTGCTGAAGCGGTGGAGGCGCGGGAGAACCTGCGCGATGCCGACAAGCGCGAAACCCGCATCTTTGTGCAGACCCATCCCGACGTGCTTATCATCCCACCCGACCCGCCGCAGATGCTGGTCAAGGTGGACCAGGTGCGGCACGTCATCCACGAGATTTACTACAAGCCTGCGGAAGGACGCGAACGGGTTTACATCTTCAGCGATGCCGAGTTCATGAAAGAGGCGGCAAACTCCCTGCTCAAGGTCCTGGAAGAGCCGCCGGAGTTCGCCACCCTCTTTCTGCTCACCGATAATCCTTCGGCGCTACTTCCCACCATCCGCTCGCGATGCATGCATTTGCGGCTCGCGCCGGTGCCGGCGGAAGAGGTCGAACAGTATCTTGCCCAAGTGCGTCTGGAATGGAAGCCCCGCGAACGCGCTCTAGTGGCGCGCGTCTGCGGCGGAGGTCTAGGCCGGGCGCGGAGCTTCGATCTCGCCGTGTATCTCGCGGCGCGCCAGGATGCGTTGATTCTGCTTGGCCCGGCGGTGGGGACTGAAGACCATAGCTCGCTCTTCCGCGTCACCGACACCTACCGCTCTGGCGCCGAGGGTAAGGCGAAGACCGAGCAGTTGATCCGCACCCTGTATTCATTGCTGGAGGACCTGCTTGTTCCTGAAAGCAGGCACCGCGGAGTTGGTGCGAAACCAGGACATCCAGACGGAGCTGACGCGGATGGCGGCTGAAGCCGATTTTCAGTGGATCGTCAGTGCGAGCCGGCGGCTCGGGGAGGTCGAAAGCGGGATGCGTAGGAACCTGCTGCGTTCGCTAGCCCTCGACAGCTTCGCCACCTCGCTGGAGAGGTAACTTCGCGGTCGATTACTAACACAAAAGTAGTATGCCGTAACGGATTGTTTTGACGGCTGGCGTGTGTTAGGGTATCGGCAAGTTCACACCTTAGAACAGCCTTGGGCGAATCAAGCCGAGTTTACGTCTGACCGCCACGTCGTGTTCATGCTTGAGTTGGCGCGCTGCTAGGCTGGTGTGCAGACCACAGGAGCACCACCGTGAAAGATGCCATGGACTCCACAGCCGTGGGTCGCGCGCTCGACCCCGAAACCTTCGCCAATCGCAAGCTCATCCGGCCCGTCTTCAATCGCAATGATCATTCGCGCCACGACGGCGACCGCCGCGAGCGCAATGACCGCCCTGAACGCCCCACAAATGGCGGTAAGAAGGCGCCGCCACCCGAGCAGACGCACGCCGAGAATTTTTACTACCAGAAGCAGATGCAGGCCCGCACTCCCATGGTCCTGGTGCTGCACGATGGCGAGGAGATTCACGGTATTATCGAGTGGTACGACAAGTACTGCCTGAAGGTGAACCGTGACGGCGCTTCGAACTTGCTGATTTACAAGCCCAGCATCAAGTACATGTACAAGGAAAGCGAAGCCGACGGGCGGTAGTGAGAGTAAGCGCTTAGTCACACAATCGTCCCGGCGAACACCTCCGTCCCAGCCCAACGATCAGGGAGGGAAAGGGATGCCGAATCGGTCTCCTCGACTATCCAAAGAAACAAGCGGGAAAGAGGCTGAACACCAGGTTGGGTTCGCTCCTAAGTCGAGCTGGCGGTTTCCACGGTTTCGAAATACTGCGCGATGTGCCGGAACTTGTTGTAGCGCGCATCGAGTAGCGCCGTGATTGGCGTCTTCTCCAGTTCCCCCAGGTGCTTTTCCAGAGCATCAGCCAGGAAGTTGGCAGCCGCATCGTAATCGTGATGCGCTCCTCCGGGTGGTTCGGCGATCACGTCGTCGCAAAGCCCCAGCTCTAGGTTGTCTTTCGCGGTGATGCGCAATGCCGCAGCCGCCAGCTCCTTCTTGCCGGCATCGCGCCACATGATGGCGGCACAGCCCTCGGGCGAGATGACCGAGTAGATACTGTTCTCCAACATCAGCACGCGGTCAGCAACGGCGATCGCCAGCGCGCCGCCGCTCCCCCCCTCCCCGGTAATGGCGGCGACGAAAGGCACCCGCAGGCGCGCCATCTCGCGCAGGTTGCGGGCAATCGCTTCGGCCTGGCCGCGTTCTTCGGCGCCCAGTCCCGGATACGCACCCTGCACATCGATAAGCGCGATCAGTGGGCGCCGCCACTTCTCGGCAAACTTCATCGTGCGTAGCGCCTTGCGGTAGCCTTCGGGATTCGGTTGACCGAAGTTGCGATAGAGGCGCTGCTTGGTGTCGCGACCCTTTTGCGTGGCCACAACAGCTACTTCCCGGCCGTGAAAACGGGCCATCCCGCAGATCATCGCCGGATCGTCTCCGAAGGCCCGGTCGCCGTGGATTTCGCTGAAGTCCGGGAAGATGCGCTCGATGTAATCCAGGGGATATGGGCGATTGGGATGACGCGCCAGCTCCGCGCGCTCCCAGGCAGTTAGTTCTCCGGACATTTGGCGCTTGAGGGCGGCGATGCGTTCGTGGGCTGCCTGCAACTGCCGTTGCGCGTCCTTGTTGTCGGCGGTCACGCTCTGCAGTTGCTCGATCTGCTTTTCGATGCGTTCCAGTTCGCTTTGCGCCTTCGAAGCGGTTTCCATATCAGGGTCTTTTGGAGTTCCAATCGGTCCGACAGTGATGAATTCAATCAACCACACGCACGCTACCGCGGCCACACAACTCTTCCACGCGATTGATAAACGCGCGGTCCGGCAACACATTATAGCCCTCGGCCTCCATGACGACCGTGAAGTCGCCTCTGCGCTCGAGGTCGAACAACACTCGGGCCTCGCCCTTTCGCTCCTGGCAGAGTGCATGCAAATCATCGATCAGAGCAGGAGAAGCGTTCTCCAGAGGCACTTTGATGCGCAGATGATTCGGCAATTTCGGCTGGGCCTGTTCCAGGGGAGTAATGTCGCCGATCATGACCTTGGTGTTCGAACCCTCTTCGACCCGCACACCGCCTTTGACCAGCACGGGGACGCTAAGCCGCAATTTGTCCGCGAGCCGCCGGTAGTTGTCGGCGAAACAAAGAATGTCCACTGAGCCATTCATGTCCTCGAGCTGACCCTGAGCGTAGAGATCGCCCTTTTTCGACTTGGCGACGCGGATGTTCGTAAGCATGCCGCCGATCAGTACCTCGTCTCTACCGGTTGAAGACTTCAAGCCGGCAACTTCGTTCGTGGTGAGCGCACTGAAATCCAACAGCTTCTCGCGATACTTCTCCAGCGGATGTCCTGTAATAAAGAAGCCGAGAATTTCTTTTTCATGCGCCAGCCGCTCGTGCTCGTCCCAGTCCGGCGTGTTGGGCAGAGGCTTTTCGTGCCTCGCTTCGTCGTCCTGCTGAAAAACGCCAAACAGCCCATGCTGCCCCAACGCGCGTGTCTTTCTGGGTTTTCGCGGCATGCTCCATCGCATTGTCGGCCACAGCCATCAGTTGCGCGCGGCGGCCCAGCGAATCCATCGCGCCGCTCTTGATAAGCGATTCGATCACCCGCTTGTTGAGCAGGTGCAGATCAACCTTCTCGCAGAACTGAAAGATCGATGTGAACTCGCCCTCCGTTTTTCGTGCAGCTACGATCGAATCAATCGCGTTGTGCCCGACGTTCTTGACCGCGGCCAGACCGAAGCGAATCGCCTCTCCGTGCGGCGTGAAGTAGGCATCGCTCACGTTGATGTCCGGTGGCTCGACGGCGATACCCATCTCGCGGCACTCGTTGATGTACTTCACCACGTCGTCGGTACTGCCGGACACCGAGGTCAGCAACGCAGCCATGAATTCGACCGGATAGTGCGTCTTGAGATACGCCGTCTGATAGGCGAGCAGCGCGTAAGCCGCCGAATGCGACTTGTTGAAGCCGTAGCCGGCGAACTGCTCCATCAGGTCAAAGAGCTTCTCGATTTTCTTCGGCGGATGCCCACGCTCGACCGCGCCGCGGACGAAACGCTCGCGCTGCTTGGCCATGGCCTCGGGGTCCTTCTTGCCCATGGCGCGGCGCAGCAGATCGGCTTCACCCAGCGAGTAGCCGGCCAGGCGATTGGCGATCTGCATCACCTGCTCCTGATACACGATCACTCCGAAGGTTTCCTTCAGATGAGACTCGAGCTCAGGCAGATCGTATTCGACCTTCTTCCGGCCCCATTTGCGCTCGACGAAGTCTTCGATCATGCCGCCCTGAATCGGCCCCGGGCGATACAGCGAGTTCAATGCGGTGAGGTCTTCGACACAAGTCGGTTTGTAGCGCCGCAACACGTCGCGCATGCCATGCGATTCAAACTGGAAGACGCCCGAGGTCAATCCGGTGTGGAAGACCTTCTCGTAGGTCACCTTGTCGTCAAGCTCCAGTTTTTGCAGGTCGATACGCTCGCCTCGCGTCTGCTCAATCAACCGCAGGGCGTCGTCAATGATGGTGAGCGTGGTGAGCCCGAGGAAGTCCATCTTCAGCAGGCCCAGCTTCTCGACCGCCTTCATGTCGTAGGCGGTGACGATTTCGTCGTTCTTGGTGCGATGCAGCGGCACCAGGTCGGTGAGCGGCTGCGGCGAGATGACCACTCCGGCAGCATGTACGCCGGAGTTGCGTACCAGGCCTTCGAGCCTCTTGGCGGTATCGATCAACTCCTTGGTCTGCGGCTCGCTGTCGTAGGCAGTGGCCAGCGGCGGCGAATCCTTCAGCGCCTGGTCGATGGTGATGTTCAGGGTGTTAGGCACCATCTTGGCGATGCGGTCCACGTCGGCGTAGGGGATTTCCATCGCCCGGCCGGAATCCTTGATCGCCGCCTTGGCCGCCATGGTGCCGAAGGTGATGATTTGCGCCACCTGGTCGCGGCCGTACTTCTGGGTCACGTAATCGATGACCTCGCCGCGCCGGTTCATGCAGAAATCGATATCAATATCAGGCAGGCTGATGCGCTCCGGATTCAGGAAGCGCTCGAACAGCAGCTCATTCTGCAGCGGATCAATGTCGGTGATGCCGAGCGCGTAGGCCACCAACGCTCCTGCCGCCGATCCGCGGCCCGGGCCGACCGGAATATTTCTCTCCTTCGCGTAACGGATGAAGTCCCAGACAATGAGGAAGTATCCGGGGTATTGCATCTGGCGGATGATGTCGATCTCGCGCGCCAGCCGCTGCTCGTACTCCGCGAGCGAATGCTTCAGGCGGCCCGCTGCCTGCAGCTCGCGCAGCACGTTGAGCCGCCGGGCAAAGCCTTCGCGTGTGATGTGCTCGAAGTAGTCGGGCAGCGAGTAACCCGACGGGACCTCGAACTGCGGGAACGGATCGTGCACCTTTTCCAGGCGCACATTGCAGCGCTCGGCGATTTCCAGCGTGCGTTCCAGTACGTGCTCGTTTCCCGGGAACACTTTCGCCATTTCGGCGGCGCTCTTCACGTAGAACTGGTTGCCATGAAACTTGAGCCGCTGGGTATCGTGGATCGACTTGCCGGTCTGAATGCAGACCATTACGTCCTGCGCGTGCGAATCGTCTTCGCACAAATAGTGGCTGTCGTTGGTTGCCACCAGCGGGATGCCGAGTTCCTTCTCCAGCTTCAGCAGGTTGGGCTGTATCCGCTTCTCTTCCGGGATACCCTGGTCCTGGACCTCGAGATAAAAATTCCCTTGGCCGAAAATGTCATTGAAGGTCGTGGCTGCGTCACGCGCGGCCTCGTATTTTCCTTCCGTCAGGCTTTCTGCAACCTCGCCCTTGAGACACGCCGACAGACCAATCAGTCCCTTCGCATGCTCGGCGAGAAAGCGCTTGCTCACACGCGGCTTGTAGTAGAAACCGTGCAGCGACGCTTCCGAAACAATCTTGACCAGGTTGCGATAGCCTTCGTCATTTTCGGCCAGGACCACCAGATGGTTGTAGGTGTCGCCCTCGGGTGCGGCGCGATGGTCCTCCTTCTTGCAGATGTAAAGCTCGCATCCCAGGATCGGCTTTACGCCCGCTTCCTTGGCCGCATTATGGAATGCCACCGCGCCGAAGATGTTGCCGTGGTCGGTCACGGCCACGGCCGGCATGTCAAGTTCCTTGACGCGGCCGACGAGGCGCTCGATTTCGCAGGCGCCGTCGAGCAGGGAGTAGTCGGTATGAAGATGGAGATGAACGAATTCAGGTTGCGGCATTCGGGGATCAGGACCTTTGGGAGTTCCTTTTTATTGTATGCGCCAGATGGTTGTGGAAATCAGGGAATTCGATGATAAGATGCGCCGGATTTCTTCCCCACCGAATTCGGGCCCCGTTGATTGGCCAGTGAGGTGGCCGCAACCATGAACAACAGAAAAGGCGTTATCGCTTATCTTGCTGATAACGTTCGGGACTCTCATGGACAATCTGGGAGGGCATCTTATCGACTGGGAGCTACACTGAGTCCCCATCGTCAAAGGCCTACTGATGCTGCCGGTCGTGTTCGTACCGGCGATCGCGACGTTCGTGGTCCGCAAGTGGATCACACGCGAGGGATTTGCTGACGCCGGATTGAGGCTCAATCTGCGCAAGTGGCGGTATTACTTGGTGGCGTGGCTCTTGCCGTTGCTTATCCTGGGATGCATCGTCGTCCTAGTGCCGCTCTTCAAGGCCGGGAAACCGGATTTCTCTTTCGCCCGTGGCATCCAGTTCATGGTACAGCCCGGATCTCCAGCCTGGGTCTTTCGTTATCCCGCGCTGCTCATCCTTTACTGGCTCATCAAGGCAATTCCCGGGTCGCTGGTGTTATTCGGCGAAGAGTTTGGCTGGCGCGGCTATCTTCAGTTGCGGCTTTTTCCCGATGCACCTGTCCTGAGTGCAGTCGGCACCGGCGTGATCTGGGCGGTCTGGCACTGGCCCCTGACTTTCAGAGGGTTCAACTATCCCGATCATCCGGTGATAGGCAGCCTGCTGGTATTCCCTGTGTAGTGTGATATTCCTATCGATCATTTTCGGATGGCTGCGCCTGCAGATCGGGAAGTATCTGGTGTTGCAGCCTGGCTCACTCCGCCACCAACGCGATTGGAGGCGGACTGTTCATTCTGCTATTTGGGGGCGGCGGCAATTTCCTTTTCGTCTCGCCAGCCGGACTTCTCGGCTGGATACCGTTGGGTGCTTTAAGCGCGTGGATCGTGTTCACCGGGCGGCTCAAGCCCGCGGATGAAACTCCTACAGCGTCTCGTCTTGGTGAGGAATGTGTCCCGTCGCAGTCCCAGGCGAGATTAGCCGACCCCCGGTGATCGTCTGACCGGGAGGTGTCTGGCGCGGGGATCATCTGACTTCAGCCTTCTTTCCCGCGCGCTCGGTACGCGAAGATCACGGCCAGCAGCGGAGCGGCCAGCAGCAATCCCCAGAAACCGAAGACGATGCTGAGCAGGATGGGAACGATCAGCGACGCCCAGATGGGAATGCGCGCGGTGCGGCGCATGATTACCGGCTGCAATAGCAGCCCGTCCACAACGACGATTCCACCGTAGAGAATGATCACGTAGAGAAACTGCTCAAAGCCGCCGGCGAAAAGCGCGACCATCGCCGGTCCCATGACCGCCATCACCGGCCCGAAGTGTGGAATGAATTGCAGCAGCGCCGCCAGAATCGCCCAGAACGGCGCCCACGGCACGTGCAGATACTCCAGCCCCAGCCACCACAGCCCGCCGACGGCAGCCGAGTCGTAGCATTGCGCGACAAACCACTGGCGCAGCGCTCCTCCGGTAATGTTGATGTGCCGGGAAAATTGCATTACTGGTTTGATGCCCGCCCGCAGCGGGCGGTCTCGAAAGCCATGCTACACTCAGCTTTACCGCCCCACGGAGACTATTCCGTATGAAATTCGGCGTCATCATCTTCCCCGGTTCCAATTGCGATCACGACGCGTATTGGGCCATCTCGGAAGTGGCCCACCAGCCGGTGACCTTCCTCTGGCACGACTCGCCCGACCTGCAAGGTTGCGACGCGATCATCGTTCCCGGCGGATTCGCCTACGGCGATTACCTGCGCACGGGCGCCATCGCCAAGTTCTCTCCGGTGATGGAGTCGGTGCGCAAGTTCGCCGCCGATGGCGGACTGGTGCTCGGCATCTGCAACGGTTTCCAGATCCTCTGCGAAGCCGGATTACTGCCCGGCGCGCTCTTGCGCAACGCGGGATTGAAGTACGTCTGCAAGCCGGTGCATATTCGCGTCGAGAGCACGAATACGCCGTTCACGCAGCAGCTCACCAAAGGCGAGGTGCTGGAGATCCCGATCGGCCACATGGAAGGGAACTACTTCTGCGACGAGCCTACATTGGCCGAACTGAAGGATCAGGACCGCATCATCTTCCGCTATACGACGCGCGAGCGGCGAAGTCACAGCCGAAGCCAATCCCAATGGCTCACTCGAGAACATCGCCGGAATCTGCAGCGAAGGACGCAATGTCCTGGGCATGATGCCGCATCCCGAGCGCGCCGCCGCGCCGGAGTTGGGCATGACTGATGGCGCCAAGCTCTTCCATTCGCTGGTGGCGGCGATGCTGGAGAGACAGCAACTAGCAGCTAGCAGCTAGCAATCACTCTTCCGCTACAGGCTCGCTATCGAAACGCTTCCTTGTTCACCACGTACGGCATCTTCGTTATATCGCCGCCGTAGTTTTGCTCCAGCACATCGATCAGGCCCTGCACGCAGCGTCCGGCCATGCCGAGCGAAGGATCGAGGGACAGCCGTGTGATCCGCGCGGCGCTGGCGAAGTGCGGATACAGCCGGCACCGGTCCTCGATCTCGGGATCGCGCAGCGGCGAGTCCGGCGGCAGCGGCTCAGTTTCGTAGACATCGAGCGCAGCGCCCGCAATCCATCTTCTCTTTGAGCGCCTTCGCCAGAGCCTTTTCGTCGACGACCGGACCGCGCGAGGTGTTCACCAGGTACGCCGTGGGCTTCATTGTCCGCAACGTGCGCTCGTTGATCAGGTGATACGTTGGCGTGTCGCTCTCACCTTCGCGCAGCAGGGGCACGTGAATGCTGACGAAGTCGCTCTGGCTCAGCGCCTCTTCAATGGAGACGTACTTGATCGAGGTGCGCTCGCGCTGCATGCCACTGCCGTAAGCGCAGCTCCATCTGACTGCTGCACATCGGCCACCAGCTTTTCGTTCGGCCCCATCGCTTCGTAGCACAGGATGTTCATGTCGAAGCCGATGCACTTCTTGATCACCGCCTGCCCGATGCGTCCCGGTGCCGAGAATGCCGATGGTCTTGCCGGTCACTTCATCGCCGAGGAACGGCAGGTAGGGATGCCAATAGCCCCACTTGTTCTCGCGCACCAGAGTGCTCGGCGCTCCATAGTTTGCGTGCCAGGTCAGCCAGCGCGAAGAAGGCGAACTCCGCCGTGGCTTCGGTGAGCACGTCGGCGGTGTTGGTGAAGGGAATTTTGTAGCGGTTGGCGTCGGCGCGGTTGATGTTGTCGAACCCGACCGCGTACTGCGCTACGACCTTCAGCGTGCCATTGCCAGCTTCGAAGACTTCGGCGTCAATCTTGTCACGCAGGGTGGTGATGAGGCCGTCAATGCCGCTGCGGACCTTTTCGATGATGAGGCTCTTCGGCGGCGGCTCAGGATTGGGATAGACTTCGATCTCGTAGCCGCGCTCGCGCAGGCGATGGAAGGCCGCCTCGCCGATGTCGGCCGTGGCAAAGACGCGGAACTTCTTCGTTGGCATGCAACTCTCTAAAGTGCGATTTTGCGACTTCTCCGATCGGCTGCACCCCACGCGCAAACCGACGAAGCACCCATAAAAAAGCCCGCTTTGCAGCGGGCCCTCGCTTATCAGACTCAGACAACTACAAATGCTTCTTCGTCCACTGGTCAATGCGCTCCAGCGCCTGCTGCAGGTTCTCGATGGAATTCGCGGTACTGAAGCGCAGATAACCCTCGCCGAATGCGCCAAACGCCGTTCCAGACAGCCCGGCCACTCCCGCGTCCTCCAGCAGCGCGTCGGCCAGCTTCTTCGACGGCCATCCTGTCTGCCTTGATATTCGGGAAGGTGTAAAACGCGCCTTTGGGCAGTCGGCAGGAGAATCCCTTGATCTGGTTGATGCCGCTTACGAACACGTCCCGGCGGCGCTGAAATTCCCGGCGCATCTTCTCCGGCTCGCTCTGGTCGCCGCGCACCGCTTCGACCCCGGCCATCTGCGTAAAGGTCGCGGTGCAGGACGTGGAATTCGTCGCCAGGCGCGCGAACTGCGCCGCCAGGTCAGGCCGCATTACGCCATAGCCCAGGCGCCAGCCGGTCATCGAATAGGTCTTCGAGAAGCCGGTCAAAATGATGGTGCGGTCCTTGAAGCCATCCACCGAGGCGATGCTGTACGGCTCGCCTTCGAAGAGCAGGCGGCTGTAGATTTCGTCGCTCAGGACCATGATGTCGCGGTCGCCGATGGCGGCGGCAATGTCTTCCACATCGCTCTTTGGTGATGACGCCGCCGGTGGGATTCTGCGGCGAGTTCAGGATGATGAGCTTGGTGCGATCGTTGATGAGACTGGCCAGTTCGTTCACGTCGAGCCGGAAATCGCGTTCCTCGCGCAGCGGAATGGGAACCGCTTTCGCGCTCAGGAAGTTGATCATCGACTCGTAAATCGGGAAGCCCGGATTCGGGATAGATGACCTCGTCACCCTCTTCCACCAGCGCGAGCATGGTGAAGAAGATGATCGGTTTGCCGCCGGGAACGATCACGACTTCATCGGGGCTGACCTTGATGCCTCGCGAAGCTGGCGACCTCTGCCGCGATGGCCTCGCGCAGCTCCGGCAGACCTGCTGCGGGACCGTAGTGGGTATAGCCCTTGCGCAGAGCGTCCACCCCGGCCTCGACGACGTTGGCGGGCGTGTCCATGTCGGGCTCGCCGATCTCAAGGTGAATGATGTGTTTTCCCTGGCGCTCCAAAGCGCGGGCACGCACCAGCACTTCGAAGGCAGTTTCGGTTCCCAGCCGCGACATCCGCTTGGCCAGGCGCAATTCTGTCTGTGTGGTAGTCATAGGCAAACCGGTTGATTATACCCTTGGCGCCTGAAGGTTGCGGAAACTGGCGCCCATCCTCTGTCCCGATCGCTCTCCAGGCTCAATACACCGCAACTCCCGCGTAGCCAACCACCATGTCGCGGTCACCCGAAATATCGCCGGAGGTGGCGTAGCGAACCAGTTCCGCACGTGTTGCGCCCAGCTTCCGGGCCGCAGTCAGCATGACAACCGCCGGGCCGTATCCGCACATGCTGATGTCGCCTTCGCGCACCACGTCGTAGAGTCCGCGTGGATCGAGCGCCAGGAGCTGATCAATGGCTCGACGATCTTTCACCCGGGTCACGCTGTCGTTCTCGTAATGGTTCATATCGCTGGACGCGATGACCAGGACGGGCCCACCGGTTTCGGCGGACACGCTCCCGACCACGACTCCGAGCGCGCTCAACACTTCGAAGTTGCTGGTTCCCACCGTGATGGGCACGAACTGAAACCCCGGCGCCAGCACCTGCAGGAAGGGAAGTTGCACTTCGAGGGCATGCTCGTAGCGGTGGGCTTCCGGATCTTCGGAAAGCAATGGCAGGCGCGACTTCAATTGCTCCGCAAGTCCCTCGTCGATAGACACGTCGCCCAGGGGTGTGCGCCATGCGCCCGAGCTCATGACGGCCAGCGGCTCGCCCATTCCAGTGTGGTTGGGGCACAGAATCACATAGCGGCGCGGCAACTCCAGGCGGCGATAGACCGCCCCTGCAACATGCCCGGAGTACATGTATCCGGCATGAGGAACGACGCAGCCCAAGGCGTGGATCTTTGGTTCCGGCTCGGCGGAAGCGTTGGCAGGCGTTGTAGTGAAGGTCTCGATGGCGGCGCGCAGGTGCTGCGCATTCCCCGGATAGAAGCGCCCCGCAACAGCCGGCTGACGAACCGCGGTTGGCATGGCATCCGCCCCTCAGCTAAGTTTACGCCTGCCGTAAAGCGCGCAACACCGCTGCCATTTTTTCTAGACTGGACGGCCTCAGCGCGAACATCGGCGCGCAGGCCGGCCGACTTCAGAGCTGCGCGAACGGCAGCCTCCTCATATTGCCCGCGGAGATTGTTCAGCAGGGTCTTGCGTTTCTGCGCGAAGGCCGCCTTCAGGAAGGCGATCAGCGGTTCTTCCTGGACCTGCAATTCCTCCAAACGAGGCTCCATGGTGAGCCGCAGCACGCTTGAGTGCACCTTCGGTGGAGGCGAGAAGGCCTCGGGCGGAAGCGTGAACAGCTTTTCGACACGGGCGAATAACTGTGCGGTGGCGGAGAGTAGCCCGTAGTCGCGGCTGCCCGGCTCCGCCGCGATGCGGTCGGCCACCTCGCGCTGCACCATAATCACCGCGCGTTCGATGTTCTGGTGCAGCTCCAGGATGCGCAACACGATGTCGGACGTGATGTAGTACGGGAGATTGCCAACCACGTCCACAGTTTCGGGTTGCGTGGGGCGAAGATCATGCAGCGGGCCGGGTTTGCGGCCCACCATGGACGCGAACTCAGCCGTGACAAAATCGGATTCGAGGATCTCCACATTGGGCTTGGTTGCATAGCGCATCCGCAGTTGCGCCGCCAGCACGCGATCGAGCTCGATCCCGATCACACGCTTCGCCCTGGGAAGCAGCAAGTCGGTGAGAACGCCGCGCCCGGGGCCGATCTCGATGACGGTGCGATTAGAGACGTTGCCGAGCGCCTCAACAATGCGCCGCGCAGCCTCGCGATCAATCAGGAAGTTCTGGCCCAGTTTCGGCTTCCGTTCCCGGATAACGCTGGCCGCAGAATTCTTCAGCGCGGTCTTTGCCACGTTGACCCTCTTTCGATTCGGCGGTTAGACTCAACTGTTTCGCCGATTCCATCATCCTACAAGAGCAGTTTCCGTCACGCAGTTCGGCGTTCCTTGCGGAGTGCGCTTCCGCCGCGCCTGGAGGTTTCATGCATATCGCCTTTGCGGCATCCGAGTGCGTACCTTTCTCCAAGACCGGCGGGTTGGCGGACGTTATTGGCGCCTTGCCGGCCGCACTCGCCAACCTGGGACAGAAGGTGACTGTCTTTCTTCCGCGTTATAAGCAAACCAGGCTCGACAATCCGCGCAAGGTCATCTCCAGTATTACCGTACCTTTCGATGACCGTTATCGCTTCTGTTCCGTGGTCGACGGCGGTGTGCGCGCTGGAGTGCAATTCTATTTCATCGACTATCCACCGTACTTCGACCGCGATGCTCTCTACGGCACCGCGCTGGGCGACTATCACGACAATGCCGAGCGTTTCGCGCTGTTCTCGCGCGCTGTGCTGGAGTCCGCCAAGGTCCTCGGCGTCCCCGACATTCTTCACTGCCACGACTGGCAGACTGCGCTGGTTCCCATACTGCTGAAGACCTTGTATGACCAGGATCCCGCGTTCGCCAACGTCCCGTGCGTCTTCACCATTCATAACCTGGGATATCAAGGAATGTTCCCGCCAGAAATACTGCCGCTGCTCATGCTGCCCTGGGACCTGTTCACCATGTCGAAGATGGAATTTTACGGCAAGGTGAATTTTCTGAAGGGCGCAATCACCTCAGCCGACTACATCACCACAGTAAGCCGAAGGTATAGCCAGGAAATCCAGACCGCTGAATACGGATTCGGTCTGGAGGGCGTCTTGCGCGCGCGCGCGGGGACGGTTACCGGGATCGTAAACGGAGTGGACTACAGCGAGTGGAGCCCCGAAAAGGACCCGCACATCGCAGCGCCGTACTCAGCCAAAAACCTTGACGGCAAGGCGCAGTGCAAGCACGAGTTGCTGAAGCAGTTTGGCCTGGCCGAAGACACCCAGCTGCCGGTGATCGGCATGATCTCGCGCTTTGTTGCGCAAAAGGGTTTCGATCTTGTCCTGCAGGTGGCCGACCGGCTTGCGCGCGAGGACCTGCTCATGGCCGTCCTCGGTAGCGGCGAACCAGAATATGAAGAGATGTTCCGCCGGCTGCACAAGCAGTATCCGCGGAAATTCGCCGTCAAGATCGCGTATGACAACGCCCTGGCCCACAAAATCGAAGCCGGCAGCGACATCTTCCTCATGCCGTCACACTACGAACCCTGTGGCATGAACCAGATCTACAGCTTGCGCTATGGAACAGTGCCCATCGTGCGCGCGGTGGGCGGACTCGACGATACCGTCGAGCAGTTCGATCCGCAGACCATGAAGGGCACAGGGTTCAAGTTCAAGCCCTACACCGGCGAAGCCCTGCTGGATACCTTGCAAGCGGCGCTGAAAGTTTACGGCAATCAAGAGGCATGGCAGACGCTGATGCGCAACGGCATGGCGCAGGACTATTCCTGGCCCAACTCGGCTCGTGAGTACCTGAAAGTCTATGAGCGTGCGAGACAAGTGCGACCGGCCACGAGTGCGCCCTGAGCGTACGCGCTGTCGTACGTGCCGTATTTCTCAGTCAGGACGGGTCTAATTGCTGATTGGCTGGGCTACTCATCACGATGCACCATTTCCATGGAAAATGCAGGCACGCACACTGCGATGTACTCTGCACCCTCGGGGTTGGGCGTCGAGTACTGCACCCACTCGCCGGCGTGAGCGATCACGGCTTGACCAGCCTGGACATCGAGTTCGCCCTCGCGATACTTCACCCGCAGCATGCCCTTCAGCACAACCGTGAACTCGTCGAATTCAGGAGTCTGTCCCGGCTCTGTCCAGCCTTGCGGGCTGCGCATGTGCGCCACGCTGGCAGCGGTGTCGTTTGAGTTCACGCGACCGATGTACTCGTCGATCAGCTTGGGTTTGTTGCCTGCGGCTGCAACACGGGTGGCTTGCGCGATGAGGGTTGGTGGCATGATCGTGATTATAGGGGTCCTTCGACTCGGTCGCCGCGGCGACCCCGCTCAGGATCACAAGCCGAATGAAACCGCATAGCGAAAACCAAACGGAACGCCGTATCGGCGAAAAGCCAACAGCGAATGGCGAAAAGCGTTTTCCGGCCCCTCCCCCATTTACAATGTTCTCCCGGAGGTCGCTTGCCATGCGCACAGTCGTCCGGCCGTTTCTTGTAATTCCAATATTTGTTCTTATGTTGATTTCTTCTGGTGCTCTCATGAATGCCCAAACCGCTACCGCCGATCCTCAAACCACAGCTCAATCCAACCCGCCGACAGTTGCCGAGGCGGAACAATTCATTCGCGACGCCGAAATCCGGCTCCAGGACCTTACGGTGAAGGCCGCTCGCGCCTCGTGGGTGCAGTCCAACTTCATTACCGACGACACCGAGCAGATGGCGGCCGACGCCAACGAAGTGCTGATCGGCGCCACCACCGCGTTGGCGAAGCAGGCCACGCGTTACGACAACCTGAAGCTGCCCGACGTGTTGGCGCGCAAGATGCTGCTGCTGAAGCTCTCGGCCGCGGTGCCGGCGCCGGCGCCCAGCGATCCCAAGGAACTCGCCGAACTGGCCCGCATCGGCACATCGCTCGAGGCCGACTACGGCAAAGGCAAGTACTGTCCGAAGACCGGCAAGCACGCGGGTGAGTGCCTCGACATCACCGCCATCGAGCAGATCATGGCCAACAGCACCGACCCCGATGAACTGAAGGACCTGTGGGTCGGCTGGCGCACCATCTCTCCGCCGATGCGCGACCGCTATTCGCGCTGGGTCGAGCTGGGCAACAAGGGCGCGCGCGAAATGGGCTTCACCGACCTCGGCGCAATGTGGCGCGCGGGATACGACATGACGCCAGAGCAGTTTTCGCAGGAGGTCGAGCGGCTGTGGCAGCAGGTCAAGCCGCTTTACGATTCACTGCATGCCTACGTGCGCGCCAAGCTGGTGGAGAAGTACGGCCCGACGGCGGTGGATGCGAACGGCATGATTCGCGCCGACTTGCTGGGCAATCCGTGGGCGCAGGAGTGGGGCAACATTTTCCCGCTGGTCGCGCCGCCGCAGCAGAAGCAGCCGTACGACGTAACCGATCTGCTGAAGGCGAAGAACGTCGATCCCATCGGGATGGTGAAGTACGGCGAAGGCTTCTTCACCTCGATGGGTTTCGCGCCGCTGCCCAAGACATTCTGGGAGCGTTCGCTGTTCGTGAAGCCGCGCGATCGCGACGTGGTCTGCCACGCCAGCGCGTGGGACATCGACAACTTCAACGACCTGCGCCTGAAGATGTGCATCCAGGTGCGCGGCGAAGACTTCGTCACCATCCATCACGAACTGGGACACAACTTCTACCAGCGCGCCTACGAGAACCAGCCGTTCCTCTTCAAGGGTGGCGCCAACGACGGCTTCCACGAGGCCATCGGCGATGCTATCGCGCTGGCCATCACGCCGGAGTACCTGAACAAAGTTGGCCTGCTGGCGACCATTCCGCAGACCGACGACATCGGTTTCCTGCTGCGCGAGGGGCTCGACAAGGTGGCGTTCCTGCCCTTCGGGTTGCTGATCGACCAGTGGCGCTGGAAGGTCTTCAGCGGCGAAATCAAGCCCGCCGACTACAACAAGGCGTGGTGGGAGATGCGCGAGAGGTATCAGGGCATCGCGCCTCCGGTGCCGCGCAGCGAGGCCGACTTCGATCCCGGCGCAAAGTATCACGTGCCGGCGAACGTGCCCTACACGCGCTACTTCCTGGCGCGGGTTCTGCAGTTCCAGTTCTTCCGCGCCATGTGCCGCGAGGCCGGATTCAGCGGGCCGCTCTACCGCTGCTCGTTCTACGGCAACAAGGCGGCGGGCGCGAAGCTGAACACCATGCTCGAGATGGGCCAGAGCAAGCCGTGGCCCGACGCGCTTTACGCCCTCACCGGCGAGCGCCAGATGGATGCCGGCGCCATGCTGGAATACTTCGCGCCGCTACAGAAGTGGCTCGATGAGCAGAACAAGGGCAAGCAGGTGGGGTGGAAGAGCGGCAAGCAACTAGTGATGGCTTAGATCCGCTGTCCAGGGCAACCTCCGGCCCACGAGTCCAGAACGCTGACGGGTACAATGGGCCGATGCGTCTTGTTTGTCTCACTGCAATCCTCTTCGTCGTGGCGGCGGTCTCCGCCCAGACGCCGCCGGCTTCCCCGATTCCGGCTCCATCTGACGTTGCGGCTCCGCCGGCAGACGCCAGCAAAACCGCCTCAGGCCTGGCAATGAAGGTGATCACGCCCGGGGACGGCAAGGCCCACCCCGCCGCCGACGAGATGGTAACTGTGGACTACACGATCTGGACCACCGACGGAAAAATGTTCGACAGCTCGGTCACTCGGGGCAGACCGGCGACTCTCTCGGTTGGTCGCGCGATTCCCGGCTTAGGGGAAGGTTTGCGCCTGATGGTAACGGGAGAAACTCGCCGGCTTTGGATTCCCGAATCGCTAGCCTACAAAGGCCAGGCGGGAAAACCAGCAGGGATGTTGGTGATCGATGTGACCTTGATCGAGCTGCCAACCCGGGCGCCTGCCGACGTGAAAGCGCCGCCGCCCGATGCCAAGCGGACTTTGAGCGGACTCGCATACAAGGTACTGACGCCCGGGACAGGCACACGCCATCCCAAGAAGTTCGATCAGGTCACCGTCCACTACACCGGGTGGACGACAGACGGGAAGATGTTCGACAGCTCGGTGGCACGCGGCAAGCCAGCGACGCTTCCGCTCGACCGCGTGATCCCTGGCTGGACGGAGGGTCTGCAGTTGATGGTCGAAGGCGAGAAAGTCCGCTTCTGGATTCCACAGAACCTTGCCTATCAAGGGAAGCAGCCGCCGTTTGGCATGCTGGTGTTCGACATCGAACTGATCAGTATCCAATAACCGTGTCGAGCGGCGCTTCAGAGGCTGTTACGAAACTCGGTTCAAGTTCACAACAGTGGAACAGAAGTTGCAAAATCCGAGTGCCGTAGGCACGCAATAATCTAGCCCAGCACGCAGCCGAAGGCGGAGTGCTGGGTCGAGTGGGAAATTTGATCCGAGTCCCGTAGGGACGACAGAGTTTCTTAACAGGCGCTTCAGCGCCGCGTCCTTCGGGCATCCTAAGGAATGGTTTCGCTAGCTCTGCCCTGAGATCTTCAGCCGCAAGTCTTCGGGAATGCGATCGCGAATTTCGTCGGGCAGCTTTTCCAGTCCAACGCGCGCGCCGAACAGCGCGACGTCTTTCACCACGAGCGGAGCCGGCGTGGCGACGGCGACCAGCAGCCACAGCAGCATGGAGAGCAGGAATCCGCCCAGCGCGCCGATTTCCAGCAGAAATGCGTGGTGGGTTTGAAGTGGCGAATGACGCCGTAGGCGAGAAGGAAGACGATCATCGAGGCCGAGGCGAGCGCCATCAGGCCGATGTCAATGCCGCGATGCAGAAGCTGGCGCGAATGGCAGAGCGGGCACTCCGCGAGATGGGCCTCGTAGTCACCACGCATTTCGGGGGCAAGGCCAGAGATGTCGTAGCGCCAACCGGCAAGAATCTTGCCGATGACGCGGATCAGTGCATTTTGCCATTCGTCATGCCGAACCCGCGGCGAGCCCGCCGCAGCGGGCGCTCGTAGAACGGTAACCTACAGTCGGACCGCTGGCAGCGGTTCATGCTGTGCCGCGAGCAGCAGATGATTGCGAAACCAACTGCGCTGCTCGCTCAGGGCACGTTCAGCCGTCATCCGCGCGATCTCCGGATGATTGTTCTGCTCCGAAAGATGCGCCAGGATGAGGAACTCGGCAGCTCCATCATAGTCGCTCGTCAGGAAATCCGCGAGCGCGTCATTCGACAGGTGACCGACGCGGCTCATCACTCGCTGCTTCACGCTCCAGGGATAAGGACCGCCGCGCAGCAACTCGAGATCGTGGTTGGATTCGATCATCAGCACATGACATCCGCGCAGGTGATGGCGGACGCTGGCCGGCATGTATCCCAGATCGGTGCAGACCCCGATCTTGATGCCGTCGCTGCAAAAAGTGAAGCCGACGGGATCGACGGCGTCATGCGGGATGGTGAACGGCGTCACCTTGATGTCGCCGATCTGAAACGCGCGTGCCGGAGCAGAAAGTTTCCAGACGCCCGATCGCAATGCGGTTGCCGGCGCTGTCGCGCGCGAACTTCTGATACGCGTGATACGTCGGTCCGGTGATGTAAACCGGAATCTTCAGCCGCTTGGCCAGCACGTACAGCCCGCCAATGTGGTCGGTGTGCTCGTGCGTGATGAGGATGGCGTCAATCGCGTGCGGATCGACTCCGCACAGCAGCATGCGGCGCAGAAGCTCCTTGCAGGAGAGGCCGGCGTCCACCAGCAGGCGCGTGCCGGAGCTGGAGATGACGGTGCAGTTACCCTTGCTTCCGCTCGCCAGCACCGTGACCGACACTGCCATAACCGCGAGCATAATCGGAAGCGCGGCGTTCGCGGTAGTAACAAACTGGTTAACGGATGTGGAGAACGCCGCTGAGGAACCTCGTGTTTTCGCATGTCGGTGGAGCACGCCTTCAGGCGTGCATGAGAATGTCTGGGCAGGAGAGGCTTTAGCCGCTGAGGTAACGTCTTCTGGCATCTTGCTAACCTCAGCCGCTAAAGCCATGCCGCTCTTAATTAGCCTTTATGCACGCCTGAAGGGCGTGCTCCACCTGCGCTCGCCAATTCTTAATCCGCCGCAACGCCCCGCTTTTCCTCCTGATTTGCACAACTATTGTTCGCACTTGCACACGATATGCACAGCAGCAGGCATTTTCCTGCTTGTGTCCCTGCGCGCCGCTCCTGCATTCTGTCACGCAGTCGAGGCACGGGCTTTTGCGTGCCGCTTCCGAGGTTGCGAATGATCTGTAGCAGCGATGTGAGTTGATCCGAGGCGCCAGGCAACGGCCTCGGATCTTTTTCTTGAGCGCCACTCGACAGGCGCTGAGGAAAACCAACCGCATCCTGGATCGTCGCAGCCGATTGGGCCAGATGGAGTGCGCGTGCGCTTATGCACGGACCGTTCTCGAGTCGCAGGTGCTCGGGATCTTCCTCCCAAGTCCGCACCACCAAAGCGCAGCAATGCGCAGCACACGCCGACGCTCCTCGCCCTTGCTCCCGGAGCATGGAAGCCGCGCTGACGTCGCACGGACGTTGAGTTTGTGCCTCTTAGAGCGGCCCGAGGTGGCTGGTCTCGGGCCGCAATTAGAAGTCCGTTTTCCCGGTCGATTTCCACAGTTACACACGGGTTTTCGTCAGGAATCCGGCGCGAGACTGGATGTTTATCAGTTCGTTACTTGACCTGGAAGTCTCGAGCCACTACGCTTTTCTTTCCGGTTACTCGCTAAACAAAGAAATTTAATGAAGTTCTTTGTTTGGAGGGTACTGGATGCCTCGCTACAAACCGCCAGCTCGATTCGCCGACATTTTTAGCTGTCGAATGGATGCTTGTCCGAGGTTCCTTCATAGTGCTCGCTCTTGAACTTTGGGAGCGCCTGAAATACTTGATTCAGCACCTGCTCTAGGACATCTCACTGATTCGTCATACTCGCGAGGGGTAGCGGTCAATCGTGAAACATGATGTCCACGCGGACGGCAACCTGTGTAGCGTACAACATGGGACACTCGTCCGGCAGGACGTGCATACTTCCCCGAGACAGATCCTCTGAATAATTCGAGCCTTTCACTCCACACAGTTTTTGCTCAGGAATCTGCCTCTGCATCACCTCTTCGGCACACTGATTCGTCAAATGCCATCTCGCCGCTGTGGCAATCTAGATTAAACCCACCGATGGCGACCACCGACTACAGTCTGGAACGCGGACTTCCCGTAAGCATGGAGGCGGAGCGCTCCATCCTGGGCGCGATCCTGCTCGACAACTCGCTCTACGACCAGGCCGCCGAGCACCTCACCCCTGACGACTTCTCGCTCGACGCGCATCGCCGCGTTTATTCGCGCATGCGCGACCTGCAGGAGAGCGGCCGCCCGGTGGACATGATCACGCTGGTCGAAGAACTGGACCGCCGCAAGGAAGTGGAGGCCATCGGCGGCGTCGCGTATCTGTCGTCGCTGATTGACGGCGTTCCCGAGCGGCCCTCCATCGAGCACTACGTTCGCATCGTGCGCAACAAGGCGCTGCTGCGCGGGCTCATCAACGTCGCGCAGAGCGCCATCGCCGAAGCCATCGACCACTCCGACGAAGCCGAGGAGGTGCTGGGCCGCGCCGAGCAGGCCATCTTCCAGCTCTCCGAGAACCGCATCGGGCAAGGCTTTCTGGACATTCCGTCCATCATCAAAGGTTCGTTCGGCTCGCTGGAGGAGCTTGCTCGCGCGCGGGCAGGAAATCACCGGCCTGGCCACGCACTACACGCTGCTCGACAAGCTGACCAGCGGACTTCAGCCCTCGGACCTGATCATCATTGCCGCGCGCCCCTCGATGGGCAAGACCGCCTTCGCCATGAACATCGCCGAGAACGCCGCCGTGCTCGACGGCAAAGTGGTGGGCGTGTTCTCGCTGGAAATGTCGCGCGAGGCGCTGCTGATGCGCATGCTGGCCTCGCACGCGCAGGTGGATTCGCAAGCCTTGCGCCAGGGCTTCCGCTCCAAGGACGACATCCGCAAGCTGACCCACGCCACCGAAGAACTCGCGCACTCCAAGCTTTACATTGACGACACGCCCGGCATCTCGGTCAGCGAGATGCGCGCCAAGGCCCGCCGCCTGCGGCAGACCGAGGGCCTCGACCTGCTCATCGTGGATTATCTGCAGCTCATGTCGGCGGTGCCCATCGGCGGCAAGCGCTTCGAGAACCGCACCCAGGAGGTCTCGGCCATCTCGCGCGGGCTGAAGGCGCTGGCCAAGGAGCTGAAGGTCCCGGTGGTCGCGCTCTCGCAGTTGAGCCGCGCTCCGGAGAGCCGCGGCGGCGACCATCGTCCGCAACTTTCCGACCTGCGCGAGTCGGGCTCCATCGAGCAGGACGCCGACGTGGTCGCCTTCATCTTCCGCGAAGAGGTGTACAAGAAGGACGATCCCGACCTCGACGGCCGCGCCGAACTCATCGTCGCCAAACAGCGCAACGGTCCCACCGACACCATCCGCATGGCCTTCATCAAGCGCTATACGCGGTTTGAGAACCTGTCAGCGGAGAGCGAGTTTGGGCAGTAGGGCTCAACTTTCAGGGTGGAAGCTGCGCAGCCAAAAACAGGCGATTTGCCCCTACCCAGGTTAGAGTCCAAAAGAAGGACGCGAACCTGGGGCACCAAGCTCAGGCCTGCTGGACTTCTGGAGCACTTGCAGGGATTCTCAGTGACAACACCTCTCCAATTACCAGATACGTTTGTAAGAATAGGAACCGCGCTTCTTCCGCGGTTACATCTGAGTGGACGCCCGTGCTGAGTCTGTCATATAGATCTTGGAGTATGTGACGAATTCGCTTCCGACGTGAGGTGCTAGTGCAGTTCGTAAACACGAATGCATATATCCGGTTTTGGTGATGAGCTGCTGTAACTTGCAGGGTAGTTCCGCCAATATCAAGACCTTCAGAGGAAGGTTGATAGATAGAATCCGCAAATGCATCGACAATTCGCCGACAGGTGTTTAAAGCCTGGCTAATCGCTTCGGGATCGCCCTCTGTCAACCGATCATATACAGCCGGAACCTTTTCAAGGACTCCGCCACAACTGGATGCTAGTCTCGCATCAATGGCGACTCTCTGCTTCTCAAACAGTGATTCCTGCTGGTTGCCGAACTCAAGTTCGTAATAACTCCGCGTCACAAATGCATGTAAGAACGCGAGCATCTTTGAACGGATGCCGGTCAGCTGTGAGACTGTGGAGTTTAATTCATTCAAGTGTTTCAGTACATTCGAAACAGGAGCCGTCGCGGTCGTAACGTTTATTCCCGCCCAACCAGTAACAAGTTCTGACGGGTTTGCGCTTGAGGGAGCAAAGTGAATATTGGGAACCTGAACCTGCTGGATCTGTAATTTGTTCATCGCTATCTGCGACTCTATTTGCGCAAATGGGATCCAGTACCCCACTAAGTGTGCTTCGTCTGTCCATCTTCCCGTCATGCCCATCCACTTCAAAGAAACTGGGTCCTCCGCTCCAAATCCAACCAATTCGAAATTGAGCCACTTGGTTTTTTCCTCATCACCGACTAACCGGGCGAGTCTAGCTGCTTTCAGAATCAGGTTTTCGGGAAGCAGTCGGCTGAGTTCGATATCGTCCACAAGTTCACGAGCGAGCGTCAGCTTATGCTCGCTACGAGACTTCTTTTCTAAGGCCACAGAGCGCTCCTGAGCAGAGAATATGGCGGGTGGCCCATCCTAACATCATGCCTGGGTGCCCGGTGCCCCTCGATAAGAGTGAAGGCGTTGTCAAGCGATAGTTTTCCTGGGCGGTGCGCGAGCACCGCGTTGCTCGCCAGATGGGGTTGAGGACCAAGCATTCTGGGGATCACGCGTTAATCATTCTGCGGTGGCGTTACGACCTATCCACCAACCATCGATTCGGCCCCTAACTTCGACCATGATTCTTCTATGCGAACATCCAGTCGTCGTCGCCGGTGCGAAAGTGGAAAACGGCTTTATCGTTTTCCAAGGCCCGCAGGGCCGTCTTTTGCACCGGTCTGCTGGATGCGAGAGCGCCCATTCAAGGTTTCGGTCTGACCGTGGTCGACCAGGGGCACCAACGAGCGGCTCTCGATGTGAACGATCTCTGGATACCCGACATTGGTGCGCAGCATCCAGTAGAGTCGTACGGCTAACTTGCGGGCCGCTGCCACTTTGGCCACTCCTTTGGGCTTACGGTGGCAACGGTGTTGATATTGTTTACGGAATCCTTCGTCCAGGCGCACCACCGAGTGCGCCCGGTGCCCCAGGTTCGCCCTTCCTTTGGGCTAACCTGGGGTCACTGACCTCGACAGGTACAAGGGTGTAGATTGGGCTCATGCCACGCGGTCTGCGGCGGTTTCAGCGAATCCGGACAGTCGCATTTCGTTACCTTCAGTTGTTATCGCCGCCAGCCCAACTTCGTCAACGCCGCAGTTTACGACCTGTTCCCGCTTTGCCTCGAGGAGATGCGTCGTCGTTTCGACATGCGCGTTTACGGATACGTGGTGATGCCCGAACACGTTCACCTGCTGCTCAGCGAGCCGGAGCAGGGCACGCTAGCCGAGGCGATCCATTACTTGAAGTTGTCGTTCGCAAAGCGGCTGCGCAGCCGAAGCTTTGCCCAGGTTAGCGTCCAAAAGCAGGACGCGAACCTGGGGCACCGACAATTGGGTTCGTTCTGGCAAAAACGCTATTACGACCGCAACGTCAGGGATGCGCGGGAGTTCAGGGTGAAGTTACGGTACCTGCACCGCAATCCGGTGAAACGCGGACTGGTGAAGGAACCAGGAGACTGGAAGTGGAGCAGTTTCCGCCATTATGCGTTCCGGGAGATTGGAGTGGTGGAGATCGAATCGGAGTGGACGGCCCGAGATCGTGAGTTGAAAATGTTCGGTGGACCGACTCGAATCTTCCTTTCCCCAGGTTAGCGTCCAAAAGAAGGACGCGAACCTGGGGCACCGGGCTTGCCCTGATCGCGGGCCGAAGCGTGGGGCACCCGCCGTCACGACGTTGTTTGAGGTGGCGTCGTCCCAGATTTCTTCGTGAGATCCTTCTCCAATGCCAACTGCGCAACGCTCTTCAGGCGCTCTTCCCGATCATGTTTGGTTACATACCAATCTTTCACAAGGATTTCAACGAGTTGAATTAACCGCCCGGCTTCCTCAGGTTCGACATCAATGATGACATTGATGTCCTTCTCCATATGGGCACCAATGTTTCCGATCTTTCGAACCCCGTCGATCGCTGCCCAAGTCAGGGGGTCAACCTTGTCCCTTATCGCCTCGATCTCGTCGATCAACCGTGCTTTGCTGACCCCCCAGTAATCTCGGATCATCCCTTGTAAGGCGCGGCGGGCAAGAGTCGCCGAAGCTTTTGGGCTCAGGTCCCGGATCAAACAGGCTTCCTCATAGTCGTCCCGGACAGGCTTTGGCACATAATCCGGAAACGTGAGGGCGGCCGAAGGAGGAATCAGACTCCAGCGTTTCAGCAAGTCCCCAGTCGTCAGTGACCCACCGCCGAGCCCAATCACTTTATTCATCGATACGTCCAGAGAAAACCGTTTGCAGGCTGGATTAGGACAAACGATCATTGTTGCCCTGAATTGCCGGAGGCCATCTGCGTTCGGGATGCGTAGCTGAAACGTGTTGACCTCGAAGTCTTGATCGGTAACAGTCGTCGGCCGCTGGCAAAAAGGGCAGGTGTAGGAGTAACTCATAGACTAATCTCACTGGTCAGCAAAAGAGTACACGACAAGAAGGGAAGTGTGGCAATCCACCCAATTTAATCGCCCGGTGCCCCCATCGATAAGAACGAAGGCGTTGTCAAGCCTGGTGCCCGGTGCCTGGTGACCCCAGGTTCGCCCTTCTTTTGGGCTAACCTGGGGTCACTGACCTCGACAGCTACAAGGGTGTAGATTGGGCTCATGCCACGTGGTCTGCGGCGGTTTCAAGAAACCGGACAGTCGCACTTCATCACGTTCAGTTGTTATCGTCGCCAGCCCAACTTCGTTAACGCTGCAGTTTACGACCTGTTCCCGCTTTGCCTCGAGGAGATGCGGCGTCGTTTCGACGTTAACGCTGCAGTTTACGACCTGTTCCCGCTTTGCCTCGAGGAGATGCGGCGTCGTTTCGACATGCGCGTCTACGGATACGTGGTGATGCCTGAACACGTTCACCTGCTGGTCAGCGAGCCAGATCGGGCCACCCTAGCCGAGGCGATCCATTACTTGAAATTGTCGTTCGCAAAGCGGCTGCGCGGCTGAAGCTCTGCCCAGGTTAGCGTCCAAGCAGGACGCGAACCTGGGGCACCGACAATTGGGTTCCCTCTGGACCGGTGCCCCAGGTTCGCCCTTCTTTTGGGCTAACCTGGGATCACTGCACTCGACAGCGCGCAAGGGTGTAGATTGGGCTCATGCCACGCGGTCTGCGGCGGTTTCACGATACCGGACAGTCGCATTTCGTTACGTTCAGTTGTTATCGCCGCCAGCCCAATTTCGTCAACGCCACAGTTTACGACCTGTTCCCGCTTTGCCTCGAGGAGATGCGGCGTCGCTTCGACATGCGCGTCTACGGATACGTGGTGATGCCCGAGCACGTTCACCTGCTGCTCAGCGAGCCAGAGCGGGCCACGCTGGCCGAGGCGATCCATTACTTGAAGTTGTCGTTCGCAAAACGGCTGCGCGGCCGAAGCTTTGCCCAGGTTAGCGTCCAAAAGCAGGACGCGGACCTGGGGCACCACCAGAACCATCAGCAATTGGGTTCCTTCTGGCAAAAACGCTACTACGACCGCAATGTACGGGATGCGCGGGAGTTTCGGAGTGTAAGTTGCGCTATCTGCATCGGAACCCCGTGAAGCGCGGACTGGTGAAGGACCCAGGAGACTGGAAGTGGAGCAGTTTCCGGCATTACGCTTTTCGCGAAATCGGAGTTGTGGAAATCGAATCGGAGTGGACGGCCCGGGATCGTGAGTTGAAAATGTTCGGAGGACCGACCCGAATCTTCTATGCGAGCGCCCCGGGTTAGGGAGCCCGAGAGCCGGACTCGCGAGCTTGTCGAAGGGCATCGGCTGCGTTCCGGTGGCTCATCGTGACTATGGTACATGTACTTTCGTAACTTGACATCGGCGGAAAGGGCGATACACTCACGTCTTGAGGCTTAGTGTCTCTTCCGCCCGCACTCGGGTGGAGTCGGTCGCATGAGCGCCGTGGATCTTTGAAAAGTCGAAGGACAGTTGGGCAGTCGATAGTGGGTATGACCCTATCGAGTGAATGCTTGTCGGTTGATACAGAGGCTTCGCTCCCTGCGCCTGGGACGGGAGTGAGTAACAAAATACTGGGCTTGTAACTATTGAAAACAAAGCAGTTACTTATAACTTCAATGAATTCAGTAAGTTGACGAGAAAAAGTCCGTAATCGCGTGATTATAAAGAAAGAAGAGGTAAGGGGCAGGGTAATCAACTAGATAATAGTTTGTTCCAAAATGGGAATGCCGCCGGGTTTCCCCCGGGTCTCGCACGGCTCGAGACCTTCCCGGGACTTCCGTTCCCGGGATAGTGTGCTCTCCATCACTGCACGGGGCAACCTCTACTTCTATCCTGCTTGCATGGCCTTGGGGCCTGGAACGCTGGCATGGCGGACACGACCTGCACTTCACCTCCAGTTGCTATGGCAGGCAGCCGCTGCTGGCAACCGCGCAGCGCCGGAACTGTGGCGCTGGAGCAGCTTCCGCGCGTGTGCCTATCAGGAGAAAGGTCCGGTCGGAATAAATCAATGGAGCGTGCCCAAGCTAGCGTGCCCAAGCTGAAGTCTATCGAGCTGACAAGTTTCCGACGGTAATCCGTCGTACCCGCCCGGGTCTCGAACCCCGCGAGACCCGCGGCGCGCGGCGATGCGCTGGCACATTGAATTCTTTCGTGATTTAGAATCATCTATTCGCCTGTCGCCATTTATCCCGGCCATCTTCATGCCTGATAAGACTGGAGCACAACCTTGCCAGAAACCATCTACGACGTAGCCATCATCGGAAGCGGTCCTGCCGGATATACCGCGGCCATTCGCGCCGGCCAGCTCGGCCTCAAGACCGCTCTCATCGAGAAAGATCCGTACCTCGGCGGCACCTGCCTCCATGTGGGTTGCATCCCGACCAAAGCCCTGCTGTTCAATGCCGAAGTCTTCGACCATGTGAAGGAAGGCTCGGAACTTGGCCTGGAGAACACAGCTGGGGTCACGCTGAATTGGGGGGCGATCCAGAAGCGCAAGCAGGGCATCGTTGACAAGCATGCCAAAGGCCTGCAGTTCCTGATGCGCAAGAACAAAGTTGACGTGATCAAAGGCTACGGCAAGCTTACCGGCCCGGCGAAGGACGGCATTCACACCGTCGCGCTTGAGGGCGGAGAGCAGAAGGCGATCCAGGCGAAGAAGTTGATCCTCTCGACCGGCTCGGTCGCGCGAATGCTGCCGGGCTTGCAGGCCGACTCGCAGATCCTGACCAACATTGAAGTGCTCAGCCTGGATGCGATTCCCAAGTCGATCATCGTGATTGGCTCAGGCGCGGTTGGCGTTGAGTTCGCCAGCATCTACAAGTCGTTTGGCGCAGACGTGACCATCCTGGAAATGCTGCCGCGCTACGTTCCTGTGGAAGACGAAGACGTCTCCAAGGAGTTGATGCGGGTGTACCGCAAGCGCGGCATCAACGGCTTCGTCAACGCCAAGGTCGAGAAGGTGGAGAAGACGAAGAGTGGCGTCGCCGTCACGTTCACCGTGGATGGCAAGCAGCAAAAGCTGGAGGCTGAGAAGGTGCTGGTGGCAGTCGGGCGCGCGCCGCGCACGGAGAACGTCGGCATCGAGAAAACCAAGATCAAGGTCGAGCGTGGGTTCGTCGAGGTTGATTCGTTCATGCGCACCGCCGAGCCGGGAATTTATGCGATTGGGGATATCGTCGCGGGCTACCCGCAGTTGGCCCATTCCGGCGCGATGGAAGGTATCGTTGCGGTCACGCACATCGCCGGCAAGCCGGTGAAGCCGATCAACCCCTTACGCATTCCCAATGCGACGTATTGCCATCCCGAGATCGGCAGTGTTGGGCTCACCGAAGCCAAGGCGAAGGAGCAGGGTTACGAGGTGAAGATCGGTAAGTTCCCCTTCACGGCGAATTCGCGCGCCAGTATTGTGGGCCAGCACGAGGGCTTCATCAAGATCGTCACCGATGCGAAATATGGCGAGATTCTAGGCGTGCACATCATTGGGCCGAACGCAACCGAGTTGATTGCGGAGTCGGTCGTCGCCCTTGAGCTGGAATGTACGGCTGAGCATTTGGCGAATATCATCCACGCCCATCCGACATTGTCGGAGGCGATGCTGGACGCTTCCAATGCCGTGTTCGGGATGGCAATCAACGCGTAAGGTTAAAACGCCGCGGCCAAGTTCTTATCGCCTTCGGAGACCGGAGGCGCAGGCGCCTTGCCCTTGTAGTCTTTGGGATAGACCACGACATGGCGCTGGGCGGTTTCACCGTCGCTCTCGGTGCGCAGGTCGGTGAGGTCGCGCAACGCCAGGTGAACAATGCGGCGCTCGCGCGACGACATGGGCGCAAAGGCATAAGGCAGGCCGCTCTTGCGGACGCGGTCGGCGGCGACATCGGCTGCCAGGCGCAGCTCCTGCAAGCGCGCGGAACGGAAGTTTTGGCAGTCGAAGTTGACCTTCTCGTGCTCGTCGGGCGCCAGCCGCAGCATCTCCAGCGACACATGCTCGAAGGCGCGCAGCAATTCTCCACCATTCTCCAGCACCAGCGGGCTGTCGGCTCCGGAGAGTTCCACCAGGATTTCGGGGTGCTCCCATTCGCGATCGGTCGTCAGCGGAGGGTCAACGGTGATCTTGTATTTCAGGCGAAAGTCCCCGTTGACGATGATCGCGTTCAGGAATTCACTGATTTTCTTGGCGGCGGCGATTTTGTCGGAGATAGGCATAGGCGTTACTTGCTGGCCTTCTTCCTGGCGCGCTTCTCGGCTTCGGCTCGCATCTCACGGCCCAGGCTGCTGCGGTTCATGATGTTTTGCTGAACGATGGCGATGATATTGCCCACGACCCAATACACGCTCAATCCGGAAGGCAGCGAGTAGCTGAAGAAGCCGATCATCAGGGGCATCATCAGCGTCATCATCTGCTGCTGCTTGGGGTCCATGCCGGAGTTGGGCGTCATCTTCTGCACCAGATAGGTACTGATGACAATTACCACGGGCATGACAAACCACTTGTCGGGCGATGACAAATCGTGCAGCCACAAGAACGGCGCCTGGCGCAGCTCGATCGCATTCTGCAGCATGGAGTAGAACGCGAACAGGAACGGCATCTGGATGACCAGAGGTATGCAGCCGCCCGCTGGATTTACATGTTCGCGCTTGTATAGATCTTGGATCTCCGCGTTCATCTCCTGGCGCTTGGGATCGCGCATGGGATATTTCTTGTACTTCTCCTGAATGGCCTTCATCTGCGGCTGAAGCTTCTGCATCTTCAACGCCGACTTCATGCTGACGATGCGCAGCGGCAACAGCGCCAGGTTGATGATCACCGTCAGGATGATGATGGCCACGCCCCAGTTGCTCGTCATGTGCTCGTGCGTCCACTTCAACCACAGAAATAGCGGACGCGCGATGATGCTGAAGAATCCGAAGTCCACCACATCGCGGAGATCGGGGCCGTTCATCTGTCCCGGAGCGGTATTTGAGGATACCGATTCCAAAACCTCGAGGGCCTTGGGCCCGACGAACAGCCGCTCGCGCGTAACCCCCGACGAATCGCCGACCGCTGCGCCCAAAACGTCATAGCGGTTCACGCTGTTCGGGTCGGGTTTCTTGGGATCTTTCGGGACGCTGATGGCTTCGTGCAGGGTCACCATCGTCGCCGTGTCGGGATTGTCAGGCAGGAAAATGGCGGCGAAGAACTGGTCCTGCGGTCCGGCCCAGTTGAATGGCCCGCGCAAGGTATTGCCGTTGCTCGCCTTCTTAATGGCGAGCCGCTCTACTTTGCCACCCGCCATGTAATCGATACGGGCAGACGCATAGAGTGGACCGGTGTTCTGGTCGCCAAAGCCGGCCGGCCACGAGGGAAAAGCGTTGACCGCTTTGCCGTTCTGGGTGACTTCGGTTTCGACGGAGATTACGTACGTGGTGCCGAACTGGAAGCGTTTGGTGACAGTGAGGTCGCCCTCCGCGTACTCGTAGGTCAATGTCCCGGGAGCGTTAACATTTCCGCTGGGGATGCCGACATAGAGCGCGGAATTGATCTGATTCCGCAGGTTCTCGTCGTAGACGTAGAGGCTCAGCGGCAAGCCAAACTTCGCGGCGTCCTTGTTGACCAGGTCCAGCAGTTGTCCGTCTTCGTCCTTGTATTTCTTCAATACCCACGACTTCACCTGCGCCCCACGGTTGGTGAAGACAATGCGGTAAAGACTATTTTCGACGACAGTTTCAACCTCGGCGCTCGCGGTCTTTGCAACCACCGATGTCTTGGGCGTAATACTGGTGGTCGGTTTAACGGGGACGTTCGGCGCTGTTTGCGCGGCCGCGCCGAGAGCGTTGGGGCCAGGCTTGGCGCTCTGAGCAGTTTCGACGGGCGCGGTCTTCGGCTGCTGGGGAGACGGTTTGTTCTTAAACAGAAAGAGCTGCGCAAGGATGATGGCCGCGAAAGTCACGGCGAACACCAGCAGCATTCGGCGGTCGCCGCCGCCGCCGCCTTCTTGTTGTGGATTGTGATACTCGGCCAAGTCTTAGTTTCCGTTCAATCTTGAATGCAGATGGACACATGCGGCGCGCGCGCGGTCTCCCGGCACCGGATCATAGCCACTCCGCGCGAAGGGATGGCAGCGCAGCAGGCGGCCGGCGGCGAGCAGGCTTCCGCGAATCACGCCGTGGCGCTCGATGGCTTCCATCGCGTATTCCGAGCAGGTGGGAACGAACCGGCAAGCATTCGGCAGCATCGGCGAGATGAATCGCTTGTAACACCGCAACACGAATTGGACTGTCTGCTTCATCTCTGTCTCGCTATCTGGGCGCGCTGCCCTGCCAGGCGCAAGGCACGCGCAATCTCGTCCACCAGTTCAACAAAAGACAACAGAAGAACACTTTTGCGCGGATTAAACACCACATCCACCGGGCCCTCGCAGGCCGTACCTGACAGCCGAACGGCCTCGCGCAGCCGCCGCTTGATGCGGTTCCTTTCTACTGCTCCACCCAGCACCTTACCGACGGTAAATCCTATGCGCGGTCCCGCCCCTGGCTCAGGGTCTTCGCGCTTCAGGTAAAACACCGTAACGTTTCCGGTGAACTGCCGGCGTCCTTTCTGATAGACCCGCTGGAAGTCGGAGTGCTTCAGGAGACGCTTCGACTTCGGAAACTTGCCGGCGGCGGTAATGTTTTGAGCCATTCAGCGCTCACGCCGACCCGCCGGGGGGCCACTTGTCGCTTCGGCTGAGTCTTGAGGCGGCTCCCACTGATCCTTCTGGAAATGCTGCGATATCGCAGAACTCAGGTATCGAGGTTACTCGCGATGGCCAGCCTTCACGGCGACGCGCTTGCGTCCCTTGGCGCGCCGGCGAGACAGCACCGCTCGCCCGCTCTTGGTCTTCATGCGAGAACGAAATCCGTGCGTCTTTGATCGGCGACGACGGTTGGGTTGGAATGTGCGCTTCGGCATCGAAAACTGCGCTCCTCATTAGCACAAAATTGAATAGAGCAAACCTGAAGTATATCGGTCAGCCTGCCCGACTGGCAACTTGGCGCGTAGGTGACCTGAACCTTCGCTCCTTGCTCCCATCCCGCGCATCCACTACCATTAAGGGTTTTGTTCCGTCACATGAGTGGGGTCGCTGATGCCGAATAGCACCAAGTCCAACGGGAAAGTTCTGGCCGAATCGCCGATCACTGATCTGCTCGAGGATGGTCGCCATCCCTCCGAGTCCGAAAAGCAGTGGGCCGAGAAGACGCTCGCGCCCACGCTGGAGAAGGCTCCGGAGAAGCCGATCGGCGCGGCGACAGGCGTCAACGTTGACGAGCACGGCCATGCCCGGTACACCACGATCTCCGGCATGCCGATTCGCCGCCTCTACACCGAGGCCGATCTTCCCGCCGACTGGAAGTATGAAGACTACCTGAACTATCCCGGCCAGCCGCCGTTTACGCGCGGCATTCACGCCTCCGGCTATCGCGGCAAGATGTGGACCATGCGCCAGTTCTCCGGCTTCGCGTCGCCGGAAGAGACCAACCAGCGCTACAAGTATTTGCTGGAACATGGCACCGGCGGCCTTTCCGTCGCGTTCGACCTGCCCACGCTGATGGGCTACGACAGCGATCATCCGTTCAGCGAGGGCGAGGTTGGCAAGTGCGGCGTCGCCATCGATTCGCTCGAGGACATGGAAATCCTCTTCGACGGCATTGACCTGGAGAAGACCACGGTCTCGATGACCATCAACTCGCCCGCGTCAATACTGTGGGCCATGTATCTGGCGGTCGCCGAAAAGCAGGGCGCAGACTGGAAGAAGATTTCCGGCACCATCCAGAACGACATCCTGAAGGAATACATCGCGCAGAAGGAATACATCTATCCGCCGGCGCCATCGATGCGGCTGGTGATTGACACCTTCGAGTTTGGCTCGCTGTTCACGCCGCGCTTCAACACCATTTCGATCAGCGGCTACCACATTCGCGAAGCCGGCTCGACCGCGCTGCAGGAGCTGGCGTTCACCATCTACGACGGCGTGGAGTACGTCGAGTGGGCGCGCCGTCGCGGGCTTGACGTGGACGAATTCGGCCCTCGGCTGAGCTTCTTCTTCAACGCGCACAACGATTTCTTCGAGGAGATCGCCAAGTACCGCGCGTCGCGCAAGATCTGGTATCGCCTGATGAAGGACCGCTTCGGCGCCAAGAACCAGCGCACCTGGCTGATGCGCTTCCACACCCAGACGGCGGGCGTATCGCTCACCGCGCAGCAGCCGATGAACAACATTGCTCGCGTCGCCATCCAGGCGCTGGCGGGGGTGCTGGGCGGAACGCAGTCGCTGCACACCGACAGCTACGACGAAGCTCTGGCGCTGCCGACGGAGGAAGCGGTGCGCATCGCGCTGCGCACCCAGCAGATCATCGCCTACGAGTCCGGCGTGGCGCAGACCGTCGATCCGCTGGGCGGCTCGTACTTCGTCGAGCGGCTCACGCTCGACATGGAAAAGGGCGCGTTCGACTACTTCGAGAAGCTTGACGCCATGGGCGGCATGGTGAAGGCCATCGAGAAAGGATACCCGCAGAAGGAAATCGCCGAGGCCAGCTACCAGTTCCAGCGCGCCACCGAAGCCGCAGAGAAGATCACGGTCGGGCGCCAACGAATTTGTGGTCGAGGAGCCGTCGCCCAACATCCTCTACATCGGCGAGGAGGTCGCACAGGCGCAGAGCAAGAAGCTGAAGGCGCTGCGCGAACGGCGCTCGAATGACGAAGTTCGCCGGCGTCTCGAAGCGTTGAAGAAGGCCGCTGCACAGGAGCCTATGGCCGGGACTGACGGCCAGATTTCTCCGGCCAACACCATGCCGTTCATCGTGGACGCGGTGAAGGCCTATGCAACGGTGGGCGAAATCTGCGAGGCCTTGCGCGAGGTGTATGGCACGTACACCGAGACCGCGTTTGCGTGAGACAATCGCTCTAGGCTGGCGGAGGTTCGAGGATGCAGTTTACCAATGCGGAAGAATTTGGGAATGCTTTAGCGCGTTTGTACGACAGCACTCTCGAACTGAAAGAGACAATGCAGAAGCATGGACTGCAGATGATCCAGGGGAACCAACGCTTGACGGAGCGGATCGATCAACTGGCGGGCGGGACCGAGCGTTTGCTGCAAGCGACAGAAACTCTTCACAAGGTCGTCGATTCGCACGAGCGGCGACTGGATCGCACCGAGATCACGGTCGAAGCCATTCTGGAAGATTTGCGGCGCAGCCGCGGATAACGCGTCATTTCGCGAGGTGTATGGCACAGATCGCCGAGGCGGCGTTCGCGTAAGAGGGGCCGCTGTTCGCTCTTCGCTTTTCGCGCAGATGGTCACGCGTCACAGACGCGGATCGAGCCGGGAGTTTATGATTTTGTGTTCAGCTGAGAGTTGACGGCTGCTTGCAAAGGGCTGAGAGCTAACAGCTGCGAGCTGCCCATGTCCCCTGACCGCAAAATCCGCGTCCTTGTTGCCAAGCCTGGCCTTGACGGCCACGACCGCGGCGCGAAAGTCATTGCCCGCGCCCTGCGCGATGCCGGTATGGAAGTCATCTACACCGGCCTGCGCCAGACTCCCGAGATGATCGTCAACGCCTCGCTGCAGGAGGACGTGGACGTGATCGGGCTCAGCATTCTGTCGGGCGCGCACAACGCCATCGTGCCGCGCGTGATGGACCTGCTGAAGCAGAACCAGATGGACGACGTGCTGGTGCTGGTGGGCGGCATCATTCCCGACCAGGATGTCGAGGCCCTGAAGAAGATTGGTGTGGCGGCAGTGTTTCAGCCGGGTACGCCGATGGATTCCATCATCGAGTTCATTCGCGGCAACGTGAAGCCGCGCGGCGTGACCGCCTGAAGGCTAAGTGCTAAGAGCTAAACGGCTAAGTAGCTCAGGGCTAATCAAGCTCGGCAGAACGAACCCGTCAATCGTACGCGGATCAGGTTGCAGCTTACCGACCGCCACAGTTCCCTTCATCACCTTCTGAAAAGCCACCTGGAAGCGCTCCATCTCTTCGCTGCTGCCCACCGTGATGCGGGTGTAGGTGGGCATCGCCGGCCAAATCCGTCCGATGAAGACCTTCTGCTGCGCCATGGCGGCAATGACCTCTTTCGCCGGCCGTTTGGTATCGACCATGAAGCAGTTGGAGACCGACGGGATATACGAGTATCCGTTACGCTCGAGCCACTGGAAGGTTGCGGCGCGAATTTCCTCGTTGACGCGCTTGCGTTCAGCCACCAGTTGCGGTTCCTTCAGGCTGGCGGTAGCCGCAACCACCGCGGTCACGGGCATGGGATTGCCGCCACCATAGTTCTGGATCTTCTGCACCAGGTCCGGACGGCCGATCGCCATGCCGCAGCGCAGGCCCGCCATCCCGTAGAGCTTCGAGAAGGTGCGCAGCACGACGACGTCTTTGCCGGCCTTCACCAGGTCAATGGAAGACGGAGCGTCGCTGAAGTGAATGTAAGCCTCGTCCACCAGCACGATGGAATTCTTCGGCTTGTTCTCCACCAGGTACTCGATGTCGGAATGGCTGGTCAGGGTCCCGGTGGGATTGTTGGGCGTGCAGACGTAGAAGACTCCGGCATCGGGCGCGGCGGCCAGCATGGCCTTTACGTCGTGCGCATAGGTCCTGGTCAGCGGAACCTTGACAATTCGCGCCCCCGAATTGCGGGCGGCGTGCATCCCCGCCTCATAGCCGGGATCGGCGGTTACAAAGCTGGCCTGCGGAGACGTGAACGCCATCACCGTGTAGTGCAAGGGCTCACTCGATCCCGCGTAAACTCTGATTTGTTCCTCAGTGACCCCGACATTTTGGGCGAATTGCTTCATCAATTCATCGGTCAAATGGTCGAGATAACGTCCGCTCTGCGGAGTGATTGCCACCACCGCCTCCCGGGCCGCGGCACACGGGCCGAGCGGATTCTCGTTGCTGTCGATCATCACCGAGCCTTCGGGAACGTTATTGTGGCGCGCGGCATAAGCGAGCATGGGCTCCGTCATGATGCGAAACGCCAGTGCCGCCGATGCGGCGGTGGACGCTTGCAGGAATGATCGGCGGGACAGAGAGGAAAAAGGTCGGCGACCCATCGGCGAGGCTCCCTTGAAGAACTCATCTTAACGCTTTCCGCGAAAATAGTGTCGCCGGATCGGCGGTCTGAACGGGGCGAGCTAACCCGGGTGCACCTCGAAAGGCGTTTATAGTTCCGATTTGGGAACTTCGCGTTTTAAAGCGATTCTAGCCACGATAATTGTGCGGATGACCTCCAAGGTCATCCGGCATCAGAAACTCGATCCTAGGGCCATTTCCGGGCGCTCTAGGGCCATTGTAGAGTGTGGCCGGATAGTGCTTTTGCGGCTGCCACCAGAGTGGGCATTAATTCGGCGCTCGCACGTAACCATTTGTTCCACAATGACTTAGCCATTGCTATCGCCATTAGCATTGCTAACGCTATGGCATAGGTTAATCCAATGCCTGCTGCCCTCCGGCTTCATCGTCCGAATTTGTTAAGCTGGCTCCTCTGTGAGTTCGGTGGAGCAATCTAGCGAGACGCAATGTTCTCTGGATCGGATCGGAGCGGCGGTCGTCCTTCGTCTGGTCTCGCATGACGGAACAAATCGGTTGACGCGCGCCCGCGTCCTGGCGCTGACCGCCGCGATAGAAAAACTCGCGGCACATCCTCCGTCGCATTTGGTCATCACCGGCAACGCGCACTTCTTTTCTGCCGGCGCCGAGTTGCGCGAGATCGCGGAACTCACCGGGGCGGAAGCGTTCCGCTTTGCGCAGATGGGACAGCGGCTGATGAACGCCGTCGCCAACTTTCCTTCTCCAACCGTCGCTGCGGTGCACGGCTACTGTATGGGTGGCGGACTCGATCTCGCGTTGGCGTGTGATCGCCGCATCGCCGGGCCGCACGCTCTGTTCGGGCATCGCGGCGCGGCCTTGGGCCTCATCACTGGATGGGGAGGCACGCAGCGCCTGCCGCGGCTGGTGGGAAAGGCGCGAGCGCTGCAGATGTTCCTGGCGGCAGAGAAGTTGCATGCGCCGCGCGCACTGCAGATTGGGCTGGTGGATGCGATTGCAGATGATCCCGTGGCGGCCGCGCTGGTGGACAGCTAGACAGAACTAGGCGTGCGTCCCGAAGCCTGTCATCCGAGTCGTCACCACGGCCCTGGCTCCCATCCATCGAGATCACCATCAAGCCCGAAGGGCGGCATTTGCGTTAGCCGCGGGCGTAAGCCCGCGGTCAGCGTCTTTCTTAACATCTGAGCCGCGTAGCGGCGGCAGCATTCCGCTAGTTCTTGTGCCGCCGCTACGCGGCTCCGTTTCCCTTCCGCAGGGAACCGCGGGCTCACGCCCGCGGCTAACGCAAATGTCGCCACTACGCGGCTCTCCCGAGGTTCGCGCGGTTTCTGCGGTGCCCGGAATGTCAAAGAAGCCTTCTAGTCCGCAGAATTTAATCCTCCCGTAACCTGGAACGAAGAATTCTTCACCACCACAAATCCACTGCGACACCGCGCGCGTACTTGAGTTCGTAGACGGAGCCGGTCGTACCTGCTGAGACGAGGCGCCGCGTCCTGGCAGCCGATCGAACGATCGGCCACGTCCACCAACTTCCATCCCGAGGGAAATCTATGAAGCGATTGAACACCCGATTGGCCTTCGCCATGGCGCTGCTCCTGCTGGTTCCGGCCAGCCTGTTTGCGTCCAGCCATCGCGAGGCGCCGATTACCGCTCTCGACCACTCTGCGGACGTGACCGACTGGTACGCGTTCGTCAGCTATGACCACCCGGACCGGGTGACGATGATTCTCAACGTCGACCCCTTTCTCGAACCCTCCAACGGTCCCAACTACTTCCCCTTCGATCCCAACGTGCTTTACCAGATGAAGATTGACAACAACCGCGACGGAGTGGAGGACATCACCTTCGAATTCCGTTTCACCACCGAGATACGCCTGCCGGATGTGTTCACCGGATTCGTTGGTGGCATCGCCGGCATTCCGCCGATCACGGCGCTGGACGGGCCCGGCTCCGAAGGGCTGAGCCTGCGCCAGCACTACACCGTCACCATGGTGAAGAACGGCCAGCATATCGACCTGAATGGCGGCAAGACTCTGTACGCTCTGCCCTCGAATGTCGGCCCGCGCACCATGCCGGATTACAACTCCCTGTTCCAGCAGGGGATCTACGACCTGGGCAACGGGGTGCGAGTGTTCGCCGGAACGGTGGACGATCCCTTCTACATCGACCTGGGCGCGGCCTTCGACTCGCTGAACTTCCGCATGGGGGTCGGCGGAGTGATGAGCGAACAGGAAGACAACGACGACAAGAACAACTACGCTTCCGACGCGGTCGCGGGCTTCAACGTGAACTCGATCGTGCTGGAAGTACCGATCACCATGCTGACCCAGGATGGCAAGATTCACCCGCCGGGCGACAAGGAAGCGGTAATCGGGACCTACGGGGCCACCTCCCGCCAGAAGCTCTCGGTGCGCCGTAGTTCCAACGCTCTGCCTTTTGTGCAAGTCCAACGCGAGGGCAACCCACTGATCAATGAGCTGATCATCGGCACCGGATCGAAGGACACATTCAGCATCAGCGATCCCGCCGGCGATTCACAGTTCGCCAACTTCGTTCTCGATCCGCTGCTGGCGCAAATCTTCGCGTCTTTCGGCATTCCTGTGCCTCCAGCTCCTCGTAATGACCTGCTTCTGCTGGTCCAGTACGAGCCTCCCATCTGTCCCGGTTGCGGGCCCAACGATGCCGGTCCCGTGGCCGATCTCCTGCGCCTGAACACTGGCATTCCGCCGACCCAGGTGGACCAGCAGAAACGCCTGGGCTTCCTGGTTGGCGACAATGCGGGATTTCCCAACGGACGCCGGTTGATTGACGACGCGGTGGACATTGCCTCGCGCGCCGTCGGCGGCATCCTGGTTGATCCGGTGAAGTATGGGACGCGCATCGGCGATGGCGTCAACATCAACGATGAGGGTTACGGCGCCACATTCCCGTACGTGATGCCGGCCCACAGCGGGCGTGACAGTCACCACATCGGTCCTGGCCAGGTAGGTTGCAGTGGCCAGCCCGGTGGCGTCTGCCCGGTGAATTAACCCAGCTCTGTGGCCGTCCTCAGCGGTGAGATGGCGGCCACGGACTTTTCTTGATCTGAGAGATGAGGACTGTCATGAAGAAACTTGCTGCTTTCGTAGTGATGATGGTGTGCGCCGTCGCGGCCTTCGCGCAGACCGCCACAAATGCCGGAACCCAAGCTCTCTCCCGCCGAGCAGAGTATGGCGGTGGCGAGAAAGCTGATCGAGAAGAATCCCAGGAACTTCGAGGCCTACAACGCCCTGGCGCTGGCGCTCTCGCGTCGCGCCCGTGAGACCTCGGACGTCAGCTTCTACGCGCAGGCGGAAAGCGCGCTGCAGAAATCATTTGACGATCTCTCCCGGAAACTTCGACGGTGAGCGAATTCATGTGTGGCTGCTGCTGGGCAAGCACGAGTTCGCGCAGGCGCTGCCGGAAGCCACGAAGCTGAACAAGAAAATGCCGGACGACGTGATGGTCTATGGCTTCCTGACCGACGCCAACGTCGAGCTTGGCAACTATCAGGACGCGGAGAATGCATGCCAGCGGATGCTCGATCTGCGCACCGGCAACCTGCCGGGGATAACTCGCGCCGCTTATCTGCGTGAACTGTTCGGCGACATCGAGGGCTCGCTCGATCTGATGAACATGGCGTTCCAGTCAACTCCGCCCACGCAGGCTGAAGACGGCGCGTGGATCCTGACCCAGATGGCACACCTCGACCTGGCCACCGGAAATCTGGACAAGGCAGAGAAGGAGCTTCACCAGGCGCTGGTCATGTTTCCCGGCTATCATTACGCGCTCGGCAATCTGGCCAAAGTAAGGATCCAGCAGAAGCGATACAACGAAGCGGTGGCCCTGCTGCAGCAGCGGTACGAAGCTGCGCCCCACGCCGAGAATCTGTATGACTTGGCGGAGGCCCTGCAACTGGCTGGTCGCAGCGATGAGGCCCAGAAGGACTTCGCGGAGTTCGAACGGAAATCGCTGCTGGAAACCAACCGGGCGGACAACTCGAACCACGAACTGGTCTTTTACTACACCGATCACGCCAAACAGCCCGGCCAAGGCCATCGAAGTGGCCAAGCGCGAGATGGCCCGCCGCCATGATGTCTTCACGCTGGATGCGTACGCCTGGGCGCTGTATGAGAACGGGCAGTACGCTGAGGCGCGCAAGCAGATTGAGACCGCATTGGCTGTAGGCATTCGCGATGCGAAGATGCTTCGCCATGCTGGAGAAATTGCGCTGAGCGCGGGAGACCGGCCTGCCGCGGAACGCTACCTCCAAGAAGCCGCTGCGCTGAATAGCCTAGGCTCAGACCAAGCCAGGATGACCTTGGCGAAGCTAACGCCGGTTGCGGGACGATAGAAGCGTTTATCGTTCCGGGCAGGCTCTGCACTCGGCTACGGTCCAAGTGAGAGCCTGCCCGGAGACCGCAACGGCCTTGCCGCTGCGCCGGCCAGAGATGAGTCAGATCATTGCGTCAGACGAAGGAGAATCTTGGACGCGATGGTCTGAAAGACCTGGTTCAGCTGAGCTGTACATTGCGCAGACGGGCAACTGGGCGCAAACACTGCCAGGCCCTGCGGTTGGCTCGCATTGTAAGTCGAGCTGGCGGGATCGTTGGCGATCTGCTGCAGAAAAGATGAGTCCACGCTATTGCCCAAGCCGATCGAATAAACGTACATACCTTCGGCCCGCATGGCGTTTGCGGTTTGCAGGGCGCGAGATTGGGCGTCTGCGGTGACATTGGTTCGCGAGAATGACTTCTGCTTGCCATCGATTTGAGACTTGAACGTAGTCACACCGGTACAGTAGTCGGGCTTGCTGTCGTACGGGGGATATCCTTTGGAGTTGACGGCGCCCCAGTCAGTTCCATTACTGGGATCGAAGAAATCGACCGAGCTGCCTGAATCATACCCTCCATAATTGACGAGCTTTGCGGCTGGACAGTTAAACGTGTCTTGAATTTCGTTCACCTTCCCATCGGTGAAATAGACTGCCACTTTTACGACATTGGCTCCCTGCTGCACGGGAACGCTTTCATTCTGGCTCTTGGCGTAAGTCAGGCCGCCCGGTCCAAAGGTGCCGCCGGCGAATGACATGGCTTTGACCGCATTGGTAATGGGAGTAATAAAGTTGTAGTTGATCGCTACATCTACCGTTGCATTGGAGGCAAAGCTTGCCATGGCGACTTCATCGGTAGTGTTGTTGAAGTCGTTGACGAAGCTGGTGACGGCAGGGGGAAGCGCTGTAGATCCGCCGTTGCCGGTCATGGATCCCGAACGGTCTAATACCAGTGTCATTACCAGCTTGCCGCGCGTAGCCTGGGCACTGTCGGTGACTTGCCAGGTCTTAAACTTAGGCAAGATCCCCAGGAAGAATGTCTTTACCGTTGCCGTGGCATTAATGTTGACCAGGGTCTGGCCATTGCCGTCGGTGGTAAAGCTTACGCTGATCGACGGAGGAGTTGAGTCAAGGCTGGACGTTCCGTAATTGGCGTTGAAGGAATTCTTCGCCAGAGTGGTGGCGGTCGCCTGGCCTTGGGATAGGTTCCTCATGGCAGTAAGACAGGCAGCATCCACAGCCTTGGATAGCTTCGCCTTGGTGACATAGGCAAACCCCACATCCACGGCCAGAGCCAGGCACAGCAGTACCACGGTCATGGAAATAGCCAGGAGGACAACCACTTGTCCGCGATCATTGTTCCTATGGTTGCTTTTGCGAAGAAAGAGTTTCATGTTCCCGGCTCCTTGTCAGTAATACGCCACGTCGTACAGCTGTGACGGTAAGATGTTTTTGCCCAATAGGTTGCCGATCGGCGTGATCGTCTTGTAGTTACAGAAGACCTCGGTCACGTAGACGGTTTGGTTGACGGCAGGCGTTGCCGAGGCGGGCAGCGTCGCTGCGCCGCCAACCACATTGCCTACTTTGCTGGACGCCGCGATTCCACCCTGCGACGCCTGGCCGGTAATCTGAAGAGAATTGTTATTGTTGTAAACCGAAGTGACGATGACCCGTCCATTGTCGGTCAGGTCCAGAGTCGCTGCCGCCGTTACCACCGCTGCGGCCGTGTCCGACAGAGTAGTGCCCCGCGAGGCCAGGCTGGAGCCTTCCCCGGTGAGACTCTTCATGACCTCGACGTCGTAAATGGCGCGGCCGAAATCGATTATCCCGAACACCAGGGTGAGCATTACGGTTGCCGATATGGCAAACTCGAGCAGCGCCTGTCCTGACTCGCCAGCCTTCGGGTTGCGTCCTATCGTCGTCTTCCCAAGAGAGGTTTTCATCGTTCTTCTCCTCTAAGTGTTTCCGGGTGGGAAGGCTTCGTTTCGGAAGGTGACGCTGACGGTGAAGGTATACGTGCCATTCTTAAAAAACTGCGCCACAATAGCTGTCATGAGTTTGAGGTTGGTGGTTAACGAGATGGTTACGGTGTCTCCCGGGCCGCCGGCGCTGCCTGCTCCTCCGGCCAGGCTGGACACGTTAATGGAGGAAACATCCAGACCGGCGGCGGAATTCTTGGCAATTTGAATGATCGAAGCCACCCGGGAGAGGTTCTGGCCCTGGTGCTTGGGGTCGGGCAGATGGTTCCCGGTGATGGCATACCGCCCCGCCTGTCGCAGCGCGTTCTGCAGGGTAATCTCGACGTAGAACAGCCGCGCGAAATCCATGAGCCCGAACAGCAACAGGAAAAACAGCGGTACCACCAGGGCAAATTCCAGTAGCGAGGTGCCAGCCGTGGAGGACGGCTTGCGTTCGGCAGGCTCTCGCCTCACCCACCTCGGCCGGGCGTCTGGCAGTTCCCCCAGAAGAAAAAGACCGCCGCGGTTTCGTTTCCATGACCAGCTCCAACCGACAAGGCTTCCGGCTAAACATCCGCACTCATCACGATAGCGTTGCATCTGGGGCGGGGGCTTTCATGATCTCTGCGCGGTTTGCAGATTCTTGCGGTTTGTCGGGGGGAACCCTGAATTTCCGTTTCTCATTAGTGGTCAGGGCGAGAAACCTTCGGACACCAACCGGGTATTGCCCCATACACTCATTTGCTTACGCGACTGCAGTTGTTCCCGGTAGCTGCCGGGCTGGGTGCCGGTGAATTTCCGGAACACGGTCGTGAAGTGTCCCTGACTGGAGAAGCCTAGGTCGTAGGCGATTCCGGCAAGACTCGATCGTTCGTCTTTGAGCATCTCTACCGCCCGATCAATGCGGCGGCGCAGGACGTATTGATGGGGAGAAAGTCCGGTGGACTCCTTGAAGGCCCGGGCAAAATGGCAGGGACCCATCTGAACCAGAGCCGCGATATCGTTCAGGCTCAAGTTGCTGGAAAGGTTTTCGCTTACGTATGCCTTGACCAGCCGGAGCTTGGCCGGCGACAAACCTCCGCGATAGCCGCCGGTTCGTTGCGTCGTAGTCAAGCGCTTGCTGAGCAGGGAGGTCGCAAAGGACAATCCCATGTACTCTCCGAAGAGCCGGCCCGAGGGGAAGCCCGCCAGCAGCTCATGATTCATGGCCAGCATGATGTGGCGGACTTGCTCGTCGCGAAATTGCCAGCATGGGCTGAAATCGACGGGCTCACCTGCGCTCAGCTCCTCGGCAGCCCACATTAAATAGGTGGGTGCCATCTCCAGCAGCAGAAATTGGATCTCTCCATTGGATTGCAGCGCCGGAATCTTCCCCGGGCCGGCCACGACCATTTCCTGAGGCTTGACGGCAATCCGGCGACCCGGCAATCCCAGGGCAGCGCCCGGGCCGGCATTCAGACACAGGGTTGCCAGAAACGAAGTGGTGGAAACCTCCGTCGTGCACAGGTTCTCTACTTTGAATTGCTCCAGCTTGAGGCCCGGCCAGGGTGAGCCTTTCGAATCATGCAGGGGATCAACGCCGGGGATGATCGGCACCTCTCGCTTGGTAACCCGATCCCAGGCTCCTATCCTGTCACTCGCCATAAGAAACAGCGCCAGGTTCAGAATATTGGCGCGCTTCCTTCTTATCGGCAGCAGGCTGATTGGTCTTCAGCCGGAGAAAGAGGATAGGGGTAGGGGGACAGGGGTTAGGTCGGGAAACGAGACGAGCTTTTTGCGAGCACAGTCAGAGTGGCAGACTTTGAGCTGAAGGAGAGGAGGTCTTGCAGAGCGCAGAATTGCGATGAGTTGCTGTAAGAATCTAGAAGCCTGCGCAAGATAGTGGAAGAAAGACGGCCGCCGCCAAGGCTAGTCTCGTGCTGGGCATTGTGTTACCGGGAAACCCTCGGGTCACGATGCTACTTCGCGGAGGTGAACGAATGAAGTATCTTGCGACCTTGAAGAAATTGATGCGTGACGAGTCAGGTCAGGACCTGATTGAGTATGCCCTGGTGGCGGCTTTAATCGCCCTGGGCTGCATCGTCACCATCAAAACCATTGGCACCACGGTCAGCGGTGCCTTCAGTGCCATTTCCACCACTTTGACCACGAATGGCGTGCCTTAAACCCAAGAACGGTGTGACCGATTAGGTGTGGTCTCGTCATCCTAAGAGGAAATGCGGCCCGGGCAGAAATGTTCTGGCCGCCATTTGTTTGCTCGAAGACTGCCGGTCTTAGCCATGCATTCAGAGATGATGATGAATGGCGAATGCTCGCGCTTCCACCGCTTCATGGTGGCCATCGTTCTTATGCTTCTGCCGGTGGAGTGGGCCCTGGCCCGCTGGGTCCAATTGGATGGCCTGGGAAGGCAGCTCAGGCTTACCTCTTTCGGTATAACGCTGCTTCTGGGCACCGCTCTGTACTGCCGCTGGCGTAGCCATCGGCACCTGTACGAGGCCGCGCTGCTGTCGATCTGGATGGTCGCCCTGAGCATCCTGCTCAACCTGCTGATGCAGATCTGCGGCCGGAGTCCGGCGCCGCTGGTGGACCACCAGCTCGCGTATGTGGACAGCGTGCTTTTCGCCCCGCTGTTACGCTGGATCCACCCCGTACCGGTCCTGGGACGAATCTACGACACCCTGCCGTGGCTCATGCTGCTGGCGGTGATGCTGCCGTGCCTGCGTGGCCATTACCGCCAGGCGCAGCAGTACATCGTGGCCGTGATGTTGGCGGCCTTCATGACCGCAGCCCTGTTCGTGTTCTGCCCGGCCGTGGGTCCGTGGGTGGTGAACGGGCATCAACCATCACGCCAGCAGGCGGCGGCGCAAGCCTATCTGCTGCTGCTCAAGTCGCCCGGCCCGGTCGCCATGGACATGGACATTGCCGCCATCGTCAGCTTCCCCTCCTTCCATGTCGTGCTGGCGCTGCTGTCGGCCGCAGCTTTGTGGCCTTATCGCAAATTGCGACTGGTGCTGGTCACGCTGTGCGCTGCCATCTGTGTTTCGACCGTCACCACCGGCTGGCACTACCTGATTGACCTGGTGGGAGGGCTGGCCGTCACCCTGGCCGCCCAGCCCGCAGCGAACGGCCTGCTTCTCTATGTCGTTACTCCCCATAGAGCTCTGGGTTCGCAACGCTCGCAGGTGTGCAGTTGCCGAGCGGGGTTTTCGGTTGCCGAGCCCTGAAACCACACCCTTTACGGGCGGCCACCTCGGGCGAGGGCACTTTGCCCCCTGGAATAGGATGACAATGGCCGCGAGTTACGGCTTCAAGCCGCCATCAGCCGCCGGCAGCCTCCAGAATTCGCCCGCCCTATATAAGGTCTTCCTCGCGCCTTGCCGATAAGGCCAATGTGAAGCGAAACCACCTATCGAGAGATAGCGTGGAGGCCGCTCTTGGCAGCGGCAAACTCACCCGCGAGGCGATTGGTGCCGAGTCACGACCTTGACCGCATATACCTGTTGACCGCACTGGCATGCGGGCTGATCGGCGCCGTCTGCGACGTGCGCTCCCGCCGCATTCCCAACTGGCTCACCGGCACGGCGATCGTGCTGGGGATGGCAATGCACGGATGGTTACAGGGCTGGATGGCACTCGCTACCGCAGCCCTGGCCGGAGCCATCGGAGGAGGAGTGTTCTTGCTGTTTTACCTCGGCGGTGGCATGGGCGCGGGAGACGTGAAGCTGATGGCAGGCCTCAGCGTGCTGGTTGGACCCAGCCACGTGGCCGAACTGCTGATCGCGACGGCGCTGCTGGGGGGCGTGTTTGCCATGCTGCTCGCTGCATCCAAGGGACAGCTCAAAGCGGTCGTCGCCAACGTTGCCGGAATCTTCGTCCATCACGGCAAGGCCGGCCTCACTCCCCATCCGGAACTTAACCTCACCAACCCTCTAACCCTGCGCCTTCCCTACGGCATTGCCATCGCTGCTGGAGCGGCGGTGCTGTCGTGGAACGCGCTACTGAGATAGAAGCATGAATGCACGCCGACTTGTGATCGCTCTCTTGATTGCCTTACTGCTGTCCGGCGGGATGACATTCTTCATCAGCCGCAAGCTTAGCAACCGCAACACCGCCCGGCCTCAGACCCGCCGCTATGTTGCGGCCTCCCGGCCCGTCCAAGCCGGCGAGGTCCTTAAGCTGGAGAACCTCACCCTGGTGGACTGGCCGGAAGGGATTCCCGTACAGGGCGGGTTCAAGAAGCCGGAAGAGCTGGTGGGGCGCTCCATCATCTTCCCGGTAGCCAGCGGGCAACCGATTCTGGATGCCTACCTGGCGATGCCCGGCTCAGGAATCGGGCTGACGGTAAAGATCCCCGAAGGGATGCGTGCGACCTCGGTGAAATCCGATGAAGTCGTGGGAGTTGCCGGTTTTCTGTTCCCCGGCTCCCACGTCGATGTCCTGGTGACTTTCCGCTCCGACAAAGCGGCCACGCCGGTAACCGCCACCCAGATTGTGCTGCAGGACGTTGAAGTCCTGACCACCGGCCAGAACTTCGAGCCCGATCCTCAGGGCAAGGCGCAGTCGACCAACGTGGTCACCCTGCTGCTGACCCCTCAGGACGCGCAAAAGGTGGTGCTGGCCGCTAGTCAGGGAACCATCCAGCTGGTGCTGCGCAACGGAGCGGACCGCGGCCGGGTTGATCCTGTTCCCATCGAGATAACGGCCCTGTCGGGCCCGGAGACCCCGCACCCAACCGGCGGACGTGCGACTGCGGGGAGCAACAATCACGGCTATGTCGTGGAGACGATCATTGGCGACAAACATTCCACCGCCCGATTCGAGTGAAGCTATGGTTGCGAGAAAAACAAACTGTCGAGTGTGCTTATACCTTTCCTGGGTGCTGGTCCTGCTCTCTGTAGGCGGATTGCTGGCGCAAGAAGCCAACCCGCAGCCGCCGGCGCCCTCAACCCCCACCGCCCCCGCGCCTACGGCACCCCAGGACGGGGCCAAAGCTGCCGCTCCGCCCAGCTCCTGGGTGTTCAGCAAGCTGCCGAACTCCTCCTCGAGTGCGCCCGCCGCGAGTCCTGCACCGGTGCAGGCCGTGGCGGCCGAACCCGAGGGCGCTCCCCCGACGTTGCATGTGGTGGTCGGGAGGTCGCTGTTTCTTAACAGCGCGGGCCGGCTGCGCCGGGTCTATGTGAGCAATCCCGCGGTCCTGGATTCTCTGACCGCCAGCCCCTATGAGCTGGTGATCAGCGCCAAGGCCACCGGCACCGGCAGTGTCGTGGTGTGGACGGAAAGCGGAGAGTCGACGGTTTACAACGTGTGCGCCGACGTGGATGTTAGCGGGTTGCGCCAGGCCCTGGCTGAGGCCTTGCCGGGCGATCAGATTGAAGTCGAGTCCCGCCAGGGAAAGGTGTTCCTGTCGGGAGTTGTGGGCGCCGATGGCGAGGCTGAGGCCGCCGGCAACCTGGCCGCGGCTTACTCCAAGACGGTCGTCAATTCGCTGGTCGTCGATCCCCGGCATCGGCCCCAAGTCCAGCTCAAGATAGAAATCGCGGAAGTCGACCGGACCAAGCTTGACGCCTTCGGCATCAACATCTTCAGCATCGGAAAGAACACCTCGCTGGCGACCACCGGCCAGTTCTCCGCCCCGACCTTTCCCGTAATCGGGGGAGCTCCGGGAGGGGCGACGGCCACGCTCGCCGACGTATTGAACTTGTTCTATTTCAACACGGCTCTCAATCTGGGCGTGACCATCAAGGATCTGCAAAACAAGGGCGTGCTCGAGGTCCTGGCTGAACCCACGTTGATGACCATCCACGGCCAGCCGGCCCGGTTTCTCGCCGGCGGCGAATTTCCCTACCCGGTGGTGCAGCCCTCCGGCGGCGGCGGCGTAACCAGCGTGACCATCCAGTTCAAGCAATACGGCGTCAAGCTGGAGTTCACACCGTTTGTGAATCCTGATGGAACCATCCGGTTGAAGGTGGCGCCCGAGGTCAGCGCCCTGGATTACACCAATCAAGTGGTGATTGCCGGGTACACCTTGCCGGCCATATCGACCCGCAAGGCGGAGACGGAAATTGAGTTGCGCGACGGCCAGAGTTTTGGCATATCCGGTCTGCTCGACCATCGCACCACCGAGCAACTGAGCAAAGTACCCGGGATCGGGGACATCCCCATATTGGGGCAGCTCTTCCGGTCCAAGAACCTGAACCATTCTGTGATGGAACTGATCGTCATTGCGACGCCGACCATCGTCGATCCGCTGAAGGGCACGCAGAAGCCGCCGGCACAACCGAACTGGGTGTCGCCGCCGGGGGAATTGCCTAACTTCGACCATGGCGTACCCAAGTAGAACCTTGCAGGAGATGGCAGGCGAGCGAAAAGGGAGCAGGTTGTGAAGGCTGAACCTAATACGAATCAAACCGGGATGTGCGTGATCACGGTTTGCGCCGATCCGGCTTCGGCGGACCAGGTGCGCCAGGCCACGCTTCGCGAATACTGCAACTTCGCGGGCGAGTTGCAGGACTACTCCCCGCGCGAAGGCGAGCTGCAGCCGCTGCTCAAGCTGCAGAACGCAGAAGCGTCGGTGTGCGTCATCGACTTCGATAAGGACCATGAGCGGGCGGTGCAGGCGGCCAACACGCTGCAGCAGATGCTGCATGGCAAGACCACGCTGATTGCGCTGTCGGAGAGGAACGAGCCGGCGCTCATTCTGGAAGCCATGCGCGCGGGGTGCAGCGAGTACCTGACCAAGCCGCTGTCCATCGAGGCGCTGTGCGAGTCTCTCACGCCGGATCCGCGGCCGCCTGAAGTCGGGCGACTCGGCGCACAAGTCCGCAGGAAAGACCCTGGCCTTTCTGGGCTGCCGCGGCGGCGCCGGCACCACCACCCTGGCGGTCCATCTGGCCATGTTTCTGTGCCGGGTATTCGGCAGAAAGGTGCTGCTGGTGGACCAGCACCGGCAATTGGGACATGTCGGCCTCTATCTTGGCGTGGATGGGGCAGCCTATGACTTTTACGAACTGGTCCGCAACGTGGGCAGGCTTGACCAGACCCTGCTGAGCCAGCTTTGTCACCCATCACCCCGGCGGAATCGACATCCTGCCCTCTCCCAACCTGTTGGATGGAGTGCCGAATGTCTCCCTCGACGCGGTGGAGCGATCGCTGCACTTTCTGGCTGAAGTGTACGAATACGTGGTCATCGACTCGCCGCGTGGAATCGGGGACTTGAACCTGGTCACCATCGATTGCTGCGACGAGCTCTATCTGGTGGCCACCCCCGACGTTCCCGCCTTGCGAGACCTGTCCCGCTACATCGACCGGCTGCTGCAGTGCTCGGTGTCGCCGGCCAAGATTCGGGTGGTAATCAATCGCTTCTCGTCGCAGGGGGCGGTGAGTCTGGAGCAGATCGAGAACGCGATCCGCCAGCCCATCTCCATTACCATGCCCAACCATTCGGTTGCGCTGATTCGGGCCATGAATACCGGCTCCCCCATCACGCCGGACCAGAAGAGTGAGTTTGCCTTGCAGATGAAGAAGTGGGCCGGCAGTCTGGCGCCGTCGGCGGAAGTGGTCGAGGAGCCGAAACGAAAGTTCTCGTTATGGGGCTAGATAAGCAAGCTGGCCCGGAGCGGTTGCAGGAGGAAGTGTGGCTGAGCTGACCATGAACGCCCCGCCGGTGACCCGGGCTGCGGGCCCGGCCAAAGGTGGCCCCAAGCAGATGATGGGGCGGGCCCAGCAGGAGGTGAAGTCTGCGGTCCATCGCGACCTGATCAACAAGCTCGATCTGGAGAAGTTGTTTTTCATGGAGGACACTCGCGCCCGCCAGCAGCTTCTGGGGATTATCTTTCAGCTGGTCAGCGAGCAGGGAATCCCGTTCAGCGCCATGGAGCGGGAGCGCATCGCCAACGAAGTGCTGGACGAAGTATTTGGCCTGGGGCCACTGGAGCCGCTGCTGCAGGACCCGACCGTCAACGACATCCTGGTCAACACCTTCGACACGGTGTACGTGGAACGCGGAGGAATGCTGGAGCGGACCAACGTCGTTTTCAAGGACAACATCCACCTCATGCACATCATCGACAAGATTGTGTCGGCGGTGGGCAGAAGGGTCGATGAATCCTCGCCCATGGTGGATGCGCGGCTGCAGGACGGATCGCGCGTCAACGTCATTATTCCGCCGCTGGCGGTGGACGGACCCATTCTCTCCATCCGGCGCTTCGGCACCACGCCGCTTACGGCGGAAGATCTGCTGGGTTATCGCGAGTTCACCCCCGAGATGATGGTCGTGCTGCAGGGAGCGGTCAAGGCGCGCCTGAACATCATCGTGTCGGGCGGGACGGGAGCCGGCAAGACCACGCTCCTCAATGTCTTGTCAAGCTTCATCTCCGACCGGGAGCGCATCGTCACCATCGAAGATTCGGCCGAACTACAACTCCGGCAGAGACACGTGGTGCGCCTGGAATGCAGGCCGCCCAACGTGGAAGGCAAGGGAGGTGTGCGGGCCCGCGAGCTGGTAATCAACGCTCTGCGCATGCGCCCCGACCGCATCGTGGTGGGCGAGGTGCGCGGCGAGGAGGCCCTGGACATGCTGCAGGCCATGAACACCGGCCACGACGGTTCAATCACCACGGTGCACGCCAATGGCCCGCGCGACGCGTTGGCCCGCATCGAGACCATGGCCATGATGGCCAATCTCAACCTGCCGGAAAAGGCGGTGCGCCAGCAGATTGCTTCCGCCGTCCAGGTGATCGTGCAGGTTTCGCGCATGAGCGACGGTACCCGTCGGGTTACTCACGTGTCGGAGATCGCGGGCACGGTGGGCGATATGGTCAGCATGCAGGACATCTTCCTGTTCGAGAAGCGTGGTGTCGGACCGAATGGAAAAGTGATTGGGAGATTCAAGGCGACGGGGATTGTTCCCAAGTTCGCGGAGAGACTGCGGGCCTCGGGTATCCCCTTCGACATGAATCTGCTGGAAGTTTCGGAGGAGGTGTAGGGCCCGCCCCTGAACCATGATCCTGCTTGGCCTGCTTTTCCTTGTGGTTCTCATCCTGACCTTCTCGGTGGTGATGATCTTGACGCGCCCCAGCGCTACAGACCGCGTCATCGAGGGACGCATGGCAGGGATTCAGGCCGCTTCCCAGGGCATCTTCCTCGGTGAAGGTGTTCCGGAAATATTCAAGAGTACGCAACTGAGCGAAATTGGCTGGCTGGACGTGCTGCTGCAGCGTTGGAACGTATTCCACAAACTCCGGCTGCTGGCTTCGCAGGCGGAGAGTTCCTGGAGCGTGCCGGTGCTGCTGGCGCTTTCCGCAGGTTGTGCGGGGGCTGGATTCGCCATCTCGTATTACTACCTGGGCGAGTGGATCGTCGCCAGCGTGGTTAGCCTGGCCTCACTCTTTCTGCCGCTGGTGTACCTGAACGTCATGCGGGGAAGGCGTTTGAAGCGCTTTAACCAGGCGCTCCCCGACGCCCTGGATCTGATCACCCGGGCCTTGCGCGCCGGCCATTCGATCAGTGCAGCGATCGAGATCGTGGGCCAGGAAGCGGCCGAACCGGTGCGCACCGAGTTTCGCGAAGTCTACCGGCGACAGAATTTCGGCTTGCCGCACCGGGAAGCGTTGCTGGAGTTGGCCAGCCGGGTGCCCTCGCAGGACCTGCAGTTTGTCATCACGGCGATGCTGGTGCAAAAGGAAACGGGAGGCAACCTGGTGGAAACTCTGGATCGCACCGCGGCCGTAGTGCGCGATCGCATCCGTATCCAGGGCGAGGTGCGCACCTACACCGCCCAGGGACGCATGACCGGCTACATCCTGGGCGCATTGCCCATCATTATGTTCTTTCTGATTAACATGGCGAATCACGGCTACGCGCGGGTGCTGGTCGAAGACCCGACCGGCAGAAAGCTCATCTACGCTGGAGCCGCCGGGATGGTTCTCGGGGGTCTGATGATTCGCAAGATCGTCAATATCAAGGTGTGATGCGGATGAACCTAATACTTCTACTCAGCATTGTCGTCACCGCGCTCTGCGCCGCCGGACTGCTGGTCGGCTTGTACATGATCATGCCCTCGCGGCATGCACGGCGGATCATGGCACTGACCCGCACTCCCGTCGCCCTCGACGTTCTGGCCCAAGAGCGCACCAGTTTGGCGCAGCGGGCATTGGCGATAGTGCGTTCGGTCCGCACCCGTCTAAGATTTCAGGACAACGAGAAACTGCGCCAGCGCCTCATAGCGGCGGGACGTCGCAACAAGAGTGACATCGACCTTTATTTCGGGCTGCGCCTGATGGCCCCCCTGTTCGCCATTGTGGCCGCCACCTTCATTCCGACTAACACCAGCTTGTGGATGATTGTGCTGCCGGCGGTCGCCTACCTGGCTCCCGATCTTTGTCTGACCGAAATGGCGAGAAGGCGGCGGGAGGCCATCCGCCTGGGCCTTCCTGATGCGATCGATCTGATGGTGATCTGCGTAGAAGCAGGCCTGGGCCTTGACCAGGCCTTGTTGCGGTCGGGGCAGGAACTGGCCATCAGCCACCCCGCCATCAGCGAGGAGTTCATGACCATCAACATCGAGCAGCGCGCCGGCAAGGCGCGTCTGGAGGCCTGGCGCGGCATGGCCGAGCGCACCCGCCTCGACATGGTCAAAGCCTTCGTCAGCATGCTGGGGCAGACCGATCGCTTTGGGACTCCCATCGCCAAGGCGCTCAGCGTGTTTTCCGACGGCATGCGAATGAAGCGCCGGCAGCAAGCCGAGGAAATGGCGGCCAAGACGACGGTGAAGCTGATTTTCCCCTTGGTCTTGTTCATCTTTCCCAGCATTTTCATTGTCCTGCTCGGGCCGGCGTTTCTTACCATCGGCAAGAGCTTGAATACGGTGTTTAAGTAGCCAACAGAGGTAACCAACCCAAGGAGGAGAGGAGCTGACCATGGATAGCGTAACGGTGATTCGCGCGGCGGCAGGTGTCTTATTTGCTGTGATTCTGCTGGTCCTGATTATGCGCCGACGTAAGACCGCATAGTCCCGGAGGAAGCAGACCATGCCAGGATCTCGTGAAGTTGAGATCGTTAACCTAACCAAGAACGCCGTGGTGGGCACACGGATACGCCTGGCCGATAAGGCTCTCACGCGTCTCGTGGGCCTGCTTGGCACCAGGAACCTGGAACCCGGATGCGGGCTCCTCATCGAGCCTTCGTCCGGGGTCCATACCTTCGGCATGCGGTTTGCCATTGATGTGGTCTCTCTGGACGCGCAGATGCGTGTGCTGGGAACCTGGGAGAAGCTGGGCCCGTGGCGGTTTGCTGCGATTCATTGGAAGACCCGCAAGGTCCTGGAGTTGCCGGCGGGAACGATTCAGGCAAGCCGGATCGAACCCAAGGACCAGCTCGCGTTCAACGTGGCTGGCCTCACCTGTTGTGACCGCGGCTAATTCACATCGGTCCAGTTCGCCGTGGCCGGCATTCGTCAACCAGCACCGTCTCTACCACTCCGCAGTCATTTCTCGCTGCGCCGGAAGAACAGATTGAGGATTAGCCCAAAGCTGTTGATCTGCTGATTCGGACTCTTGCCGGTGTTGTTCTGGTGTTCGTAGTAGGGATCGAGTTCCGTCTTTTTACCCAGCGGAAAGATGCAACCCGCATACAGGGCCGTGTCGCTCCACTTGCCATACTGGCTGTTGTAGTAGAACTCGGCGCTGGCGTAGGGCGACGCGTGATAACTGTGGATCGCAATCGTTCTTTGCAGCGTCGGCCGGTTGCGATAGCGCCAATAGGCATTTCCGTTGCTGAAGTTGATCTCCAGGCGATTTCTGTCGGACAGCAGCAAGACAGTTTTCAGCGGAACGTTGGAAGTTGCCATCAGCAGAATGCGATTTTCCGAGGGATTGCCCGGCGACGGAAGATAGCGATAGCCGACGGACAACACCAGCAATGTTTTTTTCGAGTCGTCCAGGTCGAAGGTCGTGAGCTCTTGCAGCTTGGGGTGGGACTTGAGAAAGAAGTCGAGGCTTGGCCCGATCTCCGCCTGTGTGGAAGCGCCATCCTCCCGAATGTCCTTGGCCTGAACCCAGAGCCGGGAACCAGATGCCAGGCCGGTGTAGACATCAATCTCAGGGAAAAACTCGGCGATCTGCGCTCTCGCGGGCAGCGGCAGCAAGATGGCAAGAAGAGCTGTCGCCTGCCACCACCTGCGGGCAGAAATCATCAAGTCGGCCTCGTTGCATGGACAGCCGCTACTGTAACCAGACGCGCTATGCAAATCAAGGCATCCTACTGCGCGAGCGGTACCCCCGAGCCTGTCCGGTCCGCAGAAGAGGAACCGGGTGACCACCATGAAAAAGGCGGCTCGCTCGCGCGGGCCGCCAACTGCTCTAAAACAGAGCTGTGAATGGTTAGAAGGTGAAGACCGGTCCGAACTCCGTGCGCCAATCGATTGAGGTGCAATTGGGCAACCCGGAGATCTTGGTGGTGCAAGCGCCCTTGGTATCGGGAAGGGCTTTGCTGTTGTAATAGCTCTCCTCAAAGCCAAACTGGACCCAGGGATTCATCTTGTAGAACACGGTCGCGGCTTTTATCGAGCTCTTGATGGGCCCGGCGCCGGTGGTCGCATTAATGCCCTTGGCGAACTTGAAGTCGTTGGCCACGGATGCATCCAGACCGTATTCGAAGTAGGCTTGCCAGCCGGCGTTCCGGCCTTTCGGCTCGGCGTTGAACCAGCGAGACAGCGGCACGCCGACCTGAACAAATCCGCCGTAGCCTCGCACCGCAAGCTGAGGAGCTATCACAGGTGTGTCCCCTCTGAGTCCAAAGACCACGGTGGAAGAACCGTCGACCGACAGGCCATTTGCCGTCTTGGTCAGGCCTCCGGCCTGGTTGTAGTTAGACAAGAGCTGGCCACCGAAGAAGAACCTCAGGTCAGCTCCGTAATAAGCACTGGAGACTACGGTGAACCAGCGGGTTGGAAGTGAGACCGCGAACTGATTACCGTATCCGTTGCTGTTTTGGTCGACGCCTCTGGGGAAAGCGGCCTTGAAAGCGGTTGGCACGGCCGAGGCCAGCACAGTCGCCTGGCGCTCGCTGTAGAAGCCGCTCCAAAGGATCTGGGCCGGGACAACGCCGGGAGCTTTGTCGAGCTGGAATTGCAGAACTACTCTGGATTCCAGCGTCGGACGCGCGGCGTCAGCACCCTGGCGCTCGCCGTACCCCAACTGGTTGCCGGTGCCGTCGAGGACCGTACAGGTTGTGGGCGTGTTGAGTGCGGTGATGGTGCAGGTGGTGACGTCAGCCGGGACGTTGCCCTCCGATGGCATCATGAGGGCGAACTCAGGAGACAACTTCCAGTTACGCGAGCCACCGAGTTTTTGCACAAAGCCCAAACGCATCTGCGGAGAACGTTCGTACACGTTGCCCCAGTAGGCGCCAAAGAATGTCGTCTCAAACAGGTTCATCAATGCGCTCGAGCCGAAGATTGTCCAGTCCTGCCCGGCTTCGAAGAAGACGTCCGTGTTGGGCTGGACATTCCAGTCGATCCGTCCATACGCCAGACGTAATTGAAGCGCATTGCTGCGGATGGTGGAGACATTGCGGTTGTCGGCACGGCTAAAGTTGCCCTCGTAGTCGGCCTCGATTTGGCCCGTGACCGTAACGTTCTTCGAGATGTCAGGCCATTCGAACCGGGAACCCACACGCGTGGCGCGCGCCTTCATATGGAACTCCGGATTTTGATTCGGACCGGTGTCAGCGTTCAGGAATCCGGGTGGCGGGAAGTCGTCTCCACGCGGTGAACTGGAGTCGTATGCCATGGTGGCCTTGATGAAGCCATAGGGCAGAAGCCTTACCGCCCCCAACTTCAGGGCCGGAGCCAGACTATCCTTGACCGGCGGATCCAGCGACAATACGCGCACCGGAGCGATCGCGGGAATGACGGTTGGGCCCGTGGGCGCTGGAGGCTTGGCCTGCGCCGCTTGTCCGGATACGAGGTTCGCACTTGTCAGTGGGCCCGATTCTGTGTCGACCAGCGAGTGCATCGACTCGGCTTCAGCGGTTGCACTTTTTAATTCTGCCGCTTCTGCGTCGTTGACAACGCCCTTCGCCTTCAGCAAAAGGAGCAACTGTTCCATTCCGGCGGAGCCGGAAACGTTGCGCAGACTGCTGGCCTCGGTGGTGGTCAAGATGCCTTTCTTGACCAGCAAGTCGACCAGGCTGGGATTGATGGCGGATCCGGGGCCGGCGCTTGCGCCGTTGTTCGTCGGCGCGCCGCTGGCGGCCGCGTTATTCGGATCCACGGCGGTCGCAGCGCTTGCATCCGCGGCGAAGAGCACCGCCGGAAACAAGAGACAAGCGATGACGACCAAGGAAAGGACCGATGACCACAAACGTACTCGCATTTTGCCTCCGCAAATAGGCCCATTTCGCTTGCCAGATGGGAATGCCTGGTGTCACCGGGACGAGTTTGCGTTGCGTCCCACCTGTAACTGGGCTTGGGGCAGAACTTTAAGGGAGGGGAAGGGGATGGCTTGCGGACATTTCTCACTGCTGCTTGTGACGGGCGTCACAAATGGGCGGTGACATGAAATCTTAATATTCCGGCTAAGTCCGCTCCTGGAAGCAGTTTAGGAGGAAGTCAAGTCTCTTGAAAAGCCGCCATGCCACTTTAAGGGTAAGAACTCTCGCTCGGCGCAACACTCAGCGCCCCGGGGCCATGTCCGGACGGCAACTCGTGAACGGCCAGCATGAAGAAACCGGCCGAACGGATGCCGAAGAAAATGATCGCCAAGGGAAGCGGCATTCGCCTGGCGAATCGGCTTCGAGCGCTACATCAGCGATAGCAACTCGGGGAGCACCATGTCCACCCGGCGGTTCTTTTGGAAGCAATCAGAATCGGTTTGCGCGCAGACGGGGTACAGCTTGCCCCATCCTGTGGCAAAACCGATCTGCGACTCGTTCACGCCTCGATCCATTAGCGACGTCTTGACAAACTGCGCGCGCCGGTAGGAGAGCACCAGATTGTAGAAAATGTCGCCGCGAACGTCTGCGTAACCCTCGATCCAAAAATGGGCGTCGGAATGCTGCTTGAGCCATTCGGCATCGCGATCGAGCACCTGCGCGTCGACGACTTTGCTGTACACATTGAAGGGAAAGTACACTTCCTTCATGTTCTGGCTAAACTCCGTCGTACTGGCTTGCGCCTCAAGCCTGGCAGCCGGCAAGAAGATGATGGCCGCGAGGCAGAACGCAGCAAGCGACACGGACGAAAACGATAAGACCGGATATCTTTGCATACCTTCCTCCACGAGTAAGTTGGTTCCCCTGCCGGTGGTCCTTGAGCCACAGATTAGCACCGCGCTTCGCGGTAAAGCTTGGCAACGAGCTCGCGCAGCCATCGCGCCAGCAAATTCACGCGCAGCATAGACGAACAACGTTACAGGATGATGAATCTCGCCGCAGAATCCTCGGATGAATTCGTGAATAGCGGGCGCTTTGGAAAACCCACCTACATGGGCCGGAGATTCGGGTTACGTTCGCAACCCACTGCGATGCGGCTGGATTCGCGGAACATTCATCGAGCATTCACAAGCCTGTAACTTTTCGCCCATACGATTCCGGTGAACGTCCATCCCAGTTCTGAGTGGTTGCAGAGGTTCTCGGGCGTTCGAGAACTCGTTAGTGATTCATCCGCCCACTTTGGTTTCAGGAGAAAAGAGAGAAATGAAACGAAGACTGGCTGTAGCGCTGGTGGTACTGACCGCAACCAGCGTTCTCGCACAAACAGATTCTTCAAGCCCGAAGCCGAAAGCTGTCCATAAGAGCAGCTCCGCTCCGGTTTCGAAGCAGCTTGAGGACATGAAGGATGCAATTTCAGCGCAGCAGCAGCAGATCATGCAGTTGCAGCAGCAGGTGCAGAACCGCGACCAGGCAATCCAGACTTTACAGCAGCAGGTGGGCCAGGCCCAGTCGGCAGCCCAAGCAGCGCAGCAGGCCGCAAACGCAGCCAACAAGGGCGAGGTCCCTGAGAACGCAGATATCGGCGCGCTGCAGCACGACGTTGCCGACTTGAAGGCGGTTTCCGGCAACACGGTGAATGAACTGCAGGAGACGCAGAAGCGGGTTGCCGGTCTGGAGAGCCCACTGGCCATTCACTACAAGGGAATCACCATTACTCCGGGTGGCTTCCTGGCGGGTGAAACATATTGGCGCAATCGGGCAACCGCCGGCGAAGCGACTGCCTTCAACTCGATCCCTTTCGGTGGCGCGTCGCAAGCCAATCTGTCTGAGTTCTACGGTTCGGGCCGTCAGTCTCGTTGGTCGGTGTTGGCGCAAGGCAAGGAGGGCAACATCACCGGCACGGGTTATTACGAGGCTGACTTCCTCGCAGCAGGTGTGACCTCGAACAATAACCAGACCAACAGCTATGTACTGCGCCAGCGGCAGGCCTATGTGCAGGCGGCTCTAGCGAACGGATGGACCTTCACCGGTGGACAGATGTGGACCCTGCTGACAGAAACCAAGAAGGGCGTGGACAACCGCACCGAGGCCACGCCGCTGACTATCGACCCGAACTACACCGTCGGCTTTACCTTTGCCAGACAGTACGGCTTCCGCGTGTCCAAGAACTTCAACAACAAGTTCTGGCTGGCCGGCTCCATTGAAGACGCGCAGACGAACAATCCAGGCGCATCGGGCACGCTGAATAACTACCTTATTGGCTCCACAGGTAACGGCGGAGGCTTGTATAACTCGACAGCGAACTACTCCTTCAACCAGCTCCCCGACTTTATTTTCAAGGGAGTACTGGAGCCGGGGATTGGTCACTACGAAGCCTTCGTGCTGATCAGCACGTTCCGGGACCGTGTTTTTCCCAACGCAACAGCCAAGACGCCATCGGCCGCGGGTGCCTACAACTCTAGCGTCGCCTCACTCGGCTTCGGCCTCAATGGCCGCTGGTCGATGATGCAGAAACACCTGGATTTCGGTCTGCACTTCTTTGGTGGTAACGGCGTCGGGCGCTATGGAGCGTCTGGCCTTCCCGACTACACGCTTAACGCCAACGGCACCATTGGTAAGATCCGCAACTACCAGGCTCTCGCTACTCTGGAATACCACTCCAAAAAGTGGGACTGGTACTTCAACGGTGGCGGCGAGTACGAGCAGAATCGCTGGGATTTCAATGCCCAAGGCAAGCCTGAGGGCTACGGCTCGCCGTTGTTTGCCAATTTTGGTTGCAGCATCGAAACCCTGCCGGGTGCAGGCGGATTCAGTCCGGGCGCGCTTGCGAATTGCGCCGGCAATACTCGCAACCTCATCGAGGGCACGGCGGGCTTCTGGTACAAGTTCTACAACGGTCCCAAGGGCCGCGTTCAGATGGGATCGCAATTCTCGTACATGGTGCGCAATACCTGGGTCGGCTACAACAGTGCTAGCAAGCCTGTGACTTTTGGTGACCAGCCAACTGCGAACGATGTTCTCTGGGCAACATCCTTCCGCTATTACCTGCCGTAAGCAACTCGGGTGGCCAGCATTCGCTTGGCCACCCGAGCTTTTTTCAGATACTTCTCAGCCGACAAAACCCAACGATGCGCGATTCCGTCGGATCGCGGGCGAAGTTGGAAGCATTTGCCTTGGGCCGATCCCGTCGGAGGTAAGCGAGACTATCGAAGGCGATCCTGATGAGCTCGTCCGCCCGTTGCGAAGGTCGCGAGATCGAGATTTGGACCGACAGTCAGGCTCGAGCGCGAGTGCGCCGGAACGAAGCGATGAAGCTTGGAGGAGCGATGGCCGAGTCGCGGTCTGCAGGCAGTAGGCTGTCTTCGTTGACGGTGTACTTGTGGCAAATCTGTTCAGCCGTGGAGTCACCCACGAGCAGCTTTGCGCTGTTGTAGGCGCAAAACTTCGGGTAAAGGAATTGTCCGAGGGAGTGGTTATAGATGTTCTGGGTTTGGAAATAACCAGTGGGCCAGATGCCCCACTTGGGGTAATCCGGGAAGTCGTTGACGGTGGTGCCCAAATCAAATTGATACAGGTAATAGCTGCCGAGCGCATCGGGGCTCGTAGAAACCGCGACGCAGGCATGGTAGGGCGGAGCATAACCATTCTCGGTGTTGAAGTCGTTCTGGGAAAGCAACCAGCGATGTGCCGCCACGTCCCACTGTGCGATGGGGTCGCCGTCGTTGTGGTTAGCGCAAGCCGTCCCAGGGAGGCCCGCTGCCCACAGCGTGTTGCCCCTGATGGGTGAGCTGCAGGTGTAGGGTGAAGTCTTGGAACAGATGATGTAGGAGCGGTTCACCCACTGCACGAGCTGGCTATCTCCAACCGCTATGTTCGTATCAGAGGGAACGATCGCAGGGCGACCACCAGGAAAGCCGTTGCCCAGTCCGAGGAAATCTGCACCGATATTGTAGGCTGGGCCGGACGCAGGGGTGCCGTCCTGTTCCACGAGATCCACTACCTGGCCGAAGGAGCGCTTGGGAATGCGGCGCACCGGCTCCGCTTCTTGAAAACCATACTCCAGTGGCTGGGGCAGCTTGGCCAGCTCTCGTAATGGAGGTGATACGCCAAACGCCTGCACATGGGTGAGGGTCGGCTTGTTATCCTGCGCGGTTAGCAGCAGGCTACATAAGAGGACCCCCAGGAAGATCATGGACGGGCACAAGATCCTAAGGGCGCATGTTTTCGTGCACCCTTGCTGCATTTGCGAGGCGTTAGCCGTCCGGCGATTCAATATTCGTCTGTGCATCATCTCTCTCCTCATTTCTTCTTAAATTGGAAGCGACTCCACGGAACGGGTGGATTGAGCGACTTTGGGTCACTTGGGGAAAGAACACAATGCACGCCGCCTCATTTTTTTGTCATCATTTTGGAAGTTGACCTAAGCCGTTGACCGCGTGGTCCTTGGCGTAAGCTTCTCGCCCGACGGCTCCATGCTGTTCTACGAACTGCGCGATCGCCGCACTTCGGAAACATTCCTTTTCAAGGTTCCGTCACTCGGAGGCACCCCGGCATTGTTTGTGACTGGGGCAGTGGGAGCCGTTGGTTTCTCGCCCGACGGAGGGAAAATCGCCTATAAGCGCCGAGGCGACGACGGGGCCGTGCAACTCATCGTCGCCAACCCGGATGGAAGCGGGCCTCAAGTTTTGTATTCCGGTGACAAGAAGATGACAAGCGTGGTTTCCACCGCGCCAGCATGGTCGCCCGACGGCAAGCTGATCGCGATTTCCGAATGGGTGCCGCGCGGACAAGGAAGCTATTGCACGATTGCCTTGATTGATCTTGAGGGACAGAGACGCGAGTTTACTGGCGATCATCAGATGGACTTTTCCAAGATGGCCTGGCTCCCGGACGGCTCGGCCATCGTCTTTGCCGGCAACCCCTACGGTCCCGAGGTGCAGCATATCTTCATGGCCGCGTATCCGGACGGGCGAATTACCCGCATCACCAGCGAGCACACGGCTTACTTCCTGAAGGCCCTGGGCTTGAGCGCGGACGGCAGCAGCATCTTCGCGATTCAACGTTCTGAGACCGAGGAGTTCTGGCTCACGGCGCAGGATTTGAAGCATGCCACCCAACTTTCGCTGGAGGACGCGGTCGCGCAACCTCAAAGCCTGAGCTTTGATGGGCGGCGGATCTTCTACTACTCCGGCGTGGGTGAGACCGACGGGATCTGGCGGTCGGACCTGAGCGCGGGAGCGCCGGTTCGCATCACTCCCGGCAACTTGTCGGCTGCGCAGAATTCCTTGTCACCCGACGGGCATTGGCTCACCTTCAGCGGCTTGAGGAATGCAAGACGTGGTATCTGGGTGGCCGATGTAGAGGGCGGAAACCTTCGGCAACTGGTTGACGAAGACCTCGATGAGTATCCGGTGTTCACGGCGGACGGGAAAGAGGTTGTCTTCTTCCGGCACGGGAAGGATTCCGGACTTTACCGGGTCCCATTCCTGGGAGGCCATCCCACCCGGGTTTCGAATTTGCCACTGGGCCTTCCTTCCAGCACAACGGCCGACGGCCTCGTCCTATGCCAGTACTTTGAGGGCAAAGATTCCCGGGGGAGGGTGGCGATTGTTTCGCTGCGCGATGGCCGTCTGGTGCGGGTATTTGACTCGCTCGATTGGAATTCCATACCCAAGTTTACGCGTGATGGCAAGAACATCAGCTACGTTGACGATCACGATGGCACCTCAAACATCTGGAGCATGCCGTCACAGGGAGGGCCAGCCCAAAAGCTTACCAATTTCACCTCTGACACGATTTACGAATATGTCTGGTCCCTGGATGGAAAGCAGCTCGTGCTGATCCGTGGAACCAAGCGCGGCGAGGCGGTGCTGATCCAGAATTTTCGGAGTATCGCGCGGCAGTAGCCTTTCTCGGCTGTTCTGTTCGCAAGTGGTGATGATGGGCGACAAAGCTGCCGCGTGCCAGTCGTATCAGGACTTCCTCACCCTCTGGAAAGATGCCGACCCCGACATCCCCATCTACGAGCAGGCCAAAGCGGAATACGCCAGGCTGCGGTGAAATATTCTCTCAACAAGTTTTCATAGACCCCGCTTCCCAAGAAACCTCCCGCACGGAGTGTCAAAACCATCCTTTTTGGCACAGTCTTGACTGTCCCGAACATCCATGGGTGCTAGACTGTCACCGAAAATGGCTGCAAATGAAATTCCGCAAGGCCCAGCATTCTCTCCTGCTCGATCCATACTGTTTCTAGGCGGCGTCGACTTAGACTTTCCCGAACAGCATATCGAGATTGCCCCCAACTTCGTGCTAGGACGAACTAACAATGAATTTGTCACGCAACTCGTGGAAGCCGGTTTGGACGGAGCTCACGAGTTAGTCGAAGGGTTGAATGCCTTCCTTGAGTTTCGCGGCACAACTTCAACAGTCGACTTATTGCGCCCACAGACATTTGCAACCGCTCTCATCCGGAGTTCAAACCTCGCAATTCACGCTGCAGTTCATGTTATTGCTGAGGTGGGCGGTTTGGGCGTGATCACTGGCACTCGCTTGCCGCCCACAGAGTTAAGTATCTGCTGGGGTCATCAGCGAAACACGTTAACGCGCGATGACATAACAGTGGCTTCACCGCTCGTGACAGCCATCGAAAGAGTCCAGATGACCGACAATTACCATCGGGTTGGCAATGCGCTTCTTTTCTACAGAAACGGCTACAACACCGACAATCCGGACTTGGCTTTGGTGGCATTTACGACCTGCTTGGAGGGTCTTTTCTCAACAATGGAGCAAGAGATCTCGTTTCGGCTTGCGCTCAGACTGGCACATTTTTTGGGCGAGTCAGAGGAGAGCCGGCGGGAGAAATATGAGCAGTGCCGAGAGGTATACAAAGTTCGATCTAAGGTCGTGCATGGAGCGTCAGTCAGGAAAAGTGCCGAAGCAGCGGCCATATACCTGGTGGAAGGAGTCGTTCCCCGCGCGGAAGACTTGGCACGTAGCGCACTGCGAAAAATCCTCGAACTCCGCCTTGAGACCCTCTTTGATCAAACGAATAAGGTGGAGGCGCTCTTCGAAGAATTACTATTCTCAGACTCACTAACAGGTGCCCTCACCAAGATAAACCGTTGAGAGTTACTACCTCGTTGGCCTCCATGCGGACTGTGCCAAAAATGCGTCGCCTGAACGTCGCCTAAGTAGTTAATTGAAAACACCCTCCTTGATGGGGACTTATTGCGTCAAAACCACATGGATTTGGCACTCCGGATCTCAGCCTTTGAGAAAGCGCATTTCCTCGGACCGTCGTGAGAGTATATTTCACCGCAGCCTGGCGTACTTGGCTTTGGCCTGGTAGATGTGGATGTTGGGATCGGCGTCCTTCCAGAGGGCCAGGAAATCCTGATACGACTTGCGAACGGAAGTCTTGTCGCCCATCAAGGCTTGTGCGCGGGCGAGTTGCAGGTGGGCTAGCGGGGCGATGACCGAATCTTGCAAAACTCAAGCCCCCACGTAAGAACCATTGACATGAACCCGAATGAGCATAAAATTGCAGCTGTTCGGCCGGAGCCAGACACTTCTTCCGTCTTATCCTTATTCTTTCCTTCTTGGGTCCGACTGAGACCGGCCCCTCGTTTCGAACGCTGGAACACCTCAATGCGGCCTGACTTGATTGCGCGGGGGGGGGAGCACCCATTCGCGAATTCGGATCCTGTTCCGCAGAGACCTTGGATCAATGCCGTTGATCGCCTTGCTGCATGCGGTACATCACCGCTCGTGCACTGCCTTTGCAAGGCGCTTGGAGCACGCTCCGCACAATGCGGAGGCTGAGGACGGACTCTTAGGAACGCGGGGGAGGACAAATGCAAGTCGCAAAACGCACTCTATTGTACTTTCTGGCATTTTGTTTCCTTTTCGTAGCGATAGAGTCTATCGTCGCGCAGACACTGGTCGACACAATACCAGTTGGAGGATACCCAGACGCAGTCGCGGCCAATTCGATAACCAACAAGATTTATGTCGCCAACCAAAGCAGCGGTAATGTGACAGTGATCGACGGCATAACCGACTCCACTGTCACGGTCAACGCCGGAGTGGATCCCTGGTCGGCGGCGGTTAACGCTACGACCAACAAGGTCTACGTCACCAACTATTGTGGCAGGGACCCCTACTGCGAGGATCCGACCGGAACCGTGACGGTGGTCGACGGGGCAACCAATGGCACCGCCACCGTCGACGTCGGGACGAGGCCCATTGCGGTGGCGGTCAACCCCGTTACTAACACGATCTATGTCGTGAACGTTACCAGCAACAACGTGACGGTGATTGACGGTATGACGCTTCTAACCAAGACCGTCATGGTTGGGTCCGAGCCAGAAGCGGTAGCGGTGAACCCGGTGACCAATAAGATCTACGTGGCAAATTACTGCGGCAACGATCCCATCTGCCGCAACGGGACTGTGACGGCGATCGACGGAGTGACACTTTCGACCACGACGATCGCCGTCGGGTCATTTCCCGACGCGGTGGCAGTCAACTCGGTGACCAACAAGATCTACGTCGCAAATGACAGTGGAAATATTGGAACGGTGACCGTAATCGATGGGGTGACGAATCAGACCACAACAGTTAACGTGGGGAATACCCCTCTCTCCCTAGCGGTCAACTCGGTGACCAACAAGATCTACGTCGCGAATGAACTCAGCGACAACGTAACGGTGATCGACGGGGCGACGAACAATGCAACCATGGTCGACGTGGGGTTCTTTCCATATCAGGTAGTGGTTAACACTGTGACAAACAAGATATACGTCTCGATTGTTAGTGACGGAACGGTGACGGTGATCGACGGAGCGACCAACGGTACCACGGTGTTGAAGATCGGGTCGGCCCCTCGCCCGCTCGCGGTCAATCAGGTGACCGACAGAATCTATCTCGGCAACCAAGGGGACAATACGGTTTCGGTGATTGATGGAACTCCGCCCACTGCTTTGCAGTACGTCGCAGTGAGTCCGTGCCGTGTTGTGGACACGCGGCTGCAAGGAGGTCCAATCGAGGGAGGAACTTTTCGAAACTTCGACATCCCAAGCAGCAACTGTAATGTTCCCGCTACAGCAGCAGCGTACTCATTGAACGCTACGGTGGTGCCGGAAGGACCGTTGGGTTACCTGACGATTTGGCCCGCCGGACAGCAGCAGCCTCTGGTTTCTACCATGAACTCGCTAGACGGTCGCATCAAAGCGAATGCCGTGATCGTGCCGGCGGGAAGTGGCGAGGCGATCAGCGTTTATGCTAGCAATACGACCAATGTCGTGCTGGACATCGATGGCTACTTCGCTCCGGTATCAGGCTCCACGCTGGCGTTTTATACCCTGCCGCCTTGTCGGGTGGCTGACACCCGCAAGCAAACAGGGGATTTAGGCGGACCGTACCTCAACGGCGGAAAGCAGCGCGATTTTCCGGTGCTGGAAGCGACTGCCTGCAACATCCCGTCCAGCGCGCAGGCATATTCGCTTAACTTCACAGCGGTGCCCCTGCAGCTCGGGCAAGAGTTAGGCTATTTGACGGTGTGGCCGACGGGCCAATCGCAGCCGCTGGTCTCCACGCTGAACAACCTGACGGGAACTATCGTGGCGAATGCTGCCATTGTGCCCGCCGGTACCAACGGAGAGATTTCCGTCTATCCCGACGCCAACACCAACCTGGTGATCGACATCAATGGGTACTTCGCACCATCGGGACAGGGTGGTCTATCGCTCTATTCTCCGGCCCCTTGTCGCGTACTGGACACGCGGAAAACAACAGGCCCCTTCAGTGGACAGCTAAACCCCCCGGTTGATGTTGCGATCAGCCCATGTGGAATATCGAGCCTAGCGCAAGCGTTTGTTTTGAACGCGACGGTTGTGCCGCAGGGCTCGTTGGGCTATCTGACGCTTTGGCCGGATGGCCAGAGCCAGCCGCTGGTCTCGACAACGAACGCGCTGGATGGCGCGATTACTTCGAACATGGCCATCGTGCCGAGCAGCAACGGCTCGATCGAAGCCTATGCGGCCGGCACCACCCAGTTGGTGCTCGATAGCTTTGGTTACTTCGCGCCTTAGTTACCGGCGACTTGCGTCTGCTCAATGCTCGCGAGATTCGGTTAACGCTCCGACCGAAGCTTTGGGGAAATCAGGACAATCCGATACCAGATTCATGTGGAGAAAGACCATGCAAACCACAAACCGCACTCTGATGTTCGTTCTTGGGATTGGCTTAGCGGTAACAGCGCAATCTGCGGCAGCGCAAAAAGTGATTGCGACCATACCGGTGGGCCAATCCCCGAGCGGGATAGCAGCCAACACAGTGACCAACAAGATCTACATCCCCAACTACCAAGCTGGCACGTTAACGGTAATTGACGGGGCCACGCTTTCCACCACCACCGTTGACGTCGGGCCTGCTCCTGGCGCACTGGCAGTCAATTCGGCGACCAACAAGATCTACGTGGTCAACGAGAACGCCTATCAAAGCGGTTTTGTGACGGTAGTCGACGGACTAACACTTTCGACCACGACGGTGACAGTTGGGACGAATCCAGTGGCTGTGGCGGTCGACGACGTCACCAATAAGGTTTACGTTGTCAACCAAAACGACTATCAACAAAACGGCTCTGTGACGATCATTGACGGGACTACCCTTTCCACGACAACTGTTTGGGTCGAGATTGCTCCCTTTGCGATCGCAGTCAACGAAGCTACGAACAAGATCTACGTTGCTAATGGCGAATATCCTGGGTTCATCACGGTGATCGACGGCATAACGCTTGCTGTAACGGAGGTCTCAGCATATCCGGGTCCGATGGCGGTCAATCCGGTGACCAACAAAATATACGTTGTTGGCGGCGAAGCCGACATCGTAACGGTAATCGACGGTGCGACCCTTTCGACCACAACTGTCGCCGTCGGATCTACGCCAGTCTCCATCGCGGTCAACTCGGTGACCAATAAGATCTACGTCGCGGACGAAAATAACTTGCCGGGAGCAGTAACCGTGATCGACGGTGTGACACTTTCGACCACAACGGTCACGGTTCCACTTGCCGCTATGTCAGTGACCGTAAACTCGGTGACAAATCGAGTCTATGTTGCGATTTGCTGCCTGTCTGGGAGCGTAACAACCATCGACGGAGCGACCAATTCCACAGTAACTATTGCGGTAGGACAGATTCCTCAGTTCGAGGTGGTCGTCCCGGTTAATAACAGGACGTACGTGGTCAACCAAGGGGACAATACGGTTTCGGTGATTGATGGAACTCCGCCCACTGCTTTGCAGTACGTCGCAGTGAGTCCGTGCCGTGTTGTGGACACGCGGCTGCAAGGAGGTCCAATCGAGGGAGGAACTTTTCGAAACTTCGACATCCCAAGCAGCAACTGTAATGTTCCCGCTACAGCAGCAGCGTACTCATTGAACGCTACGGTGGTGCCGGAAGGACCGTTGGGTTACCTGACGATTTGGCCCGCCGGACAGCAGCAGCCTCTGGTTTCTACCATGAACTCGCTAGACGGTCGCATCAAAGCGAATGCCGTGATCGTGCCGGCGGGAAGTGGCGAGGCGATCAGCGTTTATGCTAGCAATACGACCAATGTCGTGCTGGACATCGATGGCTACTTCGCTCCGGTATCAGGCTCCACGCTGGCGTTTTATACCCTGCCGCCTTGTCGGGTGGCTGACGGGCGTGGCAAGTGCTCACTCCCGTGCTCACTCCCGTATATGCGTGAGCAGGATGTTTCAGACCGTATGGGCGATCTACTGAAGGGTATTTACGTGCCGGAAACGGTTGCGCGAACGATTGTCGATTCCCTGCAGGCCGACACCGCCCGCGCGGAATCTGTCCGGCAGCAGCGCACCTCTGAGGCCCAGCAGCGGCTCGCAGCCCTGCGTACGCGTATGGACCAGATGTACGAGGACAAACTCGACGGCAAGATCGAGGAGGAGTTCTGGGCACGCAAGATGATGGAATGGCGCGAGCAGGAGCGCATGTTGGAATCACAGCTATCCAGCCTCAGCGCGCAAGTGACAACCGATACGGTTCTCACGGTGAGCAGAATTTTTGAACTCGCGAACCGCGCGCATTTTCTATACCTTACGCGGAACACAGCGGAACGCGGTCAGTTGCTGAAGTCATTACTTTTGAACTGCTCAACGGATGGGGTAAATCTCTCGCCCACATACAGAAAGCCATTCGATCTCATCTTCGAACACGCAAAAACTGAGAATTGGTCGGGGCGAGAGGATTTGAACCTCCGACCCCCTGCGCCCAAGGCAGGTGCGCTACCAGGCTGCGCTACGCCCCGACATGGCTTGATTATAGCAATCCGGGCGGTGTTCCTCCGCGGCGGCATTCCCGCCCGCTCGCCGCTATAATGTAGTCTTCATGACTTCGCTCTTATACGCCGCGGTTGCGTATGTGCGCAGCCCGGTGGGGATCTTTGTAGAGCAATTGCGCCGCGAGCTGCACCCCGCGCATACTCATGCCGACGCCCATCTCACCGTTCTGCCCCCACGCCAATTGCGTGGCACCGAGCAGCAAGCGATTGACCTGTTTAGGGAAATCTGCCAAACCACGGCGCCGTTTGACGTCCTTATGGGTGACGTGGAGACCTTTCTGCCTTTGACTCCCACGGTTTTTATTCGGGTCGCCCGCGGCGCGTACCGTATGCGCGAGTTGCACGATGGCATGAATCGCAGCGTCTTCCTCTGCGAGGAGCCCTGGCCTTACATGCCGCACCTGACCATCGTGAAAGCGGATGCCGACGATGAAGTCCCCAAAGTGATCGAAATCGCCCGCCAGCGCTGGAGCGAGTATTCCGATATCCGTAAAGTTCGGATCAGCAAGCTGAGTTTCGTCAAAGGCAACGGAGAGCGTTGGGTCGATCTGGCCGCCATGCCGTTGGGCCCGAAGGCCGCGCGATAGAGGCCAAATCGCGGGCCCGGGTTCCGATCGGGAGACAGCTCTGATGAGGTCAGCCACGTGCCGGACGCTGGCTGCACCGTGCGAGCGTGGGATTGGGCAAGCAGACGAATTTGACGAGGCTGTAACCCACTGTTTGCACAGAAAACGCCTCACCAAGCATCCACATAGTGGATGGTATTCGTCAGCTCTTAGAGAATGCGCGCTCTCCTGTGACGTAAATTGTCTTGAGTTGTGACGTAGATCATAGACTCAATGTGACTTCATGTGGGAATGTCATGGTAGAAAGAGGTTGGATCTTTTGGGCGGCTTTAGACCGTTACAACTGGACAGGAGTTGATTTATGAAACCGGACGAAAAAGTGAAAAGTAGGCTTCAATACGGTCGTGCTTTGGTCAACTCCGGGATATCAGGACTACGCAACGGTCGCGACTCCCATCTCCATGGGCAGCCCTTGTCTGCCGCCTTGGCCGATTCGGCGCGTGGAGCGCTCGGGTTGGCGGCCATCGGCACCTGCGCGGCTCTCGTCGGATCGTGTTTTTCTGGCCGCCGTAATCGAAACGCTAAGGCAGTTGGTTACGGAGTCGCCGGCAGCGCGATTGGGTTCCTGCTCGGACTGAGCTGGAAGACGCGCGAACTGACCGCCTGCATGGGCCGTTCCGCTCTGAAAGAAATGGGTACCGTTCGCGATCAACACTGGCTGCAAACCCACCCGATTGATTACGCATAGCGCGACAACAAAAAGCCAGACGTTAAGCTTTACACCGCCAATATTGCTTCAGCCATGGTTCCTCCAGGCCCATTGCCCGCGTACGCCCTGCGAGATTCAACGGTTCAACAAATCGGCTGCAGGCTCGATGTTGTCGAACAGCTTCATGTCCACTGAGACCTTCTTGCCCACCGTTGCGTTATCGGCGAACTTCTCCGCGGCCGTCAGCATGAAGGCATTGGCAAAGCGGGCTCCCCAAACGACTTCATCGGTGGTATAGGAGGTGCGGGTTTGAACGATCGTGGAAAAGATCTCGTCGAAGGCCTTCAGCAGCACCAGCACCTCGGCTTGCGAGCTCCGGAGCGATTCCGCCGTTTCTCCATGCAAAGGGCTGGCTTCATCGATGGGATGCACCACCGTCCAGGTCAGGGGAAGGAACACCACACTGTCACGTTCCAGCGCAAGCGGATAGAAACGGCGCGTGCGCACCCCATCGACGTCCTCGAAGCGGCTCAACATCACTTTAGCGGACACTTCGATCAACTCGTTGGAGCGCGCGTTGGCCACCCGAAATTCCAGCGCGATGATGTCCCGGTACGGCGCGACAACGGCATGTCGGCTGAACGCAATCTTCGCCGTTGGACGAGAGAGGCGGGCGAACAACAGACCGGTGACGATGGCGAAGCCCATCAATCCCGGCCAGCGCCTCCACCGTGACCACCATGTTGGCGGCCAGGCCGGTAGGCGCGACATTCCCATACCCGATGGTGGAGAGCGTCTCCACGCTGAAGAAAAAGGCACGCAGGAAAGGATGGTTTTCCAGGCCGAGCGAGCTGCCGGCCAGCGCGTCAGGACCGCAGGCCATATAGGCGATCGCGAACAATGCGTTGCCCACAAAATACCAGCTCACAAAAATGAAGAAAAAGTGCCACCAGGAAATAGTAAGCAGCGCATGATAGAGGCTGAACGACGACCAGAATCCCAGGCCGCGGCGCTCCACATTGAAGCTGCCATCGCGGTTCAGCAGGCGCTGCCGGCTCTCGCGGGCGACGACGGAGCCGAACCCAAGGTCTCTCAGGTCCTGCTCACTCAATGCTTGTGGCCGTGAAACCATGGTGGTTCGATGCCCCGGCTTGCGTTGCGTTGCACAAGTATAGCGGCTTGATCTTTGACAATCTTACGAAGCTGAGTTCCAGTCCATTCGCTGCTTTGGGAGATCGCCAACCAAAGCCTAGCGCCGGTTGTCCGTCTGCGGCTCCGGATGGATGAGGACGCGAAACAGCTCGGGGACTTCCTGGCGGAAGCGGCCCTCGAGAGCCGTCTGAATGTAGTGCACACGCGCCAGCGGCAGGTCGTCCAGCATGGTGCAATGTAGCGAGAGATAAAGCCGGCCGCCGACCCGCTTGAACATGAGATCGTGCATGTCCACGACTTCGGGAAAGCCCGTGGTCACGGAGTACAGGCGTTGCTCAAACCCCGGAGCGCGCACCGGACCATCGCTGGTTTCAATGGTTGCCGGTTCACTTTCGATATGGGTCAGGATGCTGGAGATTTCGCCAATCTCCTGCTTCATTTCGCCCTCCAGCCGGGTCACACGATCATGGGCTTCTTTCAGGCTGAGGCGCTCGTCAAGTTCAACATGTTGCTCGACATGCAATTTCCCCTCAATATCTTGCACGCTGATGTCGTGTACGTTGAGATTGTTGCGGGTGGCGACGGCACGAATCTTGTCGAAGAGGCTTTCCTGGCGGCTGGCCCGCGACACAGTATTCACGACCACGTCAGCATCGGGGAGCACTGCCCGAATCCGCTCCGCCACTTCATGGGAAACCTGCTCCGACTTTTGAAAGGTCACGTTCCGGTGCATGGCGACGGAGACGTCGGCAAAATAGCGATTGCCGCCCTTGCGGATGCGCACGCGATCGACTTCCAGCACGCCATCGACGCGGTATACCTCCTGAATGATGCGATTGCGCACACCCGCGGGAGCGGCATCGAGCAAGGCGTCAATCGTCTGCCGCGCTAGTCGCGAACTGACGTAAACCACGATGCACGCCACAACGAGAGCGGCAACGGGATCGGCTTGCTTGAGCAAAGGCAGGGAATACCGACGCCCGGCCAGCACCAGCGCCAGTCCCAGAATCACCACCGCGCTGGACCAGATGTCGGTGCTGAAATGAAGCGCGTCCGCGTGCAGGGCTTGGCTGTCGTACTTGTCGGCAATGCGCTTCAGCCGGTGCGAACGCCAATAGTCCACAACCATCGAGGTGGCCATCACCGCGAAGGCCCAAACCGTGGGCTCAATTTCTACCGAATGGACGAACAGCCGCCTCCAGGCTTCATAGACAATCCAGACACAGGTCAGAAGCAGCAGGCCGGTTTCGATGAAGGCGGAGAAATTCTCCACCTTGCCGTGGCCGTATTGGTGGTCGGCATCGGCGGGCTTGTCGGAGACGCGAACCGAGAAGTACGTGACTGCGGCGGCGACAAGATCAAGGCCGGAGTGCGCCGCCTCAGAGAGAATGCCCAGACTGCCAGTGGCAGTCCCGACGACTACCTTCAGCAGCGTGATGCCCACGGCCGCATAGATGGAGTTGAGGGCAACTGCCTTTTTTTCCAACCGCATCCCGGCAGTGCTGACGGACTCCGTCATAAGCTTGATTATTCACGTTACCTTGGAATCCGCCAAGTTCCAGCCCATCCATTGAATTGAGCGCCGATATCTCCGTACTATTAGACTTGGTTAATTGGCGCCGGTCGTTAAGCTTTTGTCCACGATGTGTTACGATTTTTGTTAGATTTCCCTGCTCCGCCTCAGGCGGCACTATTCCGGAGGAATACCAACTTCATGTCACGTTCTACTTTGATGGCGCTTGCCATTTCGTGTGTTCTTAGCTGCGCCAGTTATGCCCAGGATGCGGCTGCCAAACCGCAGCAGCCGGCGCCTACAACCCCGTCGTCCAACAGCCAAACCCCTGCGCCTGCAACCGGCAGCGCTGCACCAGCTCCGGCAGCGCCAGCAGCGAACACTTTGCCCAGCACCAGCGTCGTTCCATTGACCGAGCCGGTTCTCACGCTGAAGGGTGCTTGTCAGCCGCAGGATGGAAAGGCTGCGCCGCCAGACTGTGTGAGCAGCATGACCCGGGAGCAGTTCGAGAAACTGGTCAAAGCCCTTACGCCACCTGATCGGCCGGCGATGCCGCCAGACGTCCTACGCAATTTCGCCACCCAATACGCCAAGCTGCTCACCTTCTCCGACAAGGCCCGCGCCATGGGGCTGGAAAATGATCCTCGGGTGCTGCAGATCATGCAGTTTGCCAAGAACCAGATCCTCACCGAGGCGCTGAACCAGCACATCACCGAAGAATATTCCCATCCCACTGATCAGCAGATCGAGGACTACTACAAGGAGAACAGCAAGAAGTACGTGGAAGTCACGTTGCAGCGGATCATCATTCCGCGCAACCAGGGTGTTGCGAACAGCGAAAAGCCGAAACCATCCGAAGCCGAGGAGAAGGCTTACGTTGACAAGATCCAGCAGCGTTGGGTGGCAGGCGAAGACCCCGACAAGCTGGAGAAGGAAGCTACCGAGCACAATGGCGTCAATAGTCCTGCGGCCAATGTCAATGTCGGCCCGCGCCGTCCGGGCACTCTTCCCGAGGCGCATGAGTCGGTCTTCGACATGAAGCCGGGCGAGGTCTCACAGCCGTTCTCCGATCCCGCGTCGTTCTACATTTACAAGGTCGTGTCCGTCCGCACGGTACCGCTGAGCGAAGCCAAGGCTTCCATCACCACTACTTTGCAGCGACAGTTGGTCGCGGACAAGATCCAGCAGATTCAGAGCTCAGTTACGCCCGTCCTGAACGACACCTATTTTGGGCCGGAGAAACCGAAGACTCCGCCGACTCCGCGGATTATTAACCCGCGCCGAGGCGGGCCTCCGCCTCCAGGAGCAGGCGCGCCGCCTCCGCCAGGCTCGGAAAATCCACCGCCGCAAAACCCGCCCGCGCCTCCGCAGTAGTTATGCCTGCGGAACGCACGGTCCTGGTCACTGGTTTGGCGGGAAATCTGGGAACCAGGCTGCTTCCGTTGCTCTCCGGCTTTCGCGTGGTGGGCGTTGACATGCGCCCACCCGAAAGTCCGATTCCCGTGGCGCGCTTCCAGGAGATGGACCTCGGCCGCGAAGCCGCTTGCTGGCCGCTGGTTGAGTTGTTGCGCGAGACCGGCGCAACTTCGATCGTCCATCTCGCCTTCATCCTCGATCCCTTGCGCAGCGGCGTTCTCGACCTGGAGCGCATGTGGCAAATCAACGTCGCCGGAACGGCTCGCGTCATGGAAGCGATCAGCGTGGTCAATCGCACCGGCGGCCACATCAATCAGTTCATCTTCTCCAGCAGCGTGTCGGCTTACGGGCCGGAAACGCCTGGCCCGGTGAACGAGGAAGCTCCGCTGCGCGCACACACTCTTCCTTACGCGATCCACAAGCGTGAGAGCGATGACGTGGTCCGCTATCGCGCCGAAAGTCTGGGCGATTGCCGCGCCTACATTCTTCGTCCTCACATCTTTACCGGCGCGACCATGCAGAACTACATGGTAGGAGCGCTGCGCGGAACGCCGCTGGGCAAGAGCAAGCGCGCCGCGCGCATGCGCGCTGAAGGCAAACGGCTTCCGCTGATGCTGCCTTACGGCAAGAAGTATCTGGAGAAGCAGCTTCAGTTCGTACATGTGGATGACGTTGCGCGGCTGCTCGTCTATCTCCTGCAGCGGCCCGAAACCGATCCACCGATGACGATCCTGAATGTTGCCGGGCGTGGAGAACCGCTCACGATCCAGCGCTGCGCCGAGATCGCAAATGCCACCATCAAACGCGTTCCGCGCGCCGCTTGCCGCCCAATTCTGCGCTTCCTGTGGAACCGCGGAATCTCGGCCATTCCTCCGGACGCGCTGCCTTACATGATCGGTTCCTACACGATGAACACCACGCGCTTACAGCAGTTCCTCGGAGCAGAATATCCTCGCGTCATTCAGCACACGATCGAGGATGCGCTCAAGGACAGCTTCAACAGCAGTGGCTAGTGAATAGCAACCGCGGATTTCGCGGATAAATGCGGATCTCTTGCCGCCCGCATCTCTACCCCTAGCGGTTTTTACGTAGAATCAACAACTTAGGCTAGAAACAGCTCGTAAAATATAGAACCCGTGACACTTACCAGTAAAATATTGTGGGGTAACGACTTAAATGCCAAACGGCGCTGTTCTTTGACTCAAATTGATTAGACTAGATAGTTAAGATAGATAAGCTGACATGCCAGCAAGTTGGACTAAGCTATTGTAGGTGCGGCGGCCGAGAAGCCGCATCAAGATCATGGCTGCCAGCAACGGCGTAGACCATGTGCTCCCAGCCTTCGCCAAATGCGATCGAAGCTGCGGCACCCAGGCCGTTCACGCTGTTTTCCGGGGTGACGTATGATGTCGAATTCACCCACCGGAGGGACATGTGCAACACTTCGTGGCCGCTCTGCTCACTTTGGTCTTCTGCGTTACGCCAATCGCCAGCGCGCAGACAGGGACTTCCACCCCGCAACCAGCTCCGTTCGTCGTTGAGTATTACTACAAGGTGAAATGGGGCCATCAGGAAGAGTTCCTGACGTTGTTTCGCAAGAACCATCTTCCGCTTCTGCAGAAGCAGATCGCTTCTTGGCGAATCGTCTCCGTCGATATGATTGCACCGCGCTATCACATGCCTGAGCCGTCGCGTTGGGATTACCGCGTAACCATTGTCTTCAAGGATGCAGCCAGCGCGATGCAAGGCGATCCACCTGAGCTGGTCAAACAGCTCTATCCCGATCGGGCGACGTTCAAGCGCGAAGAACAGCAGCGGTTCGAGATCCTCGAAGCACACTGGGACCTTCCCATCACCAAGGTTGATCTCGAAAAACCGCAGCCGTGAATCTCGCTCTCCAGTCTTCGCCGAATGCGGGCGATAGGCCGGGGCCGATGGCGCGAACGCGTGGGTCTCTTCCAAGACAGGACTCCCGCATGATCCGATTCGTAATCGCTTCTCTCACGAGCTCAGCAACTAACGAGCTGAGCAACTCCTAATAGATTTCGGTTATTGTGCTGCATTCCTTTCGCACTTAGACTCACGCCCATCTTTTCTACAGTTGTGTGGGGCGCCCGCCTGTGGGGGCGGGAGACTCTTTTTTCGCGTTGAAAATCTTGGATGCGGAGTGGCTCACTCTATGACGAGATGGATGCGTGTGTGTCTTGCGGGCCTGCTGTTGGCGGCATCGGCGTTCGGGCAGGAATTGGGTTCAGCCGTCCTCAGCGGCGACGTGACGGATCCGGCTGGAGCCGCGGTTGTGGGCGCAGAGGTGACGGCACGGAGCAAGGCAACGGGGGTAGGCCACAGCGCCGCCACCAACGGCACGGGTTTCTTTGTGCTGAACCAGTTGCCGCCGGGCGATTACGAGGTCGGAATCGTCTCGAAGGGCTTCACCCCGAAAGTTGTCGAGGTCCAACTGGCAGTCGGCCAGCAACAGACGCTGAAGGTCCGCCTGCAGCTTCAGGCGGCGCAGGTCACCATCAACATCGGCGGCGGAGACGCTGCGCCAATGGTGAACACCACCGCCTCTGTCGTGGATGGCGTGATTAGTTCGCAGCAGATCGACTCGCTTCCGCTCAATGGACGCAACTTTCTGGAATTGTCGCTGCTCATTCCCGGCAATGCTCCGGCCCCCAACTTTGATCCCACCAAGAGCGACACCGTGGTGATCTCGACCGACGGGCAGTTGGGGCGCGGCGGAAATGTCAGCATTGATGGCGCCGACAATAACGACGACACCGTGGGCGGCATGCTGCACAACGTGCCGGAAGATGCGGTGCAGGAATTTCAGATTGCCACCAATCAGTATTCGGCGGCGCTGGGGCGGTCGGGCTCGGCGGTGGTGAACGTAGTCACCAAGTCGGGAACCAACCAGTATCACGGCACGGCCGCGATCTTTGCGCGTGACCAGAGCCTGCAGGCGACGTCTCCCCTGGTGGATCCTTCTCTCGGCACTCCTCCCTTCCGCCGCGACCAGTATGCGGGTGCGGTGGGTGGCCCGGTCATCAAGGACAAGGCCTGGTTCTACTCCGCGTTCGAGTATCGCGATCAAGTGGGCGGCGTCGAGGTGGGAACTCCCGACTTGAACACCGACACCTTTATCAAAAGTTTCGCCCCGGCACCCGCCACCGATGTGATGGGCACGGTCAGGGGCGACTGGCAGATCAGCAACAAAGACGCCCTCAGCATGCGCTATTCGATTGAGCGGCTGAACGCCACGGGCGCTAGTTCGCTGGATCGCGCCCTGGGCTCCGCGTCGCAGCGGCAGGTCCTGCAGAACAACTTCCAGGCGTTCGTCGCCAGCTGGACGCATGTGTTCACGCCAAGCCTGCTCAACCGGTTCAGCTTCGCCGAAAATAATTTCATCAACATCACCAACCCGGTGGAGAGCTCGCCGCAGCTCGACCTTCCCAGCTTGCAGGACGGCGCGTCGTTCCGAGTGCCGCAGCAGACCAAGCAGAACCGGCTGCAATTCACCGACACTGTGGACTGGTCCCGCGGCAAGCACAATTTCAAGTTCGGCGCCGAAGTGCAGCACGTGGCCGCCGACTTTTATCTGGGCGTTTTTCAGCAGGGACGCATCGAGGCGGTGGAGAACTTCCCCGACTTCGACCGCAACGGCGACGGGGTGGTCAATTACAACGACCTGCTGTTCGCGGTGACGCTGCGCAGCGCCTATCCCGACCGGCCGCTGGTGCTGCCCAACGACGATAACAACTACGTCGCGTTCTTCGCGCAGGACGAATGGCGCGTGGCTCCCCAACTCACACTCAGTCTGGGATTGCGTTATGAACTGGACACGAACGTCAAAGACATCAGCTATTACAGCCAGATCAATCCCATCGTGCAGCCGTTTCTGCACGGCAACCGCGGCAAAGACACGAACAATTTCGGGCCGCGCATCGGCTTCAATTGGGCCAATCCGGCGGAGACCTTAGTGTGCACGGCGGCTACGGTATCTTCTACGACCGCATTACTCTGGAAATCATGTCGCTGGAACGCGGTCTCAACGGCACTTCACTGCCTATCGAAGTCCGCGCCGGCAACGCAGTCAGCGGGCCTAATGGTCCCGTCTATCTGGATGCCAACGGATACTTCCTGCCGGGTGCGCCCACCCTGGCGAATGCCTTTACCGGGTTCATTTTCCCGGGCGCAGGCGCAGCCGGCATCAACATCATCGATAACGCCATGCAGAACCCTGAAGTGCAGCAGTTCAACCTGGGCGTTCAATGGGAATTCACCAAGAACTGGGTCGTCCGCGCCGATGGCATTCACGATCTGGGTACGCATTTCATTCTGGGAGTCCCGATCGGCACGGTATACAACCCCGTGATCGGCGGTCCGGATGTGGTGAAGAACCTGGAGTCGAGCGTCAACACTCATTACGACGCGCTATTCCTGACCCTCGATCATCGTTTTTCTGACCGCTACCAGTTCCATGCCGCGTACACGTTTTCGAGATCGCTGAACTATGCCAACGACGACCAGATTCCGTTCGGCAACGGGCCGATCGATCCGTTGGATTTGCATCGCGAGTACGGCCCCACTCCCAACGATCAGCGTAATCGTTTCGTAGTGTCCGGAACGGTGGATCTGAAACATGGCTTCCAGATCTCGCCGTTATGGACGGTTGCCTCCAGCGTGCCCATGGACATCATGCTGCCCGACAACAGCACGCGCATCCCGCAACTCTCGCGTAACGCCGGTTGCCGCCAGTTCAGCTACGGCGCGACGCTCAATACCTTCATCACCCAACTCAACGTCAACGGTGGCGAGGCGGGAACGCCGTTGCCACTGGTCGATCCCAGCGCGCACTTCTGCAACAATTTCGAGTCCTTCGACCTGCGCCTGTCGAAACAGTTCAACCTCGGGGAGCGGATGTCTCTGCTGCTGATCGGCGAGGTCTTTAACCTGTTCAACACCACCAATATTCTCGGCGTGTCGAACACCAACTACTCCGGGTTCGCCAACACGCTGGCCCGCGACAGCAATGTCCCGACCGACCCCGGCTACTTGCATTCTTCGACGTTTGGGCAGCCAGTCACGACCGCGGGAGGGGTGTTCGGTTCCGGCGGACCGAGGGCCTTCCAGCTTGCACTGAGATTCAGCTTTTAGGGAATGGGCGCGAGTGGCTTGACGAAGGAAGCGCACGTCGCGAAATAACTCTCAACGTGGGGTGAGATTCGCCTCTGCATCAACTCGGCAACGGTCCTAGCTCTTGAAGACCTTTTCCAGGCTCTCGTAAACAGTGGGGATGGTGCACAGCTCGGGAAGCTTGAGCCAGTAGCGATGCACGTCAGGGTCAGCCTGGGCTTCGGCGCGCATTTCGGGCGAGGTCCAGTGACGGAGGTGAAGAAGGCGGTCAGGTTGCGCCGAGTCGCGATACAGGGAGTCGCGGGAATAGCCCTTCGTGTTCATCAGCGTATACAACTCGCGCAAGGTGTTCAGCAATTCTTCTTCTTTGCCGGGCAGCGCTTCCAGGACCGCCATAGACAGGATTTCCTCAGCCATTTGGTTTTCGCCTCTTCGCTTCGCTTGCAATCTTCTTTGGTGATTGGGATTGAGTTTGACCAGCCGTAATCAGGCGCATGAAATTGGTTGCTCCGGCGGTGCTGGTGGTGCCGGCGATGAGACCGAAAACGTCGCCGGGCGAAAGCACTTGCAGGCGCAGCAGCTCCTGCTCCGCAAATTCCGCCATGTCCGCGGCCGTGAGCTTCGAGGGACAGTGCAGCGGCGTCACGCCCCACAGCAGGTTCATGCGGTTGCACACCGCCTCGGTTTGCGTGAAGGCATAAATGTCGGCGGCCGGACGGTACTTGGACAGCATACGCGCGGTGTTGGCCGTCTCGGTGAAGACCGCGATGGCGCGGATGTTGAGGTCGCGTGCCGCATGCGCCATGGACTCGCAAATCGTCTCGGCGATGGACAAACGCCGCGCCGGGCGGTGCTCCGGCAGAAGAGGATCCGAGGGATGAGCTTCCGCCTCAGCCACAATGCGGGCCATCATCTCGACCGCTTCGCGGGGGAACTTGCCCACCGCGCTCTCGCCGGAAAGCATGACCGCATCGGTGCCGTCGAAGATGGCGTTGGCCACGTCGCTGGCCTCGGCCCGCGTGGGACGCGGGTTCTCGGTCATGGACTCGAGCATCTGCGTGGCCGTAATGACCGGTTTGCGGAAGTCGAGTGCGCGGCGAATGACGTGCTTCTGGATGAGCGGCACCTTCTCGGGAGGAACCTCGACGCCAAGATCGCCGCGGGCCACCATCACTCCGTTCGCGACCTCGAGAATGGCTTCGAGATTTTCGATGGCCTGTGGCTTCTCCAGCTTGGCGATGAGCGGAGCATCGCCGCCAAGCGCGGTAATCGCACGCCGGGCGCGCACCACGTCGTCGGCGGTGCGGACAAACGAGATGGCGACCAGGTCAACGGCGTGCTCCAGACCGAATGCGAGGTCCGCCTCGTCCTTCTCGGTGAGCGACGGAATGCTGACGTTGGTGCCGGGCAGGTTGATGCCCTGGTGCTCGCCCAGCATCCCGCCGTTCAGCACCTCGCAGATGACGTCGTCGCCGGAGATTTTCTCGACCACGAGCTCAATCCGGCCATCGGAAAGCAGAATATGCTCGCCCGGTTTTACATCCTGCGCGAGCTGCTCGTAGGTGGTTGATAAAAGATCGGCGGTGCCCATTATGTCCTGGGGCGTGATGGTGACGGTCTGTCCGGTCTGCAGCGCGACGGCCGTGCGGTCTTTCAGCCGGCCGGTCCGGATCTTCGGCCCTTGCAGGTCCTGCAGGATACAGATGGTGCGGCCGAGTTCGGCGGCAACCTTGCGCAGGCGGCGAATGACGCGAGCGTGGTCTTCGTGCGTGCCGTGGGAGAAGTTGAGCCGGGCGACGTTCATGCCACGCAGCATCAGCTCCCGCATCATCTCCTCGGTGTCGCTGGCGGGACCGATGGTGCAGACGATCTTGGCCCGGCGGCGAAGCGGAGCGGGAGCGTCTATCCACTCGCGCCGATCCTGTGTGCCGTTGTCCATAGCGTTATTCGCCGGAGGTCAGAGCGCCCTCACGCGCTTGGGCTCGGGGTTGATCTCGGAGTGCGCTCCGAACAGGAAGCGCGGATAGCGGAGAGCGTTGAACTCGGCGCCGATCAACACCACCATCGAGACGATGTAGAGCCAGATGAGCAGCGCGATGGCCGTGGCAACGGAGCCATAAATAACGTTGTAGTTGGCGAAATGCCGAAGATAGAAGCCGAATACCAACGTGGAGGCGAACCACAGCACGGTGGCCAGCGACGCGCCGGGCAGCACGCGGTGCCAAGGCTGGGTGCGCGGCACGCCGTGATGGTAGATGAGCGCGATGACCGCGATGCTGGAGAGCGCAGCGATGATCCAGCGCAACGCCGTCCACAGTCCCAGGACGTACGGTCCGAGCTCGTGGCCCAGGTGGTAGGCAATCCACGCTTCGATCTGGTTGCCGAACACCAGCAGGAAGGAAGCAAAGACCATGGGAACGCCGGCCAGGACCACCAGCAGGAAGGCAATCATCCTCTCCTGCACCAGCCCCCAGATCTTCGGCATCTGGTAGGCGTTGCGAAAGCCCTCCATCCAGGAGATCATCACGCCCGATCCGGTCCACAAGGTAATGGCGGCGATGGTAATCAGGGACTTCACATCGACGGGTTTGGTGGCGCTGAAGTATTGCAGCACGGAGGCCCGTGTCCCTTCCGGCAGAATCCGGCCCACGGCATGGCCGATCTCGCGAATAAACGCCGCTGTGGTGTGCGATTCCGACAGCGCCGAGGCCATCAGAAGCACCGCGGGGAACAGCGTAAAGATCGCAGAGAAGGCTGCGCCCTTGGCCACAGCGAAGGCGTCGTGCTGAAAAGCCCGCCAGAGTGCCAGACGAAAGTGTTCGAAGAACCGCACCATACAGGAAAAACCGAGCTACCAGGGCGCAAGGGCAGTTTACACAGCCTAGTAAGAAGGGGCGACCGGAATCGTCGCCCCTTGGTCCAGAGTATTCTCCGGCGCAACGTGGCCGTTGAGCGCGGAAACCATCGCCAGTTATTCCACCGGAAGTTCTTCGGCTTCGTTTTCTCCTTCGTGACGGAGCAGCTCGAGCGCGCGCTCGGCTTCTTCGTAGGCGGCCGTGACTTCCTCCTGCACCTTGGCAGCGGCCTCCTCCATCTCCTGCGACAGCCGGACATTGCGGTAGTACTCCATGCCGGTTCCCGCGGGGATCAGGCGGCCCACGATGACGTTCTCCTTCAGACCGCGCAGGTGATCCACGGCGCCCTGGATCGAGGCTTCCGTGAGCACGCGCGTGGTCTCCTGGAACGACGCTGCCGAGATGAACGAGTCGGTCGAGAGCGAGGCCTTGGTGATGCCAAGCAGCAGCGGACGGCCAGTGGCCGGCTTGCCGCCGTTGGCGATCGCCTTCTCGTTCTCTTCGCGGAAGCGGAACTTGTCGATCTGCTGTTCCAGCAGGAACGACGTATCGCCCACGTCCTCCACCTTCACCCAGCGCATCATCTGGCGAACGATCACTTCAATGTGCTTGTCGCTGATGTTCACGCCCTGCAAGCGGTACACTTCCTGGATTTCGTTCACCAGGTAGGCCTGCAGTTCCTTCTCTCCCAGCACGGCAAGAATGTCGTGCGGGTTGAGCGGGCCATCCATCAGCGGCTCGCCGGCGCGGATGCGCTCGCCTTCCTGCACGTTGATGTGAACGCCGCGCGGCACCTGGTATTCCTTCTCGGTGCCGTTGTCGGCCACGACGTAGATCTTGCGCTGCCCCTTGGCCACATCACCAAACTTGACCACGCCATCGATCTCGCTGATGACCGCGGTTTCGCGCGGCTTGCGGGCCTCGAACAGTTCGACCACGCGCGGCAGACCGCCGGTGATGTCCTTGGTCTTGGTGGTTTCGCGCGGGATCTTCGCCAGCACGTCACCGGGAGTTACGGTGTCGCCATCCTGGATCATCAAGTGAGCGCGCGAAGGCATCAGGTAGCGCTTACTGCCCTTCCCGCCCTTGATGATGATCGTCGGCTGACGCTTCTCGTCCGGTGAATCGATGACGACGTGGCGCGAGAGTCCGGTGACTTCGTCCACTTCTTCATGCAGCGTAAGACCTTCCTGCAGGTCCTTGAACTGCACCGTGCCGCCAATCTCGGTCAGGATGGCGAAGGTGTACGGATCCCATTCGACCAGCACGTCGCCCAGAGAGACCTGCTGACCGTCTTCCACCTTGACCTTGGCGCCATACACAACCGCGTAGCGCTCCTTCTCGCGGCCCTTCTCGTCCACGATGGCGATCGAGCCGTTGCGGTTCATCACCACCAGGTGGCCTTCCTTGGAGCGGACGGTCACAAGGTTGATGAAGCGCACCATGCCGTTGTTCTTGGCGTCGAGGCGCGACTGCTCGCTGACTCGCGAAGCCGTACCACCGATGTGGAAGGTGCGCATGGTGAGCTGGGTTCCCGGCTCGCCGATGGACTGCGCTGCGATGACACCCGTGGCCTCACCGAGTTCGACCAGATCGGCCCGAAGCCAGGTTACGGCCGTAGCACATCACGCAGACGCCGCGCTTGGACTCGCAGGTCAGCACCGAACGAATCTTCACCCGCTCAATACCTGCCGCCTGCACCGCGCCTGCCAGGTCTTCCGTGATCTCCTGGTTGATGTCAACGATGATGTTGCCTTCGTAGTCCTTGATCTTCTCCAGCGAAACACGGCCCACGATACGGTCACGCAACGGCTCGATGATCTCGCCCGATTCCACGATCGAGGTGACGTAGATGCCATCCACGGTGCCGCAATCGTATTCGCTGATGATCACGTCCTGCGCCACGTCCACCAGGCGGCGAGTCAGGTAGCCGGAATCCGCCGTCTTGAGAGCGGTATCGGCCAGGCCCTTACGCGCGCCGTGGGTCGAGACGAAATACTCCAACACCGTCAATCCTTCGCGGAAGTTGGCGGTAATCGGCGTCTCAATGATCTCGCCCGAGGGCTTGGCCATCAATCCGCGCATACCCGACAACTGGCGAATCTGCTGCTTCGAACCGCGAGCGCCGGAGTCGGCCATGATGTAGATCGGATTGATCTCACCGGCCTTGTCCATCTGCTGCATGTTGCCGAACATCTCGTCAGCCACCTTCTCGGTGATTGCCGACCAGATCTCGACCACCTTGTTGTAGCGCTCGCCGTTGGTAATCGCGCCGTCCAGATACTGCTGCTGCACGGCAATGACCTGCTTCTCGGCGTCACGCACCAGCCCCTGCTTGCCCGGCGGGATGACCATGTCGTCGATTCCGATGGACAGACCGGCCTTGGTTGCGTAGGTGAAGCCGAGTTGCTTGATGCCGTCCAGCATCCGCACCGTGGTTTCCAGACCAAAGCGCAGATAGCAGTAGTTCACCAACTGGCCAACGCCCTTCTTCTTGAGCAGGCCATTGATGTACGGCATCTCGGCGGCGCCGCGCTTCAGGTGGTCGTTCATGATGGCGCGGCCCACGGTTGTCGAGATGTACTGCCGCTCGAAGTTGGTCGGCTCGGTGTGAATCACGTCCTGATCGTCGTACGCGGTCGTGAGGTCAATGACCTCGCCCGAGTAGCGCAGCCGGATAGGCGTGAGCGTCTCCACTTCGCCGGCTTCCTTGGCCAGCAGCACTTCATCGATGTTGGCGAAGGCGCGTCCCTCACCCTTGGCGCCCGGCTTGGCTTTGGTCAGGTAGTAAATGCCCAGCACCATGTCCTGCGTGGGCACCGTAATCGGCTGTCCGGACGCCGGCGACAGAATGTTGTGCGAGGCCAGCATCAGTACGCTGGCTTCCACCTGCGCTTCCGGCGACAACGGGATGTGTACTGCCATCTGGTCGCCGTCGAAGTCCGCGTTGAACGCCGTGCAGACCAGCGGATGGATCTTGATGGCCTTGCCTTCCACCAGCACCGGCTCGAACGCCTGGATACCCAGACGGTGCAGCGTGGGAGCGCGGTTCAGCAGGACGGGATGGTCCTTGATGACCTCTTCCAGGATGTCCCAAACGATGGGCTCCTGCGCTTCCACCATTTCCTTCGCCTGCTTGATGGTGGTGCAGTGTCCGGTCTGTTCCAGCCGGTGATAGATGAACGGCTTGAACAGCTCCAGCGCCATCTTCTTGGGCAGCCCGCACTGGTGCAGCTTGAGATCGGGGCCGACCACGATGACCGAACGGCCGGAGTAGTCCACGCGCTTGCCCAGCAGGTTCTGGCGGAAGCGGCCCTGCTTGCCCTTCAGCGTGTCGGACAGCGACTTCAGCGGGCGATTGTTGGCGCCACGCAGCACGCGGCCACGGCGTCCGTTGTCAAACAGCGCGTCCACCGCTTCCTGCAACATGCGCTTCTCGTTGCGCACAATCACTTCCGGGGCGTGCAGGTCCATCAGCTTCTTCAACCGGTTGTTGCGGTTGATCACGCGGCGATAAAGGTCGTTGAGGTCAGAGGTCGCGAAGCGGCCGCCATCCAGGGGAACCAGAGGACGAAGCTCCGGGGGGATGACCGGAATCACGTCCAGAATCATCCAATTGGGCTTGTTGCCGCTCTTGCGGAACGCCTCAACCACTTTCAGGCGCTTGGCATACTTCAGCCGCTTCTGCACCGAAGTCTCGGTGCGCATTTTTTCGCGCAGCTCCGTCGAGAGCGTCTCTACTTCGACGCGCTTTAGCAGCTCTTTGATGGCCTCAGCGCCCATCATGGCCTTGAACCCGCCGGCGCGGTGTGCCTGGTCGAGCTCGCGATACTTGGTTTCGTCCTTGATGACTTCGCGCTCTTTTACCGGAGCGTCGCCGGCTTCCACCACGACATAAGCTTCGAAATAGAGCACCGACTCCAGCTCGCGAAGCGAGATGTCGAGGATGTGCCCGATGCGGCTGGGCAATCCCTTGAAGAACCAGACATGCGAGCAGGGCGACGCCAGCTCAATGTGGCCGAGGCGCTCGCGGCGCACCTTGGAGAGCGTTACCTCCACGCCGCACTTGTCGCAGATCACCCCGCGGTGCTTCATGCGCTTGTACTTGCCGCAGAGACATTCCCAGTCGGTTACCGGTCCGAAGATGCGTGCGCAGAACAGGCCATCGCGCTCCGGCTTGAAGGTGCGGTAGTTGATCGTCTCCGGCTTGGTGACTTCCCCGTGCGACCAGCTGCGAATCTTCTCGGGCGAAGCCAGGCTGATGCGGATGGCGTCGAAGTCGGCGATGGGATTTCCGAGATCAAATGGACTCGAACGGTACAAAGCGTCCTCCTTCCCTGCGTGGCCCTTGGCGGTGACTGCAGGGACTCGCGACTCATGCGCAGTCGCTGGCGGCTCCCGTGATTCGTACTTTTCGGCTGCTGCCTCCTGCGGGAGCGATGGAGGCAGCTACCTCAATTTTCGTGGCGACTTCCAGTGGCCTAGTCGGCCGCGACCGGAGCTGCTGCGAGCATCTTGCGCTCGTTGGTTTTGATCAGCTCCACGTCGAGGCACAACGACTGCAATTCGCGAATAAGCACGTTAAACGACTCCGGCACGCCCGGCTCGATCGCCGCTTCGCCTTTGACGATGGCCTCGTAAATCTTGGTGCGGCCATAAACGTCATCGGACTTCGCGGTGAGCAATTCCTGCAGGATGTAGGCTGCGCCGTAGGCCTCCAGGGCCCAGACTTCCATTTCTCCGAAGCGCTGACCGCCGAACTGCGCCTTGCCGCCCAGCGGCTGCTGGGTGATCAGCGAGTACGGCCCGATCGAACGCGCGTGGATCTTGTCGTCCACCAGGTGCGAGAGCTTGAGCATGTAGATATAGCCCACGGTTACGGGCTGCTCGAACTTCTCACCCGACATGCCGTCGTACAGATACGTCTTGCCCGACTCCGGCAAGCCGCCCTGTGCCAGCAGCGATTTGATTTCCAGCTCCTTGGAACCGTCGAACACCGGCGAGCTGAAGTACACGGCTTCCTTCATGCCGTCGGCCACGCGCTCCAGCGTCTCATCGTCGAGGCTGGCGAACTCGTCCACGAACGGCGTGTCCTTGAACATGGTCTTGAGTTCGCGGCGCACGTGTTCCGCCTTGGAGTTTTCCTTCAGCAGCTCGCCAATCTTTTGGCCCAGTTCGTAACCCGCCCACCCCAGGTGGGTCTCCAGGATCTGGCCCACGTTCATACGGCTGGGCACACCCAGCGGATTCAGGACGATCTCCACCGGCGTACCGTCTTCCAGGTAAGGCATGTCCTCTTCCGGCAGGATGCGCGCGATGACGCCCTTGTTTCCGTGGCGCCCGGCCATCTTGTCGCCCACGCTCAACTTGCGCTTCATGGCGACGTAAACCTTCACCAGCTTGATCACGCCCGGCGGAAGCTCGTCACCCTTCTGCAGCTTCTCGACTTTCTCGCGGACGATCTTGCGCAGCACGTCAATCTGGCGCGAGGTCATCTCCTCGATTTCGTCGATCTGTTCGTTGATGCGCGGGTCCTTGTCGGCGAACTTGATGCGCTTGAGATTGCGCGTCGAGATGCGCTCGATGGTGTCGCGGTCGAGAATCACGCCCTTGGTCAACAGGCGCTTGTTGGTACGCTCGTCGTGCAGGTCGGCGAGAACTTCCTTGCCGCCGAGCAGCGCTTCCAGGCGCTTCAAACGCTCGTCGGTAAGGATTCGAATCTCGTCGGCCAGGTTCTTCTCCAGCTTTGCAATCTGGTCGGCTTCGATGGCCTTGGCCCGTTCGTCCTTCTCCTGGCCCTTGCGGGAGAAGATCTTCACGTCCACCACCGTGCCCTCGATGCCCGGAGGACAGGTAAGCGAAGCGTCGCGAACATCGCCGGCCTTTTCACCGAAGATGGCGCGCAGGAGCTTCTCTTCCGGCGTGAGCTGGGTCTCGCCCTTGGGCGTGACTTTGCCCACCATGATGTCGCCGGCCTTCACGGTCGCGCCGATGCGGATGATGCCGCTCTCGTCGAGATCGCGCAACGCCGACTCGCTGACGTTCGGAATGTCGCGTGTGACTTCTTCCGGACCCAGCTTGGTGTCGCGCGACTCGATCTCGAACTCCTCGATGTGGACGGAGGTGTAATAGTCCTCCTTCACCATCTTCTCGGAGACCAGGATCGCGTCTTCAAAGTTGTAGCCGCGCCACGGCATGAACGCGACCAGCACGTTGCGTCCCAGAGCCAGTTCGCCCATGTCGGTGCAGGGACCGTCGGCGATCACCTGCCCCTTGGCCACACGCTGGCCCTTCTTCACGATGGGGCGCTGGTTGATGCAGGTGTTCTGGTTGGAGCGCTTGAATTTGGTGAGCTGATAAATGTCGCTGCCCACCTCGCGCGAGAGCTGCATGGGATGATGCTCGCCCTCGACGCGCACGATGATGCGCTCGGAATCGACGGAATCGATGATGCCGCTGCGGCGTGCCAGTACCACCGCTCCGGAATCGCGCGCCGTAACTCCTTCCATGCCCGTACCGACAATCGGCGCCTGTGCGCGGAGCAGCGGTACCGACTGGCGCTGCATGTTCGCACCCATCAGCGCGCGGTTGGCGTCGTCATGCTCCAGGAACGGCACCAGCGAAGCGGCCACCGAAACGAGCTGCTTCGGGCTCACGTCGATGTAGTCCACTTCATCGCGGTTGACCAGCACAAAGTTGCCGGCCTTGCGAGCATTGACGAGTTCCGCCACGATGCGGCCCTTGTCGTCGATCTCGGCGTTGGCCTGCGCGATCACGTGGCGGTCTTCCTCCCACGCGGACAGGTAGAAGGAGTAAGGCTCGAAGTCGATGGGCTTCTTGCGGCGCTCTTTCAGATCGGCATTTACCTTGAGCACCTCAGCCTTCTCCAGGTGATCGCCGACACGATAATCGCTATCGCCGGCGTTGACCACACTGACGAAGTCGAGCACGCGCCCGTTTTTCACCTTGCGGTACGGCGACTCGATGAATCCATAGTCGTTGATGCGCGCGTAGCAGCTCAGCGAGGAGATCAGACCGATGTTCGGACCTTCCGGGGTCTCGATCGGGCAGATGCGGCCATAGTGCGTCGGGTGAACGTCGCGGACTTCGAATCCGGCGCGCTCACGCGACAGGCCGCCCGGCCCCAGTGCCGACAGGCGGCGCTTGTGGGTGATCTCGGACAGCGGGTTCGTCTGGTCCATGAACTGCGACAACTGCGAGGACCCGAAGAACTCGCGGATGGCGGCCATCACCGGCTTGGCATTCACCAGGTCATGCGGCATGGCCGTGGACATCTCTTGGTACACGCTCATCTTTTCCTTGATGGCGCGTTCCATACGGACCAGGCCGATGCGGAACTGGTTCTCCAGCAGTTCACCAACCGCGCGAACGCGGCGGTTGCCGAGGTGATCGATGTCATCCACCGAACCGATGTTCTTGCGCAGCTTCAGCAGGTAGCGGATGGTCCCGTAGAAGTCTTCCGGCTCCAGGGTGCGATTGTCGAGATGGGTGGCATCCTCGCTTTCAAACAGCTTGATGTTGAACTTCAAACGGCCAACGCGGGAGAAGTCGTACTTCCGCGAGTCGAAGAACATGCCGTGGAACAACGAGGTCGCTGTATCCAGTGTTGGCGGATCGCCGGGACGCAGTTTGCGATAAATCTCGATCAACGCTTCCTGCGGCGTCTTGACCGAATCGCGGCGCAGCGTGGCGCTGATTACGGTGCCGACGTCGTCGCGCTCGGGGAAGAACACGTGCAGTTCGGCGATACCCGCGTCAAGCATCTTCGAGAGCTTTTCGGCCGTTAACTCGGAGTTGGCTTCCAGCAGGACCTCGCCTGTATTGGTGTCAACTACGTCGGCGGCAACGAATGCGCCTTCCAGATCACTGAGGTCAACTTCGATCTCGGAGATCCGGTGCTTCTGAATGTCCTTCAAAACCGCGGCGGTCAGCTTGCGACCGGAGTGGACGATCTCTTCCCCGCTCTTGGTCGCGATGCGGTGCGCCAACTTCATGCCGAGCAGGTTCGTCGGACGGTCGACGCTGGGATCGAGTGTCCAGTACAGCTTCTTGTCGTGCAGGGCAATGCGGTCCACGGTGTAAAACGTGCGGAGGATGTCCTCGTCCGAACGCAGACCGAGAGCCCGCAGGAAGATGCTTCCGAGGAATTTGCGCTTGCGGTCAATACGCACGTAGAGCACGTTCTTCTGGTCGTATTCAAACTCCACCCACGAACCGCGATAGGGAATGATCTTGCCCAGGAAGTAGGTGCGGTTGTTGGCGGTCTCGAAGAACACGCCCGGCGAGCGGTGCAACTGGCTGACAATCACGCGCTCGGTGCCATTGATGATGAAGGTGCCGTTGGCGGTCATCAGCGGAATGTCGCCAAAGAACACCTCCTGCTCCTTCATGTCACGGATGGAGCGGTTGCCGGTGTCCGGGTCCTTGTCGTAGATGGTCAGGCGCATCGTGACCTTCAGCGGCGCGGAATAGGTCATACCGCGCTCTTCGCATTCGGCCACGTCGTACTTCAGCTGCAACCCGACCGGGTCGCCGCACTTGTTGCAAAAATCAGGCGTGTTCGCGTTGTAGGTGCCGCACTTGGTGCAAAGCACATCGCCCAGATGGAATGGGTCGGTCTTCACCGTTGCGCCGCAATTGCGGCAGGTGGTACGCAGGTGGTTCAGCCCCTTCAGGTGGCCGCACTTGCATTCCCAGTTGCCGATGGCGTACTCGACAAAGTCCAGCTGCGAAACGTTGCGGAAGTCGGTGATGGGGAACACCGACTGAAACACCGCCTGCAGGCCGGCGTCATCGCGTTCACTGGGCAGCGCATCCATTTGCAGGAAGCGGTCGTACGAGCGCTTCTGCACCTCGATCAGGTTCGGGATCTGGATGGTCGCCGGAATTTTGGAGAAATCAAAACGATTTCGATTGGCAGTCTTCTGTTGCGCCATGTATAAAGCTCCTCAATCGGTGCCGGCCGGTCCGCTCACGCGGGGCCGTGCCCGCCGCAGCGGGCTAATGCGGAAGTGACGTGCCGTCGCACGGTAAACAGGTTAAGGTCGAAGAAGAAGTTGTAACGCGGGTCGCACGCAAAAAGACGAGTGCGCCCGCAGGGACAGTACTCCCCGCAAGCGCCGCTCGATGCGTCGTGCAATCCCATGACCATTCGGTCCAGGAATTCGGCATTTTTTGTGCCGCGATGTTTTTAACTTCCCGCGCCAGTATCTTCAGGCCTTGTCCTCAGCCAGCCGAACCGTCGCGCCTGAGCTGACGCGATTCCGGTTGAGCTTGCCGCCTGCCACTCATCTGTTTGATGGTCCGAACCCGCCCACGGATTCGTCCTCAACGATGCCCGGGAATTCTAGCGGTCCCTGCTGAGGGAACCGCCGCACTTCCTCGGCTTCATCGCGCCTCTCCACGGCCGCTCCGACGTGAAGAGGAACGTAGCCGCCGCCCGCACTTCCGGACGGCGGTAGCCATGACTCCGGTCAGCTTGCCCGGAGTGCTGCCCCGTTTCCGTCGTCTGCACCCCAGCAAGTGCGAAATCGGCACTTGCCGGAGCCCCGGCGGAACGGGGCGGGATACCTACTTCACCTCGACGGTTGCGCCCGCTTCGGTGAACTTCTTCTTGATGTTCTCGGCTTCTTCCTTCGAGACGCCTTCCTTGACAGTCTTCGGGGCGCCATCGACCAAGTCTTTGGCTTCCTTCAGACCCAGGCTGGTGACCTCACGGACAGCCTTGATCACGTTGATCTTGTTCGCGCCCACCGCCGTCAGGACGACCGCAAACTCGGTCTTCTCTTCCGCCGGGGCCGCAGCCGCGGCGCCCGCGCCGGCAGCACCCGCCATCACGACCGGGGCCGCAGCCGCAGCCGAGACGCCAAGGCGCTCTTCCAACTTCTTCACCAGGGACGCCGCATCCAAAAGCGACAGCCCTACAATTTGCTCTTCCAACTGTTGCAGATCCGCCATGTGTTTCTCCACCTGTTCGTTATTCGTTGTATTTGATTTCGTTATCGGTCTCTGAGGCTTCCAATGTGCCGCCGCATGCCAGACTCACGCAGGCTGCACGCCTCACAACGGATAACGCAATCTCTTCGGAAGCGCTTTTCACGCTCCCAAACCTGTTTCGTCCCGTCTTCGCGGGATCCAATCGAGCAAAGCGCCGCGCCTACGCGCCGGCAGCTTCGCCCGAGGCAAACTTGTTCTGCTCCACGCCCTGGTTCACGACCACGGCAAGGTTCCGGCCCACCGCATTCATCGCGGTCACCAGGCGCTGCGCCGGAGCGTTCATCAGGAACAGCAGCTTGGAGTAAATCTCTTCCTTCGACGGCATGTTGGCCAGCGCGTCAATGTCCTTGATCGCGATGACGCGGCCTTCCACGATGCCGGCCTTGAAGGTGTACTCCGGATTGTCTTTGGCGTACTTGCTGAGCACCTTGGCCAAGGCGACCGGATCGCCGCTGGTGTAGGCGATCGAGGTCACGCCTGCCAGGTCCTTCATCGCCTGCTCGACCTGCGTGCCCTTGGCCGCGCGCTCGGCCAGCGTGTTCTTCACCACGCGATAACGTCCGCCGGCGCTGCGCACCGCCTTGCGTAGTTCAAAGTCCTTCTCCACCGTCAGCTTGGTGAACGTGCCCACGATGGCGTGGTTGGCGCTCTGAAACTCTTCGGTGAGCCTTTCGACCTGCTCGATTTTCTTTGCTTTCGTGACAGCCATCTCAGAATCCTTGTTCTGCTGCGCTCAGTGGCGCCAGCCTATTTGTCGGGTCAACAAACGCGCACTAGCCGCGCGCAGCAGCTTCCACCGCCGAAGTGTCAATCGGGACGCCTGGCCCCATGGTCGAGCTGAGGTAGCAACCCTTGATGTATTTGCCCTTCGCAACCGTGGGCTTGGCCTTGATCACGCTGGTAATCACCGTGGCGGCATTCTCCACCAACTTCTCGGCCGGGAACGAAATCCTGCCCACCGGCACATGCACCAGCGCGGTCTTGTCGGTGCGGAACTCGACCTTGCCGGCCTTGGTTTCCTTGACGGCCGCAGCAACGTCGAAGGTCACGGTTCCGGTCTTCGGATTGGGCATCAGCCCGCGAGGGCCGAGCACCTTTCCCAGCCGGCCGACCGACTTCATCATGTCGGGCGTGGCAATGACGGCGTCGAAGTCGGTCCAGTTTTCTTTCTGGATCTTCTCCACCATGTCCTCACCGCCCACGATATCGGCGCCCGCCGCTTCAGCCTCGCGCACCTTCTCGCCGCTGGCGATGACCAGCACCTTCTTCGACTTGCCCAGGCCATGCGGCAGAACCACCGTGCCGCGCACCATCTGGTCAGCATGCTTGGGATCGACTCCCAGGCGCATCGTCAAGTCCACCGTCTCGTCGAACTTGGCGAATTTCACTTTCTGCAAGAGCGGCACCGCGTCCTGAAGCGTGTAAGAACGAGCTTCGACGGCAGCGCGCGCCTTCTCGATGTTCTTTCCCGATTTCCTCATTGCACTCCTCGTCTCCCACCGCCGTTCCCTGCTACCAAACGGCCGTGGTCGCTTGCGACTGCGGTCTGGCGACCGCAAAACTTGCCTTACGCCGTTACTTCAATGCCCATCGAGCGCGCAGTACCCTTCACGCTCTTCACCGCCGCGTCCACCGACGCGGCGTTCAAGTCAGGCATCTTCTGCTTGGCGATGTCCAGCACCTGCTTTTCGGTGACCTTGCCGACCTTGTCCTTGTTCGGCGTTCCCGAGCCCTTCGCGACTCCCGCGGCGCGTTTCAACAGAATCGCAGCCGGAGGCGTCTTGGTGATGAACGAGAACGTCCGGTCGCTGTAAACCGTCACCACCACCGGAATGATCAGGCCATCCAGCTCCTTGGCACTCGTCTTTGCATTGAACTGCTTGCAGAACTCCATAATGTTGATCTGCGCCTGGCCGAGCGCCGGACCAACCGGCGGCGCCGGAGTGGCCTTACCCGCCGCAATCTGCAACTTCACCGAACCTGTAGCTTTCTTCGCCATAGCTAATCCCTACTGTCCTCGCACAGCGCGCGCGCTTACACGCGTGCGGCGCTGTCATTTACGTAATAACTTTTTCAACCTGTCCGAAACCGAGTTCCACCGGAGTCGAGCGACCAAAGATCGTCACCATCACTTTTAGTGTCTCGCGGTCCTCGTTGACCTCGTCCACCACGCCGGTGAAGCTGGCAAACGGCCCCTCGGTAATGCGCACCGACTCGTTCTTTTCAAACTTGACCTTGAGCTTCGGCTTCTCTTTGCTGTCCTGAACCCGATAAACGATCTGCTGGACCTCTTCTTCCGACAACGGAGTGGGCTGCTGCCCAGTGCCAACAAAACCGGTCACACGCGGGGTTCCCTTCACTACGTGCCACACGTTGTCGTCCATGTCCATCTCAACCAGCACGTAGCCGGGATAGAACATGCGCTCGCTGGTGTACTTCTTGCCGCCGCGAACTTCGGTCACTGACTCGGTCGGAATCAGCACCCGCCCGATCCTGTGCTCCAGCTCTGGATAAGCACGTACGCGCGACTCGAGCGACTCTTTTACCTTGCGCTCGAATCCCGAATAGGTGTGGATGATGTACCACTTCATATTCGGGTTCTGCGGGGTCGCCTGCCCAGTAACAGCGACTGCCGCGTCATCGCCCGCTTCTTGCTTGACTTCGGCAATAGCATCGTTGGCGGGCCCTGATTCGGTCACAGCGTCGCTCTCAGGCGGTGTCTCGGCGACGGCGTTGGCCTGCTCAGACCCGGCGTCGGTGTTTTCCGATTTGATTTCTTCTTCAGTCATGTTTACGCGCACTAGCGATGTGTCAGAAACTTGATCAGGCGGTCAAGCGACGTCCCGAGGATCTTGTCGAGGACCGCAAAGTAAACACCGAACAGAAACACGGTGATAATCACCACCGTGGTCGTGCCCTGCACTTCTTTGCGCGACGGTGTGGTGACCTTGCGCATCTCGGTGCGCACGTCGCTGTAGAAGCTCTTGGCGCGCTGCGGCCAAGCCTTGACCTTGGTCACCAGACTGTTGTCATCCAAACGTTCTACGATCGCCGACTTCGCCATCTGATACCTGTTTTTCCGGCGCTCACTGGCGCCAACTACGCCAAAATACTGGCAGGGGCGGAGGGATTCGAACCCCCAAGTCCGGTTTTGGAGACCGGCAGTTTAACCGTTGAGCTTACGCCCCTGTAAAGCGGCACTTAGCAATTAGCCGTTAGCTCTTAGCGCCTGCCGTTCCGAACCAGATCGCCGTCAAACTTTTCGTAGGCTCCAAGCAGTCAACACTAAGTGCTAATTGCCAAATGTTAACTGCTGCCTATTTCACTTCCTTGTGCGACGTGTGCTTGCGGCACTTGCGGCAGAACTTGTTGAATTCCAGCCGGGCCGTCGTGGTCTTCTTGTTCTTGGTCGTGGAGTAGTTACGATCCTTACACTCTCCACACTGCAATGTCACGATTTCGCGGGGCATACCCTAACTCCATCTTGCGGGGCGCGACTACGCGCCCCTAAACTTTGTTACGCAATAATTTCGGTGATGGTGCCGGCGCCCACGGTGCGTCCGCCTTCGCGGATTGCGAACCGCAAGCCCTTCTCCATCGCCACCGGCGTGATCAGCTCAATCTCCAGGCTCACGTTGTCGCCCGGCATCACCATCTCCGTGCCCGTCGGCAACGTCGCCACCCCGGTCACGTCCGTGGTGCGGAAGTAGAACTGCGGCCGGTAGCCCTTGAAGAACGGCGTGTGCCGCCCGCCTTCGTCTTTCGACAGCACGTACACCTCGCCCTTGAACTTGGTGTGCGGCGTGATCGAGCCCGGCTTGGCCAACACCATGCCGCGCTCCACGTCTTCCTTCGCCGTGCCGCGCAGCAGCAGGCCGGCGTTGTCGCCCGCCATGCCTTCGTCCAGTTGCTTCTTGAACATCTCGACGCCGGTCACGACTGTCTTGCGGGTCTCGCGGAAGCCCACGATCTCGACGTCCTCGCCCACCTTCACCTTGCCGCGCTCGATGCGGCCGGTCACCACCGTGCCGCGCCCCTGGATCGAGAAGATGTCTTCGATCGGCATCAGGAACGGCTTGTCAATGTCGCGCGCCGGCAGCGGCACGTTCTTGTCCACCGCGTCCATCAGCTCTTCGACCTTGGCCTCCCACTGCGCCTCGCCGTTCAGCGCACCCAGCGCCGAGCCCCGCACCACCGGCACATCGTCGCCCGGGAAGCCGTACTTGCTCAGCAGCTCGCGAACTTCCATCTCCACCAGGTCAATCAGCTCCGGATCTTCCACCGCATCGCACTTGTTCAGGAACACCAGCACGTAGGGCACGCCCACCTGGCGCGCCAGCAGCACGTGCTCCTTGGTCTGCGGCATGGGACCGTCGGTGGCCGCCACCACCAGGATGGCGCCGTCCATCTGCGCCGCGCCGGTGATCATGTTCTTGATGTAGTCGGCGTGGCCGGGACAATCCACGTGCGCGTAGTGCCGCGCTTTGGTCTCGTACTCCACGTGCGCCGTGGCAATGGTGATGCCGCGCTCGCGCTCCTCAGGAGCGTTGTCGATGGAGTCGAACGAGCGGAACAGGATCTTGGGGTTGTGCTTCTGCAATACCTTGGTGATGGCCGCCGTCAACGTGGTCTTGCCATGATCGATGTGCCCGATCGTGCCTACGTTCACGTGCGGCTTGCTGCGATCAAATTTCTCTTTCGCCATAATCTATGCCCTAGTAATACCGGTAAAGTTTGTTGAACTTCTCGCGCAGAGGCAAATCCACCGCCTCCAGCGCCGTCAAATAAAATTCGCGTATCTGCGCCTGATCGCTCACCGTGAGCGCGCCATACAACTGCTGCGCCGTGTTTCCACTCTGCCCCAGCGCTCTGTCCGCCTGCTCCACCAACTTCTCGCGCAGCACGCGATCGAAATCGCGGATCGGAACTCCCTTACGCCGCAACAACCTCAGAAAGTCTTCGACAGCGCCGAGAGCAAAAACCCTTGCCAGTGCCGACTGAAGCCGCTCAAACTCCTCGCGCTTGTCGACCGGAATACCAGCCCGTTGAAACGGGACTCGCGTTGCCAACTGCTGCATCACTTCAGAACCCGCATTCACCACAAACTACTGGAGCCGATGACCAGGATTGAACTGGTGACCTCTCCCTTACCAAGGGAGTGCTCTACCAACTGAGCTACATCGGCCCGTTCTCTTGAGGTCTCCGCAACGCTTCGCTGCTTCGCCCTCGCCTGCGGCGCTCGCGTGACAGCGAGCGTCCTCGGCTTCACCGAATCTCTGGAGCGGGAGACGGGAATCGAACCCGCGACCAACAGCTTGGAAGGCTGTGACTCTACCACTGAGTTACTCCCGCTCATTCCAGCTAGTGTGCCGTCCCTACGGGACTCAAGTCTGTTTTCCGCTCTACCCAGGGCTTACGCCCCGGGCTAATCTTGTTCCGCCCTTCGAGCCGGCGCTACTCGGGCGGCTCTTACTTATGCGCCGCGAACAGCTTCATTCATCGCGCCGGTCGCGTTCTTCGCGGTCAAGCTTCCTGCTCCACGACAAGGTGCGAATGGCAAACATTGCCAGCACTGCCAGTGTCGCCAGCTTGAACTTCTGGTCAGCGATCGTCACTGCCGCCAGAATGGCCAGCACCGCGTACGCGCCCAATGCCACCCACAACCGATTCATTCGAAAACCTGGTGCACAGGGGAGGATTCGAACCTCCGTAGCTCGCAAGGAGCGGCAGATTTACAGTCTGCTGCCATTAACCACTCGGCCACCTGTGCACGCTTCGACCGAGCATCCTGCTCTCAGGACGTTCCTGAAAGCCAAAATCTGGGTCCGGAATCGCCAGTCCTTAACTGTCAAAGAACACTGCGCACCCAGACGCCACCGCTTCACAGTCCCGGCAAAACTCCACAACAGCCGCGCGACCATACTTCCGCGCGCGATTTGCGTTTCAGGAAGCTGCTGCTGGAATCAGTTCTTCTCTAGGAGAGCTGCGCGTCTCGTTTGGCTTGCTCCTGCTACGCCTCAGCGGCGCGCTCATGGTCACAATTCTGGAGCTGGCGAAGGGATTTGAACCCCCGACCCTCTGATTACAAATCAGATGCTCTACCAGCTGAGCTACGCCAGCCTACGGCCCGGTTCGACACGTCATGCGCCGACCCAAGCATGATTCGTCCTGCCAGCCGGGACAAACAATAAAGTTATCACGAACGGCACGTTACGTGCAACCAGCCTGCTCGTCGGAAAATCTGCCGATTTTCAAACAACGGTGAACCAACAACTTCGCCACTCCCGCTGCCTTGTGGCCGGGGATTCTGCGGAGCGCGTTCTCTGTCACCGAACGCTGAAATGCGGTCAATTCATTCTAGCTGGTTTTCGCCCCGTTCGCCACTGACCGCCTTTTCTCGTATCATCGAGTGTCACCCATGCGAACTCGCCGAAAGCAGTTGTGGGTCGCCTTCGCGGTTGTCCTCGTCATAGCCGGCGGAATCGTCACCGCCATCCTGCTGCGAAAGCGGGCCGCGCCCGACGCGATTCGCTTGCTGCCTGATTCCGACGCGGTTTTCTATGTCAACCTCGAGCCTATACGGCTTCTGACTGACCTGGGCAAGAAACCTCTTAAGGACCGCGATCCGCAATACCAAGACTTCGTAAACGAGACTGGCTTCGAGTTTGAACGGGACCTGGACAAGGCCGCTTTCGCCATTCATTACGGCGTCACCAGTAAGGGTCGCTCCGGCGAGACGCGCTACAGCGAAATTTTCCAGGGACACTTCGACAGCGGGCGCGTGGGCCAATATCTTCGCAAGCTGGCCAGCAAGGTCGAGAGCTATCGCGATCTCGAGATCTACATCATTCCGCTGGAAGGCCGCACCGTGCGCGTGGTTCTTCTCGGAATCGATATCGCGGCGGCCTCCAACATCGCCGACTCGGCGGTGATACACGGAATCATCGACCGCTACAAACAATCGGCGCTGCCGTTCGCAGGCCCGCCTCTGGTCAGCGAGTACTACCGCCGTGTTCCGCTGGGCAGTGTGATCTGGACCATTGCGCGTCCACCCGCAGCCAGCGCCGCAGGGGAGCATGGAGAGCTTCTTCTGCCCGGCGGCTGGAGTGGCCTGTTGCCGCCTAACAGCGTGGTCGTCGCGTCGGCGCGTCCGCTCAATGACATTCACTTGCGGGCCCAGGTGCTTACCGACAGCGAAGCCCAGGCCCGCAGCTTCACCGAACGGGTGAATACCTATCTAGCCTTGTTCAAGTCACTCGATATTTCGATGGATGCCGGCGGGCCTGACCCCGATGTGAAGGCGGCATTCGAGAGCCTGGAAGTCCACCAGGAAAAGAACGAGGCCGTGTTAACGGCCAAAGTCCCCTATGCGTTTTTTAAGAAGGTGTTGAGCGAGCCCGCGATTGAAATCGGCCCTGAAACGCAGAAGCCGCCGCAGACAAGCGCTCCGGCGGGCAAAGCAAAGCCCTCAAAGTAATTAAGTCAGCTGGTTGGGAACTCGCCCGGTTTGACGGTGGTGGTACGCAGGAACTTGTGCGGGTTAACCGGCACATCGTGGATGCGCACTTCATAATGCAGATGCGGTCCAGTGCTGCGCCCACTCAGTCCCACGTATCCAATCACCTGCCCGCGCCGGATACTCTGACCGTCGGCGACCGCAAACGCCGACAGATGCCCGTAGCGGGTGGCAACGCCGTTTCCGTGGTCGATCTGGATCATGCGGCCGTATCCGCTATAAAAGTCCGCATAGGTCACAACGCCATCGGAAGGGGCCAGGACCGCTTGTCCATAGTGGCTCGAGATGTCCACACCTGAGTGGAACGCGCCCTCACCGTTGAACGGGTTGATGCGCTCGCCGAAGGAGCCGGTAATCGGACCCATGACCGGCCACAGCGTAGGAGCCATGGTCGCGTTCACCCATTCAGTAAGAGTGGCTTGGTGGGTAAGCCCGAGACCCAGTCCAGCCGTTGCGGCCCCCGTCAAAGCCGAGCCACGCAGGGCATATAGCTGGTCGATGGAGTACTTCACTTCTTCGGGCTTGACCGGCCCGTCGCCCTCATGCAGCAGTTTGGGATTGGTCTTCAGCCCATAGATGACCGACACCTCATTGGCCAGCGATCCCAAAGAAGCAACCTGAATGTCCTTCTCGTGATTCACCTGTTCCAGCTGAGTGTAACGGGTTTCCAACGCCTTCTTTTCCAAACGAAGCTGGTTGAAGCTGGCGACCTTCCACAGCATGCGGGTGTAGGACCCGGCCATGCCGGTAATGGTGAACATGCCGAGCAGAGCCCCGGCCAGGAAGACGTATAGGTAATGAACGGGGATGGGGATTTTTCGTAGCTGACCTTCCGCGTCTCGGGCTACGAAAAGGATATAAAAGCGTTTTCGCAAAACTGTAACCCTCGGCTAAAAAATGGTTCCGGGTCGTGATACCAATAACCTATGAAAATCCGGAACGCTGGGCCTTGCTGGGCCGAACTGCTCGTTACGGGTCCCTGGAGAACGTGGGTTAACGATTCTCCGCCCCGGCAGGAAACACTTCATTGCCGGGCGCTTGGCTGGATGAAACGACTCCAAACCGTAACAGACCGGCACATCTATGTCAATCAATATGGGATGAGTTGTTCCGACTAAAGTGCTACGCGGTGCCGGCTAAATTTCGCCTTCTCGCAGTCGGGTATATTGGCGAGAAGCCGTCTTGCGAAGCCGGGGAGTCGTTGTGCCACTTAGCGAAAAACTGCTCATTCAGCGTGTGCGAAGCGCCGCTAGTCTGCGGGGTGAACGTCCCGAACGAGGCATCGGCGACGACTGTGCCGTTCTGGCGGTCCCACGCGGTCACGAGGTTCTGGTCACCACCGACTTCAGCCTCGAAGGCGTGCATTTTCGCCGCGAATGGCATCCGCCGGATTCGGTGGGGCACCGTTGCCTGGCCCGCGGGCTGAGCGACATTGCCGCCATGGGTGGCATTCCCCGCGCGGCATTTCTCTCTCTGGCGCTTCCCGCCGAGCTTCCGCAGGAATGGGTGGATCGCTTTATTGCCGGATTGCTAAAACTTGCGCGCCGATTTTCGGTCCGGCTGGCGGGAGGCGATACGGCACAATCGCCTGGTGGCGTACTGGCCGACATCATGGTGGTCGGCTCGGTGCCGGCGGGACAAGCTATTCTGCGCTCTGGCGCGCGCGTCGGTGATTTCATCTATGTCACGGGCACGCTCGGCTCAGCGATGAGGGACTTGAACCGGCTCCGCGACGGAGAAAGGCTGCGCCCGAGGTCTCACCTTAAGCACTTCTACCCCGAGCCGAGGATTGCGGTCGGGCAGTTCCTGCGGGAGAAGAAGTTGGCCTCTGCGATGATCGACGTCAGCGACGGTCTCTCCACCGACCTGGGCCACATCTGCGAGGAGAGCGGCACCGGCGCTGTAGTGTCCACCGAGGCCTTGCCAGCCCTGCCCGGCAAAGATGGGCTGACGTTCGCATTGCACGGCGGAGACGAGTATGAACTGCTCTTCACCGCTCATCCGAAGCACCGCATCCCGAAACAGATCTCAGGGGTTGCAGTTACGCGAATTGGCGAGATTACCCGCGGCAAGCAGGTGAAGCTCGCTACCGCCCACGGCAAGACGGAAATCCTGCAACCCGGCGGCTGGGAGCACTTCGGATAGGAATTGCTTCTTAAAGGGAAGTTCCACCATCATCCAGCAAGTGCATTCGTCACACTGCTCGGTGAGCCTTCGATTGCGGAACTCACGCTTCTCCGCGGCCGACCGCTGTTTATAATCACGCCCATGAACCTGGAAGAGAAGTTGACCGAACTGAAGCGCCGTGACTCGCTGGCCGATGCCGGCGGCGGCGAGGAGCGCCGGGCTCGCGAACACAAACAGGGCAAGATGTCAGCCCGGGAGCGCATCGAGTTCCTGCTCGACGAAGGCACCTTCGAAGAGACCGACAAACTCGTCACCCATCGCTGCACCGACTTCGGCATGGACGAGCAAAAATTCTTCGGCGACGGCTTCGTCACCGGCTACGGACGCATCGAGGGCCGTCTGGTGTTCGTCTTCGCCCAGGACTTCACTGTGTTCGGCGGCTCGCTGTCGGAAACCAACGCGGCGAAAATCGTGAAGATCATGGACACCGCCATGCGCGTCGGCGCCCCGGTCATCGGTCTGAATGATTCCGGCGGTGCTCGCATCCAGGAGGGCGTGATGTCGCTCGCTGGATACGCCGATATCTTCCTGCGCAACGTGTTGGCTTCCGGCGTGGTTCCGCAAATATCAGCCATCATGGGTCCGTGCGCCGGCGGGGCCGTCTATTCACCTGCCATGACCGATTTCATCCTGATGGTGAACAAGACCTCGTACATGTTCATCACCGGGCCAGAGGTAATCAAAGCCGTGACCCACGAAGAGGTCACCAAAGATGAGCTCGGCGGCGCAATGACGCATAACGAGAGGTCGGGCGTGGCGCACTTCATGGCCCACGATGACGCCGAGTGCCTCAGCATGGTCCGGGAACTGTTCAGCTTCATCCCGTCGAACAACCTGGAAGATGCGCCGCGCAAAGCTTGTACTGATCCCATTGACCGGGCCGATGAGAGCTTGGACACCATCGTTCCTACTGAGTCCAACCAGCCTTATGACATAAAAGATGTGATCCACACCGTGGTGGACGACGGCTACTTCTTCGAGGTGCAGGAGCATTACGCAAAGAACATTGTGGTTGGCTTCGCGCGCCTGAACGGCAAGTCGGTCGGAATTGTCGCCAATCAGCCTGCGTTTCTGGCCGGCGTGCTCGACATAAGCGCCAGCATCAAGGGAGCGCGCTTCGTGCGCTTCTGCGACTGCTTCAACATTCCGCTGATCACCTTTGAAGATGTGCCGGGATTCTTGCCCGGCACGCAGCAGGAATACGGCGGCATCATCACGCACGGCGCGAAGCTGCTCTTCGCCTTCTCGGAGGCAACCGTGCCGAAGATCACGGTCATCACGCGCAAAGCCTACGGCGGAGCCTATTGCGTCATGGCCTCCAAGCACATTCGCACCGACGTGAACTACGCCTGGCCGACCGCCGAGATCGCGGTGATGGGACCGGAGGGCGCGGTCAACATCGTCTATCGGCGGGAAATTGAGAAGTCAGCGAACCCCAACGCCGACCGCGCTGCCAAGATCGAGGAGTTCCGCGAACGCTTTGCCAATCCCTACATCGCCGCCGAGCGCGGCTATCTGGACGCCGTGATTCGTCCCCGCGACACCCGCCGGAAGTTGATTCAGGCGCTGGAGATGCTGGAGAACAAGCGCGCTAAGAACCCGCCCAAGAAGCACGGGAACATACCGCTGTGAAAGAAGCGGCTAGCAGTTAGCACTTAGCACTTAGTAGTTGGCATTCAGCGGTTTCAAGCTTGTTCCCTGTCCGTTCCATCCCAAGAACTGGGCCGAACGGGGTGGGTCTTCTGACACTCTCGCACCGATCTCTGCTGCGATAAGCTATGAGCCATGGGCTCCCGCATTTTCTTCGTGGCGATCGCGCTGGGCCTGGTCGCGGCGAGCGTTTGGGCCTATCACCACGACGAGTTGCTGCGAAAAAATTCGGCACAGATTAACCTGGGCGATCCCAACGAATTCGTCCGCGAGCTGCTCGGCAATCCCACTAGCGATGGTCCATGCGGCTCGCTGACGCCTGTTCCAACCGACTGCTCCGACGAGTACGTTTACAAGTACTGGTACTCGATTTTCCGTCCGCAGTACGAAGTTATCTGGTTCGACCACGCCGGCAAGGTACTGGGCGAACAGCACGTACAGGCGCCATGAGCTGGCCGCGATAAGAGCCGCTTTTCGCGATTCTCTGGGGGGAGCTGCCCGCGATGGGCCCTGCCGTATCAACCCTGGCGGATGAGTCCCACATCTCCTAACTCCTTGTCTTCACGGGAAATTCACTGCCGTGTAACCGAGCTGTAACAAAAGCAGGGTAAAAACGGCTACGGAACCCGTATGTGACCAATCTCAGGAGGCAACTACGTGATTCGCTCTCTCAGGGTGCTGCTCTGCATCGCTTTGTTTGCGAGCTGTGCGCTAGCACAGACAACCCTAAACGGCGCGGGCGCCACCTTCCCGTATCCGATTTATTCCAAGTGGTTCAACGAGTATCACAATCTGCATTCGGACATTCAGATCAATTACCAGTCGATCGGGAGCGGGGGCGGCATTCGCCAGGTGCAGGCGGGAACGGTCGATTTCGGCGCCACTGACGGTCCGATGACCGACGAGCAGATGCAGCAATCGAAGGTCAAAGTGCTGCACTTGCCGACGGTGCTCGGTGCGGTTGTGCCTGCATATAACATTCCTGGAGTGAGCGGCGAAGTGAAGTTCACGCCCGATGTTTTGGCCGATATCTATCTCGGAAAAATCACGAATTGGAACGACGGCAGGATCGCCAAAGTGAATCCCGGCGTGAACTTTCCCAACCAGAACATCACCGTGGTGCACCGCTCTGACGGCAGCGGTACGAGCTACATTTTCACCGACTACCTTTCGAAGGTGAGCCAGGAATGGGCTGGCTCGGCGGGCAAAGGCACCTCGGTCAAGTGGCCAGTAGGCTTGGGCGGAAAGGGAAATGAAGGGGTCGCCGGAAATATACGACAGTTGCCCGGCTCCATCGGCTACATCGAGCTGATTTATGCCTTACAGAACAAAATCCCTTACGGCAGCGTGCAGAACTCATCGAAGAATTTCATCAAGGCCAGCCTGGACAGCACAACCGCAGCCGCAGTAGGAGTGAAGATGCCGGCCGACTTTCGCGTCTCGATCACGAATCCTCCTGGAAAGGACGCTTATCCGATTGCCAGCTTCACATGGCTGCTGATTCCGACTAATCCGTCGGATGCGAATAAGGGGAAAATCCTGAAGGATTTTCTCTCCTGGATGCTTGACCAGGGCCAGGGCATGACGCAGGCCTTGTCGTATGCTCCACTTCCTAAGCAGGTGGTGGATATGGAGAAGGCAGCCATCGCCAAACAGGTCAAGCCGTAGTGGATGGTGCCGGAAAAGCCAGGGCACTTGGCAGGCCGTTGGTTTTCAGCAGATGCCAAGTGTCGTCCTTTTCTGGAGTCGAGTTCTGTAACAGTCCTGTGACACATGCCTGATAGCGTCGATCCTATGAATTCGCCTCAACCGCCAGGTGAGCTCCAGAAGCCCATGACCTCTATGCCGCCGTTGGCCCATGTGGACCAATCGCGCAAGACGGCGGCTACCACGGTGCTTCGAAAGATTCGAACCACTTATCCCGGCAGCAGCCGCATTCCGGATGCCGTGTTTGGGGTGATTATTCTTCTTAGCGCGATTTCGGTATTTGCGATCGTCGTCCTGGTAGCTTGGGAATTGATCGACAAGTCGCAACTGTCGCTGCACCAGTTTGGAGTCAAGTTTTTCTACGGGCACGACTGGGACCCGGTGAACGAAAGCTTCGGAGCGATGCCGTTTATCTATGGCACTCTGGTCTCGTCGTTTCTTGCGCTGCTGCTGGCCGTACCGGCGTCCATCGGTGTAGCCGTCTACATCACTGAGATGTGCCCCCAGCGCCTGCGTGCCATTATCTCGTTTCCTGGTGGAGTTGCTGGCAGCCATTCCCAGCGTGGTTTATGGACTGTGGGGCGTCTTTGTGCTGGCTCCGCTTGCTGCGTGAATACGTTCAACCTCTCCTGGCAAGGACCCTGGGATGGACCGGATTCTTCACGGGTCCGATGTACGGCCTGGGAATGCTCGCGGCAGGAATAATCCTGGCAATTATGGTGGTGCCCGTCATCGCCTCCATCACGCGCGAGGTCATGACAGCCGTCCCTCAAAACCAGCGTGAGGCAGTGCTGGCCCTCGGCGCAACCCGCTGGGAGATGATCCGCATGGGCGTTCTGCGCAACGCGCGCATCGGCATTGTGGGCGGCATCATCCTCGGACTGGGCCGAGCGCTGGGCGAAACCATGGCCGTTACCATGGTCATCGGCAACCGCCCGGAGATTGCGAGATCGCTGTTTGCGCCGGGCTATACCATGGCCAGCGTCATCGCCAATGAATTTACCGAAGCGACAGGCGATCTTTACCTGAGCGCCCTGGTCGAGATCGGACTGGCGCTCTTCCTTGTGACTCTCATCGTGAATGCGCTGGCACGGCTGCTGGTTTGGAGCATTACCGGCGGAACTGCGAGGGTGCGTGCCTAATTCCGCGCCCCCATCCACGCCGCAGGAGGTCAGTCTCTGGCGCCGCATCACCAACCAGGCTGCGACTGGGTTCGCGGTTCTTGCGGCGATTCTGGTGTTGGTCCCTCTACTCGCGATCTTCGTTTATCTCTTGATTAAGGGGATAGGGTCGATCAATGTGGCTTTCCTTACCCAGACCCCGAAACCTCCCGGCGAAGCTGGCGGAGGAATGGCGAACGCCATCGTGGGCACGGGATTGATCCTGGCAGTGGCCAGCGTGATCGGGCTTCCCCTGGGCATCGGCTCCGGGATTTACCTGGCTGAATATGGGCGCAACCGCTTTGGCGACTTGATCCGCTTCACTGCCGATGTGTTGAACGGAGTGCCCTCCATTGTGATCGGCATTGCGGTGTACTCCCTTGTCGTCGTCCGCCAAAAGCACTTTTCGGCCCTCTCGGGCGGCGCAGCGCTGGGCATTATGATGATTCCCACCATCGCGCGAGCTACTGAGGAAATGCTGCTGATGGTGCCGAACGTAATCCGTGAGGCTGCCTACGGACTGGGCATTCCCAAATGGAGAACGACACTTTCCATCTCGCTGCGTACCGCCTCGGCTGGTGTGATTACAGGATGTATGCTGGCATTCGCCAGAGTCGCAGGTGAAACCGCCCCGCTGCTTTTTACCGCCTTTGGCAATCAGTTTTGGAACCTGAAACTGAATCAGCCCACCGCGGCTTTGTCCTTGCAGGTTTTCACCTATGCCATCTCGCCGTATGACGATTGGCACAAGCAGGCGTGGGCCGGAGCGCTGATCCTGATCGTGTTGATTGTGGGCGCGGTGGCGGCCGTACGCATCACTACCAGCCGCGGAATGTTGAAGGGAGCGTAACCCTGGTATGGGTGTCGGAATCGAAGTGCGTGGACTGAACGCCTGGTACGGTAAGAACCAGTCGCTGAAATCCATCGACATGACTGTGCCCGCAAACCACGTCACGGCGGTGATTGGGCCCTCGGGCTGCGGCAAGAGCACGTTTGTGCGCTGTTTGAATCGCATGCACGAGACCATTCCGGAAGCCCGCGCCGAAGGTTCGGTCAAAGTTGGAGAGATGGAGGTTTACGGCAGCGGCTCCGATCCGGTCGACGTTCGGCGACGCATTGGCATGGTGTTCCAAAAACCGAATCCGTTTCCCACGATGTCAATCTACGATAACGTGGCCGCAGGCCTGAAGCTGAATGGCTTCCGCAATCGCAAGCAATTGGACGAACTGGTGGAGCGCTCCCTAAAACTGGCGGCACTCTGGGAGGAAGTGAAGGACAACCTGCACAAGAAGTCCGGCGCAAGTTTGTCCGGAGGACAGCAGCAGCGCTTGTGCATTGCGCGCGCGCTGGCGGTGGAGCCTGAAGTGCTGCTGATGGACGAGCCGGCATCCGCCCTGGATCCCATCTCGACCAGCAAGATCGAGGAGCTTATCTTCCAACTCAAGCAGCACTACACCGTCGTCATCGTTACGCATAATATGCAGCAGGCCGCTCGCGTGGCTGAGTTGACTGGATTTTTCCTGATGGGGAGCCTCATCGAATACGACAAGACGGAGAAGATTTTCACCACACCCGCTGACAAGCGGACAGAAGATTACATTACAGGCAGGTTTGGATAATGCGCAGCCGCTTTCAGCAGGGATTGGACGAATTGAAGGAGAAACTGTTGCGGATGGGTGGCCTGGCGGAACAAGCCATCGATCGCGCCAATGAGGCTTATCGCACTCGCGACGCCAAGTTCTGCCAGATGGTGTTCACTGGCGAACCGGCCATTAACGATGCCGAGCGTGAGATTGATGAGTTGGCGCTTGACCTTCTCGCCATGCAGCAGCCGATGGCGATTGACCTGCGCTTTATCCTCGCTGTGCTGAAAATTAACGCAGACCTGGAACGGGTAGGCGATCAAGCGGTGAACATTGCGCAACGGGTGCTCGACCTGATCAGCGAGCCGGAGATCCAACTGCCGGTGGATATTCCCCGCATGGCGGACAGTGTCAGCACCATGGTGCAGCGGGCGCTGGAATCGTTTCTTGATGGCAAGGCCGAGGTGGCCGAAGCAGTTCTGCAAATGGACAACATCGTGGACCGCATGAAGGACGAAGCTTTCGTCGTGCTCGTGCAGAAGATGCACAACGAGCCTCAATCCACGCGTCCGGCGTTGAACGTGCTGCTTATTTCACGGGCCCTGGAGCGGATCGCTGACCACGCCACCAATATCGCTGAGGACGTGATTTTCTGGGTGCGCGGCGCAGATGTGCGCCACGGAGGCTCGCACTTTCGTCAGTGAACCCAGGCTGTGGCAGCCGCCTCCCAGCTTCGGCGGCGTTTTTTATGCGGTAAACAATCCCAGCCAGACACTTTGGAGTGCCTGGCTGGGAAGCAGCAGGAAGATGGTTCTATCCTCGTATCGCTTCGCTCTACCCACCTCTATCGGCAAGGTGGAGCGGAACCTTAGGAAAATCCTTGCGGGCAGTCGCTCAAAATAACTGCTGCGCGTTATACACCAGCTTGCCATCCGCCAGCCGCGCTTCCGCCATCAACTTGTGCTCACGCAGCGGATGCTTGTCATCGTCAATATGCAACACGGTATGGCCGTGCGCGGTGAGGTAGTCGCTCACCAGCATGCGGTGGCACTGAAAGTAGACCCGCTCGGCGCACATGATGGCCGTGCCGCTATTGCCTTTTACGGTTCTCATCCCGAGCGCAGTGCGATCGCCCTGGCGATCGAATGGAGTCGAGACATCTGCTCTACCCTGCGCGATTGCCAACAGCCGTTCTATGCCAAGCGCGAATTCGTCGGTGAGCATGTAGTCGGCGTAGTTGCGGAATGAATCGTTGCGCAGGCCGATGTTGGGCGAGTCGTTGCGGATTTTCTTGCGGCGTCCGCCCAACTCCTTCATCCAGACGTAAGCGATGCCATGTCGTGGGAGTTCGGCTTCCAGCGATTCGCGATTGAAGTGCGGCATGCGGCGCGACATGGGGAACGAGCGGATGTCCACCAGGGTGCGGATACCATGCGCCTTGAGCGCGGCCACGAGTTCGTCGAGCGTACGCGTCGAGTGCCCGATGGTGTAGATCGTCGCCACTAGAGTAGAGAAATACTGTTGGTAAATGCGGTCTTCAGAAACATGCGGCAGCCTCTCATGCGAATTCGTCGTGACGCAACACAGCCGAAAATCGTTTCGCGCCAGCCGCGAAGCGGCGGCATCGCAGTGAGCCCGGGCGCAAGCCCCAGGTCAGGTGGGGAATTAAGGCGAGCCGCGTAGCGGAGGTACCGGTTGCGACGCAATCTCTTCAGCTCTCGAAAGGCTCTCCAGCGCAGCAATAATCACCACTTCCTGCTCAGCTTCGACCGTCCGCAGATCGAGCAGCACCCATTCGTCTTCCACGCGGGCGATGATCGGCGTCTCCCACTGCGCGCAGACGCGTGCAGAGTTGATCGGCGTTCATGTTCGTCACTCTTGATGGCGAGCACGCGAGTCGGCAGCGTTGATCCCGGCGCAGCGCCGCCGCCGAGCACCGAACGAGACTCGATGACCTCGACTTGCAGCGTGGGGCTGCTCGCGCGCAATCGCACCGCCATCTGCTCGGCACGGCGCGCGAGTTCGTCTTCGGAGAGGCGCATCATGCGCAACGCCGGAATTGAGTCGTAGTCCTCGCGCAGATAAGCGAGCAGCGTGGCTTCCAGCGCGGCATAGAATATTTTGTCAACGCGCATCGCCCGGAACAGCGGATTGGAGCGAATCTTCGCCACCAGCGCGCGATCGCCGCTGATCAGGCCGGCTTGGGGACCGCCCAGCAACTTGTCGCCGCTGTAGGTCACCAGATCCACGCCTGCGCGCAGGCTGTCGGCGATCATGGGCTCGCCGCGCACGCCGACGTTGCGCAGGTCGAAGAGCTCGCCGCTACCAAGATCTTCTAGAACCGGAATGTTGTGCTTGCGCCCGAGCGCGACCAGTTCCTCGAGCGATGGCTGCTCGGTGAAGCCGACAATCTGGAAATTGGAGCGATGCACACGCATCAGCAGTTTGGTGCGTTCGGTGATGGCGCGTTCGTAGTCGGCGATGCGGGTGCGGTTGGTGGTCCCGACTTCGCGCAGAACCGCGCCCGACTTCGCCATCACGTCGGGAATGCGGAATGACCCGCCGATCTCAACCAACTCGCCACGCGACACCAGCACCTCGCCGCCTTCGGCCAGCGAGTTCAGCGCCAGCAGCACCGCGGCGGCATTGTTGTTGACCACGATGGTCGAGACTTCGCGCTCGGCGGTGTTCAGCAGTTTGGCAAACAGGCGATCGACGTGGACGTCGCGCTTCCCGCGCTCGCCAGTCGCAAGATCAAATTCCAGGTTCGAGTATCCCTGCGAGACTTCGGCAGCATGCGCCAAAGCCGCGCGGCTGAGCGGCGCGCGTCCGAGGTTGGTATGCAGGATGACGCCGGTAGCGTTGATCACCGGGCGCAGCGAGTACGCAAGGGACTGCTGCAACCTTTGCTCCACCGTTCGAGGCAGGGCATCGAGAGTGGATTTAATCTGCGCTTCGTCAAGTTTGCCGGCGTTGATCTCCGCGCGCAGTTCTTCCAACGCCGCGCGCGCTGCTTCGATGGTTGCGCTGCGGCCTTCGCGTTGCGCCAGCGCCTCAGTTTGCGGATCGCGAAGCAGTTCATCCACCGAGGGCAACAGGCGAAACAGGTCGACTTTGGCAGCGGCTTTCACGGCTGCACTAGTTTGCGGGTTAACCGCACGCGATGCAAGTGGGACGCCAGGCTGCGGGATGATTATAGGGGCCCTTCGACTCGTCGCTGCGGCGACCTCGCTCACGATGACACGTGAAAGCGTATTAGCCGAGCGTTGCGTGCGGACCTACTTTCGGCTGAACAGCCGCCGCAGGAGAAGGCCGAATACAATCCCGCCCGCAACCAGTCCGGCAGCCATCTGAGGATCGAAGAAACGCACGAAGCGGGCGCCCGCTTCCGTGATCTCAACCACTCCTGCAGGAACGGCCTGAACCACGCCGCCTCCGCCACCGCCGCCAACCGCATCCTCCGAATCTGACTTGTTCTCTCCGCCACCGCCGGCTCCAAGACGGTAGCTTACCCGCGCCACCGGAATGATGGTCTTGCCGTGCGCTTCGATCGGCTCTCCAAACACGTTTTGCACCTTCGCGGTCACAGCAAAACGATCGACAAGTGTCGCCAGCATTTCTTTCGGATCGACCATGGGATCTCCTTAAGGCATTGGATGCGCCATCATCCAACTTCGACTAACCCGTAGCGCCGGTTCCAGTGCCCCCGCAGATGCTGCACCGCGCGTGCGATCTCCTCCTTTGTGAGATCTGCGTTTGGGCCTTCGAGCACGAAGCGCGCCTCGCGGCGAGCGGCTTCCAGCAGGTCGCGATCGCGCAGCAGATTGGCGACGCGGAAGTTCGGCATGCCCGCCTGGCGCGTGCCAAAGAACTCGCCCGGCCCACGCTGTTGCAAATCGAGTTCGGCAATCTCGAATCCGTCCTGCGTCCGCACCATGGCCTGCAGCCGCTGCTCAGCCTCGACCGAAACTTTGCCGCCCGTCATCAGGACGCAATAGGACTTCGCCGCGCCGCGCCCGATGCGTCCCCGCAGTTGATGCATCTGCGACAGCCCGAAGCGCTCGGCGTGCTCGATCACCATCACCGACGCATTGGCCACGTCCACGCCAACTTCGATGACCGTGGTCGAAACCAGCACATCAATCTCGCCGCGCTGAAAGCTGGCCATGGTCGCGTCTTTGTCGTCGGCGCTCATGCGGCCGTGCAGAAGCCCGACACGTAAGCCGGCGAACTCGCTCTTGCGCAGTTGCTCGTACATCTTGATGGCGGCCTTAAGCTCGCCTTCCATCGCGCCTTCTTCGATCACCGGATACACGATGTACGCCTGGCGTCCGGCGGCGACCTGCTTGCGCACGAACTCCCACACCTCCTCGGCGCGCTCGTCGCCGACGCGGCGCGTGGTGATGGGCGTGCGCCCGGGCGGAAGCTCGTCGAGGACGCTGGTGTCGAGATCGCCGTAGAGCGTGAGCGCAAGCGTGCGCGGGATCGGCGTCGCGGTCATCACCAACACGTCGGGCTCGGCCTCGCCGGATTTCTTCATCAGGCGGAAGCGCTGCAGCACGCCGAAGCGGTGCTGCTCGTCCACGATGACCAGGCCGAGCCGGTCAAACTCGACCGTCTCCTGGATGAGCGCGTGGGTGCCGATGACCAGTTGCGCGTTGCCTTGCGCGATGTGGTGGCGGGTCTGCTTCTTGCGGCCGTGCTCCTGCGAGCCGGTAAGCAGCACGATGCGATAGCCGGCGGGCTCGAGGATTTTGCGCGCCGACAGGTAATGCTGCGTGGCAAGAATCTCCGTGGGCGCCATGAGCGCGACCTGGTAGCCGTTTTCCATGGCAATGACCGCGGCTTCGAGCGCGACGATGGTCTTGCCGGAGCCGACATCGCCTTGCAGCAGGCGGCGCATCGGCACTGCCTCCGCCATATCGTCCGCGATTTCTTTCAGCACTCGCTTCTGCGCCGCCAGTGGGATGAAACGGCAGAATACGCTTCACGGCGGCGCGTATGCGATCGTTGATCTGGAAGGCAACCCCGGTCTGGGCGCGCACTTTGCGGCGCTTCAGCTCGAGTCCGAGTTCGAGGAAGAACAGCTCCTCGAAGATGAGCCGGATGTGCGCCGGTGTGCGGGCAGCGCCCAGTTTGGCGAGGCTCTCGCCGACCTCGGGCCAGTGTGCCTGCCAGAAGGCGCTTCGGCGATCGACCAGCCCCATGCGTCCGCGGACCACGGCCGGGATGGCGTCAGGAATGTCGGCAGTCAGGCTCTCCAGCAGGCCGTGAATCACGCGCCGGAACCAGCGCGCGGTAAGGCGTCCATTGCCGGCCGTTTCGTAGATGGGGACGATGCGCCCGATCTCGAGCGACTTCCAATCCTGCTCTTCTCCGCCGCCCTTCGCCTGGCATTGCCGAGGGATCGTGCAGGATTTCGAACTGCGGCTGGATGACCTCGAAGCGGTGGCCGCCGCGATCGCCTGCTTCGACCTTGCCATACAGCGCAAGCGTCATGCCCGCGCGAAACTTGTCTTGTAGATAAGTAGCGTTGAACCAGATGCACTTCAGCGTGTCACGGCCCTGGCCAACAGTCATTTCGAAGATGGGCATGCGGCGCGTGCGGAATAGGCCGAAGGTGCGCACGTCAGCGATGATGCTGGCCATCTCGCCCACGCGAAGCTCGCCGATGCCGCGCGGGTTGAGGCGATCTTCATAGCGAAAGGGCAGGTAGTAGAGCAGGTCCTCGACGGTGGCGATGCCCTTCTCCAGCAGGATTTGGGCGAACTTCGGCCCAATGCCTTTGACGTATTGGACGCTGGTGGTGAGGTCGAGCACAGAAGGATGGTAAATCAGGGAAGGCACGCTGTTCGCACTTCGCTCTTCGCCTTTAGCGAAAAGCGAACAGCGAAAAGCGAAGAGCCACCAGGCTTTTCTGGCGTCGACTGCCCCGCCGCGGGTGTACAACAATGGCGTGCTGCGTAAGCTTCTCAAGCAGTTGATCGCCATCGTTGCCGGCAACCTGCTCTACTTCTTTGTTCTGATGCCACATCTGCCGCCGTCCGGCCAGCACCAGCCTTTCAAGATTGACCTCGGTCTGCTAGTGGACGCCTGGATTTGCCTGGTGATGTATGGGATCGTCGAGTGGCTCGATCAGAAGTGGCGCCGCCATGGACCATCCGCGGGTCCCCGGAAGGGGTGACGTCTGGGCTACGAAGGGAGCGGACGCGAAGAAAGCGCCTCAAGTCGACGGCTGAATGCTGATTGCTGAATGCTGATTGCTGAATGCTGAATGCCTTAGAACTCGTGCTGGTTCTCGAAGCCTTTCAGCATCTCCTGCAAGTTGAGCTTCTGCTCCTCCATCTGCTTCTTAAACTGTTCCATCTGTTGTTGGAGCTGCGGCGTCCAGTTCTTCAGAGACTCGTCGATCTCACGGCGCATCTGATCAAGCTGCTCCTGCGTGGGCGCGTAGGCCTGGACATCGTGCTGCATCTTTTCGATGTCCTTCTGCTTCAGCTTCATCGACTTCTCGATTTGCTTCTGCAGGTCCTTCTGCGAAGGAAGTGACTTCTGAATTTCCTCCTGCATTTTCTCCATGTCCTTCTGCGAGAGCTTCATCGAGCGCTGAATGTCCTGACGCATCTGCTCCAACTGCTGTTCGCTGGGCTTGATGGTCGCCAGCATCGCAGGAAGGTCGCCCCAGTCCATGTCCTCCAGCTCCGATGTATCGCCCGAGCCTGGAAGATTAATCACGATCGCCTGCTCGTGCTTGTCGCGGACCACAGCCACCGGAATCTTGCCGCCGCGGCCGTGCATGGCGCGCCGCCAGTCGGCCATGTCGTGTACGGCTTCGTTATTCACCTTCACGATCACGTCTCCCGCCTTCAGGCCAGCCGCCTCTGCGGGACTTCCTTTTTCCACCGAGCGCACCAGTACACCCTGTCCATGCGGGACGCCAAAGTAGTCGGCCAGTTGCGGACACATGCTCTCCACCACGATTCCGTGATGGGACGAGAGGGTCGTGAACGACGGAACATCGATGTCGGGGATGTTGATATTGGGAGGCACAAATGCCATCACCGATCCGGAAGGCAGGCTGCGCGCGCGGGCCATGGCGTTGGCCCACGCTCCCAGAGTGACGTTGATGTCCTTCTTCTGTCCGTCGCGGACCACGGAAAAGGCAACGGTCTTGCCCGCAGGAGTGGCATGCAGCATCTCCTGCAAATGCTCCGGACTCTGCACTTTGGAGCCGTTGAATCCGACCACCACATCATTGACCTTCAAGCCGGCCTTGCACGCAGGACCATCCTGATCGACATAGGAGATGAGAGCGCCGCTGGTATCGCTCAACTTCAGGGACGACGCGGCTTGCGGCGTGACCCCGTCAATGTGAACGCCCAGATAGGAGCCCGGATGCTGGTCGGGCCAGCCGACTAAAGCCGGCCTCGGCTCGGCCGTTGCCAATGCGGCCGCCGCCGCGATCAAACTAATTGCAAGTCCCAACTTCATCGTTGTACGTCTGCGCATAATACACCAACCCTGTCTTAGTGGCATCGCCGGAAATTGATCTGACCCATAGTCGTGCGGATACGCAACATCGGGCCACCGCCATTTAATGCCCCTTCGGCAGACATCGCCTTGGGGCCGTAGTCACCGCCGCTGGTGTTTATCTTCAGCGGGAAGTCGGAGAGGATTCCTTTGCCGTTGGTCATGTCGGACGAGGCATGCACCGTAACCGGCATGTTGCCCGGCAGACAAACCGAGACGTCGCCGGCGGCGGTGTGCAGCGAGGAGTCAGTAAAGACTCCACGACTGCTAACAAATTCAACCGTGATCGGGCCGGCCCCGGTTTCCACTTGCGCGCCCTGCCCCAGTCGGTACAGTTCAACGCTGCCGCCGCCGGTAGAAACCTGCACCCGTCCGCTTGCACTGGCGAGACGCACGCTGCCGCCACCCGTGTCGGCACGGACCGTGCCGCTCACGTCGCCAAAACTAAGATTGCCGCCATCGGTGCTGGCGCGCAGGTCACCATCACACTTGCGCACCTCGATACCGCCGGCGCCGGTGGTGATGATCGAGCCTTTGGTAGTCCCGATGTACACTTTGCCGCCACCCAGTGTTACGCGAGCTTGCCCGGCTATATTGTTGATGCGGACGTCGCCGCCGCCGCTGGTGAGAGTGAAGTCCGCGCCCAGGTTTCCGCCTTCGACGTTGCCGCCGCCGGAAGCGATCTTGACGGAACCACCGAGATCGTCAAGTTTCACCGCTCCCCCGCCCGTCGTCCCCAGAATGGTTGCGGTCAGGGAATTCAAGTTGAGGCCACCACTGCGGGTCTCCACCCGCACCAGATCGAGGTCGCGGGGAACTTGCACCACAAACTCGGCGTTAAAGCGGTTCAGGTTTCGGCCCAGCAACCGGCCTTCGATGGAATTACGCTCGGCGGTTTTGGCCACCGAAATATGCAACTGCTCGAACTGCCGGCGCGCCGCCTCTTCGGTAGGAGCAAAGGAACGCTTGCGAATCACGTAGGTTACGTTCGGCGAGTTGCCTTGGACGTGGACCGAGCCCATGTCCGTATTGACGCGGACCTCACGGCCGGCCGGCATGGTCCCGGTGGTTTCTTCGATCCACGCATTACCCTCGCGAAAGACCTTCGACTGTTGGGCGCACAGCGGAACCGTAACGACTACCGCTAGAAGCGCGATTGCCACCTTCCATTTTCTACTGCCATGGGCGGCCCGGCTGAATGCAAAGCTGCGAGATTGTCCCGTAACCCGTGCCGCTTTCAAAAGACCCTGGTTCAACCTTTCCTCATTTCCGGGAGCGAACAAGAATAACTATTAAGACACCGTTTTCTAGTCAATGTTGGGCATCGAGGCCAGCATGCGCTTGGACTCGGTGCGGATGTAGTCGCTGGGATCTTCTCTGGACAACTGCTGCAGGGCCATGCGCACGCTGCTATCAGCGCGCACCGGATCGAGTGCATGAAGAGCGCCGCTGCGAACGCCGAGGTTGCTATCGTCCAGCAGGGCCTCCAGGACCGCATTACGCACGCGGATGTCGTCCTTTACGTACGAGCCCAGACCGTCGAGCGCCATCAGGCGTACGCCGGGATTGCTATCGTAGCGGAGAGCATAGGTCAGCGTCTCGCGGACCCGGGGATCGTCGGCCTTGCCGGTCAGCGCTTCTACGGAATTCAACCGGACGCCCGAATTCTCGTTGCTCTTGGCGGCATAAAGTAGCAGGTCCTGCACTTTGGGATCGGACACGGAACCCTGAACGGACTCAGGAAGGCGTTTGTCGTACTGAACTTTCACGTTATCGGTTCCCGGTTGCTTTTCGATGGAGGTGATGCCGCTGATCATCGAAGCTTCTCCGGGATTGGAGGTCACCGTGCGATTTGCCGGCCCTTTGCCCATGGCGCTGTACATGGCGCCAATGCCGCCGCCGAAGCCCACGAGAAAGATGAGCGAGGCCAGCGCCGGCGAAAATCGTACCTGACGGAGCCATGCGGTGGGATCGAACGCAAACCGGTGGTACCAGGCGCGATGCTGTTCCGCGGTTTCCAGCGACTCCTGCAATTGCATGCGGGCCGCCGCCAGAAAACTCGCGGAAGGCTCTTCGACCGGCAACGCGTTCATCTGCATCTGGAACTCGCGCTGGTCGGCGACCTCGGCGGCACAGTTCTTGCAGCGTGTGAGGTGCTGCTCCAGCTCGTGCCGGCTGTCGTCAGCCAACTCGTCGTACAGATACAGGGTGATGTTCTGTTGCACCCATTCGCAATTCATGGCTCTTACCTCTACTTCAGGGCCCAAGCCCATGACCGTCTAAAACGTCTCGCAACCCGGACCCGAAGGCCCACTCCACTCGCGGCTACCGCATGTCCCTCAGCGCGGCCCGCAACTTCTGCGTTCCGCGGAAAAGCGTGTTCTTCGCGGTCTCTTCCGTGGTGTTCAAAATCTCGCCTATGGTTCTCAGCTTCAGACCCTGATAATGCTTCATCTCAAAGACCATGCGCTCGCGCGGAGTTAGCTTTTGCAATGCTTTGGCAATTCGCGCTCCCAGTTCGCGCCGCATCAGGTCGCGTTCGGGACTGGCGCCGGACCGGACATCCGCCACCTGGTCCAGCAGGTCGTAGCTGCCGCCTTCGGAATCCGTCGTGACTCCCGAATCCTCTTTGCGCACCTGCCGCTTGCGCAAAAGATCAAGGCACAAGTTGGTCACGATGCGGTAAATCCAGGTATAAAACGAGCATTCAAAACGGAAGTTGTTGATGTTCCGGTAGGCTTTGAGAAAGGCGTCCTGGTAGATGTCCTGCGCGTCCTGCTCGGAGCGTGTCAGGTGGTAGGCCAGACGAAGCACGGCGCCGTCGTACTGACGCACCAAGTCCTCGAACGCGGCGCGATTGCCACGTTGAGCTTCCCGGATCAGCTCCGTGTCATTCATGCGGCTCTGGGCCTGCCCAACCACCAACCCTCGGTCGGAGGGCGTAGAGGACGTTTCGTCCGCCGCTCGCCGTGTCTGAGGAGTGCGGAGCCCCGGGCCAACCGTGAGGGGAACTGCTACCGCTTCGGCCGGCATACTGGTTTCTACCTAGTCTGCAATTAGCAAGCCAATTCTCGTGCCTGCAACTACATAGACGGCCACTGGCAGAAACCGTGAGCGGCCATTATAGACGCTCACTTACTACTTACGTGGCAGGCAAGGCAGATGGTTCCGGGGCGGAGCGGCAAGAACCTGATGGGACAAGAACGAAGGCTTCAGCAGACTGGGTATGCTTTGGTTTGTGAGGACGTCAGGAGATCCCTCATGGTCATTGTAAGGGGTGATTTCCATCCGTTGGCAGCAGGTGGGCGATTTTCGATCCGGCAACGGCGTGCCCCACCCTTGTCGCTCGGCTTTGGCGACAGGGGGAGGAGGGTTCTCGAACTGTCTGCATGCCCACTCCCGAGGTTCGTTTCCGGATTGTAGGAGATTCAGGGAGTTTTCCCGGTTCGTGTCTCCCATCCTCTCGCCAAATGCGGGCGAGAAGGATGGGGCACTCCAAGTTAATCTTCGCGCGGAAAGGGTAGACCACTCGCCACGGTTATCTCTTCAGCCGAAGACGTTGCGCCGGTCTTCCCGTCTAAAGGGGCATGCCTACTCGGAGGTTCCCGGTCTTTCTCATCGTCCTCATCGTCCTTGCCCTTTGCCCGTTCGCATGCTTCGGACAAGTAGCGCTCCCCACTGACACTCCGGCAGGGCAGGTGTGCGCCGCGTGGCTCCAGGCCTTCAACAGTGGAGACCGCGACACCTATCGCGCCTTCCTGCAGAAGTACTCGCCGGCCCGGCTGGAACGGCTTGATGCAGCGATGGAGTTCCGCAGTCGAACCGGCGGGCTTGACCTGAAGAAGGTTGAGTCGTCGTCGCCGACCGAGTTGGTGGCCATCGTCGAGGAGCGCGGCACGGAGCAATTCGTGCGCATGACCTTCGTGGTGGAAGCGGCTGAGCCCCATAGCATGAGCCGTGTGGAGTTGAACGCCATACCGACTCCGGCGGAATTTGCCCCGCCGCAGTTGAGCGAGACCGAGTTGGTGGCTGCACTACAAAAGAAGCTGCAACAGGAAGCGGACGCAGGACAATTCGGCGGCGCCGTGCTGGTGGCCAAGAACGGCAAGCCCATTTTCGAGCACGCTTACGGTATGGCCGACCGCGAGCGCAAGCTCCCCAACACGCTGACAACCCGCTTCCGCATCGGATCGATGAACAAGATGTTTACGGCGGTTGCCGTCCTGCAGCTGGCTCAGGCAGGCAAGTTGAAGCTCGACGACCCATTCGGCAAGTACCTTACCGACTACCCCAACAAGGAGCTGGCGTCAAAGGTCACGCTTCACCAGTTGCTGACGCATACGGGAGGCACCGGCGACATCTTCGGGCCTGACTTCGATACGCACCGAACCGAACTCAAGACATTGCAGGATTACGTGAAGCTCTACGGCAACCGCGGGCCGGAGTTTCCCCCAGGCAGCAAGTGGGTGTACAGCAACTACGGCTTCATTCTGCTGGGCCTGGTGGTCGAGAAGGTCAGCGGCCAAAACTATTACGACTACGTGAACACACACATCTATGATGTCGCCGGAATGAACAACTCAGGCTCCGAGCCGGAAGACAGGCCGGTTACGAACCGCAGCGTTGGATACACGAAGCCACCCGGCAGCAAGGACTGGCAGCCGAATACGGACACGCTTCCGTATCGCGGAACATCCGCGGGCGGAGGCTATTCCACGGTGGGCGACCTGCTGAAGTTCGCCAACGCGCTCGAGCAACACAAACTGCTCGATGCCCATTACGAAGAGCTGCTGACCACCGGAAAAGTGGACCAAGGATTGGGATACTACGCGTACGGTTTTGAGGACAAGATCGTCAACGGCACACGCTGCTTCGGACACGGTGGGGGCGCGCCGGGCATGAACGGCGATCTACAGATCTGTCCCGGCTCAGGATATGTTGTGGCGGTGCTGGCGAACATGGATCCTCCCGCAGCCAGGCGGATCTCTGATTTCATCACCAGCCGGATGCCCGGACCGGCCCACTGACGCGTCGCGCTGATCCACGGGCGCCCCGGGTCTCGCGGGGTTCGAGACCCGGGCGAGTACGACGCATCACGCTGGGAAACTGGTCGGCTCGATGGTCTTCGGCTTTGTCCGGGTGCCCGGCACAGTCACGGTTTGACCCCGTTCTTCTGACCGATTAAGATTCCTGCCATCCCTGCGGCTTGTATCCCCAAATCTGGCGCGGAGAGCCCGCGCAGGGAGAGTTCCATGCAGAAGACGATCCTATGCCTCACTCTAGCAATCCTCGTGCAGTCTGTGATGCCGGGCGCAGCGTGGTGTGCGCCAGGGCAGGCCGGGAAGGTTCCTTATCCGGCCATGGCCCCTCTGAGTGAATACCTGATACCCGACGAAGCTTCCGAGATCGCACTGGCTCGCAGCGCGGCTCCGCCAACCATTTCGGACGCCGCCGAAGTGATGGTGCTGGGACCGACGGGATACACGACCGCAGTGAAGGGCACGAACGGATTTGTTTGTATCGTGGAACGATCCTGGGCCGCTCCCACTGATAGTCCGGAGTTTTGGAATCCCAAACTCCGCGCTCCCCACTGCTTTAATTCTGCGGCTGCAAAGACCTTTTTGCCTATATTCCTGATGAAGACCAAGCTCGTGCTGGCAGGAAAATCTAAGACAGAGGTGGTCCAGGCGACCACATCGGCATTCGATAGCGGGGAGCTGCCCGCGCTGGAGCCGGGCGCCATGTGCTACATGATGTCGAAGCAGCAGTACTTAAACGATGACGACAAAAGCTGGCATCCGCATCTGATGTTTTTTGCCCCTGGTGACGCGGCGACAAGTTGGGGAGCTAATCGGAAGGGCTCGCCAATTATCGCGGCCAATGACCCTGAAGAACGCGCCACCATTTTCATGGTCTTGGTCGGCAAGTGGTCCGATGGGACGATGGCTCCTTCCATTGTGCACTGACCCTTGCAATTTGATAGCTGGGAAGATAACGAAGGACTCCGGGAAGCTCTCCTTCCAACCGCTGTCCCGCACGGTTGCTTCGCCCGGGTCTCAAGACTCGCAGAGACCCGGGCATCCGGCTCGGGCATCACCACGTATGCCAGCACCACCCAGCTATAGCGCCGGCGTACACGTTCCAGCACTTCGAGGAACAGGTCGCGACGCTGCGCGGTTGCCAGCAGCGGCTGCCTGCCGTAGCAACGGAAGGTGAGGAAGTGTAGGTCGTGTCCGCCGTGCCAGCGTTCCAGGCCCCAAGGCTGTGAGCAGCATAGAAGTATGGGTCGCATCGTGCGGTGATTGAGCGCACACCACACTTGTGATGTCGATAACAGCCCCAGGTCTTGAACCCCGCGAGACCTGGGCCACCCGGCTATGGTGCGATCTCCCAGATGACACCATAGCCATAGGCTCCCCCGCTGGCTGTACCGTACAGATCGCCATTTGCATCCAGGGCCAAGGATTCCGGGTCGCAGCCTTCCGGACCTTGTCCGTTGCTGCCGGTAAACTTGTACAGCACAGTGAAAGTGCTAAGGGTAGTGTCCGTCTTGAACACGTAGCCGCAGTCGCTTCCTTTGTACGAGGCCGCAGCACCGTAGATGTTGCCGGCGGAATCCAGAGCAAGGCTGAACGGCACCTCAAGTTCCAAGAAGAGTGAGGACGCCAACGTCCAGGTGCCACTCAGTTCCGTGAGTTCATAGGCAAAGCCACCGTCATTTCCGGCGTCAAAGGCGTGGCCATAGAGATTGCCGATCTGATCGAATATTATTTCGCCGGAGGGAAATCTAGCGTGTGAGGTTTCAAAATCATAGACCGTATTTTCTGTCCAGCCCGATCCAGAAGGACTCAGTTCATAGACAGTGCCTCTTTTGTCTGAACCGAATTGTTCGGCAACACCAAATAAATTGCCCACTTGATCGAAGGTCACTGCGCCCCTAGGGATACCGCCATCGTTGCCACCAGTAAAGCTGTACAGTACAGTCTCGGTCCATCTCCCGTTGACAGGCGTCAGTTCATAGGCAACCCCGCAGCCAGACCCGTCACAACCTGGCATACCACCAATAGTCGTCGTTCCGTAAAGGTTGCCTGCTTGGTCAGGAATGACGCCACTGGCAGGATTAGCCCCATCTGTTCCGCCTGTAAAGCGATATAGTGTTGTTTCCGTCCACGGGCAGAGTACGCTTGCACAAGCTCTTGGCTGTGGTCTTAAGTTAAAGACCGTCCCGCATCCTTGGCCTACCGAACATCCGTTGCCCCCTCCTTGAGCTGTCACACCATAGAGGGTACCGTCTGATGCGATAACCACTTTTCCGACAGGAGCGGCACCGTCACTGCCTCCAGCGAAGCCGTAAAGGGGCTTAAGTACCCATCCAGAGCCCTTATTTGAAAGCCTGAAGACTACACCACAGCCAATATTCCCGCACCCGCCGCTGCTTCCACCTTCACTTGCTGTACCGTATAGATTTCCCGCCCTATCGAGCGTTAAGCCACCTGGACGTGAACCATCGGATGCGCCAGTGAAGTTGTGCAATATGGTGAAAGTTTGCGCTTGCGCGGTTGAAAACCCGAGGAACGGTCGACGCAAACAATATTGGAAGACACAAGACAATGCTAAAGCTGCGCATGTGGCGCTCCTCTCTGCGCAAGAAGAGTCTCGTGCAGACATTTTCCGCCACAAACCTCAAGTTTTCAATCCAGAGTTTGGGGAGGGATCCAGACTAAGCCTCCACCCGCCAGGACGGAAGCCGAAACTTCGGGGGCCGGTGCCCCTCGATAAGAGTGAAGGCGTTGTCAAGACAAACTTCACCTGGGCGGTGCGCGAGCACCGCGTTGCTCGCCAGATGGGGTTGAGGACCAAGCATTCTGGGGATCACGCGTTAATCATTCTGCGGTGGCGTTACGACCTATCCACCAACCATCGATTCGGCCCCTAACTTCGACCATGATTCTTCTATGCGAACATCCAGCCGTCGTCGCCGGTGCGAAAGTGGAAAACGGCTTTATCGTTTTCCAAGGCCCGCAGGGCCGTCTTTTGCACCGGTCTGCTGGAGGCGAGAGCGCTCATTCAAGGTTTCGGTCTGACCGTGGTCGACCAGGGGCACCAACGAGCGGCTCTCGATGTGAACGATCTCTGGATACCCGACATTGGTGCGCAGCATCCAGTAGAGTCGTACGGCCAACTTGCGGGCCGCTGCCACTTTGGCCACTCCTTTGGGCTTACGGTGGCAACGGTGTTGATATTGTTTACGGAATCCTTCGTCCAGGCGCACCACCGAGTGCGCCGCTTCCACCAGCGTCTGCCGCAGAAAGCGATTGCCTTGTTTGGAAATCGCCCCCAGCCGCTGCCGCCCTCCGGAACTGTACTCGCGCGGAATCAGCCCCAGGTAGCTGGCTACCTGTTTGCCGCGCGGGAAGCGGCTGACGTCGCCGATGGTCAGCACGAATGCCAGCGCGGTAACCGGACCCACGCCCGGCTGCGTCCTCAGCAAGCGGGCTTGCGGATTCTCTTCCGCGGCCTGCTCCAGGGCTCGGTCTAATTCGGCAATCTGCCGGTCCATCAGCTTCATCAGCTCCAGCAGATTCGCCCGCCGCGAGGCCGCCCAACCCGCCAGCGGTAACTCGCGCAGCAGCTTTTGCCCCGCCTGGCTCCACAGACGCGCTTTCTTCTGCACGCCCTGATTCAGGGCCAGGTGTTGCAGTTCGTTTTTCACCTGCGCCCGCAAGCGCACCAGTTTGTGGCGATGCACCAGCAACTGCCGTTGGTTACGGATCTCCGCTGTCGGGGTCCATAACCGCGGAAAGCGGTCCTCCAGCAACAGTTTCAGAATGTGCAGCGCATCGCGCTTGTCGGTCTTTTGCTTGCGCACGTAGCTGGCCCGGATCTGGGCCGCATCCCCGATCCAGACTTCATGGCCCAACTCCTGCAGCAGGTTCACGAACCACTGGCTGTTGCCGCAGGCCTCCAGTCCAATTCGTGCCGGCGCCGGCAGTTCGCGGTAGAACTGCTCGGCTGCGCCGTCACCGTTGCTCAGCTTGCACTCGTTCACTTCTCCGGTCTCGCTGTCGAAAACCGCAATTTGTTGCCAACTGGGATGGAAATCACACCCTACAATAAGCATCGAAGGCTCCTTCTTCCCCAGCGTCTTTCTTCGTCCTCAACCACAAAAGAAAGACTGCATAGGATAGAACGTGAGCCTTCACTCTTATCCCATCAAGGTTCGCGTCCCTCTGTTGGACGCTAACCTGGGCGGAGTCGGCTCCAACGCGAACCTTATCGCGATCGCCACCGCCTCGGATCGCGCTTCGCGTGGAAGCAGGCGATCACGACAATTCTGTTCTCCTGCACCTCAAAGAAAATTCCGTACGGAAACCGTCTGACCCCCGCTCGTCGCCGTCCGCGATGAACTACCGGAAACTGCAATGGTCGCTGCGCGATGGCTTCCACCGCAGCCTCCACCGCAACTGCAAAACGCTCCCCAAGGTCCGGGCGAATGTCGTCGTACCAAGCCCGCGCCTGCCGCAGTTCCGCGGCGGCCTCGGACATCCAGACGACGGGAAGCTTCACGGTTTCTTAAACAGGTCCGACCTGACCTTTTCCCAAGGGATGACATCGGCGGGGTTCTGCTCGAGGCGCTCAATCCGGGAATCCAACTCGGCCCGTTGCGCGTCGGTCAGCGTGAGCGCGTCGGCCTCCAGGCTCTGCCACACTTCGTCTAGCAATTCCGCCTTTTCGGCTGCCGTGAGGTTGGCGATCTGTTCTCGTAGCGCACTCATTGCCTATAACCCTAGCGCCGTTCCGTGGTCGGTGCAAGCCGGGTTCGTCCTGATATCCCAGTTATAGAACCCGCCTGCATACTATTCCCAAAAGGGGAACCAGGGGCCGGGTTAAGGAAGATTCCTGTTGCGCTCTCTACCTTTGAGCAGATGATTGGAATTAGCAGGCAATGTTTTCGGAGCCCGCAGATCTTCGTTGCTCCTTCTACCGAGGTCCTCTTTCCCTACCAAACCTCCTGTCGCCGGACGGAAGCCCGCGATGGGCTGACTGAGCTCGTTTGGAGCGTTCAACATGAACACATGCCTGGTGATCATGCCGTTTCGCGACAAGCTCGATTCGCATTTCGAGCTCGTCCAGCGCTGTGGCGAGCAACTGAAACTAGACGTCCGCCGCGTCGACACGTACGCATACTCGGGAAACATACTTCAGGCGATCTCCAAGGCTCTTTCGGAGGCCGATCTGGTTGTGGTGGACCTCACCAACTCCAATCCAAACGTCATGTATGAGCTGGCCATCGCTCAGTGCCTTGGCAAGAAAGTACTTCTCCTCACGAGCGACAGAAGTACGGTTCCATTCGACCTCCTGGCCTATCGTATCGAGCTGATAGATCCCGATTCGCCAGGCCAGGTGGAACGGCTTTGCCGCTCCATGCAGACTATCCTGTACGCCACCTACATCAACGGCCCGCTTGGGGGCAGCGTGGTATTCGGCCAGCATGTGTTCTGGCGTCGCGCCGGAGCTTTTCTCATCGACGCACTCCCCTTCGTCGCAGTGTCTCTCCTCGGGTACTTACTCCTCACCGGGGCGCATATTCCGGGGGTACGGGATCAGCTCTGGGCGGTCGCTGCTCTCGGTTTTATCCTCTACGTGGCCGCGACTACGGCCTGGCTGGGGGCGACGTTCGGTCAACTGGCGGTCGGTCTAAGAGTCGTAACCATGGATGGGGACCGCCCCGGGTTCTGGCGCGCACTGGGCCGGGTAATGTCAGCCATTCCTCTGGTCGGCATGACCTACGGGATCGGGTTCCTCTGGTGCCTGCACGGGCCGGCCTTCCGAGCCCTGCATGATATTGCTTCGCAAACCATGGTCGTGAGACATTCGAGCGTGCCTCATGGTGCGCCAACATAGTCTTGTACAAACGCACCAGGCCTGGTGCCTGGTGCCTGGGTGCAAGCAAGCCCGTTGGGTCTCGCGAAAAATCGAGTCGAGCCGCGCAGCGGCGACAGCATCACAGCGATGTGTGAGCAGCAGCCTTGTCAGCCACCGTGGCCTGCGCGCTATACATGGTTCAGAGAGAAGGGAGTGGTGTGCCTTAGACCGTGCTTTTGCCTGGAAAGGCTACAACGCGATGGTCGACCTTATCTGCGGTCACAGGAATAAAGTTTACTGTGTAGTTAGTGAGAGACTTCGTGCTGTGGGTGGAGGCAACGGATAATCGAGCCTAAGTCATTTGGAATCAATCATCAACGTATAAACCATTTGTACAGAATCATTTAGCAGGATTTGTTGTCTAAGATGTTGATTCCAAGTGGCACCAGGGGGAGGGAGGGTAGCCAGCCGGACGATGGTTTAGATCCGCGAGGAATAGCAAGGCGCGAAACTGCTAAAGTTTATCAAGTAGTTAAGTCTGCCCTCGGGGGCGAGGGAACCTTGGAGACCCGCGTTGGACTCCCGAGCGGAGTTGGCGGCTCCGGCGATTGACACTGTCGGTGATGCTGCTTACTCTAAACTCTGCGGTTTCCGGTTCCTTCCGGACTCTGCGGACATCAAATCAATATGCTTTCTTTGCGTCGCCATTTGCGTTTTCTAGCAGCCGTCCAACTCCTGCCCGCCTTGGAAAGCGGAGAGGAAACCCTGGTTGGAGGCCAAGCCGTCCTCGAGGGCGTCATGATGCGCTCCCCGCACGCCTGGGGCATCTGCATCCGCCGTCCCGACGGCACACTGGCGACGCATTCGGAGCCGCTCGAACGTCCCTCGGAACAGCACAAATGGATGGGCTGGCCGATTATCCGCGGCTGCATCACGCTTGGCCACGCTATGTCGTTGGGCTTCCGCGCCCTGCGCTATTCCGCCAACGTCGCCATGGCCGGGCTCACGCCCGAAGAAGAGAAGAAGGTCGAAGTCCCGGGTTGGGCGCTTGCCCTGAACGTCGTGTTTTCGCTCGGGTTCTTCATCTTCATGTACAAGTTCGTGCCGTTGCTTGCGGCCACTAAGCTGAAGAATGCCTATCCCGCTTTCGGCAATCAGATCGCCTTCAACATTGTGGACGGCGTCATCCGCATCGCACTGTTTCTGCTCTTCATCTGGGGCATCTCGCGCTGGCCTGACATTCGCCGTGTTTTTCAATACCACGGCGCTGAACACAAAACGGTCTTCGCCTTCGAGTCGCGCGATCCGCTCACCATCCCCAACGCGCAGTCCTATTCGACCTTCCATCCGCGCTGCGGCACCAGCTTCCTCATGACCGTGATGCTGATCGCGATGGTCATTTACATGATGGTTCCTGCGACCACGTTCTGGGCGCGCTTTGCCTCCCGCATTGTGCTGCTGCCGGTCATCGCGGGCGTGTCGTACGAGCTGATTCGTTTCGCCGCCAAGCACGGCTCTTCGCTGTTCGCAATTCTTACCAAGCCCGGCCTCTGGCTGCAACGCATCACCACTCAGCCCCCAAGCGACGATCAGGTCGAAACCGCCATTGCCGCCTTGAACGAGGCAATGGAGCTGGAAAAGCAGCGCGGCGGCGAACTGGTGATTGCCTAGCGGCGCCCGCCGCGAAGAACTGTTCTTCCCATTTCCTCAACCTGGGTAGAACCGGCTTTCGGGCCGGTGCTTAAGTGCCTTCATTACTTTTTCGGGCTGCAGTCCCGTACAATAAGGCTGGCTTGCATGTTTGAACGTCTGGACCAAATCGAATTGAAGTACGAAGAGCTGAATCGCGCTCTGGCTTCGCCGGAGATCGTCTCCGACTCTCAGCGCTACCAGAAGACCGCCAAAGCGCACAGCGAAGTAGCGCCCATCGTGGAGAAATATCGCGAGTATAAGGACCTCACTCGCGGCATCCAGGAAAGCAAAACCATGTTGGCCGACGAAACCGATGCCGACATGCGCGCCTACGCGCAAGAAGAGTTAGGCCAGCTCGAAGAGCGCCTGCATCGGGTCGAGGAAGAATTGACCGTCCTGCTGCTGCCCAAAGATCCCAACGACGAGAAGAACGTCATCCTGGAAATCCGCGCCGGCACTGGCGGCGACGAAGCCACACTCTTCGCGGCGGAGATCTTCCGCATGTACACGCGTTACGCCGAAGGCCAGCGCTGGAAAGTGGAAGTGCTCTCGACCTCGGAGTCAGGCGTCGGCGGCCTGAAGGAAGTCATCGCCATCATCGAAGGTCAAGGCGTGTACTCGCGGCTGAAGTACGAAAGCGGCGTCCATCGCGTGCAGCGCGTCCCGCAGACGGAAACTCAGGGCCGCGTGCACACGTCGGCCGTAACGGTCGCGGTGCTGCCCGAAGCTGAAGACGTGGACATCAAGATCGAGCCGAAGGACATCCGCATCGATACGTTCTGCTCGTCCGGCCCCGGCGGACAATCGGTGAACACGACTTACTCCGCCGTGCGCATCACGCACCTGCCCACGAACACCGTCGTCAGTTGCCAGGACGAGAAGTCGCAGATCAAGAACCGCGAGAAAGGAATGCGCGTGCTGCGCGCCCGCCTCTACGAGATGGAGCAGCAGAAGCAGCAGGAGGCGCTGGCCAAAGAGCGTCGCGCGATGGTCGGCAGCGGCGACCGCAGCGAGAAGATCCGCACCTACAACTTCCCGCAGAACCGCGTTACCGATCACCGCATCGGCTTTACCGCACACCAGCTTCCGGAGTTCATGGACGGCCGCATTCAGCCCATGATTGACGCGCTCATCACTCACTTCCAGGCGGAGAAGCTGAAGCAGGAGTCGGCGGTCATCGCCTGATCCCGTGCAACTGAAGCCAGCGCTCGCGTCGGCGGTCGAACGTCTCGGAGGCCGCGGACGTAGGCTCGCCGCGCATGAATGCCGAGGTCCTGCTTATGTTCGTCCTCGGCGCCGATCGCGCCTACCTTTACGCGCATCCTGAGCGCGAACTCACAGCCGAAGAAGAAGCTCGCTACGCACGAAGTGCTCGCTCAGCGCGCAACCGGCGTGCCGTCGCAGTACATCACCGGACATCAGGAGTTCTGGGGCCTCGACTTCGTGGTGTCGCCCGCCGTGCTGATTCCCCGCCCCGAGACCGAGCACTTGGTCGAAGCCGTGCTCGAGCTGGCGCGCGGCATTTCTCATCCTAAGGTCGTCGATGTCGGAACAGGTTCGGGATGCGTCGCGCTGGCGCTGGCCCACGAGTTGACAGACCGCTGAGATTTATGGAGTGGATCTTTCCGAGGATGCGCTGGAAGTCGCCCGCGCGAATGCTGCGCGCCTGCAACTCGAAAACCGGGTTCGGTTCTTGCGAGGCAACATTCTCGAAGTCATTCCGAGCAACTCCGTTGTCATCCCGAGCGAGGACTTCAGTCCGAGTCGAGGGACCTGCTATTGTCGAAGACTGGCTTTCGCGACTTCGACTTCGTCGTCAGCAATCCGCCCTACGTTGCCTTCAGCGAAGCCGACAAAGTGCAGAAGTCGGTATTCGAGTTTGAACCCCGGATGGCTGTATTTGCTGGCGAAAATGGTCTTGACGTAATTCGCCCTCTGATCGAGCAGGCTCATGACGCGCTGAAGCCCGGCGGCTGGCTGGCGCTGGAGATTGGCTATTCCATGCGTGACGCTGTCGTCAACCTCCTCAATCCCAGCAATGTGGGATGACATTCGCGTCGTGCCCGACCTGCAAGGGATTCCGCGGGTGGTGGTGGCGAGAAAGCTGTGAGATTCCACTCCCGCTAGTGCCGGAAGTGCCTGACTCCGGTGAACACCATCGCCAGCCCCAGACTTGTTCGCGGTGTCAATCACTTCCTGATCGCGCACCGAGCCACCCGGCTGAATGATGGCGGTCGCCCCTGCCTTGGCAATCTCCTCGACTCCGTCGGGAAACGGGAAGAATGCGTCCGACGCGGCAACCGATCCCTTGATGCCGAGCACCGATTTCATGGCGCCGATCTTGGCCGAGTCCACGCGGCTCATCTGGCCCGCGCCGACGCCGGTAGTTTGGCCGTTGCGTGCGTAAAGAATCGCGTTCGACTTCACGTGCTTGCCGACCTTCCACGCGAACAGCAGATCGCGCATCTCCTGCTCGGTCGGCTTGCGCTCGGTGACTACCTTCAGGTCGGCCTCGGTCAGCGGTCGCACGTCGTTGTCTTGCAGCAGCACGCCCCCCGAAACGTTCTTCAGCACCCACTTCTGCTCCATGGGGACAACTTCCACCAGGCGCAGGTTCTTCTTGGTGGCGAAGATTTCGCGCGCCGCCGGGTCGAATCCCGAAGCCGCAATCGCTTCCACAAACAACTTCGCCATTTCCGTCGCTGTCTCACGATCAATCGGCCGGTTCACGCCGATGACGCCGCCGAATGCCGACACCGGATCGCACTCCAGCGCGCGCTTGTAGGCTTCTGCTAAAGTGGCGCCTACCGCCGTTCCGCAAGGATTGGTGTGCTTAATGATGGCGCACACCGGCTCCTCGAATTCTTGCGCCAGGTCCCACGCTGCCTGCAGGTCAACGATGTTGTTGTAGCTGAGCTCTTTGCCCTGAAGCTGCTTTCCGTTCGCAACCCCCTTGCCCGATCCGTCCGAGTACAGTGCCGCCTTCTGGTGGGGATTCTCGCCGTAGCGCAGATCGAAAGCTTTCTGGAAGTTCAGCCGCAGTGTCGCTGGAAAACCCTCGACCTTCCCGAGTTCAAACTTTCCGCCTGCGCTCTCGGGAGCGCCGATCCCCTCCAGCGTCGAGGCAATCGCCGAGTCGTATGCCGCCGTAGTGGCGAACGCCTTCTGCGCCAGAAGCCACTTCGTCTTTAGCGACAGCTCACCACCTGACGACTCCATTTCCTTCGCAATCTCCACGTAGTCAGACGGCGAAGTCACGATGGCCACATCCTGGAAGTTCTTGGCCGCCGATCGCACCATCGACGGCCCGCCGATATCAATGTTCTCGATGATGTCCTCAAACTTCACGCCCGGCTTCGATGCAGTCTTCTCGAAGGCGTAGAGATTGACCACGACCATGTCAATCGGTTGAATGCCATGTTCGGCAACTGCAGAGCGGTGCTTCTCATTGCCGCGGATATGCAGGATACCGCCATGTACCTTGGGGTGAAGCGTCTTCACCCGGCCGTCGAGCATCTCGGGAAATCCCAGTTAGCTCCGAGATGTCCTTCACCGCGATACCCGCTCTCGCGCAGCAGCTTGGCGGTTCCTCCGGTGGACACCAGTTCCACACCCATCGCGCTGAGCCTGCGCGCGAACTCCACCAGCCCGGCTTTGTCGGTGACACTTAGAATTGCCCGTTGGATCCTGCTCATCGATGCCTCTTTATGAATAGTCTCGTCCACCAAGCGGTGGAATGAATCTTTGGCAGAAAGCGGAATATAGCACAGGCTCGCCCTGCCGTCGGTGACGAGCGCCGCCGTCAGAACGCAAAAAAATCCGCAGCAAGCGCTGCGGTCATTTGCCACTCCTGAGTGAGTTACTTACCAGAACTGGCCGCCATTTTTTTCACCATGGCAACCACCAGCTTGCGATCGCTTTCGCTCAGATTTGGCGAATAGCGACGAATCTGCGTGAGGAAGCGCACTTCGTCCTCCCCCAAACGAGGCGTGGCTTTCCCCCCGTTGGCGTGAGCATCGCCGAAGAATTGCGCCAGGGGCATTTCCATCGCGGAGGCAATCTTCGCCAGAGTATCGAGCGAGGGGATTGTGTGCCCGTTCTCGACCCGCGACAAATAACAGCGTAGCAGGCCGGTGCGCTTTTCGATATCGCCTTGCGACATGCTTTTTTGCAGGCGGTAGTTGCGGATGGTTTCGCCGATGTTCATCAGAGTTTCGCATCCTGAGGAGAGATGGTCATGGGGTTAACTGCATGGTAATCATAGCTCCTAGAACTGGCAAGTGAAATCTTGAGCGACAAGGGACATGCTAGGTGGAATGCACCCCAAAGTGTGCAATCGATAGGTTACCCTTGAGTTACTAACATGTGCTCATGAATGGCTAAAAGGTGCCGGGCGAAAAGCAGCGTCAATGAATTGAGTCGCTTACGAACGACCCAGCCAACGCGCTAGCTCGCCGGTCCTCGTTCCATCTCTTGCGCTGGGGTCAACCGCAGTTCCATGTACAGCAGCCCTTCCACCGTCTCGGCGGGCTCCGGTCTAACCTCTTGGAAACCAAACTTGCGATACATAGCAAGCGCAGCCTCCATAGTCGGCGGATGCGTATCGAGCCGCACGCTTGAGTAACTGAGCGCTCGTGCCTCCTGGATAACACTCTCCACCAGCAACTTGCCGACGTTTCCGCCGCGAAACGTCGGACGCACATAGAGCCGTTTCATCTCGCAAGCGCCCTGCTGCGGGAAGGGGCGCAAACCAACGCAGCCCACTGGTTGTCCGGCTACAGTCGCCAGGAACAGCTTCCCCTTTGGAGGTGCGTAGACTCCGGGTAAACCGGCTAGTTCGGCTTCCAGCGACGGGGCACGGTACTGGGGAAGCAGCTCTGCCTGATATTCGCGAAACAGGTTACGAACCTGCTCCAGTTGCTCCTCGCTGACTGCTTCCACGATTTCACTCACATTCCACCGGCAATGTACCCCGGAAGCGCTCACCCCATCAGGATACCGCCGTTGACCTTGAGCACTTCCCCGGTTATATATCCCGCTTCCTCAGACGCCAGGAACTTGACGGCGTGCGCCACTTCCAAATCCGTTCCGGCCCGTCCCAGAGGAACATTCCTCATCATGGCCTCTTTCAGCTCCGCCGACAGGACCGCCGTCATGGCCGTCTCGATGAACCCCGGCGAAACGGCATTTACGGTGATGTTGCGCGATCCCACCTCACGCGCCACCGCCATGGTCAAGCCAATCAACCCCGCTTTCGACGACGCGTAGTTCGCCTGTCCCACCTGTCCAATCTGTCCAAAGATGCTGGTGACGTTAATGATTCGTCCCCAGCGTTGCTTCAGCATCGAGCCGATCACGGCTTGGATCAACAGGAACGGGCCGGTCAGGTTGGTGTTGATCACGTCGTCCCAGTCGGCGCGTTTCATGCGCATGACCAGCTGATCGCGGGTCACGCCCGCGTTGTTCACCAGAATGTCGACCTTGCCGAAGCGCGCGATCGCTGCCTTCACGCCGGCCTTGATCTCTTCTTCGCTGCCAACATCCATTTTGAACGCCGCCGCTTCGCCGCCGCTTCCGTTGATCTCGTGGGCGAGCTGCTCCAGCTTCTCCTGATTGCGGGCGCACAACGCCACTTTGGCCCCTGCCTCCGCCAGTACCAGCGCGCAGGCGCGCCCAATCCCCTGCGACGCTCCCGTGATCAGCGCAATCCGGCCTTCCACTCCTGCCATGAAGCCTCCGCTTGAAAGTAAACCTGGATTATAAATAGCGTGCGTCGAAAGGGCCCCTTAGCCACAACCCCGTGGAATTATCTTGAAAAAAACTAAGATCCGGGTTCACCCGCGATTGGGTATCTACAACAATCGCTCCGGCGCCCAGAACAACACCTTCAACTCGCGGGCGAAGTATGCAAGGTCAGCCTGCGGTGGAAGCGCGACACCGGCTGGTTGCGCCATGGAATTCTCAGCCAGTTCCACCTTGGCCTCCTGCAACTCCCACGGAAGATGATGGATCTCGCCCCGGTAGAGCCGCTTGCGGCTGGCGGCGTACAGGCAATAGCGCTCGGTGAGGAAATGTTCCACCGACCCCGGACGTGCGCGGAAGGTTGGCGAACTCGGCCCGTAGGAGCAGCGCAGATCGGCGGGCTTCGGTCCATGCTGCCGTTTAGAAACGTACTCAATCCGAGCTCCGCCCCTGCCCTTCAGTTTCATGGCCGCTTGCCAATAGGGCAGGCGATAAAACATGCGCGCGCCCCAAACCGCCGACAGGTGGCTGGCGTCCAGGCTGAAGAAGAACACCCCGGGCTTGCCGTCGCGGGTGACGTAGGTGCGCACGTTGATTTCCGCAAAATGCGAAAGCCACGGCAGCGAGGGAATGCCGGGTGGCCGCAGATGGTTGATCCAGAACGGCGTGACCGACACCCAGGCGCGCTGCTGATAGGTATCGAGGGTGAGCACGTCCGGCACCAACGGACGGACCATCTCCGGAGCCAGCGCGTAGTGCAGAAACAGCAGGTCGTTCCAGCGCTGGGTCATGATCCACGGCGCCATGGGCGCCGGCCACGGACGATGCGCCGTGGCGAAGAGAATCGAATCCGCCCCCACCCACTTGGTCCGGCTATCTTGCCTTCTCCGCATGTGTGGGTTGTTCAGGGGGATTACGCACGAGTAATGACGGCCTACCGGGAGGTATCACCGCCATTGTAATTCAGACGGTTTCCCGGTCTTGAGTTAGCACACAGTCCGGCGTCAGAGCGTCTCTGACGAAGAACGTCCGGTAAAGCGACGGTCGGACGCGTGCCGCGCGCAGGACATGCTGAGACCGCAAGGCGGAGCGTCACTCCTTACCAGGCTTGAACTCCACCACAATCAGGCGCATGTCCTGATCGCCCACATTCGTCAGACCATGATCAGGATGACCACCGTGATACATCATGTCGCCCGCCTTCTGGTCAAAGTTCACTACTTCACCGCCCTTCCCGCCCATCTGCCCGTGCATGTCCGTGAGTAGAACGACGAGGTGCGGGAACGGCTCGTCGGTGGAGACCGTCTGTTTCGGCTTGATGGTCGCCTCGGAGATGCGGAAGGTGTCACCGTAGCCGATCAGCTTCGACTCTGCTGTGAGTGCGGGCCAGTCCTTGGCCCGGGGATCGTTCTCGCAATTCTTCACGCACACCGGATGGCCCTGGTTCTGCAGCAGCTCAATGGTCGCGTTGCGGAACGGCGTGGCGGCAAGGTTGGTGGCAACGTGAGTCAGCCCCGACGGAGTGTAACCGACGGCGCCATCTTCCAGTACCACATGCTTGACCTTCCCATCGGACGTGATGCTGTCAATCTCCGTATGGCCAAACGCGACCGCCATGTAGTCGTAACCGTGATGGTGCATCATGGTCGACTTCTGCGGCGCCACATCGATGTAGAAGGCGCGAATGTAAGGGTTGTCAATCTTGAGGTGATGCGACGGTTCTGCGGTAATTTCCACCGTGGGCCCGTATTTGTCAGCAGTAGCCGGCTTCGCGTCCTGGGCCACCGCTAGGCTGACGACCATGCAGAACAACAACAACAATGGATGAGTCTTCATGCCGGAGAGAGTAGCGAGGCAGCCGCCCTAATGCAAGCGAGAAGTTGACCCGGCTTTCGAGCGTGAATAGGCAAGGCCAAGGGATCCCGCATGCGAAACCCCGAACTGGCCGCTGCTCGGGATGACAAGTTGAAGGGGTGCGCGGTAGAGCGGTTTATGCAGAGCGCGAGTTGCGCTATTCGAATTGCAGGAGAATCTGATCGAGCTTGACGGCGTCGCCGACGGCGACGTCAACCGACCGGACCTTTCCCGCGATGGCAGCGGTGACGTTGGTTTCCATCTTCATGGCTTCCAGCACCATCAGAAGTTCGCCAAGCTCGACGTCCTGTCCTGGCTTCACGTGCAGGCGTACGACCAGCCCGGCCACGGGGCTGCGGCTCACTTTGGTCTCGTCCAGCCCGGACGATGTATTTACCTTGACGGCGGGTGGTAGCACGCTGGACTGGATGGGCGACGCAGAAGGCACAGCATCAAGCCCGTTCTCGTCGGCAGCCTCAACTTCCACTTCGTAGGTCTTGCCCTCAATCGCAATTCTTAGCTTCAAGGAACCTTCCTCACGCGGCCAGAGCCAGCTGGCGGATTTTGTTCTAGAGAAGCGACAACAGGCGACGTCAATGCCCGCGCTGTACCAGGTTGTGCGAAGACTGCACGATATTGCGCCCCTGGCTCGCCCACGCGCTGGAGTTGGCGTCCACCGTGGGACGCGCCTTCACCGAGACGATGCGGACCTTCTTGCCCAAGTACATGGTGGCGGCCGTCTGGATGACCTTCAGGATCTCGGGCGTAAGCTCGTCCGGCGTCGCTTCAACAGCGGGCGTATCGGCGTTAGTCTGGCATCGGGTTTACCTCGCTATCCGGGGCTAAAGCCCCTCAGCATTAAAGCGGCCTGAACGCTGGCCTAAAGGCCAGCTCTACCACCTAAGCATCGCTGCGCGGAATGCAGACCAGCTCTTCCGAACGACCGGCTGTCCTACCACTCTGGTGAACAATGTCAGGAAACCAGGTGTATCCAGAGTCGAATCTCTCGCGCCGGTTAGAGCGGAATCAGGCCATGTTTCTTGGGCGGACGGAACTCGCGCTTGGCATGCAAGGCCTCGAGGGCTTGCGCCAGGTAGCGGCGAGTTTCCGCAGGCTCGATGACGTCGTCCACGAGCCGACGGCCGGCGGCCACAAACGGATTGGCGAAGGTGCTGCGATACTCCTCGATCAACTCGGCGCGCTTCTCCTCATGGTTTTCTGCCGCGTCAATTTCCCGGCGGAAGACGATCTCGGCCGCGCCTTCCGCGCCCATGACGGCGATCTCCGCCGTCGGCCAAGCTACCACACGGTCCGCGCCCAGGTCCTTGCAGCACATCGCGATGTACGCGCCGCCGTACGCCTTGCGAATTACCACCGTCAGCTTGGGCACGGTTGCGGCTGAGTAGGCAAACAGAATCTTGGCTCCGTGGCGAATGATGCCTCCGTACTCCTGCTCGACACCGGGCAGGAAACCGGGGACATCGACGAAAGTCAGCAGCGGCAGGCTGAAGGCGTTGCAGAAGCGCACGAAACGCGCGACCTTGTCGGAGGCGTCGATGTCGAGCGCGCCCGCCAGCACGCTATGGCTGGCTGGCCACGATGCCCACCGGCCGTCCCTGCAAGCGGGCGAAACCAACGACCACGTTGGCGGCAAAGCCAGGCTGAATCTCGAAGAAATCCTGGTTGTCCACGATGCGTTTGAGCACGCCGCGAATGTCATAGGCGATCTTGGGATCGGTCGGCACCAGGTAGTTGAGCTCGGGGTCCGCGTCCAGGGTGCCGTTGAAGGGCAGCCGTGGCGGGTCTTCCAGATTGTTGGAAGGCAGGAAGCTCAACAGGCGACGGCACAACAACAGGGCGCCGTCGTCGTCGTCGGCGATGAGATGGACGACGCCGGAGCGGTTCATCTGGGCAGCGGGACCGCCGAGCTGATCGGCCGAGACCACCTCTCCCGTGACCTGCTTGATGACTTGCGGGCCGGTGATGAACATCTGCGCGCCGCGGGTCTGAATAATGAAGTCGGTGAGCGCGGGGCTGTAGGAGGCGCCGCCCGCGCACGGGCCGCAGATGATGGAGATCTGGGGGACCGCGCCCGACAGCATCACATTGTTGTAGAAGACGCTGGCGTAACCGGCGAGGCTGTCGATGCCTTCCTGCACGCGCGCGCCTCCGGAGTCGTTGATGAAGACGAATGGGCTGCCGGTTTTCAGGGACAGCTCTCATCATGTCAACGATCTTGGCGCAATGGACCTCTCCGGCAGCGCCGCCCAGCACGGTGAAGTCCTGGCTGGCGAGATGGAGGATGCGGCCGTCGACGGTGGCGCATCCGGTGACCACGCCATCGGCGGGAACGTCCTTGCTGGCCATGCCGAATAGAGTTGACCGGTGCTTGGCAAAGAGGCCGATTTCCTGAAAGCTTTCCGCGTCTACCAGCTTCTGGATGCGCTCGCGTGCGGTGAGCTTGCCCGAGGCATGCTGCTTCTTGATGCGATCGGCGCCCCCGCCTTGCTGGACCGTGGCCCTCTTCTCGCGGAGTTTTTCGAGCTGAACGTCGATGCTGGTGGGAGCCGGCTTTCTCTCTAGTGTCGCCATCTTTACCCCTTCGTGCCTTGCAGAAGTGTACTCCTTGTTCGCGCCGACAGCGGTCCATGGCCCGACGGGGACAAGGCGGGAGACAGTCGCCAGCGCAAGCAATCGAAAGAGCCGGCCCCGGGAGAACCGTGAGTTGGCCTTCTCTTTCATTGAAAACCGGGGCGCGGTTTTGGGCAGTTACGGCGGTCACGCCCTTGTGTGACTCAGGTACGCCCGGGCCGGACTGGCATCACCGCAGGCTGGTGCGGAGAGGGACTTCTCCGCGGACTAGCTATGGGCGCGCTGCGGCAGGGCGCACACGATTGCCCGTCGACTTGAGCTTGCGGGTGCGCCAGATCCACCAGCCAATCAGCGCAGCCGCGGCGACCACGGCGATCACCACCCGCAGGTGGTTGTGCGCCATGCTGCCGAAGAAGCCCACAATCCCCGGGCCGAAGCGGATCACCAGGAAGGACAGGATGGCGAAGCGCAGGAAGCGTCCGAAGAAAATGGCGGCCAGAAAATGGGTGAACCTCATCTCCGCCATGCCGGCGGATAGCACAAACAGCTTGAACGGCGTGGGCGGCGGCAGCATGGAGGGCAGCATGATGGCGAGAAATTCGTGGCGATCGAAGGCCGCCCTGATCTGGTTGAAGCGCTTCTCGCCCATGCGCTTGACCAGCAGCACCTCGCCACTCTTGTAGCCGATGACAGTAAATGACGATGCTGCCCAGCGCCGAACCGGCCGCCGCCATGGCGCAGTACAGCACGAGCCGGTGGGGTTGGGCCCAGACGTAGCCGGCAACGATGGGGTCAACTGGCATGCCCAGAAAAGAGGCGTCCACGAAGGCGAATCCCAGTACGCCCCAAATTCCCAGCGGCTTCAGAACGGCCAGGATCAGAACAGTCCATTTGTTGAGAAGGTGCTTCAAAGGCAGTAGCCAGTAGTCAGTTGCCGGTAGTCAGTGGTCAGTGTTGATTCTACGCGAAGGACTGCGGGTAGGGTGTCCCTTGAGGCCCCGAGGAGTCTGTGGACGAAGTATGCAGTCCCCGAAGGGACTCGGGTACGTTCCCACGCTACCCAGCACTCCGCCTTCGGCTGCGTGCGGAATCAGAACGGAGTGTCACTCGATTGTGATTTTGGACAGTAATCGCCCCTCAGGGACAAGCCAGTTTCCGAGTTGCGCGCCGCCGCAGCTATCCTGTCTGGCCTAGGAGGCCAACACCCAATCCAGGGTACCAGCCTTTGTTGGAGGCACAGAATCAGCTAGGGCGAGATCTGCCAGACCGTGCCGTTGTTGTATTTTCCACAATCCTGGGTAACGCCATAGAGTTTGCCCTGCGTATCCGGCACCAACCCATAGGCGTAGAACCGCTGATTGACGTAATCGACTCCAAACCCGTTCGGCCCACGAACGTAATAGTAACAGGGAGTGTACTCATCGCAGGGCTGTTGATAGGGATCGTAGGTAACGTCTCTTCCGGCGTAGTAGAGATTGTCTGCCACATCAATCGCGAGGCCGTGGAACGAATCTTGGTAGAAAGAATACTTGCCGTCCCCGCTGTGTTCATGGACGACTTGGGTGAAAGTCCAATTCCCGTTGGACGGTGACAGCATGAACAGTATGGCGTCGCTACAATAACCCCACCCCAAATAACCACATCCGGAGTAGTACCAGTAGCTAGTCCCGTACAGGTTGCCGGAGCTGTCCTGGACCAGGTTCGCGGGCCAGGCGCCATCACTTTGAGAATCCAGAAAAGTATAGAGAACGGTCTCTGTCCAACCGTCTCCCGAGGGCGCTAACTGGAAAGCCACCCCGTGTTCATATTGCCCGCCTGCGGCAGTGGAACCGTAAAAATCACCGTCCTTGCCCACTAGCAGGCGTGTTAGGCCACACACCGCCGCCAGCCCCCGGGGAAGCTGTATATGACGTTCGCCTGTCCAGCCCTCGTTGGAGGGCGTCAGCTCATAGATAGCGCCACCGCTGTATGCGCCACCAGCCGCTGTGCCATAGAGATTGCCCGCCTTATCGAAGACGAGCCGTCCCGGCAGGTTGTGCGGCTGCCATAGATCATCGCCTGTGAACCGATAGAGGACCTCTGTCGTCCAATTGCACAATGCAGTAAGGCATGCGGTCGGAGACGGTCGAAGCCGGTAGACCAGCCCGCAGTATTTATCCGGTTGAACACAACTTGGTATTCCTCCGTCTGCCATTCCATAGAGAGCCCCGTCGGGTCCAAGGACCAAGTTGCTCGGCGCCTGCCCGTCGTAACCTCCGGTAAAGCTGTACAGAGGGGTGAATAACCAGTCCTGCCCCGTCCGGGAGCAGCTTATAAACCAGCCCAAGGCCATTGTCGCCGCCTAAAGCCGTGGTTCCGTAGAGATTCCCTGGCCTGGTCAACGATCAGGTCTCTCGTATGCCAGCTATAGCTGCCACTCGGGATCGTCGAAGTCGTGGATGACTTGTAGCTTTCCGCCCGGTTCAAAGCACGGAGGAGGCGGTGGCGGGCAGGAGGGGTCGCAGCCGATCCCCGTGATGTCGAAGGCTTCCGAAGGGATGGTTCCGACCCCGCTCTCAACTGCCTGCGACGGACAGCCCGTGGAGTGGCAACCGGCACCGCTGTTCTCATCCCAATACACGGGATCGCCGTCGGGGACGACCGCATTGAGCAGGTTCAGCCAGCACGGTTCCGCAACTTGCATCGACGTTCAGGCCCGACACCGAGATCTTGTCAATGTTGTAGCCATACTGATTGGTGGAAATGAAATTGGTCGGATACGTTGGCCGTACCTGAGCCATAAACCGTTCCACCGTTCGGGGCGCTGGTAATGGACCAGTCCACCGAAGCTCATCGTGTCGCCAGGGAATTCCCATACCCAGATGTCAAAGGCGCTGACGTTGAGCCATCGAGGACGAAGCTATCGCTGACGACATAGCCGAAGTTGATGGTCCAGGCGTCGGTGGTGCCGTTCACCGGGCCGTTTTCGTAAATCACGTTATCCTGCGGCGAGCCCTGACGCCCGCGGCTCGTGGGTGCAGATCCGGGAGATTTCCCCGCATTCTGCGGCATTCCTCTACGCGCCAGCTTCTGCGCGAACTCAGGCATCTGGGCCGCCTCGCGGGCAGTGCGTGGAACCACACTCTGCGACTTGGCTGAAACCGCCGCCAAAAGGACGAAAAGTCCGACTGCTGCGGCCACCAAGACGATGGACAAAACAGAATAGTGAAACTGTGATTTGCTGTGCATGGGCTTCACCTCCTCGCCGGGTGGCTACAGCGACTTGACCATGATAACCGCGCGATCGTGACACGGTGGGATCACACGTGTCAGTGACGTCGAATACAGGGCGAGGTGATGTGGCCGTCCCGCAGCATATTTCGTTGCCCGAACACGCACGGTCCTTCTGAATAGCTGCCGCAAATAGCTGTCAGGCACAATCACCAAGCCATGCCAACCGCGGCGGCAGTTGCCGAAAAAGCCGTACAACGGGATACTGACAACTGGCTACCGGCTACTGACAACTGCTCATGCCCTCCAGCAAAGATGTGCGGCAGAAGATCGAAGCGCTGCGCGAGCAAGATCCGCTATCACGAGCACCGCTACTACGTGCTCGACGATCCGGAGATCAGCGATGCCGAATTCGACCGCCTGGTGAACGAACTGAAGGCGCTCGAAAGCCGAACATCCAGAGCTGGTCACGCCCGATTCTCCCACCCAGCGGGTGGGCGGCAAGCCGCGCGAGGGGTTCGTCAAGGTGCCGCACTCGTCGGCGATGCTGTCGCTCGACAACGCCTACACCGAAGAGGAGCTGCGCGACTGGGAGCGGCGGGTCCATGAGCTGAGCGGCGAGTCGCGCGTGGACTACGTGTGCGAGCTAAAGCTGGACGGCATGTCGCTGGCGCTGCGCTTCGAAGGCGGCAAGCTGGCGCTGGGCATCACCCGCGGCGACGGCACGGTCGGCGAAGATGTCACGCTCAACGTGCGCACGGTACGCAGCGTGCCGCTGACCATTCCCGCCAAGACGCTGGCCAAAGCTCACCTGCCGCCTGACTTTGAGGTGCGCGGCGAACTGCTGATGCCGCTCTCCGCCTTCCAGCGCATGAACGAGGAGCGCGAGCAGCAAGGCCTGCCGAAGTTCGCCAACCCACGCAACGCGACTGCGGGCACGGTGCGGGTGCTGGAGCCGAACGTCACCGCGCAGCGGCGGCTCGACTTCTTTTCCTACGCTCTGTTCGACCATGGGCGCACCATCTTCGAGCGTCATTCGGAAACGCTGAAGGCGCTGCAGACGGCGGGCTTCAAGGTGAATCCCAACCACCGGCTGGTACACAACCTCGACCAGGTATGGGAGTTCATCAACGAGTGGGAGGCCAAGCGCGACAGCCTGCCTTACGAGATTGACGGCATCGTTATCAAGGTGGACCGCATTGCGCTGCAGGAAGAGCTGGGCTACACCGGCAAAGCGCCGCGCTGGGCGATCGCCTACAAGTTCGCGGCGCGGTCGGGGGTGACGCAGATCGACGACATCCTGGTGCAGGTCGGCCGCACCGGAAAGCTGACGCCGGTGGCGGCACTGAAGCCGGTGGCGATCGGCGGCACCACGGTGAGCCGCGCCACGCTGCACAACATGGACGAGATCGAACGGCTGGGGGTGCGCATCGGCGACTGGGTTTCGGTGGAGCGCGGCGGCGACGTGATTCCCAAGGTCGTCAAGGTGCTGGAAGACAAGCCGCGCGGCACCCGCAGATTTCACATGCCGGAGCGCTGCCCGGTTTGCGGAGGGCACGTGGTCCGCGCCGAGGGCGAGGCCGACCATCGCTGCGTGAATGCGAATTGCCCGGCCAAGTTGCGGGAGAGCATTCGCCACTTCGCTTCGCGCGGGGTGATGAACATCGAAGGCATGGGCGACGCGCTGGTGAACCAACTGGTCGAGGCGGGGATGGTGAAGAACGTCGCCGACATCTACAAGCTGAGTGAAGAAAAACTGCTCACGCTGGAGCGCATGGGCAAGAAGTCGGCGCAAAACATCCTCGACGAAATCGAGAACTCGAAGAAGCTGCCGCTGGAGCGCGTCATCTACGGCCTGGGCATACGATTCGTGGGAGAACGCACGGCGCAGTTCCTGGCCGAAGCGTTCGGCTCGATGGACGCGCTGATGAGCGGCCAGCGAAGAGGAGCTGCAGCAGGTGAACGAAATCGGGCCGCGGGTGTCGGCCAGCCATCCGAGAGTTCTTCGAGGAACCGAAGAACGTGGCGCTGGTCGAACGGCTGCGCGAAGCCGGGCCTGACGTTCAAAGGCAAGAAGAAGGAGCGCGCCACAACCCTGGCCGGAAAGACATTTGTCCTGACCGGCACTCTGGAGCGGCACACCCGCGACGAGGCCAAGAAGCTGATCGAGGATGCTGGCGGGCGGGTGTCCGGCTCGGTCAGCAAGAAGACGGATTACGTGGTTGCAGGGACCGAGGCGGGATCGAAGCTGGACAAAGCGCGCGAGCTGGGCGTCGCCGTCATCGGCGAGCACGAGATGGAAGAGTTGCTGAAGGGTTAGCGGTTGGCAATAGACTCCTTCCGGACCCAGGAAAGTGACAAAATCAGAGCTTACGGCTCCGGCTTCGCGAACCGTCTGAACCGGAATCCCGCTAGGCTCCTAGCTTGCGACGCAGCAAAACCCCAGCTCCGAACAGTCCGGATCCCAGCATCACCATCAGCCCGCTGAGTTCAGAAACTGGATTCCGAAGTGCGGTGGAGTCCGGGTTGGGATCTTCGTCGCGGCCAATCGCGCCCACCGAACCTGCGGCGGGAAGAAGATTGTCTGCGACAGGAATGGGAGTGTCGATAGATTCGTGGAGGTTAGAACCACCCGGATTGTCCAGAGATCCGCGGACGCTAAAGTCACCTGGACCCTGCTTGTAAGAGGAGGACAAAATGTCCAAGTCGGCGAATCCTAACCCGACGTTCGAGCTCATCGCATAGCCACGATTGGTGGGCGCGCCGATGGTAATCGGACTTGCCATCATGGGCTCAACGAGGCATAAAAATGTGACAACAGCACACAAAAAAGAAGAGCGCATTTTCATCACAGCCAACCGTCGTCTTTCAAAGTGTGGTCGCTGCCAGCAGTCACCAACCCAAACGGGGCTTTATCACGTCGTCCAGTTCCGCGACAAATTAATCTAAAAGCTACTATTTCTCGCTGGCTTAGGGAAGCCTGCCGGTCTGCAAACGATTTCCAGGGAACGGCTATCTCTCTCCCTCGTCACCGCCAAATGCCGATAGATTCTTGGCGACCATCTCAGCCATCCATCCCATAAGTTGGCACAACCGGGGGTCATTTTCTACGCCTCGCGAAGAACGAGATTTTAGCATCAATTCGCTGCGGCGGAAGCTTCGTACACCGTCTTTCCTCCGACCACTGTGCGCAGCACGCGAGTCTTGAGGATCTCCGAAGGCGCGACCCTGATGAGGTCGCGGTCGAGCACGACGAAGTCCGCCAGCATACCGGGCGCCAGCGTGCCCTTTTCCTTTTCGGCAAACTGGGCATACGCCGAGCCGGTGGTGTAAGCGGCCAGGGCTTGCTCGATGGTGAGCTTTTGTTCAGCGAGGTAGCTCTTCGTGCCGGCTTCGTTCTGCCTGGTCACGGCCGCATAAATTCCCCGGAAGGGGGTAATCGGCTCGACGGGATAATCTGTGCCAAACGCGAGCGGCACGCCGCTGTCGAGAAATTCCTTCCACGGGTAGGAGGTCTTGGCGCGGTCGGGGCCAATGCGCTCCATCGCCCAGTTCATGTCGGTGAGCAGGTGGTTGGGCTGCATGGAGGCGATCACACCGAGCTTGCGATACTGTGCGAACTGGTCCGCCGTGATGACCTGGTCGTGTTCGATGCGAAAGCGAAAGTCGCGCGACTGGTTATTCTCGCGGGCCGCTGCCTCGGCTGCGGCAAAGGCATCGAGGGCCATCTGCACGGCTCGGTCTCCGATGGCGTGAAAGCCCATCTGGAACCCCGCTGCCGCGCGCTCAATGGCCATGCGATTCACCTTAGCCTGCTCGTAGCGCGCCAGGCCGGAGTTGCCCGGATCGTCGGAGTAGGGCGCAAGCAACGCCGCCGTGCGCGATCCCAGCGAGCCGTCCATGAAGCCTTTGAGCATGGCAGTGTGCAGCATGGGGTCGGTCGCAGGATGGTGCGCCCGATGCGCCTCCAGAAGGCTGACAGGATCGTCGAAGGCGAGCCATTCGCTGATGCGCAGTGTCAGCTTGCCTTCGCGCTCCAAGTCTTCGTAGATGAGGAAAATGTCCCAGCTGGAATTGTCTTGGGCGGAAGTAATGCCCCAGCGGGCAGCGTCGGCGAGGGCAAGTTCAGCAGCGCGGCGACGTCGCGCGGGACTGGGCGGCGGGATCTTCGACTCGACCAGGTCGCGCGCAGTCTCGCGCAGAATGCCGGTCGGCTCACCGTTGGCGTCGTGATCAATTTTGCCGCCTTCGGGGGCCGGAGTCTGGCCGGTGACGCCGCCGATTTTCAGCGCCGCCGTGTTGGCGACGGCGATGTGTCCATCCACCCGGCTGAGCACCGCAGGATGACCAAAGGTATAGACATCGAGATCCTGGCGGCTGGGTAATCTCTGATCGATCCATTTTGTCTGGTCCCAGCCACCGCCCACTACCCATTCACCGGGAGGAGCGGCCTTGCAGGCAGACCAGATGAGGTGTTCCATTTCTTGCAAGGACGCCGTGCCGCGCAAATCCACGCTAAGGGCCTCGAGGCCGGCCTCTTCCAGATGGACATGGGCATCATTGAAGCCGGGCATGACGAAGTGCCCGCCGAGATCGACGACCTGGGTGTGCGGTCCCTTCAGCTTGCGAATGTCGTCGTTAGAGCCGACGGCAACAACCCGGCCATCGCTCACGGCGATCGCCTGCGCGCGGACGGGTACTGCTTGGGTATAGATGTCGGCGTTGACGAAGATCATGTCCGGGGATCGGCTGGCCGACTTTCCCGGCGCCGCGTCGGCTAAAAAAGATGTGTTCAAGGCAGCAATCAAAAAAACCGTCAGCAGCAAGAGCTTCATTCGTCCGCCACTCCCGAAAGTGCGAGGGTAAGCAGCAGAATACGCTTCAGACCGAGATCGCGGCCCGTCGGGTCGTACCACTCGTGAATGGTGTGTGCGCCGCCGCCGGTGCCGCCCGCGCCGATGGCAATGGCTTCCCGGCCCAGCGAGAGCGGTACGTTGGCGTCGGTGGACGCCCGTTGAATGCGAGCGGTGTTGCCTAGTTGCGCGTCCACGGCGCGAATGGCTTTGAGCAGCTGCGAGTCGGCCGGCAGGTCGGCGGCCGGCCGGTTCCCGATGACACGAACTTCGGCGGTCAGCAGCTCCTGGCGCTTGCGTCCGGTGAGTTCGGGAATGACCTGGTCCACCGCTTCGTGCAGCGCGTGCTCCAACTTGTCAAGCTCTTCGATCGAGGCGGAACGGGTATCCACGCGCATGGTTGCCGACTCAGGAATGGAGTTCACCGAAGTGCCGCCGCTGACGATGCCGACGTTGTAGGTCGTCTTCGGCGTCGCGGAGACCGGGGTCCGGGTAAAGCGATCGATCACGCGCGCCAGCCCGACGATAGGATTGGCCACCCCGAAGTCGCTCCACGAATGGCCGCCGTGACCGCGAATCGTGACCTCGTAGCGCCGGCTGCCAAGACCTTCGGCAATGATGGTGTCGGTTCCGGCGCCATCGAGTACGACCAGCGAGGCGATGTTGGCCGACCACTCCGGCTGCTGGAAAATATGCCGCATGCCGCGCAGGTCGCCTTCGCCCTCTTCCCCTACGTCGCCGATGAACAGGATGGGCGCGCGGTTCGGGACCACCGCCGCCTGCATGGCGCCGGCGATGGCCAGCAGCGCAACGATTCCTGAGGAATTGTCGGAGATGCCCGGGCCATAGAGCTTGTCGCCATCGCGGCGCACAGACATCTCTGTGCCGGCGGGGAAAACAGTGTCCAGGTGCGCGCTCAACGCGATATACGGCGCATCCGGATCTTTGCCGGGCCGAACCCCAAACACGTTGCCAATCTCATCCCGGTGAGGGTCCGACAGAGCCAGCTCAGCAAACCGCGCTGCCAGCCATTCGCTGCGCGCGGTTTCTCCCCAGGGCGGCGCCGCAATCGAGGTCACTTGAAGCTGCAAGTCTTCCAGTTCGCGGGAATGGGAGCGGAACCAGGCGAACGCCTCATGAACCCGGCGCAGCCCGGCAAGGCGCGCCACCTGCTGCTGGGCCGAGCGTAAGGATTGCGATTCGCTCAACGAGAAATCTTCGCCGGAAACCACGCGTGCTGGAGGACCGGGGCCCATGAAGGATGCCCAATGTTAATACGTGGGTGGAGAGAGCGAAAGGCCTTGTCCTTGAAATTCAGCTTGAATTCACGGAGACGGTTTGTACACTGAGGGGCGCGGCAAAGCGGCCGCACTCGAGGATCCCACCGGGGCGAAAGGATTTGGCATGAAACGTTTTTCTCCAATCGTGATCGCCGTGCTCGCAGTAGTCGTGTTGTTTCCCGCTGCTGAAGCCTATGCTCAGAAAGCTACGCTTGCCGCCACGCCGCCCATGGGCTGGAATAGTTGGAACCTGTTCGCTTGCAAAGTGAGTGACGCGGTGGTGCGCGCGGCCGCCGATGCCATGGCGACCAACGGCATGAAGGACGCGGGATATTCGTACATCAACATTGACGATTGCTGGCAGGGCCAGCGCGATGCCGCGGGAAATATTCAGGGCAACGAGAGGTTTCCCGACATGAAGGCGCTGGCCGATTACGTTCACAGCAAGGGCCTGAAGATCGGCATCTATTCGTCTCCCGGGCCCAAGACCTGTGCCGGGTACGAGGGCAGCTACCAGCACGAAGAGCAGGACGCGCGAACCTACGCGGTGTGGGGCTTCGACTATCTGAAATATGACTGGTGCAGCGCCGACAAGGTTTACAAGAACACCGATATGCCCGCGGTTTACAAGAAAATGGGTGATGCCTTGAAGTCCACCGGACGTCCCATCGTCTTCAGCCTTTGCCAGTATGGTGTGGACGCGGTTTGGACTTGGGGAGCGCAGTCGCGCGGCAACCTGTGGCGAACCAGCCGCGACATTGAGCCTACTTACAACAGCATTGTTGCCCTGGGATTCGGGGAGAACACCGGCCTCGACCGCTTTGCCGGGCCCGGCCACTGGAACGATCCCGATATGCTTGAAGTCGGTAACGGCAAACTAACGCTCGACGAAAACCGGCTGCACATGAGCCAGTGGGCGCTGCTGGCTGCGCCGCTGCTGGCGGGAAGTGACCTGGCCAACATGCAGCCGGAGATCCTCTCCATCCTCACCAACCGCGACGTGATTGCCGTTGACCAGGACCCGCTCGGCGTTGAAGGCCATCGCGTGTGGCAGGTGGGCCCCATACAGATTTGGGTTAAGCCGTTGGCGGACGGCTCCAAAGCTGTCGGCATCTTCAACACAGGAGAGCCGCAAGAACTCGTGACCGTGCAGTTCCGCGATCTCGGGGTGGGGAAGTCCGCGATGGTGCGCGATCTGTGGGCGGGGAAAGACCTCGGCCGTTTGCAGAACAGCTTCACCGCAACGGTTCCGACGCATGGAGTGGTGTTGCTAAGGGTGAAGTGATCGGCGACAAGCTGCAGGGTCTATGTTGGGCTACGATGTAGCTCAGGAGGTGAAACTAATGTTTGCCAACGTGGAGGTGCCCGACGCGGTGACCGTCGCCGCTATGGAGGCTGCGCGACGCGGGGAGTTGGTAACAGTTGGAAGTCCTGAGGACTTGCTCGCGAGCCTGAACGAGAAAGTAAGTACCCGGCCCGTGGACTTCGATGACGGGCGCAACGATGATGTGAGAGTAGGCAAAGAGGAGCTGATCCGGGTTTGCGGAGCGCTTGCCATGTTCGCCGAATTCGGAAAGGACGTGCTGGTCGGAGGGCCAACTGGGTTCGCGAGCTATTTGTAGCCTACTGCTTCCCAACACGCATAAGGTGCGTCGTCCTCCTCCACCCATTGGCCACTGGAATTGCTGTAATAGCTCCGAGATTCGAGTTGTGCGCACTTCGGAGTCTCACTCGAAAAATATGTCGATGTTTGGTGTTCGTGGAAAGTACATCCGAATCGTCAGCCTCAGCCGCAGCCTCAGCGGGTGTTCGCCACATGTGGGTGGTGCCAGTGTGAATCGAGAATTCTACGATTCCAATGTAGGGGGCTACGAGCGAGTCGCTTTTCTTCAAGTCAGATCGTACATTGGAAGCTGGACCCGAATGAAAGCGATAGAACGAGGCTTTCTGTCTTTCGTCTGATTCAATTGGGAGCTCTGTGCGCATTGGCGAACTGAATCCGCCACCTTGCTAATCACTGCTACAGCATTGGCTTGTTCAGACTGAGGGGTGCTCGGGCTTTGCTGGGCGACGCCGGGCAGGGATGACAACAGGAGGATGGCGATCAATCGCAAATGCCCGGGAAAAAGCACGAAGCACGCCCTATCATCCTTATGTATTTGTGGAAATATTGACCGCTTAGGAAAGACACTTGTGTTCGTTCTCGTGCGTGTGCAATTTATTGATAGCGTCCACTAAGTCTTTGGCCATCCGCTTGATTTCACCTATTTCCCACTTCAAGTCGCTGCTTTCCGAGGACTGAAGCCTATGTTCGAGATGACTGGGCGGCTGAAATCATGTTGCTGTACAAGTTCCTTCTGATATCACAATTCATACAAGGATGATAGCTCAGACGCCTGAAGACCGCTTGCGAGAATTTCGGCGCGAGTCTAGGGAACAAGTCCGGTCCTTTGCTTCACCGCGCCTGACTTGGGCGTTCGATCCGACGTTTGCTTACGACGCCAGGCTTGAATGCACGCCCGGCGCCGCCTGAACGCATTCCATAATTTCGGCGTCGGTGAGCATGCGGTCGGAATTCTTGGCCCGCTGGTAGATGCGGTCCACAAGTTCGTCGGTCGCCGCTATGCCATTTCGTTCCAGCCAGAACTGCACATTCGACTTGCCGCTCATGGGACCGATCTCGATGATCTGCTCCATGCCGAAGTAGTGGGAGGGCACGCCGGAATAAATACTGTTCGCCAGCAGCACGTCGTTCTTGCGATAAGCCTTGATGACCGCCGCCGCGTGCACGCCGGTGCCGGTCTTGAAAGCGTCTTCGCCGACCACCGGATAGTTCTTGGGAATCGGCACTCCCGTAGCCTTGGCCACGGTCTCGCAATACTGCTTGAGGCTGGTCAAGTCCTGGCTCGCCCAGGGCTCGATGGCCATCAGCTTCAGGTTCACCAGCATCTGGTCCATTTGCGTGTTGCCGACGCGCTCGCCGATGCCGCAGGCCGTGGCGTGTACCACCTCGGCCCCAGCCACCAGCGCGGCCAGAGAATTCGCCACCGCCAGGCCACGGTCGGAATGTCCATGCCACTCCACGCGAATGTTCTCGCCCGACGGCTTCACCACTTCGTTGATCACGAAATGCATCAGGGCGACCACGCCCATGGGGGTTGCGTGCCCGCAGGTATCGCAAATCACGATGGCCTTCGCGCCGCAGGCGATGGCGGTGCTGTACATCCGCTGGATGGTTTCGGGATCGCAGCGCGTCGTGTCCTCAGTCACGTACATCACGTCCAGACCGAGCGATACCGCGTACTTCACAGCGTTCTCGGTGGTGCGCAGCAGGAAGTCGTCAGTCCAATCCTCCGTATAGCGCCGGATGGGGCTGGAACCGATGAACGTTGCTGCCTCGATAGGGACGCCGGTGCGCTCCACGATCTCGGCTACAGGCCGAATGTCATTCTGATGGGTGCGGGCAGCGCAGTTAGCCTTGATCTTCATCTTGGCGCGGCCAATCTCACGCGCCAGGGCTTCGCAGTGCGCCTGGGCGCGGGGACCGGCCCCAGGCAGGCCGATATCGAGCGAATTGATGCCAAGCCCCTCCATCAAATGGAGGATCTCGATCTTCTCTTCAATGGAAGGATCGCGGACCGAGGGTGACTGCAGGCCGTCGCGCAGCGATTCGTCATTCAACAGCACCTTGCCGGCCGGTATCATCGAGCGGGCATAGATCGTGTTCCAGTCGTAAATGAGATCCGCAACTCTAGCGGTCACTGTTAGCTAACACCCCGTTTTTCGGCGCCCCACCGCGCCGCTTTACTTGCACAGATGCAGGACATGCCCTGCTGCGCTTCAGATTATCGCCCAAACGCCGGTTACTGCTTGGCTTTTTCTTCACCCGGCTTGGCCGTCAAGGTCAATCCGAAAATCGATTGCTTGCCCAGGCCCGCAACATTCCTGCCACGCGGCTCCTCTTCACTGGGCAGATACAGCGTCCTGCAGTGCTCACAACGATAGATTTCCGCCCGGTCGCCAAAGGCCTGCCGGACGTCGCCGCAAGCCTGCTCCAGCACGTCGGCCAGATAGAACCAGCGTTTCAAATGGCCGCCACAGAGTTTGCCTTTTGCGTCGGGCTCGTTGCAGGCACGCTGGAACGCCTTCTTGTATTTCACCTTGTGTTTCGGCAGCTGCGGAGCTTCTGTGGGCACGATCTCAGGCATGCAGGCAGTATCGCCTGTCGCGAGGAATATCTCAATACCGCAACTTCCGAGGCTATTGCAGAATGGCCTGGCCCAGCAAAGCTGCACCAATCAATACCAGGCCGACGTGAACATATTTTAGAAAGGCGTCTCCGCGCAGGCGATGGTTAACGAACCGGCCGATCAGGATTGCCGGCAAGACCAGCGCCAGGGACAGCAGGTAGTAATGCGTGACGATGGGCACCCACAGGCCTGCGAGCCAGTAGCCCGCCATGCCGATGACGCTGGCGGGCAGGAAGTACCCCTGCAGTGTCGCGCGGAAATGTTGGGCGGACCAGCGGCGCATCGCGCCATAAATTGCCAGCGGAGGTCCGTTCATCCCGTACGCTCCGCCCAGCACTCCTGCAACGAATCCGCAGGCCAGCAGCCATACTCGGCTGTCGCTGTGCAACTCCGGCGGTCTGCGCCCGAGTAGAGCGTAGGCCGAGAAGGCCATGATGACGAGGGCCAGGGCCGCTTTGACCATGCGATGGTTGCCGGCAGTCAGCAGCATCAGTCCCAGTGGAATGCCGAACAGGCGTTGAGAGCACCAGCCAGCCCGTGCTGCGCAAATGGATCTTTTGCCAGTCTTGCGCGACGATGACAACGGCCACGGTGATCGAAACCAGCACCGCCAGCGGAGCAGCCACATTCACCGGAAGCCGGAGGGCAAGTAACGGAACAGCGACGAGGGCTTCGCCAAATCCGAAGACCGAGCGAATCAGGGTGGCGACAAAGATAACCAGCAAGACATAAACCGTGGTGCCGTCCATCAGACTCCGTTAAGACTCCGCACGCAGATGAATGACTTGACCTCGCTCATGGAACCCAATCTGAAACGAAGAGAAGATTACGCTACGGCCCAGAATGTTGCGGGAAGCATGACCGGAAAAGAATCCAATTTGCCCAGCGAAACGAGGGCCTGCTCCCAGCAATTGGATTTCCAGATCGAAGAGAAAGATTTGGATGGCTCCGCCCAGGGTGTTTACGTCTTCTTGGAGGCCGGTCGTCACATCATCGATTCCAATCAGCGTCGCATGTTCAGGACCGAATACCGTGTAGGGAGAGCCTGAATCAAAGACTCCTATAGCAGTCGTGGTCATACCCCCGTTGAAGAGCCTTACTTCAGCGGCGGGCTGAAGACCGCTCATCCTAGGAACCGTCCGGTATCGCAGGGAAGACAGGATAGTCGACGGTCGTCATGCTAGATTGCTATAAAGTTGGCTTCTTCGTCAGTTGGCACATAATAAACAAAGGGGGAATCTATCCGACGCTCGCGGATTGCCATCCGCAGCTCTGCAAAGTTGCGGCTATGCAGCAGCAGTCGACGCCCCTGAATGAGTAGCCACTCACCTGGATAATGCCCAAGCTCCTGGGCATTGTCTTCGAGCCAATCTAACTCAGAAGGTTCATCGCCTTCGACCGGAACCGACGGTACCTCACGTGGAGCTCGAAAGCGCGAAGTGAAATTTTCTGAGCTTGAAATCGCAGGAGCTTGAGTCGCGCTATTACCAAGCAAACCAAAGTCAAACGACGCAGGGGTATCCAGGAACGGCAACACGGGAATCGTCTGTGGCTGCGCGAGTTGTTCTTGAAGCATCATTGTAACTTCAGACCTATTTTCTCCAACACGTTTTCTTCGTCCGCATAAAGCATTTTGGCCATCTCTTCAAACCGCTTCTCAGGCCCGAAACTCCTAAGCAACTTGATGAAAACATTGCCCGGGAAGAGCGCCGACCCATCAATTACGAATGAATGATCATCATGATAAACGGATACTCCAAACATTGCAGCGTTTTCACCGCCCAGCGACTTTGCATTCACAAACCCAGCAAGGATGTCCCGGAATGGTTCTTTGCCTGGTTTGACGTGAAATCCCAGTGTCGTTTGCTGCGATCGCAGCTCCTGGCCAGTGCTCGCTCTGAGCTCGTCCAACCCAGTTTGAAATAAAGAGAAGTACTGCGGTGCGCGTGACCAATCCGGATTAAGGACACTCATTGTCAACCCGCCGAGACCCAGCAGAATACCAGCGGTCAGTGAAGGTACTCCGATCGTCAGCTGAATTTCGCTCGCGTTCTTAGCAGTTTGATTCCAAGTAACGTTTTCCAAGCCCACGTGCCACGGTGAAAGAGCTATGAGTAGCCTCTTGATGATCTCTCCCTGCTTTCCACCGTACCAAAGATCGGCGATAGGGTCTTTGAAGTTGGCCCGGTACTCAAAGAATGATTGGTGAATATCAGCGATGGCCAGTTCGTCCAACATTGTCGATCTCTCAGGTTGACAGTGTATTACGTGAGCAAACACAAGTCACTCGGAATAGGTCCATTGCGACGCACAGACGGCCTGTTTTCAGATGCGGTTCCCGCGCCGCACCAGTCCGACGGAGCGCAGGGCCCCGCCGAGTTTCTTTCCCAAGCTTCCGGCGAAGAGCAGGTCGATAAAACCAGTCATCTGTTGTTTGAGCTTGCCGTCGTAGCCGAACCACCAGGGCTTGGGCACGTTGGGTAGCAGGTCCACATCCACGTGCTTCACCTGGACCATCTCGGCCATGCCCATCTCGCCGTGCGTCCGGCCGATGCCGCTGAACTTGAATCCGCCGTGCGGCGCTTCCGCGATGCCGAAGCACGAGATCACGTCATTGACCATCACCGTCCCGGCTTTGAGCCGCGCGGCCATGGCCTCGCCGCGGCGACGGTTACGTGTCCACACGCTGGCGGCGAGACCGAAGTCGCTGTCGTTCGCCAGGCGCACCGCCTTCGTCGTCGCTGTCGAACGGCGCTACTGGAAGCACCGGACCGAACGTCTCCTCGCGCATCAGGCGCATGTCGTGTGTCACGTCCGCCAGCAGCGTCGGCGCGTAGAAGTTCGGACCAAGTTCGGTCAGCCGCTTCCCACCCAGGATCAGCCGCGCGCCATGCGCGACTGCGTCATTCACATGCTCCTCAACAATGCGCAGTTGACGTTCGCTGATCAGCGGCCCCTGCTCGACTTCCGAATCGATTCCGTTCCCCACGCGCAGCTTCGCAATCTTGCTGCGGCAGGCTTCGAGAAAATCGTTATAGAGGCTGCGATGGACGTAACAGCGCTCGACCGAGAGACACGTCTGTCCGGCGTTCACGAACGCGCCCCACACCGCGCCGCTGGAGGCGATGTCCACGTTGGCGTCGTCGAGCACCAGCATGGGATCTTTGCCGCCCAACTCCAGCACAACCGGCAACAGCTTGCGCGCAGCCGCTTCGCCGACGCGCCTGCCGGTAGGCACGCTTCCGGTGAACATGAGCTTGTCGATCGGCGACTCGATCAGCGCCGCGCCCGCCGGACCCTCGCCGACGACTACCTGCATGAGATCGGGGTTCAAGCCGGCAGCTGGTCAACAGCCGCTGCAGTTCGAGTGCGATCAGCGGCGTGAATTCCGACGGCTTCAGCACCACGGCGTTGCCGGTCACCAGCGCGGCGAGCGTTTCAACCGCAGGAATCGAGAAGGGATAATTCCACGGCGAAATAATGCCGATCACGCCGAAAGGTTCGCGCACCAGCTTGCCGCGTTTCATCTTCATGACCGGGTTGCCGTGCGGCAGGCGTTCTTCGCGGAGAAACGAATGTGCATTGCGGATGCAGAACTCGGCGGCGTCCAGGACAACCAGGACTTCCGTGACCAGGGCCTCCACCACCGGCTTACCGGCCTCGCGGCAAATAAGGCTGGCCACGTCATCGCGACGCTCGCTCAAAAGCTGCTGGAATCGGCGCAGCACAGCGATCCGCTCACTTACCGGCGTTGCCTCCCACGCCGGCTGCGCTTGTTTCGCGCGCAGCACGGCGTTTTGGACGTCGCTCGCACCGGCACACGCCAGCTCGGCCAACACCTCTCCGGTTGCCGGGTTCGTGGTTACGATCGTGCTGTTACCTACGATGGTCGCTGAAGTAGCCATGCCTAATATTCAACGCTGACCAGGTAAAGTCCGCAAGCGGCAGCCGTCGGACCGGCGGCGCTGCGGTCGCGGGCCTCCAGGATCCGGGGCACATCCTCCATCTGCAACGCGCCCTTGCCGACCTGCAGAAATGTGCCCACCAGGTTGCGCACCATGTGGTGCAGAAAGCCGTCGCCGCGCACGGTGTAAGTCAGCTCCTCGTCGGTCCTGACCCATTGCGAGGAATGAATGGTGCGCACGTTTGACATCCCCTGCTCGTCGCCCTGGTCCCGCATTTCAGCGATGCGCGCGCTGCGCTCCGGGTCCGACGCGGCGAACGAGGTGAAGTCGTGCGTGCCGACCACGTGTTCGGAGGAGCGAATGAGGGCTTCTTCGTTCATCGGGTAGGGATCGTGATAGACGTAGCGGGCCAGAAAGGGCGGGCAAATGGCCTCCCGATAAATCCGGTAGCGATAGGTTTTTGCGGAGGCCGAATGTCGCGCGTGGAAGTTCTTGTACACGGCTTGTACCGAATTCACCCGGATGGACCGCGGAAGAACATCGTTCAGCGCAACCACCAGGTTGGTTTCCGGAATCGAAGACTCCAGGTGGACGGAGGCGACCTGACCTAGTGCGTGAACCCCGGCGTCGGTGCGTCCGGAGCCCTGCGGCAGCACCTCCTCGCCGGTAACGCGCTTGATACATTCGGCCAGAGTGCCCTGCACGGTCGGTAGGCCGGGCTGGATTTGCCAGCCGTGAAATTCCGATCCGTCATAGGCCAACGTTATTTTCAGGGTGCGACTCATAATCTCGATATGCCGGCAAACGCGCTCTGTTGCCGCTATGTAAAGCTATGTAAAGCAGTGTAAAGCGGCCCGACTGACCGTGGCGCGTCAGCTATACTATGCCATTCCTGCTACGTGCGATGTTGCACGCAATCTCTGTTCCCTGCGAATGTCATCCTGCGCATGGTTCTTCGCAAGCTTTCCCAGCATCAGAGATTGGAATCAACGAACTCAATGAAGGATACAGAACGCATAGCCCGCTTCCTGGAGATTAAGGAATGTTTGGTTCGAAGCATCTGAATCTGTTACCTGCAAAACTACTATTAGTGACCCTGTTCTGCCTGCTCGCCGCGCGCTTTCGCGCAGAATGCAGCGCCCCAAGCTACCGCGCCGCCGGGCCCGCCGCTGACGCCGCTGCCACAAGCGCCTGCGCCGCAAAACAATGCCCATCCCTACTCCGATCAGGATTACAGCCGGGGAAAGAAGCAGTGGCCCAACCCCTTCGTGGTGTACACGGTACGCGAAGTTGCGCCGCTGAACGTGGCTAACAGCGGGCATATCGATCACCTCCTGATTGACGGCAAAATGTATTTGTCGCTGAACGACGCGGTGGCCATGGCGCTGGAAGACAACCTCGACATCGGCATTCAGCGCTACAACCTCTCGATTGCCGATACCGACATTCTGCGGACCAGCTCGGGAGCGGTGGCGCTCGGTGTGAACGCCGGCCTGGTGCAAGGCACGCCGGGAGGCACCACGGGCACGACTTCCGCCGGAGGCACGGGGACGTCCACTACCGGTTCGACCGGCGGAGGCGCGGGCGGCACCACTATCGGTGTCGGCGGCGCGGGCGCCGGCGTGGGAGGCATCGTCGCCTCTACTACAGGTGAGGGCCCTCCCCTCGACAACTACGATCCGGTGCTTACAGGGACTGCATCTGAGGAGCACGTCATCACGCCGGAGGCGAACACCATCTTTACCGGCACGCCGCAATTGAGCCAGAACATCACGACCGCCAACTTCCTCTACAGCCAGGGATTTTCCACCGGCACTCTGATGACGGTGGGCTTCAACAACCTGCGTACCTCGTCCAATTCCGCTTTCAACACTCTCAATCCGACCTTGACGCCGAACTTTCGCTTTGAGCTGCGCCAGCACCTGCTGTCGGGCTTTGGGTACGATCCCAACCTGCGTTGGATTCGCATTGCCAGAAACAACCGGGAAATCGAAGATGTGACCTTCCGGCTGCAGGTCATCCAGACGGTGTCGCAGATCGAAAACATCTACTGGGACCTGGTCAATGCTTACGCCAACGTGACGGTGCAGCAGCGCGCCCTCGACCTTACCAACAAGACGCTTTCCGACAACCAGAAGCAGGTGGCGGCCGGAACGCTGGCTCCGCTCAGCGTGGTGCAGGCGCAAAGCGCCGTTGCCACCGCGCAGCAGAACCTGATTGCCGCGCAAGTGAACCTTCAGCTCCAGCAACTGCTGATGAAGAACGCAATTACGCGCAACGTTGCGGACCCCATGCTGGCCATCGCGCCGGTGATACCCACCGACACTCTGAATATCACGGAACAGTACCAAGTCCCGCCGGTCGAAGACCTGATCAATGAGGCCTTGCAGCAACGTCCGGAAATCGCCACCGCGCGCCTTACCCTCACCAACAACGAAATCTCCCGCAAGTCGATTCGCAACCAGTTGCTGCCGACGGTGGACGTTTTCGCGTTCTATGGCGCGTCTGCTCTGGCGGGCCCGCAAAACCCGTTTTGCACCAGCGGCAGCTTTTGTCCGCCCCCTGGAACCATCTCTCCAACCGGTTACGGCGACGCCTTCCCAACCTGTTCAACAGCTCGGCGCCGGACAAAGGTGTGGGAGTGAACATCAACATCCCCCTGCGCAACCGCCAGATCCAGGCCGACCAGGTGCGCTCGGTGCTGGAATATCGCCAGGCGCAGATGAGCTTGCAGCAAACCGAAAACACCATCCGGCTGCAGGTGCGGCAGGCGCAGTTCGCGCTGCAGCAGAACTATGTCGGGCTACAGGCGGCGATTGCTGCCCGCGATTATGCCGCGCAAAACCTGGACGCCGAGCAGAAGAAGCTGCGCATGGGGGCTTCCACCAGCACCCTGGTATTGCAGGCTTCGAGCGCCTTGACCCAAGCGGAGTCCAACGTTCTGGTCGCGGCCACCAATTATGAGAAGTCGAAGGTGCAGCTCGATCTGTCGACCGCGGAAACGCTGAAGAGGCTCGGCATCGAGATGTCGGACGCCGAGGCTGCCAAGGTCCAGCACCCGCCAAAGGTGCCGGGAGTGGTGCCGGCGAACACCAACGACCTGACGCAGCCGAACTTGACGCCGATTCCGGTTCCGGGAGTCAACGCTCCGGCGCCGCAAGCTACGCCGTCGCAGAACCCGGCGCAACCGCAGGGGCAAGTGCAGCCGCAACATTGAGGAAGCGCGACGCTCGCGACGGGTGGGGCTGGGAATTCATGCCGAGCCGCGTAGCGGCGGCACGCCGTTTTCCCTTCCCGCCGCAACCTCCGGCGATTAGCATTGTCTGCTTGAGCCTATCCGTCGTCATCATCACCCTGAACGAGGAGGCCAACCTCGCGCGCACGCTGCAGAGCGTTGCCTGGGCCGACGAGATCGTGGTCGTTGACTCCGGCTCGACCGACCGTACGCACGAGATTGCTGAATCCTTCCACGCCAAGTTCTACGTAGAGCCTTGGCGCGGCTTCGCCGCGCAGAAGAACCTCGCCCTGAAAAAAGCTGGCTGCGACTGGGTGCTTTCGCTCGATGCCGACGAAGAGGTCGAACCCGCACTGGCGGAGGAGATCAAGACAACTCTTGCGGCCAATCCTCATGCCGCCGGCTTCTGGATTCCACGCAAGAACTTCTTCCTCGGCCGCTGGATTCGTCACGGCGGCTTCTATCCCGACCCCAAACTGCGGCTCTTCCGCCGCGGGGCGGGCCAGTTCGAAGATCGACTGGTCCATGAAGACGTTCGCCTCAGCGGCCCGACCGCAAAACTGAAGGGCCATCTCCTGCACCACGCCTATCCCACGCTCGACAGCTACCTCGACCACATGAACCGCTACTCGTCGCTGGGTGCGCAGATGGCGACGGCGAATCGGCCGCGTGGATTCAGCTTTGTGGACATCGTCATCCGCCCGCGGCTCACATTTTTCTACAACTACGTTCTGCGCGGTGGCTTCCTCGATGGCCGCGAAGGCCTGCTGTTGCACCTCTACCACGCGGAATACGTGAGCTGGAAATACGCCAAGGCGTGGGAGCGAGGTCGCGATCAGCCCGATACAAGGGCCTGACCTACCCAGACTTACACGACGCGAACCTAGACCGTGAGGTGGATCTAGACCCACGTTCGGGATTTATGTACGCTTCTTTGCACATCACAACCTCGCCCGGTAGAATCATGGATCGGGCACAAAGCAGGACTTTAGCCCTGGCGACTTTGCTGCCTTGGTCGCCGAATGCCTCTCCATGTCACTAAAGCAGTCGGAAGCGATCGTGTTGCGAACCTATCCGCTGCGCGAGGCTGATCTGCTGGTGACGCTGTTCACGCGTGCGGAGGGCAAGGTCAAAGGAGTGGCCCGTTCGGCAAAGAGGTCCAAGCGGCGTTTTGGCGGGGCCCTCGAGCCGCTCACCCGGGTTCGTGCGTATTACGAAGACCGCGAAGGGCAAGAACTGACGCGACTTGATTCCTGCGAGATTTTGGAGTCACCGTTGTCAGTGACGGTGGATTACCCGCGAGTGGTAGCGCTGGAGCACGTGGCAGAAACGCTGGACGAGTTGCTGCCGGACCGCGAAGCCAACGACGCGATCTTCCGGCTGGCGGTTTCGGTGCTTCACCAGTTGCGTTCGGGTTCGATCTGGGCGCCGCTGACGTACTTTCAGCTCTGGCTGGTACGGCTGGTTGGATTCCTGCCGGACTTGGGCGAGTGCCTCGCTTGTGGTCAGGCGCTCAATGGGCAGCCGGGCGTATTATCATGCTCTCGCGGATGGGCTGAGGTGCCCAGAGCACAAACGGCTGGCGTCGTCGGAGCTGTCGGCGGACTCGCGGATTTTAGCGGCGCAGATGTTTCGCTCACCAGTGGAGGATTTTGCCACCGAGCCGTGGACGGCCAGCCAGTATTCTGATCTGCGGCGATTTCTGGTGCAGATTCTGGAGCGCCACATCGAGAAGAAGCTGGTAACGGCGGTCATGCTGGCGAAGTTATGAAGGCTGCGGCGGACAGGAATATCTTGATTGTAGCCACGGAGACTTCAACCGTTTAAGCACAACCCCGTAGGGGTGAAACATCTATCGCAGGCCCAGCCGTCTTCAGCGCTGGGTAAAGTACGACATAAGAACCCGAGTCCCGTACGGACGGCACATGACACAAGGGGCTTCAGCCCCGTCCTCAACTGGAAAATCATTTGGCTCCCGCGCAAATCCCGCTGACCTTCCAGGAACTGGTGCTGCGCCTGCAGACTTACTGGGCGGAGCACGGTTGCGTCCTGCAGCAACCCTATGACGTTGAAGTCGGCGCCGGAACCATGGCGCCGGAGACCTTCCTGCGCGTGCTCGGTCCCAAGCCCTATCGTGTCGGCTACGTGCAGCCTTCGCGGCGTCCCGCCGATGGACGTTATGGCGAGAACCCGAACCGCCTGTTCAAGCACATGCAGTATCAGGTCATCCTGAAGCCTCCGCCGCAGAACGTGCAGGAGTTGTACCTGGACTCGCTGACGGCGCTGCGGCATTGACCTGCGCAAACACGACATCAAGTTCGAGGAAGACAACTGGGAGTCGCCCACGCTGGGCGCGTGGGGCATCGGCTGGCAGGTGATGCTCGACGGCCTCGAGATCACGCAGTTCACCTACTTCCAGCAGTGCGGTGGCATCGATCTCGATCCCATCTCCGCCGAGTTGACGTACGGACTCGAGCGCATCGCAGCCTTCCTGCAGGATGTGGACAGCATTTACGACATCACGTGGGTAGTCGGCCCTGATGGCCGGCCGGTGAAGTACGGCGACGATACGCCTGCAGGACGAGTTGCAGTTTTCCGTCTATAACTTCGAGCGCGCCGATGTGGAGAAGGCCTGGAAGCATCTTGAGTTGTACGAATCCGAGTGCCAGGCGCTGCTGGACGAGTATGCCGCTTGGACGGCGAGGCCGAAGCGCAAGGACGGGTGGGAACTCGCAAGGAACGGTGGCAGGTAAGTTCAATGCGGCCGAGCGCAAGCGCTTTCCCGTGCTGGCTGCCTTTGATCTTTGCCTGAAATGTTCGCATTTGTTCAACATCCTCGATGCCCGGGGAGCCATCAGCGTGACCGAGCGCGTGGGAGTGATCGCACGGATTCGCGCGCTGGCGGTCGGCGTGGCCAAGGCCTACGTCGATCAGCAGCGGGCGGAAAACGAAGCTTCCTCTGCAGCAGAGGCGGATGCTGCGCCTGCGGCGGAGCCCGTTTCCGCAAGCCAAACATGATCACATTTGTAGAAGTTCACACCGCGAGTCTTGTGCTTTGCCAAGTGCTAATGGCTAATTGCTAATTGCTCTCTTATGCCTGACTTCCTTCTCGAGATCGGCACCGAAGAAATTCCCGCGCGCATGATTGACGGCGCTCGCGAGGAACTGGCTCGCCGCGTGGGCGATCTGTTGCAACGCGAAAGGCTGGCTGGAGAGTCCGGCTGTCCAGGCGTTCTCCACCCCTCGTCGCCTTGCCGTGCTCGCTGCTGGAGTCTCTGCTGCGCAGCCCGACGTCCGCGAGCAGGTCACTGGACCTTCGCTCAAGGTGGCCTACAAGGATGGTGCGCCGACTCCCGCTGCGGAAGCCTTCGCGCGCAAGCTGAATATTCCGGTGGATGCTCTGGAGAAGGTGTCCGACTCCGAAAGGCGAGTATCTCGCCGCCACCGTGCAGAAGAAAGGGCGCCCTGCCACCGAGATCCTGGCCGAGTCGCTGCCCAAGGAAATCGCCGGCATTTACTGGGCAAAGAGCATGTACTGGCGGGGCAAGTCGGCGGAGCGCTTTGTGCGTCCGGTGCGCTGGCTGGTTTCGCTGCTGGACGACGAGGTTGTGCCGCTGGAGTTTGCCGGAATTCGCGCCGGCCATACCAGCGAAGGGCATCGCATTCTGTCGTCGGGAGATGCTGGAGATCGCGCGCCCGTCTGAATACTCTGAAAAGCTGGCTGGCGGTTCGGTGTTGGTCAGCGCCGCGGAGCGCGAGCAGCGCATCCGCAAGGCGCTCGATGCGGCGACCCGGACCATTTCTGGTGCGCGCTGGCGCGAAGACAAGTCGCTGCTCGACACCGTAGTCAATCTTACCGAGTTCCCGTCGGTCGTTCTCGGCAGCTTCGATCCTGAGTTCCTCACGCTTCCCGACGAAGTGCTGGTCACGGTGATGCGCGACCACCAGAAGTATTTTGCGCTCGAGGACGCAGACGGCAAGCTGCTGCCGCACTTTCTGGCGGTGCTGAACACGGACGGCGATCCTGACGGACTGATTCGCCACGGCAACGAGCGCGTGCTGCGCGCCCGCTTCAACGACGCGCGCTTCTTCTGGGAGACCGACCAGAAGATTCCGCTGCGCCAGCGCGTGGACATGCTGAAGGCCGTGACCTTCCAGAAGGACCTCGGCAGCTACTTCGACAAGACGCGGCGCGTGCAGAAGCTGGCCAGCCTTGTCGCGGAAGCCATTCGGAATGCGGGTGTGACCGTACGGTCGGGAGTCGTTTACAAAGCGGCGCTGCTGGCCAAGACCGATCTCACGACCGAGTTGGTGAAAGAGTTTACCGAATTGCAGGGCATTGTCGGCGGCCTGTACGCCAAGGTGCAGCAGCTCGACCCCATTCTTCCAGCGGCCACGGCCGAGGCGATTGGCGACGCGATCTACGACCAGTACAAGCCGGAATCCATGGACGATCGCGTGCCTCGCACCCTGGAGGGCGCGATCCTTGCCATCGCCGACAAGGCCGACAGCATCGCAGGAATGTTTGCCCTCGGCCTTCAACCTACCGGCTCGAAAGATCCCTTTGCGTTGCGGCGTGCCGCGAACGGGATTGTGAAGATTATCGCCGAGCACAAGCTGCCGCTGCCGGTCTCCAAGCTGTTCTCGGACGCGCGAATCCAATACATCGGCTCGGATGCGGAGGGCCGTTTCTCCAAAGACGTCAATTTTGACGAGGCTGTAGCGAGCTTCATGCGCGAGCGCCTGGAGTTCTACCTGCGCGATGTGCGCGGCTTCGCCTACGATGTGGTGAACGCCGTGCTCGCCGCCGGAAGCGATGACGTGGTGGATGCGATCGCACGGGCGGAAGCGGTGAGCAAAATACGCGGCTCGGAGGACTTCGCTTCGATTTCCGTGGCGTTCAAGCGCATCAAGAACATTCTTCGCCAGGCGAAGGAGACGAACAAAGCTAGTCGCTCCACAACTCGACTCGGCGGCCCTCACCGAGCCAAGCGAGAAGGAGTTGGCAGCCGGGATGCCGGCGATCGCGGCGAGGGTCCGCGAGCTGCGCGCAGAAAAGAACTACGCAGCCGCCCTCGAGCAGATTAGCCGGTTGCGCCAGCCGGTCGATACGTTCTTCGACAAAGTCATGGTGATGGTCGACGACGAGCGCGTGCGCGCCAACCGTCTGGCGCTGTTGCAAAATCTATTGAACGAATTCTCCACCATTGCCGATTTCAGCGAAATCGTTACCGAAAACAAATCATCCTAACTTACCGAACCCTAAAGGACTCCTACCATGAGCACTGCCACCACCGACATTGAGAAGGCGGCCGGCACCAACGGCCAAGCTGTGAAATACGTGTACTTCTTCGGCGATGGGCGCGCCGAAGGTCACGGCAAGATGAAAGACGACCTGGGCGGCAAAGGCGCCGGCCTCGCTGAGATGACCAACGCCGGGCTGCCCGTGCCTCCCGGCTTCACCATCCAGACCGAGGCCTGCCGCGAGTACATGCGCACCGGCGGGGTTTCGGCGGAAGTCAACGGTCAGATGGACGAAGCCCTTCGCCGCCTCGAAAAGTTGCAGGGACAGAAGCTGGGCGGGGCCGACAATCCGCTGCTGGTCAGCGTCCGCTCCGGCGCCAAGTTCTCGATGCCGGGAATGATGGACACCATTCTCAACCTCGGGCTGAACGACAAGTCGGTCGAGGGTCTGGCCAAGCGCAGCAACAATCCGCGTTTCGCCTATGACTCCTACCGCCGCCTGATCCAGATGTTCGGCTCGGTGGTGCTCGACATTCCCAAGCACGCCTTCGAGGAAGTTTTCGACGGCAAGAAGAAGCAGAAGAAGGCCAGGCTCGACACCGACCTCGATGCCAAGGCTCTGCAGGAAGTCATCGCCGACTACAAGAAGGTGGTGCTGAAGCACACCAAGCGCGAGTTCCCGCAGGACCCGCACGAGCAGCTGGTGATGGCGCGCGACGCCGTGTTCCGCTCCTGGCTCAACGACCGCGCCAAGACCTATCGCCGCATCAACAACATTGACGACCTACTGGGCACCGCGGTCAACGTGCAGGCCATGGTCTTCGGCAACCTCGGCGAGACCAGCGGCACGGGCGTGGGTTTCACGCGCAATCCTGCGACGGGCGTGAAGGAGTTCTACGGCGAGTTCCTGATGAACGCGCAGGGCGAGGACGTGGTCGCCGGCATCCGCACGCCGGTCCACATCTCGGAGCTCGAGAAGATTCAGCCGGAGGTTTACAACCAGTTGCGCGAAATCACCACGCGGCTGGAGAAGCACTACCGCGACATGCAGGACTTCGAGTTCACCATCCAGGACGGGCGGCTGTACATGCTGCAGACGCGCAACGGCAAGCGCACCGGCCGGGCCGCGGTCCGTGTCGCCATCCAGATGGTCGAGGAAGGTCTGATCACGAAGGAAGAGGCGATCTTCCGCGTCGAGCCCAACCAGCTCTACGACTTCCTGGTTCCGAGCCTGGATGAGAAGGGCAAGGATGTCGAAGTGCTGGCGACTGGATTGCCGGCGTCGCCCGGCGCGGCCGTCGGGCAGATCGTTTTCACCGCCGACGAAGCGGTGGAGAGGTTCAACAAAGACTCGAGCGCGAAGTTGATTCTGGTGCGCGGCGAAACCACGCCCGAAGACATTGGCGGCATGGAAGTCGCGGCCGGCATTCTGACCTCCCGCGGCGGCATGACCAGCCACGCCGCGGTGGTGACGCGCGGCATGGGCAAGTGCTGCGTGGCGGGCGCGGGCGATATCGAGGTGGACGAGAAGGCGCGCGAGATCCGGGTCAAGGGCAAAACTCTGAAGGACGGCGACTGGATTTCGCTCGATGGCAGCACCGGCCGCGTGATCAATGGCAAGCTCAACACCGTTCCGGCGCGGCCGGACGATCCGGAGCTGCAGAAGCTCATGGGCTGGGCCGAGCCGTTCCGCCGCATGGGCGTGCGCGCCAACGCCGACATCCCGCGCGACGCGCTGCAGGCGCGGGCGTTCGGCGCGGAAGGCATCGGGCTGTGCCGCACCGAGCACATGTTCTTCGCCGAAGACCGCCTGCCGCACATGCGCACCATGATTCTCGCCAACAACGAGAAGGACCGCCGCAACGCGTTGCGCAAGCTGCTGCCCATGCAGCGCAACGACTTCATCGGCGTCTTCCGTTCCATGGACGGCTTTCCGGTCACCATCCGCACCATCGATCCGCCGCTGCACGAGTTCCTGCCTCGACGCGAAGACCTGATGGTCGAGATCGGCAAGCTGGAAGTCACCAAGCCGAAATCGCCCAAGCTGAAGGAATTGCGCACGCTGCTGAATCGGGTCGAGCAATTGCACGAAGTCAATCCCATGCTCGGACACCGCGGCTGCCGTCTGGGCATCACTTATCCGGAGATCACCGAGATGCAGGCGCGCGCCATCTTCGAGGCCGCTGTCAAGGTCGCGAAGGAGGGCGTGAAGGTGAAGCCGGAGGTCATGATCCCGCTGACCGGCGGGCTGAAGGAGATGGCCAACCAGGCTGCCATCGTGCGCCGCGTGGCCGAAGAGGTCTTCGCCGAGAAGGAGCACAAAGTCGAGTACCTGGTGGGAACCATGATTGAGTTGCCGCGCGCCGCTTTGGTGGCCGACGAGATCGCAAAGGAGGCCGAGTTCTTCAGCTTCGGCACCAACGATCTCACCCAGACCACCTTCGGTTTCTCGCGCGACGACATCAACAAGTTCCTGCCGACGTATCTTGCGGAAGGCATTCTGAAGCAGGACCCGTTCGCGGTGCTCGACCGCGAAGGGGTTGGGCAGCTCGTGAAGATCGCCGTCGAGAAAGGCCGCGCGACCCGTCCGACCATCAAGATCGGTATCTGCGGCGAGCACGGCGGCGAACCGTCGTCGGTCGAGTTCTGCGCTCAGCTCGGCTTCAACTACGTGTCCTGTTCACCGTTCCGGGTGCTCACCGCGCGACTTGCGGCGGCGCAGGCCGGCGCCAGCGCCGAGTTGAAGATCGAGGGCGGAAGGACCAAGTAGCAGTAGCCAGTAGTCAGTGGTCAGTTGTCAGAGAAACATGGGCCCGGCGCGATGCCGGGCCTTTCGTTTACCGAATATAGACTCCCACCGCTGAAACACTGCAGCCCCATATATAGCTCGCACGATTTCCCGATCCGGATCGGAGAAATGCCGCGGTTGCTTTTCGTGACAACTGCAGCTACTGGCTACTGGCTACTGGCAACTGGCAACTGTTTTCACTGCGTCTGTTGCAGCTTGGCGATCAGCTTCTGGGCCAGGCTCTCTTCCGACTCGGACCACAGCACGCGTCCGCTGATGGCGCAATTCTTCTCCACCGCGCTTGAGAACGCGACCAGCTTTGCAATGTTGGCGCGCAGATGGCTTTCTATGACCGACGAAATCGTAGCCCCTCGTGCACGAACAAGGTGTCCAGCCCGAAATCCACTTCGACGTGTCCGTCCTCGCTGTAGATACCATCGTCGAACTGCACGCCATGCACCAGGAAGCGCACGGCAACCGGGCGTTGCACCCAGCTGTCGCCGTGCTCATCGTCGCTGGGGACCCAGAGGTCCCAAAAAGCCTCGAAGACGATGGCAAAATCGTCGTGGGCGAATTCGCTGGCCAGGTCGGCGGCCTCCTCGGGCGAGATTCCTGGATTGAAGCGGCGCTCCAGCACGGTCGGCTCTGACCAGGCTACCGGATGGACCGACAGATACGTGATGCCTTCGCGCAACGCGGAATACGGAAATTGCCGCAAGACGCCGACCGCGCGCGACATCATCTCGTTCTCGCGAAAGCTGGGAAACCAGATGCTCAGATAAAGCGAATCCGCCATCGCGTCATTTTAGCGCGTCCACTATCAATCGCAACCTGGTCGCCCGCGACAATTCAATTGCCCGCCGGGCAGCCTTGTCTGGAAGTCCGTGGGCGGGGATAGTAAACTCTAACCCACTCGTTGCAAACCGCATGACAGAGACCTTGGCTGGGCGCGTCCGCTTCGGAAAATTTGAGCTCGACCTCAGGGCGGGAGAGCTGCGTGAGGGCGGGCGTAGAATCGTGCTGCAGGACCAGCCCTTCCAGGTGCTGCAGATTCTGATCGAGTCCGACGGCGCAATCGCCACCCGCGAAGAAATCCAAAACAAACTTTGGCCCAACAACACCATTGTTGAGTTCGACCACGGTATCAACACCGCCATCAAGAAACTCCGCGTTGCCCTGGGCGATTCGGCGGAGAATCCCCAGTACATAGAAACCATCGCCCGCCGTGGCTACCGGCTGATGGTACCGGTGCAAAGGTTGCCGTCCAGCGCCGGCGATCGCCCGCCGAGCGCTGAAACCTCCGGCAGCGACGATGGGACTGCCGCGCGGCAGCAGCTTGAGCCCACCAGCCTGACCGGGAAGATAGTGTCGCATTATCGCGTTCTGGAGGTGGTTGGCGGCGGTGGCATGGGAGTGGTGTATCGCGCAGAGGACATCAGGCTCGGCCGCGCTGTCGCCCTGAAATTCCTTCCCGAAGACTTAGGCAACGATCCGCGAGCTCTGGAACGGTTCGAGCGCGAAGCCCGGGCCGCTTCCGCTCTTGACCACTCCAATCTGTGTTCCATCTACGAGTTTGGCGAGCATGAGGGCCAGCCGTTCATCGTCATGCAGCTGTTGCAGGGGCAAACCCTCAGAGAACTCCTGGCGGCCACCCGTGCTGCAGCCGGCCAAGCCGTCGGACTCCCTCTCGGCCAGTTGCTGGCGTTCGCAATCCAGATCGCCAACGGAATTGAAGCTGCACATGAGAAGGGAGTCATTCATCGCGACATTAAACCGGCCAACATCTTTGTCACCGAGAAGGGCCTGGTTAAGATCCTGGACTTCGGCTTGGCAAAGCTCGCCAGGGCAAGTGATTCGGATGACCGCGCTCATCACGCCGAGACCAAAGGCGATGTCCAGGTACCACCTCCCGAGGGACCCGAGGCCCTAAACCTCAGCCGCCCCGGCGTGGTTCTCGGTACCGCAGCCTACATGTCGCCGGAGCAGGTGCGGGGCGAAAACCTGGACGGGCGCACCGACCTGTTTTCCTTTGGCCTGATTCTGTACGAGATGGCGACGGGCCGGCAGGCCTTCAGCGGCCCCAGTATCGAAGCGCTGCAGAACGCCATTTTGAGCGGCTCGCCTACGCCTGCCCTGCAGCTCAATCCTGATCTCCCGCCTAGACTCGAGGCCATCATCGGCAAGTGCCTGCAGCGAGACCGCGAGCTTCGTTACCAGAGGGCAGCGGACGTCCGCGAGGACCTGGAAAAGGTAAAGCGCGAGGCGGAGCATCCTCTGCGCCGGAAGCGGACACTGCTGACGACGGCCGCCGTGGTCGGGTTAGCTCTGTTGGCTGGCGGTCTCTACTGGCGCTCGCACAAGGCCGTCGCATTCTCCCGCAAGGACACGGTTGTGGTCGCCGACTTCGACAACCACACGGGCGATGCGGTGCTGGATGGCGACACCTTGAAAACAGCGCTGGCCAAGCATTTGGAACAGTCGCGTTTCTTGAATGTGCTCTCCGACGAAAAGGTGAGCGCGACCCTGAAGCTGATGAACAGCCCGAACGCGCGCCTGACGAAGGAGGTGGCCAGGGATGTCTGTCAGCGCAGCGACAGCAAGGCATTATTAGCAGGCTCGATCGGTGCGGTCGGAGAGCACTACCTGATTACTTTGACGGCCCTGAATTGCCAGACTGGCGACACCCTGGCGAGCGCCTCTGCGGAGGCAGAGAACCGCAACGAGGTAATCAAGAAGGTGAACCAGGTGGCCAACCAGGTGCGTGAACAACTGGGCGAATCGCTGACACCATTGGAGAAGTCAGACAAGCAGCTGGAAGAAGTTACCACCCCTTCCCTGGAAGCGCTGCAAGCCTTCAGCCGGGCGAGGAGGGTGCAAATGACCGGCGAAGCTGATCCCATTCCCTATCTTCAGCGAGCCCTGGAGCTCGATCCAAACTTTGCCGCGGCGTACGCTCTCCTGGGAGCGGCGTATCAGAACAAGGAGCAGTCGACGCTGGCATTGTCCAACTACCAGAAGGCCTACGAGCTGCGCGACCGCGTAAGCCCGCGGGAGCGCCTGAACATCGAAGGACACTACTACGATGCAGTCACTGGAGAAAAAGAAAAGGCAATTCAAAGCTATAAAGAGTTGTCTCTGAACGACCCTGGCGACTTTAAGCCGCACCAAAACCTGAGCAGCATCTACGCCGACCTGGGACAGTACGAGAACGCCGTTGAGGAGGCACAAAAGACAATTCAACTCGTTCCAGACAACTTGGGCCCTTATGCCACTCTTATATTTTCCTTCAACGCGATGGGCCAGCTCGACAAGGCGAAGGCCACTTTCGAGGATGCGCGTAGCCGCAAGCTGGATGATCCCAATCTGCGCCTCTACCGGTACGACACGGCGTTTCTGCAAGGTGACGAGACGGTGATGGGGGAAGAGATGTCGTGGGCGATGGGTAAAGCCGGCGCCGAAGACTTGCTCCTCTCCAGTCAGTCGGACACCGAAGCCTACCGTGGCCGGTTCGAAAAGGCCCGTCAGTTGTCGAGGCGGGCCATGGAGTCCGCCCGGCGGGCCGACGCCCTGGAAACCGGGGCTGGATGGAAGGCAAATGAAGCTCTGCGCGAGGCCGAAATTGGCGACAAGGCCCGGGCCCTACAAACCGCAACTCAAGCCATGGCTTTGATGCCGGGAAAGGATGTGAGGGTGATCACGGCGTTAACCCTCGCTCGTTCAGGGAAAGCAGTCCAGGCACAGAAGTTGGTGGACAAGCTGAATCATGAGTTTCCTCTGGATACGATGATGCAAGGCTACTCGCTGCCGACCATCCGGGCGGCCATTCAATTGGAGAACAATGACCCGGCAAAGGCAATCGAAATACTTCAGGTCACGTCACCTTATGAACTGGGCAATGCGTCGCTTAAGGGTCTTTACCCTGCCTACATTCGCGGAGAGGCCTACCTGAAGATCGGGCAGGGCCAGCAGGCGGCAGCTGAGTTCCAGAAAATACTCGATCATCCGGGCATTGTGCTGAACTTCGTTACGGGCGCCCTGGCGCGATTGCAACTGGGACGGGCGCAAGCCATGATGGGCAACCCGCAAGCCGCCCGCAAGTCATACCAGGAGTTCTTCGAGCTATGGAAGGGTGCCGACCCTGATCTTCCGATCCTTAAGGTAGCGCGGGTCGAGTATGAAAAGCTGAAGTAACGTCCGACCGGCCAAAGTCTTCAGAAAAAAGATCGGTCGACGGCCCTGGTTTGATATACCATCACGAGGAACTTTTCTGGGGGTTGTTGCAAGCGCATTCGCATCGGATGCCAAGATGCACTGGTCTTATTTGTAGTTAAGTGGGAACCAGAATTGCAGTAACAACTGATTAGCTTCAAAACCAAGGACCGACGTGCCTCGGACCCCCGGAAGGAACGTCACTTCACCACAGGAGGCGGTACCTTTGAAAAGGCGAATGGCTGCGCTCACGATACTGTGCCTGGCGCTGGTAGCGATTCCAGCCTGGGCGGATTATGACAACGGTCCCATCAACGGCGGCGCCGATGCGTGGACAATCAACTTCGGCTATGTAGTCAGTAACAGTGTTTGTTGCCGAACCGATCAGGGTGACGGCAACGGCGGACCGATCGTCACCGGGTTCATGTTCGGCGTTTGGGAATTCCCCGGCGATGTAATGACCTCAGTGGATTGGTCGCTGACGACGGGAGAAAACAGTGGGATGGTGCTCGGTTCGGGCACCGCGTCCGGCGCCAACCTGACCGACAAATTCCTCTCTACCAACGAGTATGGCTATAACATTGACGAGATCACGGTGACCGGGCTGAATGTGAACGTAGGCAACGGCGCCAACTCGTACTGGCTGAACCTGGCCAACGCGGTCGTCCCCAGCGGTGATCCGGTCTATTGGGACGAGAACAGCGGCGTCGGCTGCACTGGGAATGGATGCCCGTCGAGCGCATCCGAGAGCGCTCTCGGCACGATTCCTTCGGAAGCGTTCACCATCAATAGCAGCGGCGGCACCTCCGGGAGCACTCCTGAGCCCAGCAGCATCCTGCTGTTTGGCTCGGGAATACTGGGCCTAGCTGGCCTGCTGCGCCGCCGGTTGACTTTGTAGTTTCTAGAGCAGTTCCGGGGTTGGTGCATCCGGGTAGAGCAGGCCTTTAGGCCTGCGTCCAGAGCAAGAGAAGGAAGCAAATAAGGTCGCGCTCGCGAACGCGGGCCTAAAGGCCCGCTCTACCCGAGCTCGCTAGATACACCAGTTCTGGAATCGCTCTAGCCAGTCTCTAGTTTGCAAGCCGGAGCATACGTCTCCGGCTTTTTTCTTGGTGTGCCGAGCATGTTTGACAGCTTGGAGGTGAAAGTCCTCTTCACATCCTGATGGAGGAGAAGTGATAGCGAAGCGCAAGGGCGACGTTGTGAGGCGTGGTCTGAAAGAAGCGTGGAGCAAAGATGCGAGCCGATGAACAAGAACCAGATACGAGGCATACGGTGCCGGACGAGCGAGCTAAGGGTCGCGAAGTCCATATCCATCAAGGGCACTGGTTGTAAATCTGGCGGTTGCGCGTTGAAGGCGGTCGAACTTACCTCGGGAGGTCTGCTGCATGTCCCGGAATCGGGACTGAGGGTGGAGCAATCCATTCTGAGCGTGCGGCAGAAGTCAGCAGCAGGCATAGTAGCTGCGCAAGCGGCGAAGGCCCAAACGGAAGGAAGCGGCAAGTAGGCGGCGCGACTCGATGAGCGACCAGCGGCAGAATAACCAGCTTCGGCTGGCCTTTAGCGAAGAGAACAGGAGTGAAGCTCCGAGGTCTGCTAGCAGAGGGTCCGAATCGTCCACGGCGAAGCGCAGGACTGAACGCCCGGCTATAGAGGAACAACTGATGGAAGAAGTTTGCGAGCGGGAGAACTGCTTGCAGGCTTTGAAGCGAGTGAAGTCCAACAAGGGAAGTCCGGGGATCGACGGCATGAAGGTCGAGGAGTTGTCCGGACACTTGCGGGAGCACTGGCCAGCCCTCCGGGAACAACTGCTCAACGGGACTTACAAGCCGCAGCCGGTGAAGCGGGTAGAGATACCGAAGCCGGACGGAGGGATGCGTCAGCTGGGCATCCCGACGGTGCTGGACCGCATGGTGCAGCAGGCGGTGATGCAGGTTTTGCAGCGCAGATGGGACCCGGAATTTTCCGAACACAGTCACGGGTTCCGGCCCGGGCGTTCGGCGCATCAGGCGGTCGCCAAGGCACAGAGGTATGTGGCCGAGGGGCGCCGCTGGGTGGTAGATATCGATCTGGAGAAGTTTTTCGATCGGGTCAACCACGACAAGCTGATGGCAGCGGTAGCGCGACGGGTCGCCGACAAGAGGGTGCTCAAGCTGGTGCGGGCGTTCCTCATGGCGGGCGTGATGGAGAACGGGTTGGTGGATCCGGTGGAGGAGGGCACGCCGCAAGGCGGGCCACTCTCGCCACTACTGTCGAACCTGGTGCTCGACGAACTGGATCGAGAGCTGGAACGGCGCAAGCACTGCTTCGTGCGGTATGCGGACGACTGCAACATCTACGTCGGCAGCCACCGGGCAGGCGAGCGGGTGAAGCGGAGTATCACGGGCTTCATCACACGACGGCTCAAGCTCAAGGTCAACGAGCAGAAGAGTGCGGTAGCGCGGTCGGCAGAACGTAAGTTTCTCGGCTTCAGCTTCACGCAGGCCCGCGAGCCCAAGCGGCGTATCGCCACCAAGGCTCTGGTGCGTTTCAAGCAGAAGGTGCGAGAGCTTACGGGACGGACGCGGGGTATCAGTCTCGAACGGGTGACGAAGGAGTTGGCCACCTATTTACGGGGTTGGCAGGGCTACTTCGGCTTCTGTGAGACGCCCTCGGTGCTGCAGGCACTGGATCAATGGATACGGCGCAGGCTGCGATCCGTGATCTGGAAGCAATGGAAACGCGGAAGGCTACGCTTCGCCAAGCTATGTGAGCGGGGAGTGAGCAAGACCCTGGCCGCACAAACGGCCGGGAGCGCTCACGGTCCGTACCGCATAGCCAATAGCCCAGCCATGAGCTATGCATTTCCTATCGCCTACTTTGATTCGCTCGGGCTTCCACGGCTGTTCGCTGGTACATAGCTCAATCCACCGAACCGCCGGATGCGGACCCGCATGTCCGGTGGTGTGGCAGGGGAGGACGGGTGACCGTCCCCCCTATGCCGATTCGCTAGCGAAAAGTTTCCCGAAACGGACCGCACATCGCCATGAGACGTAGCGCACAACCTCTCGGTGGGGTAACGCACGTTGCAGCGTGACCCCTGTAACTGCATTCTCCGCGGAGTGCGATTACATTGATGTCATCTTTGATGTGACGACTTGTCGCGCCGCTCGTCAGTCAGCGATTCAGACCCCCTGTTCCGCTGGCAGCCAACGGCGCGACCTTTTAGTTGTTGCTGTTCGGCCTTGGAAGGATCGTTGCTGCGGCCCACGCAGTTCCTTTCAATCCATCAATCCTGGTTCATTCGTCTTCTACAATCGTAAGAGTGGTATGTCAGAGGCAGCAGCGCGGAAGGTGCCAGGTGCTGGACCGGCGCAGCCAAACTGCACCCGCAGCGCGGAGCTACGGCTTCTTACTGTTGCTCGTTTCCCTGCTAGCGACCGCAGCAGGCGCGCAATCCCCAACATCATCGCAACCGCCCGATCAGCAAGCCAGCATGAACATGCAGATGTCGGCGGAGTCCATGCAGCACATGGGCCACGGCGAAGATTCCGCGCGCGACTTCCTCATGCGCGAATCTTCTGGCACGGGCTTTCAGCCTTCCGTCTGGTCTATGCCGATGCTGATGACCAATGCCGGCAATTGGCGCCTGATGTGGATGGCACAAGCCTTTGTCGTGGATACGCAGCAAACCGGTCCGCTGGGCGCCGACAAGTTCTACTCTACGAATTGGGGAATGCTTAGCGCAGTGCATCGTCTGGCCGGCGGCGACGTCATGCTGCGCACCATGTTCAGCCTCGAACCCGCGACCGTCAGCGGCGAGTTCTATCCGCTGCTCTTCCAGACTGGCGAAACCGCTTACGGCAAACCGATTGTCAACGGCCAACACCCGCACGACTTCCTGATGGAATTGAGTGCGCAGTACGCACATAGACTCGGCGAGCACGCGCTGTGGGACGTGTATTATGCGCTGGTCGGCGATCCGGCGCTGGGTCCGGTCGCGTATCCGCATCGCGCTTCAGCTTCAGAGATTCCGCAGAGCACGCTTGGACATCACTGGGAGGATTCCACGCACATCCTCTACAACGTGGTCACAGCGGGGCTGTCGTACAAGACGGTTCGACTCGAGGCGTCGGGCTTCCACGGCGCGGAGCCGGATGAGAATCGCTGGAACCTTCAGTATGGCGCGATGAACTCGTATTCAGGCCGCCTGACGTTCGCACCCAGTGCGAGGTGGACTGCGCAGGTTTCCGCCGGACATCTCACGCGGATCGAGGCGCTCGAACCGGGCGATGTTGTGCGCACAACTGCATCTGTCGAATACGTGCTACCAAGGCCGCATGGAAACGCCTTCGCGACCAGCTTGATCTGGGGACGCAACTGGAAGACCACGGGAAAATACGGGACCAATGCTGTACTGGCAGAAACCGTTGTGCCCTTCAAGGACAAGAATTTCTTCACCGGCCGATACGAATGGAGCCAGCGCGACGAGCTGTTCGCAAACGATCCGGCGCTTGCGGAGAAACTCTTCGCCGAGACCGGCAGCCGCTGGTTCGACGTTAGCTCCTACATTGTGGGATATACGCGCGACATCGGCATCTTCTGGAACGTTGAAACCGGGCTTGGCGCCAACGTCATGTTCTACGGCATTCCAGAGGCCATCAAACCGTACTACGGAGACCATCCGATGGGCGTAAATGTGTACTTGCGCCTGCGATTAAAAGAAAACCGGTAATGGTTGCCTTGCTGTTTGCCCGCTGCCTCCCTAGTCCTCTCCGTGCGGCCGCATCTGGCCGGAGCGCAAATAGCGATTGTGCCAGCCCAGCGACTCGCTCAGCAGATGCGGCGTGTGGCGTCCGTACGACAAGCGCTCGGCACGATTAAGGTAGTCCAGCAGCAGCGGCTTGTAGTCCGGTGCGGCGCACTTCTCGATGATGAGATGGGCGCGCTGGCGCGGCGAGAGTCCGCGCAGATCGGCCAGACCCTCTTGAGTGACGATCACTTGCACGTCATGCTCGGTATGGTCCACGTGGGATGCCATCGGGACGATGGTCGAGATCGTGCCCTTCTGTGCGGTTGACGGCGCCATGAAGATGGAAAGATATCCGTTGCGGGCGAAGTCACCGGAGCCGCCAATGCCGTTCTGAATGCGCGATCCCATGACATGTGTCGAGTTGACGTTGCCGTAGATGTCGGCCTCAATCATGCCGTTCATGGCGATGACGCCCAGCCGGCGAATGATCTCGGGATGGTTGGAAATTTCCTGCGGGCGCAGCACGATTTGCTTGCGATAGCTCGCCATGTCGGCGTTGACTTCGGTCAGCATCTCCGGGCTGAGCGAGAACGCCGTGGCTGACGCAGCCGTGAGCTTGCCCGACTTCAGCAGGCGAATCATGCCGTCCTGAATGACCTCGGTGTAGGACGTGAGGCCTTCGAACGGGCCTTCTTCCAGGCCAAAGAGCACGGCGTTGGCGATGTTGCCGACGCCCGATTGCAGCGGCAGCAGCGTCTCCGGCATGCGGCCCTTCTTCACTTCCCAGGCAAGAAATTCGAGGATGTGCCCGGCGATGCGCCGCGAGGCATCATCCGGCTTCTTGAACGCGCTGTTGCGGTCGGGTGAATCGGTGAGTACGACCGCGACGACCTTCTCCGGCGGGACCTCAAGATAGGGGCTGCCGATGCGCTGGCCAGTGTGCGTGAGTGGAATCGGTCCACGATTCGGTGGTGGTTGCAGACCGTAATAGATATCGTGCATGCCTTCGAGTGCTGACGGCTGCCAGGCGTTGACCTCGATGATCACGCCTTCGGCCTGTTCTATCCACGTCTTGTTGTTGCCGAGCGAGGAGCTGGGCACCAGGCGACCGTCTTCCAGAACCGCCGTGACTTCGATCAGCGCGAGGTCGAGCTTTCCCGAGGAACCCATACTCCACGAACTGCGCCACGTGGCTGAGGTGGATGTCCATGTACTCCATCTCGCCGGCGTTGATACGCTTGCGCGTTTCCGGGTCCGACTGGTACGGGAGCCGCAAGTGAATGCCGCCGGCCATGGCGAGCGCGCCGTCGAGCTCGGGGCCGGTGGAAGCGCCGGTGAAGATGCTGACCTGGAACTTCTGCCCGCGCAGGTTGGCGTCAGCGATGTGGCGTGCCAGCGCCAGCGGCACAGCTTTGGGATAGCCGGAGCCGGTGAATCCGCTCATGCCGACCTGATGGCCGGAATGGATGAGTGCGGCAGCCTCTTCGGCGCTCATGATGCGGTTGGCAATGCTGGAGTTCAGGACGCGCGAGGTTGTGGAAACGGTGGCAGAAGACATGTATGAGTGCCTCTCAGTCGTAAGAAGTCGAGGAATATAACCAACCACGATAGGAGGAATCTTGACAAAGGTCTGTGAGATCGGTCACAGAACGAGGCCGGGATGAACGTCGCACTCCGCCGGGTATTCTGTTAACTATCTATGCAAAATTTCGAACGGATCGTGAGCCTTTCCAGATCGGGGAAAATCACGAATTTCGCGATGCCTACCCCTCTCCCGCATCACGTATAATCAGCGACTTAGGCAATAGATGTATCGCAAATGATTAGTAACAAATATAGTTACAGTCAAATGATTGTTTGCAAAGGGCTTACGCTGGGCAATTCGCCCCGTTTGATAAGTGATCCGTCCAGGCTGGCATTAACGTAATAGTTAACAAGCAGCGTGAGGTAAGTTAACCGACGACTGCTCATTGCCAATCCCCTCTCGCTGACAATTGGCACTTAAGTTTTCAAAGAACATCGTCTGCGGACGCGCTTGTGTCAATGCGTCTTTGAGCGCTGGGCCCAATAGTTCAAGCTACTCCTGCGACCTCGCCGAGCCCAAGGGAAAAAGCATCAGCTTAACCAAACTTAACGAAGCATTCCCGAAACGGGATTGTCTGACGGGCTATGGTGACAAAGTAAAAAGATCGCCTGTCCTCGATTTCGCCTCAACTCCGCCCCTCCGACGGCCGCGTTTGGAGCGATAATGTGGGTATGCATCGCTGGCTGGCCATTGCGGCCGTGGGCGCAGCTTTGCTCGTCACTCCGATGTGGGGGCAAAGAGGCGGCCGCGGTGGAATGTCCATGGGCGGCGGGCGTGGCGGAGTCGTCTCGCATGGTGGAGGCGGGTTCAGCCGAGGCCCGGTTTACGGCGGGGTTCCACGTGCCGGCGGCTATTGGGGAGGCGGCTTTCACGGTCCGGCTGGCAGCATCCTCCGAATGGGGGATGGGGTTGGCGTGGGGGATGGGGTGGGCAACGTCCTTGGCACGGTTACTACCCTTATCGTTATTGGGGCCGAGGATATCCTGGGGCTACGGATATGGCGCGTCGTGGTATCCAGGGTGGGGATGGTACGGTGGTGTCGGCTGGTATGACAACAGCGACTCGTATCCTGCCCAAAGCTATCCCAACTACGTTTACGCCTATCCTGATAACTCCGCCGCGTACGCTCAGAACAGCCAGCTTCAGCAGGATGAGATTGATCGTCTGAACCAGGAAGTGGCGCGCTTGCGGGAAGAGCAAGCGCCGCGCCGGCCGCCGAACACAGTGCCCTCGCCACCCAAAGCCCAGGTCCACGCCGAGACCGTGCTGGTGTTCCGCGATCGGCACACCGAGGAAATCCAGAATTACGCCATTGTCGGCAAGACCCTGTGGGTCTTCACCGAACAGCGCGCCCGCAAAATTCCCGTCGCGGAGCTGGATGTGCCCGCCACCACCAAGGCCAATGAGGACCGGGGCACCGATTTCCGCTGGCCCTAGGGACGCCACAAGATTCATCCGAACACGAATTGCGGATCGTATTCGACGCCCGCCTTGAGCAACAAGGCCACGAACTCCTGCTCGAAACTCCATTTCCGGTGGTGTTCTGCCTGGTTCGCGATGTAATCGGCCACGACCTGTCGCTGCGAATGACTGACGCTGAAGGCTCCGTACCCTTCCTGCCATGAAAAGCGCTTACCCATTTCTCCGAGCATGCGCGATGAGTTCCCCTTGAGATCGCGCATCGCCTGGGCCAGCGGCATTGAAGGCGGCAAGGAGATGAGGAGATGAAGGTGGTTTCCAGTTCCTCCGGCGGCGAGCAGCGTGATGTGTTTGGCCTGAGCAATTCCGGAGATATAACGGCACAGCCCGTCCGGGTTCTCGATGAGATTGGCGCGATCCTTGGTGCTGAAGACGCAATGCACCAGATTGGAGGCGTGCGTGTGTGACATACAGAAATCGTAATAAAGGCGGGTCGTTGTGACGGTGACCCTCGGCACATCGGGATGTTCGTTGTGCCGTCCCTGAAGGGACTCTACTCTTGAATTGTCAGTCACCCAGCGCCGAGGCGCTGGGCTAAGATTTGTCGTCCCGCGAGCGGGACTTTGGTCTAATGGCGACAATATCGTTGCCAGTCACGCTTCAAAGTAGTCGGAGTCTAGTCGCTTTATTTCGTGTGTCTGGGAGACGTTCACTCCAACATTGTGGTCGATCATGAGATCGGCTAACTGCTCACCAATTTCTGGATAGGTTAACGACTTCGCTTCTTGATCTTCGGCATAGTCAAGCGCGTCCGGTGTAAATGACGAAGTCGTAATGAATACACCTTTTCTGGCCCTAACCCCTTCCAGGCTACCCGCAAAGGCTTGAAGCAAACAGCAGCGTAGCCACTCGAAGCGGCCCACCGCTTAGCCTGCACGTAGACGAAATCCAATCCGAGTTTGTCTTCTCTTGATGATTCCGTCAATTCCTCCATCACCCGGTCTGCCGATCGCTTTTCCCGCATCCTCCACTGAGCCACCGTATCCCATGCGCACGAGAAGGTCGATTACAACTTCTTCGAAAAAGGACGGGGATGCTTTTTTTACAGCCTCTAGGACGTCGGTTGCCAGGGCGTCGCGGAGCACTTTGTATGCGTTCGCAAGTTGTTCCTCCGGCGTTTCCGTTCTCTCATGTTCTCCCGGTCGACGTGGCCACCCTTTTGCTTGAACCTTTTTGGAAAGCGACAAACTCGGGTAAACAGATAGATGTTCGATCGTGAGCTTCGGAACATTGAGGATCCAGAAGCTCTCTGCCGCGGTCAGTGATTCTGAAAACTCCGCGCTTTATCCGCTCAAGAGCTCCCGCTTTTGCCAGATAGACAACGCTCCAAGCGATCCGGTTTGCGAACACAGTTTGAACACCGCTAGGCAGCTTCTGTGCAACCTCCTCTGGCGTGAGCTTGAGCTCGGTCGCGATTCGCTCCCGAAGCTCAGCCGTGGAGTGCTCTTTGCTGTCGGAAACCAGTCGCAACACTGGGAGAAAAAACGATTGGTAGTCTGGAATAGCCATGTCAATCTCGGAATAAACCGTGAGCGGAAAACAATCAATTATGCCGGAATAGATTGGTTAACTCCACGAAATTGTCGCCTGACGACTACAGACAGTTGCGGCGGCGAACCGGAAAAAGCCCCACCCAAGCGAGCTTGAGTGGGGCGCGCAGCTGACATACCTGACAGCCTTTCTACCGCCGCACGCGCATTCGGTCCTCGATCCCCAGCGTGCAGTCGGGATTCACGTTCTGGATGAAGATGTCGTTCTCGCCGTTGCGGTCGTCCTCCCAGGCCAGCGCCGCCAGCCCGGAAGATGCGATACCGGCCCACAAGCGCGACTTGTCGGACGACGCGGTCGAGACCCCGAACTGCGGGCACACGAAGTTGCCGGCCCCGTCAAGCTTTGACCGCCTGGATGGTTCCGGAGCCGTAGCCCGGCTGATCGAACCAGAAGACCAGCGCGCCGGTGCCGATCTGCACGTTCTCGACCCAAATCTGCGAGTCCGAACCCAGCGGCACGATCACCAATCCGGTGTCGGTCCACTGGCGCGCGCCCGCGGCGTTGAACTTCTGTCCTGAGACGCCGTTCTCGACCTGGTTGGAATCCTCTTCCGTCCAGAACAGGAACGTCTCCTGCGTTGAAGGATTGTAGGAGGCCGACGGAGATGACCCTCACGTTGAACTGGTTGGTCGAACCCACCGAGCCGTTGTGCCCGAAGGCCTCGGTGCCATCGGTCAGGATGTGCTGCGCATAGACCTGCAGGCTGGGACTGCTGCTATACCACGAGAACACCGCGCCGCCGCTGCCGTCGGGGGTGAAGTAGGGGAACTCGCCGAACTGCAGCGAGCCGCCGTCGAAGACCTTCACGTGTCCTGCGCCCCACATCAGTTGGCCGCTGGCCGAAATCTTGTTGGCGTAAAGGTAGTTGTTGCTGCCGAAACCCTTGTTGCGCACCCAGGAGACGATGACCGAGCCGTTGTCGGCGGCGTGCAGGTCGGCCAGCGAATAGTTGAAGCCGGACTCCTGGATGGTGACGCCGTACTCGAATGCCGTTCTTCCCACCCACAAGGGATGGCCGTTGGGATCGAGCTTCTGCAGAATGACGGCGCTGTCGGTTGTCCAGCCGACGACGATGTTGCCGTCGCTGGTGGCGGTAATCTTCGGCGACGCATGGAAGCCCGAGTCAAAGGTTAGTGAGATACCCGACGCGCCCCACAGCGGCTGACCGGAGGGACTCATCTTGGCGGCAGTGATTTGCGGGTTGTTGGGGTCTTTGCGGTCGTCCTGGAAAGCCAGCAGGGCATTGCCGCTGGCGTCGATGGCGAGGCCGTAGTCCTCGGTGGAGCTGAGGGTCAGCTTGGCGACCTGGATGCCGTCGTGCGGAAACTGCTCGTAGCCGTTCGGGTCGAGCATCTGGTAATAAACGTCGTAGCCATTGGGCGGCGGATCGTTGGGATTGTTGTTGAACCAGCTCACGTACCAACTGTTGTTGGGCAGCGGCAGCACCTTGGGCTGGACCTGGTCGGCGCCGGGGATATCTGAAAGAGCGAGATTCTTGGACGGATCAGAGGACCACTGGGCCCAGGCAGCACAGGAGAGAAGGATCGCAGTCAGAAAGCAACGAACGACAGATTTCATGAGTTCTCCTTGTTGGGGAATTGCGTTTCAGACGGGCGGCGCGTCGCGGCCATTTTAGATCATCAGCACGCTCCGGCGCTGACGCCAAAAACAAAAGGGCAGGAGACTTGCTCCTGCCCTTCGCGGTTGCTTGTAACTGGCCGCTGCTTTACTGACATCAACTGCCGCAGCACGTACTGCAAGATCCCGCCGTGCTGGTAGTACTGCACTTCCTGCGGCGTGTCGATGCGGACGGTCGCGTCGAATTCCGTCGTCGTGCCGTCAGCCTTGGTGGCGCGTACTTTCACGGTCTTGCCCGGAGCGAAGTTCTTCAGCACGTCGCTGATGCCGACGATGTCGAACAACTCCTCGCCGGTGAGGCCCATGGTTTCGGCGGTCTCGTCGTCGAGGAACTGCAGCGGCAGAATGCCCATGCCCACCAGGTTGGAGCGATGAATGCGCTCGAAGCTTTCGGCCAGCGCCACGCGCACGCCCAGCAGCATCGGGCCCTTGGCCGCCCAGTCGCGCGACGAGCCGGAGCCGTATTCCTTGCCGGCGATCACCATCAGCGGCACGCCCTCGGCGCGGTACTTCTCCGAGGCGTCGAAGATGAACATCTCCTTGCCGTCGGGCAGGTGGCGGGTGTGCGGGCCCTCGCGTTCGGGAACGAGCTTGTTGCGCAGGCGCACGTTGGCGAAGGTGCCGCGCATCATGACTTCGTGGTTGCCGCGGCGCGAGCCGTAGGAGTTGAAGTCCACCGGCTGCACGCCATGCGCGATGAGGTACTGCCCTGCAGGGCTGTTGTGCTTGATGGAGCCGGCGGGCGAGATGTGGTCGGTGGTCACGCTGTTTCCGAGATAGCAGAGCACGCGCGCACCCGAGATGTCTTTCACCGCAGCGGGCGTTTTCGGCATGTTGTCGAAGTAGGGAGGATTCTTGACGTAGGTTGAGCTGTCGTCCCAGGCGAAGGTCTCGCCCTTGGGGACGTTGAGACCACGCCAGCGCTCGTCGCCCTTGAAGACGTCTTTGTAGGTCGTCTGGAAGAGGTCGCCGGTGATGTACTGGCGAACGACGTCGTCAACTTCCTTCGCGGTCGGCCAGATGTCCTTGAGGAACACCGGCGTGCGCTTGCCGTTGCCGCTGAAGCCGAGCGGCTCGTTGTACATGTCAATGTCGGCGCGGCCGGCGAGCGCGAAGGCCACCACCAGCGGCGGCGACATCAGGTAGTTGGCGCGCACCTCGGAGTTGATGCGGCCTTCAAAGTTGCGATTGCCGCTCAGCACCGACGCGACCACCAGGTCTTTGTCGGTGATGACGCTGGAGACTTCCTGCGGCAGCGGCCCGGAGTTGCCGATGCAGGTGGTGCATCCGTAGCCCACGAGGTTGAACTTCAGCTTCTCCAGGTAGGGCATCAGGCCGGAGCGCGTCAGATATTCGGTAACCACCATCGAGCCGGGCGCGAGCGAGGTCTTCACCCACGAGGGAACGGTGAGGCCTTTCTCGACAGCTTTCTTTGCCACCAATCCGGCGGCGACCAGCACCGACGGGTTCGAGGTGTTGGTGCAACTGGTGATGGCGGCGATGACCACGCTGCCATGGGTCAGCGCTTTGTCCAGCACAACGTGCTCTTCGACAACGTCGGCCTGCGAGTCGATTCCCGCGGGATGTCCGCCTTCACTCTCCCAACGCGCCTCCTGCTTCGGAGGAACGTGCTGTCCGGGCTTCAGCAAGCTGGGCAATGCCTGCTCGAACGACTTCGCAGCGGCCGACAGCGCAACGCGGTCCTGCGGACGCTTCGGGCCGGCGATGCTGGGCTCGACGGTGGCAAGGTCGAGGTCGAGCACATCGGAATATTCGGCTTCGGGCGTGTCGGCGGTGTGGAACAGTCCCTGCTCCTTGAAGTAGGCCTCGACGATGGCGATGTCCTCGGCCTTGCGGCCGCTGAGGCGGAGATAGCGCAGCGTCTCTTCGTCCACCGGGAAGATGCCGCAGGTGGCGCCGTACTCCGGCGACATGTTGGCGATGGTGGCGCGATCGGCGAGCGCGAGCTTGCCCAGGCCGGGCCCGAAGTATTCGACGAACTTGCCGACGACGCCTTTCTTGCGCAGCATCTCGGTCACGGTCAGCACGAGGTCGGTGGCAGTCGAGCCTTCGCGCAACTGGTTCTTCAGGCGCACGCCGACGACCTGCGGGATCAGCATGGAAACCGGCTGGCCCAGCATGGCGGCCTCGGCCTCGATGCCGCCGACGCCCCAGCCGAGCACGCCGAGGCCGTTGATCATCGTGGTGTGCGAGTCGGTGCCCACCAGCGTGTCGGGATAGGCCAGCGGCTTGCCCGATTCGCCGTTCGCGCCGACAAACACCACGCGCGCGAGAAATTCGAGGTTGATCTGGTGCACGATGCCGGTGTCGGGCGGCACGATGGCGAAGTTCTTGAACGCGGTCTGTCCCCAGCGCAGGAAGGCGTAACGTTCTTTGTTGCGTGAGAACTCGAGTTCGGCGTTGAGCTGGAATGCCTGCGGCGTGCCGAATTCATCCACCTGCACCGAGTGGTCGATCACCATCTCTGCCGGCTGCAGCGGATTGATCAGCTTGGGATCGCCGCCCAGCGCCTTCATGGCGTCGCGCATGGCCGCGAGATCGACCACCACCGGCACGCCGGTGAAGTCCTGCAACAGCACGCGGCTGGGCATGAACGCGATCTCCTGCGAGGGAACGCTTTTGCCGGTCCAGGCGGTAAGCGCGCGCACGTCGTCGGCCTTCACCGACTTGCCGTCTTCGCGGCGCAGCAGGTTCTCCAGCAGAATGCGGAGCGAGTAAGGCAGGTGACCGGTGGCACAGCCTTGCTTTTCCAGAGCGTCAAGACGGTAGATTTCAAACTCCCGCTGGCCCACGCGGAGGACGGAACGACTGCCAAAGCTATTCATGGATGAGTCCCTTCTATATTGAGGAGCTGAAAGAGGGCGCGGATTCGGACAACGCGGAACTTCTTATCTTAAATCGCAGCACGGGCAATCGGATAGTGCTCAAGAAAAACGAGACGGAGCTACCGGACTTGTCAGTGCCGGAGGAGTTGGTGCGGTAGCAGGTAGGTGAATCCGGCAAAGACTTCCCAGCGAGTGGACGTACCGGTGAGCCCACGATTGAAACCGCAATCGAGCACTAGATTCTCTCGCGCGTTGTAGTTCACCGCCCACAGGTTGCCGACGGTATTGCTCTGGAGGAAGGGCTGCGTGAAATGCCATATCTCTCCGGCGATCCCGAACTTCCCTCCGAGGGAGTGTGAAACCGAGAGCGTCTGCCCGAACTGGGCGCGGCGAACCGCGCCCTGAACGACTTCGTTGAAGAAATAATTGGTGTCGTAGTGAAAGCCCTTTACGTCGGCGCTGGCAAGCAGAAGCACGGAGTTTGTGAAGCTGCCGATGTCGAGGTCAGGCGCCTCTCCACTGTAAACCTGGCCGAAATAACTCAGCGCAATCGTAGGCCTTGCGCCCTCCCCATGATGGATAATTCCCTGGATCCCGAGGGCCACGCCGCCTGGTGCATTTGCGGGGCCGACTTGCAGCGTGAGAATGCGCATAGGGTTCTGCCTCGACCAACAATTCAATCCAGCGCGATACGGAAAACTTTACTACTTCATTGAAACTGCTCTGGTAAGAGACCTCGGGAGAGTGCCACGCCGCCAGGAACCCGGTTTCAAACTGGAGATATCCCACCGGAGTGAGGGTTGCGGGAGTGGCGACAGTCGGTCGGCCGGATTGGCGACTGGCGCATCCGGCTGCGCTCCCTGGGTCGTTGTTCCCGGTTGCTGTTGGGCCACGGCGGCAAAAGCGCAACCTAGAAAGAGTGACACCCGAAGTAAGGACAAACTCCGAATCATCAGCTTTCCGTCGGACATTTACTTCGCCCTGAGGAGCAGAACGGGCACGCTGATACTGTGCTGGACTTGGGTGGCCGTGGTGCCGAGAAACAGGTCGGCGAGGAAGCGGTGTCCGTGGGTGCTCATGGCCACCAGGTCGCAACCCTTCTGCTGGACCCACTTGATGATTTCCTTGACCGGCTCGCCGAACGCCAGTTCGGCCTGCAGCGGGAATGCCAAGCGGCTTGAAACTCCGCCCGAATTTTCTCCAGATACGCGGTGTCTTCGCCGATTTCCGGACTGACGGCGTCCGGGCCGTAGGTTCGAGCCGCCCATCCATCAGCCACGTGCAGCAATACCAGGCGGCTGCCCGCGAGTTTGGCGAGCTGCTTGACGTGCTCGATAATCGCCCGGTCGGTCGGCGTGCCGTCCAGGGTCACGAGAATGGTTTCGTACATGGTGTTGCATCCTGTAACGCGAAACAGGTTCAGAGTGCTGGACAAATAACCGGTGGAGCACTCCTTTAGGAGTGCATGATAAGGAGCTCTTTGAAATGCGCTTTAGCGCCTGAGGTAAGGTTTCTCGTTGTCACCGCAGCGGCTAAAGCCGGCTTCTCATTTATCTCCAATTTGCACCGCTGAAGCGGTGCTCCACCCAAATCTTGAACTGCCAAAATGCTCATCCGCCAATGATGACGTGCCACGCAGCTTTCAGCGAGTCCGGCAGGCCGTAGACGTCCATGGCGGTGATCAGAATAGCACTGCCCCAACCGGCGATCAGAAGGAACCAGCCGTTCTTCCAGGTCCCCATTCGCTTGCGAGAACTGGTGAAGTGCAGCAGCGGGAACATGGCGAACGGGAGCTGCAACGCCAGCACCACCTGGCTGAGGATCAGCAGGTCGGTAACGCTGCTGTCGCCTCGCAGGCCAATGACGAAGACCGCCGGCAGGATGGCCAGGGTGCGGGTGATCAGCCGCCGCACCCAGGGCTTGATTCGCCAGTGCATGAAGCCTTCCATCACGACTTGCCCGGCGAGCGTGCCGGTGATGGTGCTGCTCTGGCCGCTCGCCAGCAGCGCCACCGCAAACAGCGTGCTGGCGAGGCCCGCTCCCAACAGCGGCGCCAGGGTCAAGTAAGCGACCCGAATCCAGTCGCTGTCGGCGCTGAACTTGACCAGCTGCCCACCCGCTACGGTCGCGCTTTCCTTGCCAAAGAACACCATCGCGGCGAGAACGAGGATCGCTGCGTTGACGAAAAAGGCGATGCTCAGCGCCACGACGGAGTCAATGCTGTTGAAGCGGATCGCGCTCCGAATGGACGGTTCGTCCTTCTGCAACTGGCGGCTCTGCACCAGCGCCGAGTGCAGGTACAGGTTGTGGGGCATCACGGTGGCGCCGATGATGCCGACGGCGATGTACAACATTCCGGCCTGCCGAAAGTGCGGCGAGACCAGCGCCTGTCCCATTTCCAGAAAGCTGGGCCGGGTCTGCGGAAGAACGAATATCTCGATGAAATAGCACACGCCGATGGTGGCGATCAGCAGAACGACGACGGCCTCGATGGTGCGCATCCCGAAGCGCTGCAAGGCCAGGAGCAACAGCACGTCCAAGCCGGTGATGATGACCGCCCAGAGCAGCGGAATATGGAACAGCAAGTTGAGGGCAACGGCGCTCCCCAGCACCTCGGCCAGGTCGCACGCGCCAATCGCCACCTCGCTCATCAGCCAGTTGGGCCAGCGGGTCCACTGCGGATACCAGTCGCGGCAGCATTGCGCGAGATCTTTGCCGGTCACCACGCCCAACCGGGCAGAAATAACCTGCATGAAGATGGCCATCAGGCTGGCCAGTCCGACCACCCACAACAGCCCGTACTTGAACTGAGCGCCACCTTGCAGGTCCGTTCCCCAGTTGCCGGGGTCCATGTAGCCGACGCTGACCAGAATTGCCGGCCCGACGAACGCCCGCCACTGCTGCCAGAAGCCGGCCTGATGGTGCGGCACCTCGACGGTGCTGTGCATCCCCTCCAGAGACACGTGGCCAGCGTCGCCACTGGCTAATGTGCGGACCATCCGGATTGCGCAACGCTGGAGGATTCGTATTCAAACTTCCACCAAGAAAAGAGGGTGATGGCACGATGGTCGCGCCGTCGCGATTCCCACACCTTAGCTAAAGTATACAGAATGCATTAAACCATAGTTAATTATTTCTTGAGGAAGAATAGGCGGATGAGGCTACTTTCCCTTGGCGGGTGCCACCCAGACTTTTTCGGCGGCACTGCGGCCCAGCGCCACCCGGCCGGCGGTGGTCGACCAGGCTCAGAGTGTCGTCGTAATTGCGTTGGCTGACGGTGATGTCAGCGCCCGGCCGGATGCCCAGGTTTTCCAGGAACTCTCCCAGCTTACGATCGCGTTCGTAAACGCTCTGCACGGCATATCGGCTGCCGGGTTGGGATTCGGAGAGCAAAAGAAGCCCGCGTTTGCGTCTGGCGCGCGGGGACTCGGGGGTCGGTGGATTGCCGTGCGGACAAGGGCCTCCACGGCCCAGCTTGCGCACCAGCATGGCCTCAAAGTCGCCGGAGACGGCATGTTCCAGCCGCTCGGCTTCGTCGTGCACCTTGTACCACTCCATGCCAAAGACTTCGTGCAGCATGCGCTCGATGAGGTGGTGCCGGATGGCCGTCCGGCGTGCGATCTTGCGCCCGGCGGCCGTGAGCTGCACGCGGCCGTCGTTGCGGACCGAGACCAATCCGTCGCGCTTGAGGCGCCGCAGGGCCATGGTGACGGCCGGCGCGGAAACCGAGAGCCAGTGCGCCAGACGCGCCGCAATGACCTGCTCGCCCTCGCCTTCCGCCTCAAGGATGGCCTTGAGATAGTCCTCTTTGGAAACGGTGATCATGAACGCTCAGCCTAGTTAACGACAGTTAAGAATGGATTGCAAGCGCCGCAGGGCGACAACGCCAGGGATGGGGATGTGTCGTGCCTGCGGCACTCGGATTCCTATGGGCGCCTTCAACGCGGGCCTGAAGGCCCGCTCTACCCGTAGGCGTTTCATCAGGATTCCTAACCGACCCGCCACCTAGTCCCTCTCGCTCATGTGCTGGAGGTTCTTTCCTGATCCTTGACATAGGGCGCACGCCGCCCCTACTCTTTTGTTTCGCTTCACGTCTAAGATTGTGGGATCAACCTCAGCGGTTTTGGGCGACTCTCTCTTATGAAGGTGCTTGTCCTCGGTAGCGGTGGTCGCGAACATGCGATCGTGTGGAAGCTGCGGCAATCGCCGCGGATCAAGAAGCTTTACTGCGCTCCCGGGAATGGCGGCATTGCGGCGGATGCAGAGTGCGTCGCCGCAGACCTCAAGAGCCTGGATTCTCTGGTGCAACTCGCCAACAAGCTCGCTCCGGACGTGACTGTGGTTGGACCTGAGCTGCCGTTGACGCTGGGCGTGGTGGATGAATTCCAGAAGCGTGGCTGGCCGGTCTTCGGGCCTACGCGTGCCGCTGCCAGGCTGGAATCGAGCAAGAGCTTCGCCAAGGAGTTCATGCAGCGGCATCGCATTCCGACGGCCAAGTACTCTGTCTGCACCAGGAAGGAAGAAGTCCACGAAGCGCTGAAGCTCTTCCATACTCCAATCGTGGTCAAGGCCGACGGGCTCGCCGCGGGCAAGGGCGTGGTCATCGCGCAAACCAAGGAGGAAGCGCAGCGCACCGCCGAAGACATGCTCAGCGGCAAGATGCTGGGCGAAGCCGGCGCGTGCGTCGTGCTGGAAGAATGTCTTGAGGGTGACGAGCTGTCGTTCCTGGTGATGAGCGATGGCGAGCGCGTTGTGCCGCTGGTCGCGACCCAGGACCACAAGCGTGTCTTCGATAACGATCAGGGCCCGAACACCGGCGGCATGGGCGCGTACTCGACCGACCAGATCGTGGATGCGCAAATGCGCGATTGGCTGGTGACCCACATTGCGCGCCCGGTGATTGCCGGCATGCGCGCCGAGGGCGCGGAGTACAAGGGCATTCTCTATTGCGGCATCATGATGACCGCGCGCGGGCCCATGGTGCTGGAGTTCAACTGCCGCTTCGGCGATCCGGAAACCCAGCCCATCATGATGCGCATGGAGAGTGACCTGCTGGAGGCGATAGAGGCGTCGATCCAGGGCCGGGTCAGCGATGGCGATTTCCGTTGGTCACTCGATCCGGCGGTGTGCGTGGTCATGGCGTCGGGCGGATATCCCGGCGCGTTCGAGGCAGGTAAGATCATCAGCGGGATTGAGGAGGCCGACCGCATCCAAGGGGCGAAGGTTTTCCACGCCGGAACGAACCGGCGTGACGGGTCGTATTACACCTCCGGCGGCCGGGTGCTGGGAGTGACGGCGCGGGGAAAGAATTTGCCTGAAGCGGTCGAGCGGGCTTACGACGCGGTGATGAAGATCCGGTTCGACGGCATGCACTATCGCAAAGACATTGCCGCTCGCGGGCTGAAGCATTTGCGGGCGAAGAAGTGAGCCTAATCATGGAATAGCCGTTGTGCGCCGTGGTTGGGTTATTATCGCCTTGATGTGGCTGCAGATGCGCATGCAGTTTGCGAGGCTCCGCAGCCAAGACTTGCTGTGCGCGGAATATTTCAAGAGCAGAGTCGGTAGCTACGGCCAAGCTCATTCGCAACAAGGAAGCTGGTCGATAAGGACGGATTCACTACCGCGACTGTTTACTATATGCAGACCGTTAAACTGCTGAGAGGTTCGATCGATCACTAGATTTGAGATTTACGAAGGGAATAATAGCGGTCGCGCAACATTCAACTGGAGAAGTCGGAAAGTCGTATTTGCTTTTTTTGCACCCCTCCGTCGAAACGAGGCAACATGCGTGGGCTCTGGATGGATGTGGGAACTCGAGACCGCTAGAGCAGGCAAAGTCACAACTAGCTGAGATTGAGGGTCTACGCAGCGAAGCAAGGCGGAATGATCCAGGTGGCGGTGGGCGGTGTTTCAATCCGAAGTCCGGTGCAGGGAGTTCACATCAGTGTGCGAGGTAATCATCACGAATACAAGGCGGTAAGCGACGACTAGTGCGGCCGGTCCGAAATCCACCTTCCGGCAGGACAGTACGACGTCACGGCGACGGGTTATCGAACCTTTGAATTGAGTTACGAGAATCCGGAAAAGGTAACAATCGAGAACGGCGGTTGCGCTCAGGTTCAGTTTGTTGCCGAAGACAAGAAAAAGTAGAGAGAGGATGGGAATAATCCAGTTGGAAGGAAATCCTCTGGTTTCCATCGTCATGGGCAGCGACTCGGACCTCGAGATCATGAACGAGGCCGCGAAGGCGCTTGCCGAGTTCGGCATTCCCGTATGAGATTGACATCACCTCGGCGCATCGCTCGCCGGCGCGCACCAGCGAGTACACGCGTGCTCTGAAGGGGCGTGGCGTGAAGGTCGTTATTGCAGGCGCGGGTGGCGCCGCGCATCTGGCGGGCGTGATCGCAGCCGAGACCACGCTGCCGGTCATCGCAGTGCCGATTCCTTCGACCGCGCTGCTGGGACTCGATTCGCTGCTGGCTATGGTGCAGATGCCGGCGGGGATTCCGGTTGCGACTGTCGCCATCGGCAAGCCGGGTGCAACCAATGCGGGCATCCTCGCGGCGCAGATGATCGGCCTCTACGATGATGCGGTGGCCGGGAAGCTCGAGGATCACAAGCGAAAGCTGGCCGAAGGCGTGGAGGCGAAGTCGCGCAAGCTGAAAGAGAGCCGGAAATCGTGAGCGCAACGACCGCCGAGTTTTCGTTCTCCGAGATGCTCGAGGCCAACGAGCGCGAAACCGGCAAGTGGCAGAACTGGTTCGAGCGCCAGCCAGTCGGAGCTGCTCGACCTGCCGCTAGGCATCGCTATGGCCAAGGATGTCCGCGAATTCCTGCTGCACATCTTCGCGGTGGAGCTGCGCTATGCCGAGCGGCTGACCGGCTCGCCCGTTACGGAGTACGAATCACTGCCTGCGGGTAGCGTGCGGGAGTTGTTCGCCGTCGGGGAGCGGGCGCGAGGACTTTTTCGCGAATATCTTTCCAGCGCGACCGACGCGGACCTGGCCAGCATCCAGGAGTTTCCCACTCGCAGCGCAGGAGTGCTGCGCGCCAGCAAGCGCAAGATGTTCGCCCATGCCATGCTGCACGGCGTGCGGCACTGGGCGCAGCTCGCCACCGCGCTGCGCGAAAAGGGGCACGGTACCGATTGGGGTCATGACTTTCTTTTCAGCGATGTCATGCCATAAGGCGTAAACTTGACGCAGCGCTAAGATTCTCAGGGAGGAGCACCATGCCAGTAAAACAAAAGAAGAAACGGAAAGTGACTCATGTTGAGTGCCCGAGTTGCGGCTGCCGGGTGGGAGCGCGTCATCGCGCGCCCATGCATTGCAAAATGCGTCGCCGGGCCTTTGAACTGCGGGCGGAGGGCATAACCCTGGACCAGATTGGGCGAGAATTTGGTTTTTCCAGGCAGCGTGTCCACCAGATGCTTTCAACCATCCCGGTGCAGAAGAAGATGTTCTGGAGCCTGGCGCTGGCGCACGGCAAGAGTCATGGACTGAATGAACGAGAAGTCCGCGCGCTGGTCACTCCGGAGATGAACGGCACCGATTTCTTTCAAGTGGTGGAGTCCAAGAGGAAGAAGTAGCCACTCACTCTCGGCCCGCTGGATTGCGTTCGTTTCATTGACAATGGTCGTGTCGGTGGGCTATCCTTAAATCTTTCGTAGTCCTGCGTTTGCCCGCCTGATGGTCCCTTGCGCGTCCAGCGCCAGAACACACAGCGGCTCTTTCGCGGTCTTTTTGTTCAACTTTCTGGGAGAGTTTAGAGATGTCAACCTATTTCCCCAAAGGGGAAATTGCGCGCAAGTGGTTTGTCATTGATGCCGACGGCCAGACTCTGGGCCGCTTGGCCACCCGGGTAGCGCGCATCCTCACGGGCAAGGACAACCCCAAGTACACGCCGTTTCTCGACACTGGCGACCATGTCATCGTGATCAACGCCGAGAAGATCCGAATTACCGGGCTCAAGGCGGACAGCAAGGTCTATTACAACTACTCGGGATATCCCGGCGGCATGAAGGCCGAGGAGTACAAGAAGCGCTTCCAGCGCAAGCCGGAGCAGATCGTGGAAGAGGCGATCGTGGGGATGATCCCCCACACCAAGCTGGGCCGTGCGATGGCCGGCAAGCTGAAGGTTTACCGGGGCGACAAGCACCCGCATGCGGCGCAGAAGCCGGAAGTACTGGCCGCGGCCGCCAAGCGCGCTTAGCAATCACGGCGAAGTCAGACTTCGCCAGGCAAATTTTCTGGAAGGGTTACGGGAGCAGGTTCTCCCGATAGAGTGAAGATGGCAGAACTGGTTCAGTATTACGGTACGGGTCGCCGCAAGTCGAGCGTGGCCCGCGTGTTTCTTCGCCCCGGCAGCGGCGAGTTCAAGGTCAACGGCAAGGCGTTCGATCAGCATTTCGTGACCGAGGCGCAGCGCATCATGGCAAAGTCGCCGCTGGTTGCGACCGAGACGACGGCCAGCTTCAACGTGATTTGCACGGTGAGCGGTGGCGGCGTCAACGGCCAGTCCGGCGCGGTGCGCATGGGAATCGCGCGCGCCTTGCAGGAGTTCAACCCTGAACTGCGTCCCAAGCTGAAGGCGGAAGGCTTCCTGCGCCGCGATGCGCGCGGGAAAGAGCGCAAGAAGTACGGACAGAAGGGCGCTCGCAAGCGGTTCCAGTTCTCGAAGCGCTAGAAAAGTTGTCAGTGGCCAGTAGCCAGTTGTCAGTTAAGACGGCGGTTCTTGATACTGGCAACTGATAACTGGCTACTGGTTTTCCTGCCTTGTGGTTCCGGGGGCGGGTAGGAAAAGTTCAACCGGAACGAATCTTCTCGCACCCGCTGCACGATCAACGGGGCGGGTAACGGGAAAGAAATCCCGAGCGATCCGGCAAAGGCACAAGCCCAGACCGCCGCAAAGGATGCAAGCCAACCTAGGAGGTAGCTTGGCAAATATCACGATGAAGGAGTTGCTCGAAGCGGGCGTTCACTTCGGGCACCAGACCAAACGCTGGAACCCGAAGATGAAGGAATACATCTTCGGCGAACGCAACGGCATTTACATCATTGACCTGCAGAAGACGCTGAAGATGTTCAAGGAGGCGTCCAAGTTTGTGCAGGACATGACTGCCGAGGGCAAGCTGGTGCTGTTCGTCGGCACCAAGCGCCAGGCGCAGGACGCGATTGCGGAAGAAGCGACGCGCTGCGGCATGTTCTACGTCAACCAGCGCTGGCTGGGCGGACTGCTCACCAACTGGGTGACGGTACAGAAATCGGTGAAGCGGCTGAAGGAACTCGACGAGATGGCCACGGATGGCCGCTACGAGCTGCTCCCGAAGAAAGAAGTTGTGAAGCTGGAGCGCGAGCGCAAGCACCTGCAGGCCAACCTGGCCGGCATCAAGAACCTGAGCCGCCTGCCGGACACGCTGTTCGTGATTGATTCGAACAAAGAGCAGATTGCGGTGAAGGAAGCCCGCAAGCTGGGCATCCCGGTGGTCGCCGTGGTGGACACCAATTGCGATCCGACCGAAGTGGATTACGTGATCCCCGGCAACGATGACGCGCTGCGTGCGATCCGGTTGTTCGCGTCGAAGATTGCGGACTCGGTTGTCGAGGGCTCGCAGGCTGCCACCGACAAGCAGATGGCGGAAGTCGCCTCAGGCATTCAGTACAGCCAGGAGGCCGAAGCTGCCGCTGCCAGCCCGGAAGAGGGCGAGAGTATTGAGATTCCGGCGGAGACCAGCGACCTGGAAGAGGTCAGCATGGAAGAGGTGCTGGGCAAAGGTGGCCGGCGCGCCTCCGCGGAAAATACAAGCGCGTAAATCCAGCCTCAGGGCTGGCGAATGGTTTTAAGACCCGCGCTCAGCACGGCGCGGGTCGTTTTGTAACTGGCGTGAATCTAATACTTAAACGTTGCTGACACAACAGAACAGGAATATTTCCAGAGATGAGTACTACAACCGTGAACATTAGTGCCGCACAAGTAAAAGAGCTTCGCGAGAAGACCAACGCTCCCATGATGGATTGCAAGAACGCCCTGACCGAAGCCAAGGGCGACATGGAAGCCGCTGTCGTCCTGCTGCGCAAGAAGGGCGTGGCGACGGCCGCCAAGAAGGCCGACCGCGTCACCAGCGAAGGCTCGGTGGCCAGCTACATCCACGCCGGGGGCAAGATCGGCGTGCTGGTGGAAGTGAACTGCGAGAGCGATTTCGTGGCCCGCACCGACGACTTCAAGGGCCTGGTACACGACATCGCCATGCACATCGCGGCCAGCGATCCCAAGTTCATCCGCAAGGAGGATGTCACTCCAGAGGACTTCGAGAAGGAGAAGGACATCTATCGCGCGCAGGCCGCCCAGACAGGCAAGCCGGCGCCGGTGATCGAGAAGATCGTGGAAGGCAAGATGGGCAAGTTCTACGAGGAGGTCTGCCTCTACGAGCAGCCCTTCATCAAGGAGCAGACGATGACGGTGTCGCAGCTCATCGCGACCGTGATCGGCAAGCTGGGCGAGAACATCTCCGTCAAACGCTTCGCGCGCTTCAAAGTGGGCGACGTCGGCGAGACCATTGCCGTCACGAAGCCAGCCGCGGAACCGGGCGAGTAGCTGAGCTGGGCCGAAAACTCGAACCAAACAGGGCGGGACAAGTTCCTGCCCTGTTATGCTTGTAAGGGGGAAATCGGCTATGCCTTTAGAAGTCAAGAAGGCTGTAGAACTAGCTCGAGGATATCTGGCGGACGTCTTGCAGGTTTCCCTCTCTCAACTGCTCCTAGAAGAAGTTGAGTTGTCCGAAGATCAGCAATTCTGGCTTATCACTTTCAGTTATCCTGCCCCTGAGGGGTCGCCCTTCCAAGTCATGCTGGGAGGCAATCGCGCGTACAAGGTCGTGAAATTGCAGGCTGACACTGGAAAGTTCGTATCAATGAAGATCAGAAGCCTAGCCGCAGCCTAAGCTTATGACAGATCCGGTGGAGCAACTGACGACCTACAGCAGATTAGGCGCCGTGATTGACACCAATCTCTTACTGCTATTTTTCTTGGGCAGCTACGACCGCAGGCAAATTCTGACTAACCGGCGTTTAGCTATTTTCTCCAACGAAGACTTCGATCTACTGATTAACCTGCTCGGACGATTCAAACGAATTGTCACCACGCCGAACATCTTGACCGAGGTGAGTAACTTGTCGAACGCCATCCCTGAAATGAAGCGAAAGGAATACTTCGCTTTATTTGCAAGGCGCCTGGATTTGCTTGACGAACGGTATGTCACTAGCTCGATTGCTCTGCAGAACCGTTGGGCCAGATTTGGTCTCACCGATGCGGCAATTGCCGTTATCGCCAAGGATCGATACCTCGTTCTTACAGACGATTTCCGATTGTCTCAAGCCTTGCAGAGTGACGGGATAGACACTCTCAACTTCAATCATCTCCGCGATGCATATTGGCGAATGGGCGGGTAACGTTCCCAACAGCTTCTTGAAAAAGGCAGAAAAGCCGCCGCCTTTCTTGTCTCTACGAGTCTCTCAGCGCCTGCAGAAAGGCAGCCCCAAATTTCTCCAGCTTGTTGGCGCCAATGCCTTTGATCTTTGCCAGTGCATCCTGCGTTTGCGGCGCGGCGCGCGCCACCTCGCGCAGCACCGAGTCATGGGCGACACAGAAGGCAGGCAGGTCTTCGGCCCGCGCTATTTGCAGCCGCACCTTCTTCAAGCGCTCGAATCTCAGTTCGCCAGCCTGATCGAGCTTCTCCGCGTTTGACCCGGCCCGCTCACGCTTCGCCGCACGCCGCGGCGTGCCCGCGATCGCTGCCGGACGAGGACGGACGGCTCCGCGACAAACGTCACATGCGCATCGAGCAATGGCAGCGCTGTCGCCAAAGTAATCGAGAATGGCGCGGCGGCGGCACCGCAACCGGTAAGCATAGTTAAATACCTGGTCAAGCTTCTGGCGAGCGTGCGCTTGCAACGTTTCAACTTGTGAGGGGGAAAGCACAGTGTTGTTCTCCCCAATCTTGTCGATGAAAAATTCCTGTGTATGCCGGTCACGGGGACTGCAATACAAAATGCACTGCGCGGGCCGGCCATCGCGTCCAGCGCGACCCGCCTCCTGGTAATAGGCTTCCAGGCTGGCGGGGATGTTGTAATGGACCACAAAGCGGATGTCTGCCTTGTTGATACCCATTCCAAAGGCGTTGGTCGCCACCACCACCGCACCGGCGTTCGCCATGAATGCGTCCTGGCTCTGCTTGCGCGATTCAGCATCCATGCCAGCGTGATAGGCGCGTACCGTACGGTTGGGGAAGCGTTCCTGGAACAACGCCGTCAGTTGCTCCACCAGCCTGCGAGTCGAACAGTAGATGATGCCACTCCCGGGCTGCTGGGAAAGGCCATTCAACAGGGCTGCATCTTTCTCGGCCTCCGTATTCAGGCGGCGGCAGGCATATGTGAGGTTTGGGCGATCGAAGCCGGTGACGTGCACCTTCGGAAGGCGCAGCCGTAACATCCTTACGATGTCGTCCCGGACATTCGGAGTGGCAGTGGCGGTCAAGGCCATGGTAACCGGCGATCCCAACTGCTCCCGCACCTCTGCCAGACGCATGTATTCAGGCCGAAAATCGTGTCCCCAAAAGCTCAGGCAGTGGGCTTCATCCACCGCCAGCAGGTTGGGTCTCAGTTGCGGCAAGAGCCGCTGAAACGAAGGCGCCGCGAACCGCTCAGGTGCGAGATAGAGCAATCCTGCGAACCCGTCACTTAGCTTGCTTGAGAACCTGCGATTGCTCATGAGATGGCTGCGAGCTATTCAGCAGCAGTACGGGAACCCCGATGGCCTGTAACTGTTGCACCTGGTCCGCCATCAGCGAGATCAAGGGAGACACCACAATGGTGAGACCCTTCAGGAGCAGCGCTGGAAGTTGAAAGCAGAGGCTCTTGCCCGCCCCTGTCGGCATCACGCATACAACATCTCTGCCGTCCAAAACGTCCTGGATAATTTCTCGCTGGCGGGGACGAAAGTCCGGCAGCCGAAAGACCCGTTGCAGAAGATCGTCAATGCTTTCCATGAGAATCGGTTCTGAATCAACTGTATCGCGGTTTGCCCGAAGGAGTGGCCGCAAACTGCGAATGCGTGGCGATTGCAGATTGCATGCCCGGAACAGGAACTCCTGCACTTTTTCGTGGAGCGATCGCGACGGTGATCGAGCAGGCAATCCTGCTAAACTGAATCTTTACTTTTCTTCCAGGTATTTGCCAGACAATGGACTCTCCGATTTACAAACGCATTCTTCTGAAAATCTCCGGTGAGGCGCTGGCCGCCGGACAAGGCTTTGGCGTTGATAACACTCGGGTGCACGAAATCGCGGCGGAAATCGCCGAAGTGCATCGTTTGGGAATCGAGATCGCCATTGTGGTCGGGGGCGGCAATTTCTTCCGCGGCGTGGCCGAGCAAGCCAAGGCCATGGACCGCGTTTCCGCCGATCACATGGGCATGCTGGCCACCGTCATCAATGCCCTGGCTCTGCAGGATGCGCTGGAGAAGCAGAGAATCTGGACGCGCGTGATGAGCGCCATCGAGATGAATCAGGTGGCCGAGCCGTTTATTCGCCGCCGCGCCATTCGCCATCTCGAAAAAGGCCGCGTAGTGGTCTTCGCCGGTGGCACCGGAAACCCTTATTTCTCCACCGACACCGCAGCGTCCCTGCGCGCCATGGAAATCAAGGCCGAGGCCATCCTGAAGGCAACCAAAGTCGACGGCATATACACCGCTGACCCGTTTGTCGAGAAAGATGCCACCATGTTCGAGACCATCGCCTATAAGGACGTGCTGCGGCTGGGTCTGCGAGTGATGGACGCCACGGCCATAGAAATGTGCCGAGAAAACAACCTTCCCATCGTGATCTTCAACCTGAACCAGCACGGCAACATTCAACGCGTCGTGATGGGCGAGCGGGTCGGCTCGCTGGTCAACCAGGGATAAGACTTCGGGGCAATATAGCGGCGATTAGCCGTCAGCCCTCCGCTATCAGCTTTCAGCTAAGACAGAGCCCAGTCCCCATCAGTTCCAGCTCGCGGCGTGACGTGCTGCTAGCGCGCTGAGCCGGGCACGGTTCGAAGCTGACGGCTGAGGGCTGACGGCTTATAATCAGGGGTTTCCGACTTCATTCCGAGGCAAGTTAACTTATGGCTCAAGTTTCGATGGCGGCGATTCCCGCGTTGAAAGACAGTTTTGCTCAGCTCAAAACGCGTATGGACAAGGCAGTGGAGGACTTCCGCAAGGAGATGGCGTCGACCCGCACGGGCCGCGCCTCCGTGCACATGCTCGACGGGGTGACCGTCGAAGCCTATGGCTCGCAAATGCCGCTGAACCAGCTTGCCAATGTGAGCGCCCCGGAGCCGCAACTCATCACCGTGCAAGCCTGGGACGTCAGCCTGATTGGCGCCGTGGAGAAGGCCATTCGCAGCGCAGATCTCGGCCTGAACCCGATGAACGATGGCAAACTGGTCCGCGTACCTGTCCCAGCGCTCACCGAAGAGCGCCGCAAGGACATGGTCAAGCACCTGCACAAGGTGCTGGAAGAACATCGCACCGCAGTGCGCAACATCCGTCGCGACGGCAACGATCTGATCAAGAAGACGCTCAAGGACAAGAAGATCACTGAAGACGAAGAGCGCGGCGCGCTGGATCAGATGCAGAAGCTTACCGACGACGAGATCAAGAAGATGGAAGAGCTGGCCAAGGGCAAAGAGAAGGAAGTATTGTCGATCTAGCAACAGCGGCCCTTATACGGAGTGAAGCCCCGACCGTTCTTCGATGAAACGAGACTCGATGTCCACCTCGCACCCGCGGTTTACGGCGCGAATTGAAGGCTCTCCTGAGGCCATTTTTGACCTGATTGCCGACATGCCGAATTATGGTCGCTGGCTGCCCGGTTCAGAAGCATTCGGCGGTACGACGGAGGTATCGCCATATCCGGTCCGCCTCGGCACAACTTATCTCGACGCCGGCCCGGCGGGCGAGAGGCGCGGGTTCGTCACAGGATACGACCCTCCCCGGCACATCGCCTTTCATCAAACCATGCCGTTGAAGAGGGGGCCGCTTACCGCAAACATTGACGTCCATATTCGGTACACGTTTGAGCCAGTAGAACACGCGACATACGTCATTCGTGATCTCGATCTCACGATCCAAATACCGGGCCTCCTGAAGGTGGCGGAGCCCGTGGTCGTATGGGCGTTCCGCAAGGAGAATGCTGCGGATCCTGGCGGAGTTGAAACGTTACGTCGAAGCGCAGCCGAAGCAATAGGATCTCAACCCCTCGCTAGAAATCGAGCGTTCACGTATGAAACGAAGTGCGAAATTCTTAGGCAGACGATAACCCGGGTGAAATCAGGAATTGATCCTCCCGGCCCCGATTGTTCACGCTAAAGCACTTGCGCCAACAGCGAAGTGGCATCAACATCATTAGGTCATGCTGCTCGACCTCGGCGATCTGCGCGTGCGCTCCTGGCGCAAGAATGACATTGATGCATTGGTGCGCTATGCCAACAATGCGAAAATTGCCGCGAATCTCCGCGATCAGTTTCCCCATCCCTATACCCGGTTCGCCGGAGCCGCTTACTTAGCTGAGATGCGCTCCGCGGACATCGAAACGTCGTTCGCGGTGGAGTACGGGGAAGAGGCTATAGGTGGAATTGGTTTCAAGCTGGGCGCCGATATCGCCCGCCTCAGCGCCGAAATGGGCTACTGGCTGGGCGAGCCCTTTTGGGGCCGCGGCCTCACCACGCGCGCTGCGTTGGCCACCTCCGACTGGGCTTTCGCGCATTACAAGCTGACCCGCATCTTTGCCATGGCGTTCTCCCACAATGTGGGATCCATGCGGGTACTCGAAAAAGCGGGTTTCGAGCGCGAGGGCCTCCTGCGCCGCAGCGCCGTGAAGAATGGGGTCATTCTTGACCAGGTGCTCTATGCCAAAGTGCGGTAGCTAAGCTCACATAGGTTCCGTTTTGGGAAATGTGGGGAAAAAGAGCCGAACATTCTCGCAAATACTTGCGTTTCCCATAACGGAACTCTTTTACATGCAATAGCTTAGCGCGGCAACCCACTTGCATTCCTATGCAGTGCCCCAAGCCACATCGGGGTACTTTATCTTGCGGGCGAGGCAACGACTCTTTAGGTTGCTAGCGTGCTTGTCGCTGTTGTCATTGGTAGTTACCTGTCTCCCTTACGTACGTAGGCTGGAATTAGGAAAGGACCATGACGAGGCTTCCAGCTTCGAATTTCAGAGCAGACTCGACCCTCCTCTCGGTCGAACAGAACCTTACGCGGTCTTTCTTTTTCCTTCCACAATTCATCCTGATTACTAACCCCAACCTTCTAGAAGGAGGACTTTAAATGCGTATCGCTTCGCTTGTAATTCTGTGCCTGGCGCTGGCCGCTATACCAGCTGTGGCGCAATATGACAACGGTCCGATCAATGGCACAACCGATGCCTGGACCATTAACTTTGGTTACGTCGTCAGCGACACCTTCACCACCTCGGGTGGCAGTGTAAACAACATCAGCTTCGGCGTCTGGGAATTCCCCGGCGACACCATGACGACCGTTGACTTCTCCATCACGGCGACCGAGAACGGTACCGGCGTTGGCGGAACCCGTAACACTACCGACAAATTCATCTCCACCAACCAGTACGGCTACAACGTGGACGTGATCAGCTTCAACACCGGTGGCGTGCCGTTGAATGCCGGCACCTACTGGCTGAATCTGTACAACGCGGTCGTCCCCAGCGGCGACCCGGTGTACTGGGATGAAAACAGCGGTGCGGGCTGCGGTGGCAGCGGCTGCCCGTCGAGCGCGTCCGAGAGTGCCTTAGGCACGATTCCCTCGGAAGCTTTCACCATCGGCGGCACCGTGGGAAGCACGCCTGAGCCCAGCAGCATCATGCTGTTCGGTTCCGGGCTTCTGGGCTTGGCCGGCTTATTGCGGCGCAAGCTGTTTTAAGGATGTCAAACCTCCTGATTAGGTCGCGGATTGACCCTCAAGCCGGAGCGCAAGCTCCGGCTTTTTGGTTGGCGTTGACTTGCTTGGGCTTTCCGCTACGGCCTCTTCCGCCAGCTCGCACTGCCTTCTTCATGATTTTCGAGGGCAGCCAATGTCGGCCGTGGATGGGATGTTCCCGAAACGGGAACGAGCTGTATTTTTACGGGAAAATTCCGTTGCGGTCATCGCTCTTGAGCGGATGATGGGAAGGAGCAGGCTCAGGTCATCTGCACGCCTGGCAGGCTACGTCACACTTGACCACTGTCTTTTCGTTAATCGGTTTTACATAGGAGACCCTCATGAAACGGCGTCTTACATGGCTCGCAATTCTGTGTCTGGCCCTGGCCGCGATTCCGGCGTGGGCACAATATGACAACGGTCCGATCAACGGTACGACTGATGCCTGGACCATTAACTTTGGCTACGTCGTCAGCGACAGCTTCAACCTGCTCTCCCGTCAAAGCGTAAACAGCGTCAGCTTCGGCGTCTGGGAATTCCCCGGCGACTCGATGTTGACCGTTGACTTCTCCATCTCGGCTACCGAGAACGGTACCGGCGTTGGTCGGAACCCGCAACACTACCGACAGGTTCATCTCCACCAACCAGTATGGCTACGACGTGGACGTGATCACCTTCAGCACCGGTGGCGTGCCGTTGAATGCTGGCACCTACTGGCTGAACCTCGCCAACGCGGTCGTCCCCAGCGGCGACCCGGTGTACTGGGATGAAAACAGCGGTGCGGGCTGCGGTGGCAGCGGTTGCCCGTCGAGCGCGTCCGAGAGTGCCGTAGGCACGATTCCCTCGGAAGCTTTCACCATTGGCGGAGGGTGTGGTGCTGGCAATGGCAATTCGCCCGATTGCGGCCCGCCCACTCCTGAACCCAGCAGCATTTTGCTGTTTGGTTCTGGAATCCTGGGACTTGCAGCTGCCCTGCGCCGCAAGTTGAATTTCTAATTCTCGAAAGCAGCGGCGGTTTGGAAGAAGATTGTTCAAGCCTCCCCCCGGTGGCCATCTGTGCCAATCCGTGGGTAATCTATGTCTGTACCGCTCCGACGAAAAGGCAACCTCGAACCTCGCCTCTGTGGTCACGAAGGAAGCCCCTACTCGATTCCTGTGGAGCGGTGTATCGGGGCTGACATTTTCAAAATACCCCGACGGGGCGTTCAGAAGATGGACTATCGCAAGCAATTCCGGGTGAAGCCGGGCACGAAGGTCAAGCTCAGCGAAATTGACCCGGGCTACGTGGGCAAGCACCTGTCGGAAAAAGAGGCGCTCGCGGGCATCGAAGAGTATCGCGATAAGTTGCGCAAGCTGCAGTACCTGCTGTACGCCGAGAAAAAGCGATCGCTGCTGATCGTTCTGCAGGCGCTCGACGCGGGGGGCAAGGACGGCACCATCAATCACGTGATGAGCGCGATGAATCCCCAGGGGACGACGGTGACCGGATTCAAAGCTCCGACCGCACTCGAGCTCGAACACGATTTTCTCTGGCGTATCCATCCCCACACGCCGGCGAAAGGCACGGTTGCCATCTTCAATCGCTCGCACTACGAAGACGTGCTGGTGGTACGGGTACACAAGCTCGCCCCCAAGGACGTGTGGTCGGAACGGTACGAGCTCATCAATGATTTCGAGACCCTGCTACATCGGCAAAACAACACCCATATCATTAAGCTCTTTCTGCATATCAGCAAGGAAGAGCAACTGGCACGCTTCAAGCAGAGGCTTGATGATCCTGCGCGAAATTGGAAGATCAGCGAGAGCGACTATAAGGAACGGGAGTTGTGGGACGATTACATGAGAGCCTTCGAAGACATCTTTGCCAAGACCAGCAGAAAGGAAGCGCCCTGGTACATCATCCCCTCCAACCACAAATGGTTCCGCAACCTGGCGGTCTCGCAGATCGTGGCCGCCACCATGGAAGATCTGGGTATGCAGACTGCCGAAGCCCCAGGTCGATCTGGAGCTGATCCGCAGGGAATACCACCAGGCCGCCGAAGAGGAATATAACAAGACCGGGACCGAGTCCAAGACCGGCCACGGCGACGCAGCAGAAAAAAAGCGCAAACCCAAGGGCAAGAAGAAAATTAGCAAGCACTAAGGCACGCCGCAACGCGAGGATCTGCGGGATGCGGAGCCTGTAGTGGAAGGGCTGGGAGACGCCGGTGTCTGATCTTTCGTCGCTTCTTCGCGAGATACCTGATGAGTTCAAACCGCTGGCGGCGCTGGGCATCGGCGCGCTCATCCTGGTTGGCCTTGTTTTGTTTCATGGCGCCGGACTGCACCGTATTCTGGTGTGGCGCCAGCGGGTGGAACGGCGGCTGCGCTTGGGCAGGCCTCATCTGTTCGCAGCGGCAATCTTTTTCGCCTCTGCTGTGTTTCTCATGTTAACTCTGCATATCGCCGAGATCCTTATCTGGTCGTTCCTCCTCACCCACTTGGGGCTGATCGAGCGCGTCCGGGACTCCATCTACTTCTGCGCCAATGCCTACACCACCGTCGGCTATGGCCAGGTCGCGCTGGAGGACAAATGGCGGAACATCAGCCCCATCATTGCTTTCTCGGGACTCTTCACGTTTGCCTGGACAACCAGTTCTCTGGTGGACCTTGTCAGGGCGCATAGCCAGCTGATCGAACAGCTTGAGGAGGAACGGATCAAAGAGATGGAACTGAGGATGTCCCTGCGAAAGGACGAGCTCGGTGCCCTGACCAGAGAGAGGGACGCGGAGCGCGTGGAGCGAGAGCGGGCCCGGAAGGAGGCAGGCGGCGGTTCGTTCTTCGGGCGCCGCAAGGTCTGGAAGGAAGAGGAACAGCGAGTGCAGGAACTCCGAGATGCGAAGGAGGCTGAACTCGAGGCCCTTCGCCGGAAAGAGCGGGGCGAGGAGGAGAAATTAGGATCAGGGACCTCGCCGGAAGATCCCGAGGGAAAGAAGTAGGCAACGTCACGATGTGAACCGCTCGGGAGGAAAAGAACGATCTCGCCGCAACCATGAGCACAAAGGCCACATCACCGCCCGGCACGGATCATCCGAGCCCTGGCCCACGCAGCGCGAAATACGGTCATTGGCTGCCACTTTTCCGGGCGGTTAAACCCCTTACTGCTGCCGGAGCCACAACGCGACGCCCTGGCTGGACTTCAGCTCGCCGCGTTGAACATTCCGCAGGCGCTGGGCTACACCAAAATTGCCGGCATGCCGGTCGTCACAGGGTTTTACACGCTGCTGCTGCCCATGCTGGCGTTCGCCGTGTTCGGCTCCTCGCGCTACCTGGTGGTCGCGGCCGATTCCGCGACCGCCGCCATTCTCGCGGGCGGGCTGGCCGGCATGGCGCCGCTCGCCAGCGCGCGATATGTGGCGCTGGCAGGAATGGTGGCGCTGCTGACCGCTGTATTTCTGCTGTTGGCGCGACTGCTCAAGCTGGGTTTTCTGGCTGACTTCCTCTCGCAGACGGTGCTGGTAGGTTTTCTCACGGGTGTCGGATTTCAGGTCAGCATCGCGGTGTTGGACGGGATGCTCGGACTCGAAGTCCATTCTCACAGGTCGGTTGGAAAGCTTGCCGAGGTGCTTCGCAGCCTGCCACAAGTCCACCTGCCGACTGTATTGCTCTCAGCGGTGATCGTGGCAGGCGTCTTCACCATCAACCGCTTCGCGCCGAAAGTGCCTGGGCCCGCTGATTGCCGTCATAGGCGCGACAGCGGCGAGCGCGGTCTGGGATTTCGCCGGTCACGGCGTTCAACATCGTTGGGCCTCTAACTGGGGGTCTGCCGCACCTGGGCTTGCCCGACGTGCGCTGGAAGGACATGTGGCCGCTGGTTTCGGTAGCGGCATCATGCTTTGTGATGATCGTTGCCCAGAGCGCCGCGACGGCCCGTTTCTACGCCGCTCGCCACCACCAGCGCCTGGACGAGGATGCAGACCTGGTCGGGTTGTCCGCAGCCAACGCCGCTGCGGCCTTGAGCGGAACGTTCGTGGTGGACGGAAGTCCCACTCAAACTGCGATGGTCGAAAGCTCCGGCGGGCAAAGCCAGTTGGCACAGGTGGCCACGGCGACAGTAGTTGCGCTGGTGTTGCTCTTTCTTACCAGACCATTGCAGTACCTCCCGCGGTGTGCGCTGGATGCCATCGTGTTCTTCATCGCCATTCGGCTCATCGATCTGCGCGGCTTGCGTGACATTCGCCGCGAGAGCCCGCAGGAATACTGGCTCGCCCTGATTACGGCGGCAGTTGTGGTGCTGGTTGGCGTCGAACAGGGCATACTGCTGGCGATGGTGCTGTCGCTGCTCCGGGTCGTGCGTCACAGCTATCGTCCACACACCGGTGTGCTGGTCCCGCGCGAAGGAGAAACATGGGAGTTGGTTCCGGCGGTTGCAGGGGCCACGACCAAGCCGGGGTTGGTGCTCTACCGATTCGGAGCAGCTCTCTTCTACGCCAACGCCGGTCGTTTCTCCGAGGAGATACGGAGCCTCGTTGGGCCGTCTCCCTCGCGCGGTGCGCTGGCTGGTGGTCGATGCCGAAGCCATCACCAACATCGACTACACCGCTGCCCGCATGGTGCGGCAACTTCACCAGGAACTGGCCCGCTGCGGTGTCGAGTTGGCTTTCGCGCGTTTGCCGGCCTCACTTAAGGCAGACTTGCAGCGCCACCGACTGACCGAGGTTATCGGCCCAACTCTGGTGTTCGACCGGCTGCACGACGCCCTCAACGCCTATGAGCAGATCTCTAAACTGGAGGCACCGGCAAAGCTCTCCAGTAACCCGGCTTGATAACGTGACTATTGCCGGTTGCGTTCGAGCGGTGCTCCGTCACGCAGGTTAGAATTCTCGCGTGCCCGATCAAGCCATTGCAGCCGAAGACCGCCGTGACCTTCGTCTCAGGTTGCTGCAACGGCTTCAGGTCACTGGTGGTTTCCTGGATTGCATCGGCCGTGGTGGGACTCATCGGTCGTACTCTGCGCATGACCATCACTTTTGAAGAAGGATCCATCCCTGGCCTGCACAAGATTTCACCGGGCATATATCCGTTCTGGCATCGTTGCGTGCTGCCGGCGACGTGGCTGTTCCGTAATCATGACATCGGAGTCCTGACCAGCCTCAGCCGTGACGGGGAATACATTGCGCGCGTGATTCGCCGCTTCGGCTTTGTGCCGGTTCGCGGCTCCAGTTCGCGCGGAGGCCAGCGTGGCCTGCTGGAAATGGAAAGCATGGTGAAAGCCGGAGGCGCCGTAGCGTTCACGATCGATGGTCCGCGCGGTCCGCGCTACGTGGCCAAGAAGGGCCCGGTGGTTCTGGCGCGACTAACTGGCATCCCGATCACAGCGTTCTATGTCGCTGTCGAGAAACCATGGGTGCTGGGGACGTGGGACGCGATGGCCATCCCCAAACCGTTTTCGCGAGCTTATGTGCGGGTGGCGAAAAACATCTTTGTTCCGCCGGACGCCGATGATGCCGCACTCGACCGCCATCATGCGGAAATGCAGTCCGCTCTGGAGCGAATAACCACCTTCGCCGAGTCGCAGTTTTCATCACGACCCGATTGACATCGGCCTCGGGGCAAAAGTACAGTACAAGTCCTAATCCTGGACGGGTTTAGTCCGGCTTGTTCCTTGCCAATCAGCGTTCGCGCGTTCCGCACAGGCGGAACTGGGAAGCGGGTGAAACACCCGCGCTGCCGCGCAACTGTAAGCGAGTCTTTGGCGCAAGGCCACTGTGCAAACGGGAAGGCCCCGCCGCTGTCCGCGATGCCAATCGCAACTCGCAAGCCAGGAGACCGGCGCGAACAACGGGGCCCCCGGGCGCACGCCGAATTTGCGTGCGATGGGGTGCTTCGGTCACCAACCCCTTTCGCGTGCAAAGGAGGAGTGTCATGTTCATCGTCCGCGCATTGCTGGCCGCGCTGCTGAGCTGCACGGCGGCTCTGGCGGCCGATCTCAAAGTATCCGTGCAAAGTCCCTCCGGCGACCGAGTCTCCGGTGTGCAAGTCAGCCTTTTTCGTGCCGGTAATGATTCCGGAGTGGGAGTGCAAACCACCGGCGGCGACGGCACGGCAACTTTCCCTAACCTGCCCGACGGCCAATACCGCGCCGTGATACTCGCACCCGGATTTGCCGAGCAGTCGATGCAAGTTGCCATTCCAGGAACGGGAGCGCTGACCGTTCAACTGAACCTGACGACCACACCGCAAACGGTGGTCGTTTCCGCCACGGCAACGCCTACGACCGCCGAGCAGACGGGTACTTCGGTTGGCGTGCTGACCGGCGAGCAGCTCACTGCGATCAATCCCGTATCTGCGCCCGATGCCTTGCTCTACATTCCCGGAGCGATCGTCAGCACGACCGGACGCCGCGGGAATTTGAGCAGCTTGTTCGTTCGCGGCGGCGAATCCAATTACAACAAGGTGCTGGTGGACGGCGTTCCGGTGAACGATCCCGGCGGCTTCTTCGACTTCGGCGTGGTTCCGATGAACAACATCGACCGGCTTGAGGTGGAGCGCGGCCCCGAGAGCACGGTATATGGATCCGATGCCATGACCAGCGTCGTACAGCTTTGGACGGCAACAGGCAGCACACGAACGCCGGAGGTTCAATTCGGCGCGGACGGCGGAAACTTCTCCACCGCCAACGGCTATGCTTCAGTGACGGGAGCTGGCGGGATTTTCGATTACAACGTGTTTGCGAATCAGTTCGACACCCAGGGGCAAGGCATCAACGACGCCTATTCGAACTCGCTGCAAGGCGGAAACATCGGAGTGAAGATTTCCGATCGCGTGGCATTTCGCCTGCGCGCGCGCCACTACAACAGTTGGACGGGTATCCAGTCAAACTGGTGGTTCAACGGAAATCCCGAGCTTCCGCCCGACCCAAACCAGTACGCGCACCAGAACAATTTTCTCGCCAGCGGCGATCTCACGGTCAGCGGCCCGGGCGCATGGCAGCACCAATTCAGCGGCTTCGAGTACAACCACGTTGCCCTGAACGTGAACCCGGTGGACGATCTGGACCGTCCGTTCGATACCGCCTTCAACAGCCTGACGAAGTACAACATCGCCGGCTTTGCCTACCAGGGGGTCTACACGCCGAGGCCGTGGGCGCAAACCACTCTCGGTTACAATTTCGAGGATGAGAACGGCTACATCAACAACAATTCGGACTTCGGAATCACCACCACCCACGGCCTGCGCTTCAACAATTACCTGTTCGCGCAGCAGACCATCGTGTGGCGGCGGTTGTCTGTGCTGGCGGGAATTGGCTACGTTAACAACAGCAGTTTTGGCGGCAAAGTCAGCCCACGCGCTTCGGCAACGTTTCTGGCATGGCGTGGGAATACGAGTTTTCAGCGGCACGCGCCTGCACTTTGGCTACGCGGAAGGAATCAAGGAGCCCAGCTTCGAACAAACCTTCGGCATCACCGGTACGTTTCCCACGCTGCCCAATCCCAACCTGAAACCGGAGCAGAACCAGGCGATCGAGGCCGGCGTACTGCAGTCGCTGTTCAGCGACCGGCTGTCGCTCAGCGCCGTGTATTACCACAATCAGTTTCGCGACCAGATCGAATACGAGTACAACTCCGACAACAACACCAGCCAGTATGAGAACTTCAATCGCGCGATGGCGCAGGGCGCTGAGGTGGTGTTGAGCGGCCGCCTGGTGGACCATCTGTCACTGAACGCTGCCTACACCTACACCTCAACTCAGATTCAGCAGGCGCCGCCTTGCGATCCCGAGGCTGGTTGCGATCCGCGCATTTACGGTGCCGGCGCCCCGCTCCTGCGGCGTCCCAAGCAAGCAGGCATGCTGCTGCTTACTTACACCAGACAACGATGGGGCGGATTTCTTGGAGTTACCGCGGTTGGACAGCGTCCGGATTCCGACTTCCTCTTTGGCTACATTCCGCCCATCTATTACGCCGCCGGTTACGCGCGGTTGGATATTGGCGGCTGGTTCGCCTTCAATCATCATGTGACGGCCTACGCGAACGTGAACAACGCGCTCAATAATCACTACAACGAAGTCCTGGGATATCCCGCGCTCAGGGCAAACTTCCGCACGGGCCTGCGGTTTAGCTTCGGAGGAGAGTAAATGAAGGGTTGCGGGAATGTAGGGTCAGATCTTTGACTCGGGCCGCGCCGACCTGATTGTGGTTGTGATACTTCAGCCGGATCTCCCGCAATTTGTCCACATGCTGATCGCTTAGGGTCTGCTGCTTGCCAAGCAAATGCGTGACCAGGGCGATCTTGGCGAAGTGCTCGACGGTTTCCATATTCATGTAGGCATTGAGCAGGTCAGCGCCGCAGGTAACTACACCGTGGTTCGCCATGAGGATGGCATCGTGCTCGGCGACCAGCGGGGCGAGCGCTTCGGCCAACTCGGGAGTGCCCGGGGTCTCGTAGTTCGCGAGCGGCACGGAACCCAAGGTCACAATGATTTCCGAGCATATGGCGCGATCCAGGGCAAGTCCGGCAGCCGCGTAGCCGGTCGCCGTCGGCGGATGCGCATGCACGACTGCATTGACATCGGGACGCCTGCTGTAGATGAGCAAGTGCATGGCGATCTCGCTGGAGACTTCACGCGAGCCATGGAGCTTCTTGCCGTGCCCGTTCACGATGACAAGGTCTTCAGGCTCCATTAGACCTTTACTCATCACTGTGGGCGTGCAGAGAAAATCGCCATTTTCCAGGCGCACGGAAAGGTTTCCGTCTGTGGCGGCAACCAGGCCGTTCTGGTGAAGCAATTTCCCGAAGCGGACAATCTCGTCCCTATGCTGTTGTTCCGTCTTCATGCAGTGAAATAGACGCCCCTTAAGACCTTTGGTTTTATCGTACCGCAGGTTGATGCCGCCGGAAAGGATTGCGTCACAAATATGTAACAAGCGCCTAGTCGGGCATAATCGGGGTGTGCTGGTTTCGGATTTCGACTACCACCTTCCGGACGACTTGATCGCCCAGCAGCCGCTGGCCGACCGGGCCGCTTCGCGGCTATTGCACCTCGAGCGCGGCCGGGAACTGCTCGAAGACCGCATGTTTCGCGACTTCCCCGAGCTGTTGCGCCTGGACGATCTCTTGGTCTTCAACAATACGAAAGTCCTGCCCGCCCGGCTCTTCGGACACCGTAGCGGCTCGCGAGCGCAACCGGTTTCGGCGCAGAATCCGGCTGCGGCCGAATTCCTTCGCGGCCGGGTCGAAGTAATGCTCACGAAGCAGCTTTCGGCAGACCCCATGGAATGGGAAGCGCTAGTGCATCCCGGGCGAAAGCTTGGCGTCGGAGAACGGATTTATTTCGGCGCCGAAGCCAGCGAACATTCGCACGCAGCTTGCTGCCGAGATCGTCAGCCGCGGCACATTCGGCGAGCGCCACCTTCGCTTTGATCCCGTGGAGAATTTCTTTGCTGTACTGGAACGGATTGGCCACGTCCCTCTGCCACCGTATATCGATCGCCCGGATACAGCCGCAGATCGGGAGCAGTATCAGACGGTTTACGCCAAGCCACTGCGGGTCGGTCGCCGCGCCGACCGCGGGACTGCACTTCACCCAAGAGATTCTCGACCGCATTCGCCAGCGCGGAATCGAAACCGCCGAGATCACGCTGCACGTCGGGCTCGGCACGTTTCAGCCTGTGCGGGAAGAGGTCGTAGAGGAGCACAAGCTCCATCGCGAGCGGTACGAGATCTCCGAGGATGCCGCAGAACGCATCCAGGTAGCGCGGGACGCCGGGCGGCGGGTGGTTGCGGTGGGAACCACAACCGTTCGCACGCTCGAATTTGCTGCGCAACAAAACGCCGACGGTCGCATCGAGGCGCAGAGCGGCGAAGCCGACATCTTCATCTATCCGGGATTCGAGTTTCGCGTCGTCGGCGCCATGCTGACCAACTTTCACCTGCCGAAATCCACGCTGCTGATGTTGGTCGCGGCCTTCGCCGGTCGCGAGCGGATCCTGCACGCCTATGAACACGCGGTTCGCGAGCGTTATCGCTTCTACTCGTACGGGGACTGCATGTTTGTTGAGTAAGGCCCCTCTCCCGTCGTGATTGTTAGAATTTGTTCTTGCCCTCCACGCGAAAAACCGCAAAATCCGCCACCGTCTCCAGCGCCGCCAAGCCGGTGAGTGCTGCGAAAACCACTGCTGCCACCTCCGCCGTCACCGCACCTCCCGAGCCTGCCGGCTCCAAGGGCCGCATCTTCCTGATTGACGCGATGTCGTTCATCTTTCGCGCCTATCACGCGATGCAACGGCAGCGGCCGATGTCCACCAAGACGGGCATACCGACCAGCGCAACCTTTGTCTTCGTCAACATGTTGCGCAAATTGCGGGCTGACTTTGCGCCGCAGTATCTTGGCGGCGGTCTTCGATGTGGCGGCGCCGACCTTTCGCGACGAGCAGGCGAAGGCCATCGCCAGCCTGCGCAAGTTCGACAGCAAAACGCAGACCTACATCGACGTCGCTTATGACGGCTACAAGGCCAACCGCGCCGCGATGCCGGACGACCTGGCGCAGCAGATACCCTACATCCGGCGCGCGCTGGAGGCCTATCGCATTCCGATCCTGGAGGCCTCCGGCTTCGAAGCCGACGACGTGATCGGCACGCTGGCGCACAAGGCCGCCGACGAAGGCTATTCGGTGTTCGTCGTTTCCAGCGACAAGGACATGATGCAGCTGGTCAACGAGCGCATCTGCGTGCTCAATCCGCCGAAGGACAACCTGATCTGCGACGCAGCCAAGGTGGAGGAGATCCTGGGCGTGCCTCCTGAGCGCGTGGTGGACGTGATGGCGCTGCGCGGCGACGCCATCGACAACATTCCCGGCGCGCCCGGCATCGGCGACAAGGGATCGGTGGAGTTGATCCAACGCTTTGGCACGGTGGAGAACGCGCTGGACCACGCCGCCGAAGTCGAGCGCAAAACCTATCGCGAGTCGCTTGCAGAACAATCGCGATGCCGTCCTGACCAGCAAGGAACTGGTAACGATCAAGACCGATGTCGCGGTGGAGTTCCAGCCGGAGCAAATGCGCGCGCAGGAGCCCGATCCCGCCGCCGCCCGGGCACTATTCACGGAACTGGAGTTCACTACGCTGGTCCAGGATTTCCTGAGCGAGAGCATCGAACTGGGCGACACCGACTACCGCGACGCCAAGACCGCTGCCGAGGTTGAAGCGGTAATCGCGCGTGCAAGAAGGCCGGGCGGAATGTTGGCGATCGCCCTGGAGTCTGCGGCGTCACAACCCGCCCTTGTCGAGGAAGATGAAAGCGCCGACGAAGAGGACAACAAGCAGCTCTCGCTCTCGGCAGCTCCCCCGACACCGTCGGCCCCTGCCAGTCTGCGCCTCGCGATCTCGTCAGAACCGGGCAAGGCGACGACTCTGACGCTCGATGACTCTGAGATTGCCAAGCCCCTGACGCAGGCCCTTGCCGACCTGTCGCTCCCCAAGACGGTGCATGATTACAAGTCCGCTATGCGTGTTTTTGTGCAGCATGGAATAACGCTCGCGGGTGTGCAGCATGACCCACTGCTTTACGGCTATCTGCTCGATCCTACGTACTCTACGTACGGATTGCGTGAGATTGCCCAGCGCAAATTCAATCTAAAGTTGGCCGGGTCTCTAGCAGAAGCCGCCGACATGACGCTGCGGCTGGCCGAGAAGTTGGGTAACGAAGTCAGTCAGACCGGACTGCGAAAAGTTTACGACGAGATTGATCTGCCTCTCGTGCCGGTACTGGCGCGCATGGAAGACGCCGGCATCAAGCTCGACTGCGAAGTGCTGGCCGAGATGTCGCAGCGGCTGGAACGCGAGATCCAGGCAAAGGCGCGCGAGATCTACGAAAAGTGCAGTTTCGAGTTCAACGTTAATTCGCCGAAGCAACTCGGCGATGTGCTGTTCAACAAACTCAACTTGCCGAAGCCCTTTAAGTACGGCAAGGGCAAGACAATCTCTACTGCGGTGGACGTGCTGGAAGGATTGGCCGCCGAGCACGAGGTCCCGCGGCTGGTGCTCGACTACCGGCAGCTCTCCAAGCTGAAGTCCACCTATGTGGACGCCTTGCCGGCGTTACTCAATCCCTGCCACGAAGAGGCTGCACACCACGTTCAACATGGCGGGCTCCGCGACCGGGCGGTTGTCGTCGGTAAATCCAAATCTGCAGAATATTCCCATCCGCACTGAGCTGGGCCGGGAGATTCGCGCAGCTTTCATCGCCGAGCCTGGGCACGTTCTGCTAGCCGCCGATTACTCGCAAATCGAGTTGCGGCTGCTAGCCCACTTCTCCGGCGACAAGCTGCTGGTCGAGGCCTATCGTGCAGGCGAGGACATCCACACCCTTACCGCGTCGCAGGTCTTCGGTGTGCCGCCGCTGATGGTCAACGCCGAACATCGCCGCCGCGCCAAGGCGGTCAACTTCGGCATCGTGTACGGGTTGTCGGCATTCGGGCTCTCGCAACAGATCGGAATCGACACCAAAGAGGCCAAGCAGTTTATCGATGCGTACTTCGAGAAGTACAGCGGGGTGCGCGAGTTCATCGATCGCACTCTCGATCAGGCGCGCCGTGACCAGAAGGTCATGACGCTATTCGGCCGGGTACGGCCCATTCCCGACATCCACAGCAAGAACTTCAATCTGCGTGGATTTGCCGAGCGGACTGCCGTAAACACCCCTCTGCAGGGCACGGCGGCCGATCTGATCAAGATTGCGATGATCCGTATTGATGCTGACCTGCGCGAGCGCCAGCTCCGCTCGCGAATGTTGCTCCAGGTGCATGACGAGCTCGTCTTCGAGGTTCCCGAAGATGAAGTGGATAAGGTGAAGCGACTGGTCAGCGAGCGCATGGAGAGCGTGTACGCACTCAAGGTGCCGCTGAAAGTCGATGTCGGCGTTGGGCTAAATTGGAGAGATCTGGAGTAGCGGCCGGCTAACCCGCCGATGACGAACGGCTGCTAGAATTAACTTGTGAAGCGCCCCATCCGCCTCATCGCCATCGATATCGATGGCACACTCCTGGATTCCAAAGTCGAGATCTCCCATGCAAATTTGGATGCTCTGCGCCGGGCACATGAGGCCGGCATTGAGATCGTGCTGGGAACCGGCCGCCGGCATAAGTTCGCCCTGCCGATCGCGGAGTCGCTGGGCTTCGATCTGTGGCTCATCAGTTCGAATGGGGCAGTGACCCGCTCCACGCGCGGCGAGATGTTCCACCAGGACCTCCTGCCGAAAGCAACGGCCATAAGGCTGTGCCGGCACATGCAGCAGTTCCGCAATCATACGGTGCTGACCTTCGACCGCGAAGGTATGGGCGGCATTGTCTGCGAGAGCTACGAGCATCTCTACGGCGTCATCCAGCGCTGGATGGAGAAGAACGCGCCTTACATCGAGTACATCAGCCCCATCGAGAAGGCGCTGACGGAGGATCCCATTCAGGCCATGTTCTGCGGGCCGATTGAGCTGATGCAACGTGCTCAGGAACGTCTTCTTGCCTGCGACTTCGCGGCGGACTTCACCCTGCTGCGCACGCAGTACGACGCACGCAACCTGTGCATCGTTGACATTCTCAACGCTGGCTGCTCAAAGGGACACGCGCTGGAGCGGTGGGCCAACTACCGCGGCATTGATCGCTCCGAGGTCATGGCCATTGGCGACAACTACAATGACATCGAGATGTTGACCTTTGCCGGGCATCCGGTGATCATGGGTAATGCGTCTGATGATCTGAAGCAGAACGGCTGGACGGTCACTCTGCACAACGATGAGAGCGGCGTGGCCGCGGCCATCGAACAGGTTCTCGACGCCAATACCGCGAGTGTGGATGCGTAGGTTTCTACAATTCGGCCTCTTGGGACTGTTGGTCGCGTCGCAGGTGCACGCGGCGGAACTTGCGAACTTGCGCAACGGTTTCAGCATTCGCCACCAGCGGCATGAAACCGCTGGCGATACCACGCGTCTGTACATGAACGCGGCTCCTGACAGCGGATATATCGACGTTCCCACCGCCGAGATCGAAAGCTTCGAGCCTGCGCCGCCGGATCCACAACCGGCTGCCGCCGAACCACAAAGAGCAGCGGACTTGAACACTATCGTCAGCGCGGCCAGCGATCGCAATCAGGTGGATGCCGACTTTATTGCTAGTGTGATTCGGGCCGAGAGCGCTAACAATCCGCGCGCGATCTCGCCCAAAGGCGCGCAGGGACTGATGCAGCTTATGCCGCAGACCGCCAGCAAACTGGGGGTGAAGAACAGCTTCGATCCGGCGCAGAACGTTGATGGCGGCGTGCGTTATCTTCGGGAGTTGCTGCTGCTCTACGACAACGACATGATCAAGGCCCTGGCTGCTTACAACGCTGGTCCCCAACGTGTGCAGCAGTACAAGGGTCTGCCGCCGTACCGCGAGACGCACGCCTACGTCGCGCGCGTCATTAAGGATTACAACCGCAAGAAGCTGGCCAAGCGCAAGAGCCAGCCGCAAGTGCAGGTTCATCGCGAGTCCGCCGGCACGGATGTAATTGCGCAAAGAAGGTCCGGATCTATTGCGGGCGGCCAATAGCCTGTTTGACCCTGCTTAGTCTGTCATTTACCTTCACCTATAGGCTTCGGGCTGCGGCGCACGTCGTGGGCCGCTGACTTTTTCCTTCATGAGCACAAAACGAATCCTGGTTCTCGGTATGGTTCTGGTCGCGTTGTGCCTGCTGATTTACCTGCAGGTACGCACTTGGAAGAACTTCGACTGGGGGGTTTTCTGGAGCCGCACCGATCACGTCAGCCTCCTCGGCCTGTTGGCCGGAATTGTTCTCACCTATCTCGCGTATCTTCTGCGCGCTGTACGCTGGCGCATCTTCCTGAAGCCGGTTTGCCAGACCACAACGGCGCGGCTGCTGGGTCCACAATTCATCGGCTTCTCAGCTCTGGCGCTACTGGGACGCGCCGGAGAGATGATCCGTCCTTATCTCATCGCCAAGAAGGAGCGCCTCACCTTTACCTCGCAGATTGCCGTCTGGGGCGTGGAGCGCATCTTCGACATGGGCGCCTTCGCAGCATTGCTAACCATCAGCCTGTTTTCTCCTGAGGTGCGCGCGCTGCCCTTCTACCACAACCTGGTAACCATACATGGGATTCAGGTCGATCTTGGCCTGCGCGACGCGGCCTTTGTACTTATGGCTTTCGTGGCCGCATTGATCGTCGGCTGCGTCCTGGTTGGGAGCGCCGGCGAGCGGGTGGGGCAATTTCTTATATGAGCTTTTTGCCGGCTTCGCTCCCAAGGTTGCCCATCACTTGCGCGAGAAGGTCCGTTCCTTCAGTGAAGGGTTGAAGACGATCCACGACGCTCAGTTCGGCCTTGCAGTTGGTGGCCGTGTCGCTGGGGATGTGGGTGCTCACTGCGTTCTCTTACTACGCCATCACTCACGCTTACCCCGGCGAGTTGCGCGGTTTGGGAATAGCTGACCAAGTGGTGTTGATGGGCTCAAGCATGGTGGGATCGATGCTGCAATTGCCGGCCGTCGGCGGAGGATCGCAACTGGCGACCATCAGCATGCTCCATTCCGGCTTCGGGATCGAACAGGAACTGGCGGTGAGTTGCGGGATCCTTATCTGGGCCATCACCTTTATGTCGGTGATTCCGACCGGCCTTGCGCTGGCGCGGCGCGAGCAACTTTCCCTGCGCGCCGTGGCCGAAGCCGAAGAAAAGGAAGAAGCCGCGCTGGTGGAATAATCGCCGTTCCGAGGTCTCGCAAGGCGCTTATAATTTCTTTTCACGATACTTGGCCTTTTTTGGCCCTTGGCTCGTAAGACCTTTCTTGGGAGCTTCTCAGGTCCGATGAAAACCGCACGTTGGATTCTGATCGCCGCACTGACAAGCAGTCCTTTCTGGTACGCGAGTCTGATTCATTCGGCCCTCGCCGCCGCAGTGGCCAGCAGCACGAGCGCCAACGTCACTATCAGCGGTAGTCCTAAGTGGGTTGACACCAATATGGATGTCACCGCCGGCGACAAGCTGCACATCACCGCCAAAGGCACAGTCACCATGGGTAAGGACACGGGCATTACGGCCGCCGGAGCGCAGCGCGGCTGGGTGGACACGCTGCGTCCGCTGATGGTTCCCAGTGCCGGACGTGGTGCGTTGGTCGGCCGCATTGGCAACAGCGACGCCGCGACTCCCTTCGTGATCGGTGCCGATGGCACGCTAACCGTTCCCGTGGCGGGACGCTTGTACCTCGGTATCAATCAGGATCCGACGGAAGCGCCCACCGGTAGTTACGCAGTGCACATCGATCGCAGCCCGGCCAGCGCTGCTGCTGCCAAGGGCAACTACGACTTCAAGCCGCTGTTTGCACAGATCGACGCCAAGGTTCCATATCGGGTGACCGACAAGCCGGAAGGCGGCAATCCTGGAGACCTGATCAACTTCGTGATTGTCGGCTCACAGGAACAAGTGACCAGCGCGTTGAAGGATGCCGGCTGGCTTCAGGCCGACAAGACCAATAAAGACGCCGTCGTCAGCGCGCTGCTGGCGACCTTGCAGAAGAACTCCTACATGACCGTGCCGATGAGCATTCTGTACCTCTTCGGCCGTCCACAGGACTTCGGTTATGAACGCACCGATCCGGTGCTGGTGGCGGCGCAACGGCACCATTTCCGCATCTGGAATTCACCCTTAAGCACGCCGCAGCAGATCGTCTGGGTCGGCTCTGGAACGCACGACATCGGCATCGAGAAGGACCAGCGCTCGGCCAATGCCATCACCCACAAGATCGATCAGGATGTGGACAACGAGCGGGACTTCATCGGCGCGACCTTGACACAGGCGGGAAAAGTTCAGGCGATGGAGTACATGACGCGCTCGCACCCCATCACTTCGGCCAAAACCGCAACTGGCGGCGAGATCAAGTCCGACGGCCGCGTCTTGGTCATCATCCTGAAGCCCTCGCAGAAATAGCCGTGATCCAATCGGTCAAACGGAGTTGAGGAAGGACAATCCTATCTCCCGGTTTGGAGTCGTCAGCTGCGGGGGACTTCCCTGAACCTTGAAAAGAATGCAGGCTTGAGGGCCCCTTTTACCCGGTAGCTCCCGATAGGCGTTGTTGATCGACGAATGTTCGATTCCAGCTCAATTTTTCTCAGCAACTCAATTCCCACACTTCGGTGGACCACCCAGAGGGTTGTAGTCGAAAAGATCGTGAGGCTCCATGTCGAAGCCGCTCCAGTGGACGAGCGTTACGCCGGTGCGGTTCCCTGAACCCTTCTGGTTGTCCAGATCGCTGGGATCATGATGGGCCGAGCCAATGTACCAGACGGCGATGCCGTCGCCGGTCGCGCCTACAATCTGCGAATCGCCCACATAGCGCAGCAGATAGTCGTCCGGTGAGTACCAGGTGTAGCGCCAGTTATTCATGCCCGAGCCGCTGCCGTCCTCTCCGGGATTGTCGTTGCTGACGTAGTAATCGGCCAGCGTCCAGAGCTCCTTGTCGGCCGGGCGTTGCGAGAATCTCCCGGTTCCGGTGCGATTTCCCGGCAGGAACTCGTAGCCCATCAGGTGTCCGTAGCTGTTCATCTGGGTGGTGCTCTGGACAATCACGCTATTGAACTTGAAGGGGTCCCAATCGAGGCTGGTCTCGTTGGTAATCTGCGGCTCCGAGTCGGTTGCGGAAGTTCCGTCCGAAGACATCACGTGCTGGAATTGCAGGACTTCATTGTCGGTCCGGCCGAAAAGCTTGGTACTCACCCGCCACAGGCCATTGTGCACATGGGACGCGCTGGTCTTGCCGGGCAGGTTGTAGCCGGTAGCGCCATAGCGGAAGCCAATGCCGCCGTCTTCCTTGAAGGTGTACTCGATGATGTTGTCGTAGTTACCACCGTCATAAACGCCCCAGACCACTACCTCGTACACCCGCCTGCGAGTGTGATTGCCGGGCTGCTTACACAGCCACGCGATGCCGCTCTCGCGACACTCCACCGCCACCTTGGGATAGGGATCGCGGATGTAATTGTTGCCTGAAGCCTGCCGCAAATAGACCAGGCTTCCGAGCTGCGCGGGCAGGTCGGCGGGATCCATCTGGTCCATATTGTTATAGCTGCCGCGCATGTCGTAAGGACTGTATGATCCGTCGTCGTAGGGAACGAAAATGTCTGCCATGCCCGCGTGCTTTATTACGTATTGCTTGGAGGCGAATTGTCCCGCCTGCAGCGATACATCGACCAGGCTCAAGCCCTTCAGCCCGTCGTTGCGGAGCCCGAAGCGCCAATGCGAGTCAGGAAAATCGATACGCAGGTAAAGGTTGCTCTGGAGGAAAATGCCGACTGCGTCTTCCTCGGTCACCTGACAGCCGCTGCCGTTGATGATGATTCGATCGGTCGCGTGCGCGCCAATGGGACTGACCAAGAATGCGACAACAGCTGCTGCAACGGTTATGAAGCAGTGCAGCCGCATACGCCGAAGTCGGCGAATTGGCTGGAGAGTCGCCGCGATCGCCAAAGCGAGCCTGGCACGCAATCGCGGCAAAGCGCTGGGAGCAAAACATCGTTCTTGGGCGGGCAAAGCTAAGGCTGGGAACTTCATAGGGAATCACCTCACAAAAGTGCCTCGCATCGTAATACTGTTCTCTCCTTGCAAGCAAGCTCTCGCAGGCGCTTTCCCGAGCATGGGGCACCCAAAGTCGGCCGGTCGCCGGCGACAGTTCGAGCGAAGTTACGTGGGCTAATGCAAACTGGCGTATTCGGCTTTGGCCCGTTTGTAAATGGGGATGTCCGCGTCGGCGTCCTTCCAAAGTGTGAGGAAATCCTGATAAGAACGGCGCGCCGCTTCCTTGTCCCCGATCATCGTTTGGGCCCGCGCAAGTTGCAAATGCGCCAATGCGCCGACAACAAAGTTTTCTACGATACCGGGATGAGCGAGTATCTTTTCGAACTCTGCGGCTGCCAATTCTCCACGGCCCGCTTGCAAGTAGGCCTCGCCGCGGACATACACCGGGTAAAGGTGCTCGAGAGACCCACCTCCCAACTCATAAGGGGTCGCGACCGTCAGGATCTCGACAGCCTTGGTTGGGTTGTTCTTTCTCAGTTCGATTGCTGCCCGAATGGTTGGCAGCGAGTAGTTCTGCATCATCGTGTCCAGCGGGTAGGCGAGACTGAGCTGCTGGGCCAAGTTCTCTGCCTGTCCGACGTCACCGCTGCGCGCGAAGGCTAGCGCCGCGCCAGCCTGGACATCCCGCCCTTTACCGAGTGCGATTGCCGCTGCGGCTTGCTGTTGGGCCTCCTCAAAGTTGCCGACTTCAGCCTCTTGCAACGCGCTGGTAACAACGCAATCCGCGGCCGTGTCGAGGGCGTTGTCGCGTCTGGCCAACTCCACGAGTTGCTGCCGTAGGGCGCGCGCCTTACGAATGCGGCCATAGAATGCGTCCGTGTAAGACTGCAGAGACAGCAGCCCACCCCGGGACACGCCTGTGGTCGTTCTTACCTGTTCTTCGAGGGCAGTCTCATCGCCCTTTAAGAACGCCAACCTGTACTGCGAGAGGGGCAGCAAGCTGCTGACCAAATTGTTAGTGTGCGCTTCGTCGATAACTTGCCTGGCCTCGTCCAGCCTGTCCAGCCTCAAGTAAGAAGCCGACTCGTCGAAATAGGCAGCGGCCGTCGGCTTCAGGCGTATCGATTCCCTTGCCTCGGCCGCAGCCCTTTCATACTGGCCAACCGATATAGAGGCAGCACTGAGATTAGAGTGCGCGATTGGATCCTTGGGGTACGTTGTCGCCCATTCGGTGAAGGTCTGAAGCGCCTTCAACAGATCACCGGTACCGATGGCAGAGTAGATGCCGTCGATATAGAACCGTTGGAGCTGAGTTGCCCGGTTGCGTAATTCGTAGCCTCTCCTGATGTTCTCAACGCCCGGGTTGACCTCGGCGAGGTTGCGGTAAGCGATCCCCAGAGACACATAGGCTCGGGCAAAGTTTGGATCCAGCTCCACGGTGCGCTTGAAGTAAGGCAAAGCCGCGACATCGCCATGTTGGCGCTTCTGTTCCAGGCCTTCGGTGAAGGCTTGCAAAGCCTCGATCGACGAGCTTGTAGCCTGATCGAGGGGCTGGTTGAACCGCTGCAGCGATTTCCGAGGTTCCCCCAGCCCGCGCCGCAGCTCGGCGCCAACAATGCCCAGGGTCTTGACCACCTCGTCCCGCCTTTCCGTTTCCTCTTGCGCCGTGGCGAGCGTCTTTCCACTCTGGCAATCCAGAGCGCTCAGCTCAATACGGTAGCGGTTGCCGACATCGGAAATCGAGCTGGCTATGAAGGCCTTGCTATTGGTGTGGAGGCAAACTTCGCGCGCCAGCTCGGGCGTCAACTTCTCGTTCTCCGGATGGCCTCTCAGCTTCAGCATTCCCCGGACCTTATCGGGAGCGAGCAGGTTCAAAAAGGGGGTCTGTTCTAACTCGACTCGCAATGCTGTGTTTAGTGCATTCGTGAATGCCGGGTCGGTGGTTGAGTTGGTAAAGTCGGCGAGTACGATGTCCTGTATCTTCTGGGGCTGCCAATACCAGTCTACGGCGGCCGCGATGGCGGCAACCACAAGGGCCGCCGCCATCAGTTGAACTAATCTCCGCGAGCGACGCTTCGGCTCAGGGGCGCGTTTTGCAACGTCGGACTCTCTGCCACGCTTGAGTGTCTCCAGATCGGCGCGCATCAGGGCGGCAGACTGGGACCTCTGTTCACGGTCCTTCCGCAACGACTTGTCGATGATCGCGATGAGCTCTGGGGGAAGATCGGGGTTAAGATCCTGGACTAGTATCGGCGTGTGGCTCAAGATGGCGTTGTAGAGTAAGGTAGCCGTTGCCCCGCTGAAGGCGCGCTTGCCCGTAGCCATCTCATAGAGCACCAATCCGAAGGAGAAGAGATCGGTCCGAGCGTCCAGCTTTTCGCCTCTTACCTGTTCCGGAGACATGTAGGCAGCGGTCCCCATCGCCAGGCCCGTCCGACTCAGATGTGAGTCTGCGTCAGACTCATGCGAGCTCAGGTCCGAACTGGAGACCGTAACGCCATGGAATCGCTGCCCTTCCAGATTGTCGCCGGCAGGTACTGACGCAGTCGCCGCCCCTGCCTCCTTCTCGACTGGATCCAGCAGCTTGGCCAGCCCGAAGTCGAGAATCTTGCAGACGCCTTTGTTGGTGAGGAAAATGTTCGCTGGCTTGATGTCGCGATGGATGATGCCCCGCTCGTGCGCCGCCTGCAATCCCTGGCTGACTTGAATTCCGATGTCCAGAAGTTCCGCGAGCGGAAGTGCGCCCTCGGCGACCGCCAGGCGGTCGCTCAAGGTCTGTCCTTCCAACAACTGCATTACCATGAAGGGACGGCCCTGATGGTCCCCGAATTGGTGAATCGCGCAAATGTTGGGATGATCGAGCGATGAGGCGGCGCGGGCTTCGCGGCTGAAGCGCTCCAGCGCCCGCGGATCGCTGCCCAGCTCTTCGGGCAGGAATTTAAGCGCCACACGGCGGCCGAGCTTGAGGTCTTCTGCCCGGTAAACCACGCCCATGCCGCCGCCGCCGATGATGTCCAACACACGGTAATGCGAAACCGTTCTACCGGTCAGCGCCGACCCCTCGAGCTCGGAACGCACAGCCTCGCCGCCAGCGCCTGAGGCTTGAGCAGCGGCTGCCTGAACGGAAACATTATCAGCATCAGCAGCTGCGACCCACTCCACCGGCATCATCAGCCGATACCCTCGGCTGGCCACGGTTTCTATGTATTGGGGTTCCTCAGCCGAGTCGCCGAGCGCCTTGCGCAGCTTTCCAATAGCGACGTTGATGCTGTGATCGAATTCGACAATCGTATCGTTGGGCCAGAACTTCTTCCTGATCTCGGCCCGAGTGACAATCCCGCCTTCGCGTTCGACCAGCATGAGCAACAGGAGAAATGGCTGCTGCGGAAGGACTATGCTGGGTTCGACATCTCTTAGTGCCGGGCACGCCATAGAAACCAGGCACAGTTCTCCTGAGAGCAGGTCGAGCTCAAACCCCCCGAATCGCGCGCGAGCAGGCAGCGTGTTCTCCATACAGTTGCGTAAGGATTTCCGAAAACGAGCCGTGGTTTGGGACAAAGTGTACCACCTTAGTCTGGGTTCCAAGCGACTTCTCCCAATTAAGGAGAGTCTTCCCGCCATTCACTTTCAATTTGGCACCACAGTTCTTATGAAGGAAGCCATTTTCTTTCATCGACTTACGTCGCTTGACCGCAAGATGACCCGGAAATGACCGCCAGTGCATTGTCGGCGTTAGAGCACTTAGGGCACACTCAGCACGTTCTTTCTACGTTGTGGGCAGTACGCAGTTGACAGTTCAAGCGGTTTTATGGCCCCTAAATTCAAAACTCGAGGAGAAAAGGAAAGGACTCCGAAAAGGACCCTCGTATTGCTCGCATGCGTGATTGCTCTGGCGTTCGGTGCTGCCGCCCAGGACGGCCTGAACTTCGCCGACCGCCCCTTAATGAGTTCGCCTACGCAAATGCCGAACGGGTACGGTGAGCTTAACTGGACCAACATCTTCCACGTGGACCCGGGCCATTGGGGAATTATCAAGCAGATTGTGTTTCAGACACCCGGAGGCGGAGACATGGTTCTTTGCGACCTGATGAACGTATGCCTCTTGGGAGGATAGTCGATCGCGCCAACTGGCCGCGTTCGTTCGACCAACCAGTAGAACGCATGCGGCTCTCCCCCGGCAGGGGCGGGCCTAAACCCACCGCCCCTGCTTCCGATCAGCAACTCAGCTGCAAGAAGACATCCTGAAATCGTTCTGGAGGTAGGAACATGTTAGCTATGTCCAACACGAGCATGGAAAATCGCACCGCAGATGACAGTGCAAGTCATACCGCCGATCACAGCGTACTTCGGCTCGTACTCGGGCCGCTGGAGACGCAAGTGATGGAGGTGCTTTGGGCTTGTGGCGAATGTCGGGCGCGAGAGGTGATGCAGAGAATGGATCGGAGCCTGGCGTATACCACCATAATGAGTACACTCGACCGCCTCTTCCGAAAAAACCTGGTCTCGAGGCGGCTACGTGACCGGGCGTACATCTATTCGCCGCTCATCGGCTGTCAGGAATGGATAGACAAAGTCGCTCGCGACGTCGTCGCGAAGCTGCTCGCCGGGCCTCAAGCGTCGCGCGAAGCATTGGTGGCTTGTCTGCTGGAAGCGGCGGGCGATCAAGAGGACCTGCTGCTGCGCATGATCGAGAGAAGGGTCCGGCAGCCCTCCCGAAACTTGAACGATCAGGTTGTGTGAGGGACCTCGCTTGCAGGCGAACGAAGTACGCTTGCATCTCACGAGCAAGGCGGGGCTTTCTTGCGAAAGTGCCGGCCTTGTCGCGGAGGGAGCGAGGCTGCCGCTAGAACGTTGTGAGCGCGGATCCCGAATCGCGCCAGGTATAGGAGCCGAGCATCTTCAGGTAGTTGCCGCGGAGGAACGACCTTGGGTCTTGGATGTTGACCATGCTCATGCTGCCGCGCATCTGCCTCACGGAGAGGTATTCGTGCTCTTCCATCCAGGCTTCCATGCCGGACAGTACCACGCCGATATGCTCGATGCCGTACTTGAGCAGCGCCGAGGTCATCATGGCGACATGTGCGCCGGCCATCATCGACTTCAGCACGTCGGTCGCGTCGTGCACGCCGCCGGTGATGGCGATGTAGGTTTCGACCTGGTGGTAGAGGATGGCGGCCCAGTGCAAACGCAGACGCAGCTCGTGCGGACTGCTGAGGACCAGGTTGGGAACCACCTCCAGCTCTTCGAGATCGAAGTCGGGCTGATAAAACCGGTTGAAGATCACAATGCCGTCGGCGCCCGCTTCGGAAAGCTTGCGGGCAAAGTTTGCGCACGATGTGAAGTACGGGCCCAGCTTGACGGCGATGGGGATGCGCACGCTCTTGCGGATGGTGCGCACCAATTCGCAGTAACGGTTCTCGATCTGCTCCGCGGTCGTGTTGGGGTCGGTGGGAACGTCGAAGATGTTCAGCTCGAGTGCGTCCGCTCCCGCTTGTTCCATGTACTCGGAGTAGCGCACCCAACCGCCGGGCGAGCTACCGTTGAGGCTGGCGATAACGGGAATGCTGACCGCCGCCTTGCCCTGGCGCAGCAGGTCGAGATAGCGATCGGGCCCGACGTGATATTTGGGCATGTCGGGCAGGTAGGAGGTAGCCTCCGCGTAGCTGTTGGAGCCGTACTCCAGCGCGCTGTCAATGTTTTCGCTCTCGGCCTCGATCTGCTCCTCGAACAGCGAGTACATTACGATGGCCGAGGCCCCGGCGTCTTCCAGCCGGGGGAAGTTCTCCAGCTTCTCCGTGAGCGGCGAGGCCGATACCACGACCGGATTCTTCAGCTTCAGCCCCAGATAGTTGGTTGTCAGGTCGATCATGAATTCTTCTCCTCGCTCTACTGCGCTTTTTCAAAGTTCATCGCCGCCATGTGCTGGTACAGCTTCCAGCGCTCGTTCACGTTTTCCTGCGCCTGCTTCAGCAGCTTCTTGGCCTCGTCAGGATCGCTGTTGACCAGCATGGTGTAGCGCGTCTCGTTGTAAATGTATTTCTCCAGCGGAATGCTGGGAGCACGCGAGTCCAGCACGAAGGGGTTCTTGCCGTCCTTGGCCAGCCCCGGATTGTAGCGGAACAACGGCCAGTGTCCGGAGTTCACCGCGGCCTTCTGCTGCTCGATGCCGTACACCATGTCGTAGCCGTGCGCGATGCAGTGGCTGTAGGCGATGATGATCGACGGTCCGTCGTAGGCCTCGGCCTCGAGGAACGCCTTCATCGTCTGTGTGTCGCTGCCGCCCATGGCGACGTGCGCCACATACGCCCGGCCATAGTTCATTGCCATCATGGCAATATCTTTCTTGGGAGTGCGCTTGCCACCGGCGGCGAACTTCGCAACCGCCCCCAGCGGCGTGGACTTCGACATCTGGCCGCCGGTATTCGAGTACACCTCGGTGTCGAGCAGCAGGATGTTTACGTTGGCGGTGGAAGCCAGCACGTGGTCGAGACCGCCGTACCCGATGTCGTAGCCCCAACCATCGCCGCCGATGATCCACACGCTCTTCTTGACCAGCATGTCGGTAACGGCCAGCAGATCGCGAGCCGCCGGTGACTTATCGTTGGCCAGCTTCTCCTTCAGCGCCTTGACCCGGACGCGTTGCGCGAAGATGCCTTCCTCGCTCGACTGATCGGCGCTCAGGATCTCGACCGCGAGCTGGTCGCCAATCGTCGAAGCCATCTGCTGCACCAGTACTTTGGCGTAGTCGTGCTGCTTGTCGATGGCCAGCCGCATACCCATGCCGAACTCGGCATTGTCTTCGAACAGCGAGTTCGACCAGGCCGGACCACGTCCTTCAGCGTTCACGGTGTACGGCGTGGTTGGGAGATTGCCGCCGTAGATAGACGAGCATCCGGTCGCGTTGCCGATAATCGCCCGGTCGCCGAACAGCCGGGTCATTAGCGAGATGTAAGGCGTCTCGCCGCAGCCAGAGCAGGCGCCCGAGAACTCGAACAGCGGCTGCAGCAACTGCTGGTCTTTCACCTGGCCGTGCGAAAGCTTCTCGCGCGAGAACTCGGGAATCTGCAGGAAGTAGTCCCAATACTGGTTGTACTTTTCGCGGAGCGCGGGCTGAGGCTCCATGTTGATGGCGCGATGCTTGGCTTCGCTCTTGCTCTTGGCCGGGCAGACCGCCACGCATAAGCCGCATCCCGTGCAATCTTCCGGCGCAACCTGCAACGTGTATTTCAGCTCGGAGAACTCGCGCCACTTGGGGACCGCGGTCTGGAAACCTTCCGGCACGTGGTTCACGGTGCTGGGATCGTAAATCTTGGCGCGAATGACGGAGTGGGGACAAACCATAACGCACTTGCCGCACTGGATGCACAGCTCTTCATCCCACACCGGAATCTCCAGTGCGATGTTGCGCTTCTCCCACTGCGTGGTTGCGGTGGGGAAGGTGCCGTCGATGGGCAGGGCACTGACCGGAATCTGATCGCCGTCGCCGGTGATCATGAGCGCCGATACATTGCGCACAAAGTCGGGAGCGTTTGCCGGAACCGGCGGACGAACATCGAACTGCGAGCTAACCGACTGCGGCACTTTTACTTCGTGCAGGTTTTCAAGTGCGGAATCAACCGCCGCGAAGTTCTTGCGCACGATCGACTCGCCGCGCTTGCCGTAGGTCTTCTCGATGGAGTGCTTGATGGCGGCGATGGCTTCATCGCGCGGCAGCACTCCGCTGATGGCGAAGAAGCAGGTCTGCATCACGGTGTTGATGCGGCCACCCATGCCCGCTGCCCGCGCCACTTCCACCGCGTCAATCACGTAGAAGCGCAGCTTCTTGCTGATGATCGCCTGCTGCGCCGAACGCGGCAGGTTGTCCCACACTTCGTCGGGGCCAAACGGGCTGTTGAGCAGGAAGACCGCGCCGGGATCGGCAGCTTTGAGCACATCCAGGCGCTCCATGAAGCTGAACTGATGGCAGCCCACAAAGTTGGCGCGCGAGATCAGATAGGTCGAATGGATTGGCTTCTTGCTGAAGCGCAGGTGCGAAATCGTTACTGCGCCCGACTTCTTGGAGTCGTAGACGAAGTAGCCCTGCACGTTCAGGTCGGTCTCTTCGCCGATGATCTTGATGCTGTTCTTGTTCGCGCCTACCGTACCGTCGGCGCCGAGTCCATAGAACATGGCGCGGACGGTCTCCGGCGCCTCGGTGGAGAACGCCGGATCGTAAGCCAGGCTGGTGTGAGTGACGTCGTCGTTGATGCCGATGGTGAAGTGGTTCTGCGGATTGGGCTTCTTCAACTCCTCGAAAATCCGCGCCACCATTGCCGGCGTAAACTCTTTCGATGACAGCCCATAGCGGCCGCCGACGACCTTCGGGAAGGTAGCCATCGGGGCCTTGCCGGCCGTGAATGCTTCGGTCAGCGCGACAATCACGTCCTGATACAGTGGCTCGCCGACTGCCCCGGGCTCCTTCGTGCGGTCCAGCACCGCGATGCTCTTCACCGTCGCAGGCAACGCTTCCAGGAAATGTTCGAGCGAGAACGGCCGCATCAGGCGAACCTTCAGCACGCCGACTTTGCGGCCTTGCGCGGTGAGGTAGTCCACCGTCTCCTGGACGGCCTCTGCGCCCGAGCCCATGACGATGATGACCTGTTCAGCGTCGGGCGCGCCGTCATATTGAAAGAGCTGGTATTGGCGGCCGACAAGTTTAGCGAACTTGTCCATCGTGTTCTGCACGATGGTGGGACAGGCGATGTAATAGGGGTTGACAGTCTCGCGGGCCTGGAAGTAAACGTCGGGATTTTGCGCCGAGCCGCGCAGCACAGGACGATCGGGCGTAAGCGCGCGGGCGCGATGGGCGTGTACCAGTTCGTCGTCGATCATGGCGCGCATGTCGTCCAGGCTCAGCTGTTCAATCTTGGAGACTTCGTGCGAGGTGCGGAATCCGTCGAAGAAATGCAGGAAGGGAATGCGCGACTCCAGGGTCGCGGCATGCGCGATCAGCGCCAGGTCCATCGCCTCCTGCACCGAGTTCGATGACAGCAGCGCAAATCCGGTGGGACGCACCGCCATCGCATCCTGGTGATCGCCAAATATCGACAGCGCCTGGGCAGCGATCGCGCGGGCAGCGACGTGGATGACCGTGCTGGTCAGCTCACCCGCAATCTTGTACATGTTGGGGATCATCAGCAGCAGACCCTGCGACGAGGTGAACGTGGTTCCCAGCGCCCCCGCCTGCAGCGCCCCGTGCAATGCGCCTGCCGCGCCACCCTCGCTCTGCATCTCGATGACGTTAGGGACGGCGCCCCAAATGTTCTTGTCGCCAATCGATGCCCAGGCGTCCGAAGACTCGCCCATGGGCGAAGAGGGTGTGATGGGATAGATCGCCGCCACTTCGCTGACGTGGTAGGCCACGTAGGCGACCGCCTCGTTACCGTCCAGCGTTACCTTACTTCTCGGCATGTTACCTCCAGCAGGCGCTTCGCCTCTCGGCGAGGTTCGCACATCATCTCCGCCAGCCACCGATGAATTGGTATGAACACTGGTAGCCGGCGAAGCAGAATATTCCATTGTCTTCACTTGATCTTGTTCCCCCAGATCGGCATGCTGCGCGGTCTGTTCTTACCCAGGAATTTGTATGTGTCCACGATAGCGGCTGGCGTCCGGCCCGGCTGTGATGGGCGTACTAACAAGTCTGTGACGCGCGTCACATACAGAGGTTTGGCGGTGTGGATGGGGAGGGCCGTCGACGGCAGGCAAGAGTCTGCAGGGGACTTCGCGATAGCCCGAAATCATGGTTCCAATTGCGCTGCCGGTTCGGATCCAAGTCCGCCGACGAACCACGGCGCCATCTACACCCCAACCGCAGCTTCGCGGGGAACTCCCGCCCAGCAAATCAGGCCCGGAATGAATTCGGTCGGCAGGTCCGGGTGATTGGGCCTCACTCGCACAGTAAAGCCATGCAAGCCACTGCAGGACATGGAGATGCCGCCTACGTACCGGTAGCCCCCCTGATCATCCTTGGTTTCCGGCTGCATGGTGGCGGCGTGGCCGGCAATGATTTCTCCGTGCATGTCCACGCGGCCCACATACATCTCGACCGTGACATCCTGTGGAGTAAGGCGGCCAAGATGCACATGCGCCCGCACTTTCATCGTAGAGGCAACCGGGATTGCTTTGCTTTGGCCATCCTCCACCTCTCCAACCCACACGTCATGCCATTCGCGGCGGATGCGCTCCACGGCAGCGGCAAGTTCGCGCACACGCTGCGCGCTGTTGGCTTCCAGTGCGCGGAAGTGTGCGTCGGCCTTCACGTAATAGCTCTCCACATAATCGCGTACCATGCGATGGGCATTGACAAAGGGACACAGTGAATCCACGCAAGCCTTCATGCGCGCGACCCACTTGCGCGGAGTCCGGTCGGCGCCGCGCTCGTAGAATGTCGGGATGATGTCACGCTCCAGTACGTCGTACAGCGCCTCGGCCTCGACCTGGTCCTGGTAGCTCTGGTCCCGATACTCTTCACCTTTGCCGATGGCCCAGCCCATTTTTCTTGAGTTCTTGGGGTCGTTCCAGACTTCATCCCACCATCCGTCCGGAATGCTGCAGTTCAGCACGGCATTGGCAGCGCCCTTCATTCCGCTGGTTCCACTGGCCTCATTCGGACGCAGAGGTGTATTCAGCCAAACATCCGCTCCCTGGAGCAGCGCACGGGCCACGGCCATGTCGTAGTCTTCCAGAAAGACGACGCGGCGGCCCAGCTTAGCATCACGGCTCACTTCTGTGATGCGGCGAATGAGTTCCTTACCAGCGTCGTCCTGGGGATGCGCCTTTCCGGCAAAGATCAACTGCACCGGTCGCGCCTCATCCAAGAGCAAGCGCTGCAAGCGATCCATGTCGCGAAATATGAGGGTCGCCCGTTTGTAGGTTGCGAAACGGCGAGCAAATCCAATGGTGAGCGCATCGGGATCCAAAACCTCGTTGGCCGCTTCAATTTCCGCCTGAGAGGCTCCCCGCCGCATGCGTTGGTGGCGAACCCTGCGCCTGGCCCAAGCTACCAGCCGCTCGCGCCGGCGTTCGTGGGTGCGCCACAACTCCTCAGCGGGAATCGAGTTAACCCGGCTCCATACATCCCGATTGGCGGGCTCCTCACGCCAGTTTGGGCCGAGGTAGCGGTCGTATAACTGGTTGAATTCCGCCGAGATCCAACTCTGGAAATGGACCCCATTGGTCACGTGCTGGATGGGAATTTCATTCACTGGCACGGCTGGCCAAAGCGACTGCCACATCTTGCGGCTGACCTCACCGTGCAGCTTGCTGACGCCGTTGGAACGCGAAGCCAGGTGAAGTGCCAGCACCGTCATGCAGAATTCGGTCGCTCCCGGTTTGCGCCCCAGATCGAGAAAGCCCGCCCGTGACAGCCCCAGTTTGCGCGGTGTCTCGGCGAAATATCGGTCCATCAAATCGGCGTGAAAGTAATCGTGACCAGCCTCGACCGGAGTGTGGGTGGTGAACACCAGGCTGGCAGAGGCCAAGGCGCGGGCTTCGGCGAAATTCAGACGGCGTTCCTCCATCAGGTGCTGGACGTGCTCCAAAGCCAGAAACGCCGAATGCCCCTCGTTCATGTGATACACCGTCGGTTGCAACCCCAGCGCGCGCAGCGCGCGATATCCGCCAATGCCGAGCAGGATCTCCTGCCGTATTCGCATTTCCCGGTCACCGCCGTAGAGCTGGTTTGTCAGCTCGCGGTCCTCCGCCCGCGAGTTCCGGGCTATGTTGGTATCCAGCAGGTACAGAGGGACGCGGCCGACCTGGACCCGCCAAACTTGAGCAAAGACCTCTCGGCCGGCGAGATCGACTGCAATCGTAAGCGGCGTTCCGTCCGGGTGAAACACATTGCTGATCGGCAGGTTGTGGAAGTCATTCTCCTCATACGCTTCCTGCTGCCAACCCGACTGGCTCATATATTGCCGAAAGTACCCTTGCTGATAGAGCAGACCAACCCCGATCAGCGGCACGCCCAGGTCGCTGGCTGACTTCAAGTGGTCGCCGGCGAGAATGCCCAGACCTCCGGCGAAGATGGATAGACATTCGGTCAACCCGAACTCGGCTGAGAAATAGGCAATCAGCGGCCTTTCCGTATGCCGGCCGTAGGTTCTGTGAAACCACGTCGTGTCGCTTTGCAAATACGACTCCAACTGCGACTCAACCCGTTCCAGGTGTGCCAGGAATGCCTCGTCCCCAGCCGCAGCTTCAAGCTTGGACTGCTCAATTGCGCCAAGCAGCCGTACCGGATTGTGCCCCGTCGTCTCCCACAAGTCGCGGTCGAGGCGGCGGAACAGTTCGACCGATTCGTGGTTCCAGCACCAGCGAAGGTTGAAGGCGATGCGGCGTAAAGCTTCAATGGCCGGCGGGAGGGAAGGAACGACGATGAGGGTATGAATAGGTCTCATGGTGAATTCGGCTCCTCGAGGGATGCACCGCATCCCTTTCCCCTGCAGGGCGATTGCGTGTCCAGTTCCGTGGTCGTGAATTTCAGGGATTGGATGAGCGCTGGACGGGATAGGAATGTCGCTCTGCAGAGCATGGAATCCAACCTGAATATATGCATCAGAGTACTGAGGCTGAAGTGTGACCACAAGGACAGGAATCACCGCCGATTGTGATTCCACGCCCGCGCCTTTGGTCGGCAACGTTTCCCGTCCTGCGTTAAGTCACACAACCCTGAATCTCGGGTCACAGATGACTGCGTGACGCTTGACGCGAGTTACATGCGGGGTTTGGCGGTGTGGGTGGACGGACCGCTATTGGCAGGTCGTAGCGCGGAGTTGTGAGGTCCGGGGCAAAGAGTCAGCCTCCGAGTTGCCGACGATACGACCCAATTGCACTGGCCGGTTCAACCCACACGTACGGGGGTTTATCCAAATCCCACAGGGCTGTCCCCGCCACGTGAAGCGTGTAAACTGCACCCCATGCGATGGCAACCTTTTCCGAGTGCCGCGATAATACTCCTGCTGCTGATGCCATCGAGTGCATCTGCCCAAGGCCGCGAAGTGGCAATCACGGTGGATGATCTTCCCTATGCAGGCTCCGTCATCAAGAATCTTCCTGATTACACAGCTGAGGCCGTCAACAGCAGATTGCTGGCAGTGTTCAGAAAGCACCGCATTCCGGTTACGGGCTTTGTGATCGAAAAGACTGTGGAAAACATCGGCTTAGCCGCGGGCACTCGCATACTCAAGGAATGGACGACGCAAGGGTTCGATCTTGGCAATCACACTTACTCGCATCCTGATATCAACCAGCTCTCCCCGGAACAGATACAAGAAGAGATCGTGCGCGGCGAGACTACTTTTGCGCCACTGATGAAGACAGCGGGAAAACAGCCGGAGTTTTTTCGCTTTCCGATGAATCACACCGGCGACACGAAAGTGAAACACGACGCCATAGCATCCTTCCTTTCACAGCGCGGGTACCAGGTGGCGACTTGCACCATCGACAATTCCGACTACCTGTTCAACGATGCCTACGCCAAGATGCTCGCCAACAAAGACCTGCTGTCGGAACAGCGCCTGCGCAGCGAATACCTCTCCTACACAAGCAGCGAGATTGACTACTACGCTGCGCTGAACAAGCAGGTACTGGGCTACGAGCCGCCCCAGGTCATGCTCTTGCATGACAATCCACTCAACGCCGATACGATGGAGCAGGTCCTCAAGATATTTGAGGATAAGGGGTACACGTTTGTCTCTTTGAAGAGGGCGCAGTCCGACTCCGCCTACCACACTGCGGACACGTACATCAGCGAGTACGGACCCATGTGGGGGTATCGATGGGCAAAGGAGCGAAATGTCAAGGTGAACGGTAGCCTGGAGCCAGACCCGCCTGCGTGGGTCCTGGATTATGCGAAAGTAGGCTCAACTCATCCGTAAGCACCTGGACAGGATGGTTCGGGTATTGGGCTGGCTGACTTGTCCCCTCACAGTAAAAGGTCGTCCCAACCTAAGGGGACTGGTCACTTCGCAGGAAGTGGTTGAGACGGAATCCAGTAAGATGCTGACATCATGATGCGGGCCGCTTGCGGCGGAGTTTGCCGGTAATGAGCACACTGTTGCAGGACCTGCGCTATTCGTTCAGGACACTTACCAATAGTCCGGCATTCGCCTTTGCCGCAGTCCTCTCGCTCGCCATCGGCATCGGCGCGAATGCCGCGGTCTTCAGCATTGTCAACGCTCTATTGCTGCGTCCTCTTCCCTATAAGGACTCCGAGCGGCTGGTGATTCTGTGGAATCGCTCACCCGGCCTGAATATTACCGAAGATTGGTTTTCCACCGCGCAATACTTCGATATCAAGACCAGCCACCATGGACTTGAGCAGGTGGCAATCGCCATAGGCGGCAACTACAACCTCACCGGCTGGGGTGAGCCGGAGCGGGTGGGAACCATCCGCGTGTCGTCCAGCCTTCTGCCCATGCTCGGCCAGCACGCTGAGTTAGGCAGGCTGTTCGTCGCCGATGAAGATCTGCCCGGCCGCACTCCTACAGCCCTGCTCAGTTACGGAACGTGGGCGCGGCGTTATGGCTCCGACCCGAACATTCTTGGCAAGAAGATCATTCTGAATGGGGTGCCCTATGAAGTTGTGGGCGTCATGCCGCGTTCGTTTTCCTTGCCACGGGAGGTGATGCCTACCCTGGACGGCGCTGAGCAGGCGGAAATCCTACTGCCTCTCCCGATGGCCGCTGATGCAGCTCAAAATCGCGACCACGAAGACTACAACATCCTCGGCAAGCTCAAGCCTGGCGTCTCGGTCAGGCAGGCGCAGGCGGAGATGGATACGATCACCGCTCGTCTGCGCCACGACTATCCCGAGCAGTATCCACCCAACGGCGGCCTGACGTTCGGCATCGTGCCCCTCATGGAGCAGGTCGTGGGCAACGTCCGCCGGACCCTTTGGTTGCTGCTGGGCGCGGTTGGCTTCGTGCTCCTGATTGCCTGCGCTAACGTCGCGAACCTGCAGTTATCACGAGCTGTCGCGCGGCAGAAGGAGATGGCGGTACGCACGGCCCTGGGCGCAACGCGCCTGCGGGTGGTTCGCCAATTGCTAACCGAAAGCGTGCTGCTGGCTCTATGCGGAGGCATTCTTGGCGTTTTGCTGGGATACGCGAGCGTGCATTGGATCCACCTTTTGGGGCGGCAAAGTGTTCCTCGCCTGGACGATGTTCGTATCGACGGTGTCGCGCTGCTCTACACATTTCTGATCTCGATCTTATCGGGCATGCTGTTCGGCCTGGCGCCGGCCTGGCGCTTGTCACGGCTGAACTTGCAAACCACATTGCAGGACACCAGCCGAGGTTCGGCTGGCGTCAGCGCCGTCTGGGGGCGCGGCAACAATCTGCGACGCCTGCTGGTGGTTTCCGAGCTGGCCCTGTGCGTGATGCTGCTGATCGGGGCCAGCCTGTTGATCCGCAGCTTCCTTCGAGTCAAGGATGTGTCTCCGGGTTTCAATCCGCAAAACGTCCTGACACTCGAACTCACCATGAGCGGCGGAAAGTACAAAGATAAGCAGGCGGTGCTGGCCGCCTATCACGAACTTTGGGATCGGCTCGAACGCCTGCCCGGCGTGACTGCCGCGGGGGCCGTGACCTCGCTGCCGCTCAGTCAGATGTATGCCTGGGGGCCGATCACGGTGGAAGGGCGGGTCCCTCCTGCGGGCGAGAAGTTCATCAACGCTGACACACGCATGGCCAGCGGACATTACTTCCAGGCCATGGGAATTCCGCTGCTCCGGGGACGGTTCTTCGACGATCACGACGTGGCCGCCAATCCCCGGGTGGCGATCATTGATGAGTACATGGCCCAGCAGCTCTGGCCGAATCAGGATCCGGTCGGCAAGCGCTTTCACATTGGAGGCATCACCGAGACGACATCGCCATGGATAACGATTGTCGGCGTGGTGGGGCGAGTGAAGCAGTACACGCTCGATTCCGACTCGCGCATCGCCTTCTACCTTCCGCAAACCCAATATGTGACCCGCGCGATGAACGTCGTGCTGCGTGGCGGCACGGACCCGTCTGCGTTGGCGGGCGCCGTAAAACAGCAGATCCACGAACTCGACAGCGACTTGCCGCTGTACAACGTGCTGACCATGCAGCATCGTCTCGACGAATCGCTGGCCCGGCGGCGGTTCTCCATGTTGCTGCTGGGCGTGTTTGCCGGCATCGCTCTGGCCCTGGCGACGATCGGCATCTACGGCGTCATGGCCTACCTGGTCAACCAGGGTACTCGTGAAATTGGGATCCGCATGGCGGTGGGCGCCACGCCAAACTCGATCCTGGGTCTCATCGTAGGCAAGGGAATGGCGCTTGCTGTGTGCGGGGCAGCTGTGGGGGTGATCGGAGCGTTTGCACTGACTCGCCTGCTGCAAAGCCTTCTGTTCGGCGTGCGAGCCACCGATGGGGTGACGTTTTGCGGCATCCCGCTTCTGCTGATCCTGATCGCCCTTCTGGCCAGCTACCTTCCCGCCCGGCGAGCGGCAAGGGTTGATCCCGCGGCATCCCTGCGACACGAATAGCCTGATCTGCTGCTCTGGCGGCAAACGACAAAAATCCCCGCTACGCAAAGTAGCGGGGACTCTTCACGCCTTAGTGAGGCCGCTCCTCTTCCTTTTCCTTGGGCGGCGGAGGTTCATGAGCTGTGCCCTGCCGAGGCGGCTCTGCCTGGTGAGGAGGCGGTTCCGGCCGCGGAGCGGCACGGTTCTCGGGCGCAGCCGGACGAGGCGGATTGTTTGCCTGCCTCGCCTGCTGCTGGGTCTCAGGACGCGGCGCCGGACTCGGCCGTTGTGCTGTTTCCGGGCGCGGCGTGTTGTGCACCTGAGGAGCTGGTTGGGGCGCCGGACGGCCCGTTTCCGCTGTATTCGGGTGCGGCGGCGGGGCCTCGTTTACTCGAGGAGCCGGAGCGGGCTGGTGCGCTGTGTTGTTAGGATGCGGGACGTTCTCCGGCGTACGCGCCTGCTGGTTGTTCTGCGGATGCGGGACGTTCTCCGGTGTACGCGCCTGCTGGTTGTTCTGCGGGTGCGGAACGTTCTCCGGCGTACGTGCCTGCTCGTTGTTCTGCGGAGGACGCGGCACCGGCCGGGCATTGTTCGCGTTTGGGGTTGGCGCCGGACGGTTCGCAGCTGGTAGATTCGCCCGCGTTGCGTCATGAGCATTCAAGGCGCCAGGCTTTGGCGTCGCGACTACCGCCGGACGCCCCTGATTCCGCGCCACAAACTGGGCGGGATCACTCCGAGCTGCTTGCTGGTGCTGCACCTGAGCAGAAGTCGCGGCCATGTGTCGCTCCCGCTCGGCAGCCACCTCCGCCGAGGTAGGCTGAGCTTGGATTCCGCTCGGGCCTCCGTTGTAGGCCACCCGACTGACGTTGACGTTATTGACTACCGTTTTGTTGTACACATTACGCACATTGGTAACGTTGACGTTATTCACAGCGCGGTTGTAATAAAAGTCGCGACCGCGCCAGTATCCGCCGTAGTATCCGGAGCCTGGGTAACCGAATCCGTAGTTAATGCCACCGTAGAAGCCAACTCTGGGTCCCCAGTAGCCGGCGTGCCAAAGGTAAAGCCCTCCTCCAAAGCCCCAGTAACCAGGGGTCCAAAGAAAGCCTGGTTCGGGCGCGATCACCCACGTGCCCGGCACCCAGTAGTACCCGTCGTCGTCCGGGCTCCACCCCCAGTATCCAGGGGTCCAGATATAACCAGGGCCCGGACACAGGGGTTGCGCATATACCGGCAACACCGGCGGGCCGAACCGCACCGAGATGACAACCTGCCCCCATGAGGCGGCCGCCGTAGCCGCGATAAGCAAGATCAAGAAAGCAAGAGAACGAAAGCGAGTCATATCAGTTTTCCCTCAATGGAAGTTCCACCCCGCCGCGTCGGCGCTAGAACCAGCGGCCGATCGCAAGCGGGAAAACAACATGAAGGAGCGCAATACCTAACTTAGATGGCAGCTCTGCTTTTACTGTGGTTGCGAAAAAAAAATTATTCTGGGCAACCCCGAAAGGAGTGGTTTAACGGCGACCGTGATGGCTCAAGCTCGTCACACGGCAATGGCTCGCGCATCACAGATGCGCTGATCGTGATTGCCTAGAATCGAAGGTGCTCGCGGGAAAAGCGCGGGCAAGCTTCATTCGTCGCCGTTCCGGGAGGCTCCATGAGAGTGAGTAAACCGTGCGCAATATGGTTGGGAGTGTGGATCGCTACCGTACTCTGTTGCAGCGCGCTGGCGCAGACAGCCCCGACGAAGTCGATCCTTCTACAGGGCGCCCCGATGGGCGCGGTGAAGTTCGATCACACGTCGCATCTGAAAGTGGCCGGCAAGTGCATTGTCTGCCACCATGCATCGAAGCCCCAGAAGACCCTGAAGTCCCCGCAAGAGGCTTGCACCGATTGCCACACCAACCCGGCCACTCCTCCGGTCACCACCAAGCTGCAGGCAGCTTTCCATAATCCCACTGCAACTTCAGGGCTGTGTATTGATTGCCACAAGACGGAGGACGCCAATGGCAAGGCCGCGCCGGTGAAGTGTGCCGATTGCCACAAGAAGAACAACGCCTAGCCTTCGCTCGCCTTGCGTAAGGCCCGCCGGCACAGATTTCGATCTGTCTCTAGAGTCTTTGCGGCTCGCGTGGCCCGGGGTCGCGCACAGGACCGTCCGGTCCCACGATCGGTTTGTCGGGAGGTTCCTCGATCGGAGGCGGAGGATCTTCGCCCGGCGGGATGGGGAGCGGAATGTCGTCATCGCTGCGGAGACGAAACTCTGCGGGTAAGGTGGATGTATCTGCCATCGAATACTTCCTAGAATGACCTGGCTGGTCGTGGCTTAGGATGCACGACGTTTGCAATTGGTTTACGAGCCAAGCCTGGAACCGCCGAGTGCGATCGGGGTGACGGGCTCGCGCGCTTTAGTTTTCCAGGCTGGCGAACTTCTTTTCTTCGGTCGCCATATGCAGGCGCATCATCCGGGTCAGGTAGCTGCCTTCCCTCTTCAACTCATTCACCGCGTTCTCGCGGTCGGGCGATTCGGTCAGATGGACGAGGTGCTCGCGGAAGGTCTCCAATCGCATCCGCATTTCGTTGTGCTGGCGCTTCATCTCGCGGGCAAACGACGACAGCTCCGGACTCATCCTCGCGATCGTCTCTAGAATCGTCGTCTCCTCGTGCGCGTAGTGGCTGGGGAGCCACTCTGCCAGCCACTTGCCCCGGCTCAACGCGTGGTTGGCGGTGGAAAGATCGGTAAAGATTTCGGCGAAGCAAAAAAGCTGGTCCAGGGCGGCATCGAGCTGGTCCAGTTGTGCGATCAACTCCTCATGCTCCCGATGGATGTTGATTGCCTCTTGGTGAAATGCGGGATCCAGGCTGGCCATCTTGCACCTCGCATGCTGATGGTCGCCCACCGCTGCACGGTTCAGCAGTGACCGCAATCACGGGAGCGGGTGACAAGGGCATCCCTCGTATCTAGCGACAGCGGTCCTTGCGCTATAGGGGTTTCTTCGACTCAGGTTCCTCGCTGTGCGGATGAACCTCCGCTCAGAATCCGAGAACAAAACGAAAAGCGAACAGCGAACAGGCGAAGAGCGGCTACTTCCTGCCCTGCACTGCCGTCAGGCACTGACCGTACAGATCCAAAAGATGGCGGGCGTAATCCTCGGCTTTGGAGACCGTGTCGCCCTGAAAGCCCGCTCCCGGCGAGCCGGTCTTTCCATAACCCGTGGTGACCGCAATAAATCTCATCAGGTCGAGCGCGATGTCTTCGTTACGGCGCGCTCCCACACTGATGCTGCTGCCTTCCTCCATGACTGCTGGCCTCCCTTTTGATCGCGGGGCGTACCGCCAATAGGCAAGAAATCCCGCGAGGAATCATAGCAGAAGAGCGGGGACTCAAACCTCGAGCGCCACATGACACACCCGGCCCACGATGTAGTCGGAATAGCTCCTGGAGCGCTCGATGCGCGCCAGTTCTACCGGCAATTGCGGGTTGCGCGGCCGTAACACCAGATGGTCGCCCGCCAGCGAAACATAGCCGACGGCGCAGCGGGCCTGCATGCGGACGGCGTACAGGTTGGGTTGCTGCTGGCGGTAGGGAAGCAGCGAAGTGTAATGCCGGTCGATCAGCAGGGTGGCGCCCGCCGGCACTGCGTGGAAACATGACCCGCACCGTCTTGGGATCGAGTTGGATGCTCACGAAGCGCAGCCAGTCGCCACGGTCACAGATGTCGTTCGGCTTCAACCGGCGCAAGAACGACTTGCGGAAGGTCACGGTTCCGCCGACCTGCTCCGAAGTGAAGCGCGGCAGCCGGGCGGCGTGTTCCGGAGAGACAATGGCAATGCTCTCCAGGCCCGCGACTCCGGGAGGCAGAAGCGCTCGCCGCTGAATCTCCGCGGCATCGACCAGGTCGAGCACCTCGATTTGCAAGGTCTCAAGCAGCCGGTCCATCGATTCCAGGCTGAGCCCGCGGCGCGCGTTGAGGAAATTGGAAAGATGACCCTGCTGGAAGCCGGCCTGGCGGGACAAATCGCTTCCGGTCAACTCTCGCCGGCTGATCCGCGCCCGGATATGTGCACGCAGTCGGTCCTGCAAGTCTCGCAGTCTCATGTCGATGATATTCCTAAAAGCTATACATGTACTTTCGTAATATTCCTAGAGCAATATTTCTGTTGACTGACTAGGTACCCCGATGCCACAGTCGAAACATCGAGGTTGTGTGGTTCTGGCCGAGGTGAATCGATGATGAAAGTAGCGGAAGGAAACGCCGAAGAAAGGACATTTTCAGAACTGCGGCGCAGGATCCGCGATTGCAAGCTGCTTTCCGCAGCCACCGAAGAGTTGCTGCGGAGTTTGCATTTCTCGGGAAGAGTAAGCGTAGTGGTGAAGGACGGATGCATTTTGAAGTCCGGGTATGAAGAGGGCTATTTCACCCGCCGCCAGCAGGAGCGGTTGATCCCTTGAAACCCCGGTTGGCAGGCGCGAGGCAACCAGACTTTCATTCGCACTCCTAACATAGGTCGCTTGCGTCCGCTGCCAGCATTCCGTTGCGAACGGAACCAAATAACCCAATAGCAGGTCATCGTAACTGAAACGAGCCCTGCGAACAGGTCTGGAACAGACTCCAGAGACCTTTCGCTGGGCTTTTGTCTGTGCCGGGCCAGGCAAATCGGGAGGAAGAATGCAGGCCATTAGCTGTGAACTGAAGTATTGCGAACGATGCGGCTCGCTGCGCTTGCGCCGCGCCGACTCGGCCGAAACCTATTGCCAACCCTGTGGGCGGGCACTGTTCAACTTGCCTTTGGGAGAGGCGTTGCGGTCGAAGATACCCATCCGCAGGTCTCGGGCTGCGCAACCTGAGCTGCCGGTTTTGCAACCGGCGACTCAGCTCGAACTGGCATATGGGAGGCGGTCATGAGAGCACCCTCGCTGATCCCCCGCAAGCCCCGCCTGCCGGTATTCGGGGAAGAAGACTGCGCCCAGGAAGAGCTGTTTGAGATTGATCCCCGGCCGGAAATGCTCTGCTTTCGTGGGCAAACCCTGGCCATTATGCGGCACTTTTTCGAACTGTCGTCCCAGGTCGGAAGGCTGCCGTCCCTGCTGGGACGAGAGTTCTTTCGCGCGAAGGTGTCCCATCATGCCATTCCCAGCTTCGAGGAACAGGCCATCTTCGTTCGTGACGTCGAGCTCTGCCTCGCGCGCTTGCGCGATGACCACGCGGAAATGATCACCCTCATCGGACTGTACGATTTCTCGCGCGATGAGATCGCCGGGATGCTGCGTTGCACCCGGGCCTGGGTCCATCAGCAGGTGGCACAAGCCTTGGACGCCCTCAGCGAAATCTTTCTCCAAGCTGGTGTGTTGAGCGAGGACCGGCCCGACCGGCGGCAGTGTCAGGTGACCGACCGGTCTATACCGGCCGATGTGGCCGTCGCGGGACAGAAGATGCCCTGTGCCTCCTCCGAACTTCAAGGTCAGGGAAAGCGCAGGCACGCTTGAGCGAACCGGACTTGAAAAGGAGGATTGGCGGGTTTCCCAAATTGGAACGTGCTACAGCTTTTTCCGATGGAATGTGATGCGAAGGTACTGGGAGTACGCGGCTGCGCGGTAACATGGAAGACACATCAAGAGTGCTCGACCAGCGCTGAGCCGGCAGACTGCGGAGACGCAGCAAGCTTCTCGAATGGGAACGGTTGATGCGCTGGACGAAAGCCTGGAACCAAGCTGTCGAGCGACATCGCGCCAGACCCTCGCGCGGACCCTCACGCCCGAACCAGAGAAGTAGTGAGGCGGGATATGCCGGGGAGCCGCTTTGCGTCGCATGTGCTTCTGGCGTGCAGTTTCCTGTTACCAGCCCTTCGGGTTGCAGCGCAAACCCTCATCGCCACCGTACCGGTGGGGTCGGCTCCGGTTGCGTTGGCCATCAATACGGTTACCAATCAGATTTTCGCGGTCAACCAGAACAGCAACAACTTGACAATCATTAACGGCGGCAACAACGGAACAACCGTCGTGCCCGTCGGAAATTCTCCTGTCGCGGTCGCGCTGAATCCCTCGACCAACAAAATCTACGTGGTCAATCGGGCCGACAATACGGTGACCATCGTTGACGACGCAACCCTCGCCACGGTTACCGTCCCCGCTGGGTTGTCGCCGCAGGCCATCGCGGTCAACGCCATCACCAACAGGGTCTACGTCGTCAATCAAAACAGCAACAACGTGACCGTCATCGACGGATTCAGCAATTCCTTAATCGCCACAGTTCCAGTGGGTCTCCATCCCCGGGCTGTGGCCATCAACTCGACCAGCAACAAGATCTATGTAGCCAACATGAGCGATGGCTCGGTAACGGTTATCGATGGAGCCAGCAATTTCCCCGCCCGGATCTACACCGGAGGCGGTTACCCCTACGCCGTGGCGGTCAACTCGATGACCAACCGGATCTATGTCGCCAACCTGGGCGGCACCGTGAGTGTGATCGACGGAGGGCCGAACAATTCACTGCTTGCGAGCGTAACGGTCGGCCGGTCTCCGTGCGCACTTGCTGTCAATCCAGTCAGCAATATGATCTACGTCAGCAATTATGATGACGCTACCGTGAGCGTGATTGATGGGGCGCAGAATACCGCCACCGCTACGGTGACCGTGGGACAGACTCCCGGACCCACGACAGTCGATCCGATGACCAACGTGATCTATGTCGGCAATTACGGCGATGGTACCGTGAGCGCATTTAATGGGACGGATCGTTTTGTTACCACCGTTTGGGTTCGCAGGAGCCCCGTTGCCATGGCCCTCAATCCGCTCAGCAACCGGGTTTACGTGGCCAACCGGGCAGACGACACGGTATCGGTGATTGCCGGCGCCGCTTCCGATCCTCTGCAATTTGTTCCGGTGACCCCGTGCCGGGTGGCGGACACGCGGAAACCCACTGGACCGTTTGGAGGTCCGCCTATGGGCGCTGGCACTTCGCGGGACTTCATCATTCCCGATAGCGCGTGCGGCATCCCGCCGACTGCGGCCGCCTATTCGTTGAACATTACTGTCGTGCCTGGGGGACCTCTGGCTTATCTGACCGTGTGGCCGACTGGTCAGGATCGACCGACGGTTTCCACGCTGAACTCCGACGGACGGGTGAAGGCCAATGCTGCGATTGTGCCAGCAGGCGCAGGTGGCGCCATCCGACTATTTGTCACCAACACGACCAACGTCATCATCGATATCAACGGCTACTTTGCCCCAGTTGACGACTCGACGCTGGCTTTTTATCCGCTTTACTCTTGCCGCGTGGCCGATACCCGCGGCCCCAATGGGCCATTTGGAGGGCCATTCTTGCGGGGCGGCGCTACAGGCCGCGACTTCCCCATGAGGTCGAGTAGTTGCCACATACCTGCCACCGCAACAGCGTACTCACTGAACTTTACAGCCGTGCCGAAAGGGCCCCTAGGCTATTTGACCACCTGGCCGGCGGGACAAAACCAGCCACTCGTCTCCACCTTGAATGCGCTGACCGGGGTGCCCACGGCAAACGCGGCCATCGTGCCTGCTGGTACTGGCGGTGACATTGACGTCTTCGTTAGCAACGACTCCGATGTGCTTATCGACATCAACGGGTATTTTGCGCCCCCGGCTGCCGGCGGACTCTCCCTGTACAGCACGGCGCCCTGCCGGGTGCTGGACACGCGCCTGAGTGGAGGGCTCTTCGTTGGCACCATCCCCGTGAGTGTTGCCACCAGCCCTTGCGGACTGAGCTACGCAGCGCAGGCCTTTGTGCTGAACGCAACGGTTGTACCGCAAGGCTGGCTGGGATATCTGACCTTGTGGGATGCTGGCGCGGCACAACCGCTGGTCTCGACGTTGAATGCCTTCGACGGAGCCATAACCTCGAATATGGCAATTGTGCCCTCCAGCAATGGCTGGATCGGCGCTTATGCATCGAATCCCACACAGCTGTTGTTGGATAGCTCTAGTTACTTTGGACCCTAATTGCTCCGCCGCGTTGTGCCTGACTTCGTATTTGATTCTTGCCGGATAGGCAGAAGGACTTCATGAATTGGCAGTAACTCTATGCATCTCAATATTTTACGTATAACGTGTTTAGAATCTATATTTTGCGACATAAATAGTGTCTAAGTTGTTGAAAATACGTGATGCGCGGCAGGGGAGGGTCAGAATACGACCGAGTCCAGCTGCTTCAATTTTGAATTTCCCTCTGCGTGTGCGAAAGTAGCGCGGTGCGCGCCGTTGCCCTTCTCGGACCTGTCGCCAACGAGCGCCACCTGCGGCGATTTGAGCTGCCGGGCGTGAGCCTGTTCTCCGGCAACGAGCTTGATCCCGCGGACCAGCCCGAGGCGGCGCTGGTCTTCGGTGGCGACGGCACTATCCATCGGCATCTCAGCGGGCTGGCGCTCAAGCAGATACCGACGCTCGTGGTTCCCATGGGAAGCGCCAACGACTTCGCGCACACGATCGGAATCGCGACCGTCGAGCATGCCCTGGCAGCGTGGCAGCGGTTTTGCAACGTGGGTGACAACCTTCGGACGATTGATCTGGGCACGATTCAGACGCTCGATGAGAAGTCTCAAGGACTAAGGCCTAAGTCGTCAGCAGGAGAGGAACGCGATGAAGACGACGCTGTTCCCTGGCAAGGTGAGTCGCTGGAGTCGCTTCACTTCGTCCCGGCGGGCCCGCGTCCCGATCTCCCTCAGATGGGCCCGCGCATCATGCAATCGCAGTTGCGCCGCCGCAGCGAGGCGGAGCGCGAGCTGACGCGCACCACCTTTTACGCATCTATTGCTGGTACAGGCTTGGATGCCGCGGTGAACCGTCTAACGCTGCGGCAGCCGCGCTGGCTGCGGGCGCACGGCGGTTACGTGGTCGCGCTGATACGAGTGCTGGGAGGTTTTCAGCCGCCGCACGTCACGCTATCGGTCGAAGTGGACGGGAGCTGGCAGACGCGTCTTGATGAGCCCGGATTCCTGATCGCCGCCGGCAACGGGCCGCAATACGGCCACGGTATGCGGCTGACCCATCAAGCCCAAATGGACGATGGGTTGCTTGATATTTGCTTTGTACGGTGCCTGAGCAAGCTTCGGTTGTTGCGGCTGTTTCGTGTGGTCTATCGCGGCGCTCACGTGGGAATGAAGGAAGTGGAATATTTTCGGGCCGCGCGGGTGCGGATTCGGACCGATCCGGTGACAGAAATTTTCGCCGATGGCGAACCTATTTGCATTTCGCCCGTCGAATTAGGTGTGCGCCGCAATGCGCTGCGGCTCATCGTCTGCGAATGAGGGGTCAACTGCTGTCAGTGCAAGCATTTGCGGCGACGAAGAAGTGGATGTTGGGACAGGATCCCCAAGCTCACGTGTATTTTTCTGGAACTTATCGCCCGCTGGTGGGTCTATACTGAGTATAAAGCGATGTCGATGCCCTTAGTGTCCAAACCGCAGGCTGCTGTTCCGAAAGTTGCGCCCCAGGACCAGGTTTTGCCCTCCTTGTTTGAAGGCCCAGGGCTTTATCCCCAACGCAAGGACACTTTGCTGTATTCGTTCGCCGTCCACCTGATTGCCGTTGGCGTGATCATCTGGTCAGGCCACTGGGCTTTCACGCACCAGGATGAGATCAAGCAGCAGGTGGTTTCTCTCGCTACCGATATCAGTCCGTACCTTCCGCTGCCGGTCTCCAAGAACCGCATGGGCGGTGGCGGCGGCGGTGGCGATCGCGACAAGCTGAACGCTCCCAAAGGCGCTCTCCCCAAGTCTTCCAAAGACCAGATCGTGCCGCCGGCGATTGTTGTTCGCAACGATCACCCTAAGCTGGAAGTGACGCCCACGGTTGTATTGCCTCCGGAAATTAAGCTGCCTACGGTCGGTCAGTTAGGCGATCCGTTGTCCAAGGTAATTGGGCCACCTTCCAACGGCGTCGGATTCGGTGGAGGCATTGGTAGCGGCAGCGGTGGCGGCGTCGGTTCCGGAACCGGTCCCGGTGTTGGTCCAGGACATGGTGGCGGATACGGTGGCGGAGCTTATCGTGTCGGCGGCGGCGTCAGCGCGCCTAAGGCGTTGTACGCGCCCGATCCCGAGTACTCGGAAGAAGCTCGTAAAGCCAAGTATCAAGGCACTGTGGTGTTGTGGCTGGTGGTGGATGCCGCTGGCCGCCCGCAACAGATTCGTGTGCAGCGCCCGCTGGGCATGGGCCTTGACGAGAAGGCCATCGAAGCCGTGAAGCAGTGGAAGTTCGAGCCTGCCAGAAAAGACGGACAGCCAGTTCCCGTGATGATCAACGTCGAAGTGAATTTCCGGCTGTACTAACCTCTTCCGTCGCAGAGCACCTGTCGTAGCTTGAGTCTCCGGTCGCCTAGCCAATAGTCGTCAAGTGTTTGTCATCACGAGGTCGCCATGCGACCGAGGGATCTGCTTTTAGCCTTCACTTAAAGTAGATCCCTCGCTTCGCTCGTGATGACAATTCATGAGTGGGGCCTGACAGTCGCGTCCGCTGCCGGCCCGTCACCTAACTCGCAAATCTCATTTACTGTGCCGGCGCAGGAGCCGGTTGCTGACTCGTCGTTCCCCCGAAGTTCACCTTGGGAGCTTGTCGCGCGCCCTCTTCGGTCTTGAAGTAGGCATCGTTACGAGTGAATCCGGACATGCTTGCCACAATATTGTTGGGGAACAATCCGATGTAGGTGTTGTAGTCCTGCAACGTCTCGTTATAGCGGCGACGCTCGATGGCGATGCGGTTCTCCGTACCCGCCAGCTCGTCCTGCAGGCGCATGAAGTTCTCATTCGACCTGAGCTGCGGATAGTTCTCCACCACAACCAGCAACCGGCTCAGGGCACCGTCCAACTGCCCGTTGGCAGCGATCTTGTCCTGCGGAGTCTTGGCGCCGATCAGGGCGGCTCGAGCCGCGGCTATATCGCCAAACACCTTCACTTCCTGGCTGGCATAGCCCTTCACCGTCTCAACCAGGTTGGGGATGAGATCGGCGCGGCGTTGCAGGACCACATCCACCTGAGACCACGCAGCGTTGATCGCTTCTTTCTTGCGCACCATCTCGTTGCGATGGCCGATATAGGTGCTGCCTAGCCAGAATCCCAGCACCAGCAAAATGATGATTATGATCAGTCCAATTTTCATTTCTGTCTCGCTTTCACATTGATCTCTTACACCGTCGGGGACATCTTCCGCCAGTGGCTCTTTGGCACGCGCGCATCGAGTTCGTGGGCGACGTGGCCAATGGCACTCATGTAGCCGTTATACGTTTCGACGACATTTCCGGGATGGTCGTGACTGCTGCGCAGCGCAAGAATTGTCTGCATGAAGCCGGCATCAAATCCGAAAACTGCTCCCGCCTGCTCCAGCACTTTCGCTCGGTCGTGCGGGGGCTGTTCTCCCACTGCAATGAGGGCATGACGCAGCAGGGTAGTTACGCTGGCGATTGACTTGGCCAGCACGCGCCGCAGACTCATCCTCGTTGTCAGGGCTCAGCAGCAGGTGCTGCCGCAGGCGTAACAGGGCAGTACGCAGCTCGTGCTCCACCTCGACCCGGTGCAGGTTCATGGGAATCTGGATGGCGCTGACAACATCCTGGCCAAACAGCGTTTTGTGCATGTGCTGGATATCAAGCAACTCGATCGCGAACACGTCAGCCGACTCCCTCAGCTCGACTTCGGTCATCATCAACGGAGGCGTGTACTTTTCTTCGTGAGTCCACCAGCGGATCACTGGCGTGATGGCCGATAGTGGCGCGGCGCCCAGATCGCGGAATATCGCAAGCACATTGACGTCGGAGTACTGCTCGTGAAAATCTTCTCGCGCCGCCGAGCCGTACAGCACCACAGAAACCAGGTTGTCGCCGGAAGCCGCCTGCAGCCGGCTGACCAGGTCCTGAAGTTTGCTTTCCGGTTTTTTCATCGCGACCCTCGCTCTCTACCGCTCACCAGCTGCCTCCTGCGCCACCGCCTCCGCTCATGCCGCCGCCAAATCCTCCGAAACCGCCACCGCCGCCGAACCCTCCTGAGCTACCGCCGAATCCGCCGCCACGACCCCAACCGCCGCCCATTGGAGGCATGAAGATCACCGGCGGAATACCGCCGCCGCGTCCCCCAAAACGGGACCCGGGACCGCCGCCTCTGCGACTAATAGCGCGAATCAACCAGGGAATTCCGAAGAAGAGCAGCACGATCAGCCACCACGGCAGACCGTTTCCACTGGCTGGTTGACGCCTGGCCGGCAAACTGGGCACACCGGTTAGCTGCACCCCTTTGTCGGCGGCGATAAACTGCGCCAGAAGAGTGACACCTGACATCACAGCGCCGCTATAGTTGCTGCTCTTGAGGTCGGGCACCATCGCCCGGCCAACGTCTCCGGCGCGCGCGTCATTGATGACCGGCTCCAGACCGTATCCCACTTCGACTTTGTACTGCCGCTCCTGCGGAGCCAGCAACAACAGAACGCCGGTGCTATCTTTCTTTGAGCCTACGCCCAAGTGCTTGTAGAGATCGGCTGCATAATCTTCTCTGCTTCGGCCGTCGAAGGAACGCACGGTAACCACGGCGATCTGCGCGCCGGTTTTCTGTTGCACCTCCGTGCAGAGTGCTTCAATCTTTGCTTTCGTAGCCGGTTCGATCACCTGCGCCAGGTCAGTAACATATCCTTGGGGGCGAATATCAGAGATCTTCTCCGCGTGAAGCACACAACAGACGAAGACCAGTACCACACCGATGGCGAGTTTGCGACGGAAGTTCACGATTACAGTGGACTCAGAAGGGCTGCGCCAGCCGCGATTCTGGAACTGGCACGAATTCTATATCAGCCGCCGTCCCGGCGATGGGGGCAAGCGGGCTTGTTGCGGGATTGTAACGTCCGGGGTGGCAAGTGAAGGCGCGGGACCGCCCGGCTGCGCCCTGCTTGCTAAGGTCGACGACACACCTCGTCCCGCCACGAATGGAAAGGGAAAGCAGCCGGGCAGAGATCAAGGCACAATCAGCCGCCTTCCCCGTGCGCCTTCCTTCCCGACGTCGGCTACCGGCGAAACTGCTTCGCCAGCGGCGCGACCTTGCTCTTCGCTTTGTCGGCCCAGTCCGAACCCTTGTCGATCCAATCACTCGCCTGATCGCCCAAGTCGTCCATCGCGTCGCGCGCGTCTTCATACTTGCGGCGCAGGGTCTTGCGCATCTGCTTGCCGGTCTGGGGCGCGAGCAACAGTGCAATCAGGGCCCCGGCCGCCAGACCGATGAGGAGCATAGTCAAGCCGCTGCCTGACTGCTGATATTCTCCGGAACTCGCGAAATCATTCGTTTCATCGCTCATCAGATTCGTCCTTCCTGTAGAAATCTTACCGCGATACAGAGTGCAACGGCTGGATTCGGCAACTTAATTGTCGCGGATAGCACTTGCCCTCCGACAGGCTTCATCCTCCGGTTCTAAGTTAGAAAGCTGCGGTCAGGCTGTCGTTGCCTCGCTGTGGTTATTCGCGCATTTCCCAATCACAATGCCGGGCATGTAAAATCAGGTGTTTGCCCATTGAGCCGCGCGCCTACGATGCTCCGTGAGAACATTCTCGCGAAGCGGCTCCCCCAAAAGAGATAAGGAGTTACAGGAATGGCGATTCCAGCCACACAATTGCGTCCGGGCATGGTCATCAAGCACAACAACGACTTGCACTCGGTGTTCTCGGTGGAACACCGCACCCCGGGCAACCTCCGCGCCTTCATTCAGGCCAAGCTGCGCAACCTGCGTACCGGAGCCATGTTCGAGCACCGCTTCCGCTCCGGCGACCCCATCGAGAAGGTCACCGTGGACGAGGTGCAGATGGAGTTTCTCTACGCCGATGGCGACGACTACTACTTCATGAACACCGAGAACTACGAGCAGCTTCACCTGAACCGGGACATCCTGGGCGACGCCGTGGATTACCTGATCGCAAACCTGCAGATCAAAGTAGAGTTCTTCGACGGCAAACCGGTGGGCGTGGAGCTGCCGCAAACGGTGGAACTCACGGTGGTCGAGACCGAGCCAGGATTGAAATCGGCAACGGCCAGCAGCGTCACCAAGCCCGCCAAGACCGAAACCGGGCTCGTGGTGTACGTGCCGCCCTTCATCAACGAAGGCGAGAAGATCCGGGTGGATACCTCGGAGGGCGCGTACCTCTCGCGGGCGTAACTGCCAAGTGCTAACTGCTAATGGCTGATTTTCAAACCCGTCGTTACCTGATCTCCGGTCGCGTGCAGGGCGTCGGCTTCCGCTGGTTTGTGGAGCGCGAAGCCGGCCTGATCGGCGTAAGCGGATGGGTGCGCAACTGCGAGAACGGCGACGTCGAGGTGATGGCCACGGGCACGCGCGATCAGCACGCCTCGCTGCGCCGCAAGCTGCAGCAGGGCCCGCGCGCCGCGCGGGTTGACCACGTCAGCGAGTCCGGTGCACCGTTGTTGGAATCACAATCGTTTCGCATCGAAGGAGCCTGGTAAACCATGGCACGCCACAACTGTGACGACCTCAAGAAACTCATCCGCGAAGTTCCCGACTTTCCCAAACCCGGCATTCTCTTCTACGACATCACCACCCTGCTGAAGGACAAGCTAGGCTTTGCCCGCCTCATCGACGCGCTTACCGAGCACTACATCGACAAGGACATTGACCTGGTGCTGGGCATCGAAGCGCGCGGATTCATCTTCGGGCCAGCGCTCGCCTACCGCTTAAATGCGGGCTTCGTGCCTGTGAGAAAGCCCAAGAAACTCCCTGCGGAAGTGCTGCAGTGGAAATATCAACTGGAATACGGCCACGACACACTGGAAGTCCATAAGGATGCGATCGAGCCAGGGCAGCGCGTGGTTATTTGTGACGACCTGTTGGCGACCGGAGGCACTGCAAGAGCCACTGCGGAAATGGCAAAGTCGCTAGGCGCCGATATCTGTGGCCTGGGATTCGTGGTGGAGCTGGACGCCCTCAATGGCCGCGATAAGCTGGCGGACTACGATGTGTTTTCGCTGCTGCGCTATTAGAAGCAGTGGTTAGTGGATAGTACGGAGCTATCAGCTTTCGCTCGGTGATTCGCTGTTCGAACTCCCATACTGTCATCCCGAGCGAGCCCGCCGGCGAGTCGAGGGACCCGCTCTTGTGCCGCGAGTTCGATCCCGTTTTCCTGCAGGTTTCGGTGAAGACTTCTTAACCGGCGGTTTTGGAGCTGGCTTGGGACCGGCTGGAACAACTTTTACAAGTGGCACGCCGTTTCTCGTGATGATGATGGGGCGTCTCGTTTCGTGGACTTCATCTATCAACTTGAGACAATTCTTGCAAAACTCAACATCGGACATCCTTCTGGCGCGCATACTTTCCTCGACACAACCATCGGCAATTCTTCCAGCAAACTTTTGCTGCTTAGCCACTATCAACTAACCGCTGACCACTCTCCTCCCTTCAATCCTGTACTTTCCTTCCAGCACAATCCGGATTGCCTCGCTATATGCGATGTGCTCCTGCTCCAGGATGCGGACGGCCAGGGTGTGCTCATCGTCGGTATCGAGCACGGGCACAGCTCTCTGCAGGATGATGGCGCCGTGGTCGAGGTCGGCGTCCACGAAGTGCACCGTGCAGCCGGAGACTTTCACGCCGTAGTCGAGGGCCTGCTTCTGCGCGTCCAGTCCGGGAAACGCCGGCAGCAGCGCAGGATGGATGTTGAGGATGCGATTGGGAAACTGCTGCACGAACCACGGCGAAAGCAGGCGCATATATCCCGCGAGGCAGACCAGTTCGACGTTGTGATCGCGCAGCGCAGCAACGACTTCGCGATCGTGCTCTTCACGCGGCCTGCCTTTGGATGGAATCACGAGCGTCGTCAAGCTTCGACGCCGTGCCGCCTCGATGCCCAAGGCATCGGACCGGTTCGAGATGACGACCGCAATGTTCGCGTCGAGCTTGCCCGAGGCGACGTTGTCGGCGATGGCCTCGAAGTTCGACCCGCGCCCGGAAAGTAGGATGCCGAGATTTTTCATGTAGTGATACGCGAATGATAATTGATGGAAATCTGCGGTTAGCGATTTGCACTCAGCACTCAACGAAACATGGCCGATTGGGCAGGCTCGAATCGGCGAAATGCGACTAGCGCTGCGTCACAAGATTTCCTTTGTTGAGATTTCATGTAAAATCAATCACTTACCGCAATAATACATCGCAACCATTTGAGCCTGTGGGACTTACAGGCATCCATTTGTAATATAAGGAGTTAGAGGGCGAAAATCGCTGTTTTTCGAGCGGAAAGTGTCATACTATACATAGAAGTATGTATCATAGTATACATAGTATACATAAAAGCAATGCCCACCAACATGCCAGCGTTTCCACATGGTTACCCCTACAATTCCCGATAGGCCGAGCCGCCGCATCCACAGCCTCGCCGCCTCCGTTCGCGGGATCATTCTGAGCGCCGCCGGGGGCCAGCGTCCGCGGAGAGCCTTCCCCGCTATTGGGTCCTTCGACTCGTCGTCGCAAGAATCACCTCCAACGACCGCAAAACCGGCGCAAGTCGAGGGGCCCCGATGGAGGACGGCGAACGCTCGCTAAGAACGACACAGCCGCCATCAGTCGCTGGTTGCTTCGCCCTCTCATTCGCTTTAGTATCGCCCCATCGTGGTTTTGCCCCCGAACAAAGAGCATCCTGACCGCATCGTGTCGGCCGTGCCGGTGGATGACGACTCGTCCTTCGAGCTGAAGCTGCGTCCGCAGCGGCTGCGCGAGTTCATCGGGCAGAGGAAAGTCAAAGAAAATCTCGAGGTCGCCATCCAGGCCGCCAAGTCACGCGGCGAGGCGCTGGACCACGTGCTGCTCTACGGGCCGCCGGGGCTAGGCAAGACGACGCTGGCCAACATCATCGCCAACGAGCTGGGCGTCGCCTTCCAGCAGACCTCAGGCCCGACGCTGCAGATCAAGGGCGACCTGACGGCCATCCTCACCAACCTGCGCGATCGACAGGTGCTGTTCATTGACGAGGTGCACCGCCTGCAACCCGCGTTGGAGGAGCTGCTCTACTCGGCGCTGGAGGATTACAAGCTCGACATCATCATCGGGCAGGGACCGTCGGCGCGCACCCATACCATTGAGGTGCGGCCGTTCACCTTCATCGGCGCAACCACGCGAGCGGGACTGCTCACGGCGCCGCTGCGCTCGCGCTTCGGCATCGTGCTGCGGCTGGAGTTCTACACCCACGAGGACCTGAAGATCATCCTGGAGCGCTCGGCGGAGATTCTTGGCGTCGAGATTGACGACGCGGGCGCCATCGAGATCGCCACGCGTTGCCGCGGCACACCGCGCATCGCCAATCGCCTGCTGCGGCGGGTGCGCGACTACGCTCAGGTGCGCGGCGCAGGCAAGATCGACAAGCCCACGGCACAGGCCGCGCTGGAGATGCTCGAGGTCGATCGCCACGGCTTCGACGAGATTGACCGCAAGCTGCTGCTGACCATCATCGAGAAGTACCAGGGCGGGCCGGTGGGCGTGAACACGCTGGCGGCGTCGCTCGCCGAAGAGGCCGACGCGATCGAGGAGATCTACGAACCGTTCCTCATCCAGATCGGCTTCCTCGACCGCACCCCGCGCGGCCGCGTGGCCACGCATCTGGCGTACGAACACTTCGGGGTGAAGCGGCCCCGAACAGCGACGAGCGGGCAGGAAACGTTGTTCTAGCGGCAATGCGGCTGGTCGTGGTATAGTCTGACTAGTTAGACCAGTTTGAGGGGCATCATCACCCATGAAAGACCTGGAACACGCTCGTTCTGCTAAATCCCGCGGACGCAGCTGGCAACTGCAGACTGCCAAGGCACAGTTCAGCGAGGTTTTTCGCCGCGCACGAAGCGAAGGGCCGCAGCGGGTCACCCGGCAGAACAAAGAAGCCGTCATCATATTGCCGGCGGAGGAGTTCGAGAGACTCGTAGCTCGATCCCGCCAACCAAAACGTCTCTCCGAATTTTTTGCAAAATCGCCGCTGGCGAAAGCCAACATCAATCTTGAACGGCAGCGGGACTACGGGCGCGAGATTGACCTGTGAGCGGCTTTCTGCTGGACACCAATATTGTTTCCGAACTAATCAAGCCAAAGCCTGACCTTCGAGTCAAGTCCTGGATCGACAGCACGGATGAAGCCCTGCTGTTTCTGAGCGTACTCACTCTAGGCGAGATCCGAAAGGGAATCGTTAAACTTCAGGATGCCAGCCGACGGGTCGCCTTAGAGGCATGGTTCGATGGTGTTCTATCTTTGCGGTTCGGGGGGCGCATTTTGCCGATTGATCGGGGCGTAGCCGATCGTTGGGGACGGCTAGCGGGGGAAGCGACGGTCCGCAGAGAGCCGTTGCCCGTTATCGACGCCCTCCTGGCTGCCACCGCACTGCACCATGACATGACGTTGGTTACTCGCAATACCAAGGATGCAGCGCGAACACGTGTCTCCGTGTTTAACCCATGGACCGACTAATGAAGGCCGAGGACGAGCGGGCAGGAGACGCTGTTTTAGCTTCCCGTCTGGTACAGCGATCCTGAGTTGTTTCAGGCGCAGGCAATCGGCCTGGACGCGCCCTATTTGTACCAGACCAGCGCCTCAGTAGTGCCTGAGCCGCCATGAAGCAGCTTCCATCCTCTTGCATGCATGTCGTTCAGGTACCGCGTGCGGCTCTGGTCAACGCTTCCGTCTGGATAGGTGACCAGATACTGCTCCGCGTCGGCCGCACGGACATTGGCCGGCGGGTTCTTCTGGAAGGCGAGAAACGCGAGAAGAACCACGATGGCAATCAAGCAGAAACGAATCACGTTGTCTTTTGGCATGGCGCGACGATTACCCTGAGAGTTCGAAGTAGCCTTGGTACGAAGTTGGCCCATCACTACGATATTACGGTTGGGCAACTCATGAGAAGATAAATGTGAGTGGCAGAGGAGAACCGCGCATGGCTCAATTGATGAGGACTTCCAACCCCGCCCTAAGTGGCGACACCTTCCGCACTGGCGAGGCTGCGTTCGGCGAGAGCATGACTATATCGGGCGCCGTCAACAAGACGGGCGTCCTGCTCATCTGCTGCGTGGCTACGGCGGCGTGGACTTGGAACCGCTTCTTCGGCGCGTTCAACCCGGAGTCGCCCGAGGCGGCGATGCAGGCGATCGCCCCGATGATGGTGGTCGGCGGCATCGGCGGATTCATCGTGGCGATGGTCACCATCTTCAAGAAAGAGTGGTCGCCGATAACCGCGCCGATTTACGCGCTGCTGGAAGGCCTGCTGCTCGGCGGAGTTTCCGCCATGCTCGAAATGCGCTTCCACGGCATTGCCATACAGGCGGTGGCGCTGACTTTTGGCACGCTGGTCGCGATGCTGGTGGCTTACCGCACCGGGCTCATTAAGGTGACCGACAAATTGCGGCTGGGCATTGTGGCGGCCACCGGCGGGATTGCCGTCTTCTACTTCTTGCAGTTCATCCTGGGATTCTTTGGCGTGCACTTCACCAGCATCAACAGCGGCAGCCCGATCGGCATCGGCTTCAGCATCGTCGTCGTCATCGTTGCCGCTCTGAACCTGGTTCTCGACTTCGACCTCATCGAAAATGGCGCACGCATGGGCGCGCCGAAGTACATGGAGTGGTATGGCGCCTTCGCGCTGATGATCACGCTGATCTGGCTGTACTTCGAGATCCTGCGGCTGCTTTCGAAGTTTCGCAGCCGGTAGTTGACGGGGAACTGCACCCATGCGGAGGAAAACGGTGCCGTCCCTGAAGGGACTCGGTTCAATTTTCTGGCCTACCCAGCACTCCGCCTTCGGCTCCGTGCTGGGCTAAACTAATGCCGCCCCTACGGGGCTGGTTTTGGGCGAGTCAATGTCTTGCCGCACCAGCAGCTCTAGCCGAAGTTGCGAGCATAGCAAGCCTTCGTCCGGCCAGCGCGCGCGGTGGATGACGCGGAGAAGCGACAGGCTGCTACCAAGTCAGATTGCTGATCGATTTGCCGGTCCGAATGGTCTAAACTGCGTGGCTCCCGTGTCGATAGCTCGTCCGCTCATTTGCCAAGATCAATCTCGGACTGAAGATCGGCCCGTCGCGCGGCGATGGCTTCCATGAGCTGCGCACGGTTTATCAGACGCTGGCCCTGCACGATATTGTGCGCGTGGAAGTGCAGCCCGGCTCGGGCATAGAGATTCGCTGCGATGACCCGCGCGTTCCGCTCGACGAGTCGAACACCTGCTGGAAAATTGCCGAGCGGGTGCTGGCGGTTGCTAGGCAGGGGCTAAAGCCCCCTGAGATGAGAGATAGCCTGGACGCGGGCCTGAAGGCCCGCTCTACCAAGGTCGTCGTTGAGGTTGACAATCGATTACCTGCGCAGGGTGGTTTGGGTGCGGGCCTGAAGGCCCGCTCTACCAAGGTCGTCATCGAGATTGAGAAGCGATTGCCGGTGCAAGGCGGCTTGGGCGCAGCCTCGTCGAACGCCGTCGCCACAATGCTTGGTCTGGAGCGCGAGCTGGGCGCGACGATTTCAGGCTGAAGAGAAGCTGCGCATTGCGGCGGAAGTCGGCAGCGACCTGCCGCTGTTCCTGATTGGCGGAACCGTGCTCGGCGTAGGACGCGGAGAAGAAGTGCTATCCCCTGCGGGACCTGCCGACCTATGCATCTGGTGGTGGTCACGCCGCCGGTTGGAGTGTCGACTCCGGCCGCCTTCGCGCGATGGGATGAACTGGTCGCGCGCGAACCTGAATTGACCGGCACTGGCGCCGCAGGTACAATAAATGAGTTCGGTCAGGCCCCGTTGGACTGGCTGAGCGAGAGTGTTTTCTCGCAAGCTGCATCTGCGAGTGAGCCTGCATCCGGTGTTCCCGCGGTGGGCGGGGACCGGGCCGAGACACTGCTTCTCGACCTCGTCCGAGCCGGGATCGAGAACGACTTCGAACGCGTTGTCTTTCCAGAGTATCCCGAGTTGCGTGAGGTAAAACGTGTCTTGCAGCGCGAAGGTGCGCGCTATGCATCGCTGTCTGGCTCCGGGTCGACGTTGTACGGAGTGTTCGCCTCGGGCGAAGAAGCGCAAGCAGCGGCCGCGGCGCATGAACGCTGCCGGGTACGCGGCGGTGGCAACGACGACCCTGACGCGGGATGAGTACTGGAAGTCAGTGGTTAGTGGCTAGTGGTCAGTGGCTAGAAGAGTCGGTCTGGTCGAAGTTTTGCTCGTCCCTCCTCGCCAGAAGCAGGCGATAGGGTCGATTACCTAGCGGCTAGTTGCTAGTTGCTCGCCGCTTCACTGGGCGGTCGACTAATGGTAGGTCAAGTGCCTTTGGAGCACTTTGTCCAGGTTCGAATCCTGGCCGCCCAGCCAGAAAACCAGTTGTCAGTGGAGGTCAGTTGTCAGTTATTTCAGGTTTGCAGGCTGAAAGCTAAGAGCTAACGGCTGAAGAGCAAAGGCGAAAAGCGGTACTTCAAGACCCAGCAGTAACTCAACCAGGTTAAGCGGGGTATTTGATTCGATGGAAACGGCAGCGAAAGCGAGTCCAGTTCATCCGGTGACCGTAGCGGGCGAAGGCACGGCGACGGTCGCGCAGCAGTCGGACAAGAAGGCCCATCCTGGAGCGGATGCCCAAGGGCGAGCGCAAACCGGTCCGGGCCCGTCAGGATGACCGGTGGAAGATTTTCTCCGGCACGGCCAACGACGGCGCTGTCCAAGGAAATTTGCGATTTTCTGGGCATGCCGCTGGGTCAGACGGACATCTCCAGGTTCTCGGACGGCGAGACGTACGTGCAGATCATGGAGAACGTACGCGGGGCTGATGTATTCATGGTGCAGCCGACGTGCGATCCGGTGGACCTGCACCTGATGCAGTTGCTGCTGCTGATTGACGCTTTGAAGCGCGCCTCGGCGCGCCGCATCACGGTGGTGATTCCGTACTTTGGATACGCCCGGCAGGACCGCAAGGACAAGCCGCGGGTCCCGATTTCGTCGAAGCTGGTGGCGGATCTGTTGACGACGGCAGGTGCCGATCGCGCGCTGGTGGTTGATTTGCACGCGCCGCAGATCCAGGGATTTTTCAACATCCCGGTGGACCACTTGTTCGCGTCGCCGGTGCTGGTGGATTACTTCCGGAAGAAGCAGTTTCCGGAGTTGACGGTGGTTTCGCCCGACGCGGGCGGCGTGGAGCGCGCGCGCTTCTTCGCCAAGAAGATGGATTCGGCGCTGGCCATCGTGGACAAACGCCGGGTGGCCATGGATGAGACTGAAGTGATGCATGTCATCGGCGACGTAAACGGCCGCACCTGTCTCATCCTGGATGACATTATCGATACCGCCGGCACGCTGGTGAAGACTTGCGGGGCGCTGCTGGAAGCGGGAGCGGGCGAGGTTTATGCCTGCGCGACCCATCCCGTGCTTTCCGGACCGGCGATCGAAAGAATTTCGCAATCGGGTTTGGCTGAGGTGGTCGTGACCAACACCATCCCGCTGACCGAGGCGGGACGCCGCGAGCCCAAGATCAAGGTGCTGTCGATCGCGGGACTGATCGGGCGCGCGATTCAGTCGATACACGAAGAGACTTCGGTCAGCAGACTGTTTTTGTAAAGGACTCAACTTATGTCTACAGCAACCGCAGATAAGAACGTAGAAGCCAAGCCGCGGCAGAGCGGCACCAAGAATGATGCGCGCCGGGTGCGCCGGAGCGGCCTGATTCCCGCCGTGGTGTATGGCGCGGGACTGGAGTCCGCCGCCATTACCGTGGATCCCAAGCAGATTCGACGCATCCTGAATTCGGAAACGGGGCACAACTCGATTTTCGATCTGGCCTTCGATGGCAAGTCGGCCAAGGTCATGATCGTGGACTGGCAGTACGAGCCCATCAAGGGGGCGCTGCTCCATGTTGATCTGAAGCGCATTGCGATGGACAAGGCGCTGCGCGTCAGCGTGCCTATCCTGATGAAGGGCGAGGCGCCGGGCGTGAAGACGCAGGGCGGCATCCTCGAGCAGTTGCTGCGTGAAGTTGAGATCGAGTGTCTGCCGGGCGACATACCGGGCCACATCGACGCCGATATCAGCAACCTGATGTTCGGCCAGGTGATTCGCGTCTCCGACCTGCCTCATGCCGGCACGCTAAAGTTCATCACCGACGAGAACCAGCCCGTCGCGCACGTGGTGGCGATAAAGGAAGTTGTGGAAGCGGTCCCGGCGGCAGAGGGCGTGGAAGCAGCAGCGGCGCCTGCCGAGCCCGAGGTCATCAAGAAGGGCAAGCAGGAAGTGGAAGGCGAAGCTGCCGAAGGCGGCGAGAAGAAGGCCGAGAAGCCGGAAAAGGCCGAGAAGGCCGAGAAGAAGAAGTAGGGGTTGTGAAGCTGATCGTCGGGCTCGGCAATCCGGGCATCGAATACCAGTTCACACCGCACAACATGGGTTTTCTGGCGGTGGACCGTATCGCAGAGCAGCACGGGGTGCGGGTGAACAACCGCAACTGCCGCGCGCAGACCGCGCGGGTACGCATCGCCGAGCAGGACGTGGTGCTGGCCAAGCCGGAAACCTATATGAACCTGAGCGGCATCGCGGTCCGCGAGCTGGTGCGCGAGTACGAAGCGCAACCCGAACAGGACCTGGTGCTGCTCTATGACGAGATTGATCTGCCCTTCGGCACGTTGCGCGTGCGGCCCCGTGGCCGCTCGGCAGGGCACAACGGGGTGGAGTCGGTAATTGACGCGCTGGGAACGCAGGAGATTATGCGCGTCCGAATGGGAATTGCACCGGATAATCCGGTGGGCGACGGCGCCAAATACGTGCTGTCACAGTTTAAGAAGTCGCAGTATCCGGTGATTGACGAAGTGCTGGAGACGGCGGCTGAGGCGGTAAAGGTCATCCTTACGGAAGGCGTACAGGCGGCGATGAACCGCTTCAATCGCAAGCCGGAGGGCGAAGAACCAGTGGCTAGTGGATAGTGGTCAGTGGCTAGTTTCGAAGGTGTAGAGCACTGCCCAAGAGGAATCTGGAAGCTAACGGCCAAGGCCAAGAAGTCTGACGGCTGTCAGCCAGGAGAACAAATGCAACGTACTTATGAATTGATGTTCATTGTCCGCCCCGACATGGTGGAAGAGGAACAGGACAAGTTGATTTCGAACGTGGAGACGCAGGTCGGCAACGCGGGCGGATCGGTGAAGAGTGTGGAGCGCATGGGCAAGCGGCGTCTGGCCTATACGGTGCGCAAGTTCCAGGACGGCATTTACATGCTGATGGTGCTGGAGGGCGAAGGCGCGATGGTGAAGGAAGTGGAGCGCCGCCTGCGTGTGACCGAGCCGGTGATCAAGTTCATCACCGTGCGGGTTGACGAGGAACAGAAGCGGCTGGCCAAGATCAAGGCGATTCGCGACACCAAGGTGCGCGGCAAGGGTCGGCAAGCGGCTGCGGCCGCCGAAGCTGCAGCGGCTGCACCAGCGACGGAAGCGCCTGCTGAGCCTGGAGCACCGGCCGGAACCGAGCCGGCGCCGCTCAGCGCGTAAGGCGCCGCTCTTGATCGTCCGCCACGCACGGCCGGCGCCGAATGTGACGCGCAGCCGAAAGGGAAGGATATGACCACTGACGAACGTTTGGATCGGTTGGTGGAACGCCACGAAGTCCTGTCTCAGTCCGTGGAGTTGCTCACCAAGGATGTCCGTGAGCTGGGACAGAGTGTCGGTGAGCTGGGCAAGTATGTAGGCGAAATCGCCGACGGCACCGCTCGCTTGTTGCACATCGCCCAAATTCATGAGCACCGCATTACCCGGCTGGAAGGCGGAGACTAGCCGCAAATAGGGCCAGGGACGGCCCAAAGGAGAATCATGGCAGACGAATCTGTAAAGACAGCGGCTCCCGAAGCGGGCGCCACCACAACTGAGGCCCCGGCGCCGCGCCCGGAAGGCGGGCCGCGTGAGGGCGGTCCCCGCGAGGGCGGTCCTCGCGGACCACGTCCCGGCGGACGCCCAGGCGCGGGCCCGGGCAGTGGTCCTCGCGAAGGCGGACGCAAGTTCTTCCGTCGCAAGAAGGTTTGCAAGTTCTGCGTGGAGAAAATCGACGGTATCAACTACAAGGACGTGCGCCTGCTCTCGCAGTTTGTTTCGGAGGCCGGCAAGATCGTGCCTCGGCGTTTGACCGGGGTGTGCACTCCGCACCAGCGCCGACTTGCGGATGCCATTAAGCAAGCACGCAACATCGCGTTGCTGCCGTTCGGCGGGCGGTAACCCGCTAATGGTTGCTGGCAGCGCGAGCGATCGGGTCAGGGCCTGATAGTGCGCGCCTGTGGCCTGCGGTAAGGCAATAAGAAATGTTTGCCAGCCGGGCTTGACCCGGCGCAAAAGGCTCAACGGAGTTTCTACTATGGAAGTCATTCTGAAAGAAGATGTAGCCAAGCTCGGCTCCCGCGGCGACGTGGTTCGAGTGGCCGAGGGCTACGGACGCAATTATCTCCTCCCCAAGAAGCTGGCGATTGAAGCCACAGCGGCGAACCGCTCAGTCATCGAGCAGATGAAGGCGGCCGCGGTGCGTCGCGTGGTCCGCGAGAAGGGGGACGCCGAGAAGCTGGCGGAATTGCTATCTGGAGTCTCCCTCAGCTTCACCCGCAAGTCGGGCGAACACGACCAGCTATTTGGCTCAGTCACCTCCGCCGACATTGCGCGCGAGCTCGAGCACAAGAGCTTCAACATCGATCGCCGCAAAATCCAACTCGACGAGCCACTGAAGCACGTCGGCGAGTTCAATGTCCCCGTCAAGCTGTACAAGGACGTCACGGCTCAGGTGAAAGTGGTTATTAGCAAAGATGCGGTGGCCGAAGCGGCTTCCGTGGAAGAAGCCTAGCTCGAAAGCGGAAAGTCATGGCGAAAGCGGCTTGGTCGTATCAGGGCCAGGTCTACCAGATCCGGCGTACGCCGTAGTGATCGAATACCGGATCGGCGCTGATGATCGGCCAGCCTGTGGCCTGTGCCTGGGCGACCAATAAACGATCGAATGGATCTTTGTGGTGCCCCGGCAATAGCCCGGCACGAATGGCATGCGAAGACTCGACGGGCAGTTCGGTGAAGCCTTCTGCTGCGATTTTGCTCGCCCAGTTCGCCAGCAGCCCCTCGGCGCGCAGCTTCCCAATGTTCGTCTTGATGGCCATCTCCCAGGGCACCACGGCAGAGATCACAATCACATTGAGCCGGTTCCCGATTGCGCTTTTCGCCGACTCCGATAACTGGCCGGGGTCATCCAACCACCATTTCAAAGTATGGGTGTCGAGGAGGGACGTCATTCAAAACCTAACTCCCGCATTTCCTCATCGGTGAGCGGATCAAACGCCCCCGGAGCCGCCCAAATCTGGCCTTTCATGCTCCCAGGAATACGCTTCTTGGGGGTGCTCGCGATCGGCACCAGCTTCGCGACCGGCTTCTTGCCGCGGGTGATGACGACTTCCGTGCCGTTTTCCGCCTCTTTGATCAGCCGCGACAGGTTAGTTTTGGCCTGATGCACCGTGTAGCTCATTAGCTAAGTTTACTTAGCTAATGCGAAGGCCGTCAATCCAGCACTGGCTCAGAGCTGCAGCGCAAATAGCGCAGTGCCCCCGCTCCGACCAAAACTCAAGTTCTCATACAGGCCCCTCGCCGTCCTAGGCTACGTTTTGTGCCGCCCTTCGGGCTGCCTGGATGAGATCTTTGGGCCCGCGACAAACATTTCACAAGTCCATAACTCGCGTGTGACACACCGAAGCCAGCCTACTCGTACTCTGGTCAAAATCACTGGCCGAATCACGAATCATGGTCTGGCCAACCCAAAGGGGGATACATGCTCGGTCGAATCTCGGCGTTCTTTTATGGTGTCGTCTGCTATCTGGCGTTCTTAGCAGCGTTCCTATATGCGATTGGCTTTCTAGGAAATTTCGCGGTCCCGAAGTCAATCGATTCCGGACCGCAGTTGCCGTTCCTTGTGGCGCTGGCGATCAATTCCGCATTGCTGGGACTCTTCGCCCTTCAGCACAGCGTGATGGCGAGGCCCTGGTTCAAAGCCGCATGGACCCGCATCGTGCCCACTTCGGTGGAGCGCAGCACCTACGTATTGTTCTCCAGCCTCGCTCTGCTCCTGCTGTTCTGGAAATGGCAGCCTATGGGTGGGATGATCTGGAACATAGGCAGCACCTCCGGGCGAATGGCATTGGAAGCTCTGTATGCCGGCGGCTGGCTGACTGTGCTGATCGCGACGTTTCTCATCAACCATTTCGACCTGTTCGGGTTGCGCCAGGTCTGGCTGCATCTGCTGGGTCGCCCTTACACCGCGCTTGGGTTCCGTACGCCGGGGCCGTATCGCTACGTCAGGCATCCGTTGTATGTAGGATGGCTGCTGGTGTTCTGGTCGGCGCCGGTGATGACGGTGGCGCATCTGGTCTTCGCCGTCGCCACCACCGCGTACATTCTGGTCGCGATTCGATTCGAGGAACGGGACCTGGTTCAAATTCACCGGGAGTACGCCGAGTACCGCCGCCGGGTGCCGATGATTCTGCCCGTCGGCACCTCGAAGCGGCCAGAAGTCGCCGAAGTCGATCAGACTGCGGCGTAGCTGGGGGCTTAACTTATTTGTCGGGGTACCCTACCCAAGTTTCTTTTCCTAGTCGGGTGCCCCAGCCAAGCATCTCTTGCTTGGGGTAGTTCCGTAATCTTCATGCGCCTAGTTTTTCTTTTCCTGCGGCTTGCCCGCGAGAGGCGGTCAGCATTTGATTTGAAACAGGCCCGCGCGTAGTTTGGTATCGGAGCGCAACCCCAAGGAGGGCCTATGTTCTGCGATCGATGCGGCGCACCGCTGCAGCCGGACCAGCGCTTTTGCGGCCGATGCGGCAAAGACTTCTCCGGGACCCCCGTCCCCGCCTATCCGTTGCCTAACCGGGTGCGCGAGCACATCCGGATGTTGGGCATCCTGTGGCTGGCGCTCTCCGCGTTCAATGCAGTTGCCGGCGTTGTGCTGTTCATCCTTGCCAACACGGTGTTCGCGCATCTGCACGAGATGGAAGGAGTCCCGCCGGACGTGCCTGCTGGTTTCCTGCATTCGCTGTTCGGCACGATCGGGTTCTTCATTTTGGTCAAGGCAGCCTTGGGTTTCTTTGCCGGCTGGGGACTGCTACGGCGCGAACCTTGGGCGCGCATGCTGACCATCGTTCTTTCATTCCTGGCATTGTTCAACATTCCGCTCGGAACCGCGCTCGGGATTTACAGCCTGTGGGTCTTATTGCCCGCCCAGGCAGAGCGGGAATACGAACAGGCAATCAGTAGCCCGGGTGCGCCCTGAGCTGCCGATGACGACCCCTGACATTCAGGCGACTACGAGTATGACGATGGCACGAAGCGCTGTTGGGCCGCCGCAGCGGCGGACCCGAAACCGCGCTACTTCGAAGCCGTCATCGCATGTTCGAGCTGCGAGATCTGCTGCTTCACGAGATCGGCACTAGGTCCAGGCGGATAGTAGGTGAGGCACTCGCGCAGGTGCTCCAGGGCTCCAGCGTAGTCATGCTGGGACACGAGGATCACCGCCAGAAGTTGCTCCGTGTTCGGCTCGGTATGGAGCGGGTCCATGGCGAGCCCTTTGCGGGCGCTCGCCTCCGCAACCTTGTTGTTGTGCAGGTTGGTGTTTGCGAGTGCGCTGTAATACCAGATTCGGGGCGTGCCGCGCGGCTCGAGTTCCAACAAGTGGGTCGTGTAGTCCAGAAGCTCTTGCCACTTTCCTTCCACCGCGGCCAGGTTCGCAAGATGTTCGTAAGGCAAAATGAACTTCGGATCTGCGGCCACCGCTTTGGAAAATGAGTTGTGGGCCTCCCTGGGATTCGCTTTCTCCTGCAGTTTCCCGAGCTGATACCACGCCTCGGCGTATTGCGGATAGATCTGCACGGCCTTCTCGAGATCGTGCTGCGCTTTGTCCGGCTTCTGATCGAGCCACTCCGCGCGGGCCTTCTCGAAGTTCTTCACGGCGTCCTTAGGGGCCGACTGGCTGGTCCTGCTCATAGTGCCGCCCTCCGCGCCTTCTTCCTGGCGAAGCGTGATGACGCCGATGTCAGGCTTATCCGTCAGGTCGCGGTTGGGAACGGTGATGGTGCTGGATTGAAAGCCCGGCAGCGAAGCCTGGACTTGGCAACCGATGTATTGGGCCGGCACCGACCGCTGCGCATCCGGCTTGGCTGGGCCTGTGGGGTTCGAGAACGTGATCAGGAAGACGCCCTTCACGTCGGTGCGAGTCTCGTATTGCGGCTTTTCATCGCACGTGACGGTCACCGCAATTGGGTCCCAGGGAAGCGCACCGCCCTCCACGCTGACCGTTCCCCGCAGATAATCTCCCGGGCGCACCGCCTTGGACAACTGATCCCAATTTGCGTACTTACCAACATCGCTGGTCGACTCGGGTCCGGTTGATGGATTCGGCGGGGGGGTGGTCGAACCCTTGTTTGTTTGTCCGTAGGACGCGACGCTCAATGCCAGAAGTGTAGAGACGCACAGAGACAGCTTCGTTTTCATGCCGCACTCCAACCGTTAGCTATTATCCACCAGCGAAGCTCTGCTCGGGGCTGCTTTTCTGCAGGTTCGTTCCACTGCCACAACCATGACTGAGTTTCCACACCGACTCTCCTGTCCTGGGCTACGATTGTGCCGCCCTTCGGGCTGCCAGGAAGAGAAGGCTGAACGGCCGTTCGGATGGATGGAAATTCTGTCATCTTCATGCGCGAGGCCGTTCCGTGCGCTCACAGTTGCGCCGTCTCTTAGGAGTGATTACAAGCGCCCCGGGCTTGGGCGCGAGGAACCTGCCTTTCGTCGGGTTCCGGGTGCTAGTCTTGACGTAATATCCGATGGCGAACCCCGACATCCAAGCGGCTTGGAAGTATCACGATGGTACGAAGCACTCCTACTGGAGTGTTCGTAACGATCCCCACTTCCTCGACTGGGCGAATCGGCCGCTACCCTTCAAAATCTATCCGACGATAGAGCGGTTTCCGTTGCCGCGGGACGTGCCGCAAACCGGGGTGGCCGCGCTCTCCGCGATCTCAGAGCCGGTGCCCTCGTCGCCGGCCGATTCGGTTCCTGACCTTCAGGATCTGGCGCGCATCCTTTACTTCTCGGCGGGAATTACCAAACAGCGCGCATTTCCCGATGGAGAAATCTATTTTCGCGCCGCAGCCTGCACCGGAGCTCTCTACGAGATCGAACTGTACGTCGTGACTGGCAATCTCCCGGGTTTGGCTGCCGGCGTGTACCACTTCAATCCGGCGGACGTCTCGCTAGGACTTCTGCGAAAAGGGGATTTTCGGGGAAACCTGGCTCAGGCGACAGCGATGGAGCCGGCCGTGGCTCACGCGCCCGCGACCATCATTTGCACCGGAACGTACTGGCGAAACGCCTGGAAATACCAGGCCCGCACGTATCGCCATTTCGGTTGGGACAGCGGAACGCTGTTGGCGAATATGCTGGCCGTTTCTGCGGCTTCGGGGCTCCCGGCCGAGATTGTGCTCGGGTTCGTGGACGCCGAGGTGAACCGCCTGCTTGATCTCGATACGCGGCGTGAGGTTTCCTGGTGTCTCGTACCGATCGGGCGCACATCCAAGGGCTCGCTGCCGGCGCGGAGAGAGGCTGCGGCACTCGGCCTGGAGACGGTCCCGCCCTCGCAGCACGAGGTCGAATATCCCGCCATGCTTGAGATGCACGACGCGTCTTCGCTTGAGACCGAAGACGAAGTGCGTCGTTGGCGCGGGACGACGCCAGCCCTTCCATCTTCCGCTCCGGCCGGCGAGCATGTCCGTCTCCAGCGCCTGCCAGAGGAAGAACAATCGAAGGACACGATAGAGCAGGTAATCCTGCGCCGCGGCTCAACGCGAACATTCGACAAGACGGCATCCCTCACACTGGCACAGCTCTCGACCATTCTCGAGTACGCCACGCGAGGACTTCCGGCTGACTTCCTTGAGCCTTCCGGCGCGCAGCTCAACGATCTTTATCTGATCGTGCATTCGGTGCAGGGGCTCAAGCCGGGCGCTTACTTCTTCGGGCGCGAGCGGAAAACCCTGGAGCTCTTAAACGAGGGGGAGTTCCGCGCCAAGGCCTACCATCTGGGACTGGAACAGGAGCTTCCGGCGGACGCCTGCGTGGACATCTTCTTTCTCACCGATTTAGAACGCATCCTGGAACGATACGGGAATCGCGGCTATCGGGCTGTCCAGCTGGAAGCGGGCGCCGTCGGCGGCAGAATGTACCTGGCTGCTTACGCTCAGCAACTGGGTGCGACCGGGCTGACCTTCTTCGATGATGATGTGATTGACTTTTTTTCGCCACGCGCACAAGGCAAGAGTGCCATCTTCCTGCTCGCGATTGGCGAGCCGGCGAAGCGCAAACCACAGCAGGGCCTGTAGAAGAGTGCGGCGTGAATGCTGCTCAGGACCGGCGACTGGCGTGTCGTCGGCGTGTTCGAGAGGTCGAGTTCTAATGTTAACGGGGCGAGGCGATCCTGGCAGCCACCTCGGTGATGGTACATGTACTTTAGTAACTTGACATCGACGGGGAGGGCGATACACTCAGGTCTGGAGGCTTACTGTCTCCTCCGCCCGCAGTCGGGTGGAGACCCTTCGCACTTAGGGGGTCGAAGATCTTTGACAAGTCAGTGAAACAGTGGGCGTGGACGTGGATGGTAGATCGAGCCCCGCTGGCGATTACTGGTTGATTACTACGTGCTTTCCAGTCCTTCCGCAAGGCCCTTGAGCCTAGGTCAGTTCTGTTCCCGTAAGTCTTTGCTGATCTATTAAATACGTATAAACCTTTGGGGTTCTATTATTTGCCTGGGAAAAGATCCGTAATCGCATGATTACAAACAACACGGGTAAGGGGGAGGGGTCATCAACTGGACAGTAAGCCGTTCCAAAATTGGAACGGCGGAGACGAGGCCTGGATATTGTTAGTTGGTTAACAGTTCGCGGCCGTCGGGATCGGCGACGTCTTGCTGTTGGCCGTCACTGTCTTGCCGCTGGACTTCACAATGCGACGATCCTGCTCATCCAGTTGAATAGACTGCGACCCGGCTTTTAGACTGGATGTATGCATGTGCATGCCGGCAATGCGCGCGACGCGACGACCTCACGAGTGTTGCGGATTTCGCTGATCGTCACGCTGGCATACATTGTGCTGCTGGTCATCTCCGGATTGCGGGCGCATAGCCTGGCGCTGCTCTCCGAAGCCGGGCACAACCTCACCGATTTCGTTGCGTTGCTGATGTCGTGGGGCGCGGTCTATCTGCAGGGCCGTCCGCCAAGCGCGCGCAAGACTTTTGGCTACAACCGCGCAGGCGTGCTGGTGGCCTTCATCAACGGCATCTCGCTGGTGCTGATCTCGTTCTACATCCTGTACGAGGCGTTCGACCGCCTGAAAAACCCGGTGGATGTGCATGCTGGCATCATGATCTGGGTGGCCGCGGCGGGCGTGGTGATGAACGGGGCGATCGCGCTGCTGCTGATGCGCGGCCATCGCGACATCAACCTGCGCAGCGCGCTGCTGCACGAGATTGGCGACACCTTGTCCACCGCGGCGGTGATCGCCGGCGGCGTCGCCATCCTGTTCACCGGCCAGCGCTGGATCGATCCTGCGCTTTCGGTGGGGATTGGCGTCATGATCCTGTGGTCGTCGATCGGGATTATCCGCGAGAGCCTGAATATTCTTCTGGAAGGCACGCCCAGCGGCATGGAACTGGCGCGCATCGAGCAGGTCATTCGCGAGATCGAAGGCGTGAATGAAGTGCATGACCTGCACGTCTGGAGCATTGGCAGCGATACTCATTCGCTCTCCTGCCACGTCGGGATCACAGATATGCGCACCTCAGAGTGCGAGGACATTCTGCGGAAGATTCGCGAGCAGTTGGCGGGGAACTTCCACATCCACCACACCACCATCCAATTCGAGCTGGCGGCGTGCGATGTGGTGGCTGGTTGCGTTATACCGGCAAGCCAGCTTGGTCATCATGGGCACTCGCACTGACTTGGGGAACAATCGGTGGGTTATTGTCGCTTGAAGACGATCTTCAGCGGGTCGGCTTCCAGGATGCGCGCGATTTGGTTTTGCGCATGCACCGCCCAGGGACCGGATTTGTCCAGCTTGAGGTAAATCTTCCAGTGCGGAAGCGCCTTGCGCGGCTGGCGAAGACGCTCATACGCCAGCGCCAGATTGTAATGAGCGTCGGCATAGGTGGGCGCCAACTGGATGGCGGTGGTGTAAGCCGCGACCGCGTCGGCAATACGGCCGGTTTCGTCGAGCACGTTGCCGAGGTCGAAATACGCTAGCGCATAGCGGGGATCGGAAGCTACGGCGTGGCGATAGTGCTGCTCACACAGGGCGAACTGCTGCCGGTTGTAATACAGAGTTCCGAGATTGATGTGGGTGGCGGCGTGGTCGGGATCGAGTTCCAGCACCTGTGAGTAGGCGCGGATGGCATCCTCATGCGTGCTGGGATGTCCTTCCAGGCCGACCCCGCGATTGAATAGCTCAGACACGGTCTCGAATTTCGCAATCGGCTTCACCTTGCTGGTGGAGACGACGGTGCCCACGGGCGCGAAGTCCATAAGAAATTGGCCGGCGATGGGGTCCAGGGAATGGCCTCCGTGGCGGAATGCAACCCGCGATCCCACATTGTAGGCAGTGGCCTCCAGTAGCGGATTTTCCATGCCTGCCACCTGTTTTTGCATGGCCTGAAGTGATTCGCGAATGACTGCGGGACGCACGCGCTGAGCGAGGAGGTCGCGAACTTTCTTGACTTGGAGCAGGTCGTTCCAGGTGAAGATTTCGCGAACGGGAACAAGTCCGGCGCGTTGCCAGCTAGTGAGTTGCCTGGCGGTTATGCGCAGGAAGCGCAGGACGTCCGCTCGACAGAATTGATCCATGTAAGCTCAGAGTCGCTCGGAGCTAGTTGAATTATCAGCGGATATAGGTTTGAGCGCAAGTGCAAATCGGCGCCAAATCGTGGAAAACCGGGGCCGGAGTTCCTTTACGGTAACGTCGGCCGACAGTTACAAATTGGAACAGGCCGACGTAGCTCAATTGGTGGAGCAGTCGATTCGTAATAGAACCGCTCCGACTCGAACTCTTTCTTTTCTGTCGGTTACGATGCCACTGTTTGGAGAATGGTAGGTTTCTTGGGCCTGTCTAACGCAGGATTGTTCCATCACTGTTCCGAGAACCTCCCAAACGCCGAACGTCGAAACCACCCCTGCCTCAATCCCAATAAGAATGCCCTTGCTGGTGCTGTACCCAACCCACAAATCTACGAAACGCCGCCTATGGCGTGATCTTCCAGACAACACCTTGGCCCTTGGCACCGCCATAATTCGCAGTGCCATAGAGATGACCGCTCGTGTCAAGTATCACGCTGCTGAACGGATATTCGCCGTCGTCGCCGCCGGTAAAGTCGTGCAGCGAAGTGTATGTCCAACTGCCGCCTGCGTTCGTCAATTTGAAAACGCTGCCCAGATTATTTGCCCCATCGCACTGCGTGGTGTCGTAAAGATTGCCGTCCGCGTCCATGACGAGGGCCCAAGCCGGGCCACACTGGGCGCCTAAAGGTCCGGTAATGCTGTAAAGCACGGAATACGTCCAGCCGCCGCCCGAGGGTGAAAGCTCGAAGAGGGTACCGCCCCCGCCAGTGCCGCCGTCGGTCGTAGCGCCGTAGAGGTTGCCCGACTGGTCAAAGATCAGGCCGGCGTAGGGATATCCTCCGTCGTTTCGGTCTGTGAAATTGTAGATGACTTTCTCTGTCCAGCCGGACCCCGAGGGCGTCAATTGGAAAACCGTGCCGTAATTACTGGCGCCGCCGAGAGCGGTAGTTCCATAGAGATTGCCCGCGTTATCGAAGACCATCACGCTTCTATAGGGAAGACTTCCGTCACCGGCTCCGCCCAAGGTGTGAAGAACGCTCTCCGTCCAGCCGCCCCCTGAAGATGTCAGCTCGTAAACAGTACCTCCGCCGTAGGTACCGCCTCCAGAGGTAGTGCCGTAGATGTTACCCGCATGGTCGAAAAGGAGGCCGATAGGATTGCTTCCGTCACCGTTAGCGCCTCCTTTGAAGGAATAAAGCACGGTTTCCGACCACGGGCAGAGCGCCGTGCTGCAAGCTCTTGGTTGGGGTCTCAGATTGAAGACCGTTCCCTTGCCATTGATACCCCCGTAAGATGTTGTGCTGTAGAGGGCACCGTCCCGGCCGAAGACGACTGGGGCTGTTGGTATGCCCCCGTCAGGGCCCACGCCAAAGCTGTAGAGGGGGTTAAAGATAAAGCCGGATCCCTTGTGCTTCAGCTCGTAAACCGTGCCGCAACCATGCGGGGGGTTGCAGGTGAGGTCGCCCCCGACATTAGCTGTTCCGTAAAAGTTTCCTGCTGCATCCATTGTCACACCAGCATACGGGTGTGCCCCATCCTGCCCGCCGGTGAAGTTGTAAAGCACATTGAAGGTTTGCGCCTGCGCCGATTGGCTGACACCCATAGTCAGAGCACACGCCAGGGCCAAGCTCCAAGCAAGTAAAATTTGTTTGCCGTGCATCAGTGTCCTGTTGGAAGTGTGTGGATTGATCGATGATTGTGGCTCACCTAGAGCGGCTTTGCAAGTGAAAGTTAGGATGCCCCGGTATTTGCTGAGAATAATCCCGAGTGTATGAGCTAGCTGAAAGAGAATTAAGTTTAGAAATCGTTCATCAACCGCACTCCCCCACACACCTCCGATTTGCTTTCTACGGGATATTCCGAGCGAATTGAGGCAATCCGACTGATGTCGGAATAATGGACCCATCGCGCTAGGCGAACGGGACAAGCCCCTCAACCTCGATAACTTGGCTCGTCGTAGCATCAAGCCTGCGCTAGCGAAAGCTGATGTAAAATGGAAGGGCTGCTATGCGCATCGTCGCGGTGCGGGTACGCTGGTGACCGTTGTCGCCAAAGACGACGGGATGGATGCTAAGGGTCTACTGAGGCGTTCCAACGGCGCATCATGTGAAGGATGTGGCGTAGACGACTCAGCGGGCAATGCTGGCCATTGAGAAGCTGTTCCAAGAGAGTTCTAAGATTCTGACGGTGACGACGAGACAGGCAGGCAAGCGCAGTAAAATCAGCAAGTTAGAATAGAAGCCGACGTAGCTCAGTTGGTAGAGCAGTCGATTCGTAATCGACAGGTCATCGGTTCAAGTCCGATCGTCGGCTCCAGTCCTTTCAGAAGCTCCACCGTACAACCCAAAGAATCAGTCCTTTTTCCCATTTTGTGGGCGACCTCGCGGCCGGGTGGACTACTCCAGCGCTCCTCAAGGTTCTCCCGGGCGAGAAAAATCACTCGGTCCCCGGACACTGTGGACTTAGCGCAAGCCGCCCGTCCTTGCTTATGTTGTCTCGAGATTTGCCGATCTACCTCTCAGCCTCTGCCTCGCGCGAAGGTCAGAGTTGCTTGGAGGGCCCCGTGCGGAAGGCCTCGGGTTTGGCGAGCGGCTCCGCCTGGCCCATTACCAATTCCAAGAGGAGTCGAAGGTGGCAATTCGAAAGAAAACCATAGCCTATTACTCCTGCGACAGATGCCGATTTCAAGAAGAAGAAACAGGAAAGCACTATCCCGAGGGTTGGCGCTACTTGAACACTTTGATTCCGGGCAGGGAAAAACAACAGCCCGAGATCCAAGCGCTCATTTGTCCCACTTGCGACGAGTGGCTAAAGCAACACCTCGACGCTATCTGCATTCAGGAGAGGCAGGGAGAAGCGGGCGTTGAGAGGGCCGGCAGGGAGTGCACCCCACCCCCGCCTGCATCCGGCGCTGAGAAGCGGGAGCAGTGCTCGATTGGGCCGATCCGTCGATTATTCGAGCAGGGGGCAGAAGGGCCCCCTAGGGAACGCACTCCATCTCCGACTTCATTTGCGGGCGAGCAGCGCGAGCCGTGCTCGATTGATCCCATTCGGCGGTTATTTGAGCAGGAGGAAGAAGAGGACCAAGAGGTCGAGACTGCCGGTGGTGAATGCAGTCCGTCCCCGGCTCCATCCGCGGCGGAACAGGCGGAGGCGTCAACTGAAGAACTCGATGCGGATAGCCAGGAGAGCGGTCCATCGATCCCTTCGGCCGAAGCCAAGCCGGAAGAGACCGCTGCTAAGGAACTTGATGCTGCCGGCACAGAGTGCACCCCCTCTGCGTCTCCGCGCGAGGCGGAACAGCACGCGCCGCCTCCCATCGACCCCATACGGCGACTATTTCGCCAGGAGGAGCAAGAAGTCGAGACGACGGGCAGTGAAAGCCTTCCGTCCCTGCTTTCGTATGGAGCAAAGCCGTCTACCATCGACTCCATTCGGAGACTAATTCAGCACAGATAGGGCAGGAGAAGGAATCCGTCCAGGCAGTTTGGTAGAGAACTTCTCAGCGAGTTCACCATCCGGAGTCAAGAACGCAAGCTGCGACTCCGGCCACCGACGCGACTAGCGGATCGAACAGAGAGAGAATTCAGCTTTCCCTCGCAGCAATCCCGGAGGTACAATCCCGCTGGCAACATGCGCAAGGTGCTCCCAACATCGCGCGATGCTTGGGCATCTTGCGCGCGATCTCGTTCTGGCGAGGCAAACATGAAAGTTCTGGTGAGAAGTGCCCTCCTGACTGCGATAATCGCATCCCTGTCTTTGCTTCTGGGCTGTTCGCGCCACGACAATTCGGAGCGATACATCCTGGTCACCGTGAACTCCAAATTACCGTACTGGCAAACCGCGCGCGCGGGGCTTGAGAAGGCCGCTGTGCAGTTGGGCGTCAAGTCAGACGTCCGGGGCCCCGACAATTACGATCCGGCAGCCGAGGTACAGGAGTTTCGCAACGCGGTCGCGATTAAGCCTGCCGGCATTCTAGTTTCCGTGGCCGACGCGGCGCAGATGAAACCCGCCATTGACGAAGCGGTGAGCGCTGGCATCCCGGTCATCACCCTCGACTCCGATGCGCCCGACAGCAAGCGGCTGTACTTCATCGGCACCAACAATCTCCAGGCTGGCCAGATCGGGGGGCAGCGCGTGGTTGACAAGCTGCACGGCAAAGGCACAGTCGTCTTTTACACCATGCCCCAGACCAATCTTGAGCAGCGCCTCAAAGGCTATAAAGATGTGTTCGCCGATCATCCTGGTATCAAGGTTGTGGAAGTGTTCAACATTAAGGGTGATTCCGGCAACGCTTTTGACCGCACCATGCACTATCTGTCAGACAAGACTGCGGAAAAGGTCGACGCCTTCATCTGTCTGGAGGCTTCTGCAGGAAAAGACGTGGCCGAGGCTGTCAAGCGTCAGAATGCGACTGACAGGCTGATTATCGCGATGGATGTGGACGAAGCCACCCTGGACCTGATCAAGAGCGGGATCATTGATGCAACCATTGCCCAGAAGCCCTATACCATGGCCTATTACGGCCTGAAGTGCTTGGACGACATCCATCACTATCCCATTGACCTGAAGAGGGACTATTCCTGGGATTCGTTCTCGCCTGTGCCCGCTTTCGTGGACACGGGTGTGTCGCTGGTGGACAAGATCAATGTTGACGTTTACCTCAAGGCGCGCAGCGAAGCCCAGGCTAAATAGCGAAGGCATTCCTTCATTCGTCGAATTGGTTGCACACCAAGGCGCACATCATCAGGCCATGCAGCCTAGGCCGGAAATCTGCGAGGTATCGCGAGAGGGATGCACCACCAAAGCGCTGCTTGAGCAAAACCACCGATTGTGGTTCATACTACTGGCTAGATAAGAGGATGACGCCTCGGTAATTTCTGGTGTTGTGGGGTGGGTTTTGTCTCCAGAGTTGGAACATATCCGCCGGGAGGCGGAGCGAATAACGGGCCAGATGTCAGAGGCCGACTGGCACTATACTCCGCCGGGGAAGTGGAGCTGCGGACAAATCTTCGAGCATTTGCTTCTGAGCTACACCGCAACCACCAAGGGAGCGCTGAAGGCAATGCAGATCGGCAAACCGCTCGGTGGCAAGCCGCGGTTGCGCGATCGCATCAGTACGTTCTATGTGACAGGACTCGGGTTTCTGCCGTCGGGACGTGAGGCGCCGAAACAAACAACGCCGACGAACGGTGCGGGAGTGGGGTCACTCCGTCCGTTCAATGACGCGCTGGTCGCCATGGACGCCACCCTTGCCGATGCCGAAAAGCGATTCGGAGCGGGAGTAAAGTTGCTGGACCACCCAATTCTCGGACCACTGACTGCAAGAGAATGGCGGCGCTTCCATCGGACGCACGCGAGACACCATTTGAAGCAGCTCGCCGAGCGGGTCCGGCAACGCAGTTCCGGCAACGCCTAATACGACCCTTCTTTAGAAAAAGCCCAAGTACCAGCGCCATACCCTTTCGCCAAGAAATACCACTCCGAGTGAAGAAGCGCTGATGAAGACGCCAAACGGAATTTCCCACGATTGCAGCATTTCCCCGACCGAGACGTTGGCGCTTTTCCCATCTGCTGCATGGCGCACGATCAGCACCACCGCGTAGATCGTGGCCAGGACCGGCGCCAGAAAAACCACCAACAATGTCAGCTTCAGACCGAGAAATGCGCCCGACATGGCCATTAGCGCGAAATCACCTGTGCCCATTCCTTGCCGTTTGCGGATGAGGAAGTAAAGTCCGGTGGCGACGAAAAAGAAGCCCGCGCCGAACAGGGCAGCGAGCGTCGAATCAAGGAGGGAAGTTTGGACGGACGAAAGCTGCGTGCCATAGGCATGCAAGATGAATTGTGTTGCCGAGTTGTCGGTCGGAGTAGCCCACGAAAAGGCAAGCCCCAGAACCAGTCCGGGATAAGTAAATTCTCGTGGCAGCACGCCAGTTTCGGCATCCATGAACAGCAACCCGATAAGCAGGAAGCTGAAGGTGCAGAACTTCACCGTCAGCCAGCTTGGGCCGAACCGTACATAGCAGGCTGTAAACAGGAGAGCGGTCAGCAGCTCGACGGAAGGATAGCGCAGGGAAATTCGCTTGCGGCAGGCGCGACACCGGCCACCGAGAACCACCCAGCTAAGCAAAGGAATGTTGTCATACCATCGAATTGGCGCATGGCAGGCGGGACAGTGAGAAGGAGGCGCAACGACGGACTGATCGCGTGGAATGCGGCTGATACAAACGTTCAGGAAGCTTCCGAACGCAAGTCCAAGGATGAATAGCGCGCCTTCGAAGACGAAATCCAAAGTGTTTTGCGAGTGTCCTCTCCTACGGCTGGTGGAAGCACAACAGATCTCCACTTAGCGTCATCTCGCATCGCTCATTGGAAGGCATTTCTCCCACCCAATTCATCAGCTTGCGATTGACCAGGCGCACCTCAGGCGGGCGGTCAAGCCAGCCGTGGCCATTCTGTTCGCGGATGGAAATCCGATAGCATGCTACGCCATCCTGAGGCTCCACGTTCTTCCATTCGAACAAGGACGCTTCCAGGTCTTCCGAAAGAGTCTCGTTGGGACGCAGGCAAAGGACCCATGTATGAGCGGTGTCCATTGCATAGGCACCGAAAGTCACTCCCGGAATGGCGCTTTTGACACTGGCTCCATATTGTCTCGCGACCTGGGCAGTGTCATCTTCGGAGTTGTTGTCGATGACTAACACTTCGTCGCAAGGACGGAGGGACTCCAGCGCGCGGCCAAGGCGAAGCGCGTCGTTATGAGTGTGCAAGAGCGCGGAGATTCTGGGCATCTTAATCTAGGGTGAGGATATCGCAGCCACAAAGGACTGCCTAATAAGGCTAGACGCAAAAATGGCCCACTGGGTTGTGCCTGCGCCCGCGATGCGTCAGTTCTGCTACGAGACCGGCATCCTCCCCGAATTGCGGTCACTTGCACTTTGGGGCGTGACGGTTAAGGGATTGATGATTTGGAAGTTGAGAACAGCCTCTGGAGCCAGTTGAATTTGCTGGCCCTTCTTGGAGGCCGCGACGCCAGTTCCGGCTCCGGCTCCAGCGGCGGCCCCAATTGCCGCGCCTTTGCCGCCGCCAATAATACCGCCCAGCACAGCTCCTGCAGCAGTGCCGACCCCGACTTTGGTTGCGGTGTTCTTGCCCTCACCTTTGCCGGAGCGCGACCATTGATTGGTTTGCGTTACTCCTCATATGGTTCTTAGACGGTTAGAACACGGATCGGGGAGGGTTGTCGCTCTTGTGAATGAGGAAAATGCTCCACGCGGGTTCGACATCGCGGTCAGCAACGCCAGCTTGATTAACTTGGCGCGTCGCTCGTGGAGGGCACGCGTCACTCCTAACAAGCCCGGGATGCCCGGGCTTGCCCCGGGAGCTCAAGAGGTCGAAGGTGCATCGGTAAGGTGATTGTTGATGGCGAACAGAGCCAGCTCCAGTCGGCTCACAACGCCGACCTTGTCGAAGATATTGGTGAGATGATGTTTCACCGTGTCTTCGCTAAGCGAGAACTTGCGTGCGATCTCCTTATTGCTGAGACCGGCGACAATCGTTGCCAGGATTTCCATTTCTCGTTTGGTCAATCCGTAGTTGCGAGGCGGTTTGTCGCCCGAAGCGCTGGTGCGCATGAAGTCCACGATATCGCCGACGGCTTCACGCCCGACCCAATATTGCCCGCCCATTACGGTACGGATGGCCTTCATGAGCAACTGGGTCGCGGCTTCCTTCATGACCACGCCGCGGGCCCCCATCTGTAAGGCTTGCACGATCTGAATTCTTTCGACCGCTGCGGTAAGCACGATGATCTTCGTCTTCAGCCCTTCATCCTTGGAGGCGAGTTCGCGCAATACGTCCATACCTGGGACACGCGGCATCGCCAAGTCGAGCAGCAGAATGTCGGGGCTCAATTCACGCGTTTGAGCGACGGCTTCGGCGCCGTCGGCAGCTTCGCCTACCACCTCCAGCTCGGGCTCGGCCTCAAGCAAGCGACGCAAGCCATCCCGAAAAATGGTGTGATCGTCAGCAATGACAATTCGCACCGATGGTTCCTTGCTATCCATAAGATTCGTTTCCTTTCTGCGGAACTGTGATTTCCAGTCTGGAACCATGGCCTGGAGTTGATTCAATCAGCAAGTCGCCCCCAACTGCACGAACACGCTCCTTGATGACCGTCGGTCCCTTACGGAAGTCATCAAGTTCCTTCAAACCGAATCGGCCGGCAAAGGGAAATCCCCGCCCGTCATCATCAATCACCAGCTTCCAAGATCCGTTTTGCGTGCCAAAACGCACCATCGCTGAATGTGCTCCGCTGTGCTTGCGGATGTTCACCAGTCCCTCTTGTACGACTCTCGCCAACTCGCGGCAGGTAGGCGCCGGCATAGTGACTTCCTGCAATTCCGACACGAAGCGGGCCTCGACGCCGGTATCTCTGGAAAAACGTTCTACGAGTTGGGCAATAAAGTCAAGAAATTGATGTGGCCCTATCTCAATTGGGCGCATGGTCTGCATCAACTCGCGGAGGTTCAGGACCTCCTGACGGAGCAGATTCTGGATGTGTTCCAACTGTGCGGTCAGGTGCGCATCGTCGGTGGCGCGGCGACGGAGCACATCGACCTGCATCTCAATACTAATGAGAGATTGAATGGCAGTATCGTGCAATTCGCGCGCCACCCGCGACCGTTCCATGGCGCCGGCCCGCGAGCGAAAACGCCGGAAAACATAAACCGAATACAACGCGGGCGCCACTTGCCGCAGAAGGCTCTGCGCAAAACGAAGTTCGCGTTCGCAACGCCGGCCCACGTGTCCGTTCACCACGACCAAACGGCCTTTCCAGTCTCCACCCATCTCATTACCAATGACCAAGACCGACTCAGCGTCGGGCACGGGCATTTCCAGATGCTTAAGTTCCGGCAAGTCCAGCCGCCGTCCTTCTTCGTCGATCGCAGCCAGGCCCACTTTCTCCCCTTTACGCTGCATGAAGAAGGTGTGCGGGTAAGCCTGCATAAGTACCAGCGCGGCTTGCGACGACGGGACCTCCTGCACGCGCGCGTGCGGCGGCTGCGATAACACGACGTCCCACCGGAAAACCCGTCCCGTGCTGCATTGGGCCACAACCTCATACACCTGGCGGCTACCGAAGATGCGACCGATCTCCGACATGACCTCCTGCAAGACGCTGGCGAAGCGCCCACCGACTCGCGCCAGGGACATGAGCCGGTTGGTAATGGCGATTTCCGCTCGCAGCTCCTTCTCGGTTTCAGCCAGAAAGCCGAGCAAGAAGCCGGACATCAGCAGAAAACCGCAGCGCATGATCAGCCGGGTCGGCTCGATCGTGGTGAACAACAAACGGTGCAGCCTCTCCGGTCCGAATGCCACGATCGCCGCCTGGAACAGAAGCAAGGCAGCACTGATTTCTGCGGTCGCCATGGTTTCCACGAAGCCCCAGCGGAATGCGGCAGCGATCATGGCGAACAGAAAGAAGACGAAGAAGACACTGTTAGGCGGATCGGTAAACAAGCACAACATCGCCGGCCACACGATGTCGCTGGCTTGCGCCCACAGCACGAGTGCTCGATTCGGCTGAGGGGCCCGCTGCAGCAGAGCCAGGAGCACCAGGCTGTGAATGGTGTATCCAACCAGCAGGACCAATCCAAGGTGATAGTAGGAGGCGGCGCTGGCCGGACGGACCCGCCAGGCGACAAGTGACGTGACCGCCAGGAACACGCGCGAAAATGCAAGCACACTTTCGACACGCGGGTCCTCGTACTGGAGTCCAGTGGCCCGAAGTCGAGAAAGGAACCTGGGAGCAAGCGGTGACGCGCGCAACGGTTCTTCCTTCTCCCGCTAACCTTAGGGGGTGCCTGATTATGACACGAAAGCGCTATTTGGCAATGGGGTTTTTGCCGCCCGGCACTGAAGTCACATGATTTACCCAGCCATTTATTGCCTTAGTGCTGGCATCTCATAGGGAGCGGCATCGAGCTAGTTAACTATAAACTAACTATTTCTTCGCATCCACCGCTGCCTCTGTCTGTCGACATGGCATCCCATCCGTGGGTACCCCTCCCCCTCCGACGTTCTCCTTGGAATCAATAACTTAGACAATAAATCACCGCAAATAATAGAATCCAAATGATTTATATTGAAATTCTTGATCCAAAAGGAGTTATCATCAAAGTTGATTGGATGTTTCATCCAGCGCGGGCCCGAGGTGGGTAAAACATAGTTACTATATTGATAAGTCCCCATGCTGACCTATAAGCACTGACTCGGGCGAAGCGAGAGGGCGTTCGCAGGCTATGTAACACCAATTTGTCAAAGAACACAGGTTCCCACGGTTTGGGCACCCAGAGGCGCTAGGCCCATAGGCTCATTGTAAAGCCCCTTTAACAAATGTCAAGTTACGAAGGTACATGTATAAGTTTTGCGACTGGCGCAACGGCCTCAGGACGAGAAAAGTCGATTTTGCAAGTCCTGATGCCACGCACGCCGCTTCGGTGGTCTGGATATCCTTCGATTTTGTGACTCGTCTCACTGCCGTACCGGGGGCTCCGCAGCTAGCTTGGAACTTGCGGGGCAGGGAATTATGGCGCACTATGGCGTCGCAGAGCTGCCGCGAAGAATTTCCCCAAGATGCCGCAGGGCGAGGCGAAAAACGTCGCGTTCTGAATCGCACCTTCCGTGGAGATGTGGAAGTTGGCTTTTGGATCGGAGGGAGAGGCGCACTATGAACTGCAGATTTTCGTCAAGGTTGCTATTGATCGTTTTCGCCGTCGGATTGCTGATGCCCGCGGCCTGGGCCCAGACCGCAAGCAAGACTGGTCCCAAGTATGACGTCAAGAACGAAGTGAAGGTCAAAGGTGTTGTCGAAGAGGTGCGCCAGGTGCCAGGGCAATTCGAAGGCACCCAGTTGGTGGTAAAGACCGAGAGTAAGACGGTTCTGGTGCATGTTGCGCCCGCAGACTTCTTGAAAGAGATGGAAACGTCATTCAACAAGGGCGACCAGGTGGAGGTGGTTGGATGCAAGGCGCCGGGCACGACCGAGGAGGAGATTCTCGCCCGCGAAATCACCGTGGGTCAGAACACCACCACGTTACGCGACGACAAAGGAATACCGGTGTGGGCGGGATGGAAGCCGAGCAGCAAGTGAGAAAGTGGATAGTGGTCAGTGGATAGTGGATAGAGAACGCGGCGTGGAAAAGGGCTCCCTACCGACCTTATATTGCCGTGGTTGCACCTAAGTGTATCCGCTATTTTTCCACGCGCAGAAATTCGCCGCTGGTGGCATTTACGGCGACCCGCAGCTTGGCCTCGTCGGGTCCGTTGCCGTAAATCACGTGCCACACCAAATCATTTTTTTGCGTGTCCCAATCGAGGACGAAGAGCACGGGCTGTTTGGGATCTTTAGCAGTTAGCTTTTCGCCGCCGTGCTTCTGGGCGACCTCATAAGCCGTGCCGCTATCAGTCTTTAGAAATCCGAGGTCGAAGACCTTGGTTGAGCTGTTGTTTGGATTCCAGGAATCTTCGGCGGAAAAGCTCACGCCCTGCTCCGGCGCATCAGGACCGACCAAGCCGGACCACACAAACATTTTCATGGCGCGCTTGGCAGGCGAAGCGAACGAGCCGCGCCATAGGCCTGCTTTGCCTTCGCTGGTGGGCGCATCCGGGGTGAATTGCGATTGCAGCCGGAACAACTGGACATCGCCTGACCAGCCTCGGGCTGAGATGTACATCTTTTGCAAGGCGGCGCGACCCGTCTGGTACTCAGCTTGTTTCGCAGCAGGCTTGGCGGCCGGCTGAGATTCGGGACTGCTTCCGGGCTTGGGGCTTGAAGAGCAGGCGACGATTAACAACAGCGCCACACACGCGATCACGATTCTTGTCATCGATTCAGTCCTCAGCATCGAGAAGATCCTATTCCTATTCCGGAGGGGTATGTTGAAAGGGCAGCTTGGTGTAACGAACTCGGTCAACTTCGATCACGAGCGCGACTCTTCCGGCTGGATTGCGTAACGGAAATTCCTTGCCAGTGTACTTGCGGGAGATCGCGTCCATCACTTTGAAGTCGGAGTCCTCGCGGAACTCGGTCACCCGGCCCCGGATCTGAAGCTCCTCATACGGGTCGTGGAAATCCACCATCGAGAGCGCAATGCGGGGATCACGGCGAGTATTGCGAGCCTTGAAGCTGCCTTCTCCGGTGCCGATCAGGATGCGGTCACCCTCCAATCCGATCCAGACGGGAGTGTTGTGAGGCGAGCCATCCGTCGTAAGCGTGGACAGGTGAGCAAAATTGGGGCGCGAGAGCAGCGCACGAACTTCGGGGGTAAGGGCCATATCTCTCTCCTCAGGAATTGTATGCGTCACGGAGCGTCCAGTTAGATTCAGTCTTGAGGCAACAGGTTAACCGTTGGTTCAGGATTGCGTAGTCTCCCCTGCCAGTTGTTCCGCGGGCAGCCGCGGTGCGAAACGCATACCGTACAAGAGCACTACCGCCGAGACGGCCACGGCGAAGACCATCGAGGTCAGTCCCGTCTCCAGATTGCTTCGGTCCGAGATGTAGCCAATCAGGGTGGGCGAAAAAGCGTCGCCGAGCAGGTGAATGGTGAATATGTTGACCGCGAGAGCGGTGGCGCGAATGCGGGCACTGACCGAGTTCACCAGCGCCGCATTCAGGGGAGCGGTGTTGACCAGAAGAAAAAATTCACCCAGGAAAATCGCCGGGTACATGGCCGGCCCGGGTTTGTAGATGGCCAATACGATCGCCGGGATCGAAAGCGCCATTCCGACCGCTGAAATCAGTTGATAAGCCGCAGGGGTGCGACGCAAGAGACGATCGCCGAGCCAGCCACCAAACAAAGTGGCCACCGTGCCGGCGATTACGGTCATGCCGCCGAAGACGGTATTGGCGCGATCGAGCGGCACGTGCCGGACACGGGTCAGAAAGGTGGGCATCCAGACCTGCAACCCGCCGATGGCGAAGGTCATCATGGCCGCGCCCAGGGTAATGCTCCAGTAGGCCTTGTTGCGGAAGAGGCCAAGCACGGTGCCGCGCTCGACGCTGTCGGCCACATGATCGCTGGCCCCGCGTTCAGGTTCGCGCAGAGCCAGCACACCGAACGCTAACAGCAATCCGGGCAACGCCGAGATCATGAATGGCGCGCGCCACCCGTAGTGATGGCCGAGGTATCCGCCGACGATGTACCCCAGCGCGCTGCCAACCGGGGTAGCCAGATAAAAGAGGCCCATGACGCGGCCGCGTATGTTTTCCGGGAAGAGGTCGGCAAGGAACGCTGGAGAGATGGCAACAAACGTGGCCTCGCCAATGCCGACGATGACGTGGCGCAGCAGCAACTCGTCATAGTTGTGCGTGACAGCGCTCAGCAGCGTGGCCAGACTCCAGACGAAGGCGCCTATGGCCATGATGCGCTTGCGCGGGAAGCGATCGGCCAGGGGAACGATCAGCGGGGCAGCAATCATGTAGCAGATGAAAAAGGCGGAGGTCAGAAAGCCAACCTGCTCGTCGCTGAGTGCGAATTCTTTCTGGATGAGCGGCTGCACCGCGAACAGCACGTTGCGATCGATGTAGTTGAGAAAATTCAGCGCCGTCAGTAGCAGCAACGCGGCCCGGGCGTTTGCCTTGAAGGACATGGGTGGGCGTGAGGATAACATGAGAGCGCTGTTCGCTATTCGCCTTTCGCGAATGCATCCTCTTGCGCCGAGCAGCCAGCGAAGAGCGAAAAGCGTAGGGCGAAGAGCGGGCTCTATGCAAAAAAACTTCCCATGCTGCCGTCGGCAGGATAATCTCTCGTGGAGAAGAATCGCGACTTATGAGACTTTGCGGAAGCCCAGGACTGCACCGCTAATCTGCTAACCCGTGACGACGTGGGTCCACCTTCTCAGTTATCAACAATTCATCGCTCCGGAGAATGTATGAAACGACTGCTCCTTGTCCTTGTTTTCTTCGCAATGCCGGCGAGCCTTCTGGCCCAAGATTCCGCTTCGACTTCGACGCCAACGGCCAAGGTCGCGACGCGATTCCGCTCCCGCGACCGAGCCGCAAGCGGCCCCGAGTCCCAAGCCGGCGGAACCTCAGGAGCGAATGTTTTTCCCCAAGGACTGGTACTGGGGCTGGGCGCAATTCGACCTGGCTCCTCCCCACAACGAGGTGGATCCCAACATGTGCGCGGCCAATGCCGGTCAGTATGGCGGCAAGAATGCCCAGTGCAGTGCGTTTGCACGCTGGATGATCTCGGGAACGATTGAGCTGCGTCCGTTTGGCCAGACATTCTTGCGCCGGACGATGTTCTTCTTCGATCCGACGTTTCTCTTCGGCAAGAATGTGCCGCAGTATCTCTATACCTGGTCGTGGAGCGGGATTGGAATGGAGTACGCGTGGGGCGTGGGTCTGGACCTACCGAAGCGATTTGAGGTGCGGTTCACCGGGCATCCGGTCATTCAGCGATTCGGAGCGCGCGCTCAGCCGCTGGGACCGGCCTGGCTAGGCTCGAACGGTCCGTGGGGGCAGTACAACGCAATCGGAGTCCGAAAGTATTTCGGGACGCGGCGGGAGGGTACGTACTAACGCGAAAGGTCAGCTCGTTTCCGGTCTCGGGTAGCGCGCGATCACGACGGTGCCGATGCCGCCGCGCGGACGGAATTCGCCCTTCACCTCGGCCCACTTCGGCTTGGTGGCACGCACCACATCTTCGAGCACGCGATTGACGATGTTTTCCTGGAAGATGCCGAGATTGCGATAACAGGTCAGATATTCCTTCAGCGACTTCAGTTCGAGGCAGTCCTTGTCGGGCATGTAGCGGATCCACAAGGTGCCGAAGTCGGGCAGGCCGGTCTTGGGGCAGACCGAGGTGAACTCGGGAATGTCAATCACAATCTCATAGTTGGGGAACTGGTTGGGCCAGGTTTCGATTTCCGGGAACTTGACGTCCAGGCCCGACTCGGCATGATGCGGAGTGTAGCGCTTACTTCTTGCCATGAATCTATTGTAGCGATTTGAACCCGGCGCTGAAGCGTCGCTTTACCAGCGCGTGGTGCCGTTTACTTATTCAATCTACTGGGCGGTGGTTGCGGCTTTTGAGTCGGCCTCGGCGGGCGCAGCTTCCTCAATCGCTAGATCGGCGTCAGCTCGCAGTCGCAAGATCTCGGAATTCAATTCTGCTCCCAGCAGCACCAGGAAACTCGACCAGTAGAGCCAGACGAGCAGCGCTATGCCACCGCCGAGCACGCCATAGGTTTTGTTCAGATGGGCGAATCTCTGGAAGTAGAGGCTTAAGCCATCCGACAGCAAGAGCCAGCCGATGACCGAGAACACAGCTCCGGGCAGCGTCGAAACGAAGTTCTGCTTTATGTCTGGCGCCAGGAAATACATGCCCTCGACGGCCAGCACTATGAAGATGGCTGCCAGCACATGGCGTATCAGGGGCCACACGAAAGCGAATCCCCAGGAGAAACCCAGGTGAGCTGCGAGAAAGTTGCCAAAGAGCGGCCCGACAATGATGAACGTAAACGCAACGACGACGAGAATGCCGATGAGAAACGTGAGTCCACAGGCCAGCAGGCGGGTCATCAGCCCCGATCGGGTTTCCGGAACGTTATAGGCGACATTCAGGGCTTCGATCATGGTGGCGAAGCCGCTGGAGCAGGTCCACAAAGTCCCCAGCAGCCCAAGGGAGAGTAGGGCGGCGTGGTTGCGCGAGGTCACATCGGCGGCCACTCTCTCCGCCAGACCCATGCTCTGTGGCGGAACGGCATGCGTCATCGCCTGCACAATGGTGTTAAAGAGATTAGGAATGGGCAGGTAGCCGACGATGATGGCCAAGGCGATCAGAGCGGGGAAAAAAGCCAGCACGAAGTAATACGACAAGGCAGCCGCAAAGGAGAAAATGTGGTTTTGGTTCACATCGGAAGCGACGTTGAAGAGGACCCGTTTGCATTGCCCGAGTCGCATGGGTTTTTTCTCGAGACTTGGCCTGTGCTAGCCGATGCTATGAGATGGGCAGGGCGGGGTCAAGGGCGAGTTGGCAGCGATGGTCGCGTCTTCTGTGAGGGCCGGGACATCAGATAGCTAACGCCTAGAATCCCGCTCAGTCTACGAGTGAGGTGTTCGAACAGCAAAGCGGGACGAGTGCGACTATCAGTGAGGAAGTTATGCTGTACGTTATACTTAAAGACTTGAGCAAAAATGTCAGTTGGAAATGAGAACGGGCGCAAACCCGTGAACGGCAAGCGGACGGGGATCATCCTTGTTGCGCTAGTCGTGGCAGTGGTGGTGTTGGCTGCATTCGTGTCTCTGCGCCGTTCGCAAGTGCCTATACGGATCGCTCATGCCGAGCGGCAGACCCTCACCGCGAGCATTGCCACCAACGGAAAAATCGAGGCCTTGAATAACTTTGAAGCCCATTCCCCCTTGGCTACCACAGTGAATAAGGTTTTTGTGCAGCAAGGCCAGTGGGTTAAGCCGGGCCAGGCACTGCTGCAATTGGAGGATGCCACTGCCCGGCTGCAGGCCGCCCGTGCCGAAGCGCAATTGAAGGGGGCGCAGGCCGACTTTACGGCGGTGGAGGGCGGAGGCACCAAAGAAGAGGTGTTGACCACGCGCAACGCGCTGGTCAAGGCCCAAGCTGATCGCGATGCGGCGCAACGGAACCTGGAAGCCATGAAGCGTCTGCTGCAAACCGGGGCGGCCTCGCAAGGGGAAGTGGACGCGGCGCAGAATCAGTTGCAGGTAGCCGACGCCAATGTGCACTACCTCCAGCAAAAGCTGAGTGGACGCTACTCACAGCAGGAAAAGGGCCATGTGGAGGCGCAGCAAGCCGAGGCCCGCGCTTCACTGGCGGCGGCGCAACAGTTGCTGCACAACTCCAACGTGTCTGCCCCGCGGGAAGGAATCGTGTACTCACTTCCTGTGCAGGCCGGCGCCTTCGTGAACGCGGGCGATCTTCTGGTGCAAGTCGCGGACTTACACAAGGTGCGGGTGCGTGCCTTCATTGATGAGCCGGACATCGGCAAGCTGCAAAAAGGGCAGGAAGTCGAGCTCTCGTGGGACGCCCTTGCGGGAAGAGTCTGGAAGGGGACACTGGAAACCCTGCCAACCACGGTCGTGCAGCGCGGGACCCGGGTGGTGGGCGAAGTGATCTGCATTGTGGACAACAGCGATCTCAAGCTGCTGCCCAACACCAACGTCAACGTGGCGGTGATCACAGCGAGAGTGGAGAATGCCCTGACCGTCCCCCGGGAGTCCGTTCACCAGGATGCCAAAGGACAGTATGTCTATCAGGTAGTGAACGGCGAGTTGCGGCGGCGTGACGTGCAAACTTCAGTATCGAACCTCACCCAGATCGCGGTTACCGGCGATCTCAAGGATGATGCGGTGCTGGCGTTGGGGGCGACGAACATGCGGTCACTGGAGAACGGGATGGCAGTGAAGCCAGTTAACCCATGAAGTCATTACGCGCAACCATTTTCGTTCTTTGTCTGCTGCTTTTGCCGGCCGTCGCGGTATCCGATCCTGCGGTAGTGGAATTGCTTTCCCTCGGCCGGGTGAATGAAGTCATCAGCGTGCTGATTACGCGCAACGATGCAGAATCGGTGCACTTATTGTCCCGCGCCTATTACGCAACCGAGTGCTGGGATGAGGCGGTGAAATACGGAGAACGGGCCGTCACCCTGCGTCCTGACGATGCTCTCTATCATCTCTGGCTGGCACGCGAATATGGCGAGAAAGCGGCGATCTCGAAACCGCTGACCGCTGCTACGCTGGCCCGCAAAGCCAAGATCGAATTTGAGCGTGCTGTGCAGCTGGACCCCGCGAGTGTCGAGGCCCGGCTTGACCTGGCGCAGTACTACACCGAAGCACCTGTCATCATGGGCGGCGGACTCGATAAAGCCCGCGAACAGGCGTCCCAGGTGGCCGGACGCAATTCCGCCAAGGCGCATCTGATTTTGGCGCGGATCGCCGAAAAAGAAAAACAATTTCCCGAGGCGGAAAACCAGCTTCGGCAGGCCATCGGCGCGGCCACGCAACCTTCGGAGTACTGGCTGGAACTGGCCGAGTTCTACCGTCTCCGCGGACAGCCTGACGACATGCAGAAGGCAGTACAGGCTGCATTAGCGCAACCTGGCCTGGCCGCGGATACCTATTTCGACGCGGCGAGCGAGCTTTTCCTGGGGAATCGCGATTTTCCCGATGCCATTCTCTATTTGCGAAAGTATCTAGTGTCCGGCGGACTGGTCGAAGGCGCCCCGGCCTTCCGGGCCCATTATCTGCTCGGCCAGATCTACGAGAAAATGGGCCAGGCGCCCGCGGCAGTCGCCCAATACCAGGCATCGCTTGCGCTCGCGTCCGGGTTCGACCGCGCCAGAAAGGCCCTCAATCACCTGCAGTAGCCGGCCCTCTGCGCATCATCATTTCGGTAGGTAAGAGCACGGGATGCCTCTAAGACCGCGCGGTTTCACGATCAATCGGGTTGGTTGCCGGGCAATGGCGGCTGTTGCCTGCGTGCTTGCCTTGGCTGCGTAGTGCGATGTCTGGCTGAGGACACGCCAAAGCCTGACCCAGTTACCTTCAACAGAGCAATTGATCTGGCGCTGGAGCACAGCGGCGTCATGGGGATAGCCGCCCTGAACCAATTGCGGTCGCAAAAGGTGTACCAGGAGCTGCACAATAACTACATTCCCCAAATGACCATTGGTTCAGGTCTCGGCTACGCCTACGGATTTCCTCTGACGTTGGAAGGGACAGCGCCGTCGCTGGCCAACTTTACCTCAACCTCGGCACTGTACAATCCTGCGCTTAAGCAGTTCATCCTGGCCGCGAAAATCGACTGGAAGGCCAGCTCCCAGGATGTGCAGGACAAACGTAATGCGGTGATTCTGGACACCGCTCTTACCTATGCCCAACTCGAACAGCTCACTGGCAAAATCAAGGCCTTGAGTGAGGCGCAGGCGGCTGCCGAAAAGGGACAATCCGTAAGCGAGCAGCGTTTGCAGCAGGGAGTGGACAGCAAACTCGAGCTCACCAAGAGCCAACTGACGGCGGCCCGTATTCGATTGCGTATCGCTGAGGCGCAAGGCCAGGCGGACGTATTACGCGAACACCTGTCCAAACTCATCGGGCTGCCCGCCGAGTCAATTGCAGTCGAAGCTGGATCCATGCCGCCGCTGCCACAGATTTCCCAGGATGACAATCTTTCCGATCGGGCGGTGGCGAACAGCCCCGTGGTGAAACAGGCAGACCAGAAAGCAGCAGCGGCAGAGGCCCGCGCCAAAGGCGAACACAAGGCCGCCACCTGGCCGGTGGTTGATATCGCTGCGCAGTATGCGTATTTAGCGAGATACAACAATTGGGACACGTACTTCAGGACGGGCACCTTCCTGGTCAACAACTTCACCGGCGGATTGAACATTCGCATTCCCGTCCTCAATTCGGTACAAAAAGCCAAAGCCGGCGAAGCCGACGCCGATGCCTTGATGGCGCACAAACAGGCGGACTTGACTCGGAACCAGGTTGCCGAGGACACGCTGAAGTTGCAGCGCTCTTTGCGTCAGTTAGCGGCGGCACGCGATGTAGCGAAGTTGGAATGGCAAGTGGCGCAGGGCGAGTTGGAGGCAGTAACGGCGCGATTGGAAGGTGGAACCGTCAATCCCCGCGACCAGGCGAACGCCCGGCTGGAGGTGGACGACAAACAGGCCGCCTACCTGGACGCGGAATTCGAACTCTGCCGGGCCCAGCTGCAACTCCTGCGGCTTACCGGTGAACTGGAGAACTGGGCCATTCCGCCCCACTAATCGACCGTTCGCTGCGAACCATGAAATGCATCTAAGTTTAGGTATTTCAAGCGTTTCTCCAAGTACCGCGCAAATGGTACGATAGACTTCACGACTATGCCTTTGAAGACGCTTTTCCTGAATCCACCTTCTTTCGAGAACTATGACGGCGGCGCCAGTTCGCGCTGGCCTGCTACCCGCGAGATCGAGTCCTACTGGTATCCCGTCTGGCTGGCTTATCCAGCAGGTATGCTGGAAGGCTCGCGTATGCTGGATGCTCCTCCGCATCATGTCAGCGCGGAGGAGACCATCAAGATCGGCAAGGATTTCGACTTCCTGGTGCTGTTTACCAGCACACCTGGCTTCCAGGGCGATATCGGGCTGGCGGCCGCGATGAAAGCTGCCAATCCCAGGCTGAAGATCGCCTTCGTAGGCCCGCACGTTACCACCCTGCCGGAACGCTCGCTCAAAGAGGGCACGGCCATCGATTTTGTGGTGCGGCGCGAGTTCGACTACGCCACCGTGGAGTTTGCCAACGGCAAGCCCCTGAGCGAGATTCTAGGGATCTCGTATCGCGGCCCGGATGGGGAGATCGTTCACAATGCGGACCGTCCAGCGGTTGAGGACCTCGATGCACTGCCGGACGTGGTGGACATCTATAACCGGGACATCGATCCCCGCCGCTACAATGTGCCGTTCCTGCTCTATCCGTACGTGGCGCTCTACACCACCCGCGGTTGCCCGGCGCAATGCACGTTCTGCTTGTGGCCGCAAACCCTCAGCGGGCATCCTTGGCGCAAGCGGTCATCGGACCGAGTCGCCGCCGAAATGGCCAAGGCCAAGAAATACTGGCCGTGGGTCAAGGAGTTCTTTTTCGACGACGACACCTTCAACATCCAGAAGGCGCGCACCATCGAGTTGTGCTCCAAGCTGAAGCCCCTGAACATCACCTGGTCTTGTACATCGCGTGTCACCACCGATTACGAAACGCTGAAGGCGATGAAGGAATCAGGATGCCGGCTGCTGATCGTAGGCTACGAATCGGGCGATCCGCAGGTCCTGAAGAACGTGAAGAAGGGCGCGACGGTGGAACGCGCACGGCAGTTCACCAAGGACTGCAAGAAGCTGGGACTGCTGGTTCACGGCGACTTCATCCTCGGGCTGCCCGGCGAAACCAAAGAGAGTATCCGCCGCACCATTGACTTCGCCAAGGAACTGGATGTCGAAACCATCCAGGTGTCGCTGGCCCACGCTTATCCGGGGACAGAGCTGTATGACTACGCGAAAGCCAATGGCTTCTTGAAGCTGGAAGGCTCGCAGATGGTGGACGAAATGGGTCACCAGGTCGCCATGATCGAGTATCCCGGAATCTCCCGCGATTACATCCTGGAGATGGTGCACCGCTTCTACGACGAATATTACTTCCGGCCGAAAGCGATCTTCCGCATTGTGAGGAGGGCCGCGTTCAACTCCACCGATCGGAAGCGTCTTTACAAGGAAGCGAAGTCGTTCTTGAAGCTGCGCGCGGCGCGAAACCGGACGGTCAAGGAAGCCCGTCTGCAGCCGGAGCCGAGCCTGTTGGAAGTGCGTGAGGAACCGAAGGCGGGTCTGGTGTCGATTGCTCCGGCAACTGCGCCCGGCCATGCCAGCTCGGAAACCGCGGAAACGGTCAACGCCTAGGTGGCGCGCTCTGGGTACTAGTTGCTATCTCATAAATCGCACTGTATCAGGGCACGTCTTCAGACGTGCCGCAGCGGGGTGAGGAATGACTTGGGCTTCAGCCCCTGACCGTGGTTCTGGCAGGGGCTAAAGCCCTGGCTTTGTTGCACGTCGTTCGGCACGACTCGAAGTCGTGCCCTGATACAAGACAAGACGATTTATGAGATGAGCTCTAGTTGCTGAACACAATAACGCCCTTCCGCATCCCGCGAAAGGGCGTTTAAGCTTCTTGCCCACAGCCGGCCGCGCCGCTAGCTACTTGGCAAAGGCGCCGATGGCTGCGGCTTCATCGTCTTTCACATCGAAGACGGTATAGAGTTTGGTAATTTGCAGCAGGTCGTGCACTTTCTTGGTCAGGTGCAGCAGCTTTAATTCGCCGCCCTGGTTGCGGACGGAAGTGAAGGCGCTGACCAGCTCGCCGATGCCCGAGCTGTCAATGTAGCTGACGTCGCCGAGATTCAACAGAATTTTCTTCTGCCCCTTCCCCAACAGGTCTTTAACGGTGTCGCGCAAGACCACGCTGCCTTCGCCCAGAGTGATACGTCCACTCAAGTCGACGATGGTGACGCCATCTACCTGCCGGGTGCTCGCTTTCATGCTCACGTGGAAGCCTCCTGGCGGTCCAGTTCATTGTTCTGGAGCCGCTTGATCAAAGTGATTTCAGTGCCAGAATTAAGTTTGCGAAAACGGACCTCGTCCATGAATGTCCGCATCAAGAATATCCCACGCCCCGACTGTTTCAAAAGGTTCTCCGGGTCGAGCGGGTTGGGGACCTCCTCCGGAATGAATCCCTTTCCTTCATCGGCAATGGTAACGATCAATTCCGGCCCCGTCTGCTCGAAGGTCAAATTCACCCGCTTGCCCGGATCGTACGCGTTGCCATGCAGCACGGCGTTAATCATTCCCTCGCGGACCGCCATGGAGATCCCGCCACGCGTGTCCTCGTCGAAGCCGACCTGCGCTGACGCCTGATCGGCCATCTCCTCAGCCTTGTTTACGCTGTCCAGCGTGGATTCCATCCGGTACGAAACGCGTTGTGGCGCGGTCATCAATGGCTCGTTTTGCCCTGGTGAGTTCAGACTCCGGGTCCCCGCCGGACCGAATCTTCAGGATGGAGCAGTTTGCCTGTTCCGGCAGACACTTGTCAATGCAAGTGTCTCTGATCGCTGACAGAAATGAGCGGCGAGGATTCGATGGAAGGGGCGCATGGGGGTTTGCCTAAACCGCAACCCAGGGTTAAGATGAAATTAGAACGAGCGTTCGAAAAACCGCCCCGTTCTCCGCGTTGCCCGCTTCACCCCTTAGAGATGCCCGCCGCCTCGACAACCCGCGCCCCGGCAAAGCCGCCAGTCCCCGATAGCCGCTTTGATCGCCGCCTGGCCGAGATCCTTGACTATGCCACGGAGATCTTCGCCGACAAGGGGTACGAGGGCGCCTCGATGCGCGACCTCTCCCGCCTGAGCGGCATTTCGCTCGCCGGTCTCTACTACTACTTCGAGTCGAAAGAGAAACTGCTTTACTTCATCCAGCACCATACGTTCACTACCATCATCGAGCGCCTGCGCGAACGCCTGGGCGCCAGCAACGACCCTGAAACGCGACTTCGCATTTTCGTGCAAAACCACGTTGACTATGCCGTCGCCAGGATGAAGGCGATGAAGGTGCTGTCGCATGAAGACGATGTGCTGAAGAACGGGTATGGCGCGGAACTGGCCGCTATCAAACGTGAGTACTACCGCATCTGTCGTTGGTCTGGTTGACGATCTGGTGAAGGCGGAACCACAGGATGGAATCGCGTCGCACACCCCTGCCGGTCGCAAGGTCAACACGCGCACCGCGGTCATGGCGCTGTTCGGCGCCATGAACTGGTTGTACACCTGGTATAACCCGCGGGTTGACCCGGACGCAGCGACGTTGGCGGAGGAGATCAGCGACATCTTTTTGCAGGGCCTGCGAGGCAGGGCCAGGAAGTCTGTAGAGCCGCGAGTCGAAAGGCTTTCGATGGAAAAGTCCGCACCACGCAATGGGGCTTCCTCGGCGGCGGGGAACAAGGCCCGGAAGTGAATCTATGCGAAGGACCGCAGCCCATGAGTAGCACGACGCAGCCCGCCTCAGCCGAGGTGAAGCGCCTCATTCGATATCGGACTGAGTCCGGCGTCGCGGTGATCGAACTGAACGATCCGCCGGCCAACACCTACAGCTATGAGATGAACCGCCAGCTCGACGACGCCATCCTGGCGGCGCGCATGGACAATGATGTCTACGTGATCGTCCTGACCGGCGCAGGCGAGAAGTTCTTCTGCGCCGGCGCTAACATTCAGATGCTGACCGAGGTCGATCCGACCTTCAAGTACTACTTCTGCCTGCACGCCAACGAGACCCTGCTTCGTCTGGAGAACACTCCCAAGCTGGTGATCGCCGCGATCAACGGACATTGTGTCGGCGGCGGACTGGAGGTCGCCATGGCAGCCGACTTGCGCCTTGCGCGCAAGGATGCCGGCAAGATCGGCCTGCCCGAGGTCAACCTCGGCGTGCTGCCCGGGCACCGGCGGAACCCAGCGCCTGTCGCGGATTGTGGGCAAATCGAAGGCGATCGAGCTGATGGTCACCGGCAAGACGTTTTCGTTTGACGACGCCAAGCAACTTGGGCTGGTCAACGAGATCTTCGAACGCGACAACTTCATGGAGCAGGTGATGGATTACGCGCGCCAGTTCTGTCCGCCGAACAAGGCGGCGAAAGCTGTCGGCCGAATCAAGCGCGCCGTGCAGACCGGTTGGGAGATTCCGCTGGAGGCCGGACTGGCGCTGGAGCGCGAGAACCAGCAGTTGCTGTTTGAGAGCGACGATGCAAAGGAAGGTCTGGCGGCCTACCTCGAGAAGCGTCCGGCGACGTTTACCGGAAAGTAGCTGGCGAACGATTTCTTAGGGTTGTCATCCCGAACGGAGTCGAAGGACCCGTACATAACATAATGACCACGAGTTCCACAGCTTTCACCCGCATCACGGTTGCTCTCGAGCCCCCGGCGGCGCGCATCACGCTGAACAATCCGCCGCTGAACGTCATCGACGTTCGCATGATGGACGAGCTGCGGGCTGCGCTGGAACAGATCGATACCCGGCCGGAGATCAGCGCCATTGTTTTCGCCGGCTCGGAGCAGGCTTTCTCCAGCGGCGTGGACGTTGCGGCGCATACGCCCGACAAGGTTCGGGAAATGCTCACCGCGTTTCACAGCGTGATTCGTTCGGTGGTTGGCCACAGCAAGCTGACGATCGCCAGCGTTCGCCGCCATTGTCTCGGCGGCGGCGCAGAGCTGGCCCTGATGTGCGACGTGATCTACGCCTCGCCGGATTCCGTTTGGGGATTTCCGGAGATCAAGCTGGCCTGTTATGCGCCGGTGGCCAGCGTGGCTTTGTCTGCCATTGTGGGACAAAAGCTAGCGGCGGAGATGCTGCTGACCGGGCGCACACTGAGCGGGCAGGAAGCGCTCGATGCTGGCCTGGTGAACGGACTCGCGGACGATCCGGAGACGCTGGTTGCCGAATGTGTGCAGCGCGTGTCGCAGCTGAGTCCGGCAGCGTTGGCGTTGGCGAAGAAGGCGTTCTACGCGTGGGATTCGATTCACTTCGACAAAGGACTGGCCCGCGCCGAGCAGATTTATCACGACGAGCTGATGAAGACCGCTGATGCCCACGAAGGCATCGCCGCCTTTATCGAGCGCCGTCGGCCGAAGTGGACGGGGAAATAACGATGGATTACGAGATCACACCGGAAGACTTGAAGTCGCTGCGCGATTCCGGAAACGGAGTCACCGTGCTCGACGTCCGCGAGCCGTGGGAGTACGAAGTCGCCAAGATCGCCGATAGCAAACACATTGCGATGGGCGACATCCCTGCGCGGTTCAACCAGGAACTCGATCCCGAGTACCACATTGTCGTCGTTTGCCATCACGGCGTGCGTTCGATGAACGTCACCGCGTGGCTGCGGCAGCAAGGCTTCGAGAAGGTGCAATCGTTACACGGCGGCATCGACCGCTGGGCGCGGCAGATTGATCCGATCCGTGCCGAGCTGGTATTACGGCGATGCCAATGATGAAAAAAGAACTCATTGAACTACGCGTCAACGGACGCACGCTACGAACTGGCGGTCGAGCCGAACAAGCTTCTGCTCGACGTGCTGCGCCAGGACCTCGACCTGACCGGCTCCAAGCGTGCCTGCGACGATTCCTCCTGCGGCGCGTGCACGGTTCAGGTGGACGGCATCCCCATGCTCGCGTGCACGATGCTGGCCGCCAGTTGCGAGGGCCAGGAGATCACCACCGTCGAAGGCGTTGCCGACCACGGCGGGCTGGCCGCTTTGCAGAAGGCTTACGGCGACTTTGGCGGCTCGCAGTGCGGCTTCTGCACTCCGGGATTCATGATGACGGTGAGATGGCTGCTGGCCAACAATCCCGATCCCAGCGAAGGCGAGATTCGCGAGGCGCTCAGCAGCAATCTGTGCCGCTGCACCGGATATACCCAGATGTACCAGGCGATTCGGGCTGCGATCGAGGCGGAACAAAAAGGAATGAAGCAAGAGTTGGTGGAGGCACGAAGTGAGCAACTAACTGGCTTCTCTATTATCGGTAAATCGATCGCCATGGTCGACGCCGCCGGCAAGACGACCGGCGCCGGCAAGTACACGGACGATCTCAGCCTTCCCGGCATGCTGGTGGGCAAGATTCTGCATTCGCCGTATCCGCACGCGCGCATCAAGCGCATCGACACTTCGCGCGCCAGGGCGCTCGACGGCGTGGTCGCGATCGTCACCGGCGAAGACGCGCCCAACCAGTACGGCATTCTGCCCGTCGGCCACGACGAGACCGCGCTGGCGGTCGACAAGGTCCGCTACATCGGCGACAACGTGGCCTGCGTCGCGGCGATCAGCGAAGAAATCGCCGAGCACGCGCTGGAGTTGATCGACGTGGAGTACGAGCCGCTGCCCGCCTACTTCGATCCGGAAGAGTCGATGAAGGCCGAGACCGATCTCATTCACGAGAACCGTCCGCACAATATGGAGAAGGATTATCACCACGTCTTCGGCGATCCCGAGAAGGGTTTCGCCGAAGCCGATTACGTGCACGAGGCGCGCTACATCGCCAACGAAGTGACCCACGCCGCGATGGAGCCGCACTGCACGCTGGCCAACTTCGAACTCGATCCGCACACCGGCAAGCTGGGCCGGCTGACCGTGTGGTCGTCCACGCAGGTCCCGTACTACCTGCAGCACAAGCTGTCGCTGGTGCTGGAAATGCCGATGTCGCAGATCCGCGTGATCAAGCCGCTGGTCGGCGGCGGCTTCGGCGGCAAGAGCGAGATCATCCCGTTGGAGATCATCGCGGCGGTCGCGGCGCGTGCGGCCAAGGCGCCGGTGAAGATCACCTACACGCGCGAAGAGGTGTTCTGGGCGCATCGCGGCCGTCCGCGCACCATCATCGATCTGAAGACCGGCGTGAAGAACGACGGCCGCGTGACCTCGGTCGCCTGCAAGGTCATTCAGGACGGCGGCGCCTACTGCTCGTACGGTGTGGTAACGATTCTCTATTCGGGCGCGCTGCTGGGCGCGCTCTACGACATTCCGCAACATTCGCTACGACGGCTATCGCGTGCTCACCAACAAGCCGGCCTGCGGCGCCATGCGCGGCCACGGCACGGTCAACGTGCGCTTCGCCTTCGAGTCGCAGATGGACGAGATCGCCGCCAAGCTCAACCTCGATCCGGCAGAGGTGCGGCGCGTGAATCTGCTGAAGCCGCCGACGGTCACCGTCAACGGCCTGCGGGTGCTGAGCTACGGGCTGCCGGAGTGCATCGACCAGGTGGTTACGCGCTCCGGATGGAACGAGCGCCGCGGCAAACTGCCTAAGGGACGCGGTCTGGGCGTGGCCTGCAGCCATTACGTGAGCGGCGCGGCCAACAGCATTATTCGCTCTGACATGCCGCACTCGACGGTGAACATCAAGATCGATCGCGATGGCGGCGTGGTGGTGTACACCGGCGCGTCGGAAATCGGACAGGGCTCCGACACCATGACCGCGCAGGTCGTGGCCGAGGTGCTGGGCTGCGATCTGTCGCGAGTGAAGGTCATCGCCGCCGATACCGATCTCACCCCCATCGATCTCGGCTCCTATTCCAGCCGCGTGACCTTCATGGCCGGCAATGCCGCGCTGCGCGCCGCCGAGGACGTGAAGAAGAACATCGTCAGCGCTGCTGCCAGGCGCATGAACTGCGCTCCCGAAGACGTCATCATGCGCAACGACCGCGTCTGGAAGCGCGGTACCACAGCGTCAGATACATGATCCCACAGCGTCAGATACTCGCACTGAGCAGGGATGCGGCGCGCGGCCACGTAGATGGACAGATTCTGCGCGGCTCGGTTCTGCAGACGCGCAAGGAGGAAGGCCCGAAGGAGCACATGAGCTTCGAGGAGGCTGTGGTCTCGGCCATTGACTTCCACGGCGCGCTGACCGGCACCGGCTCGTACGCGCCTCCGATGGAGGCGCGCGGCGGCAAACACAAGGGCGGAGGCGTGGGACCGTCGCCGGCCTATTCCTATTCCGCGCAGGTGGCCGAGGTCAGCGTGGACGAAGAGACCGGCGAAGTAACGGTACACAAGATCTGGGCGGCACACGACTGCGGCCGCGCGCTGAATCCGGTGGCGGTCGAAGGCCAGGTGATCGGCTCGGTCTGGATGGGCCTGGGCCAGGCGCTCGAGGAAGAGATGATCTGGAAGGACGGCCTGCTGATGAATCCCGGGCCTGCTGGAATATCGCAGCCCGTCGTCGGCGGAGTCGCCCGACATCGAGTGCATCATCGTCGAGAGCATCGATCCCGAAGGTCCGTTCGGCGCGAAAGAAGCCGGCGAGGGCTCGCTGGCGGCGACGATTCCGGCAATCTCCAACGCCATCTACGACGCTGTGGGAGTTCGACTGCGCGAGGCGCCGTTCACGCCCGAGCGCATGCTGGCGGCGTTGCGCGCCAAGAAAGGCATGAAGCGAATCGAGATGACGGAGTCGGTCGATCCGACCGCCCCGATGAAGCTTCGCGAACACGGCGGCTCGCTATGGTTCCGCGGCAAAGGACCGATGCGGCATCCACTTGACCCGTCGCGACAAGGCACGCACGCCAACCGGGAGGTGAGCAGTGAGCCTGCCCAGCTTCCAACTGCTGCGCCCCAAGACGCTCGATGAAGCCATGGCGCTGATGGCGAGACACGACGGCGAAGTGAAGATCGTCGCCGGCGGCACCGACCTGCTGCCTTCGATGAAGCAGAAGCTGTTCACGCCGCCGTACGTGCTCGACCTGCGCGGCGTCAGCGAGCTGCGCGGCATTCGCAGCACGGACAGACGGCGTGGAGATCGGCGCGCTGACCACCCTCAGCGGCCATCGAGCACTCGCCGCTGATTCGCAAAGACTATCCGGTGCTGTACGAGGCGGCGAAGACGGTCGCTTCTCCGGTGTTGCGCAACATGGGCACGATCGGCGGCAATCTCTGCCTCGACACGCGCTGCCTGTGGTACAACCAGTCGCTGCTGTGGCGCAAGAGTTGCGGCTTCTGCCTGAAGAAAGACGGCGATCTGTGCCACGTCGCTCCGGGCGGAAAGTTCTGCTGGGCGACGTTTTCCGGCGACACGCCTCCGGCGCTGCTGTGCCTGGGGGCCGAAATCGAGATCGCCGGCCCGAATGGCGTGCGGCGTACCCCATTGTCAGAGTTCTACGTGAACGACGGCATTGTTCGCCTGCATCTCGCGCCCAACGAGATCGTCACTCGCGTGTATCTGCCGGAGTCGTCGGCCGGATGGCGCGGCAGCTATCAGAAGCTGCGGGTGCGCGGCAGCATCGATTATCCGCTGGCTGGCGTCGCCGTGGCGCTCAGGATGCGCTCCGGGCGCGTGGAAGATGCGCGCGTGGCGATCACCGCCGTCAATCCTGCGCCCATTCCTGGTGAAAGATGCGGATGCGCACCTGGTGGGAGCGCTGCCGACCGAAGAACTTGCCGAGCGCATTGGCGACCTGGCGGCGAGCACCGCCAAGCCGCTGACCACCTCGCGCTGTACGCCGGAGTATCGCCGCGAGATGGTGCGGGTGTTTGCCAAGCGGGCGGTGCTGGCGTGCTACGCAACTGAGATGATCACCGACTGCCACATCCACATCCAGCCCATGGAGTTGTTCAAGCCGGAAGCGCTGGCGCTGATGAAGAAGTCGCGCAAGGACTTCGACCAGATCGCGGAATACTGCCGCTCGCCCAAGGCTTTTCTCAAGCTATCTCGACCGGATCGGCATCGATCGTGCGGTGCTCATCAACTACGTTGCGCCCGAGGTGATCGGCTTCACGCCGGCGGTCAACGAGTTCATCGCCAACTACGTGAAGGAAGATCCGAAGCGGCTGATCCCCTGTGGCAGCGTGCATCCGCGACACACGACCAACGTGCTGGCCGACATGGAGCAGATCGTCCGGCTGGGCATCAAGCTCATCAAGATCCATCCGCCGCACCAGTTGCTTTATCCCAATGACTACGTGAACGGCGTGAAGGAGCTGGAGATCATCTATCGCGCCGCCGAGGCCAACGGCATCCCGATCATGGTGCATACCGGCACGTCGATTTTTCCCGGCGCGCGCAACAAGTACGGCGATCCCGATGTACGTGGACGACGTGGCGGTCGATTTTCCCGAGCTGAAGATTCTGCTGGCGCATGGCGGGCGCCCGCTGTGGATGGACACCGCATTCTTCCTGGTGCGCCGGCACCGCAACGTCTATCTCGACATCAGCGGCATTCCGCCAAAGACGCTGCTGAAGTATTTTCCGCGGCTGGAAGAGATCGCCCACAAGACGCTGTTCGGCACCGATTGGCCGGGGCCGGGCGTGCCGGAGATCGAGAAGAACCTGGTGGAATTTCGCGCGCTGCCGCTGAGCGAAAGCGCGAAAGGAGCAGATTCTGAGCAAGACAGCGCTGGAGATTTGGCCGGCGTAAGCAACGACCTAGCCGTTCAAGAACCGGTCCGCTCCAACGGCTGGTGGATCCGGATTCTTCCACTCCTGCCGCCACGCGGATCGCCCGCCACAGCTCGTCCATCCCGATGCGCGCCTTGGCCGAGAACGGCGATGATCTGTTCCATCGAAACCTGCAGCTGCTCGCAGAGCTTTTGCAACGAGGCGCGCAGCTGGTTGTTCGAGATGCGGTCGGCCTTGGTCGCGACCACGACGAAGTTACGCCTCGCGTGGCGCAACCAATCCAGCAATTGCAAGATCGAGTTGCTGCGGAGGAATCGTCACATCCACCAGCGACAGGCACAGCACCAGCGACTCGCGCTTCTCCAGATAGGGATTGATGAACTGCGCCCACTTCGCTGTAATTTCCTTGGGCACGCGCGCATAACCGTAGCCGGGCAGATCGGCGAAGATGAAGTCGGGATTCGGCTTGCCGGGACGGCGCACCTGGAAGAAGTTGATGGTCTGCGTGCGTCCGGGCGTGTTGCTGGTCTTGGCGATCTTGTTGCCGACCAGCGAGTTGATCAGGCTCGACTTGCCGACATTGGAGCGGCCCAGGAAGGCGATCTCCGGCGCGCCCGCGGGAGGAAACTGCCGCGGGTCAGCAGCGGAGGTCACAAAGCGCGTCAGCACCTTCATGCAATTGCTTAACCTTGCTCCGGTGGCCGAATAGCTGAGCAAGGAGCACGGAGACTGGGTAGTGGAAGCCCTCCGCACTCGGCGATGCGCAAAACGGCACCGCATGGCTTCAGGTTAGCGACGGATCGCTGGTTGCGCTCGATCGCTGACAAAGCCATACGCGAGGCGCGCAAGGACGGTTTACTGGTGCGCCGCCGGCGCCTGCTCCGGAGGCGGCGGCAGCGCCGCGATTCCGGGCGTGTCCTCATCCGGCACCTCAGGCAGCGGACGCTCCAGCGCGAACGCCAGCACTTCATCCATGGTGTTGACGAAGCGCAGCTTCATCACGCTGCGCAGGTTCTCCGGCACGTCGGCCAGGTCCTTCTCGTTGTCCGCCGGAAGCAGGACTTCCAGGATGCCGGCGCGATGCGCGGCCAGCAGCTTCTCTTTCAGTCCGCCGATGGGCAGCACCTTGCCGCGCAGCGTGATCTCGCCGGTCATGGCGATGTCGCGCCGCACCGGAATCCGGCTCAGCGCGCTGGCAATTGCCGTCGCCATGGTGATGCCGGCCGACGGACCATCCTTCGGAATCGCGCCCTCGGGCACGTGCACGTGAATGTCGAGATTGCGATAGAAGTCGCGCGGCAGTCCCAGCCGATGCGCGCGTGAGCGCACATACGACATGGCAGCCTGCGCCGACTCCTGCATCACGTCGCCCAGCTTGCCGGTGAGCGTGAGCTTGCCCTTGCCGTCCACGGTGGCGACTTCGGTGGTCAGGATCGAGCCGCCGACTTCGGTCCACGCCAGGCCGGTGACCAGGCCGACTTCGCTGCGCTCGTGGACCTCGCTGTCGCGGAACTTCATCACGCCGAGGTATTCGCCGACGTTCTCGGCGGTGAGCGCAACCGTGTACTTGTCGCCTTCCTTCACCACCTTGCGCGCGACCTTGCGGCAGATGTTGCCGATCTCGCGCTCCAGGTTGCGCACGCCGGCCTCGCGCGTGTAGTTGCGGATGATGGCTGTCAGCGCGTCGTCGGTGAAGACGATGTTCTGCTCGGTCAGTCCGGTCTGCAGGCGCTGCTTGCGCACCAGGTACTGCTTGGCGATCTCCACCTTCTCCGGCTCGGTGTAGCCGTGCAGCCGCAGCACTTCCATGCGGTCCTGCAAGCGCCGGAGGAATGGTGTGCAGCACGTTCGCGGTGGCGATGAAGAACACCTGCGACAGGTCGTACTCCACGTCGAGGTAGTGGTCGACGAACATGAAGTTCTGTTCGGGATCGAGCACTTCCAGCAGCGCCGCCGACGGATCGCCGCGGAAGTCCATCGACATCTTGTCCACTTCATCCAGCATGAACACCGGGTTCTTGGTGCCCGCCTTCTTCATCATCTGGATGATCTGGCCGGGCAGCGCGCCGATGTAGGTGCGGCGATGGCCGCGAATTTCGGCTTCGTCGCGCACGCCGCCCAGCGACATGCGAACGAACTTGCGGCCCGTGGCCTTGGCGATGCTCATGCCCAGCGAGGTCTTGCCCACGCCCGGAGGCCCGACGAAGCACAGGATCGAGCCCTTCGGGTTCTTCACCAACTGGCGGACGGCGAGGAACTCAAGGATGCGCTCCTTGATCTTCTCCAGCCCGTAGTGATCTTCGTTGAGCGTCTTCTCGGCGACTTCGATGTTGCGGATTTCCTTCGAGCGCTTCTTCCACGGCACCGCCAGCAGCCAGTCGAGGTAGTTGCGCGAGACGGTCGACTCGGCCGACATCGGCGGCATGGCTTCCAGCTTCTTCAGCTCCTGCAGCGCCTTCTCGTGCGTTTCGCGCGGCATGCCGGCGGCGTCGATCTTCTTCTTCAGCTCGTCGAACTCGCTCTTCTCGCCGCGGCCCAGTTCCTTCTGGATGGCCTTGATCTTCTCGTTGAGGTAGTACTCTTTCTGGGCGCGCTCCATCTGGCGCTTGACGCGCGACTGGATGGTGCGGTCCATGTTGAGCTTTTCGATCTCGACGTCGAGCACGTCGCCGATGCGGTTCAGCCGCTCGGCGGGATCGAAGATCTCCAGCAACTCCTGCTTCTCTTCGATGGAGAGCTGCAGGTTGGCCGCGATGGTGTCGGTGAGCTTCGCCGGATCGTCGTTGCGGACGGCGGCGATCATGGTCTCGTAGTTCAGCGACTGGCAGAGCTTCACGTACTGCTCGAACAGGCCAGTGACGCGCTGCATGGCGGCTTCCACCTGCGGCGTCGGCTCGGCTCGAGTACTTGGCGGTGCGGACCGTGGCTTCGAAGTAGCCGTCGGTGTCGACCACCTGAAGGATCTTGCCGCGCTCCAGGCCCTCGACCAGGACCTTGATGTTGCCGTCGGGCAGCTTCAGGCTCTGCACGATGTTGACGATGGTGCCGACCTGGAAAATCTCGTTGGGCTTGGGCTCGTCGATGCTGGCGTCGTGCTGGGTGGCCAGAAAAATCTTCTTGTCGCCGGCCAGCGCCTCTTCCAGTGCGCGCACGCTGGACTCCCGGCCCACCACGAACGGCGTCATCATGTACGGAAAGATGACGACGTCGCGGATGGGCATCATGGGGAGCTTCTTGGTTTCGAATTTCTCGCGCTGGGTCACTAAAACCGCCTTGTCATTCGGAGTAGCTTACTTCACTCCGATCCAATGAGAATTGAAGCCCCCGCTGGCGGCGGCCGGCAGGGCACCTGTCACATCTTCAAGTTAGTTCAAGGATAACATGCTGGGGAAGCAGGCAGTAGGTGGCAAAATCGCAGGTTCGGAATTGGTAAAAACCTAGACGCCAGCCATCACGAACGTGGAACACTACTCCGTCGCATTGGCCCCGCTGCACTTGGTATTTGGGAAGACAACCGCCGAAGCCGTTTAGCCTGCCTTCTCCATGATCGGCATGCTCACATTGCGCTTCTGCACCATTTCGGCGGTGACTTCGAATTCCTTCACGCGCTTCTGGCTGGGCAGGGTGTACATGAGGTCGAGCATCAACTCTTCCAGGATCATGCGCAGCCCGCGTGCGCCGACCTTGCGCGACATGGCTTCCTTGGAGATGATGCGCAAGGCGTCCTCGGTGAAGCGCAGCTTCACGTTCTCGAACTCGAACAGCCGCTGATACTGCTTCACGATGGCGTTCTTCGGCTTGGTAAGAATTTCGATCAGGGCGTCTTCGTCCAGATCGCTGAGCACGCCGACCACCGGCATGCGGCCGACGAACTCGGGGATCAGCCCGAACTTGATCAGGTCCTGCGGTTCGACCTGCGACAGCAATTCGGTATCGCGCTTGTTGCTCTCGGTGAAGGCAGCTTCTTTGGCTTCGTCGGTGCGGAATCCCATGGAGCGCTTGCCCAGCCGCCGCCCGATGATGCGCTCCAGCCCGACGAACGCTCCGCCGCAGATGAACAGAATGTTGGTCGTGTCCACCGGCGTGAATTCCTGGTGCGGATGCTTGCGTCCTCCCTGCGGGAGGAACGTTGGCCACCGTGCCTTCCAGAATCTTCAGCAGCGCCTGCTGCACGCCTTCGCCGGAAACGTCGCGGGTGATGGACGGGTTCTCGTCCTTGCGGCCGATCTTGTCGACTTCGTCGATGTAGATGATGCCGGTCTGCGCCCGCGCCACGTCGCCGTCGGCCGCCTGCAGCAGCTTCAGGATAATGTTCTCCACGTCCTCGCCGACGTAGCCGGCTTCGGTGAGCGTGGTGGCGTCCACGATGGCGAAGGGAACGTCGAGCATCTTGGCCAGGGTCTGCGCCAGCAGCGTCTTGCCGGTGCCGGTCGGACCGATCAGCATGATGTTCGACTTGGAGAGTTCAACCTCGCCGCCGCGCTGCCGGTTCATGTACACGCGCTTGTAGTGGTTGTAAACCGCAACCGCGAGCTTCTTCTTGGTCTGCTGCTGGCCGATCACATACTCGTCGAGGAAGGTCTTCACCTCGGCCGGCTTGGGAAGCTGATTGGGGGTGGCGACTGGCGCAGTCTCAGAGCGGTCGTCTTCCAGAATGGAGTTGCAGACGGCAACACACTCGTCGCAGATGTAGGCGCGCGGATAGTCGGTGGGAGACGAAATCAGCTTGGCGACGGCGTCTTGAGACTTGTGGCAGAACGAACAGCGCAATACTTCGTCGGAACCGGTCCTGGTTCTCACAGCACACTCCTTCACCTCGCACGCTGCCAGCCGGAACTTCGAATCCCGTGCCGCATTTGCCCGTACGCCCAAGTCCGGGCAGGAGCCGTGTTACTCCTGTGAGAAAGGCTGCCATATCGGCCAGTTAGCAAGTCTTCCTCGGTACCCTCGTACCATAACGATATTCAACCACAACTTTCACGCGCCGCCGCGTTACGTTAGTGCCATATCAGGTACAACTTTGGAAGCACTGCAGGGACGATATTCCGCACCCTACTTGTGCTTGAAAATGATGTCATCGACGATTCCGTACTCCTTCGCCTGGTACGCGTTCATGATGAAATCGCGCTCCACGTCGCGCTCCACCTTTTCCAGCGGCTGGCCGCTGTGCTTGGACAGCAACTGGTTGGTGATTTCGCGCATGCGCAGGATTTCGCGGGCATGAATGTCAATGTCCGTCGCCTGCCCGGACAGTCCCGACATCAGCGGCTGATGAATCAGAATGCGCGAGGTCGGCAGCGCGAAGCGCTTCTTCGGCGCTCCGCCCGCCAGCAGCGTCGCCGCCATGCTGGCCGCCTGGCCAATGCAGATGGTGGTCACGTCCGGACGGATGAACTGCATGGTGTCGTAGATCGCCATGCCCGCCGTGATCGAACCGCCGGGCGAATTGACGTAGAGCGAAATGTCCTTCTCCGGGTCTTCGGCTTCGAGAAACAGCATCTGGGCGATGATCAGGTTGGCGACGTTGTCATCAATAGGAGTGCCAAGAAAAATAATATTGTCCCGCAACAGGCGGGAATAGATGTCGTACGCCCGCTCGCCCCTGCTGGTCTGCTCAACTACCATGGGTACAAGCATATTTTGCAGCTCCTTAACCTGCCCACACTTCTTCCCGAAGGGTCAAAGGGGGAAGGGGAATGCAGCCCGCACTATGCGGACCTGCGGTAAAGAGAATCCAGGGTCTTCTCGTTGCGGATGCGATGCCGAATTCTATCCAGCCCTCCATCCTTCGTCAAACGCGCGCGCACCTGTTCGATCGTCTGCTTCGACTGGGTCGCCAGCGCTTGCAATTCGTGGTCGAGTTCCTCGTCGCTGACCTCGATCTTTTCCTCGTCAGCGATCTGCTCCAGGATCAGGGACGCCTTTACCTCGCGCAATGCGGCCTCGCGCTGACCGGCACGCAGGCGCCCAAAGTCCATGCGCTTCATGTCTTCCGTCTTCATTCCCTGTGCCGCCAGGGCGCGCAGTCCGCGTTCCAGCCGGAGATCAATTTGCTGGTCCAGCATCGCGTCGGGAACCGGAAAGTCGTTGCGCTTCACCAGTTCTTCCACAATCTGGTCTTTGCCGCGATGCTCGGCCTCGTGCAGCTTTTCCGCCTTCATGTTTTCGCGCAGGCGGTTGCGCAGGTCATCCAGCGTGGTGAACTCGGCGCCCAACTCCTTGGCAAAGTCGTCATTGAGCTCGGGAATGCTCCGGGTCCGAATACCCTTGACGTCCACGTCATAGGTCATGGTCTTGCCGGCCAGACGCTTGTCGGCAAAATCGTCGGCGTACTTCACTTCGAAGTTGCGCTGCTCCCCGGCCTTGGCGCCGCGCAGGTTCTCGTTGAACTCCGGAAGCGTGTCCTCGCCGCCAATCTCGACCATCACTTCGTCCACTTCCACCGGCTTCGCGTCAGCTTCGCCTTCCTTCGGTGTTCCCTTGAAGCCGACCACGGCGAAGTCTCCGTCGGCCAGGGCACGATCTTCTTCCACAGGACTGTAGGTGGCCTGCCGTTGTTGCAGATTGCTGAGCGCTCGCTCGACCTCTTCCTCGGTGACTTCGGTGGGCAGCCTGTCGATATGGATGTCTTCGTAGGCGGCGACTTTGAAGTCGGGCAGGATCTCGAAGCTGGCCTTGAAGGTCAGCGGCTCTCCCTGGTGCAAGTGCAGGTCCGTCACGCGCGGCTGCGACACCGGTTGCAGGTTCTGCTTCTTGGTTTCCTCGCGGAAGTAGCGCGGCACCAGCGCTTCGACGATCTCGCTCTTGATGTCGTCGGCAAAACGCTGGCGGACGATGGAGGCCGGGACCTTGCCCTTGCGAAAGCCCGGAACGCGCGCCAGCTTCTGGTAGCGGGCGAGCACCGCGTCCGATTCCGCGCTGACAATGTCAGCCGGAATTTCCACCGTGACCTCGCGCTTGCAGAGATTGGTTGGCTCGGAGGATTGAATTTCCGTTGTGCTGCTTTCTGTGGTCAAGAGATCGCCCTTCGAAGTGGATGCGCCCCCGGCCGCCGGCCCGTCTCCCAGGCGATGGATGCACCGGGCGTTAGCGCTGCGAGAGCCAAAGCACTATGGCATCCTTAGTGTAAGAGAGCGCTGCAGGGTGGTCAAACGGCGAGGGTCAATAACAATTTCGAAAGCGCGCTATTCCCCGCAGCCGGAAGCGACCGGGGTCTGGAGCCTCGAAGTCTGCGGTGCGTCGGGTTCCTGGGCTCGATTCACCGGGCCCAGCAAGGCGAACGCGCGCAGTTGACTCAGTTCTGTCCAGGTCTTCCGCCAGCGTGCCGCAACACAATTGTCGGTTCGCGTCCCGGGTTCGGGGAATCCGAAGCCTTCGTAGAATTGCAGAATGTTCTGCCGCAGGGCCTCGTCCATGTGGCTGAAGTGATCGGAGGCCAGCTGGTCGAGGAGTTCGCGATAGGTATAGTCGGCCAGGGGATACTCGCCGCGCTCGGTCGGTTTGCCGGTGTCAAGGTCCATGTTCGGGGTTTGCAGGTCCTGCCCTTGCACCGCGGTCAGCGCGTGGCCAAATCGATCAATGGTCTGGTCCACGCTCTTGAAATACAGGTCTTCTGTCTTGGGCGTCGGCCCTTTGGGATTGAGGGCGCGCAATGGCCCGACCTTGGGCAGGATCTGGAACAATCCCGCCATGATGTGCGCTCCCGGCCCCGGCTCCTTATAGCCGGACCCCCACGACTTGCGGTAGTCGGCCTTGGACAAGTGGTAGAGGAAATGTTGCCGGTTGAAGTTCGGAATCTCCCGTTGCAACTGATCGCCCTTTTCCACCAGCGCCACCTTCGTCATCTCCGGCAGAATTTGACTCACGCTACGCCGGTAGGTTCCGATGGCAAGGTCTTCGTGGGGCATCACGTCGGTCAGCTTCAGTCCGTACGTATCGTAGAAGGCCCGCTCCAGCAACGGCACCGAGACTTCAAAGCCGATGAAGTTGTGGTAGTCCTCGGGCGCATAGCGGCCCTTGGCTACCTGCAGCACATCGAAGCCGAACTCGGTGGTCAGGTGGGCCTTGTGGTCCACATCGTAGGGAACGGCCGGCCCATACAGTTGGGCCAGCTTAGGGTATTCAATGCCCACCGACAGATTGATGTAGGGATGCCCGTTGATGTCGGCCAGATAGTGAGAGAGCGCGCCCAGAGCGAAGGCGTATTCGTCCAGATTTTGCGCATCGTTGAGCATGGCCTGGACGAAATCACCGGAGCGTACGTAGTGCGTCAGGTCACTGAAGGTATGGCTCCCGAACGGGTAATACCCGACATCCTGAATCACACTTCCGCCGTAAGCGTAGGCGTGCGCCTTCACCAGCTCGTTGGGTGTCGCACCGGGATAGCGCGCCAACAGCAGCGGCTTGATCTGCTGCTTCCACAGAAGATCAATGATCTCTTCGTGGGTCAGTACGGAGTAGCCCGCGCAGGCAGGCGCAAGTGCGAGCCATCCCAGCATCAGGACTAAGAACAGCGTCGTCCGGTGCGAGCAGCAAAGTTGGTCTGTCATTCAGGGCAGGCGTTCTTAAATGCGGCCAAGCAGGAGCAAGATAACCAGGATCAGCACGATCAGTCCCAGTCCGCCGGAGGGGTAGTAGCCCCATCCCCGGCTGTAGGGCCACGAGGGGAACGATCCGACCGACAGCAGCAACAAGATGATGAGCAAGATAACTAACATGAGCGAGAGACTCCTTATGTTCCGCCTTAAAACCCCTGCTCTGACTCAGCGGGAGCTCATTGTTGGAAGCGGCTCGCTTGACAAGGGATGCCTGGAACCGTGATCCCTCGCGAGGGTGGAGTCAGGCAACCTATTTAAGCGTGGACGAATCCTCAAGCCATCGCGAAACTTGTGTAAAGTTTATTCATGCCGTCCGCGCTTACTATCTTGAACAACGAAGTCGTGGGCTGTACCCGCTGTCCCAGACTGGTCGCCTACCGTGAGCAAGTCGGCCGCGAGAAACGGCGCGCCTACCTGGACTGGGATTACTGGGCGCGGCCGGTGCCGGGCTTCGGCGATCCTCATGCCCGCGTACTGGTGCTGGGCCTGGCTCCCGGCGCCCACGGCTCCAACCGCACCGGACGGCCTTTTACCGGCGACGCCTCTGGCAAGTTCATGTATCCCATCCTGCACCAGACGGGCTTCGCGTCGCAGCCCAACGCCGACCGGAGGAACGACGGACTGGAATTGATTGACTGTTACATCACCGCGGCGGTGCGCTGCGCTCCGCCCGACAACAAGCCTCTACCTTCGGAGCTGGCGAACTGCGCATCGTTTCTGGATCGCGAACTCGCTCTTCTCAAGGATGTGAGAGTGGTGGTTGCACTGGGCAAGATCGGGTTTGATGCCTATCTCAACCATTTGAAGCGTCATGGCCTGGTGCAGAGCAAGGCCGGCTATCGGTTCGGCCATGCGCAGCGCTACCAGATGCCCAATGACGTGTGGCTGCTGGCTTCGTATCACCCGTCGAACCAGAACACGGCCACTGGCAAGCTGACGCCGGAGATGTTCGCGGCCATTTTCCGGCAAGCGAAAAAGCTCGTGACTTCGGATGGACCATCGCGTGGGTTCGTTTGCAGTGCCTGACGACCCGTTGGGGGGGGCCATGATCTAAGTGGCGGAAGTCTCTTGGCACTTAGTTGCAAATGATTGCAGCCTAGTCCGATAAACATACGTTTTGGCGGCTAATTCTTGGGCACTAAGATTGCAAATTAAATTGTGAAAAGTTCGCTTGGGGGAGTAAAGTCCCCTTCGTCCGCCCCGAGCGTAGTACCACGGCCTCCCGCGTGATAGCGCCATGGCAGGAAGTGATGCCCGGTTTGCACTCTGTGCTTGTTGACCGAGAGTTGCAGACGGGCAGGTTACACTGGGCTGTAGTTAGGAGCAGCAATGCGAAAGTCAGTGCTATTCCTCGTTATCGTACTCGCGGCGGTGTCTGCCTACGCAGATGTCGTGAAGGTGGATTTTGTCCGCTTCAACAATAGCGGACAATGGCAAAATGGCTACCCCTACTGGGCGTTTGTCCAAGGTATGGGGTTCGAGCCGGTGATGTGCGATGACTACCTGCATGGAGGAGAGCCAGACTTCGACTGGCTGGCCAACGAGACCATTCTGGGCACCAAGGATCTTTCGCTGACGCGGTTCGGCAGCCAAAACGGCGCGCTCACCCTGTACGATGAGGTAGGGTGGCTCCTGCTCCAGACCAGAGTGTCGGGTATCAATCAGTGGCAGGAATTGAACTACGCGACTTGGAATGTGTTTGCCCCGTCAGCTCCATGTGATGGTGGGTGCCAGTTTTGGCTGGCGGCTGCCGAGAACGCAGCCAGTAAGGGCTTCCCAAATACCGACTTCAACCTGGTTGGCATCCTCACGCCGTTTCACGACCAGCAAGGCATTGATCCCAACGGACCGCAGGAATTCCTCTACCTGGTGGGTGGCGTCCCCGATTGCTCACTCTGCGCCCCTAGTCCCCATGATGCGCCTGTGCCCGAGCCTGGAACGTTCTTGATGCTTGGCACGGGAGCGGCCGTGCTCTGGCGACGCAAATGGATGGGCTAGTTTCGCTCTTTGGCCGGAGCGAAGTCCTAGAAATTGTCATTTCCCGGCTACCTCCGGGCCGCATCCAGGCATCGGAGAACTGCGGGGTTCGATAATTGGGATTGCAATGACAGCCGAACTGTGCTTAAATGCGGCAACCTTCAGCCCTGAGGATCCACTTTGGGTGGCGCATGATCCGGTTTCTGTTTCACACCCATAGTGTGCGGACCACCACCTTTTACCAGCGAGCCTACTCCGCGCCGGCCGATCCGGAAGGCGCCCAGTAGCCCATAGCATGAAAGAGGAATCACCATGAAAAGACGTGTCATGAGCGCCTGTTGGTCATCTGTGCTTGGCTTGAGCGTGCTGCTGCTGTGCAGCCCAGCTTTGTTCGCGCAGGGAGGCTCCTCGCCAAGCCCGACCGTGCGTCACGCGGTCGCTGGCGTTACGTTGCCGCTCAGGGAATTGGCTAAGCTGCCAGCGCCCCCTCACTATGTGCTGCAAGCGAATCACCCGCTACGCCCGAGTCAGAGGCGTCCCGCGGGGGTCGTGGTAGATAGGGTGGAGCAGAGTGCTGCACCTGGGGGAGCGAATATCACAATCTTGGAAAACGGCCCAGGCCTGGGCATGGGATTCAGTGGTTTCGACACCACCTTCAACTATCCTGACGACAACCTGGCGGTTGGCAAGGACCAGATCGTGCAGGTGGTAAACAATTCCATCGCCGTGTTTGACAAGTCACTCAACTCGCTAGGGTCCGTCTCAATCGACGAGATTTTGGGACAGCTGGGTGGCGATTGCGCGACGGGCACCCCAGAGGGCCATCCCATCGCTCAGTACGACAGAACTGCTGGTCGATGGCTGATTGCGGAGAACGTAGTTAGCGCGCAGCCCTTTAGCGGCACTGCCTGCATCGCAGTCTCCACTAGTTCGGATGCTACCGGGGACTACAACGGATATGTGTTCTCGTTAGGCGATGGCTATCCCGACTTGGCGAAGTGGGGTGTAATGCCGACTGGATTCTTCCAGAGTAACGACAACTTCGGCGCCGACGGCATGACGTACCAAGGTGCCTACGAGTGTGCCTACGATCGGATCACAATGGAAGCGGGCGGCAACGCCGCGCAAGTGTGCTTCCAGCTTACGTCAAGCGACTTTGCCTTGCTGCCCGCTGATCTCGATTCCGCTCCGCCACCGCCGCTGGGTCAGGATGAGTTTCTGTTCAGCTTGTGGGATAGCTCGAACTTCGCTCTTTACTCGTTTCATACCGACTGGTCGAATCCGAACAACGCATTCATGACCGGCAGTGGTGGCTCGCAGCTGTTCCCGGTGCCTGCGTTCACACCGGCGTGTAACGGCCAGTATCTGGGTGCCTGCGTTACGCAACTGGGCAGTCCCGACCTGCTGGACGTGCTGGGCGATCGCCTGCTCTATCGGGTCGCCTATTACGATGACGTTCCCCCTAGAGTCCCTGCAACAGCTCTGCCAGCGCATCTGCAGCACTGGCTGATTGCCCACGACGTAACCGCCTCGGGTGGCAACACCGCCGAACGATGGTACGAGTTTTATTCCTCGACCAAAAAGACGACGGTTACCGCTATCCACCTTCTTCAGTCCGGGACTTACGCTCCGGACAACACGACTCATCGCTGGACAGGATCAATCGCTCGCGACAGTGCCGGGGACATTCTGCTGGGTTATAGCACCTCCAGCCCGACTATCTACCCGTCCATCGCGATCACTGGGCGCACGCTTAACGATCCCAATGGCACCATGGAAGCCGAGTTGCCCGTTATCAGTGGTGGCGGCCCGTACAACGATGTCTTTGATAGGAACACGAACCGCTGGGGCGATTACACCAGCATGCGCCTGGATCCGGCGGACAACTGTACGTTTTGGTACACCAGCGAGTACTACTCGACGACAGGCTTGTTAGGTAGGAACTGGAGTACGCAGATTGTCTCAGCCCAGTTCTCTGAATGCGCACCAGTGAAGTAAGTTCGCCGCTCGTTTTTCTCACGATTACCCCGGAGGCACCTGTACCTTGCCTCCGGGGACATTTCCCGTCATAATTGGTTGTGCACCCCTACGCGCTCCACCCTGACCGCGCTATCACGCAGGCGGGAAGGGTTCCCCGTAAAACGGGAAGGCGCAAACCGTCTTTCCGGCTGCACAAATCCCCACAACAGAGGAAACGATGTCGGCAAAGTACATCTTTGTGACTGGTGGTGTAGTGTCTTCGCTCGGCAAGGGACTGGCGGCGGCCTCCATCGGCTGCCTGATGGAAAGCCGCGGCCTGAAGGTCGCGCTGCAGAAGTTCGATCCCTATCTGAACGTGGATCCCGGGACGATGTCGCCGTTCCAGCACGGCGAAGTCTTCGTTACCGATGACGGCGCCGAGACCGATCTCGACCTCGGGCACTACGAGCGCTTCACCCACAGCAAGCTGACTCGCGACAATAACTGGACCACCGGCCGCATCTACGAAACCATCATCGCCAAAGAGCGCCGCGGAGACTATCTCGGCAAGACCGTCCAGGTCATCCCGCACGTCACCAACGAGATCAAGAGCGCCATGAAAAAGGTGGCGCAGGACGTGGACCTCGCCATCATCGAAATCGGCGGGACCGTCGGCGACATCGAATCGCTGCCCTTCATCGAAGCGGTTCGCCAGATGCGCCAGGAACTCGGCCGCGAGAACACGCTCTTCGTGCATGTGACGCTGGTGCCCTACATCGCCGCTGCCGGTGAGCTGAAAACCAAGCCCACCCAGCACTCCGTGAAGGAGCTGCTCAGCATCGGAATTCAGCCCGACATCCTGCTTTGCCGTACCGACCGCTTCCTCTCGAAAGAGATCAAGTCAAAAATTGCGCTTTTCTGCAACGTGGAAAACGAGGCGGTGATCACCGCCAAGGATGTGGCCTCGATCTACGAGGTTCCTCTGGTATTCGCGCACGAGGGAGTGGACCGTCTGGCCCTGCGTTATTTGCACATGGAAGCGAAGGATCCCGATCTCAGCCGCTGGGAAGAACTGGTGCACCGCGTCTATAACCCGAAGGACGAAGTCTCCATCGGGATCGTGGGCAAGTATGTCGAGTATGAGGATTCGTACAAGTCGCTGAAGGAAGCGCTGGTGCACGGCGCTCTGGCGTACAACCTGAAGCTTGAGGTGAACTGGATCGAAGCCGAAGGTCTGGAGGCCAAGGACCAGAGCGTGCAGACGCAACTGGAGCACGCTGATGGAATCCTGGTGCCGGGCGGCTTCGGCAAGCGCGGCATAGAAGGCATGCTGAAGGGAATCCAGTACGCCCGCGAGAACAAGGTGCCGTTCTTCGGGATATGCCTGGGAATGCAAACCGCGTGCATCGAGTTTGCGCGCAATGTCTGCGGGCTGGAGCACGCGAACTCAAGCGAGTTCGATCCCGCAACCCCGCATCGCGTCATTTATAAGCTGCGCGAGTTGCGAGGCGTGGAAGAGTTGGGCGGCACCATGCGCCTGGGCGCGTGGACTTGCAAACTCGAGCCCGGCACTTTGGCCCACGCCGCGTATGGAGAAAACGAGATCAGCGAGCGCCATCGTCATCGCTACGAATTCAACCGCGAGTACGAGAACACGCTCACCGCCGGCGGTCTGCGCATCAGCGGCTCAACGCCTGACGGCACCTACGTCGAGATCGTCGAGATTGCCGACCATCCCTATTTCCTCGGCTGCCAGTTCCATCCCGAGTTCAAGTCCAAGCCGCTGGAGCCGCATCCGCTGTTTGCGTCGTTCATCAAGGCGTCGTACGAAAACCGCTTGCGAAGGCAACACACCCGACAGGAGGTTGCAGTGGAGATGTTCCATCGGCCGGAGAAAGTAAAGCACGAAGGGCGCGTGTGAATCGTTCCTTCCAAGTCGGCAACGTGACCATCGGTGGAGGAGAGCTGTTCCTCATCGCCGGGCCGTGCGTGATCGAGAGCGAAGCGCACGCGCTGAATATGGCGCAGGCCATCTCGGGCATCGCCCGCGATAAGAAGTTGCCCTACATCTTCAAGGCTTCGTACGACAAGGCGAACCGCACTTCGATTCGCAGCTTTCGTGGCCCCGGTTTGGAGGAAGGTCTGCGCATCCTGCGCAAGGTTCGCGAGACGGTAAAGGTTCCCGTGCTCACCGACGTCCACGAAGCCGCGGACGTGCCGCGCGTGGCCGAAGCCGTGGATGTCCTGCAGATTCCCGCATTCCTGTGCCGCCAGACCGACTTGCTGGTCGCGGCTGGCAAGAGTGGACGCGCAGTAAACGTCAAGAAGGGACAGTTTGTCTCGCCGTGGGACATGCGCCACGCCGTTGAAAAAGTTCGCGAGGCCGGCGGAGATCGCGTCTTCCTCACCGAGCGCGGCGCGTCCTTCGGCTACAACAACCTGGTGGTGGACATGCGCTCGCTCGCCATCATGCGCCAGTTCGCGCCCGTGGTCTTCGACGCAACCCACTCGGTGCAGCTTCCGTCCGCAGGTTCGACCAACGGCACCGGAGCGGTCGAGAGCGGCGGCCAGCCCGAGTTCATTCCACTGCTGGCGCGCGCGGCGGTGGCGGCCGGCGTGGATGGCGTTTTCGTCGAGGTGCACGACAATCCCGCGCAAGCCAAGTCCGACGGCGCCAACGCGCTCGACCTCAAGCTCCTGCCGGAAGTGCTTGACCAGCTCATCGCCGTGCACCACGCGATCTTCTAACACGGCAAACGTGCGTGGATTGTTCAATGCAGTTTCACGCCTTTGACTGGCTGAAAACGGCCCTTCGGCTTTAAAATATTGGGAGTCTTACGGCTGGCCGTTATCCTCACTGATAGGCCCCCAACAGACCTAAGCACAATTGTGCCCGGCCGACGTTGCGTTGCACCCCGCCGCGGCGCAGAACAAGGAGTTTTGCTTTGTCCAAGAAGCACGTTCTATTCACGTCCGAATCCGTGACCGAAGGTCACCCGGACAAGATTGCCGATCAGATCTCAGATGCCATTCTCGACGCCTGCATCAAGGAAGACCCTTACAGCCGCGTGGCTTGCGAGACGCTGACCGCCACCGGCCTGGTCGTGATCGCCGGCGAAATCACCACCAAGGCCTACGTCGATTTCCAATCGCTGGTGCGCGGCGTGGTTGCCTCCATCGGCTATGACAACGCCCTCTACGGGTTCGACTCCAACACCTGCGCCGTCATCTCCAGCATTAACAAGCAGTCGGGTGACATCGCCATGGGTGTGGACACCGGCGGCGCCGGCGACCAGGGCATGATGTTCGGCTACGCCACCAACGAAAATGCCGACTACATGCCGACGGCAATTTCGCTGGCCCACAAGCTGTGCCAGCGCCTGACTGAAGTCCGCAAGAACGGCACCCTTCCTTACCTCCGGCCCGACGGCAAATCCCAGGTCACAGTCGAGTACGACGAGAACCACAAGCCAGTCCGTATTGATGCGGTGGTCATCTCCAGCCAGCACTCCGAGACGGTTTCGACCGAAGAGCTGCGCGCCGACATTCTGAAGCACGTCATCCAGGCGGCGCTGCCCGAGCACATGCTCGACGAGAACACCAAGTACCACATCAACCCGACCGGGCGCTTCGTCATCGGCGGCCCGATGGGCGACACCGGACTCACCGGCCGCAAGATCATTGTGGATACCTACGGCGGCATGGGACGTCACGGCGGCGGCGCATTCAGCGGCAAAGACCCGACCAAGGTGGATCGCTCGGCCTGCTACCTGGCGCGCTACATTGCCAAGAACATCGTGGCCGCCGGCCTGGCCGACCGCTGCGAAGTGCAGCTTGCCTACGCCATCGGCGTGGCCGATCCGGTCAGCGTGCTGGTGGACACCTTTGGCACCGCCAAGGTTGACGAGAACAAGATCGCGGACCTGGTGCGCGCCAACTTCAAGCTGACGCCGAAAGGCATTATCGAGTCGCTCAATCTGCGTCGTCCGATCTATCGCAAGACGGCCGCCTACGGGCATTTCGGCCGCAACGATCCCGACTTCACGTGGGAAAAGACGGACAAGGCCGCCACTCTTCGCGAGCAGGCGGGCTTGCAGACGTCCGCGCAGAAGACCGCGGTAGCGAAGTAGTTTTACGGGCGCGACGGAATGGGCTGTATCAGGGCACGACTTTAGTCGTGCCGAACGAATGCAGAAAGGGCCAGGGCTTTAGCCCCTGCACTTGCACGATCAGGGGCTAAAGCCCGAGTTCTTGGGGCTGGTTGCGGCACGGCTGAAGCCGTGCCCTGATACAAAACGCGGCCCGTGCCGAATCATTATGGCCGTGAATCGACGAAGTGCGCTTCGTTGAAGCTCGAACCGCTGGAAACTCGCAAACCATCGAAACTATCACAGGAGCTTATGTCAACCACACCTACTCGCGTCGCCGGCGATGTCGCCAACCTCGCGCTGGCCGATATGGGCCGCAAGCGCATTGACTGGGCCAACCAGTCCATGAAGGTCCTGCAGATCATTCGCAAGGACTTCATCAAGAACCAGCCGCTCAAGGGCATTCGCATTTCGGCTTGCCTGCACGTTACGGCTGAGACCGCCAACCTGGCCATTACCCTGCGCGATGGCGGCGCCGACGTTGTGCTGTGCGCCTCCAATCCGCTGTCCACGCAGGACGACGTTGCTGCCTGCCTGGTGCGTGATTTCAACGTGCCGGTCTATGCCATCAAGGGCGAGGACAACGATACCTACTACTCGCACATCCTGTCGGCCCTCGATCACAAGCCGAACATCACCATGGATGACGGCGCTGACCTGGTCACCATTGCGCTCACCAAGCGCACCGACATCCTGGACGACGTAATTGGCGGCACCGAAGAGACCACCACCGGCATCATCCGCCTCCGCGCCATGGCGAAACAGGGCGTGCTGCGCTATCCCATCATCGCGGTCAATGACGCCGACACCAAGCACCTGTTCGACAACCGCTACGGCACCGGACAGTCCACCATCGACGGCATTGTTCGCGCCACCAACTTCCTGCTCGCGGGCTCGAAGTTCGTCGTCGCCGGCTACGGCTGGTGCGGCCGCGGATTGGCCAGCCGCGCACGCGGATTGGGCGCTGAGGTCATCATCACCGAAATCGATCCCACCAAGGCGATCGAAGCCGTGATGGACGGCTTCCGCGTGATGAGCATGGACGAGGCCGCCCGCATCGGCGACGTTTTCTGCACCGTCACCGGCAACAAGAGCGTGCTGCGCAAGGAACACTTCGAAGTGATGAAGGACGGGGCCATCATCTCCAATTCCGGCCACTTCAACGTCGAGATCGATATCCCGACTCTGGAGAAGATGTCGTCCTCCAAACGCACCACGCGCGCCTTCGTCGAGGAGTTCTCGCTGAAGGACGGGCGCAAGATCAACCTGCTGGGCGAAGGTCGCCTGATCAACCTCGCCGCAGCGGAAGGACATCCGCCGTCGGTCATGGACATGAGCTTTGCCGACCAGGCGCTCTCGGTTGAGTACCTGGTGAAGAACCACTCTTCGCTCGAGAAGAAGGTTTACGTGGTTCCCGAGGACCTCGACAAGCGGGTCGCGAAACTGAAGCTGGAGTCCATGGGCATCAAGATCGACCGCCTGACTCCGGAGCAGGAAGAGTACCTGGCAAGCTGGAACGAAGGAACGTAAGAAGCAGTGGTCAGTAGCCAGTGGTCAGTTGTCAGAGGGCGGCAGCGATGCCGCCCTGGTTTTGCCATAGTAGCCGCGAACGGCACGACGGCAAACAGATATCAGAATCTGATTCTCTGTGTCCTCCGTGCCTCCGTGGTGAAACAGGCTCTTTAAGTTGCTTTTTGCGGACGTTCGCACTGCTTGCCGTCGCAGCAGCTCTTTCCGTCCTTGGCCATGTTGCATTTGCCATCCTTGCAGCATCCGCCGTCCTTGCCGCAGCATGACATCTTGCCGTCTTTAGCCATCATGGGGCACTTGTTTGCGGCCTTATCGTCGCCGGACATCATCTGCTCGTGCGTCATGGTGTCTTTCCCATCTTTGGACGCCATGTCGCATTTGCCATCCTTGCAGCAGCCGCCATCTTTGCCGCAGCAAGCCATCTTGCCATCGGCTTTGTCGTGGTTGCAGCAGGCACAGGTTTTGGCTTGGTCGCCGGCAGGCGGCGGTGTAGTCTGAGTTGCGGTCTGGGCCATCAAGCCCAAGGCCAAGACTAAGGTGCTCAGAATTACCAGCAGTTTCGATTTCATAATTTCCTCAGAATTCGGTTGGCGCGGACTCAGCCGTCCGCTATGACAGACATGCAACGGCGCGTTGCACCATCGCAGCACGAGGCTTGGGGGCCGGACTCTAAATCCTGAGGTCCGTCTTCAGATCGAAGACGGGTTTGACGAAGGGAAGGGAACTCCCATCCGTGAGGAGGGCAGAACTTCTCTGCGGAGAAACGAACATCGCATTGGCAGTCACACCGCCGCTCGATGCCCCGGCTCGAAACTTGCCTGGCATCACAACGAAGGCCAGCGGCCGTGCGGGCTGGTTGCTCATGTCGCAGCACGGGGGAGGCGTGAAGAAGTTAACCGGAAGCGATGTCACATGCGAAGGGCAGCACGGCATCGGCGCCGCCTGATGCTGCACATGTGGCATCCGGGCATGACACTGGGATGCATGACCGGCGGCGGAAAGCATGCCAGCCGCGCTGGCCGCCCACAAGGCGACGCTGAGCGCCAGGATCAGCGACATGATTCTCCGGATTGCGTCTCTCGAATTCACGTTGGGCTGATTGTCGCCTTTGGGTCGACCACGAGTCTGTGACTTGCGTCACGCCGCCGGGTTTGACGGCCCACTCCCGAAATCGTTTACAGTTGTGGGTGCCCTGAAAGTTGCAAGATCGTCGTATGGCGTCGTTCTACATCAGTAAACAATTCCGCTCCAGAGGATTCAACTTGAGGAAATCGCTTCTCTTCGCCGGATTCATTCTAGTTACTTCGGCCCTTGCCTTTGCCAATCCCCAGGGTGTGACATCCGCCACCTCCGCCCCCGGGAAAATCGGGCCTTCCGCCGTCTGGCAGCCGCCGCAAGACTTCGTCACCAAGGCGCACGCCGCCTGCGACAAGAGCAATCCCCCGAACTACTCTGAGTGCTTCATCGAGCAGATGTCCAAGTTGGGAGCCCCCGCCGATGCGGTCAGTTTCACTCGCCTGCTCTCCGCCCAGAGCGGTGGCCAAGTCGGCATCATGACCGACTTCCACAAGGTTGGCCCGGTGGACGTAGCCCGGGTCATCTATCCGTTGCGCGCCAACGATAACTATGGCCTGCTGCTGGTCAACGGTGATCCCGCCATCCTCGACGTGGATGACCTCAAGAAACTCGATCGCGCCGCCATGGACCAGAATCCGATGTACCAGGCGGTGAAACAGAAGTACACCGCGACCGACATCTGGCCGGGGGACCGCAGCAACCCGATGTGGCCGCAGGTTAAGCCTCTTCCCGACGGCGGACAGCAATTCATAATCGGTTACCCGCTGCTCAACGGATGCCACGCCTGCGCGCACACCGGATTGGCGCTATTCTCCTGGGACTTCGACGCGAAAGGAAAGTTCCTCGGCACGAAATACATACCCACGCCACCGCCGCCGAAGCTGCTGCGTCCAAATCGTCCGGCCAGGACTCCGGCGCAGCCGGAACAGCCACCGCAGCAGACCCAGCAACCGCAACAGTAGTCGCGCCGGTGCGGAAGGGCGGGGAGGGCGGACCGCGGTCGCGTTGCCTTACTCCGAAGTGTTTACCGGACCGCCCTTACCCGGCTAAACTCCATTCACCAGCTCGTTACCCAATAAGGGGACCCATGCGTAAGCCACTGCTATCGGTTGTCGTACTCGTCCTTACCAGCTATTTACCGGCGCAAACTAAGCCCGGCGCCATCGGCGCCTCTGGTGTCTGGCAACCTCCGCCAAGCTTCGCGACCAGTGTGGGCGCCACCTGCGGCAGTCCCGACCAGGGACGAAAATATGCCGACTGCTTCGTGGCGCAGATGACGAAAGCCGGGGCTCCTGCCGACGCCGTGAGTTTCACTCGCGAACTATACAAAGACAGCCACGGCGACGTGGGAATCCTGACCAGCTTCGTTCACGTCGGTCCGGTGGACATCGCCTGGGTGCTTTTCCCCTCTCACCAACCCAGCAACTACGGCTTGTTTCTGGTCAATGGCGATCCCAAGTTCGTCAACACCGAGGACCTGAAACAACTTGACCAGAAGGGCATGCAGCAGAGCTTCCAGTTCCAGGACTTACTAAGCTTGTATCCCAAGGTCGGGCTGTGGCCCGGCAATCGCAATGGACGAAGCTGGCCAAACTCGCAATACATACCCACCGGCGGGGTGCAGTTCGTTATCGGCTATCCGCTGCGCAATGGATGCGCGACCTGCAGCAACGAGGGCGCTGCGCTCTTCAACTGGAACTTCACTTCCACCGGGAAGTTTACCGGCACTTCATTCCTGGGGCTGACTCCGGCTCCGATATCGGGTCCGGCGCCATCGCAATAAGAGGCTGTTACGAAACTCGGTTCAAGTTCACAAGAGTGGAACAGAAATTGCAAAATCCGAGTGCCGTAGGCACGCAATAATCTAGCCCAGCACGCAGCCGAAGGCGGAGTGCTGGGTCGAGTGGGAAATTTGATCCGAGTCCCGTAGGGACGACAGGGTTTCGGAACAGGCTCAATAAGCCAAGCCCCCGGCGCAAAGTACAACGTTTCGCCGTACCCATGACGCAGGGAATTAGTGCGCAGCAGCCGGTTGAGCCGCACCGGATGCTTTCGGGGTCTGGGTCGCCTCGGTCACCATTTGCTGCACGATGGCCGCATTGGCCGCGGTCACGTCGCTCAAGAAATCCCCGTAGTCGGCTGTCTCGCCGCCACAATGACCGCCCCATGCGTCCTTGGACACGGCGCGAACCGCGCACTTGCCGTCGTAAGCGTTGTCCCGGTTTGAGAGCAGTCCCCAGTTAGTGTGCTCGCCCCGGTTATCGTCCGTTAAGCCCCAGAAATCCACGCCGATGATGGGGAACGATCCATCGGCGGCTTGGGCCTTGAAGATATATTGCTGGTCTTCGGCGTAGACCTGGCCGCGTTTTGCCTGCGTCCGATAGTCGGCATCGGTAACCGAGGCTTGTCCGTGCCAGCCGGAATCCTGGTTGGCGCTTAACCCGTACCACAGCAAAACCGGCTTCCCCGTCTTCTGATATGCGGCCGTCGCGGTCGCCACGTTCTGCGGATAAACGGAATCGTAGTCGAGGATGAGCGCGTCCACGCCCGCATCCGCCAGGGCCTGCAGGACCTGCGGCCTGGGCCCATAGGCGCCCGGGCCTCCCAGAGCATTCGGCGCGAAAATCAGGTGGTTCTTGTCATAGGCGCGAATGGCCTGCACCTCAACCGACTCGAACTGGAAGACGTACTGGTAGAGGAACGCATCGAGATCGGCCTGCACCGCCGGCTTTGCGCCCGCCAGCATGTAGGGGTCAGAGCCCAGCCATGCCTTGTGCCTGCCGTCTTCGTCCAGCACTCCCGTTCCTGCGCCGTAACCCCCATCGTCTCCAAAGCTGGTGTAGGAGCTCTCCCAGGCTGCGTTGAGCGCAGCAATGGTGGCGTACTTTTTCTGCAGAAAGGCGCTCCAGGCGTATTTCGCATAAAGCTTCGGATCACTGTGGTCGCTGTAGGTGAAGTTCGCGACCGCAATCAGGAAGCCCATGTGAGGATACGTGCGCGGCATGACCTTGTTGTCGCCGGTCGCCTTGAGCGCCCAGATGTAGTCGGCGTCTTCGGTGGTGATGCCGATCATCCATGGGATCTTGTTGAACTCGCCGCCGGTGAACAAGCTGCGCACAGTCTTGATCTCGGCGTTGACGCACGCCGGCCACATGGGATCGAAGGGATCGATCATGGGCGTTCCGCCCCAGAGGCTATATGTGCTCGGGACTCCGGCGAGGATGTTCTTGATGGGCTGGCGGTAGCCGCAAACATCCGGATGAATGTTCGCTTTCGCCGTGGCGTTCAGCATCAGGATGAAAGGCAGTTTCACAGCCGCGCCGCTGGGTCCACCCGGCTGGTTCCCCACCGGCATGAACGCCGGGTGCGAATAGTCGCCGATGGCATTGAAGCCCCAGGCTTGTATCCGCTTCAAGGTGCGGGTGAACCAGGGGGTATGGTCATCGCCATATCGCGCCTGCATGACTCCGGGCTCAAAGAAGACATAGGACGCGTTCTGTACCGCGCGCAAATACAGCGCGTTCCCCATCGGCGACACGAGGTTCCAGCGCTTGATGCTGCCGTTGCCTGCGGATCGCCTCCTCCAGGCGGAAGTAGCCGTTGCCCCCGGCCGGTGAGGGAAGCGCCGTCAGGCCGCCAAACTTGTCGGTGGCAGGCCGTGGCGGCGGTTGGACCGGCGCGCCATTTTGCGGAGGTGCCTGCGCTAGACAATAGGGAAGCAAGAAGGATTACTGCGGCCAAAAGAGGTTTTCTCATATTCAATTTGGTTTGCACCGAGCCCAGCGCCGGCACGATGCCCTGTGGCCACTCCTGAGCCCACTCTTCCTGCAACATTGCCATCGTAAATTGTGGCCCGTCTTTTCCGCACGATCCACAGCCATTCACTTCGCTGCACCGAGAACTGGCATTGAACCAGCCAAGCCGCTGGGACTACAGTCCGGAGAGTGGGCAGGCGCCTTCCGTTACTCTTTCGGTTCGCCGGGAACCGGAGTAAAATACCATATATAGCGTTTTCCTCTTGACATCCACAAGATGTCGGGAGTACTCTCCGTTTCCACATGGTGATTCCGGGTCCTCCGAAGGGAGCGCACGGAAGGGTTTCCTCCCCCGAAAACCGAAGCGGCAGAGGTGACCGCCGAGGCTGGTATGTGGGCCAAGTTGGACGGATCCTCCTTAGGTTCGAGGTTAGGGTTAAGAGATTCGCGAGCGAACCCAGGGTATTTCCTCCCCGCAGGGTTGCGGTGAGGCTTTAGACCAACGTGCCCATCGCGCTGCGGTGGGCCGGTAGGACCGACGAAGTCATCGCTGGGGCGATGGCATCAGCGGAGTTCCTTTCCAAGTCTATGTGTTCCAGCCGAGCGGCGAGCGCCGTTCGCTGGGACTCTGTTTCGCGGTGGCGGCACAGACAACCAACCGGGGGCCTCATCCAGCCTGGGACATTAGGCTGGAAAAGGGGCCCCCACAACCTTGTGGGCAGAAATTGGTAGAGCGGGACTTCAGTCCCGCGAAAAGAAAAAACCGTGAACCTCAGTCAATGAAAGTCCGGAATTCAAAGCGGTACGAAACGCAGTCCCGCTTTGCGGGACGGAACATGATAGCCCAGCCGCTTCGGAGCGCTGGGTAGGCAGGATTAAGAAGAATTCGAGTCCCTTCAGGGACGGCACAAGATAGAGCGGGACTTCAGTCCCGCGCAGCGAAGCATTATAGGGGTCCTTCGACTCCGCCGTTCGCAGGCGAACGGGCTTTGCTCAGGATGACAGCAAGAAGATAATCGATCAGGGAGCACTTACATGGCCGAAATCACCACCACGACGACAACGACGACCACCGCCGCCACCACGCCCAAGAAGAAGGCGCCCGGCCTGACCTTCAAGCGCTATTTCACCAAGGCGGGTGTCTCGCCCTACGACGAGCTCGAGTGGGAGCTGCGCCTGGCGCAGATCACCGACTCGCAGGGCGGCATCATCTTCGAGCAGAAGGACGTCGAGGTCCCGAAGGACTGGTCGATGACGGCGACCAACATCGTCGCCAGCAAATACCTGCACGGCCCGATGGACACGCCCGAGCGCGAGACCGGCGTGCGCCAGCTGGTGACCCGCGTCGCTGAGACCATTCGCGACTGGGGCATCAAGGGCGGCTACTTCCGCAGCGACGAAGACGCGGCCATCTTCCACGACGAGCTGGCGCACCTGCTGCTGCAGCAGAAGGCGGCGTTCAACTCGCCGGTGTGGTTCAACGTGGGCTGCGATCGCATCGAGCCCAACTCCGACGCGCAGAACTGGCACTGGAATCCCGCAGTTGCAGCGCGTGGAGTACGGCGTCACCGGCTATCGCAATCCGCAGTGCTCGGCCTGCTTCATCAACTCGGTACACGATTCGCTGGACAGCATCCTCACCCTCGCCAAGACCGAAGGCATGCTGTTCAAGTGGGGATCGGGCACGGGCACGAACCTGTCGCCGCTGCGCTCCTCCACCGAAGCGCTCTCCGGCGGCGGCACCGCCAGCGGCCCGCTCAGCTTCATGAAAGGTTTCGACGCCTTCGCCGGCGTCATCAAGAGCGGCGGCAAGACCCGCCGCGCCGCCAAGATGGTCATCCTCAACATCGACCATCCTGACGTGGTGGACTTCATCGAGTGCAAGCAGAAGGAAGAAGCCAAGGCCTGGGCGCTGGTCGAAGCCGGATACGACGGCAGCGGTCCCGACAGCGAGGCCTACTCGTCCATCTTCTTCCAGAACGCCAACAACTCGGTGCGCGTGACCGACGACTTCATGTACGCCGTGCTGCGCGATGGCGACTTCTCCACCCGCGCGGTCAAGGACGGCCGCCCGGTGCAGACCTTCAAGGCGCGCGAGATGCTGCGCAAGATCTCCGACGCCACCTGGCACTGCGGCGATCCCGGCATGCAGTACGACACCACGGTCAACCGCTGGCACACCTCGAAGAACACGTCGCGCATCAACGCGTCGAACCCTTGCAGCGAGTACATGTTCCTCGACGACTCGGCCTGCAACCTGGCCAGCCTGAACCTGATGAAGTTCGCGCCCAACGGGACGTTCGACGTTGAGGCCTATCGCCACGCCTGCGCCGTCATGATCACCGCGCAGGAAATCCTGGTGGACAACAGCGGCTATCCCACCGAAGCCATCGGCAAGAACTCGCACGACTACCGTCCGCTGGGACTCGGCTACGCCAACCTGGGCGCGCTGCTGATGGCCGCGGGCCTGCCCTACGACTCCGACGCCGGACGCGACTACGCCGCCTGCGTCACCGCCATCATGTGCGGCGAAGCCTATCTGCAGTCCTCGAAGATCGCCGAACTCTGCCAGCCGCTCGATCCCGCTACAGAACTAACGCGTGATTATTTGTCATCACGAGGAGGACTTCAGTCCGACGAGGGATCTGCTTTTGGTTCGACGCGAACAGCAGATCCCTCGCCTTCGGCTCGTGATGACAACTCTTCTGGTTCGTCTGCTTTTTCTGACAACCGGCAACTGACAACTGACAACTTCAAGGGCGCCGCCTGTCCCGGCTGGTACATCAACCGCGAGCCCTTCCTCGACGTCATTCGCATGCATCGCGCGTCGGTGAACAACATCAACCGCACCAACGTTCCCGCCGCGCTCTACGACGCCAGCAAGGACACCTGGGACGAAGCCCTGAAGCACGGCGAGAAGTTCGGCTATCGCAACGCGCAGGTCACGGTGCTGGCGCCCACCGGCACCATCGGCTTCATGATGGACTGCGACACCACCGGCATCGAGCCTGACCTGGCGCTGGTGAAGTACAAGAAGCTGGTCGGCGGCGGCATGATCAAGATCGTGAACAACACCGTGCCGGCGGCGCTGTTCAAGCTGGGCTACACGCCCGACCAGACCAACGCCATCGTCAGCTACATCGACGCCACCGGCACCATCGAAGGCGCGCCCGCCATCAAGGAAGAGCATCTGCCGGTCTTCGACTGCTCCTTCAAGCCGTCGAAGGGCACGCGCACCATTCACTACCTCGGACATCTGCGCATGATGGCGGCGGCGCAGCCGTTCATCTCGGGCGCAATCTCCAAGACCATCAACATGCCCGAGTCGGCCACCGTGGACGAGATCAGCGAAGCCTACATCCAGGCCTGGAAGCTCGGCCTGAAGGCGGTCGCCATCTATCGCGACGGCTCGAAGAAGGCGCAGCCGCTCAGCTCCATGGGCTCGGCTACCCACAAGTCGCAGAAGGGCGACTACGGGTGCCCCAGCCTGTCCGCAGCGACAGGGTGGGAGCGAATCGAGGACGAGGCTGCCGCTCCGCCGCGCGCGGTGCGCCACCGTCTGCCCGACGAGCGCCTGTCCATCACCCACAAGTTCAGCGTCGGCGGACACGAGGGCTACCTCACCGTCGGCCTCTACAAGGACGGCATGCCCGGTGAGCTGTTCATCACCATGGCCAAGGAAGGCTCGACCGTCAGCGGCCTGATGGACAGCTTCGCCTGCGCCGTGTCGCTGGCCTTGCAGCACGGCGTGCCGCTCAAGCTGATGTGCGAGAAGTTCGCCCACACCCGCTTCGAGCCCAGCGGCTGGAGCCACAACCAGGACATCGGCTTCGCCAAGTCCATCATGGATTACATCTTCCGCTGGCTGCAGTTGCGCTTCCTCACCGGACAGCAGCAGGCGCTGTTCGACGGCCTGCGTCCCAAGTACGTCAACGCCCCGCCGCCGGGCCTGCCGGATGAGAACGGCTACGGACAGAAGTCGTTCGGGGATCATAGCGAGAGCGCGTCCCCCTCGAAATTGTCATCACGAGCCGAAGGCGAGGGATCTGCTTTTACTGACAACCGGCAACTGACAACTGACAACCGCTTCGTCCACGCCTCCGACGCGCTGAAGGACCTGATTGACATGGGCGACGCCCCCAGCTGCCAGGTCTGCGGCGCCATCATGACGCGCAACGGAAGCTGCTACAGCTGCATGAGCTGCGGCAGCACCAGCGGGTGCAGTTGAGAACCATTATAGAGAAGCCCGAATTGGGAAGAGCTCGGTGTCGCCGGTAGCGCTTTAAGGTTGGTGCAGCTAAAACAGAGGTGGTATAACAGCGTGTGAGCTACGACTCAGTTGATCATCTCCAGAAGATTTTGGTAAAGGACGTCTTTCATTACGCGAAAGACGCGAAGAAGGCGGCTGGTCGTGCGCTCGGGACTCTGGTTGAAATCATTACTTTTTACCTGCTCAAGTCATGGGGCTTCGAACACTCCGTGGCTATCGAGAAATCGCTGGCCGAATATGGCAATCCCGACATCACTCACAATGTCGAGTATTCGCTCCATCCAATAATACGAGAACATGTGCAGGAGTTGCGTAGGCCGCGACTTCCCCTCACGGCAAAACGCATCCTCGATTCCATAGGAATACAGTTTCCTACTGCAGGCATTGATGAATGCGGAAACGTGCTCCTGTCGAGCGCCGGGATTTTGCGAAATTCATGCGTTGTCGGCAAAGGGCACCGTTCCATGCTGGTTGTAGTGCTGGACGTAGTGAAACCCGACTTCATGCGGTTTTCAATTGTTGAGCAACTCCTGAAACCCTACGCTATGTTTGAATGCAAGCGGGTGGGGGTCGAAGAGGGGATGCGAAAAGGGCCGCAGACGATTGAGAAAGCCAAACAGGGGGCGTATGTAGCCAAGTCGGTGTCAGCACTGCACAAAGTGCGTACGCCCTCTGGCGAACTTCGTGGAATAATATACGACTCCAAACACATCCCTTACTCCAAACCGTACGCTGAACTCATTCAGGAAATAGTAGGATCCTCCAACCCAGAGCTGCTACGCGATTTCATACTGACGGTTGGGGTCGTAAGTAACCATGGTAACTGGTTCACGATGGAGGATCACAATAAAGAGCTGAAGGTACTAGCCCAATCATATGACTGGCTTCTCTTCTTGACGGACAGAGGGCTTTCCGAATTCATTTCCGAGCTTTTGCTTCAACCGAAACCCCTACTTGAACCAGCAAGAAATGCCTTCGTGGCAAGCTATGCGGCAGACAAAAAAAGAAATTCGTTCACGAAGGTCCAGATGGACTACAAAGCAGACCAAGTTCTGCAAAAATATTTTAGGGATAACGAGCAACGCATCGACGGCTGGTTTAATGTAATCGCGCCACGAGAACACTCGGTTAAGATGCTCCAATCGCAGCTCTCACAACTGCGTGACAAGAACTGGAGGAAAGTACACTCCTTATGACAGCGGGCAGAAAAGTTGTTGGCCAGAGCCTCGACTGGGGCACTCCGAAGAAGTATGTTGATGCCGTAAGGGACTGTTTCAACGGAGGAATTGATCTCGACCCGTGCTCAAACGCTCACTCGATTGTCAATGCTCGGGTGGAGTATTCGTTGCCCGTGCACGATGGGCTCAAAGAGTCTTGGAACTTCCGAACTATTTATGTCAATCCTCCTTACGGAATCGATACAAAACACGGGACAAGTATTAAGAACTGGCTGCGGAAATGTGAGGAAGCAAATAGATGGCACGGCTCAGAAGTGTTGGCTCTCATTCCCGTGGCGACGAACACCGGACACTGGAAGAAGTATATATTTGGAAAAGCGACCGCCATTTGCTTCCTCTATGATACCCGACTGCGTTTTCTAGTTAATGGCGAGGATGGGGGCAAAGGGGCCCCGATGTCCTGCGCGATGGTTTACTGGGGACGGGACTTCGAGCATTTCTCCAGCGTGTTTATGCCCCATGGGGCCGTAGTAAACATAGAAAATTTGAAGGGCGTAGGTATTTGCCAAGATGGCAAGAAAGTTCCTCAGCTAGACCTGCTGCGATTTGCTTAAGAATAAAGTCATATGTTGTTTGGCGACATCGGAATCGGGACACGCGAGCCTGGTGCCCAGGTTCGCCCTTCTGTCGGGCTAACCCTTCGACAAGCTCAGGGCGGGCTCTGGGACGACTGCCCTCGGCACCCGGAAGGGTCTGAGTTTGGTTTCTGCCATACCTAATCTTCCTCTGCCCGGGTTAGCGTCCAAAAGACGGACGCGAACCCGGGGCACCAGGCCGGATGCGGATTCATATGCCGTCCTACCGGACTCGTCCTATTTAATAATGCTTACCCAGGACTTACGTCCTGGGCTACGTTTGTTTCGTCCTTCGGACTCCGCCCAAAAGCGACGGCGGACAAGGCCCACCTCCGCCAGCTACGATATTCCGATCTGAAACCTCTACGCCGTCTTCAGACTCCGACACAAGCGACGGCGGACGAGGTCCACCTCCGCCAGGTACGATGCTCCGACCTAAGACCTCTACGCCGTGCTTCGTTGCATCCTCGCGGCACAGTCAGCCCGAAGGGCGTCACAAACGTAGCCCAGCACGTGAGTGCTGGGTAAGGGTTGAAAAAAAACCGGAGTCCCTTCAGGGACGGCACCTCAACTGATGGCTTGGACAAGGTGCTGGCATGGTTCCCGTTCCGTCCTGCCGGACTCATCGGACGTAACAAAACCTGGCCCAGGACTCACGTCCTGGGCTACGTTTGTGTCGCCCTTCGGGCTGACTCGTACGCCACATCAAACAACTGAATTTGACCCCGCGCGGGATGGAAGGTGGCGGTGTGGCTATGTGCCGTCCTGCCGGACTCATCGGACGAACAAAACCTGACCCAGGACTCACGTCCTGGGCTACGTTTGTTTCGTCCTTCGGACTCGGTCGCAAGCGACGACAAACGAACCGGCTCCGCTGACCGCAAGGCTCAACCCCGAACCTAGGCGTCGCATTTCATTCCGTGCGGCACAGTCAGCCCGCAGGGCGTCACAATCGTAGCCCCGGTCGTAAGACCGGGGTAAGGGTTGGAAATGATCCGGAGTCCCTTCAGGGACGGCACGCCTTCCCGACGTCATCGAACAAGCTCGCGTGGTTCGTGTACCGTCCTGCCGGACTCATCGGACGTAACCAAACCTGACCCAGGACTCACGTCCTGGGCTACGATTGTGTCGCCCTTCGGACTCGGTCGTAAGCGACGACAAACGAACCGGCTCCGCTGACCGCAAGGCTCAACCCCGAACCTCGGCGCCGCATTTCATTCCATCCCATGCGGCATTGTCAGCCCGGAGGGCGTCACAATCGTAGCCCCGGTCGTAAGACCGGGGTAGGTGTTGTCAATGAAGGCGAGTCCCTTCAGGGACGGCACGCCTGCCCGACGTCATCGAACAAGCTCGCATGGTTCGTGTGCCGTCCTGCCGGACTCACCGGACGAACAAAACCTGACCTCACGTCCTGGGCTACGATTGTTTCGTCCTTCGGACTCGGTCGCAAGCGACGACAAACGAACCGGCTCCGCTGACTGCAAGGCTCAACCTCGAACCTCGGCGCCGCATTTCATTCCGTGCGGCACAGTCAGCCCGAACGGCGTCACAATCGTAGCCCCGGTTCGTGAGACCGGGGTAAGGGTTGGAAATGAACCGGAGTCCCTTCAGGGGACGGCACGCCTTCCCAACGTCATCGAACAAGCTCGCGTGGTTCCTGTGCCGTCCTGCCGGACTCGTCGGACGTAACAAAACCTGACCCAGGACTCACGTCCTGGGCTACGTTTGTTTCGTCCTTCGGACTCCGGCCACAGGCGACGGCCGACAGCTCACCGCTGCTAGGTACGATACTCCGACCCAAAACCTCTACGGCGTGCTTCGTTGCGTCCTCGCCGCACAGTCAGCCCGCAGGGCGTCACAATCGTAGCCCCGGTCGTGAGACCGGGGTAAGGGTTGGAAATGAACCGGAGTCCCTTCAGGGACGGCACGCCTGCTCGACGTCATCGAACAAGCTCGCATGGTTCGTGTGCCGTCCTGCCGGACTCACCGGACTAACAAAACCTGACCCAGGACTCACGTCCTGGGCTACGTTTGTTTCGTCCTTCGGACTCGGTCGTAAGCGACGACAAACGAACCGGCTTTGGTGGCAGCAAGGCTCAACCCCGAACCTAGGCGCCGCATTTCATTCGATCCCATGCGGCACAGTCAGCCCGCAGGGCGAAACAATCGTAGCCCCGGTCGTGAGACCGGGGTAAGGGTTGGAAATGAACCGGAGTCCCTTCAGGAACGACACCTCAAACTGACGGCTTGGACAAGGTGCTGGCATGGTTCCTGTGCCGTCCTGCCGGACTCATCGGACGTAACAAAACCTGACCCAGGACTCACGTCCTGGGCTACGATTGTGCCGCCCTTCGGGCTGAACGCGCGCCGCTAAGACAACCAATTCATGTGGGGGACGGCACCTCAGCCGAACACCTCTGAGCGATCGAACGCGACACCGGACTTGGCCAGCAGCGCTACGAACTCGTCCTCGAAAGTACCCCGCCGATGATGTTCGGGCTGGCTCTGGATGTAGCGCCGAACGGCCTCCAGATTTGAAGCGCTCACGGAGAACGCGCCGTAGCCCTCCTGCCATCCGAGCCAGCGGCCGTTTTCTCGAAGCCAGCGTGAGGAGTTGGATTTTAGCTTCTGCACCACTTCCGAAAGAGCCGCATTGGTTGGAATCCGCAGCAGCGCATGCACATGGTTTTCTGTTCCGCCTATCGCCAGTGGTTCGTAGTTCAGATTGCGAGCCACGCCTGCGAGGTAAGGCCACAACTTGGCGGGCTCGGCGATGGCGGGCCGGCGTTCCTTGGTTGAAAAGACAATGTGAAACAGGTTCGAGGTGTAGGTGTGGCTCATTGTGCCAACATTATTCCGAAGGCGGAGCGCATGTCGGTGACGCACGATACTTCTGTTCGTGATAAGAGTGTCGTCCCTCAAGGGACTCGATGGTTTCTGTTCCTCGCACCCCAGGACTTACGTCCTGGGCTACGTTTGTTTCGTCCTTCGGACTCGGCGTCTTGGCTCAGCACCCGGAAGGGTCTGAGTTTGGTTTCTGCCATGCCTAATCTTCCTCTGCCCGGGTTAGCGTCCAAAGGACGGACGCGAACCCGGGGCACCGGGCCACGCCTGGCGGTTACCTTGCCGCCTGGATGTTACGAAAGTACAGTTACCTGACCTGTACCTTCGTAATCTTGACAAGGTCTGGTCCTGCGTTACCCTCGGAGCAGAGGCCGCTCTCCGCGAGCGCTGGTGGCTTGTGTCCCTCACCCGCGTGTGAAAGAAGCCTGAGTCAATGTCACGCAAGAGCAAACAACCCGACGAATGGCTGGACACCCTGCTTCCGGCGCGCCAGTTTCCGCAGACGCCGCTCATCCCCGGCGGCGGCACCGTCACCACGTCCGACTCAATACTGGAGATCCCGCTCGACAGCCTCGATGCCAATCCCTACCAGACGCGCACCGTGCTGGACGAAAAATCCCTCGACGAGCTGGCCAACTCCATCAAGAGCATCGGACTGATGGAGCCTATCGTGGTGCGCGCCAGTGGCGGCGGCCGCTACCAGGTCATCGCCGGAGAGCGGCGCGTCAAGGCCTGCTACATGGCCGGCGTCTATAAGATTCCCGCGGTGGTGCGGAACGTCAGCGACCAGCAGGCCGCGGCCATGACCATCATCGAGAACCTGCTGCGCGAGGACGTCAATCCCATGGACCAGGCACAGGGCTTCCGTCGCCTGGCCGAGGAGTTCGGCTTCAGCCGGGAACAGATCGCAGAGCGCACCGGCAAAAGCCGCGCCTCCATCTGCAACTTTCTCCGCCTGCTGCAACTCCCGCCGCGGGTGCAGGAGATGCTGCACCAGGGCAGTCTGAGCCTGAGTCATGGCAAGGTCCTGTTCGCGCTCTCCAACTTTGAGGATTCCGTGGTGGTGGAGTACGCGCAGAAGATCGCGCCACTGTCGGTCCGCAAGGCGGAAGAGCTGATCGCGAGTTTCCTCGGCGCCCCCGGTTCCGACCCGACCGTGATACCGGGCCGCTACCTGCGCCCGAAGTTGTGCCTGGCCGAGCATCAACTCGGCAAGACTCTGGCCACTCCAGTTGCCATCATTGAAAGCCGGGGAAGAGGGCATATCCGCATTCCCTTCGCCGATCTGTATGAGTTCCAGCGCCTGTTCACCTTCCTTACCGGCGAGAAAATGGAGCTCGCGTACCCACCTCGCAGCGAGAAAGCCGGATAGGCAAGGTCTCCCGGGTTCGCCCTTCCGCTGGGCGCTAACCCTTCGACAAGCTCGGGGCGGGCTCTGGGATGACTGCCCTCGTTACCCGGAAGGGTCTGAGTTGGTTTCTGCCATACCTAATCTTCCTCTGCCCGGGTTAGCGTCCAAAAGACGGACGCGAACCTGAGGCGCCAGGCAAAGGTTGAGTCTTAACGAATGCCCAGTGTAACCTCAAGCCGCGTTGAGACCCGGCACCAGCTACAATGAGATATGCACAGTTATCGACTGGTGAGAACCGGAGCCGCCGTGCGGGTGTTCGTTGATGGGAATCCCAGGCTAACGGTTGACGCGAACAAGCGAAATGAAATGCGCGACTGTATGGCGTCTGCCGGTCTCACGCCCGACGAGATCAATCAGAAGGTGCACGAACTCTACATGACGAACACGACGCAGTTTCTCGGCAGCTGTTAACTCCTATACAGCCGGGTGCTTCACTCAACTGCGATCAAACTTCAAGTCTCGCTAAGTCTCGAGAGTGCCCGACCCTTCGACTGCGCTCAGGGCAGGCTCCTTCGACCACGCTCAGAGCAGGTTCCGCCGTGCGCAACCGTTGTCAATGAGCAAAGTCCCCTCTGTCGCCGGCCTGCGGTTGGACGAGCAATTCTGACCAGACTTCGGCAACCTGCTCGGTGCACACTAATCAACATAAGACTCTACTTCAGGCAAGGAAACTTCCCAAACCGGACCTTCCCTGGTCGCAGACACTCAAGGCGTAAGGAGTTCTCGATGAATCTCAATCTAATGGATCCCAAACTGATTGCTCTCGCAGTCGCAGTGGTTCTGGTAATCGTGATTGCCATTGCGCTGTACATGCGAAAACGCAAGAACACCACGGCAGAACTACGCGACCGCTTCGGGCCGGAGTACGACCGGGCTGTTCGACAACATGGGTCCGAACGTAAAGCCGAGGCCAAACTGGCGGACCGTGAAACTCGGGTTGAACTGCTGAAGATCCGCGATCTTGATGTCACGGAGCGTGAACGCTACCTGGCCCAGTGGAAGGCGGTGCAATCCCGCTTTGTCGATTATCCGAAGGGTGCAGTGACGGAAGCCGATGAACTGGTGTGCTCGCTGATGCAGACGCGCGGCTATCCGGTCACTGATTTTGATCAGCGTGCGGCGGACATTTCCGTCGACCATCCCCGAGTCGTGGAGAACTACCGCTCGGCGCACGACATCGCATTGCGGCTTGGCAGAGGCGAAGCCAGCACGGAAGAGCTGCGAACCGCGATGATCCACTATCGCTCACTCTTCGACGAACTGGTACAGATGCAGACAACTGGCGAAAAAGTATTGGCGTAACACGAGGGTCTGCGACTGTCCAGCAATAGGCGTTCGTTAAGACAAGCTGCAAAACAGAGGAGAAACTCATGATGAAACCGAGCACGGACGACAAAACAACGGGCAAGCTCCACGAAATCAAAGGAAGAATCAAGGAAAACGTGGGCAAGCTTATCCAGAACCCCGACCTGGAAGCTGAGGGCAGAGCGGAAAAGAATTCCGGCAAAGTTCAAAACTGGGTCGGCAAGGTTGAAAAAGCCGTCGGGCAATAAGCAAATCAACATCGCACTCGGAGACGAGAGAGGTCAAAAGATAATGACGCAATCAGTGTTAGAGCGGACGGGCGACCAAGTTGCAGAAACCGCGCGCAAGGCTTCTCGGGCGGCATCTGCTGTTGCGGATGCACTTGAGGATGGCGTGGGAGCAGCGCGGCGTGTCGCAAAACAAGGCGGCGATGCAGCTGAGGAATTTCTTGATGACACGACCAAGCGCCTGCAACGACATCCTATTGAAACAGTTGTGGTGACATTCGCAATAGGCGTTGCGGCTGGAATAGCGATCGGCTGGATGATAAAGCGAAGGTAGTTCCGGGAACACGCCGAATGTGAGACAAGGGTCCAGCACGCTGGGCCCTTTTCCTTGGATGCTTAACGACCTTGGGTGGGACCTTCGTATCCGGGCCGGGCCAGCGAGCAATTGTGCTCAGATTACTTGGGAACAAGACCGTACCATGGTGTCTGACGCAATAAAGGAGAATCGATGATATCCAAGAAACTATTTGCTTTCGTCCTGGGGTCGCTGGTTGTGCTCGCCCTGTCGCTGCCGGTAATGGCACAGACCACCTCACAATCCAGCACCACGACGACGACACAGAATCCAGTTCCCGCGCAGACGCAGAGCACCACCACCACGACTACCCAGGATCCAGCAGTTGCGCCGCCGGCCCAGACCACGAAGACGACCGATACCACTACAAAGTACAAGCACAACAAGGTGAAGCAGACCGACACGACAACCACCACAACCACGCCGCCGGCCGATCAGGTGAAGAAGACCGACACGACGACCACGACAACCACGCCCGCTCCCGAGCAGGTGCAGAAAGACACTACTACGACGACGACCACAACCGCGCCCCCACAGAAGTAAGTGCGGGTAATCGATCGGCTGTCCCAGCCCAAGCTTCTTTCGCTTGGGGTGGGGCTTTTCGTTTCGGTCAACGAAAACCTTCCGCCCTCTTCCCATTCCCCATCTTCCGTCCTTGCCGGACTCATGGTTTTCTCGCATCCACCCGGACCGTTTCGGGACGAAGCCAGGCACATTCCCCGAGATGGTCAATTTTGCTCAGACCTCAGAAGGCCACGAGGATTACAAAAGAGACAGCCCTCAAAGAGCGCTCAGAAGAACCGAAATCCGGGCTTTACGAGGGCCAAGGAGAAATATGAAAACCAGCACGAAAGACAAGCTCGAGGGCAGCTTCCACGAAATGAAGGGGACCCTTAAGGAAGGGGTCGGCAAGGTTACGAATGACCCCAATTTGAAGGCCGAAGGCAAAGCCGAAAAGAGGGCGGGCAAAGTTCAACAGCGGATAGGCGATGCCAAAGAGACCGTCGCAAAGTTGAAAGGAAAGCTCAAAGAGCTGACAACAGCGTAAGTCACACAGAGAATCGGCAAGGCTGAAACGGCCGAGGGTAGGAAGACCGCAGCGCTATCAAACCTCAATAAATTATCGGCACACACAAAGGCCCGGCGTCCCAGGTTCGCCCTTCTGTTGGGCTAACCCTTCGACAAGCTCAGGGCGGGCTCTGGGATGACTGCCCTCGTCACCCGGAAGGGTCTGGGTTTGGGTTCTGCCATGCCTGATCTTCTTCTGCCCGGGTTTGCGTCCAAAAGACGGACGCGAGCCCAGGGCACCACGCCTGGCGGTTACCTTACCGCCTGGATGTTACGAAAGTACAGTTACCTGACCTGTACCTTCGTAATCTTGACAAGGTCTGGTCCTGCGTTACCTTTGGAGCAGAGGCCGCTCTTGGCGAGCGCTGGGGGTTCGTGTCCCTCACCCGCCCCAGGGCGCGGTGAACGTTCTTTGACAATCCGTGGCCACTGTTTCGGGGCCGAGGTCGGCTACATTTGGGTACCTGGCTTCCCCAGAGAGTACCGAACCGAGAGGAATTCTCCACCGTAAGTCCTTTGAATGGAATATTTTGCCTGTAACTCCCTTTGTTCGTCATATTTTGCGGGGAAAATGTTCGCAATCCAATGATTCTAAAGAACAGGGGAGGGGGAGGGGTATTGACGAACTGGCAATATCGTCCCGAAATGGAAAATGTCTGGGTGACGGAGGAGTCGATCGCTGAATTCAAGAAGCGGTATGTCTCTCTTCTATCAATCGCAAGAACCACTAACAGTGCCTCGTGGGCAATCCAGCACCTCTGCACGAGGCGCAATCTTTCGATGCTGGTTGCAAGGCAGCCGGGCAAGAAGAGGAGCCAGGCGTTCATTCGCGTGGAGCAGAGGCAGAAGCTGCTCCGCTTGCGATCGGGGAGAAAGCTGAAGTCGCAATCGCGATATCGTCTTTCGCTGTTCTAATTATGGCTGGTACATCGAGGTGAAGTTTTCCAGCACGGCCTGGCGAGCGCGCATCGCTCTCAGCTCCTCTTCACCGAGCTTTTCGGCGCAGCCAGCCGCTAGCCGCATTCCGTGCTCGACGAGTATCGGGCGGAACTCCGGGTCGGGCGTCGAGGTCTCGCAGCAATCGCAAGCTGACGGCCACACCCGTCTTGGCCATCGCGATGGCGGGAAAATCGGGTTAACACAGTGCGCAGAGCGTTTCCCGCTTCTTGGGTTCCCGCCGGCCAGGAACAAAAGTAGGGGCTCTTCTGACCGACTCCACGACGCGGGGCTTTGCCATTTCCTTCTCGACATCGCGGAGAGTTACTCTGCCGAATTCTCTGTTATTTTTTCTTGGCATAGAACCATCATGTCACGGGTCGAAAGCTGAGAACGGTCAATTTAGACCGGATGAGCAGACTTTCGAGAATGCATTCTTGCCGGAATGATGGCGGTCTTGCGCAGGGAACCCCGCACAAAAACTGCAGCGCTCTTATTCCTGCAGAAAGATGTTTAGAAGGGTGTTGTGAATCCGAATCTCGCCGTTATATTCGATGAAGCCGAGTCTTCTGAAGCGATTCATGAAAAAACTCACTCGGGACCGAGTTGTACCAATCATCTCAGCAAGTGTCTCCTGGCTGATCTTGGCAACCACCGTCTCGGGTTTGCTTTCCTTGCCAAACTGCGCGAGCAATAACAGAATCCTCGCGAGCCGCTTTTCGCTGGAATTGAAAAGCTGATCGACCAGATCGGCTTGGATGCGAGCGTTGCGTGTGAGAAGAAAGGAAACGAATACCTTCGAAAATGCGGGTTCTTGATTAAGTGCGCGGACCATTTCTGTCTTACTAATCCTGAGCAGCGCGCACTCGGTCATCGCGGAAGCAGTCGCGAGTTGAAGAGGATGAGCTGAGATCATGCAGTTCTCGCCCAGGAACTCCCCGGCGCTCACCAGGGCAATCGTCGCTTCTTTTCCTTGCGTGGAGGTCACAGTTACTTTCAGCCGGCCCTTTTGCACGTAAAAAATCGCGTCGGCGGGATCGCCTTGCGCGTAAGCCACCTGATTGTTTTTCAGACGGAGAATTTTTCTGCCCAGCCCAGCTCTCGCGAGAAATGCCTCAGCATCGAAAACCGTCTCGCCATTTTTCGGTTGTGGCTTGGGCGTATGAAGCCGGGAGGACTTTGCAACTTTGCCAGTGCCGGGTCTTGCGGATGGCGCCGAATCAATCCACGGGACGCGATTGGCAGGAGGACCTTGACTGCGAACTGAGATGCTCCTGGCGCTCATTTCACACCTCCCAGAGGCTGCGCCTCCATGTGGACATTATACCTTTTCAATAAACCAGGAATATGTGCTGGCTGTTCAATATTGAACAGTTCCCCCAATCGGGAATATCAGCCGATTGAGCAATTCTGCACAGCGCCCTCAGTGCTTAAGCGGTAGGCTTGGGTTGTCGAAGGACTGGCACGCTTAGAACCTTCAAGTAGGTGTTCCGATGGTTCGCCAGAGACTCTCTCGTTTGCTTCTTCCCCCAATTCCACTGCTCATACTTTTGGTGTTTTCCACGCGCTTATCATGGACGCAAGAAGTGACTGCTGCAGGCAGTTCTCCAACCCGGTTGTCAAATCTTGCTGCGCAGTTTCTGGCGGGTCCAGAAGGTAAAATGCGTTTTCATCCGGTTTACGACAATTTGTCGCTTAACGTCGCGCCGCGCCCAGGACTAACCCCATCCCAAATGAGATTCCGGTCCTATGACATCGGCTACCCCCTGCCGCGCACCACGAACAACGCGTTTCCGGACCCGAGGTATCTCGCAAAGGCAGGTGAGTCGCAGGGCTAGGGCCAACCACTTCATCGGGAACGCTCCGGCCCAATGGCTTACCCACAATAAGGTGCATTTTCGCACGCTTGCTCCGGGCGGCGACGTGGCGCATTACGGCCACCGCATCCCCTGGGCTGGCGAGCTCATTCAAGGCATTGGTAAGCAAGCTAGATTTCATCCGCGAGTCACTCGGGTACTCGGGGTAATAACGCCGGGATTAGGCGTGGAAAAACCGTCTCCCACCGGTGGACCGGCAGGTCGCGCCCCTGTCGTCGGACGGGGCCCATTCCGCTAAATGGGTGGCCACGCCTTGAGCACTTTTGACCAGACACGCCAGTGCTTAACCGATAGGATTAACTTCTCGAGGACTCGCGTGGATGTGTAGCGGTTGAGCCTGTCCGGAGTGAGCGCCCTGCCGATGTTCCTCGCGATCGGGTGATGTCAAGCTTCGAGCAAAAGACTCATGCCCGAATAGCTAACGAACCGTGCCGCAGAAGACGAGATCAACTCTTCAGGAGTCGCCGATGCCCAGGAAACGCGCACTTACCTTTAATTCGGGGACGTTTCTCAAGAAGATCGGCAGCCAGCGAACCAGCCGAGAGTACCGGAACAAACAGCCGATTTTCTCCGAGGGTGATGTTGCGGATGCGATGTTTCATGTCGAGTCTGGCAATGTGAAGCTAACGGTTCTATCCAAAGGCGGGAAGAAGGCGGTCATCGCCATTTTTCGGCAAGGGGATTTCTTCGGAGAAGGCTGTTTAGGAGCGCCATCGCTGCGGATGTCCACCGCAACCGCGGTACACCTGGCCACCATCACGCGAGTGGAAAAAGCGACCATCGTTCGCATCCTCCATGACGACCCTGGGTTCGCAAGGCTCTTGATCGCACATCTGCTTTCTCGGGTTGTCCGAATTGAAGAAGACTTCCTCGATCAACTCTTCAATTCCAGCGAGAAGCGCCTGGCACGAACGCTTTTGTTGCTTGCCGGCGTTGGTAACCAATCCAAGCCGTATCCTGCCAACCTGATGGTAAGTCAGGGGACGCTGGCCGAGATGATTGGCACCACCCGGTCGCGAGTCAGCTTCTTCATGAACCGGTTTCGCAAGATGGGCCTCATCGATTACAACGGCACCTTGCGTGTGCACGGGGCAATGCTCACCTTCCTCGCCAACGAGTAAGGACCGCGCTTCGTGGCCCCGAATTTCTGCTCCACTTAAGTGGATCAGTGTGCAATTTTGACCAGTATTGTCAAGAAGGCGCGCCTACCCTGATACAGTCCGGATCCAATCGCGCAGTCGGCGGACGGGAGGTGCAGTCATGATCGACGTCATGATCGCCGACCATCATGAGCTTTTTAACGCTGGGGTGGCGGAGATACTGGCGGGCGCCAACGACGTTCACCTCGTAGTCCAGCTACGTTCTCCCGAGCAGTTGCTGACAGCGCTGCAAACGATCACACCCAAGGTGCTGATCTTGTCGACGAGTTTCCTTTCAGCGTTTCCCAAGATCGAGCCGATGTTGAAGCGGAAGCGGACTGCCTTGCTGCTGCTCGCCGAGGACAACGACCAGGCCGCCTACGTGCGTTGGTTGCGAGCACAGGGAGTCATCTATCGCTCGATAGATGGTCCCGTTCTCATCGATGCTATGCGCCGAGTGGCACAAGGTGAGTTGTTCGTTCAGGGCCGCAGCTCCGACGTAAAAAATGACCCGTCCGAAGTTGCATGACGGCAAGCAAAATTCCAACCACCGCTAGCATCTGACGATCCGGCGTCTGTGTTTCGCCGGTGGCCATAGCCTACCGCAGATCGACGTCGGGAAGCATAGCGGTAGCGGGTTCGCGCTGACGCGATGGAGCCCCTTGTCCTGCGGCCGACAACAAGCGGCCGAAATGTGGATCCTGGCGAAACGCGCCGTTAGCAATCTCGCAGCACCGTTCTCGTGGTGCAGCAGCGCAAGTCGGACACGGTACGGACAATTTTTGGATCGGGGTGAGATCAGTGATTTCCATGTCTTGACCATTCGCCTTTGGGTAGGTACGCCCTTGTTCGAGGGGATGCGGGAAATACTTACGCAATTTTCTTCTGAATTCGCTCTACGCTCTTGCCCCAGTCCCATACTTGTTTTTCGGCTTCTCGCCTAGTGATTCCGTAGGTTTCCTGAATCTTCGCTGCGAGTTGCTCGCGTTTGCCGGCTATTTGTTGTAGCGCATCATCACTGAGTTTGCCCCAGTTTTCCTTTGCCGAAGCCATCAATTGCTCCCATTTGCTTTCGACTTGTTCCCAATTCATTTGTGTCTCCTTGGTGAAGTGCTGCTGTTTATCCGTTGGCTCCCACGTGCATTGGCACAACATCTTAGGAACGCTGCTCGATCGATTGAATCTGACACCCATCCTGAATGTGACGGGAGTGTGCGGCTATGGAAACATACGGAATACCGAGGAAGTGTTTCTTGAGTATATGGGTCACTTCGAGGCAGTTAAAATGTTGAATCTGCGTTTGAGCCAGTAACCGCTTAACTCCCCGGAGTAGAGTGTTCTGCCCGCCCCAGGCGGGCACCACCGCCCTCAACTCGTCAGCCATGAAAAACAAACTCCATCCGGCAGCCCGAACTTTGCGATCGAGGTCTGAGCTTTCGAGAGTCCCTAACGAGTGCCAACTCCCGGAGTACGGCTCGCTTTCTATCCCGAGCGGCCGCATGCTCGCTGATTGCTGAACCATCATGGTGCCGGCTTGGATTTGGTTTGGCATGGCATCGCTCCCTCGTCGGGCCCGGACAGGAGACACACGTCACGCATCTCCTTAGAACGAGCCATGATGTGATGCTACCGCCTCGGGTCGCCCTTCGGCTGAGCAAGATTGCTCACTGAGCAATGTTGCTCAGCTTTCCCAGCTCGGCCGGCCGACAATTATCGAAATGCGTGCGGCCTTGAAGCCGTCGCGCTCAACGGGTGGAAAGTTATGACGGTTATCTCACGAGTGGCCTGTTTCTCCCTGATGATGTCCCTGATCTGCTTTGCAGGTCTCATGTCGGCACAGTCACCGGATAAGGAGCAAAATCTGTTTGCGTGCAACAACGGCTGGGACTCCTGCGATGGCTCTGCTTTGACCCAAACTGAGAAGAACGAAGTGACGGCAGCCAAGCACGAGCAAAACATTTCGGACTGCAAAAGCGCATCAATATCATGCGATCGCTCTACGCTCAGCGCGCCGGAGTTGGCCGAGGTGGCGATCGCCGCGCACCGCAATATGGTCTCCGATTGTTGGAATGGCCTGGCATCATGCAGCCATTCCAAGCTGTCGCAGTCCGAAGCTGCTGAAATTGCCGTTGCAGAGCACCAGCGAAATGTATCCGACTGCTGGAACGGGTGGGCATCGTGCAACCGCTCTCAGTTGACTGCGGCAGAAGCGAGCGACGTAGCCGTAGCGAAGCGCTGGCGCAATGTCTCCGAGTGTTGGGACGGATGGCCAACTTGTGATCGGTCCACACTGTCCCCGGCGGAGTTGGGCGAGGTGGCCATTGCCGATCGTCAGCGCAATTACATGGCGTGCGCCAGTGGCTACATGCCTTGCAATCGCGCCACGCTGACCCCAGCAGAGGTGGGCTCCCTCGCGGCGGAAGCAAAAATAGCCACTCGATGAACATCACCGATGTAAGCAGGCATGGTTTGTTTCGTAGCTCAGCAGAATAGACGCAAAGAACCTGATCGTTCGTTGCAGGAACAAGATTAGTCCTCGCAAATGGCCCTATTGTCCGCCCAGTGTGGTGTGTGTAAGGGAGACCAATTCCGAGCTGCGCCTCCTGAGGGATGGGTGGAAAGGGTTGTTCTGCCCCGCCTCTTCCTGTGCCCAGGGCGCTGCATTGTCTGCCACAAAAGACGGTATTTGCCCACATTTCAACGATGGACGGCGGCCCCAAACTCCTGGCGATAACGCATAGGTGACTGACCGCTCAGCCGAGAGACTGTCCGCGATTCCCCTTTGGCGACGCCCACTCTAAGGGCGCAAATTGACGCACAATATTCGTATCAAGCCTCTCGGGCTGTTCGTTTCCACAGGACAGGCAAACCGCTCCCAGTTCTGTCAAATCGGTTTCTCTTGCAATTTCAGTTTCGCGTGTTCCAAATGATCCCGCAATGACGGGACCCTCGCACTTATCGCAAGAGTAAGCAGAGATGTGAAGGTACTTTGTTTTCATGATCAGCTCTCCAGTGCACCGCTAACACGTCGAAGGTACCACTTCAGAATTCATTCATCTGTTCAATACTGCTCGTTGATGAATGGTGCTTCGAGTAGTGGCCCGAGAGCATGCTGCAAAGGAGGTGTTCATTATTGCTCAGACGTGGACGAACCTGGGATGAGACAGTTGTCAGGTGGAGTCTTTTCACCCGCTGTCCCCGTCAGGAGGGAGCATGCCGAGCTGCTCGAAGCCGCAGATTCTTGTTGTGGACGACGAAGCCAGTATTCGGGAAAGCCTGGGGATGTTGCTGATGTCCGTCGGTTATGACGTGGCCATCGCAGAGAACGGCGTCAGTGCTGTGTCGCAATTGAACAGCACCGTCCCCGATGTGATGGTCACTGATCTCGACATGCCGCAGATGTCGGGTATCGAGCTGATTTCGCATGTACGCAGCCAGCATCCATCGATTTCGATCGTCGCGATGAGCGGCGACTACCATGGGGAGGCCGTACCTGCCGCCATCATCGCTGACAGGTTCTACCCTAAGGGACAGCACCCCCACAATCTGTTGACGACGATCGCGAGTTTGATTGCGGCGAACGCGGCCCGCGCAAGTGCTGGCGAGAGCGGCACTCGGCCACAGTTGGATTCTTAGAGATGAGGAGGAAAGTATGCTTGGAACTATTTTGATTGTCCTACTGGTTTTGTTTCTGGTGGGTGCACTCCCGACGTGGAATCACAGCCGTTCATGGGGTTACTTCCCGAGTGGCGGGCTGGGGTTGGTTCTTGTCGTTGTAGTTATTTTGCTGTTGCTTGGCCGGATCTAACGAATGTTCCCGTGAACTTTCTAAAACCCCAGGCCTTGCTTTCGTATCGCGCCTGCGAAATCGGTCGCGAGCAACAGCGCTGCTCCCATCGTATAACGCACGAATCAACATTCACAATCAGCCCAGGAAGGCACACATGCTCTGGACAATTTTGGTCGTTCTCTTGGTTCTGTGGCTGCTCGGTTTCAGCTTTCACATAGCAGGCAGCCTAATCCATATTCTCTTGGTCATTGCCGTCGTAGTCCTGGTCATCAATCTGATCAGTGGCCGGAGAACAGCCTGATCTTCACGGCGGACAGCGCCCCTCACAAAGCTCCACAAGATCACGTGGACTGAAAAAGGAAGTGTTTTATGAAGAAATACGCAATTGCTTTGTTAACGTTGTCTTTGGCCCCCTTCGCGTTCGCTGGTCCGGAGCAGCAAGACACCAAGGCGCGCTTACAAGCGGCGGGCCAGGTCATGAACGAGATCATGGCTGCGCCCGACAAGGGCATTCCTGAAGAAGTGCTGAATGGCGCCAAGTGTATCGCTGTGGTACCCACCATGGCGAAGGGCGCATTCATCGTCGGCGGCGAGCATGGACGCGGCGTGGTTACCTGCCGTACTGCCCATGGTTGGAGTGCACCAGCATTCATTTCGATAGGTGGCGGCAATTTTGGTTTTCAGGCCGGCGGTCAGGCAGTGGACCTTATTGTGTTGTTCATGAATGACAAGGGTGTGCAAGGGTTGCTCTCAAGCAAGTTTGAGCTCAGCGGCGAGGCATCTGCGACGGCGGGTCCGGTTGGAAGGCATGCTTCGGCAGGTACCGACTGGAAGATGAACACGGAGGCCTTGAGCTACTCGCGTACCAAAGGCCTGTTTGCTGGAGTCGCAGTGGATGGCGCCAAGATCCAGCAGGACAATGACTCCACAGTTGCGTTCTATGGCAAGAATGTTTCCTTCCATAAGACGCTGTCAGGCGATGTGCACGCCCCAGCGGGCGCTGACTCGTTTCTCACGGCGGTAAGGGCTGCCGTCAACAAGGCGAACCAGCACGAAACTGCCGAAAGTAAATAGTCAGGATTAGCCGGTGCGCTGCCGAATGCGGCACGCCGGCAATCGACAGTTCGCGGCGCCGTCAGGCGAGGTATCTCGGGGGGAGACCGAACTGGACAGTGCCGCGAGTGTTCACCAACCTCCCGGTGTGTGAACAGACAAGGGACCCCATGTCATTGCCAAAGACACTGCCATTCAGGAAACCGTTGGGAATTGCTGGCTCACTTCCGCATGTGTTTGAGATCAAGTCAGCGAAACCGTTCGACACAGCGGTCAATCTCTGTCTTCCCAGCCGAATCGCTGTCATCGGGAACTATCTTCCGCGGCAGTGCGGGATTGCCACCTTCACTACCGACTTGTGCGATGCGGTTTCGACCGAATACGGGACTGAGCGCTTATTTGCACTGCCGGTGAATGATCCGGAGTCCGAATACAGCTATCCGGAACGCGTTCGATTCGAGCTGACCGAAGAGGAGCTGGCGTCATATGAGCGTGCAGCCGAGTTTCTCAATTTCACCAATGTTGATCTGGTGTGCGTGCAGCACGAATACGGAATTTTCGGTGGGCCAGCAGGCGGCCATGTCTTAACGCTGCTGCGGAACCTCCGCATGCCGATCGTGACCACCCTTCATACGGTGCTGCGTGAACCGAATCCTGACCAACATCGCGTGATGGCCGAACTCGCAGAGCTCTCCGACCGCCTCATCGTCATGAGCCAACGCTCTTCGGAGTTTCTCCAGGAAATCTTTCAGGTTCCTGCGGCCAAGATTGACGTCATCCCGCATGGTGTCCCAAATCTGGCGTTTGTTGATCCGAACTTTTACAAGGACCGATTCGGAGTTGGAGGCAAATCGGTATTACTGACCTTCGGCTTACTCTCCCCAAATAAGGGAGTTGAAACCGTCATCCAGGCCCTGCCGCGCATTCTGGCTCATAACAGCAATGTTACGTATATCGTGGCGGGCGCGACTCATCCTCACATCAGGAAGCGCGAGGGAGATAAATACCGGGAATCGCTGCAGTTGCTCGCTGAGGATCTCGGAGTCGGGGAGCACGTCATATTTCACAATCGGTTTGTTAGTCCTGAGGAGATGATGGAGTTTATCGGCTCAGCCGATATCTACATCACACCATATAAGAATGAGGCGCAGGCCGTCTCCGGAGCGCTGGCCTACGCCCTGGGTGCGGGGAAAGCGGTCATCTCGACGCCCTATTGGCATGCGCTGGAGCTTCTCGATCAGAGCCGCGGAGTACTGGTCCCATTCAACGACCAGAATGCCATTGCGGAACAGACCATTCAGCTCCTGGAAAATGAGGCTGAACGGCACGCTATGCGCAAACGGGCGTACTTATACTCACGCAACATGGTTTGGAAAAGCGTGGCCCAAGACTACATGCGCAGCTTCCAGAGAGCCCGGGCGGAGCGCATGTGGAACCCTCGCCTGGTCAGCCCAAATGCAGTCGGCGCAGAGCGCATCCGCCAATTGCCACCGGTGAAGATGGATCATGTCCGGCGAATGACTGACGATACGGGAATGTTGCAACATGCCGTGTTCGCCGTACCCAATCATCACGAGGGTTACGCCACGGACGATAACGCCCGAGCTCTGATCGTATCGATTCTGGTGGAGCAGTTTGGAGCAAATAGAAAAGCTGAGGCGAAGGAATTGGCTCTGCGATATCTGGCTTTTCTCTGGCTGGCCTTCAACTCCGCCAATGGGAGGTTCCGCAACTTTCTGAGCTACGAGCGTCACTGGCAGGAGCAGCAGGGATCGGAAGACAGTCATGGCCGCGCTTTGTGGGCCTTGGGAACCGCCATTAATCAGACGGTCGATGAAGGCCTAAGGGGGCTCGCTGGACGTCTGTTTGAACTTGCAGTTCCGGCGGTCCTGAATTTTTCCAGTCCCCGTGCGTGGGCGTTCTCCTTATTCGGAATCCAGGCGTACCTTGATCGCTTCCCGGGAGACAGATCTGCACAAAGGCAGAGAGATGCACTCGCTGACAAGTTACTGAATATCTATCGAGTCACCCGCACGCCGGGCTGGAATTGGTTTGAAGACAGTTTGGCCTATTCCAACGCACGCTTGTCCCAGGCGCTATTGCTGGCAGGCTCGCGCACCTCGGACAAACAGTTGCTTACGGCTGGCCTCGAGTCGCTGGAGTGGCTTGCGACGCAACAATGCTGCAACGTGAACGGCCACTTTGTCCCTATCGGCTCTCAGGGTTTCTACTGCAAGGCGGGCGAAAAAGCCCGTTTCGACCAGCAGCCAGTGGAGGCAAGTGCAACAGTTTCTGCATGTCTCGAAGCCTATCGTGCGACCGGAGACGAGCATTGGCGCACGCAGGCCTGGGCTGCATTCAATTGGTTCCTTGGAGATAACGACCTGAAAACCGCGTTATATGACGCCACCACGGGCGGCTGTCGCGATGGTCTTCATCCTGACCGGGCCAATGAGAACCAGGGAGCGGAATCAACGCTGTCCTTCTTGATGGCTCTTCTGGAGATGCGGCAGCTTCAGGATGCTCGCGTACCAGAGCTTGCAATCTAGCTCAGTACCGGCGAAATTTCGGAGCTTTTGCACTCCGTTGTCAGTTTGCTGTTACTGTGAAACCACCTATGACTTTGACCATCGGCACTATCGACTCCACCGACACTCTCCTTCGCCGGCATCCCGCCAATCCAATTTTGGCCAGCAAAGATTGGCCTTATCGGATCAATAGCGTATTCAATGCCGGAGCAACGCTGCTTGCGGATGACTCCACGCTGCTACTTTGCCGGGTAGAGGATCGCCGCGGTCTCTCCCACCTCTGCGCCGCGCGTTCGGCGAACGGTATTGACGGATGGAAGATCGATCCAACCCCAACTCTGATGCCAAATCCAGATGAATATCCAGAAGAGCTTTGGGGTATCGAGGATCCGCGCATCACCTACGTTCCAGAGCTGCAGCAGTATGCGGTGGCCTACACGTCCTATTCCAAAGGCGGTCCCGGGGTTTCTCTTGCGCTGACCAAGGATTTCAGAGTATTTGAGCGATACGGGGTCATCATGTCGCCGGACGACAAGGATGCGGCCCTGTTGCCGTACAGAATTGGTGGACTGTGGGCACTTATTCATCGACCGATGACTCCCTTGGGAGCTCACATCTGGATTTCTTACTCTCCTGATCTGCGTCATTGGGGCGGCCATCGAGTGATGATGGAGGCGCGCAAGGGCGCGTGGTGGGACGCAAACAAGATCGGCCTGTCGTCGCCGCCCATCGAGACTGAGAGAGGTTGGCTCGTGCTGTATCACGGAGTGAAGCACACCGCCTCCGGAGCGTTATACCGGGTGGGCCTCGCTCTTTTTGACATTCAAAAGCCGGATGTTTGTTTGTTGCGGGGCGATTCCTGGATCTTTGGACCGGAAGCGGATTATGAGCGCGGAGGCGACGTGCACGATGTCGTATTCCCCTGTGGACACACCATGAGTCCCGACGGAGATACCATCAACATCTACTATGGCGCAGGTGACTCCTGTATAGCGCTGGCCCAAGGAAGCGTACGCTCGCTCCTGAGCTGGTTGGATAGTAACGGAACGCCGTGTGATGTCACTTCCTATTGAAGCCAGATTTCAGGCCGATGCATCGAGCTGGGAGTTCTCTTGCCGTCCTGAATGAAACCCCGGTGATCAACGGACGGCCACGGCTTCGGCGGTCGGAACCGGAGTCGCAGCCCTTAACTGAGCAAGCAAGGCCAGCACACTGGCCGATTCGCGTTTCGCACGGCTAGCCCATCGTCCATGCCGGATCTAGGTTGTATTCGATCATCGTGCACACACTTCCGCGTTCCGCGTTTCGAGGGTTCTGGTACATCATTCGGCCCTGTTACGGCTTGCCGATGTGAATGTTGGAGAGAGACTGCATCAGCCCGAAGATATTCAGCAGCCACAGCACCACGGCTATCACAACCACGGCGTTCAGGATTGACTTGATGGAACCCGCCATGGGGATGAAGCGATTCACCAGCCACAGAAGAATTCCGACAACGATCAGGGCCACGACAACTTGAAGTAACGGCATGTTCTTTTTACCTTTCTATGCTTTAGGTAGAGATTGCTTGCAATGCGGCTGTTTAAGGTCACTCTTTCTTGCTGCGTGCTCACCGATAGCTTAACCAGGGTTGAACCCTCCCGTTTGGGAGCGACGCGCTCCTGGTGCAAGTAAATGAGGCTGAAGGTAAGACGTCCTGCCAGTTCAGCTATCGACGGAGCCCCGCAGTTAGATGAAACAACGCGATGCTGACGTAAAAGCGGAAGCAAACCTATTCCATCTGCTACAAGGTTAGACGAGCACGGAATACCTGTCTGTTCACATTTGCTCACATCACGAGAACCAGAATAAAATCGGCCCGAACCCGCACCGCTGAATTTGGCCCAGCGAGAGCAGGAGACGGCCCGGCTGAATCAGCTGGTTCGCGACCCCAGTCAGCAGCTTGCAGCCAAGAAACAGTACGATGCTGACGAACGTCGGCTGGAGAACCTTGTGCGTTTGTTACCGAGCGCCTTCGTGTATCAGTACGACGGCTGGGACGGCTCCCATCTGCGACTCAACTTTCGACCTGGCCCAGCCTTTGTCCCTCCTACGCAGGAATCCAAGGCCCTCCCGAGCATGGCGGGAACAATCCTGGTCGATCCTGAACAGAAACGGCTGGCCCACTTGAGCGGGTATTTGGTAGAGAACGTGGATTTTGGTTTTGGGATTCTTGGGTGCACCGCCAAAAGCGGTACGTTTGACATTGAGCGAACCCGAGTCAGCTCGACCCATTGGAAGGCCCATCTCATCGACATTCACGTTAATGGGGATGCTGCCGTTCAAGACAATCAGCAAGCAGCAACATGAGACACGATCTGACTTTGAACCAGTGTCCAAAGACCTCGATCTCAGGCAGGCGGAAGAACTCCTACAGTCGCGGCCGGACTAACAGGCGATTGCAGCTTACTTTGCACCACGACATTAAGATATCGTGAGCTGCTCAGCTGGTATTGATCCACTCCGCACATTTGATGAGAACCTTATTTCGAGAGGGTAAGTGGAGCACAGTTGTGGACGCTTCCACGGACCCTTCTGCATGCTGGGCTGAAGCATATATGTCCGTTGCGCTCCGCAGTCAAAACAATGCTGTGAAGGTATTTTCTCTCCGTCGCAACGTATCGGCCAACTTACGTTAACGTGAGGACATAACCTCAGTATTCGCATCAAGCTAACGAATGCCTTCGGTAGAGTTCCTTGGCGCGGATTGCGCTGGGTAGCAGTCAAGAGTCCTCCTAGTAAAGCATGGCGACGTTGTAAATTCACGGTCAAGACAATTGTCTTTGGAAACGGCAACCCGCGTCTGGTCAAGATTGATCAGCCATGAATATTGTCCCGCGGATGTTCAGCTCGGACCGTTCTTACTTTCGGCAGCGAGCTTTTGCATTTCCTGCTTTATCTCCTGCCGCCTTCGCTCGCGCTCCTCATAGGCTTCTGTTTCAGCTCGACTGTTGAGGCCGTCTTTATAGTTCTCATCCAGGGCTTTATAGACGGACAGTTCTTTCAGAAGCGTCAGCATTTGCTCAGAACCTTCACTGCTCACACGGCCACCTCATGGAAGTAAGTCGTTTCGATCAATTCTTTCTAAGTCGTTGTTCTTGCTGCCCTGGCATTTTCACGTTATGGGTCAACCCACAGGAGGCACGGAAAACATCCCGTGCCTAATCGCTTGGTGGGGCGGGGCGCGGACTATTGACGCGTCCAAAAGACGGACGCGAGCCCGGGGCCCCAGGGCGAACCTTGAGCGAACCGTTTTCTCCATTGGAATCGAAACTCGTATAATCCGCACATGCAAGGAATACCCTGGAGTACAATTGCGTTCGGCTCGCTGTTGCTCATCTCGGCCCGCTCAATAGGAGGACAGGAAGTGCAATCTCCGCAACCAGAAAAGTCGAAGCCGCCTGTCAAAATGGAGCAGCGCGGGCGCATCCTTGGAATCGGCGGTGTCTTCTTCAAATCCGCGAATCGTGATCAGATGCGCGAATGGTATTCGAAGCATCTTGGGCTCGTTGACAAAGGCTCAGGCGCGATGCTTCCGTGGCGCGAACACGACGACCCGCAAAAGGAACACGTTACAGTTTGGACTATTTTTCCCGCCTCCACTAACTATTTCGATCCCAGCCACGCACCGTTCATGGTCAACTACATCGTGGACGATCTGGATGCTTTGCTCGACCGCTTAAAACAAGAGGGAGTAAAGATTGACGACAAACGAATGGATGAATCCTACGGTCGCTTTGCCTGGATCTATGACCTGGATGGGAATAAGATTGAGCTCTGGCAGCCGCTGCCCGCAAAGCCCTAAGGGCCTGCCACGTATCCTCAACATCTCAGCCCGCAGGGCGTCACAATCGTCGCCTGGATGCCCGCGCACTTGACCCTTAGACACTACCATCAAAGCACACCAGCTCAACTTGATTTCCCTCTGGGTCGGTGACATAGAGCGAGCGCCAACGGACCCACGCGTGTTCGGCGGTTTCGACATGAAGCCCGAGGGCTTCCAATCTCCTCTTTTCACCTGCGAAATTCGCCAGGGCGATCTCGAACGCGATGTGGTCAATAGTAGAACATGCAGCATCTGGCCCGCGATAGCCGGGGTCCCCTGAGCGGTCGAATAAAGCCAGCACTTGAGTGTGGCCGCCGTAGCCGTCCGCAATTTTGAAAAATGCACAGTTTTGAACCCTCGTCATTAGAGGCAAACCGATGACTTCCTCGTAGAACTTCTGCATGGCGTCCAGATTGTTGACGCGAAGCGCAATCTCGCCCAAGCCATGTATCAACGGGAGCTTCTCCTTAGCCCGGAAAGTCGGCGTCTACGCTCTTCTCTCTCCAGCTGCCTTTACTTTAGCTACTGACTTGCAGGCAGCGCAGTCGGCGTGCACACACTGGCCGGCAGGTTAGCCGGAGCGTTGTTGGTCGCCGCGCAGAGCGCCTTCATCTGGGCGGCATCGCGAGCCAGCTTGCGCTGGGCCGTGCCGCCCTTGATGGCGTGCAGCTTCGCGATTCTCGCGACCGCTGGCCTTTCCGTCATCATGCGCACGGCGCCGGTCGTCGGCAGCGGGTGCACGACCACGGTCTTGGTTCCCGGCAGCACCCGCGCGCGCTTCACCTGTTCGCGCTGCGGCGCGGGCACAGCATTGATGGTCCGTACTCAGAAGTTGTTCTGCGTCGTCGTCGTCCTCGGCTGCCGGATGGCCGCCAGCGGCAGTCACGGGATGGCCTGCAACCACTCCGGTTGCCGGCCGGTCAGCAGTTTCCGCCGCATGCAATTCCGTGATGGGATGTCCCACCAGACCCGACCACACTAGGTGCAGCACGCCATTCAGAAAGGGCATCGAGGCTCCGGAACCGAAAATGCCCGAGTTGAGCACAGGAGGACCGAGATGGAAGCTCACATAGACACCCGCCGCGCGTGACGGCGGAGCGATCGCCGATACGGTCGGCCCCGACGTACCGTCCGTGCCTACAAAGTTGGTTTTGTTCAAGTTGACACTCACCGCCTTCATGCCGGAGCGCCAGGGCAGGCGGAAGGTATAGTCCTCAAGACCCAAATCCCAGATTTGACTGGAACAGTAGCCCTCGTCGCCCTCGTTGCGCACAAACATGAGCCAGGCTTCATCGCCGTTGGAATTCTCAAACGTACTGCGCCGGATCGCCATTGCATATAAAGGGTGCAACTCGGCCTTTAAACTGTGCTCACCATCAAGCCCGAACATTCCCGTCAGGATGGCGTAGCCGCCCACACGGGTGTCTCCGGTGAATAACTGCTCCGCAAGCGTCTGGTTATTGTCCACGGCGTTATGAAAATCGTTCCACTCGCTGTTACTGAAATGGTCGACCGTTTCATCCGAGTCAAACTCAATATGCAGACCTGGGCGTCCATTCACGCTGAGCGGATTGGCTTGTCCGTCGGCGTTGTAGGTGAAGGTGTAGTCATCGTCCCCGACGGTGCGCTTTCCCCAGAAGCCGCTGCCTTCCACCGTAATCGGGAACCAGTTGACGTGGCCGGCAAAGGTATCGTCAGTGTAGGGCGGCCGCGGTAGCCAGCTGACTTTACAAACTTCGGCATTCAGGTCTATGGGCAAATCGACCGTTGAAAGGTCGGCCTGGTCGGTGCAGTCGGCAAAGTACGGAGACATGTAGGGGTCGGGAATACCGAGAGGATTCGAGCCGCGCCGGCTGAAATTGTGGCACATTGAGGTGTCCGGCTTCTGGCCCTGGTGCCGTGTCTGCCAACTCCAGAGAGGATTGTGCGGCAGGCCATTCGGGTCCACCGAGCTGGACACCACGTCGAAGTCAAAGCGGCTGGTGGGAGGAGCGTCGGGCGGCGAAACCCCGCGATAGATCGTGATGGTAACGTGCGCCGGCCCGCCATCCTGGCTGTCGGTCTGCTTGCACTGATCCTCGGTGCCGTCGTCGTGGCTGTAATAACCGTTGTCAGAATAATCGTCGTCTTGATATCCCAGGTGAAGATCGAGCAGCGACAGCGGCACAACGGCACTCGTCACCGCCAGGTGCTTGCCGATCACCGTCCTGATTTCCACCAACGTGCTCTTCGGATCTCCGAATGGAATGCGGATCAGCCCGTGATACAAGGTCGCGCTGTTGGGCCCGCTGGGATTGACATATCGCTTCCAAGTATTGCCCGCTCCACCGGTTTGCACGCATCCGTCCGCCACAACATCGACGATGTCGCCGGGAGCAAAAAGCACCGTCGGATACTCCGTCTCAGGGCGCGTCACGTTGGGCTGATCGATGGTGCAGTGGATCGTGCCCTGGATGCTGCGATTGCCGCACCCCGGATCGAGCAGCGGCGGCGGCGGCGGCGGTGGAGGGGCAGGCGGGCATCCCGACACGCAGTTCTTCACACATTGGGTGAAGTTCGCCCCGCTCAGCCCTATGCAGGGAGAGTCGTCCGATGACCTGCACTTCTGTACGCAAGTGTCGTGCGGGTTCTGCGCGAAGAGGAAGCTGCAAGAGGCGAACGGCAGCAGTAACACCAACCATGCCATCTTGCTGACGGTTGTTTCCAGAAGAGGTCGAACGCGGGACTCCATCATCACAGCGCTCCGTGCCGAGGGGCTGAGCTGCCCCTCACAATCTGGTGCAACTGGCTGGCAGGTCCTTTCGAGTGGCTACTAAGCAGGAATGGACCCACCCAAGAGTGGGTTCGATTATACGAAATCGGGATTTCCATTTTGTCCCGACAGTCCAGCAATTGTGCGCTCCTTCGCCTCGGAAAACAAGCTATTTGCCCCCTTGGTAGTGGCTCAATTTGAAATTCAAATTGAGCCACTACCGCCCCCTTTCTTCATAAACGGGACCCTTGGCGGGGATGGTGCTTGAGCTGACACCCCCATTTCTCGCCAGTCCGCCCCAAAAGCGAGCCGGAGCGAGGCGTTAGGGCACACACCTCCTGTTAATTGCTGTTAGTCCTCACATTCCCTTTGGCCCGGCAAACCTCACCACGTCTAGGGTGTCCCGTCAAGCTTCGTTTGCTTGTTGTATGCTCGTAAGCGCATTGCGATTTGCAACGCGAGAGACAGACATGAGTGCGCCAAAAAAGAGCAGTATCCCGGCCGAGAAATTGGGGCTCTACGAAAAACTCATTGCCACCAATCCGACGATTGAGCGCAAGGGTGCGACCCATCCTTACACTTCCCTGAATGGCAATATGTTTACCCTGCTGAATCCACCCGGTACGCTGGCCATCCGGCTGCCTGCAGAGGAAAGAGAGAAATTTCTGAAGAAATACAAGACCACCCTGTTTGAGGCGTACGGCGTCGTCATGCAGGAATATGTAACCGTTCCCGACGCACTGCTGAAGAAGACGAACGAGCTGCGGAAGTATCTCGACCTGAGCCACGAGCACGTCAAGACCCTCAAGCCAAAGCCCACTAAGAAGAAGCACTGACCCGCAGCAGGAATTACTGGGATCGAGCCGGCAATCCTGCGCCTGAAGGGCCTCACAGTCACAGCCCAGCCCCTTCGACTGTGCTCCATATCCGCGGCCTGAGGGTGGCCGGGCCACACCTGGCGGTTACCTTGCCGCCTGGTTGTTACGAAAGTACAGTTACCTGACCTGTACCTTCGTAATCTTGACAAGGTCTGGTCCTGCGTTACCTTTGGAGCAGAGGCCGCCCTTGGCGAGCGCCGGGGCTCGTGTCCCTCACCCGCCCTGGGGCGCGGTGCCCGGTTCTTTGACAATCTATGGCCACTGCTTCAGGGAGCCGGGGTCGGTTCCATTTGGTTATCTGACCTCCCGAGAGTGCCGAAACAGGAGGAAGTCACGCTCGTAAGTCCTTTGAATGGAATATTTTGCCTATAACCCCTTTGTTCGGAATATGTTGCGGGGAAAAATCGCGTAATCCAATGATTCTAAAGAACAGGGAAGGGGGGAGGGGGTATTGACTGGCAATATCATCCCGAAATGGGAAAATCGCGGGTAAGCCCGCCGACCGCAATCAAACTTCGAATCCTGCTAAGCCTCTCTAGGGCACTCAGTACACGGAAGGGGTCTGGGTTTAGTTTCTGCCATAACTAATCTTCCTCTGCCCGGGTTAGCGTCCAGAAGACAGATGCGAGCCCGGGCACGAGGCGTCCAAATCTTCAAGGTCGTTGGCGACTCACCCAAGTGAGCCGATGACCTGGCGAAATTCCGCTTCGCTAAATGCCTTGAGGGTCTCCGTCGACACAAAGCCTAACGTGGCGACGGAGAGTACGAACTTGGCGCAGGTCGCATCATCGGGAAATTCCGAGATGAATACGCCGTCATACCGGCCCATCGTCAGGTACCAACCGTGGACCTTTCCGCCCAGAGACACCGCGGCCTTTTTGGCGGCGTCCATCCGTGCTGGACTGTCTTTGATGTTGCTGATTCCCTGTGGCGTGTAGCTTACCAATGATATGTAAATAGACATGGAAAACTCCTCCTATCTGGAACGAACACATTATCCCACTTCGAGGAGCTAACTCGATAGCGAGGAGAGGCGGGTGCCGGTGGCCCATCCTAACGCTCCTTGTTGAACGAGATCATTTGGGGCGGGGGTGCACCGTTCTACCATTCCTTTTGGGTAGGGCGGGCATTCCTCACCCGAACCAACGGCCCCGCCCTAGCCAAAGATGACCTAGGACGGGGCACCCAGCAATTCACTTCGTTCACTCACCTCCGGCGCTGCTGGCCCGTCGTTTGGCGAGTGGTTATTCAATCTCCCGGAGTTGGAGCAGAGGCCCCTGGTCATCCGGGAAGTTGGCTGTGCTCAATACCAGGATGCCGGCCTGATGGTCCCCGTCAAAGGGAGTTACTATCCCTGAACAACCTGCCTTGACGGCGTCGGCCGGATCGGCAAACCATATTCCGAGGTGGTCCATTTGGATTGGGGAGTTGGAGTCGGTAAGCAGGAAGGTTTCCTCGCTGAAGATGCCTCTGTAGTCTGCCACGCCGAGGCCCCTGCCGTTGGTCTCTATCTCGCCCTGATACCACGAAAAACCGAACGGTCTGCGGCCGCGTTGCGTGACAAAGACGGTAAAAGAGGTATTAGGGGTTAGCCCGAACACTTCAATATGCAGGTTCTGAACCGGCCCCAAGTCGCTTACTGTAACCCTACCGAAAGCGGCGGTTGGGACGCACTTGAGGCCCGGGGAGCCCACCAAGTTGAAGCTAATGCTGTCGCCCGGGGCGGCAGCTGCCTGGGGAACCATACTTATCAGAGCCATGGCCGTAGCCACGACTCCAAGCCAAATTGCTTTCTTCATGACAATTCTCCTTATTGTTTTTCTTTGTTCTTAAGCTCAGAGGAAACATGCTTGTCTCTCTTACCTAAGGAACCAAGTCACCATAGCAATGGCTGAGGAGCCGTATGTCATGCACTTGTCACATCCGCGTCACTTTTTTGCTGCCCGATAGGGACGAAACGCGGCATCAAACCTGGGGTGCCCCACCTAAGCTTCTTTTGCTAGGGTGGAGCTTTTGCAGCCACTGGTTTGCTGCGCGCAGCCAAGCCACCCCAGACCGCAAACTGTCACGCAGGCACTTTTCGCAGTATTATGTTTTGCCGCAACCAATGCGCGCTTCGAGGAGGTGGTGATGACAACACGCCGCATTTTCAGCATGGTGGTAATTCTCGCGTTCTTCGCCGCCGGGTCGGCTTTGGCAGAAAACCCAGCCGGCGCTTCCAACGAGTATCTTGCGCTGGGTGACAGTGTTCCATTTGGATACATCACGCAGGCAGGATTCGAATATTACAATCCCGAAAACTTCGTAGGTTATGCGGATTGGACTAGCCTGGTGCTCAGTCTCGACCTGGCAAATGCCGCTTGCCCGGGAGAGACGACCGGCAGTTTTCTGTCGTCGAATGCGCCCGATGCCGGATGCCGCCTCTATCGGCAGCATGTACCTTTGCACGTTGACTACGGCTCAGCCACCACCCAGTTGGCTTTCGCCCTAACTTTCCTGCAACAATATGGCAACACGGCGCTGGTGACGCTGCAAGTCGGCTCGAACGACGTGCTTCTGCTGGAGGAAGTGTGCAACTTCGATCCGACGTGCATCGCGAGTGGCCTTCCCCAGGTGCTTACTACGGCTTCAACCAATGTGGCCACCATCCTCGCCGGCCTGCGCAACACTGGATACAACGGCGCCATCGTGGTCGTGAATTATTACTCGACCGACTACTCGGACCAGGGTGCGACACAGGTCACGGCTGCCTTGAACCAGGCGATCACCGCCCCCGCGCCCTTTTACGGCGCCGGGGTAGCCGACGTTTTTTCCGCCTTTGAAGCTGCGGCTACGAAGACGGGAGGCAAAACTTGTGTGACGGGCTTGCTGAATGCGAAGCCCGGGGTGCCCACCGTGCTATCGTGCGACGGCCACCCCAGCCAGTCGGGGCACAAGTTGATCGCGCAGACTATCTTGGGTGCTTATCAATCGCGCTCCGGTCAGAAGAGCAAGTAGCCTGGCGGGCGAGCGGCCAGCCCAAGATTTAAACTTGGGATCCCGCTAAACTCTTGAGTGCCTCAACCGAGCTGCTTTGCTTGGTGGGGCCTTTCAGATATCGATAGCACAGCGGTCGCGTGGCTGGGCTGACGGGTGGAGGCGCCCTGTCCCGCGGCCGACAACAAGCGGGCGAAATGCGGGTCCTGGCGAAACGCGCCGTTAGAAATCTCGCAACACCGTTCTCGCGGTGCAGCGGCACAAGTCGGACACGGCACGGACAATATCTGGATCGCGCTTAGATCAGTGATTTCCACGTTTTAGACCATTTGCCTTTGGGTATGTACAGTTTCATTCGAGGGGATACCGGAATGTTTACGCAATTTTCTTCTGGGTCCGCTCCACGCTCTTACCCCAGTCCCATACTTGCTTTTCGGCTTCGCGCCTGGCGATTCCGTAGTGCTCTTGGATTTTCGCTGCAAGTTGCTCACGCCTGCCAGATATTTGCTGGAGATCGTCATCGCTCAGCTTGGCCCAGTTTTCCTTTGCCGAACCTATCAATTGTTCCCATCTGCTTTCGACTTGTTCCCAATTCATTGATGCCTCCTTAGTGAATTAGTGCCATTCATATTGGCTTCGCGTGTCGGTCCTTCTGCTTCGAATCGCCAGACTTCCGGGCTAAAGCCCCCTACTATTATGAGTGACTTGGACGCTGACCTGAAGGTCAGATCTTCCCCCGAAGCCGCTTGTTCAGAGCTTCCCTAGTTGTGGGTATAAGACTCGGAGGGCTGTGGCTGAGGTTGCGGCCCCTTCCGAATGGCCTGCACAGCGTCTGTCAAGGCCAGGACGAGCGTAACCAGCCATCCATAAGCGATATAGATTCCCCAGTGGTCCATTGGTTCAACCTCTCTTATGTCAGAGATGCAAAGGCAACTCGTGGCTTCAGCGTCGGCAATCGCACCAAAGTGCGACCTAACTCATCCTGCTTTCGGAAACAAACCTTTAAGACCAACGAGAATCGACGTCGGAAGCCGCAACGTACGTTCCATTGGATCCTTGGCAGCCTTGACCTGGACTGCAACTCCATTACCGTCAGGGAAGGGATCGGAAAGAATCTCAAATCGTTCGCCATACATGCTGATGTGGCGGGAAGACGTGTAACCGAGGTCTTTAATCCTGACGCAATCGTCAGTAACGGAGGTGTCGATCGCCTGGTTCATGAAGTACCTATTTTTCTTGACTGAGAGATCCATGAGATGCAACAGATCAGCCTGCTATTAGCCCTTGGTGTGCGACCTTCTTAAAGTAACCCGGTGGGCGTCGCGCTTCTTTCTTCTTCTTGGCTCTAAGGGCATCGGCACGCTTATCCGCACCGCGATCGAGAGAAGCTTGCTCTCTTGGGGGCGTTGGCGCGCTTGCAGTCGCTGCAGTTGGATCCGGAGTTTCTATCACTGGGGTAGCCATCTTCTTCTCCTTTACCTATGACGCTTGGGAATAGAGCCTCATAACGTGACGTTGATCGCAAGGCCGACGGTAGGATACCTGCGGTTGTACATGTAATATCCATTGTCGCGGTAGACAACGTACACGTCGTCGGTTTCATACCAGTTTTGTGCCCAGTAGCCGGGCCACGGATCGACAAGACCGAACCAATAGCCGCCGTACTGGAAGCGCGGGAACCCGCCAACCACCATATAGGGCTGCCGGTAGATGACGAACCCGTGGTCCGGGCCAAAGTAGCCGCGGAAACGGTCGTCGGGAATGCGATACCCGCTGTACCCGCCGCGCTGCTGCCACGTCCGGTGGTCGGACTCCCAGTTTTCTGAGCGATGCCCCTGCCATGCGACCTGCTGGGCGTGCTGCTGTTCTGGGGTGTGGTGGTAGGCCGACTGCTGGACGCCCCGCTGGGCATGCTCTTGCTGTTGTTGTTTGTTTTTGTTCTGCTGGGCATGCTCTTGCTGTTGCTGTTTGTTTTGGTTCTGCTGTTGAGCATGTTCTTGTTGCTGCTGCTTGTTTTGGTTCAGCTGCTGGGCATGCTCTTGCTGTTGTTGTTTGTTCTGGTTCTGTTGTTGAGCATGCTCTTGTTGCTGCTGTTTGTTCTGGTTCTGCTGTTGAGCATGTTCTTGCTGCTGCTGCTGCTTGTTTTGCTTCTGCTGCTGGCCATGCTCCTGTTGCTGCTTCTCTGCAGGCTTGGCTTCCTCTTGTTCATGCTGCTGTGCGAATGCAGGGACAAGGGTTCCGAGAGACAGAAACAGGACTGCTGTTCCGAAAGTTGCAAATGCTTTCATTGCTTTCATTGCTATTGCCTCAATTACAGAGTAGGCGTACGACCGACGAATAACTGTATCCTTTTGACCGTTGGGAGGTTCTTTTTGCCCGGGCCTTCAACCTTGCCGGTCGAGTCTTGAACTTCGCTGGCGTTTGTCGCCACTGCCAGGCGCGCCCGATCCAAGCCCTTTGAAGGAGTGGGGCCTTTCGGTTGGGGTCAGAGACACCCTTCGGCCTATTTGCCGCCTACGAGTTCCATCAGTTCGGTCTCGGCCTGAATCCAATCCTCCTCAGGATTGTTGTTGTTTCTGTCGCCAGACTCGTAGATTTGGTAAGCCCGGGTCCGTATCTCGTCGTCTGAGAAGGTACTTGCTGATTCGCTCTTGCAGGGCTTCGGCGGTGTGAAAGGGGCCGATTTCTGGCTAACTTTGACTTTGGGATTGGACACTGCAACTCCTGAACTAACCAACACTAAGAGGAGAAAACTCCAGAACGGCTGACCTAGTTCAGGGATCTGAATGAGAGGTGGGGAATCTCTCTCAATTTCAATGGTACTCTGATTGACCGGCGCTGTCCAAGCGAGGATTGAAACTCCAGCTCTGGTTTGACAATGCTCACGCGATCCTATAGAGTTTGAGTAGAGGCGGCTTCCACCTTCTCCTCTTTCAGGTTCCCTGAACATAAGTCAGCCCATCTGAAATTTTCTTCAGTCTTATGCGACACAACCTTTAGGAGGTTGAATATGTACGCACGCAATGTCTCGTTTCGCCTGAAATCCAACACGCAGTCTGATTACACCCGCACCTTCGAGAACCAGATTCTTCCTTTGCTGCGCAAGCAGAAGGGCTTTAAGGACGAAATCACGTTCTCAAATCCCGGCAGCCAGGATGCGGTTTCGATCAGTCTGTGGGAGAACAAGGCCAACGCAGACGATTACAACACCAATGCCTACCCGCAGGTGTTGAAGGCGCTGGCGAACGTAGTCGATGGGACCCCAAGGGTTCAGACGTTTGAGACAGTCATCTCGACCTACCATAACGTTCCCGTAGGTGTGTAAGTTTCTCCAAAAGCATACCGCACAGGCGCCCCATCCGAGCTTTTTTGCTTGGGTGGGGCCTTTCCGCTTCTTAGCCCGAAGGGCGTCACAATTGTAGCCCCGGTCCCTTCGACTCCGCTCAGGGCAGGCGTCAGACTGCGGTAAAGGGTTGTAATCGAGCTTCTTCAGGGCGGCACCTGCTATCACGGACAGAGTATCGCGTTCCCGACCGGTGACCTTCTATGGCGCTCTGACGTCCATGAATCGGAGGTGGAACATGTCCCTGCGTAAGGCCCTGTATTGTGTCTCAATCATTGTGCTCGCGATTGTTCCGGCTATCGGTCAGAGCAGCCCCAAAACCACTCCCCAACAACTGCGGAGTTACTTCGTTGGAGTCGACAAGCAAGTTCTGGAGATGGCGAAGGACTTTCCCGAAGACAAGTACGACTTTCGCTTGAAGCCCGAGATGCGCAGCTTCGGTGAGGTGATCGTGCACGTTGCATCCGGCAATATCTACGCAGACAAGGCGGGACGCGGCGAGAAGGTGAAATGGGACGAACTTGATCCCAAGAATTACAAGACCAAGGCCGAAGTGGTCGCGCTGTTGGAAAAGGCCATCGCCGACTCGGAGGCGACGCTGAAAGGAGTGTCCGACGAAGCGCTCACCAAGAGCATTGAGCCGTGGCTAGGCGTATTGCAGCACTCCTCCGAACACTATGGGCTGTTGGTCGCCTACTACCGCGCCAACGGACTAGTGCCGCCGGCGTCGAGGAAATAGCCTGAGGCGCATGGCCCACCCAAAACTGCGATTAAGACGTCGAATCCCGCTAAACTCTCGAGGGTGCCTCACCATTCGACCGCGCTGAGGGCAGGCTCCAAGCTTCTCTTGCTTGGATGGGGCTTTCAACTACAACTAGCACCTCGGATAGCTTACCTATCTGATCGGATAGTGTGATCCTTCCTCGGCGGGAATGGTCGCCAGTTCTGCCCGAGCTTAGGTTCCTTTCCTCAATTGCAAACAGAGCACCTTACTGGTGGAGCAACAATGGAACGGAAGAATCGTCACGAGTGGTACGCGATTTGCACCAGATCAATGCTAGCGGAAAGGTCCGCAGCACGAATAACCGAAAGAGAGGCAAATCGAATGAGCATAGTTGGAAAATGGACCTTTCATTACAGCTGGGGATGTAATGGAACCTACATTCAGGATGAAGTCACTTTCAAGGCCGATGGAACCTTTGCCGATTCTCAAGGGCATGGCGGCAACTGGTCCGAGGATCCCGGCATGATGGAGCTTCAGTACACACCGCCCATCAGAACAACCTACGCGGGGAACGTCCAGGGAAGCGCCATGGTAGGAATCAGTTCTACCTTCGGGGGACTTCAAGGATGCTGGTACGCTACCAAAGAGGGCGTCCAGATATTTGCCGCCGCGCAGAAGAAAGCGACGCATGATTTGGCGGGCAACAAACGCTAATCACCCACTCCCATTGGCCGGTGGTCCGGCCGACCGCTTGACCCGGAAATCCGGAGGGTACCCCATCCAAGCTTCTCTTGCTTGGGTGGGGATTCTTGTTCTAGCATGACAGTCCGCATTTTTCCGAAAGTAGGTCCCCTTGGTCAAGCCCAGGGCAGGCTCTCGACTCCGCTTTCGCTCCGCTCGGGATGACAAGAACGGGGCACCCCGAAATGTTGCGCACTACCTCCTATTGGGGGACGAATTTTCTGGCGACCTCCCCAACCGCAGCTACACTGGGTTTACCATGCCAAGGGAAATACATTGACGCCCACTTCCGTGACCGGAGCTTGCGCTGTTTTTCTTATGCTTGCGGCTTTCCCGCTAACGTCCGCCGGACAAACCCTTACTGCGGGTGAGGCTATCCAGCGCATTCAGAAGATCTACTCTGCGACGCTGCCTGGCAACACCGTTGATACCATCAAGGCCGGTGATCCATCCACTCCGGTCATTGGCATCGCGACCACCTTCCTCGACACCATGGAGGTGCTGCGCGAGGCGGAAAAGCGCGGCCTCAATCTCGTGATCACGCACGAGCCCACGTTCTACAACCATCTCGACGACACTGCCTTCTTTGCCGACGACCCGGTTTACCGCGAGAAGCTGGCGTTTATTCAGCAACACCACATGGTCGTATTCCGTTTGCACGACAGAATGCACGCGGCCGCGACCGACGAGGTTGGAACCGGGCTCATCCGGAGCCTTGGTTGGCAGAACTTCACGGAAGCGGGCAATCTATTCCTGGTCACGATCCCGCAGACCACGCTGCTGAAGCTGTCACGTGAGATTGCGGCGAAACTCAACGCCCAGACTCTGCGCGTGGTCGGAAATCCTGATCTCTCGATCACGCACGTCGCCATCCTGCCCGGAGCCTCGGGCCTGCAGAAGCAGGTCCTCGCTCTACGTCGCGATGACGTGGAAGTCCTGATCGCCGGCGAAGCCGCCGAGTGGGAAACGGTTGAATATGCGCGCGACGCCAGTGCGCAGGGTCGCCACAAGGCGCTTATCCTGCTGGGCCACGAAGTGTCGGAGGAGGCAGGCATGCAGCAATGTGCCGAAGATCTTCGCGCGCTGTTTCCCAACTTGCAGGTTGCCCACATTTCGGCGGGTCAACCGATGTGGCGCCCAGACCATCCGCCGGTTGCTGCTGCGACACAGCAGTCCGCGAAATAGACTAGGATGCCTGCTTAAGTACTCGAAAATCACTTAAGTGCCGATTCCCATTTTGGAATTATGAGACTTTTCGGGAGAGTTTTTTGGCACTATCGTCGCCGGTGGAGCCTACAATTTGGCCGAGGCCTCTTAGAGACCCCAATCTACGAATGAGGAGAAGTGCAATGCGCGCGTTCACAAGTTTTGTATGCGCTCGATGCCCCAAGCTGGCTTTGGCCGCTCTTCTCTTGGGCGTCCTGATCATGGCAACTTATCCAGCCTATGCTCAATCCGGGTATCAACAGTGCGACGAACAGTACTACTTATGCTGGACCAAGTGTGCGCCCGGCAACAACCAGTGTGTCACGGTTTGTCAGAATCAAGACCTGAATTGCACCGGCACGGCAAGCTACTACTCGACTACTTATCACAGCTATGAGCTGCTGTCAGGATGGAGCAACAAGGAGCTCAACTACTGCCGGCAGATGGGACACAGAATCGCGTTCAACCACTGCTTCACAGGTAAGAGCATGTACGACAAGCCAGCCTACGATGCTTGCCGTGCAGCCGGCGGGGATGTAGTGGATTGCTGCTACAACCAGCAGGACGAGTATTTCAACGACAACTGCATCTTCTAGTGCCTGATTGGTTCTTGAACAGGCTTTTCTTCAGGCGGTCCGCTCGACATTAGAGAATCAGGAGCATGCCCCACACAGGCTTCTCTGGCCCGGGTGGGGCTTTCCCCTTCCGAGTGCAAATGGCGCCGCTTCGGGATTTCGTTTATTTCGCGACCCCTACCTTTGCCTTATCGCGTCACCTGGCTGTTTCCGCCGGATGACAAAAACGGGGCAGTCATGCGAGTCACCTCATTTGGCTGGCGTACACCGCGGCACCGATGAGGCAGGCCTCCTCATCCTTACGGCCGAGCTGCACCATGCTTCCTCGACAGGCGCTCAGCGGCGTATAGTCTGCCAGACGTGCAAGTTCAGCCTCCAGAATCTCCCGATAACAGTCGCCCAACGCAAGGGCGAATCCCCCAATTACGATTACGCGGGAAAGTCCCAGCGCGATCCATACCGCCAGGACCGCATGCGCCAGAGGACGTGTCGCCTGCCTGATCACGTCGAGGACCCACGGATCGCCCGCAAGCGCGGCAGGAACGATGTGGGCTTCATTGGATAGCGACTCCCACCTGCCGCCAACTGCGGCACCGCAAGCTGACGTGCGAAACCCGTCACGATCCAACTGAGCGCGCGCCTGGATCATGCGAAGGATGCCTCGACCTGAGGAAATGGCTCCAACGTGATTCCGCCCGCCGCAGTCACACAGCACCTCACCGTCGAAGTCCGTCACGGCAAAGTGGCCGATCTCTCCGCAATAGGACACATCGGCGATCACGCCGAGCGGGTGGTCGCGATCAAAGACCTTGCTGCCTATGCCGCTGCTGACGGTTACTACCAGAAAGCGCTTGTCCGCTACGGTCCTGCTGACGTGCCACGCTGCCGCCGAAATATCGTTGAGCAGGGACACGGTTCGGCCCGTGGCCCGCTCGATGTCGTGCTTGATGTCCGGGACGGGACTCCCGTTTCCGACGAGGGTCGGTGCATCCAGGAGGCGAGAGCCTGGCCCGACTGGTCCGGGCACAGCGAGAACCACCGCGGCATTAGGATGCAGCGTATCCTCTACTCGAGCGACATACTCCGTGACGTACTCATAGACACTCCGCCAAACTTCTTCTGGACTACTACCATCGATGAAGTTTCTTACCGCCTTCTTCTCTTGCTGTAGCAGTTCGCACTCCTGCGTACTCACTGCGGCCCGTATATGAGTGCCGCCGAGATCGAACAGTACTGCTTTCCCCTTGCCCGGATCCTTCATAGAGATCTCATCTCCACAACCTACCGGCGAGCCAGTAATCGACACTGAATCTGCCCGGACCGGAGAAGATCAGCCAAATGAAGAACAGTACGTACAGGACCTCGGGCAGGTAGAGGAAATCGTCGAGCCAGTTATGAGCCGAAAGTTCTTTGGGCATGGCGGAAAGTTTCGTGGTCAGAATGGCGACCAGCATGTCGACCAGCAGAGCTACGCAGGCCAGGCTCGAAAGTAAGCCCACAGCCAGCAGGCATCCGCCGACGAGCTCGACCGCGGAGACGAAATAGGTCATCGCGTGAGGAAACGGGACCCTGGCCTCGACCAGCGTCTCATACATGGCCTGCGTCCGGCTCGCGACGAAGAGCTTGTTCGCCCCGGAGATGGCGAAGAACAGCCCCAGCGACACTCGCACCAGCAGGATCGCGTATTGTTCCAGGTCGGCGCTTCCCAGCAGCACAAACCGGGTCAATCGTTCCCATTCCATGGTTGGGTCCCCCTGGAAGAATGTTCTGTGATGATAACTCGATGGCAGCGCGCTACAGCCAAGGTTCTCTTGCCGGGCGGGAGCTTTGCCTTTTCTTTGCATCACGCGCCAACGTGACCTGTGCACTTGTCCGTGCGCTCGCCGCGGCGCTATCACTATGGTTGAGGGCACGGTTTTGGCGTGTCTTCGACGGCCGCACCCAGCGTGTGGGTCCGGAAGGCTCTTTGAAAAGCAGTTGCCAGTAGCCAGTAATCAGTTGATCAGATCGAACACCGCTGGCATTACTAGTTGATACTCGTCATCCGGTCTGTCCCGGGACAGACTCTGGAAACTAAGACGAACTTTCTTACGTCAAGTCCTTGGGAATCAATCATTAACGTATAAACCTATGGCACTCAATCATTTGCCGGGAAAAGCTTCGTAATCCAATGATTCTAAACAAGAGGGAGGGGAGGGGTGGATAACTTAGATGTTACTAATCCGCCCCAAATTGGAAAGTTAACCAAGAGTCACTGTTGATTACGAATGAGTAAACAGTCTTCGAGGCGGCCTGGCGTCAGAAAGGGCCGGGCTAATTCTATGAAGCACATTCCCATCAGGAGACATGCCATGATGAAAGGTCTAGTCGTTGTTTTTCTGTCGCTTGCCGTTGCTCTGCCGGCGTTCGGTGCCGGCAACAAGACTTACAAGACTACCTATCCCGTTCCTTGCAGCGAGGTGTGGGCCGCGGTCAAAGTCGCCCTTGCCAATCCGGACAACTACAAAGACGTGCAGAGTGTCGAGGACAAAATGGCTGCAGACTACAATGTGAAACACTCCGTTCATTGGTCCGTGATCGGAGCGGTCAACCAGGGCAAAAACCAGGTCTCGTTGTTGCCGATTGGTACCAGGTGCGAGATGAGTGTGGTGTCGATGTATAGCGGACTTTCGCACAACGACCAGGGTGACTTCAAGAAGCGCGTGGATGAAGCGCTGGCCAAGGTGAAAAACGCGCCACCTTCCGAGCCGGCTAAACCGGAGGCTCCAGCCAAGTGATTTCGGCGGATCGCGCACGCGATTCACACTAGCGTCACTCCCGTAGCCGCTTGTGCCGCGCGCAACATCCGATACACCCTCGGAAGCGGCAGCCCGACCACGTTGAAGTAGCAGCCGTCGATGCGCTCCACCCAGCGCGAGGCAATGCCCTGAACCGCGTAGGCTCCGGCTTTGTCCATCGACTCGCCCGTCTGGACGTAGAGCGCGATCTCGTTTTCGGAGAGCCGGCTGAAAACGACCTGCGTGATCTCGGCCTCGGTCCGCTCGAATCCCGGAGCCAGCAGGCAAACGCCGGTGATGACCTGATGGCTTCGCCCGGAGAGCAGGCGCAGCATGCGCGCTGCATCGTGCTCGTCGGCTGGCTTCTCCAGCAAATGCTCGTCAACCACGACCACCGTGTCTGCGCCCAGCACGGCGCTGTCCGGATGCCGCGAGTGAACCGCACGAGCTTTGTCGCGGGACAATCGCTGTGCGTAATCAACCGGATTCTCGTTCTGGAAGGGTTGTTCGGCTACGCGCGCCGGTTCGACGATGAATGCGATAGCGGCGTTGCGCAGAAGTTCAGCGCGGCGCGGCGAAGCAGAGGCAAGGATCAGCGGCATGTCAATCGATTCTATCCGTTTGAGTCTTTACATCGGTGTACAAATGTGCATACAATGAGGCGTGCGCTTCGAGTGGGATCGGGGCAAAGCCGCGGCAAATCTCGCCAAACATGGAGTCCACTTTGCAGATGCCGTAGCCGTCTTCGAGGACGATCTTGCGCTGACAATTCGTGATCCTCATTCTGAGAGCGAAGAGCGATGGGTCACGATGGGGATGGACGCGCACAGTGGCCTTTTGCTGGTGATTTACACTTGGCGCGGCGAGGGCATTCGGCTCATCTCTGCGCGGCCAGCAACTCCGCGCGAGAGGCGGCAATACGAGGAAAACCAATGAAACGTGAATACGACTTCAGCCACGCAAAACGAGGGCCCGTCGTGCCAGTGCCCAAGGGTAAGACCAGAATCACCATCCGGCTCGATGACGACATTCTCGACTGGTTTCGGCAGCAGGTGGACCAGGCCGGTGGAGGTAACTATCAGAGCTCGATCAACGATGCCCTTCGGCAGCACATTCGCCGCGCGAAGGAGCCACTCGAAGCCACACTCCGTCGCGTCATCCGTGAAGAACTGAGCCACGCCAGCTGAGAACAACAGGTCCTTCCACTCGGACCGAAGTCCTCGGTCGGGATGACAGCGAGGCGTTTATAAGCCTTTTCGGTTGGCATGGCCAACGATTCACGCGACGTCAAAGAAGCACAGCGCCTCCCTCCTGCTCTACAATCGAAGATCGACACCATGCAGCATGCCAGCTCAACACTGAAGAAGATATTTGCCGACACCTTGCGGAAGGAAGCGGGCGATGCCGCCGCGCTGCTGGCTTGGCCGCTGGCGTGCGGGTCGAAGCTGGCAGAGAAGACAAATGCCATCGGCTACGCGGATGGAGTGCTCACGGTTGAGGTTCCGGATGCGACCTGGCAGCAGCAGTTGCAAGGCCTTGAACGGCAGTATCTTGCCGCATTGCGACCGATCAGTGCGCAGGCAGTGAGCGCAATCAAGTTTGTAGTGAGAGGCAGGCGGTTGCGTTAGGTTAAGTTCGGAGCTCATGGCGGCAAGAGGTGGAGCACGCCTTCACAGGTTGCTGAAAAACCGAGAAAAGCAGATCCCTCGCGGGCTGAAGCCCGCTCGTGATGACAAAAATAGAGGACTTCTACGGCGCAACTAAAGGTACGCCCCTCCAAACCGACGAAATCGGAGTTTTTCAGCAGCCTGTTCAGGCGTGCATAATGAGACTCGAGAAAAAGAGCTGGGGGCTTTAGTCACTGAGGTAAGAACCGTCTACCTCAGTGGCTAAAGCCAACTGTTCTGGCTCAGCCTTCCTGCACGCCTGAAAGGCGTGCTCCACCTGTAGAGCCAAAAGGATGGAACTCAGCACATCATGGTTACCGAAAAAGATGTTTCGTATGTCGCCGATCTTGCGTACCTCGAGCTCACCGAGGACGAGCGCGTGCGCATGTTGAAGGACCTGAACTCCATCCTCGGCTACATTGACCGGCTGAATGAGCTGAACACATCAGCCGTGGAACCGATGGCGCAAGTCGCCAGCCGCTACCGCGCACATCAGGATGCCAGCGGCGCCATGCGGCCCGACGAACTGCGTCCCTGTCTGCCGCATGAAGAGGCGATGCGCAATGCGCCAGCGACGGATGGAGTCTTCTTCAAAGTGCCCAAAGTGATCGAGCGGTAGGCCGAAATGAACCTCGATCCCCTCACAGTCGATTCGGCGCGCACGGCGGTGCTGGAGAAGCAGACCACAGCCACCGCGCTGGTGGATGCGTTCTACCAGAAAATCGAGGCAGAAGACGACGCGATCGGCGCCTACCTGACGCTGTGCAGAGAGCGTGCCTACCTCCAGGCGGCGTACATAGACAACCTGGCCGATAAAGGCGACGCCCTGCCGGCGCTGGCGGGAGTACCGATCGCTATCAAGGACGTCTTCACCACGAAGCACGTGCGGACGACCGCCGGCTCCAAAATCCTGGCGAACTTCATCGCGCCGTACGACGCTACTGCGGTGCAACGATTGGAGGCCGCGGGCGCCATCGTGCTGGGCAAGACGAACTGCGACGAGTTCGCGATGGGGTCGTCGAACGAGAACTCAGGATTTCATCCGGTGCGCAACCCGCACGACCACTCGCGCGTGCCCGGCGGCTCGTCCGGCGGATCGGCAGCGGTGGTTGCGGCGGGAACGGCGGTGGCTTCGATCGGCTCCGACACTGGCGGGTCGATCCGCCAGCCTGCCGCCTTTTGCGGCGTTGTCGGGCTAAAGCCGACCTACGGGCGCGTGTCGCGCTACGGACTGATCGCCTTTGCGTCGTCGCTCGACCACGTCGGGCCGTTCGGCAAGACGGTGAAGGACGTGGCCCTGATGCTGCAGTGCATGGCCGGCCGCGACGAGCTGGATTCAACCTCGGCCGACGTTCCCGTACCCGACTACCATGCGCATATTGGCCAGCCGGTGGCGGGCATGAAGATTGGCGTTCCGAAGGAATACTTCGGTGAAGGGCTCGATGCCGAGGTGCGCGCCGCGGTGGAGGCCGCCATTCAGGAGTTGGCCAAGGCCGGATGCGAGATTGTCCCCATCTCGCTGCCGCACACTGAATATGCGATTCCAACCTATTACGTGGTGGCGACGGCCGAAGCGTCTTCGAACCTGGCGCGCTATGACGGTGTTCGCTACGGCGTACGGGCCGGCGATGGAAAAACCTTAGCGGAGATGTATCGCCGCACGCGCGATGCCGGGCTGGGAACGGAAGTGAAGCGCCGCATCATGCTGGGAACGTACGCGCTCAGCACCGGATATTACGACGCGTACTACTTGAAGGCGCAGCGCGTGCGCAGTCTGCTGGCGCGGGACTTCGACAACGCGTTTGCGACGGTGGATGCGATGGTTACGCCGACGACGCCGACGGCCGCGTTCAAGCTGGGCGAGAAGACAGACGATCCGCTCGCCATGTACCTGGCCGACATCTACACCGTGACCGCAAATCTGGCGGGTGTTCCCGGAATCTCAATACCGTGCGGAAGGAACGAAGAGGGATTGCCGATCGGCGTCCAGGTTCTTGGCAAGTACTTCGACGAAGCAACGGTGTTGCGGATCGGACATGTCATCGAACATGCGATGGCGGCGGTGGTGAATCCGCTCTCGAGTTCCCCGAAGGCCAGGGACTAAGAGTGGGAAGACGGTCCAGACTCACCTCTTCTGGAAGACGGCCCAGGCGCCGGTGGTGGCCGACTTCCAGGCGCAAGCTGCACTGATCAGGAGCAGTATGGCCGAAGGAGAGCTCGAGTTCCGACTCGGGAGCCGGAAGCTCACCTGACTCCATCGGTACCCTGACCAGATCCATCTTCTCGTCATATTTCCCGCTGGTGTCGGTGCTCCTCGAGATGATTAACGTCCACTGCTTGGCAGTTGGAATGAGGTACATGGTGTAGGCGCCGACCGAGAGGTTCGCCCCGCCAATCTCCACCGGCGTGTTGGTGAACAGGGTGATAGGCTTTCCACCGGGAGCCCAGACTTTGCCAGCGGGAATCTCGCGCCCGAACAGCGGCTTCTTGAGATTCACTGAGAAATGCTGATACTCAGCCGCGAGTTGTTTGTCGGCATCGAAGTTGCACGTCGCGGTTTCGTTGGAGCTGGGCCCCTGGGCTAGCGCCGTGAATCCAAAAAAAAGCACCGCGGCGGAAACGAAGCACATAACGACGTGACGCATGGTGGAACCCTCCTGAGATGGCTGCCCGAAATTTCTTTGTATGATAGCGCGCGGCAACGAGAAATGGTTGCGATTCTTGCGCGATTCGGCCGCCGGAATTCTGCAGAAGGCCCAACCGAAGCTGGCGTTCGGCTACTCTGAACAGGACGCCAGACAAGCTCAAGTGACGGTGTTCCAGCGATCACAAGCGACCAGATTTCGGCTTGTCCATATTCGGACATGGCATTTGCATTAGTGGGCGAGCCGACCACTCTTGAGCGTCCTAACCCTCTGTTTCTGCAAGAGATAGTCTGCCAGCGCCGTTGGCAACGCATCTGCACCTCATTGATCAGCGGAGCGTTATGGTTACGAGTGACGAAGAGTCGGTCATCCTGATTGCGGAAGATCAGGAATACGTTCGCGAAGCGCTGGCGATGCTGCTGCGTGGGCAAGGTTATGCGGTGCAGTTGTGTGCCTCGCCCAACGAGGCGCTCACCGCCGCGCAACAGCGCACGCCCGACGTCGCGCTGCTGGACATGAACTATCAGCGGGACAGCACCTCGGGGATCGAAGGACTGGACTTGATCCAGCGTCTGCGGCAGATGGACGGAACGGTGCCGATCATCGCGCTCACCGCGTGGGGCAATGTGGATCTGGCGGTCAGCGCCATGAAGCACGGCGCGTCAGACTTCATCGAGAAGCCATGGCGCAATGATGCGTTACTGGAGAAAGTGCGATTGTTGCGGCAGCGCGGGCAGCAGGTGCGTTCGTCGCAGCGCATCTCGGAATTCGAGCGCAACGATGCGCACGAATTGCAGACGCGCATTGTGCCGCAGCGCCACCTGAAGACGGAAGAGATCGAAATCTTCGGGGACAGCATTCCAGCAGGCGTGGTCGGCGGCGACTACTTTGGCGTGTGGCAGTCGATGGCGGGCGCGCTGCACTTCTGCGTGGCCGACGTTTCGGGGAAAGGCACGCCGGGCGCGATGATTGCGGCCATGCTGTATGCGTCGGTGAGCACGCTGTCGTCGTCCAGCAACAGTCCCGAGCTGATTCTCGGCGAGGTGGAGACGATCCTGCGCAACCAGTTGGGCGAAGGACATTACGTCACCATCTTCTACGGTGTGCTCGATCTCAAGACCCGCATTTTGCAGTATGTGAACGCCGGACATTGTCCACCGATCCTGCGGCACAGCGACGGGTCCATCGAATCACTTGCGCCCACACGTCCGGTTCTGGGGCTCGCGTTGGACGAGACGTTTCGCCCTGAACGGCAGCGGTTGGCGAGCGGCGATCGTCTGCTGCTCTATACCGACGGCGTAACCGAGGCGGCGAACGATACGGGCGAAGAGTTCGGCACCGAGCGGTTGTCGAAAGTCCTCGATGGCTCTGAGCGGTTGCCGGAACAGTGGCGCACGATTATGGAGTCCGTTCGCAAATCACGCCAACGGCACTCTCGCCGACGACGCGACCCTGCTGCTGCTTGCGGTGGGGTAGGATTCTTCCGGGAAAACGTCTCCGCCGCCCTACAACTCACTTCAGCACCGGATGCTGTCGATGCCAGTCGGTGTGCGCCTGAAACATTTCGGCGGCGGCGACGACGGCGTTATCGTTGAGCACCTGCGCAAGAAACTGGATGCCGATCGGCAATCCGCTCTTGGTGAATCCGCAGGGAACGCTCAGCGCCGGCAGCCCGCAAAGATTGCCGATGCCGCCGATGGGATCGGCGAACGACAGGCCGGTTTCGAGGTTGGTGTCGAGCGTGGAGGCCGGAATCGGCAGCGAGGGCGCGACCAGCACATCGCACTGCTGAAAAACGGCGTCCATCTTCTGCTGCAGCACGCGGCGAATGCGCTGCGCCCGGATGTAGTCCTGCGAGTCGACGGTTTGCGCCACGTAGCCGCCAACCCGACTCAGAGGATCGCTGAGTTGCGCAACGCCTCCCGACTCGATGAGCGTGGAGTACGCGGAAGCCGCTTCGACGTTGATCACGATTCCGCCGGCGGCTTCGAAGGGCCCTTCGGGCAGGCGAACGCTGCTCATCCGCTCTCCGAACTTGTGGAGCACGTTGAGCGCGGTATCGAACGCCGCAGCGACCTCGGGATCAGGTTTCTCCCACGCCTTCTCAACCTTGGCGACACGCAGCGCGCTTACCGGAGAGCGTATAGGTAAAGCGGGCTTGCGACTCGGGAAGAGAGCCGGCGTCGGACGGATCGTGTCCGCTGACGGCGGTCAGCACCAGGGAGCAATCGTCGGCGGTGCGGCACATGGGCCCAATTTTGTCCATGGAGTAGGAGAGCGCCATTGCGCCGCCGCGACCGACGCGTCCGAAGGTCGGGCGCAGTCCCGAGACGCCGCAAAAGGCTGAGGGGCAGACGATCGAGCCCCAGGTTTCGGTGCCGATGGCGAAGGCGGCCAAGCCGGCGGCGACAATTGCGCCGGAACCGCTCGACGAGCCGCAAGTCCAGCAGTCCGTGTTCCAGGGATTTTTCGCGGCTCCGGTTGCCGAGGCCGACGCGAAGCGGTAGCCCAGGCCGCCGGCCAGCTCGATCATCGCCGCTTTGCCCAGCAGCACTGCGCCAGCTTCGTTCAGCTTGTTGATGACCGTGGCGTTGTAATCGAAGCGCTGGTTCTGGTACGGCTTCGCCCCCCACGTTGTGGGATATCCCTTCACCGCCAGCAGGTCCTTGGCGGCATAGGGAATTCCGTGCAGCGGCCCGCGGTAGACCGCGAGATGCCCTTTGCTGATTTCCTCCTCCGCCTGGCGCGCCTGCTGCAGAGCGAGGTCGGGCGTCAGCGTGGCATAGGCATTCAGTTGCGGGCCGTACTTCCTGCTGCGCTCGAGGTAAGCCTCGGTGAGCTCTACCGGCGACAGACGACGCGTGTGGAGGCGGTAGCCCAACTCGCGCACGCTGAGATAGAGCACATCCTCGCCGATCATCGCCAGTCCTCCTCACGAAAACGGCCGCAAGATTCGGTGGAAGGGCATGGCTTCAGCCATGCCGATAGAACACGAGGACAGAAAGAGGGCTTCAGCCCCGGTGGTGTCCGACTCCCCCGCGGCTAAAGCCGGTTGCAACCGCGTCCGTTCTCGCCGGGCTGAAGCCCGGCTCTTCCACCGTCGAAAGGACCTTTTTCTGATGGTCGCCATCACTTGGTGCTCCCTTGGCGCGGTAGTTCGGCGTCGGTAAACTTCAGCACCGTCGCCGGCTGATCGGCGTTGTCGAGCGGGAAGGCGCGAAATGCGGCCAGCGGCTTCTGTCCTTCCATCACCAGCCGGTGCACATCCTGCTTCTCGGCGTCAGTCAGGCGGCTGCCATAGTTCTGGATGATCCACTGATACTTCAACTCGCCTTCCGCCTGAAGAGCGGGCGAAAGCTGCGGTCGCAGGCTGCGGCGGCGCGCCGGGCGCAGGACGTTGGCTTGGGTGCAGTCTCCTGCGAGAGCAACGCGGCTGGCGCGACCACAGCAGTGGTGGCAGCGAGTGCCGCGCGGCGTGCGAACTCGCGGCGAGAAAGCTTGCTATCGGATTCGCTCGTCTCAGGGTTTTGTGCTGGTTCCAGTTCCGGCATATGTTGTCACTCCTGCGCGCCACATCGCGGGAAGTGCGCAAGCGTAACGGATGAGGCGCAGCTAGTCAATTAGCGGGACCATGCCGCACCAAGAGCTGGAACTTCTCTTAGGGAGGAATCCCATGATGCGCCGTTACACGACCGTTTTGTTAACCGATGAATTAACTTGGCCCACTTCACTTCTCTCTTCCCAATTTGGCCCAAATTGTTGTCCGGTTGGTACCCCCTCCCCCTCTACCTATAACGTAGAATCAACAACTTAGACAAGAATTGTCGGCAAATGATAGATTCTGCTTGGCTTATACGTTGATGATTCATCCGCAAGGACTTAGGCTCGAAAATTCCAGCGACTCCTTACTCATCGGTGGGAGAGAGAGGAGCACTCGGTTAACTGACTGGTACTCAAGCGGTACACAGTCTGACAACTGGCAACTGGCTACTGGCAACTGTTTTTTCAAAGATCCGTGGCCCCAGCCGACATGCCCGACCGGGGGTTCGGGACATCAGTCCCACGAAACCAGTGTGCTCGGGGATAGCCGGCATCGCAAGCAAAATTCGACACGGCAACTTACGAAGGTAACCTGGGATTCCCGAAATGGAACAGAACGGATGCCGGCATTCTGCTCAGCTTTTTCGCTTTCGGTTCTTCGAGGCGGAGGAAGTGAACGTGGCCACCGAGCGTCGCCGGCGACGATCAGCTTGAGAGCGTCGGAAAATGCGCAGCAGTACGCTGCGCATCGCAGGTGAAGGTGGCAAGGACTTCTCCGGCTTTCCAGGTCCCAGATCTTCACCGTGTGGTCCTAAGACGCGGAGACCGCCCGCTGCCCGTCTCCACTCACCGCCACGCCACGGACCCGAACCGTGTGGCCGTCAGGGTGCGCAACTCGCGCCCGCTGTCCAAATCCCACACCTTCAGCGTGTTGTCCGTCGAGCAGCGGAGACCGCCCGCCGCCCGTCCGCAGTCACCGCCACCGCCAGTGACAGAACAGAGTGGCCCTTCAGAGTGCGCAGGGCCGCGTCCGCTGTCCACGTCCCACACCTTCAGCGTCTTGTCCTCCGAACCGGAGACCGCCAGCTCGCCCGTCCGCCGTCACCGCCACGCCACGGACATATACCTGAGTGGCCGTGCAGGGTGCGCAGTTCGCGCCCGCTTTCCAGCTCCCACACCTTCAGCGTGTTGTCTACCGACGCGGAGACGGCCCGTCGCCCGTCCCCACTCATCGCCACGCCCGTGACCCAGCCGTGTGGCCCTTCAGGGTGCGCAGCTCGCGCCCGCTGTCCACGTCCCACACTTTCAGCGTCTTGTCCATCAGAAGCGGAGACCGCCCGCCGCCCGTCCCCACTCAACGCCACGCCATTGACCCCAGCCAGGTGGCCTTGCAGGGTGCGCAGCTCGCGCCCGCTCTCCACATCCCACACCTTCAGCGTCTTGTCCCAAGACGCGGAGACCGCCAGCCGCCCGTCCTCACTCATCGCCACGCCGCTGACCCCAGCCAGAGTGGCCCTCCAGGGTGCGCACCTCGCGCCCGCTCTCCACATCCCACACCTTCAGCGTCTGGTCCAGCAGACGCGGAGACCGCCAGCCGCCCGTCCCCGCTCATCGCCACGCCCAGGACCCCAGCCAGTGTGGCCTTCCAGGGTGCGCAGCTCGCGCCCGCTCTCCACATCCCACACCTTCAGCGTTTGGTCCTCAGACGCGGAGACCGCCCGCCGCCCGTCCCGCCTCACCGCCACGCCACGGACAGACACCAGTGTGGCCCTTGAGGGTACGCAGCTCGCGCCCGCTCTCCACATCCCACACCTTCAGCGTGTGGTCCCCAGACGCGGAGACCGCCCGCCGCCCGTCCCCGCTCACCGCCACGCCACTGACGACACGGTGTGGCCCTTCAGGGTGCGCAGCTCGCACCCGCTTTCCACATCCCACACCTTCAGCGTTTTGTCTCCAAGACGCCGAGACCGCCCGCCGCCCGTCCCGACTCATCGCCACCGCCAGTGACGACACCAGTGTGGCCCTTCAGGGTGCGCAGCTCGCGCCCGCTTTCCACATCCCACACCTTGAGCGTGTTGTCACAAGACGCGGACACCGCGCGCTGCCCGTCCCACTCATCGCCACGCCACTGACCCCAGCAGTGTGGCCCTCCAGGGTGCGCAGCTCGCGCCCGCTGTCCAGATCCCACACCTTCAGCGTCTTGTCCTCCGAAGCGGAGACCGCCCGCCGCCCGTCCCCGCTCACCGCCACGCCATAGACCCAGTCAGAGTGGCCGGTGAGGGTGCGCAGTTCACGCCCGCTCCCAGCTCCCACACCTTCAGCGTTTTGTCCCAGGAGGCGGAAACCGCTCGCCGCCCGTCGCCGCTCACTGCCACGCCGTTGACACACCGTTCACAGCAGCGGAGTGACCTTCTAGAGTGCGGAGTAGCGATGTTCCCGGAGGATCAAGCGTGGGTTGCAATGGCCGTCAGCCAGGGTGCAGCGTACCCTCAACAACCCTCGCCGCAAAACGTTCGATTGCGGGCATGTCCTGGTATGGCAGCAGCCGTCCCACCATCTGCGATGCCGAACTGCTCGGGATCTTTGCCGATCACATGGGCCGAAAGCCGATCGCGTCGCGTATCAGGTCAAGCGCCTCCTTGTCCGGATACTGCGCGCGCACGTAATCCAGTTGCAGGTCATGGAGGCGAATGCTGCCGTCGGGCTGATCGCGTTGCGCCAAAGACAGGCCTACAAACTGTTCTGCGGTGTGAACCGCTTCCGCTTCATCGACTCCCCATAGGCACCGTTGAACCGGCGGAGTCGCTGCCATCTCCTCCGGCCAGACGGCCAGTGCCACGTAGCGTTCCCGCACTGTCACGTCCAGTGCATCCACGCCGACCTGTATGGCGCGCAGCACATCGGTGGGGATAGTCCGGGAACTGCGCTTTGATTTTGTCTAGGTCGGCATTACGCAGTTCGCTGACGCGCCTCCCACATTGCTGGGGGTTTGTCGCGCAGCATAGCGCCTAGCATGGAGAGTGCCAGCGGGAGACGTCCGCACCCTCGAATCAGGTGGCCGGCTAT
>CAVTMW010000008.1:0-390787 GCA_963735855.1 uncultured Acidobacteriaceae bacterium
AAGCACTCGGTTAACTGACTGGTACTCAAAGCGGTACACAGTCTGACAACTGACAACTGGCAACTGGCAACTGTTTTTCAAGGATCCGTGTCCCCAGCCGACATGCCGACCGGGGGTTCGGGACATCAGTCCCACAAAACCAGTTTGCTCGGGGATAGCGGGCATCGCAAGCAAAATTCGACAAGGCAACTTACGAAGGTAACCTGGGGTTCGCTAAATGGAACAGAACGGATGCCGGTATTTCTGGCTCAGCTTTTCGCCTTAGGTTCTTCAAGGCGCAGGAAGTGGACTCGCCCAAGAATGTCGCCAGCGGTCAATTCGCGGCCGTTGAAGGCGCAACATCGCATGGCCGCGTCGCAGGTAAACGTGGCGAGTAGCTCCCCACTTTCCACATTCCAGATCTTCAACGTGTGGTCATAGGAAGCGGAGACCGCCCGCTGGCCGTCCCCTCTTACTGCCACGCTACGGACGGTGTCAGAGTGACCGTACAGGGTGCGCAGCTCGCGCCCGCTCTCCAAATCCCATACCTTCAGCGTGTTGTCATAAGAAGCAGAGACGGCCCACCGACCACCCCCACTCATCGCCACGCCAGTGACAGCAGCAGTGTGCCCCTTCAAGGTTCGCAGCTCGCGTCCGCTTGCCACGTCCCACATCTTCAGCGTTTTGTCCCCAGAAGCGGAGACCGCCAACCGCGCGTCCAGACTCACCGCCACGCCACGGACGATGTCAGAGTGGCCCTGCAGGGTGCGCAGCTCGCGCCCGCTCTCCAAGTCCCACACCTTCAGCGTCTTGTCATCGGAAGCGGAGACCGCCAGCCGCCCGTCCCCACTCATTGCCACGCCAGTGATCCGACCGCAGTGTGCCCCTTCAAGGTGCGCAGCTCGCGCCCGCTCTCCACGTCCCACACCTTCAGCGTTTTGTCCCCAAGACGCGGAGACCGCCCGCCGCCCGTCCCCGCTCAACGCCACGCCAGTGACAGCGGAAGGTGACCTGTCAGCGTGCGTAGCACGCGCCCGCTTGCCACATCCCACACCTTCAGCGTGTGGTCCCAAGAGGCGGAGACCGCCAGCCGCCCGTCCCCACCCAATGCCACGCCACTGACCCGTCAGAGTGGCCGGTGAGGGTACGAAGCTCGCGCCCGCTTGCCACATCCCACACCTTCAGCGTCTGGTCCGACGAGGCGGAGACCGCCATCCGCCCGTCCCGCTCATCGCCACGCCGTGGACAAGTGCCAGTGTGGCCTTCGAGGGTGCGCAGCTCGCGCCCGCTGGCCACTCCCACACCTTCAGCGTTTTGTCCTAAGACGCGGAGACCGCCAGCCGCCCGTCCCGACTCACCGCCACGCCATGACGACAGCCAGTGTGGCCCTTCAGGGTGCGCAGCTCGCGCCCGCTTTCCACATCCCACACCTTCAGCGTGTGGTCCCAGGACGCGGAAACCGCCCGCCGCCCGTCCCAGCTCACCGCCACGCCACGACGATACCAGTGTGGCCCTTCGAGGGTGCGCAGCTCGCGACCGCTTTCCACATCCCACACCTTCAGCGTTTTGTCATCCAGAAGCGGAAACCGCCCGCCGCCGTCCGCACTCAACGCCACTCCATATGACGACACCAGAGTGGCCCTTCAGGGTGCGCAGCTCGCGCCCGCTCTCCACGTCCCACACCTTCAGCGTGTGGTCCCAAGAAGCGGAGACCGCGCGCCGCCCGTCCGCACTCACCGCCACGCCAATGACCCGATCAGTGTGGCCTTGCAGGGTGCGCAGCTCGCGCCCGCTTCCACATCCCACACCTTCAGCGTCTTGTCATCAGACGCGGAGACCGCCAGCCGCCCGTCCCCGCTCACCGCCACGCCATTGACCCAGCCAGAGTGGCCGGTGAGGGTACGCAGCTCGCGCCCGCTTGCCAGCTCCCACACCTTCAGCGTCTTGTCCCAGAGGCGGAGACCGCCAGCCGCCCGTCCCGCTCACTGCCACGCCGGACAACACCGTTGACGCAGCGTGTGGCCGACGAGGGTGCGGATTAGCGCCGTTCCCGGGGGATCAAGCGTTGGTTGCAGTGGCCGTAGCCAGGTGTGTCGCGTACCCTCGACAATCCTGCCGCGAAGCGCTTGATGGCGGGCATGTCCTGGTACGGCAAGCAGCCGTCCCACCATCTGCGAGGCGAACTGCTCGGGATCTTTGCCAATCACATGCGCCGACAAGCCGAATCGCGCCGCGTATCAGGTCAAGGGCCTCCTTGTCCGGATATTGCGCGCGCACGTAATCCAGTTGCAGGTCGTGGAGGCGGATACTGCCGTCGGGCCGTCGCGTTGCGCCAACGACAGGTCCACGAAATGGCGTCTTCGGCGTCGAGCTTCCGCCTCATCGACGTCCCACAGGCACTGCTGAATCGGCGGCGGCGCTGCCATGTCCTCCAGCAGACACCGCCAGCGCCACGTAACGCTCGCGCATGTCCGGCTTCCAGCGACATCGACGCTCACCTGCATGGCGCGCAGAACATTCGGCTGGGGATACCCTCGGGAAGCTGTGCCTTGATGGTTGACAGGTCGGCATTACGCAGAGGTCGAGACGTGTCCTCCAAAACGCTGGCGGTCTGTGCCGCGCAGCATGGCGCCGACCATCGAAAGCGCCAGCGGCAGCCGTCCGCACTCGCGGATCAGTTGGTCGGCTATGGGCGGCAGTTGCGCGACCGGCGATGTCCGCGACCAGCGGGCGAGCACCTCGCGCGACTGCTCCTCGGTCCAGCAGGTTCTGCGACGTGCTCGCGCGCGCCCACGCCGCCGCGATGGAGGCGTCGCGCGTGGTGAACAGCAGACGTGATCGCGGCGACGACTCAGCCCGCAGCGGCTCGATGTCTGGCTATGCTCCACACGTCATCCACCACGATGAAGGCCGCCTTGCTGGCGATGGTGGAGCGGTATTGGTTCCTCGCAGGCCAGGTCATTGTCGTAGCGGGTGAGGTCGTCGCCCAGCGCCTTGCCCACCTCGCGCAGGGTCACCTCGATGAAGACGCGCTTCTTCTCTTTGCCGATGGTGATCCAGACGATACCGTCGGGAAAGGCCTGCTGCACGACCTCGTCGTGGCAGAGGGCCTGGCCAGCACCGTTTTTCCGATGCCGCCCATGCCCGGCCAGCGCGGTGAGGGCGATGGGCCGGCCGCCGTCGTCGGTGATCAGGGCGTCACGCAGACGCGGCAGAGCTCCTCAGGCCGCTCGACGAAGTTGACCGGCGAGGGGCGGAGCGGTGAGTAGGTGACGCGAGTTTCGCAGTCGAGGTTTCGGGCAGAGTTGCCGTGGCATCGCGTGCAGATGTCGGCCAGGAGTTCGGCGAGACGCACGGCGTAGTTGGCTGTTAGTGGTGAAGTCGCGGTAGTTCTGGGCGTCAAGGTGCAGCAGGCAAGGTCGGCGCCCTTCGCCGCCAGCACGGGAATGACGCGCTTGCCCTTGTCGCAGGGCGAGGAGCTGCTCGGCACGGCAGATCTCTGACACGTAGGAGCCGGGACTCATCAGCGCCAGAACGTACTCGGCATGACGTCCAGGGCGCGCCTCGATCTCCGTGGTCCAACTGGCGCCGCCGTTGATGCGCTGGGTGTCGAGCCAAGCGTCGAAGCCTTGTTCCTTTAGGTCTTTTTGCAGGCGCTGGGCGAGCGCGGCTCCGTCTTTGCGGGCGTAGGAGATGAAGACGCGGCGCTCGGCGGGAAGTGGCATGGGGCGAATGAGCTACTATGCATCGGAGAAGTCAGGAAATCCAAGCGGAAAAACAGGAAGCCGTGGTGCGGGGATGAACGCTGAAAAAGCCGAAGGCAGGTCCCTCTTTGGCTAAAAGCCCACTCGGAATGACAAGAACAAGAGGACTAGGGCGTGTTGACACTAAAGCCGTAGGTCTGTGTTATGCTGCGCTGCATGGAGATCACCGAAGCGCAGTACCAGCGTATTGCCTCCAGTCTTCCCCGCCAGCGCGGCAATGTGAAGCTGCACAACCTGCAACTGTTGAATGCGCTGCTCTATGTCGCCGAGCACGGCTGCAAGTGGCGCGGACTGCCCAAACGCTTCGGAAATTGGCATACTATCTACACCCGCATGAATCGCTGGTCCAAGAACGGAGTCCTGGATCAGGTCGTCGATCAGTTGCAGCGCGAACAGATCGTGCGCATCCGCATCGAGGCCGTGAGCCTGGACTCGACCACCGTTAAAGTCCATCCCGATGGCCCGGGGCTAAAACGCCCGCACTATCATGGGCGACTAGACGCTGGCCTTAGACAAGCTCAGGGCAGGCTAAAGGCCAGCTCTTCCACCTGGCGCTAAAGCGCCGCCACCCGAACCGGGCCTTAATCAGAAATTCCCTAGTGTCGTGAATCAGAAATTCGTTTACGAACTTGACGGGGCTTCGATGTTCGCCGCAGGGCCTAAAGGCCATGTTTTCTTGGGTCACGGTTCGGCACGGCTGAAGCCGTGCCCTGATACAAACCCTGGGCTTACGCAAAGAACTTGCAACTCAGGACACTAGATCACCACCGTCTCGTGGTACTCGCCGTACACGTGGCGCATGGCGTCGGAGATTTCGCCGACCGTGCCGTTGGCTTCGACCGCCTCGACGATCACCGGCATCAGGTTTCCGGTGCCGCGCGCGGTGTCTTCCACGTGCTTGATGGCAGCCTGCCACTTCGCCTGATCGCGCTTGGCGCGCACCGCACGCAGGCGCTCGACCTGCTTGCGCTCCAGCGACTCGTCCATGTGCAGCAGCGGTATCGACTTCTCCTGGTCAAGCTCGAAGGCGTTGACGCCGACCACGATGGCTTCGTGGCGATCGACGGCCTGCTGGTAGATGTACGCGGCGTTCTGGATTTCCTGCTGGATGAATCCGCGCTCGATGGCCTTCAGCGTGCCGCCCATGGCGTCAATCTTGTCGAGATAGGCGCGCGCGCCGGCTTCGATCTGGTTGGTCAGCGACTCGACGTAATACGAGCCGGCCAGCGGATCGATGGTCTGCGGCGCGCCCGATTCGTAGGCGATGATCTGCTGGGTGCGCAGCGCGATGCGCGCCGACTGCTCGGTCGGCAGCGCCAGCGCCTCGTCGAAGGAGTTGGTGTGCAGCGACTGCGTTCCGCCGAGCACCGCGGCCATGGCCTGCAACGCGGTGCGGACGATGTTGTTCTCCGGCTGCTGCGCGGTGAGGGTCGAGCCCGCGGTTTGGGTGTGAAAGCGCAGCATCAACGACTTGGCATTCTTGGCGCCGAAGTGGTCGCGCATGATGCGGGCCCACATGCGGCGGGCGGCGCGGAACTTCGCCACTTCTTCCAGGAAATTGCTGTGCGCGTTGAAGAAGAACGACAGCCGGGGCGCGAACTTGTCCACGTCGAGACCGGCATCAATCGCGGCCTGCACGTAGGTGATGCCGTTGGCCAGGGTGAAGGCGACTTCCTGCACGGCGGTGCATCCCGCCTCGCGCATGTGGTAGCCGGAGATGGAGATGGTGTTCCACTCGGGCACGTTCTGGTTGGCGTAGGAAAAGATGTCGGTGATGATGCGCATCGCCTGCGCCGGCGGATAGATGTAGGTGCCGCGCGCGATGTATTCCTTCAGCACATCGTTCTGCACCGTGCCGGAGAGCTTGCGCACGTCGCGTCCGGTGCGCCGCGCGGTGACGATGTAGAGCGCCAGCAGAATGGACGCGGTGGCGTTGATGGTCATCGAGGTGGAGATCTTCTCCAGATTGATGCCGTCGAACAGGCGCATCATGTCCTCGATGGAGTCAATCGCCACGCCGACTTTGCCGACCTCGCCCATGGCCAGCGGGCTGTCGGAGTCCATGCCGATCTGCGTCGGCAGATCGAAGGCCACGCTCAGGCCGGTGGTGCCCTGGCTCAGCAGATATTTGTAGCGGCGGTTGGACTCTTCGGCGTCGCCCATGCCGGCGTACTGCCGCATGGTCCACAGGCGGCCGCGATACATGGTGGCCTGCACGCCGCGGGTGTAGGGAAACTGTCCGGGATAATTGAGATCGCGGTCGTAGTCCCAACCTTCGAGATCGGCCGGGGTATAAAGGGGATGAACATTAATGTGCGAAGAAGTTTCCTGCTCGTCCGCCAGTTGGGTTGCAGCAGCTTTTTGCTTGGTCTCGGGCATGCGAGTTGGCCCTCAGTAGTAGAGATAATTCAAGTATCAGCCGGTCGCCGGGATGCCGCTATGACGTGCGTCACAAATTCCGCATGGAGACTTGGAACTACTCTTCTCCGCGATCTCCAGAAAGAACTCACGCCGAAGTAGGCGAAGACCAGCGCGAACGCGCCTGCCAGCACGACCTTTCCCACTCCCGAGGCGCCGGTCTGATAGCGATGATATTGTCGAATGGCCGCTCCGCCGCCAACGACCGCGAGAAACAGGAAGAGCAGGCCGGTCACTTCCAGCCACAGCGCGTGCAGGACGTGTCCGATGCTGCGGAAGGTGGCGCTGCCCGCTCTGTAAAAGGCGCGGACCCAGCGATTTTCGCCGCTCTTTCGTCCCGCGACGCGGAGAAACGCCCGGCCCTGAGTACCAAAACTGCGGGATGACACTATTAGCCTCGTCCGCCCTGCAATTGGCGGCAGAAAGCGCTATTCTAGCAGCCGGGGTTTCGTGGCGAGGGTGGGTGACCGGGGTCTCGGCCACGTAACAAAACTTTCACACGCCGTTTGCATCAAAAGTATTGCGCCGGCCAGCGAAAGAGTTAAAGTGCTTCGAGGCGGTTTCGCGTGAATGCTCGGGGCTTCCGTTCGTTCACTCCGGGACAGCAACCAGGTGGCATTATGGACAACCGACTGAAGGGCCTGATGAAAGAATTGGGGGAAGCGATCAACAGCTCGCTTTCCGATTCTGACGAAATTGCCGAGGTCATCTCCCGGATCAAGGCGGGCGGGTACGATGTGTTTCTCGTGTTGGAGGCGACGATAGGGCTTAACCAGCGTGACGGGGACCCGGTCGAGAGAAGTCCAATCAAGACGCCCCGGTCTTCCGCTGACTTCCGCATGACCTCGCAGGACCTAAAGTTCCTGAAATCCCTCCGCATCAAAGTGGACGATGCCCGGTAGAGCCGCCGCTTCCTGACCTGCATGGTTTGCCGTTAGCGGGCAGGCGGTGTGCTAACATTCGACTTCGCTTGGGGTTGGCAAACGCCACCAGGGCGGAGTCGGCCTTTCTGCAAGCGAGCTTACAAAGCCTTGCCGGGAATATTCCGTACTCAGGAAATCGCCAGATGAGAGAAACTCTTGGAGTCTTGCTGGCTGGAGGAGCGGGGGAACGTCTTTATCCGCTCACTCGCGATCGTGCCAAGCCGGCTGTCACCTTCGGCGGCATCTATCGCATCATCGACGTTACGCTTTCCAACTGCATCAATTCCGACCTGCGCAAGGTTTACATTCTGACGCAGTACAAAGCGCTCTCCCTGAACCGGCACATCCGCGAGGGCTGGGGTAATATTGTGGGCCGCGAACTGGGCGAGTTCATCGAGATCCTGCCGCCCATGAAGCGCGTCAGCGAGAACTGGTACATGGGCACGGCTGACGCGGTCTATCAGAACATCTACTCCATTGGTTCGGAGCAACCGAAGTATGTGCTCATCCTGTCGGGTGATCACATCTACAAAATGAACTACGACCTTATGCTGCGGCAGCATAAGGATTCGGGCGCGGGCGTCACCATCGCCACCATCCCGGTTGATCCGGCTGAAACCCGGCAATTTGGCGTGATTGACATCGATCACACCGGCCGGGTTGTCGGCTTTGAGGAAAAGCCGGAGCAAACCAAACTGCGCTCGCCCTATAACCCGAACATGGTGTCGGCGTCGATGGGCATTTACATATTCAACACCGACGTGCTCATCCCAGTCCTGCTGAAGGACGCCGAAGACCCGGCCTCGCGCCACGACTTCGGGCACAACATACTTCCGCGCATGGTTGACGACTACAAGGTTTACTCGTTCAACTTCATCGACGAGAACCGCAAGGAAGCGCTGTACTGGCGCGATGTGGGAACGCTGGAAGCCTACTACGAAGCCAACACCGACCTGGTGTCGGTGGCTCCGGTATTCAACCTTTACGATGCGGCCTGGCCGATCCGCACCCACATGCGGCAGTATCCGCCGGCCAAGTTTGTCTTCAACGATCCCGGGCGCACCGGACAGGCGCACGACTCCATCGTTTCCATGGGCTGCATCATCTCCGGCGGTTCGGTGCGCAGCAGCGTGCTTTCGCCCGATGTGCGGGTGAACTCCTACTCGGAGATTGACAGCAGCATCCTGTTCTCTCACGTGAACGTCGGCCGGCATTGCCGCATCCGCAAGGCCATCATCGACCGCGATGTTGACATTCCCGAGGGGACCGTCATCGGCTATGACACCGAGGCCGACCGCGCCAAGTACCACGTGACCGATAGCGGAATCACGGTGGTCACGCGCGATTATTCGCTGTTCGAGAATCCCGTCGCGGTGGATTTCTTTACTTCGGAATAGTCAACCATTCGCCTCACAAGCGCAGGGGAAATCTCCCGGTAATCTACTTGTGTTTCACGGCTTTTGCAGCCGGTGCAGGCTTGGCAGCCTTGATTTTCCCGGTGCGAATGGCGTGTCTCAGTTGCTCCCAATCCTTCACCGTCTGGTTCGCATAGGTGACGCCGAAACTGGCCATGGCTTTGTCGAACCTGTCGCTGTTGCCCAGATAGCCATAAATCGCGCAGGGATCGCCGGAGCGTGCGTGCCCCTTGGAGAGCAGTTCGCCGCATACGCGCGCATACTCCACGAGTCCGTTGCCTTCGAGGGCGTCGGCCTCGATGCTCGCCTTGTGGTCGCGTAACTGGCGAACTACGTAGTCGCGGCCAGCGAAGGAGGTCCATCCCAGGAAGATGTCAGACTGCATCTGCATGGCGCGCCCGCCGTCGGCGGCACGCTGCCCTTGATGTGCAGGAACGGGACTGTTGGGCAAGTAAGGCGCGTAGGCAGATTTCGGCTCTTCTTTGATCTGAAGGAACAGCGGGTCGTAAACCGCCCCGCCGAACATGAGCAGGACATAGTCACGCAAGCCCACACTGCCGGTGCCGACCACGCGGAAGGCGACGTCCTCCACATGGTACTGCGAGAAGAAATGCGCCCGTTCAGGCAAGAGCGTCTGCTTGTAAGCGCGCAAGGACGCAGACCGCGTCGTCGGCTTCCTTTGCCGACATGTGGTAAGGCAGCGGCGGCTTCGGTTTGCTGAAGACGTGCTTGCCGCCGCGCAAGACCGTCAACTTCTTAAGGTTGTTCGGCGGCGTAGCGCGCTCCGCCTTGCGCAGGGCCGAGCGCACTGGGTCGACTTTCCGGTGGATCTGAAAACGCGCGAGATCCACCCAGGGCATCTCGGAGAACCGGCGCATCCATACGCGATAGCTGCATGCAAAGGCCAGCACCGCGTCCCTGCACTGCTTTTCGGAGTGTCCGGCTTCCCGTCCGGCAAGTACCAGGCTCGCGGACATGCGCTTCACGTCCCATTCCCAGGGCCCGACAATGGACTCGTCGAAGTCGTTGATGTCGAAGATGAGCCGGCCGTCGGGTGCTTCAAACGCGCCGAGGTTCTGCACGTGAGCGTCGCCGCAAATTTGGGCCATCAGATCGGTGTGCGGCAGTGGCGCCAGATCGGCCGCCATCAGGGGCGCAGCGCCGCGAAAGAACCCGAAGGCAGAGTCTGCCATGTTGGCCCACTTAATCAGGCAACAGTTCAGGAATGCGTCCATGCTGGGCTTCGAGCAGCAGGTCGATCACGTCGAACTTGCGGTCCTTGGGGTTCCAGTTCGCCTGGTCGACGCGCCTGATTTTGTCGCGGCACAATCGGCCACGCTGGCGCCGCTCTTCGCGGGTTGTCAACTTCGACTTCTGGGGGGACATAACCTTGACGAGCATCATACGCCCCAAACAGCAGGCCACAAATAAAATGTGCGAGAAGGGGGCCGGTCACTTTGCTTGGTTAAGTCGTCGGGTTGACCAAAGAATTGTGCCGACCCTCGTGTTCGGCGGTGTTCCCAATTCGGGAAGTGAATGGTTACTTTCGTAAGTTGACTCTGCTGTTCTTAGGTGCTTTTTCCCCGAACTGCGGCTAACCTGAACTTGTAGTGAACGGTCGTGCTGGGAGTTGATCTGTGAATCATGCAGGTTGTTCTCAATCGGATTCTCGCTCGACTTCGCGGCTAGGATGTCGGTCTGGCTGATGGGATGAGGCCAGACGGACAGTCTGTAAGTCTAAGCGGCTCTATCAAATGCAAATAAACCATTACAAATCAGCGAGTTGAAATAGAAATGCGCCGTAAGTAATTGAAAACAAATGTAGACTCTGAGGGGTAGCAGGGGCCGAAAGAGGAGAGTTCGACGAGCGGGCTCGCGATAAGATGGAAGCAGACCCACACTCTTAGGAGCATCGATGTCGGCCATTATTCTTGACGGAACCAAGATTGCGGCTCAGATCAAAGCGGAGGTCGGCGAAGAGGTCAAAGAACTAACCGCTGCCGGCCTTCGTCCGGGCTTGGCAGTGGTGCTGGCCGGGCACAATCCGGCGTCGGAGATCTACGTTCGCAACAAGGTGAGAAGTTGCGAGCAGCTTGGCATCTACAGCGAGAAGCACACGCCGCCGGACACCGTGACCACCGCCGAGCTGCTGGCGTTGGTGGATGACCTCAATCACCGCGACGAGATTGACGGCATCTTGGTGCAGTTGCCGTTGCCGTCGCAAGTGGATGCGAAGAAAGTCCTCCTAGCCGTCTCCCCAGAGAAAGACGTGGACGGGTTTCATCCTATGAACGTCGGCTACCTCTCGACCCAGCGTCCAGGGCTGGTTCCGTGCACTCCCGCTGGGATTGTTGAAATTCTGAGGCGGAGCGAGATCGTCATTGCGGGTGCGGAAGCCGTCGTGGTGGGACGCAGCGACATCGTCGGCAAACCGGTCGCCATGCTGCTGCTGAACAGCAACGCGACAGTGACGGTTTGCCATTCCAAAACGCGAGACCTGTCTGGGGTCTGCCGCCGAGCCGACATCCTCATCGCCGCCATCGGCAAGGCGGGCATGATTACGCCGGAGTTCGTGAAGCCAGGAGCAGCGGTCATTGATGTTGGTATGAATACCGTTACAGACGCAGCCGAGTTTCGCAGGTTCTTCGCCGGCAATGAGAAGCGCGAGCGCGACTTTGCGGCCAAGGGCTCGACCCTCATGGGCGACGTGGATCCCAGGGTGGCCGAGGTTGCCGGAGCGATGACCCCGGTGCCCGGCGGAGTCGGGCCGCTGACCATCGCCATGCTGATGAGCAATACGGTGAAAGCGGCCAAGCTGCGCCGTGGGCAGTTCGGTGGGAGCCGTCGCAGTTCGATAAAGCGTGCCCAGAACGAAGGACGAAATGATGGAACATGTTCTATGTGATCGCGATGGCGCCGTGCAGTGCATCGCCATCAACCGTCCGGAAAAGAAAAACGCCCTGACGGCCGAAATGTACGGCGCGCTGGCCGACGCGGTGGAGAGGGGCGAGGCCGATCCCGCCGTGCGCGTGATGCTGTTGCACGCCACCGGGGAAGCGTTTACCGGGGGCAACGATTTGGTTGATTTCCTGCACAAGCCATGGGCAGGACAAGAGATACCGCCCGCCGTTCGCTTCATTCATGCGGTGGCGGAGGCAAAGAAACCTGTAGTGGCGGCGGTGCAGGGCCTCGCGGTGGGGGTAGGCGTGACGATTCTGCTGCACTGCGATCTGGTGTATGCCGCCGAGGGGGCGAAGTTCATGATGCCGTTCATCGACCTCGGAATCGTTCCTGAGGCGGCTTCGACGGTGTTGTTGCCAGCCCTCATGGGACATCAGCGCGCTGCGGAGTTGCTGATGCTGGGCACTCCGTTCACCGCCCCGCGCGCCTATGAACTGGGGTTGATCAATGCTGTTGTCGCTCCGGACGTGCTGTTTGCCACGGCCCTGCAAGGTGCGAAGAGGCTCGCAGAAAAGCCGTTTGGAGCAGCTGCTCGCTTGTAAGCGGTTATTGAAGCAGGCCAATCATGGGGCGGTGAATCGGGCCCTGCGGGACGAAGTGCATGAAATCAAGGAGCGGCTCGATTCGCCGGAGACAAAGGAAGCCCTCACGGCATTTCTGGAGAAGCGTAAGCCGGACTTTTCGAAGTTCCAGTAACATACTGTATCTTCAACTGGATTGAAGATGTGAGAAATTGACCTCTTTGGTGTTAGAATGCCTTTCGTCTGCTGAGACACCTGTTATGCTATTCAAGAAAGGGGGGCTTGACTGCCCATGTCAAAAACCAAGACCGCTATATGTTGTTTGCTCACATCCCTGCTTCTGATCTTGACCCTGCCCGCGTGGGGCGCTGACAAGACCAAAGACGAAGAAACCATTAGAAATGCGACCACGGTGCTACAGGCGATGGTCGGCAGCAAGGATATTTCAGCCAGCACAGTAGCGAAGGCCGATTGCATCATCATTCTGCCCAGCGTGAAAAAGTTCGCCATCGGCATTGGCGGTACCGGCGGCCGTGGCCCGATGACTTGCCGCGAGGGCAAGGACTTTACCGGCAAATGGTCGCCGCCCGCGATGTACAGCATTGGCGGCGCCAGTGCCGGTTTTCAGGTCGGTGGTACGGCCAAGGATTTCGTCATCCTCGTTATGACATCGACGGCGGCGAACAAGGTGCTGGACGGCAAAGTCAAAGTCGGCAGCGACGCGACCGCAGCGGCCGGTTCCGGAGCCAGCGCGAGCACGAGTACGACTGACATGCTGACCTATTCTCGCACTTCGGGAGTTTTCGCCGGCGTATCACTCGACGGCTCCTCGCTCGAGCCTGACAGCGACGCTAACATGCGCCTGTACGGCAAAACGGTCAGCGCACGCGACGTCGTTGAAGGCATGGGGGTTAAGGCGACGCCCGCTGGCCAGCAACTGGTTACCCTGCTCGATAGCAAGGCGGGCAAGAAGATGTAATTGGCTGGCCGCGCGGCTGCGCGCCGGTTGTCCCCGCTTTGATCTTCTTTCGGAGAAGAGTGCCCCGTTTCGGCCCGATGGTGCTGGAACGGGGCGTTTGATATCGCTACGGCAATCTGCTTGCGCGTCCGCGCTGTTAAGCCGCGGCGGGGGTTTCTCGTCTTCGGCTCTTCGCCCCTTCACGCACCCATTGCGTATAGATACTCGACAAACGATCGGGTCGCTCCGTCGATGCCCTGAACCTTCGGGTTCGATGATTCGATGACGTAGTATTCGTCGGGTGCGTGAGCTCCACTGCCGTGTCCCAGGCCGAAGTGTCCCGCCGGCAGCCGCAACGGTTCGCCGGTGAAGACGTATCCTGGCCACGAACCGGCGTTGCGCGGCAGCAAAACGGGATCGATGTTGTTCTGATGATAGACCGCAATCTGTGAGCGAATGAGGGTGCTGTCGGGCGAGGTGCTGGTGGGATCGTATCCGCCGGTCATGTTGACCTCGATGTCGCCGAAGCCTTTGTTGGCGAGATGGGCCTTGAGCGCTGCCAGCGCGTCCGCGGCGGTCATATCGGGAACGAGCCGCAGGTCCATCTTGGCGACGGCCTTATGCGGAAGGATCGTCTTACCGCCCGGCCCGGTGTAGCCGCCCACCAATCCCTCGATGTTCACCGTGGGATTGGCCACCAACATTTCCAGGGCCTGCTGCCAGTTGGCGTCGTGGATCCAGTGAGTGACGCCCAGTTGCTGCATCGCGACGCTCTCGTTGAGCCGTTTTGCGGCTTCAGCGACCATCGCTTTCTGGGCATCGGACAGCGGCCGTGCCTTGTCGGCGTAACCGGCGATGGCGGGTGTGTTGCCGTCGGGCGAAACCAGAGTGGTCAGCGCCAGCACGAGGTGCCATGCCGGACTGTCAACCCGCGCCTTGTTGCTGGAATGGATGTCCTTGCGCGGGCCACGTCCCCAGCGCTCTCCGCTGGAAACCAGCTCAAGTTCGATCACGCCTTTGGCGCCAAGAGTCATAGTTACCATGCCGTCGAGTCCCTGCAACGCCGACGGCATGAAGATGCCCTCGCAGCGTTTGAGCGCGGCGGTCACTTCCGGCCGGCGAACGATTTGCGGGAAATGTGGCGATCCAATTTCCTCTTCGCCTTCGGCCACGAACACAAGATTGACTGGCATCTTCTTGCCCGCGCCGCGAATGGCGTGTAGTGCCGCAAGAAACGCTGCCTCGGGACCTTTCTGGTTCACTGCGCCGCGACCGACCACGATCTGGCCCAAGCCGGGCTTGTTTACGAGCGCAGCGTCCCACGGCGGCGAAGACCATTCCGCAGGATCCACCTGCTTGACGTCGTACATGAAGTAGAGCCCAAGGGTTCGCGGCGCTCCGGCGTCGAGGGTGGCAAATACGCCGGGCTGTCCGTCGGTGGGGACCTTGGTGACGCTGGTAAATCCTGCATCACGCAGCAGGTTCATCATCATCTCGCAGCCTTCCGCCATGCCGCGGTTCTCAGCGGCGATCGAGGGCTGATGAATCCAGTCCTGTAAACGCTTGACTGATTGGCTGTGTTGCTTAGCGATCTCGGCAGAAATGTCGTTCAGGTCCGGCTGTTCGGCCGTCGAGAGGCCCGGAAGTGCAACAGCCGCGGCGCTGAGAGCTGCACCCTGGAGGAAAGTTCGTCTGTCCATAGCGTGTAACGATAGCGGTTGCGAGCCCCGACGTCCAGAAGCAAAACACAAAGCCCAAGGTCAGCGTCGTACCTGTGGGCTGTGACCAAGCGGCTGGAAAGATTGGCGGAAGCGTGTGCGAGTCGAACGCACCATTGACACCGCAAGGCGCCAATCGCCGGTTTTGAAGACCGGAAGGGTCACCGGACCCCCTTCGCTTCCGCAGTGGGCGGACCAAGGCACCACCGAGTATCGAGTCCGCATACTCAAGGCTTCGCCTGCTTCTGCCGCGAGATATCCTGGCGTCCCCGACGGTTCTCCCAGTCATTACCCCGGGGACACTGATACCGACTTGCGATGATAATTTTCTTGGACGCTGGACGGAAATCCGCAACCGTAGAAGCTGGCTCGCAATCTGCTAGATTGTACGACCCGGGGGAAGACTTCAGGTAGTCTCACATACGCAGCTATCGGGAGAACGCATCATGGCTACGCGCAACTTTAGTTTTGTACAACTCGATGTTTTTACCACCAAGCCGCTGGAGGGCAACCAGCTCGCAGTGTTCTCTGACGGGCGAGGATTGACCGACGACGAAATGCAGAAGCTTGCGCGCGAAACCAATCTGTCAGAAACCACCTTCATTTTGCCGCGCGAGCAATCAGTCGAACGCCGGGAGGGTCACAAGGTGCGCATCTTCACGGTGAACGAGGAGCTACCCTTTGCGGGACATCCCACGCTTGGCACCGCCTGGTACTTGCGTCAACAACTGGGTGAGGATGAAGTCGTGCTTGACCTGAAGGTGGGCAAGATCCCGGTACGATTTGAGCACCGCGACGGCCTGTTGTTCGGCGAAATGCGCCAAGCCGAGCCGCAGTTCGGGCGAGTACACTCCCATGCTGAAGTTGCACAGGCGCTCGGTGTTCCCGTCTCGGAGCTCGATGAGAGGACTGCCCGTCCAGACTGTCTCGACTGGGATGGCATTTACCATAGTGCCGTTCCGTTCGCTGGTCGCACTACAGAAGCTCAAGGTTGCCTGGCACCAGTTCGCGCCGTATCTGTCCACCTCGGGCACGGGTGGCTTCTTTTACTTTGTCTGCCCTGAAACCATGGATCCCAAGGCGACGCTGCATGCGCGCATGATCTTCTACAACGGCGAGGATCCTGCCACAGGTTCGGCAGCGGGATGCTGCGCGGCCTGGGCTGTGAAGCACGGAGTGCTCGCTTCAGAGCAGCAGGGTTTGATCGAACAGGGAATCGAAACGCAGCGTCCGAGTTGGATCTATATCCGCGCCGCAAAATCTGGCGACTCTGTCACCAACGTGCGTGTCGGCGGTAACGTGGTGCAGGTGATTGACGGCGAAGTTACGATGTGAATTTTCTGCGGATATCTTGTGCACACTCCAACACCGTGCCAGTCGCTGGTTTTCAGCGATCGCAAAGAGTTTTCTTCACCGCTGGCGGTGCTATTTCGTTGCCGTACATCACGCGAAACTTTTCCGCAGATTTAACCATTGCGGTACTTGGCAAACCAACGATGCCGACGTAGTATCCGGATACGCTAATCGCTCTGGCGGACAAGAATTCAATCGGCACCGCTCAATGACTGCCGACGCGTCTGGCTTAACAGGTTTGCTCAGCCGCGTCTGCCCAGGCACGTCCGAGACGGTCGTGGGAAGGTCCATGAAACCCAAACGCACCATCCTTTGCGTTGATGATGACGAACGCTCTCTCTCCATCCGGAAGGTAATCCTCGAGACTCGTGGGTATCGCGTCTTGACTTGCTCCGACCCCGAACGGGCCGTCGAGTTTGTGAAGTGCGGAGGAATTGATCTTGTGCTCACCGACTTGATAATGCCCAAAATGAGCGGAGCCAAACTGATTGACCGGCTGAAAGCCATTTCGCCATACACGCCGGCCTTGCTGTTTTCCGAGTCCGTCGCTGTCTGCCCGGAAGAGCACCTCGCCGATTGCTGGCTCCCCAAGGGTGAGTTCGCTCCCATGGAGTTGCTGGAGCGCATCCGTGTCTTGCTGGTGCGGAAGCGCGGCCCGAAACGCTACGCCATTCCGCGCCAACTTGCTTCGTAGGACTCAACTCCGACAGGAATCCGTCGCCGTCGGCCGATGCGGCTATACGACGGAACAACGGTTTCGACCCTGCGCTTTGGCCAGGTAGAGCTGCTGGTCGACTCGATGGATGAGAGTGACGCGGTCGTCCTCCGCGGCCGCTATGACTCCGCCGATGGAAACCGTCACCTTCAGGAATCCAGTTCCGGTGTGCGTTACGGTTTCGGCAATCAGGGCCCGGGAGCGCTCGACGGCCTGCTTGGCGCTCTCCAGACCCGTCTTCGGGAGCAGCAGGACAAACTCATCGCCTCCCCATCGCCCCAACATATCGCTACTGCGCAAGGAGTTGAGCAGAGTTCGCGCGAGTGTTCGCAATACACGGTCACCAAACTCGTGCCCGAATCGATCGTTTGCCGACTTGAAGTGGTCGACGTCAACCATACAGACGGCAAAGGGCTCGGCAATTGACTGAAATTCGTGAAGCAGACGGCTCACTTGGGTCTCGAGAAAGTGCCGATTGCCAATACCGGTAACTGGGTCCACAAAAGCTACCTGCTCCAGTTCCGTAATTCGGGCCTTCCACCGATCCGGCTCGCCGAGTTCCCGAAAAGCCTCCACTGCACCCACGACCTTCGCCCTCGGCGTCAAGGATAGCCGCTGTGCGAATCGAAACCCGTACTCGATACCCGAGTTTGTGACGCAAGTACACGATTGCGTGCCGCGACTTCGCATCCTCCAAAGTTTTTTGCAAAGGGCAGCCGGACTTGCACAGCTCTGTTCCCTTATCGTCCACGTGGAGAAGAATGTTGTCGGCGCAGGAGCGATGCAGGAGCTCTTCAGAGGTATAGCCGGTCAAAGAAACTGCGCCGTGATTCCACTTCTGGATCCTTCGTTCCCGGTCAACGAAGTAAACTCCCTCGAACACAGTGTCGAGTACGTTGTCTATGTTCGCGGCATCCTCAGCAATGAGACTTGCCGGACTCTTGCGAACCGGGGGTTTCACAGTTCACCCATTTTCTCGCGCCATTTAGAGAACACTACAAATTGTACATTTCCTCCAGAGTTTGGGGGGAAATCGCACACCACTTTTGGGGCATTAGGGGCGACTGAGAATTGACGATGCTAATAGAAATGCCACTCTGCTACGAGTGGCATCCCGACTACCGCGGATCGTTCTCCGCGTGATCACATCGACCTCACGAAGATTTTGCTTTCTTCTTGCGCTCAGCCCAGCGCTGCTTCATCATTTCAGAGATGCGCTTGCGCGAGGCAGCGCTCATGTGCCGGCGAGGCCGCTTACCTGCCGAATGACTGCCAACTGGTCTTCCGCGACGGCGCCCCGACCCAAGTCCTTCCAGGGCGGAAATAGCTCGGTCGATACGCTCACGTTCTTTCTTAAGGTCGCCTAGTATGTTTTGGACGTCCATGCTTCTCCTTTCGAGGTTGCACGCCAGCGGGTAGTGTAACAGTAAGTTAAGAGTGATGCTAAGTCTATAATTACAAGTTGGACAGGTTGGTATGACTGGTAGTCACGAAGCGGCGGCCCGCAATGGCACCTAAGTCAAGGCGGCTCTAGCCGAAAGAGGTGCCACTTCGGCAGCCTATGCTATCTCCAAGTAGGATTAATCTCCGTGACTCTAGCCTGAGATGTTCGGTTACCGCTCTAAGCTGCTGCGGTTTGAAGGAATGGGGGAGCCTTTGCTGCCAGAAAAAACCTATCACATGAGTCCCGAGCAGTTCCGGAACTATGGTTACTCGGTGGTTGACTGGATCGCTAATTACTATGAACGTATCGAGACCTTTCCTGTCCTCTCGCAGGTGAAGCCAGGAACAATTCGAAAGGCGCTGCCTGCACAAGCTCCCCAGACCGGCGAAGCTTTCGAAAGCATGGTGCAAGACATTGACACCATCATCGTGCCGGGGATAACCCATTGGCAATCCCCCAACTTTTTTGCCTATTTCCCGGCCAACGCTTCCGGGCCCGCAATTCTTGGAGACCTTTTGTCATCCGCCTTGGGTGTGCAAGGCATGCTGTGGGCCACTAGTCCGGCCTGTACGGAGCTTGAGACGCAGGTGTTGGACTGGTTGGTGCCCATGCTGGGCCTGCCACAAAAGTTTCTCTCCACCAGCTCTGGAGGGGGTGTGATTCAGGATACGGCGTCGAGTTCATCCCTGTGCGCAATGCTGGCGGCGCGTGAGCGCGCTACGAACTATGTCAGTAATCGGCGTGGCTGTGATGGACGTCTAGTGGCCTACACCTCGAACCAGGCACATTCCTCGCTGGAAAAGGCGGCGATGGTTGCGGGAATAGGTAGAGATAATCTTCGCCTCGTTGAGGTTGACGAGCAGTTTGCCATGCGCAGCGACGCGCTCAGAAGCCTTATTCGCCAGGACCGTCAAGCCGGCCTGGTTCCATTCTTTGTCTCTGCTACCGTGGGAACTACTTCCTCCAACGGACTGGATCCCTTGCCTGCCATCGGCGCGATATGTCGTGAAGAAGAGCTGTGGTTTCATGTGGACGCGGCCATGTCAGGCACGGCCGCTCTGTGTCCTGAATTTCGGCATATTCAGGATGGAGTTGACCTCGCCGACAGCTATACCTTCAATCCCCATAAGTGGATGTTCACCAACTTCGATTGCAACTGCTTCTATGTTGCCGACCGAAAGGCGCTAATTGATACATTGAGCATTCTGCCGGAGTACTTGCGCAACACCGCGACGGAATCCGGCACGGTGTTCGACTACCGCGACTGGCATATCCCATTGGGCCGGCGTTTTCGTTCGCTCAAGCTATGGTTCGTCATTCGGCATTATGGTGTCGAGGGGCTTCAATACCACGTCCGCAAGCATGTAGAGCTGGCGCAGCAGTTTGCCGAACGGGTGAAGCGGGATGATCGCTTCGAGCTGGCCGCGCCGGTCCCGCTCAACCTGGTGTGCTTCCGCCATCGTGGCGGAGACGAAAACAATCAGCGCTTAATGGATCGCCTCAACCAGAGCGGTGATTTGTATTTGACGCACACCCGTCTCGACGGCCGTCTCACTTTGCGTCTCTGCGTCGGCCAGACCAATACGACTCATCGTCACGTGGAGCGGGCGTGGAAGAGGATTCAGGAAGAGGCGGACAGGCTTTAGTCCGCCGTCGAATGATTCCAGCCGGCGGAGTACCTCCGGCGATGCGTTCCCGCCGCAGGAAATAATGACTGCGGTCCTGGCCCTCTGTTGTGATGCGTCCTTGAAGAAGGCTGCGATGGCCACGCCCGCCGCGCCCTCAACCTTCCATCCCCGCTGATGGGCCCAGCGCATTGCCTCCAGGATTTCCAGTTCCGACACCAGCACACATCGGTCAATGACTCTCTGGCAGAGCTCAAACGTAATCGAACCCGGTTCGACACCGCCAGCCGTGCTCTCCGACAGTGTGGGCTGTTCGGGGAAGTCGATCACCCGGCCTGCACGCAGGCACTCGTACATCACGCGAGAGTTCTGCGGCCAGCAACCAACAATCTCGGTTTGCGGTGAAGCCGACTTGATGTAGGCCCCGACGCCGCCGATAAGGCCGCCGCCTCCCACGGCAATGTAGAGTGCATCGATGGAATCAACTTGTCTTACAACTTCAATACCAATTGTCCCTTGCCCGGCGATAACGTCGCGATCATTGTAAGGAGAGATGTAGGTTTTTCCGGAAGCGACGGCCGCGGCGCGGGCCGCGAGTTCAGCCTCGAGAGGAGTATTTCCGGCGGAGCGAATTAGGGCGCCACAGCTTTCAATGAGCCGCAACTTCCCCGTCGGGACCTGCGAGCAGACGAAAACCTCAGCGCCGATTCCGCGGTAGCGGGCAGCCGTGGCAACCCCCAGAGCGTGATTGCCGGTCGATGACGTAAGCACGCCTCTGGTCGCTTCTTCGGGCGACAGACTCAAGACTCTGTTGGTCGCTCCCCGCAGCTTAAACGAGCCGGTCTTCTGAAGGTGTTCCAGCTTGAGAAACGCCGTTGATGAGCCGAGGTGCGGGTCGTCTTCAATCAGCGCGACCGGAGTGGGATGTACGAGTTCGTAGATTCGGTTGCCAGCCTCGACGATCCTAGTGCGCCACTCGGAGAGGTCAGCGGTCATCGTTCTTGCTCTTCCACCACTAGGACCGCGTGTTTCGGCAGGTAGCCCTTGCGTCTGAACCAGTCCTCCATGGAGCTCCGAAGTCGCTCCAGAGGCACACGCGCGCCAATCTCCATCCGTCCGTCATCGGTGGGGATGGTGTCATCGAAGACCTGGTCGTTGGTGAAATTGCGCATGCTGAAGCTATCCAGCCATTTCAACGGGCAGGCCAGCCGCTGCCCGGCATCCTCGTATTCCACTTTTATCTTGCGCGCGAACATACTTAGATTGTGACACGATATCTGTGAGTTCCCTCGATCCACCCGCTATCAATTGCCGGCCGCAAACTCTTCCCACACTGGCCGGCCCGCGCGCGTTGAATCGGTGCTGGGCGCTCGTCCCTTGGAGTTTGTTACTCTGTTACTTCCCATGAGATTGCGCCTCTGGCTGATAGGGAGTTTAGTTGCCGTTGCTGGATTCTCCGGGTGCGGCACTCCCGGGGCACCGCAATTACCGTCGCTGCAACTGGCGCGTCCGGTCGAGGACTTGACGGCAACCCGGGTGGGCAATCGGGTGGAACTGGACTGGACGCTGCCCCGCAAGAACACCGACCGCACTCTGGTCAAACACATCCCTGAAACTCGTATTTGCCGCCGCGAGGGGGTTACGCTGATGAGCACGTGCACGGTTGTGGCCGAAGTTCCCACTCCTAAGGCTCAACCGCAGCCGAAGCAAAAGGGACAGCAACAGCCAGAGGCTGTTCGTCTCCAGTATGTAGACATTCTCCCGCCGCAATTGGGGGTGGATCATCCCGCAGGTTTCGTTACTTACGCGGTCGAGGAGATGAATGCCAAGGGACGCAGTGCCGGGCTCTCCAACCAGGTGCCTGTTCCGGTAGCGCCGACCATACCAGCACCGGAAGAAATATCGGCAAAGGTCAGCAGGGAAGGGGTAACGATATCCTGGTCGGGTCCTGCCCCTGCCACGGCACCCAAGTCTTTGACCTATCGGTATCAAATCGAGCGCAGGCCAGTTGGCAGCCCTGCGTATATCGTGGTGGGTGACGTGGCGCCGTCAGGGCAAGGATCGTATCTGGATAAGACGTTCGCGTGGGAAACCAAGTATGAGTATTGCCTCGCTACATTGACCGAAGTCCAGTCGCAGGGGTTGAGCGCCTCGGTGCCTGGCGACGGCTCGAAGCCCGTCGAGGTGTTCACCCGTGACGTCTATCCTCCGGCCCAGCCGATGGGACTGCAAGCAGTCTTCTCTAGCATCGGACAAAAGCCGTTTGTTGACCTGACGTGGGCCCCAAATGTCGAAAATGATCTGGCGGGTTACAACGTGTTCCGCCGTGTGGAGGGCGGAGGCTCGGAGAAACTCAACCAGCAATTAATCCAGGTGCCGTCGTTTCGCGACGAGAATGTTAAACCCGGCAAGAAGTACATGTACTCCATTGTCGCGGTGGACTTGCGCGGCAACGAAAGCCCGCGTTCTGCTGAAGCGACAGAGACCGTGCCTGACAAGTGATAGGTTCTTTAGCGAGGATTCTTCCTATGTCATATTGCCGATTTCAGCATGAGAGGGTCGCCGGTTATGGACTCATCGAGTCGGTTCGCGGTAACGCAACCATCACACGGACATTGGAGAAAGCGCCGAATTCTTTTGCTGATTTCGCAAGCGGGAACAAAGCTGAGATTGCACTGAGCGCAGTTCGCCTGCTGCCTCCTTCGGAACCCTCGAAGATCGTCTGCATAGGTCGCAACTACCGCGAACACGCGAAGGAATTGAACCATCCCATCCCGACCGAGCCGTTGTTCTTCTTGAAGCCACCCTCTTCGGTAATTGGCGCGGGCGACCAGATTCGACGCCCTAATGCTTTATCGCAACGTGTGGACCATGAGGGCGAACTGGGGGTTGTAATTGGCAAGCGTTGCTATCGCCTGCGGGAACGCGACGATGTGCGGCCGTACATTCTGGGTTACACATGTATCAATGACGTCACGGCCCGGGACTTGCAGGAGAAGGACGGACAGTGGACGCGAGCCAAAGGCTTCGACACGTTCTGCCCAGTGGGGCCGGTTGTTGCCGAGCAGCTCGATCCCTGGAAAGGAGTGGGGGTGCAAACCCGTGTCAACGGCCAGTTGCGGCAGGATGGGACCACGGCCGATTTTCTGTTTCCGCTCGACGTACTCATCCGATTTATTTCTCAGGTGATGACTCTGGAGCCGGGAGATTTGATCGCGACGGGAACGCCAGCCGGTGTGGGGCCGCTGCAGCCGGGCGACACGGTTGAGGTTACCGTGGAGGGAGTTGGCACACTCACAAATTCTGTGGTGAACATTGACTGACCTGCATCTAAGCCAGCACGACTGTTGGTTTTCACATGAATTCAGCTCGCTTGTATCCCATTCTTGCCTTCGGTGCCGTCGCCGCCGTCATTGGTTACGCCCTACTCTCGCGCAAAAACAAGAAGCCAGACGAACAGCTTGAGCGCGAACGGCGAACGCAGCTCACGCTGGGCGGTCGGATCATCGATGGAAACGTGATGGACGTACTGGAACTAGAGGACGATGAATCCGGGCGGCAGATGATCCTGCTGATCTACACCTATGACGTTGCCGGGGTCACCTATGAGGCGTCGCAGGATGTGACTCACTTGCGTCAATTCATCGACCTTTATTCGTGCCGTTTGGGTTTGCCGGCTTCGGTGAAGTATGACCCCCACAACCCGGGAGATTCCATCGTTATTTCGGAAACTTGGTCTGGACTTCGTAAGTCCCCCATTCGGCTGCAGCCCAGGAATAACGCCGCTTCCCGTTCGTTGGTGTAGTTCTCCATCGCTGGTTCGCACGCTACGTGGAGAAATGTGTCTAAATATTGACATTTGTCGGTGGCACCACTTTTTGGGAACATTGTTACAATAGACTCTGATGCATAGCCTGCCATTGCCAATCGCTGCCTTTGTAGCGGGACTTCTTTCGTTTTTGTCGCCTTGCGTGCTTCCGCTCGTGCCGGGCTATGTGTCTCTGATCTCCGGGACCAGCGTTGAGGATCTGCAGACCCCGGAACATCGCATGTTGCGCACGGTGATGCTACATTCGCTCACGTTTGTGCTAGGGTTCAGCGTCGTTTTTATCGCGCTTGGGGCGGCCGCGACCAGCATTGGGCAATTTGCTGCGGAGTACCACCGTTGGTTGTCGCGCATCGCAGGTATTGTCGTCATCATTTTTGGCCTCCATTTAACCGGCATTTGGAAGATCAATGCACTTTATGCCGACAAGCGCCTCCACGACGTTAAGGGAGGCGCAAGTGCGTTGGGATCGTTCGCGGTGGGGTTTGCGTTCGCTTTTGGGTGGACGCCCTGCATTGGTCCAATACTTGCCACGATTCTGGTTTTTGCTGGCGCGCAGGAAACGGTATTCAAGGGTATTGTGCTTTTGGCGATCTATTCCCTGGGACTGGCCGTACCTTTTCTGCTCACCTCGTTGGGGGTGGATCGCTTCCTGGCTTTCTATGGCCGGTTTCGCCGCCATCTGCACACCGTTGAAGTGGTCAGTGGCGTGCTGTTGATTGCGATTGGAGTACTGATATTTCTTAATAACCTGAAACTACTTTCTGGCTATCTGTCATTTCTGAACCGGTTCGCGCTTTAGAGGGATCTCTCGTTGAAACGTAATGCCGTTGTTTTCGTAATGCTCGTGGTGGTCGTCATGGGGATGCTGGCCGTCGGCAAATACCTGGATCGCAGCCGAAAACACGGCCCTATCCGGTTGGCCGGGGATGTGCATAACGTGCCGGCGCCTGACTTCGAGTTGCCCACGCTGGATGGCCGGAGGGTCAAGCTTTCGGACTTTCGTGGCCAGGCCGTACTGCTGAACTTCTGGGCGACCTGGTGTCCGCCCTGCAAGATCGAGATGCCGTGGTTTGTGGATATCCAAAAGGAGTATGGCAAGGATGGCTTGGTAGTTTTGGGCGTCGCCATGGACGATACGGAGTCTGCGAAGATCGCCGCATTTGCCAGTGAGATGGGCGTGAACTATCCGGTGCTGCTGGGCACGGACGAGGTATCGGACAATTACGGCGACGTGCGCTCGCTTCCGACCACGTTTTACATCGATCGCAACGGCAACATCGTAAGCAAGGCCGTTGGCCTGCTGGGTCGCCAGGAGATCGAGGACGACGTTAAGAAGGCTTTGAGCGCAACCTACAAACCTCCGTCGCGACCCAGTCGCGCGGAAGTGAAAGTGCAGTCAGCTCTGACGAGGAAAACAATCCGGTGAAGCAGCGGGTTATTTTCGGACTCGCCGCATTCCTGCTCCTAGGCTTCGCGTTCGCGCAGACCCCAGGAGACAAACAGCCATCGGTGATTGTGGCGCCGGTCGGGAACGTGCAGTTGTCCGCCGGCGGCAGTGCCAATCTCGCCCTCGATTTCCGGATCGGCACGGATTTTCATATCAATTCCAACAAACCGCGGGCCGATTACCTGATTCCGACCGTGCTCAAGCTGAGTCCTTCGGAACCGGTGACGATTGCTGACATAAAGTATCCGGCCGGGGAAGATATGTCGTTCGCTTTTTCGCCCAACGAGAAGCTCAGCGTTTACAGCGGCGACTTCAGTATTAACACCGTGATGAAAGCTCCCGTCAATGCGGCCGCCGGAACATATCCGGTGAAAGGCGAACTGCGCTTTCAGGCTTGCGATCGCAGCGCATGCTATCCTCCGCGGAGCATTCCGGTGCAGTTCCAGGTCACCGTGGTGAAGAAGTAATCGCCCTCACAAATCCTTCAATCTTCGCAACCGTGCCACGCTGCGCTCCTGTCCCAAGTTAGCCATCACTGCAAACAAGCTGGGCGCAACGCCTTGTCCTGTCAGCGCGACGCGAGCGCCGTTGATCAAGACGCCGGCCTTCACGTTCTTCTCTGCGGCGAAATCGCGGAGCACCTTTTCGGAGCTTTCCTCGGAGAACACGGCTTCCTGCTCGTAGCGCGAAGCCAGATCCACCAGCATTTGCCGGACTGAATCGTCTTTTAGGAATTTCTGCACCGCCGCCGGATCGGTGTCGTACTCGTCGCTGAAGTAGCCGCGAAACAACGTCGCAAAGTCCTTCAGATTGCGTGCCCGAGGCTTCACCAGATCTACGGTGGCCTCCATGGCCTCACGGCTGGTCTGGAACGGAATGAGCCCGACCTTCTTCCACTCTTCCTCGATCAACGGCAACAACAGGACAGTCGGATAGGCGCGAATGTACTCGGTGTTGAACCAGTCCAGCTTGCTGCGGTCGAAGACCGCGTTTGACTTTTGAATGCCGCTGAGATCGAACAGGTCGATCAACTCACGGTCGGTCATGATCTCCCGCGAGGAGTCGGGCGGAGTCCATCCCAGCAGCGCCAGGAAATTGCGAAAGGCCCCGGGAACAATTCCTTCGTCTTTGTAGGCGATGACGCTGGTGGCGCCGTGCCGTTTGCTGAGGCGGGTTTTGTCCGGCCCGAGGATGAGCGGCACGTGCGCAAAGACAGGCGGCGGCACTCCGATGGCGTTGTAGAGCATGATCTGCTTCGGCGTATTGGAGAGATGGTCAGCGCCGCGAACGATGTGGGTCATGCGCATCTCGAGGTCGTCCACCACCACGCTGAGATGGTAGGTCGGAACGCCGTCGGAACGCAGCAGAACGAAATCCTCGATCTCGCTGTTGGCGAATTCGACTCGACCGAACACGGCATCGTCGAACGATGTGCTTCCGCTCTCCGGCACCGCGAAGCGTATGGCGCAGCTTTCTCCAGCGCTGCGACGGGCTGTTGCTTCGGCGGCGGTGAGGGTTCGGCACTTTCCGTCGTATTGCGGATCGCCGCCCTCTGCTTGCGCCTGCGCGCGCCGTTGTTCCAGTTGTTCCCGGGTGCAGAAGCAGTAGTAGGCCGCGCCGGCTTCAACCAGGCGCTGCGCCGCAGACTGGTAGAGCTCCATGCGTTGCGACTGGAAATATGGTCCTTCGTCCCAATCAATGCCGAGCCAGCGCAGTCCCTCGAGGATGCCCTCCACCATCTCCGGCGTGGAGCGCTCAAAGTCGGTGTCTTCGATGCGAAGGACGAGCGTTCCGCCGAAATGCCGCGCGAACAGCCAGTTGAACAGCGCCGTGCGCGCCCCGCCGACGTGCAGATAGCCGGTGGGCGAGGGTGCGAAGCGGAGACGAGGAGCATCCGTGGACAGCGCAGCTTCCACCTAGCGTCCCTCCGCCCGTTCCTCGAGCACAGCACGCATTGCATCTTCTTCGCCGAGATTGGAGCATGGCATGGCCCAGAATTCGTCCCAATTCATGGTTCCTTGTTTCGGGAGCTTCATCGCGCCGGATGCCACAAGCTGGCGTTCTTCCTCCGACAAATTCACGCTACTTTCCCTTCTCCCGCTTCTCGATCTTCGCCCAGGTGTCGCGCAGCGGCACGGTGCGATTGAAGACCAGCGCGCCGGGCTTCGAGTCGGGATCGACACAGAAGTATCCCAGCCGTTCGAACTGGTAGCGATCGCCGGGCTTTGCACTTGCCAATGACGGTTCCAGCTTGGCGCTGGTCAGCACTTCGAGGGATCCCGGGTTGAGATTGGCGGTAAACTCCTGTCCCTCGGGCACATCGTTCGGGTCTTCTTTGGTGAACAGGTTTTCGTACAGCCGCACTTCAGCATCAAGAGCGTGCTCTGCCGACACCCAATGGATGGTGCCTTTCACCTTACGTCCGTCGGGCGCATTGCCGCTGCGTGTCGCTGGATCGTAGGTGCAATGGACTTCGACGACCTCGCCGGTTTTCTCGTCCTTGACCACGCCGGTGCACTTGATGAAATATCCGCCGCGCAATCTGACTTCGCGTCCAGGTGACAGGCGGAAAAACTGTTTGGGCGGGTCCTCGCGAAAGTCATCCTGCTCGATATAGAGCACGCGGGAAAACGGAACCTTTCGTGAACCCGCGCTGGGGTCCTCGGGATTATTCACCGCCTCCACTTCTTCGACCTGACCTTCCGGGTAGTTGTCGATGACGACGCGCAACGGGCGAAGAACAGCCATCGCTCGCAGCGCGCGCTTGTTCAGGTCTTCGCGCACGAAGTGCTCCAGCATCGCGAGTTCGATGATGCCGTTGGTTTTGGAGACGCCGATGGCGGCGCAGAAGTTGCGAATCGCTTCCGGCGTATAGCCGCGCCGCCGGATGCCGGACAGTGTCGGCATGCGGGGATCGTCCCAGCCGCGCACATGGCCGTCCCGCACCAACTGTAGCAGCTTGCGCTTGCTCAGCAGCGTGTAGGTCAGGTTGAGCCGGTCAAACTCGATTTGCTGCGACGGGAAGATGCCCAGTTGCTCGATGAACCAGTTGTACAGCGGCCGATGGTCTTCGAATTCGAGCGTGCAGATGGAATGCGTGATTTGCTCGATCGAGTCAGACTGCCCGTGGGCGAAATCGTACATCGGGTAGATGCACCAGTCGTTCCCGGTGCGATGGTGCTCGGCATGAAGGATGCGGTACATCACCGGATCGCGCATGTTCAAGTTGTGCGAGGCCATGTCGATCTTGGCACGCAGCGTCCGTGAACCGTCGGGGAATTCGCCCGCGCGCATCCGCTCGAACAGCGCCAGGTTTTCTTCTACTGAGCGATTGCGATATGGGCTGTCTTTGCCCGGCTCATTTAGTGTCCCGCGATACTGCCGGACTTCTTCTGCGCTCAGATCGCAGACGTAGGCCTTGCCGGCCTTGATGAGCTGTACGGCCCATTCGTGGAGCTGGCCAAAGTAGTCGGAAGCGTAGAACAGCCGGTCTTCCCAATCGGCGCCCAGCCAGTGAACGTCGGCGATGATCGAGTCAACGTATTCCTGCTCTTCCTTCTCGGGATTAGTGTCGTCGAAGCGCAGATTAGTCTTGCCGCCGAACTCCGCGGCCAGCCCAAAGTTGAGGCAGATGGATTTGGCGTGGCCGATGTGCAGATATCCGTTGGGCTCCGGCGGAAAGCGGGTCTGCACCCGGCCGTTGTATTTGTTGGTCTTGAGGTCTTCGAGGACGATGTCGCGGACGAAGTTGGATGGCCGCGCTGACGGCTCAGCGGTGTCGGGTGTGGGAGCGGTGGTCACATCGCGGTTGGGGGTAGTCATAGATTCCCTTGGCAGAGCTGCGGATGGCGAAGGTGCGCCAGAGACACAGTTGGCTGAATCCTGTATTTTACGCGGTCGGGCGGGAAAGATGAGCCACGACAGCTACGGCCAGCAAATCTCGGTCAGGAGCACGGCCACCTGGGCAATGGCAGCATTGTCGGTGCCCATACCTTCCGGGGTTTTCGCCTTGATACCCACGCACGAGGGGTCAATACTCAGCAGGTCAGCGACATGCTGCTGAATCGTTTTGGCGTGCGGCCCGATCTTGGGCGCAGCCAGAATGAGGGTGCTGTCCACATTGCCCACGACGTAGCGCGCTTCCTCGATCTGCCTCAGCGCCTCCCGGACGAACAGAACCGAGTCTGCACCCTTCCACTTCGGATCAGTCGGCGGAAAGAATGTGCCGATGTCTCCGGCGCCGATTGCGCCGAGCAAGGCATCGGTCAGGGCATGCAGCAAAACGTCTCCGTCGGAGTGACCGGCGAGGCCGCTGTGGTGGGGAATCAGGAGGCCGCCGATTTTCAGCGGAACGCCAGGCTTGAACTCGTGGGAGTCCCAGCCAAAGCCAATTCGGGGGGTGCGTTGTGGGTTAGACAAGATTTGCCGTCTCTACGTTCTCTGTCGCCGTGGCGAGTTTGCGTGAGAACCGTGCCGCCCCCTGCCGGGGCCCGGATTGATTTTCCCGCTCTACCCAGCACTCCGCCTGCGGCTCCGTGCTGGGCTAAACTGAGTCGCCCTTCGGGCTCGCGTTGCACCAGTTTAAGTCTTCTCTCCCGCCGCAAGGTCTGTGTCGTTCCTGCGGAGTCCGCGTCATAAGGTGGTGTCGCCGCTACCCGGCTGGCTCATCCGCCCAGGCTGGCTTTGCGACGATTCTCCTGCGACAGGAAGAATTCCGCCAGCTCCATGTCGGCGGGCGTCGTGATCTTCATGTTGCGGGGCGAGCCCATGACAACGTGGACGGTCCCACCGTTGCGCTCGATCAGTGACGCCTCGTCCGTTCCCATGAAGCCGTCCGCCATCGCTTCCTCGAAGGCTTTCTTCAGCAGGCCAAAGCGGAAGCCTTGCGGAGTCTGCGCCAGCACCATGCGCTCGCGCGGAACGGTGGCAATCACGACCGCCCCGTCGGCGGTCCGGTCCACCTGTTTCACCGTATCAACCGCAGGGACACCGGCAATGGCGGCGTCATACTTCTTCACCGCTTCGATCACGCCCAGGATTGTGTCTTGGTCTACAAAGGGTCGCACCGCATCGTGCACCAGAACGATATCATCGTCGGCGGCGTGAATCGCTGCCAGCGCATTGGCCACCGAATTCTGCCGGTGCTCGCCGCCCTCCACAGTTCGAATCGGCTTCCTGAAGCTTTCCTCTTCGACCTGTTTTTGAAAATCCGCAGTTTCGTTCTTTCGCAAAGCGACTACGATTTCGCTCACGGCCTCGCATTGCGCAAACTTGCGCAGGGTATGCACGAGAATCGGAGTCCCTTGCAGGTCAAAAAACTGTTTGCTCTTGCTTTTAGGAGCGCCGCGCGCGGCAGACATGCGCGTGCCAAGTCCGGCGGCGGGAATGACAACGATGACCTTCATGATGGGGAGCGCAGTATAAACGCCACCGGCTGTTCGATACAAATCGTGGTCTATTCAGCCGCCAGGAGGACGGTCACCCGGACCTATTCCGGCTTTGTCGCCTCGGGAGCCACCGTCACTGGCGGTTGTGCGCCGCTGGCGGCGGAATTACCGGCTTGCGAAAGTCCGACCGCGACTCGCTGGAACGAGGCGGGTACATGCCCCGCTCGTCGAACTTGCCAAAGATCATCTTGCCCGCGGTCGTCTGCAGCACTGAAGTCACGGAAATCTCGACGTTCTTGCCAATCATCTTGCGAGCGTTGTCCACGACCACCATGGTTCCGTCGTCAAGATAGGCCACGCCCTGGTTGTATTCCTTGCCTTCCTTCAGGATGAAAACCTTCATGATTTCGCCGGGCAGAACAATCGGTTTCAGCGAATTGGCCAGCTCGTTGATGTTCAGCACTTCGACGCCCTGCAGCTGCGCCACTTTGTTGAGGTTGAAGTCGTTGGTGACGATCTTGCCTTCGTACAGCTTGGCCAGTTCGATCAGCTTCAGGTCCACTTCGCGCACGGCGGGAAAATCGTCTTCTACGATCTGGATGTGGAGCGTCGCCATCTTCTGGATGCGCTGCAGGATATCGAGGCCGCGACGGCCGCGATTGCGCTTCATGGAGTCGGCGGAGTCGGCCACCAGTTGCAGCTCGCGCAGCACGAACTGGGGAATCACGATCACGCCGTCGAGGAATCCGGTTTCGGCGATGTCGGCGATGCGGCCGTCGATAATGACACTGGTATCCAGGATCTTGTAGCTTCTCTTGGACTGCTTCTCGCCCCCGAAAAGCCCTCCCAGCGCAGCCAGGTTGAGCAGGTCACCCTTGCCGGCGCCCACGATCAGGCCACAGTAAGCCATGATCAGCATCACAAAGAGTTGGAGGAAGCTCTGGGTCGGCCCGGGACGGATGCTGTTGCGAATGACCAGACTGAAGAGGTACGCACCGATGATGCCGGAGATGCTGCCGATGACGGCGCCGATGAGCCGCTTCAGGCTGACCTGCCGCAGGCGCATTTCGAATAAAATGACCGCCAGACCGAAGAGCACTCCGACGCCGGCGGAAGGCCAGCGCTCTAATCCGAGGGGCTGTAATTCGTAACTGGCAAGGGCTGTAATGAAGACAAATAAAATACGAATAAGAACCAGGTCCAAGCGACACCTCCCATGCCTGTCCTGGCGTCTACGGCCGGATTCAACGAGCGCCGGGGATATGAAGAGTATGCCGGCGATTCATTCCCGATCCCAAGACGCACGGGCGGGCCTTGACTCGTTCGCTTTCTTTCAACTTCTAAGAACAACTATTTCGGGGCCTATGAAATGATCGCGCCCCGCTCCGCCCAACTCGGCGGATATGTAAAGCTCTACCTAGCCGAAGTATATACCAGTTTCTTACCACTGCTCCGGGGCAACGCGAGATGAACTCGCAAGGAGGCCCGATTTGGCATCGGACGTCCGTGGAAACGAATCGAGACGGCACTCCACCCTCAAATTGTGCGCCGGATGTTTTCAGGCAAACATGGCGCCAAGGGCGGAGGTGCCAAGGACAAAGATCACCCACCAGCCAAAAACAACCGCCATGCAGGTGCCGAGCTTGACCTTGGTCAGGCAAGAATAGCCGATTCCGGCCAGCACAAGCGTCCATATCGTGAACAGGTCGAGCGAGACCGCAACCGCATAGAGGAAATGAGAACTTGGGTCCACCAACGCGCCGGGGTTGCTGGCTACCGGATTCTGGAAGGTGAAGCCTTCAGCTCCGCCGACGGCTACGGCCAGAATAGCGATGAGTGCTTTCAGAATTCCGGGCAGCCACGAGTAGAGAGTGACAGCCATGCACTGCTTGAACTTGAGCTCCGCGCCAAAACCGAAGTTGAAGGTCGCCAGCAGTATCGCGGCAATAATGACCGCAAAAACCAGGGCCAGAACTGGATAAACATAGGAAACTGTGCGATTGAACTTGACGATGGTCTCCATTTGCGCGGCCCGCTGATCAGGCGGCAATTGATCCAGCTTGGCGGCCTGCTTGGGGGAGAGCGCCATCTGGTTCTCGACCACCTTTTCCATGCCGAGCTTCTTGTCAACCACATACACCAGCGCGAAACTGGAGATCACCATCAAGACAAACGGCAGCCACCAACTGGCGTTGCGACGGATGTCGGTGAAGGTCTTACGCGGGGCGATAAAGGTATCAACGACGCGTTCGGTCTCGGACAGCGGCGGTTGTTCGAGGAGCGGGGAAGAAGCAGCAGCACTCATGGGATCTCCTTGATTGGGATAATCATTGCGAGGAGGACGATGCGGCGAGATTGTACCATCAGGCGCCAGTCCGCACGCCGCCGAACCTCAAGGTCGCGGTCGCTGCGAGCGTTGTTCACCTGTGTACAGAAACGTCCGGCGCCGAACAGTTACGATGTAACCCCACGGCTCCGTATGGTTGCAAGTTTCTATTAATCAACTGTTTGTGGTCATCCATGCTTGGCCCGAGGATTGCCAATCTTATCCCTTGAACCTTCCGCTTAAAGGAGCAAGATGCACAGCTTCGTAGACGATCTCCGTTACGCCTTCCGCCAGATGATGAAGTCGCCCGGATTTGCCTTGGTCGCCATCATCACCTTGGCTCTCGGCATTGGCGCCAACACCGCGGTGTTCAGCGTGATTGACGCGGTGATGCTGCGACCGCTGCCCTACGACAGGCCGGAGAGCTTGATCGACGCCCAGTCTGCGGGGACGCAGAATCCTCAGGCGAGTTCGGTTTCTTATCCTGACTTCTTCGATTGGCGCGCCCAGAATCGTACCCTCGAACATCTGGTTTCCTACCACGACAATTCCTTCACTCTGACCGGGGTCGCGCGGCCGGTGCATGTGGATGGCGAGATCGTTTCCTGGGACCTGCTGCCGACCCTGGGCGTAAATCCGGAACTCGGCCGCGGCTTCACGGCGGATGAAGAGAAGCAAGGGACCAAAGTCGTGCTGATCAGCCACGCGTTGTGGGTTGAGCAGTTCGCCGCGGACAAGTCCATCCTGGGCCGTACCGTGAATCTCAGCGGGAATCCGTACACCATCATCGGCGTCATGCCGGCTTCGTTTCGCTTCCCGGTGACGGAGCCGCAGAACGCTGTCTGGACAACGCTGGCAGTGGATAACGATCCCACTGACACCAAGCCAATCACGGGTCAGCGGGGCGCTCACTTTCTCAGCACGATCGGACGAACGAAGCCCGGCGTCACGGTTGCGCAGGTGGACCAGGACCTCAAGCACATTGCCGGCAACCTGGCGAAGCAGTATCCCAACTCGAACGCGCGCCACGACTCTGCCAGGGTGGTGACCGAATTGGCGGCGCTGATCGGCGACACACGAACCGCGCTGATGGTTGTGCTGGGTGCGGTGGCGATGGTGCTGCTGATTGCCTGCGCCAACATCGCCAACCTTCTGCTGGCGCGCATGCGCGAGCGTCAGCGTGAGATCGCGATGCGCGCGGCGTTGGGCGCCAACCGCAAGCGCATCATCCGGCAACTGCTGGTGGAGAGCCTGGTGCTGAGCACGGTCGGCGGGCTGGCCGGCTGCGGTCTCGCGTTTGCCGCTACGCCTGCCATGCTGTCGCTCATCGGAGACAGCGTTCCGCGCGCCGCCAATGCCGGAGTGGACCTGCGCGTACTCGCGTTCGCGGTGCTGCTGTCGTTCCTCGCAGGGCTCATCTTTGGGATCGTTCCCGCGATCACCGCCTCGAAGACTGACTTGGTTACCACGCTGAAGGAAAGCGGCCGCACCGAAGTTTCGCATCGCGACTGGCTGCGGTCCTCTCTGATTGTGGGGCAGGTCGCGCTGGGCCTGGTTCTCACGGCCGGCGCGGGATTACTGATCGCCAGCTTCATGCACCTGCTGCACACCAACGAAGGCTTCAACCCCGACCATCTGCTGACCTTCTACTTCGAGTTGCCGGATTCGCAGTACAAGCAGACGCGGCCGGAGTTCTATCGCAACTACTTCGAGAGGGTGCGCGCGATCCCGGGCGTGCAATCGGCGGGCGGCATCATGGTCCTGCCCATGACCTATGACCGCGTGATCATCACCTTCGAGGACCCGGAACATCCGGTGCCGGAAGCGCTACAGCCGTTCGCCGATCTTGCGCCGGTCTCGCCCGGATTTTTCGGCACCATGCAGGTTCCCTTGCTCGAAGGGCGCGACTTCTCTGAGCGCGATGACGAGAAGAGTCAACCCGTGATGATCGTGAATCAAGCGTTCGCGCAGAAGTTCTTTCCCGGAGAGAGTGTGATCGGCAAGAAGCTCAAGCCGGGCGCGGGCAACGGCGCCAAGGACGGTCCGCCGTGGCGTGAGATTGTCGGGGTCGTCGGCAACATCCGGTTGCAGGCGACACAGCGCGAACTGAAGCCTGCGATGTTCTTGCCGGCAGCGCAGATGAACACCTGGTGCTGCCTTTACACCGTAGTGCGCTCGTCGGTTGAGCCGCGCAGCCTTGAGCCGACGATGCGCCAGCTCGTTGCCTCTCTCGATGCGGACGTTCCGGTGACGCAGGTCCACACCATGCAGGAACTGATGTCGATCCAGTTTTCGCAGCCGCGTTTCGCGATGGTGCTGCTCGGCACTTTCGCCGGACTGGCGATCGTGCTCACCGTTGTTGGCCTTTACGGCGTCATGACCTATTCGGTAACGCGGCGCACGCGGGAGATCGGCGTGCGCATGGCTTTGGGCGCGCGACGCGGCAGCGTGCTGAAGATGGTGCTGCGCGACGCTGCAATCCTGCTAGCGATTGGCGTTGCCGTTGGCATCGCCGCTTCGCTCGTCTCTGCTTCCGTGCTGCGAAGTATGTTGTACGGAACCGGTCCGCGCAATCCGCTGGTGTTGGTGCTGGTGTGCGTCACGGTAGCGCTTGCGGGCCTGATCGCAGCCTACATTCCGGCTTTCCGTGCCGCGTCGATCGAGCCCATGCAAGCTTTGCGGAGCGAGTGAGAGCGAGCTTTCGCCGTCCGCCTTTCGCCGTTCGCTTTTCGCTCCTCGCGTTTGTCATCCGAGCGCGAAGACTTAGTCGATGAGCTTGTCATTCCGAGCGAGGGCTTTAGTCCGAGTCGAGCCGCGACTCGAGGGTCTTGCTTTTCTATCCACTAACCACTATCCACTGCGTTCTCATCCCCGAGGACTTCCGTTTGTAGTTGTCATCCCGAGCCCGCCGCGGCGGGCGAGGGATCTGCTTTCGGAGGTCAAGGCGAACACGGATTTTACGGATGAACACGGATTCTTCGAAGCTGCAATCAGCTTGCAACGTCCCGCTGCGCCAGATTTACGTAGAATCAATAACTTAGACAGGAAAGCACTCGCAAGTTATAGATTACGTGGGACTTATTCGTACTGTATAGATTCAGAACGACTTAACTGGCAAAAATGGCCGAAAAAGCCACCGATCAAGTCATAGAATACATAAAAGTATGTACATTGAATACATAGAATACATAGAAGTATGTACTGCAGAAGCTTCGGTTTGTCATCCCGACCGGAGCGCAGCGGAGGGATTTGAGGGGGGATTCGGAACACAAGACCGTTCCTGGCTGGCGGCGTTCGGATGGGCCATCTGCGGGCCTGGTGTACGTCACCCACGGTGACAGTTAGGTACGGTGGTTTGTGCTTGACTTTCGGTCAAAGTCGAGGATAATTGGCGGCATCGTCTGGTTCAATATTGCGTTGTTCGCTTCGTCAAGGCGATTCTTTCCGAGGTAATCACTTGGGTGCCACGGTGCAGGTCAGGGCTGCCCGCCACAGATTCAACCCTGCCCCCGAAGCAAGAAGCACCACGAAACAACGCCTCCACTTCGTCCTGTGGTGAAAATGTGTTTGCGCAACTTTCCAACCCTCTAACCGGCTAAGAGGTTGCACGCGCCAGAACTGGCAGAGGTTCAATGGGACCGCTGGAACTAGTCAAGCTGGATCGCCTGATGGAGCGTTCGAGCGGGAAGTCTGAAATCGTCATCGCTTTGATCGACGGCCCTGTCGCTTTGAATCATCCCGGTCTTGCGAGTCACAACATACGTGAGATCCCCGGGAAGCCAAGTGCCTCATGCGCGCTCTCCAACAGCATGGCCTGTCTGCATGGAACGTTCGTAGCAGGCATACTTTCCGCAAGACGAGGCTCCTCGGCGCCAGCCATCTGTCCGGATTGCACTCTTCTGGTACGACCGATTTTCCCGGAGACTCCCGCGGCAAATGGACAGATGCCGAGCGCAACTCCGGAAGAGCTCGCAACCGCCATCACCGACGCCATTGGCGCGGGTGCGAATGTGATCAATCTAAGCGCAGCCCTCGCTCAGCCGTCCTCACGAGGGGAACGCCAGTTGGAGCAGGCACTGGATTACGCCGCCAAGCGAGGGGTCCTGGTGGTCGCGGCGGCGGGGAACCAGGGAACGGTCGGCAGCTCCGCCATCACCCGTCATGCGTGGGTGATCGCCGTTATCGGCTGCGACCTCGAAGGCCGGCCTACAGCGGAGTCGAACCTGGGAAGTTCTATCGGCAGGTGGGGACTAGCCGCTCCCGGACAAAACATCACCAGCCTGGGAACCAACGGCGAACCCCAGACGTCTGGCGGTACCAGTGTGGCGGCGCCCTTCGTGACTGGCACGATTGCTTTGCTTTGGTCGGAGTTTCCGGACGCAAGCGCGACCCGGATCAAGCAGGCCCTGACCCTGGCCGGCAGGCGCCTGCGGAGAACCATCGCGCCGCCCCTGCTGAACGCCTGGGCAGCGTATGAAGCTATGGCCATCAATTAACTCGGAGGCAGCGTGTTGAAGAAGAAGATCGTAGCAGCACCTGATCGCAAGGAACGCCCGACTCATCAAGTGCGGCTTCCAGGGTTTCTGATCGAACAAGAGGTCGGGCTCGGAGACCTCGTCAAGAAAGCGACCTACGCCATGGGCATCAAGCCCTGCGGCGGCTGCGAGAAACGGGCCACAGCGCTGAACCGCTGGATGACCTTCTCGCGATGACATCGGCAACACAAACCGGTTCTGTAAGGAGGAATGAAGATGGAACAGTCTCAGACAGAAGCTCAAGAGCAAACCGAAAACCCATCCCCAGTCCGGGATGATCCACCCGCAGCAGTTGCACCTTCCGTGAGCCCCCCGGCCAGGGCCATCTCCCCGCAAGCCTGCGCGACTTGCGGAGCGGCACCTGCCACCAACGGCGGAGCCGCAACGCCACCTTCCTGGGTTTACGCCATCGGGAACATTGAGGCGCGCTTCCCGAGCATTTCGGTGGAAAAGGAGTTCGCCCAAGCCACCGGCCGGGACAAGACTTCGGGGCTCACTGACCGGCAGGCACTTTACACCGTACTTTCCAAGCCCGAGAACCGCTACCTGGTGCGGCAGTGCTGCTTCGTCATGACGGTTGAAGGGCTGGAGACCTATATCCTGACGCCACGCGACCCGGCCGACCTCGGCCTGCTGGTGGAAGCAGTCCGCCCCAACCCCAGCCCACTGGATCTGGACGTCGTGATCGGCATGAAGGGACCAATCGCGCCGCCGCAGATGTGCAATGGCTTGATGGTGCCCATCGTGGTCTTCGATCAGATTTACTCCTTCGACCGCGATGTACTGATCAAGTCGATTCCCAAGCCGGAGAAGACTTCCGCCAAGGAGTTTGCGCCCGCGGCGGAGGAACTGTTCGACCGGATCATGCAGATGGCCGACAACGCCGGCGATACCGACGAGCATCGCGCCTTAAACTATCTGGCGGTCCGTTACCAGGCCATCTACGCCAAAGCCGCCGAGTACTTCGCGCAGAACTCCTCGCTCACCGGGGTGGACGTCGAGGCATCTCAGCTCAGCGGAGTGCGCAATGTAGTAAATGTGATCTTTACCTACACCAACCGCAACACGGACGTGGACGACCAATGCTTTGTGCGGGTTGACGTGACCGACGAGTTCCCGTTCCTGATAACCAAACTGTCACCGTATTACGGCCGATAAGGACCGAGAAATCTATGTAGGAGGTAGGAAAGTGAGATTGCCAGGATTCACCGCTGAGGCTGCAACATCTGGTCGGGAGGGCCTTGTCCTTAGGCAGGCGTCGCACCGAAACCGTTCATCCGCCCACTCCGTCATAATGGCCACGCAGTGTTGTGCTCCAGGATATGACGCCACGGGTTGCGCAAAGACCCCGCCACCACCGGGGGAATGTCCTCCCCATAGCACTACCTCGGGTTGTCCGAGGAATTATTGGTGCAGCGAGCCCGGAGATTGCGCCCCGTTGCCGTTGCTTGCAGTGTACCCCCAATCGGGAATAGAGCGGGCGACCCAGGTCTACCCAGGCCAATCCGCCGGGTGCGTAGGTGTGGAGAACCCAAGCTGAACAGGAGAACGAAAATGAACATACCGGGCTATAGCGCTGAAGCATCGATCTACAAAAGCAGCATCAATTACCTGGCATGGGCGGGGGGTGAGGGATCCGGCTTTCCCGGGGAATCAAGGCAGCTCAGGCCCCAACTTCCAAAGCTGCCGAACGGGAATGGAGGCTGCAAGCCGCATGGCGGCCCCTGTAGCATCCCGGATTCGACGTGCCCCGGTGGCTTTTCCAGATTGTTTTGCGATACCGATTGCTCATGCGACACGTTCTGTTGCACCAAGCCGTGTCAGGTTACCTGCGGGTCGTGTACGGGCGGGAAGTGTAATGCCTATCCGAACTGCGGCCCCGTGCCAGGATCAGGGACCCAGAACTGCACGGACTGCCATGGCAACAAGTCGACGCGATCGTGCTGAGTTAACGGATCGCAATTGGGCCAGGGGTTAACGGAGCGCCTTGTTCTTCCGCCGTTGCCACAGAGGCTGGTGGACAGTGCTGCTTGCGAATGGACGTGACCGATGAGGTCTGGTTCACTGCCAGCCTTCACGGTTCTACAGCTGTAAGTATGACAACTCAAGAGAAGGAAGGAAAATAAAATGACTATTCCTGGATTTGCTGCAGAAAAATCGCTGCCAAGGACCAACCAACCGTACAGACGCCGCACGAACTTCGCAGACTCGAGTGGAGAGATCACGATTACTCCACAACGTATGAAATTGACGACTGTTCACTGCAATTGCGACACCGCCACCGATATTTGCGTCTGCGACAACGGCAGGGTGCTGCATGCCGTGCTAGGAAACTTATGAACGACGAATTTCGTGGGTGCACTGTGAAAGCCACACCGGGATTCTCGGCCTTCACGGGCCCCGCCCTTCCACCGTTACTGCGCACGACGGTGGTAACTCAGCCTTGAAGGAGGTCATTTATGAGAATGCCGGGATTCGAAGCAGAAGCTTCACTAGCAACCGGTTTCCGGTGGAGAACTGCGGGCCTGAAAGACTACATGCAGTCGGCGAAGTCAATCGTGCAACCGGCGCTGCGTGGTGGCTGCATCCTGAACTGCGAGCAGATTTGTGAAGGTGACCTGATTGGAGCGTGTATGCCGTGGTGCATGTGCCGCTGCCGTGGCGGAAAACACTGCGGGCTTCCCAGCTAGGACGGCTGGTAGCGAGACTTACGCTCGGAGGGCCAGCAATATCGAGTCAGGCTGATACTCGGCATTTTTTGGAATTGAGATCCGCGCTCACATCTTGCGCCCCAAAGGTAGGCGTTTGACGCGACCAACGGCTTTCAGTGTCGGGCGACCAAGTTGTCAGCGGCCGGGTGCCGCACCCTTTCGCCCGGGGTTGGCGAAGGGTGGGAGCAGACCTGTGCCGTCCCTGAAGGGACTCGGGTTCTTGTCTCACTCCACCCACGGTTGAAACCGTGGGCTATCATCTTTCGCGCCCGAGGCGCTCCGGTTGTGCCAGGTTTGCCCAGCAACTGAGTCCCGCAGGGAGAAAAGCAGGTCCCTCCGCTCGGACTGAAGTCCTCGGTCGGGATGACAGATTGAGGGAAGGGTCACAAGCATTGCCTCTCGTATGGGGGCCCTTGACTCCGCGCTGCGTTCGTCGCTCGGGTGACAGTCTTAATGGTTCTAGTTCTCGCTCGGGATGACAGTCTTGGCAACTAGAGTCCTCGGTCGGAATGACAAGAGAGTGCCTAGTGGCTAGTGGATAGAGGTCTTCCCGGCCTTACCAGTTCAGGCGCAAAGCGAACTGGAATTGGCGCGGCTCGTAGGCTGCCGTTGGCACGCCCGTAGAATTCCAGATGGGGTTCACGCCCTGCACGTTGAATTTGTTCACCACGTTGAACAAATCCATGATCCCCTGCAACTGAAAGCGTTCATGGATCATGAAGGAGCGCGCAATGCGCAGATCGTTAAAGAAGGTATACGGCTGGGTGCCCGCGTTACGCGCCAGACTGCCGTTCAACTGCGGAACGGATCCGGTGATCAGTCCGTTCGCGAAGCAGGTCGGAATCAGATAGCCGGTGGGAGAATACTTCGACGGAGCTGCGACATCGCCGCAAGCGTCAACCTGGCCCTGATGGGCGGTCATGGGGCGATCGGTGGTCGCACCAAAGTCGAAGTTCTGGTCAAAGCCGCTCACGATGTTGAACGGCCGCCCGCTGCCCCACTCCAGGATGGGAGCGACGGTCCAGTTGCTCAGCATGGCGCCCTTGAAGCCGCTGCCCTGGTTCCGGCTCTGATAGACGCCGCTGAAAACGAATCGCTGCGTCTGGTTGAAGAGCGACGTAGAGCGGTCGGCGTTGGGGTCGTAGTTGTTCTGGGGGGCCACGGTGGATTCCAGGTCAATGGAATCGTCGATCGAGTGTGACCAGGTGTAGGAGGCTAGGAACTCATAGTGCCCGTTGAATCGCCGCTGGTAATTGATGGTGAGGGCGTTGTAATCGGAGGTCCCGTTCGAGAGGTTTGCGATCTCGTCGCCGAAGGGGACGGGGACGCCGACTCCGAGGCCAGTCGCGCTCAGCACAGCGTTTACCAGTGGCGAGCAGCCGGCCAGCGGGCCTCCGGGACCGAGCAATGGCGAGAATGTCGGATTCACGCCTGAGCGACGGAAGAAGTTGACAATCGCCGGCGATACCCAGGGTTGTCCGGTCGGACTGAGGCCGCAGGGTGCGCCCGAGGTCCCGACGCTGAGCGGGTTGCCGGTGAGCGCGCCCGGATCACCCGCCGCGTAGGCGTTCAGCCAGTTCTGCACGATCAGGTTTCCGTGCGCAGCGTTGACGTTGATGGGCCGGTACAGGCGGCGTCCTCCGTTGAAGTTGTATTGCACCGTGAGGACGCTATTGGCACCGAATTGGTGCTGGATGGCGAAGCTGGCCTGGTTGGAGTAGCCATACTTGAAGTTGGCTCCGGTTGGAAAACCGAAGGGAAGCGCTCCCAATGGAATTCCGGCGGAAAGGTAATTCTGATTGACCCAGATCGACGGCGTGTTGGGTGTCGCATTGAAACGCTGCTGCCCTGGCAGGTAGGTAAACGAGGGCGGCAGGCAGCTGAGCCGGCCAACGAATGCGTTGGACGCCGTCAAGGTGCCGAGTGGATCGTTGAGATTGCAGCCGGTGAGACCTCCGCCGAAGAGCAGAAGCTGGGGCGCCTGGGTGCCGTCGGCGACGTCGGAGTCGAAGGCCAGCGCCATCAGCGGGTGATCGAAGAAGATTCCATAGGAAGCCCGCAACACCGTCGTGCCGTCGCCGTTCAGGTCCCATGCTGCGCCGATTCGCGGCGCAAAGTTCGTGTAGGAGCGCGGAATGCCCTGCACGATGCCCAGCGCCTTCTCCGCCGCCGCCGCGATCGGAGTCGAGGCGGGGAAGGTGGGGGTGAACTCGACGTCGTAGCGCAGTCCGTAGTTGAGGGTGAAGTTCGGCTTCATGCGCCAGGAATCTTGCACGTAGAGGCCGAGAGCATCGTTGCTGAAGGAATCGTGGGGATTGCCCACGCCCTGCACCAAATACTGCGGGATTCCCACCCCATAGGCTTGGATGGGACTGAGGGCGGGCGTGCCGTTGGCCAGGCTGATGCTGCCAAAGTCATAGACGCCGCCGAAGTTCACGGTAAAGTTGGCGGTCAGGGGAATGTAGTTGTTGTCGGCGCCGAACTTGATGTTGTGCGTGCCGCGGGTGATGGAGAAGTTATCCGCCGCCTCCCAGCGGTTCTCCACCCGCTCCACGAAGGAGAAGGGCTCACGGCCAATAAAGGCGTAGCCGGGAATGTTGATCCCGACACCGCTGCCGCCGGGAGCGTTGGAGTACGAGTAGTTGAGAGAACGCCGGGCATATTGGAACAGGAACTGGTTCACCTTGTTGTTGCCGATGGTCCAGGTGTCCTGACCCAGAACGGTGAAGTCGTGGAAGTTCTGGTTGGAGGTGCGAGACCACGAGTTCTGGCCGAAGTTTTGCGGACCCTGAGCATTGACTTCGATGCCATCGACGATGCTGGGGCTCACTCCGGCCCGCAGCATGAGCTGCTGGTTCTTGGTGAGTTGATGATCGAGGCGCAAAGAGTAAATGTTGGTCAGCTCGGAGAGAGGGAAGTTGCCAACCGTGGAACCTAAGGGCACAAACGATGCCGGCAGGGGATCGAAGCCGGTGGTCGTCGGCGCAAAGAAGTGAGGCCCCAGGCCCGGAATCAAGGCGGTCAAAGGGTTGTTCCCGGTAATCGCCACTGGCCCGCTGGTGCCGACGGCGAGAGCGTAGCCGATAGTTTGCTGATTCACCGGTACCGAGGAAATGAACTTCGCCTGGTCCGCAGTTACCGGAACCACGACCGTGCCCGGCGGCAGGGGAACCATCAGGGCCGCGGAGACAAAGCGCGAGATGTCAACGTTCGAAGTCAAGCCAAAGCTGCCGTTGGGAGCGCCGATGTCGTTGAATCCCGTCTCGTGGCGGTCCGTGCCCTCGTAAGAGAAGAAGAAGAAGGTTTTGTCTTTCTTGATGGGACCGCCAACTGCCAGGCCGTATTGCGCCCGCGTGTAGGCAGGTTGATCCACGTTGCTGAAGGGATTGGTGGCCTGGATGTAGCGATTGCGCAGGTATCCGAAGGCGCTACCGTGGAAATTGTTGGTACCCGACTTGGAGACGATGTTGATGACGCCGGCCGCGGCCTGTCCGTATTCCGCGGAGTAGCCGTTGGTGATGATCTGGAACTCCTGCACCGCGTCCTGCGAGATGGTGGAGCGAACTCCGTTGACGGAATTATCGTTGGAGTTGGCGCCGTCCACGCTGACGTAATTGTTGCGGCCGCGCTGGCCGCCGACGTTCAACCCCGAGGTCGGGGCGGCGCCGATGCTGGGCGTGTCATCGCGACTGAGTTGCGAGTCGGTCAATGCGAAGTTGATGTAGTTGCGCCCATTGATGGGGAGGTTTTCGATTCGAGTCGTGCTAATAGTGGTGCCGGACTGGCTTTGCTGGGTCTCGACCAGTTCTGCTTCAGAACTGACGTTCACGGTTTCTGCTGCGGCAGCGACTTCCAAGGAGACTGGCAATTGTTCGATGTGCCCAATCTGCAGGCGCACACTCTGATTCACCAGCTTGGCGAATCCGGGTGCTTCGACGGTAACGGCATACACTCCCGGCGTCAGCGACAGGAAGACGTATTCGCCGTCGTTGTTGGTTCGAGTGGTGCGCGTCAATCCGCGGGCTTGATCGGATACGGTAATCGTGGCATTGCGCACCACTGCCCCGTGCGCGTCCTTTACCGTAACGTGCAGCTCCGCAGTCTGCACTTGCGCGAACGCGCACGTTGCCAGACCCGCTACTGCGGCGAACAACCACAACAGCTTCCGCAACATCGTCATGGAAGGTCCCCTCAAGTGAGAATTCGGAATAACCGTTGATTTGGGCGTGGTGACACGAGGCGCGCAGCCAAGCCGGATGGCTATCTGCAGCGCATTGGAAATGGACGGCTTCATTCGGCCGTGGGAATCATCCCCGGTGGATTTCGGAGTTATATCACTAGCGGACAATAAAGCAAGCGAAATGAAGGGAGTAGGGGTTAAGAACTCGTGGCCCTCACTTCAATGCCCGAGGAAGCGCCGTGTTTGGTGGTCAAGGACCAAGCCATGCGGGGTGTGTTGTGGGCCAAGCCAATTCTTCCTCTAGCGTCCACAATGATGATTCCGCCGTGACCGTTGAGGCGGGCTTTCAGATAGTAGAGCGCGCGTTGCGCCGCCTCTTGCGGAGCGAGTCCATCTTCCACGCAGTCCGCCGCCCACTTGCTCAGGACCAGCTTCATCATGGGTTCACCCCAGCCGGTGGTAGAAACCGCAGCGCTGCGATTGTCGGCGTAGCACCCGCAGCCGATCAGGGACGAATCGCCCACGCGGCCCGGCGCCTTGTTGAGCGTGCCTCCGGTTGAGGTGCCGGCTGCGATGTTGCCCTGGCGATCGACGGCCACCGCGCCGACCGTGTCGCTCGAACGCGTGGGACCAAATTCGTCCGGCATTTTCAAGTAGCCCTGTTTCTTGGCTTCGCGCAGACGCTCGATTTCACGCTCGATGATCAAGTCGTCGTTGGAACATAGTTCGATGCCATGCTCCTGGGCGAAACGCTCAGCTCCCTTGCCGACGAAATATACATGCGGGCTCTCGGTCAGTATCTTCTTGGCGGCGCGGATCGGATTGCGGATGTGCTCAACGCAACCCACGCCTCCGGCGCGCAACGTAGCGCCATCCATCAAGAGCGCGTCAAGTTGTACCCGACCATCCATGTTGAGGAACGAGCCGCGCCCGGCATCGAAGGTCTCGTCCTCCTCCATCGCGACCACGGCTGCCTCGACCGCATCGAGACAACTGCCGCCGCTCTGCAATACCTTCCAGCCTTGCGCACAGGCGGCTTCCACTCCGCGCACGTGCGCCTCGACGTCGCGACTGGGAATTGCCCAGGCTCCTCCATGGACCAGCAATACGGGATCAACAGACAAGAGCAGACCTTTCTTTGGCGGTGTGCTTTACGGCAGAAACAAACCAGAAAGCATATCAGAAGGGCGGCGGGTTAGATTTTGTCGTTCGCGACTCCTTTTTCGTGGTACAACGTTCCGGTTATGAAACCCAGACTCGCAGTTCGTACCCTTGCAGTTGTTGGGGCGCTCTCTCTTTGCGCTGCCACGAGCCTCGCGCAGACCAAGCCGGTCAGCAAGAAAACGGTTGAGTTGAAGGACGCGAAAGGTAACAGCGTCGGCACCGCAACCATTGTCTCCAAGGGAAAGGGTGTGGAAGTGAAGCTGGCGCTCAAGGACCTGCCCCCCGGTGAACATGCGGTGCACTTCCACCAGAAGCCCATGTGCGATCCGCCCGACTTCAAATCGGCCGGTGGGCACTTCAACCCCACCAGCAAGCAGCACGGGTTCGATAACCCCAACGGCCACCACGCCGGAGACATGCCCAATTTCACCGTCAAGGCGAATGGCACCGCGAAGGCAACCGTGAAGGATGAGGACGTAGTCCTCGGTACCGGCAGCGAGGCCAACTCTCTGTTTGCCAATGGCGGCACGTCCATCATGATTCACGCGAAGGCGGACGACATGAAGACCGATCCATCCGGCAACTCAGGGGACCGCATCGCCTGCGGGGCGATCACCCAATAGGGTTCAATAGGGCCGGGTAGTATCCCTCTCCAAGGGACCTGGAAAAGCCTCTCAGAGGCTTTCTGAAATGATTTGGCCACGCGTAAGAAGGGGAGCATAATAGTTACAGGAAAGCGATTGCCTATGTCGAGCACGACCCTAGTCTCGGTGCAGGATTATCTTGCGACCAGTTATCGCCCGGACCGTGACTTCCTCGACGGAGAGTTGCAGGAGAGGAACTTGGGAGAGCTTGAACATAGTCGTTTGCAAAGCGCGATTCTCGCCTGGTTTTGGACCCACAGAAAAGAATGGAACGTGCTTGCCGCTGGTCGAGCAACGGGTCCAGGTTGCACGGACTCGGTTTCGAATTCCCGACGTGACGGTTTTGCGGCCTGATCAAGCCCGCGAACCGATCATCACGGTTCCACCCTTGGTTCTCATTGAAGTTCTGTCGAAGGACGATACGCTGCGGAGTATGCAGCGAACGGGTCGATGATTACTTGAATTTCGGAGTGCAGCACGTTTGGATCGTCGATCCCGCCAGCAAACGCGCGTACGTGTGCACCGCGACAGCGTTTCCAGGAGCCGGAGCATGGAGTGCTCACCGTACCTGATACACCGATCCGCCTGGTGTTGAGCGAACTCTTCGATCAGGTCGAACTGGCTCACCTAAACTCACCTACGAGACCGGAGAATTAGGGCCCGATGGCTCTCCCTCCCTATCCCCCTGTTGCCTGATTTAATCTAGAGCCATGGGCGACCTGGGCCGCGTGCTGGTTTTCGTTGGTGGACTGCTGCTGGTCTTCGGGCTGGTCCTGATCCTCGCGGGCAAGGTGAATCTGCCGATCGGCCGCCTGCCCGGCGACATCGTGTACCGCGGCAAGAACACCACTTTCTACTTTCCGCTGATGACCTCGATTCTGCTGAGCGTGATCCTGTCGCTGGTGCTCTACGTGGTGAATCGGATGCATCGGTAAACCCGCTAATCGCTTTTCGCTATTCGCCTTTCGCTGGATTTCCGGTGCTCTCGGAGCCTCAGAGTAGACCATGCAGAGGACCGTTAGCCCTTCTTGCACTTGAGCTTTGACACCGGCAGCAAAAAGCGAAATGCGAACAGCGATAAGCGAATAGCGTGCCGCTGGTACGTTACACTCGCATCATCCCATGGCCGACACTCAACAGCTCGGGCTCGGCATTCCAGGCGCCGCCACGCAAGATCTATCCCGTCGCCGAGCTGGTGGCCGCCGTGCGTACCCAGGTGGAGCGGACGTTCACCGATATTTATGTCGAGGGCGAAATCTCCAATTACCGGCCCGCCGGTTCTGGCCATCTTTACTTCACGCTCAAGGATGGTTCGGCCCAGTTGCGCGTGGTCATGTGGCGCACGCAGGCGCGACTCCTGCGATTCAAGCCCGACAACGGTCTGCAAGTCATCGCGCGCGGCCGGGTGACTGTCTACGACGAGCGCGGCGACCTGCAATTCCAGGCCGAGCATCTTGAGCCCAAGGGTGCGGGTGCGCTGCAGATCGCCTTCGAGCAGCTGAAGAACAAGTTAGCTGCGGAGGGGTTGTTCGTTTCCCAACGCAAGAAGGCAATTCCGGCGTTGCCTGGGCGAATCGGTGTGGTAACCTCGCCGCGCGGAGCGGCTATTCAGGACATGTTGAACGTGCTGAGGCGCCGTCACGAGTCGGTCAATGTGCTCATCTATCCCGCGCAGGTGCAGGGTGACACAGCCGCTTCCGAGGTAACTGCGGGCGTCCGTTATTTCAACCGGCACGGCAAGGTCGATGTTATCGTCATCGCCCGCGGTGGCGGCTCCTTCGAGGACCTCTTCGCCTTCAACGATGAAGGCCTGGCCCGCGCGATCGCTGCGTCGGAGGTCCCGGTCATCTCGGCCGTCGGGCACGAGACCGATTTCACCATCTGTGATTTCGTCGCCGATTTGCGCGCACCGACTCCTTCGGCAGCAGCCGAGTTGGTAATTCGCTCGAAACAGGAATTGGCCGAAAAGTTGTTGGCGCTGCGCAAGCGCATAGCGCAGGCCATCAATTACAAGCTGTTGCGGGCCCATAACACGCTGTCGCAATTGGCGCAGAGTGCCGTATTCGCTCGCATGCAGGACTCCATTGCGCGACGCCAGCAGCGCATGGATGACCTTGTATTTCGCCTGGCCCAAGCGCAATCGCACATTCTGAAAGACCTGGACCGGCGCCTGACCGGGTACGAAACACAACTCCGCCATCACGATCTTCGAGTGCGCGCCGGGGCCATGCGCCGTCAGCTCGACTCGCGGACCTCCGAGCTGCGAGCTGCCCTCACCCGGCTGCTCGGCGGACAGCAGACCGAACTCGACCGGCTGGCCGTGGCCCTGGGTCGCGCCAGCGAAACCGTCCTGCTGCGCCGCCGTTCCCGTTGGGAGCGGATGCACAGCAGCTTGCTGGCTCTATCGCCCAAGGCGATCCTTGCCCGCGGTTATGCCCTGGTCTTCGACGCTGGCGGGCGGCTGGTGAAAACAGCCGGCCAGGTCACCAGTGGCGACCAGGTTCGCACCCAGCTCGGCCGGGGTGAGTTCACATCCAGAGTTGACCGGGTCAAGGATGAGAAATAGCACGTGGCGGACTTGGGGAGCGGGATTCCGGCAATTGGCAAGCCTTCCCGGCTGCAGGCGCATCTTCGGAATCACTACTTATCCCACATCCACTGATTTAGAATGAATACAATGGCGCTGCACTCTCGCCACCCTAGGAACCAGGATGCTTCAGACGTTCAGCCACATGCCGCACGTGTCGGTGCTCTCCATCATCGACATTCTGGTGGTGGCGTTCGTCATCTACGAGTTCCTCAAGCTGGTTAAGGGAACGCGCGCGATCCCCATGCTGATCGCGGTGGTGATCCTGGTCGCCGCCTTCTGGATTGCCCACCTGGAAGAGCTCAAGACAGTTGACTGGATCATTACCAATATTCTGCCGTATGCCATCTTTGCGCTGATCGTGGTGTTCGGCGCGGAAATCCGCCATGCCCTGGCGCGGTTGGGACGGCGGTTGTCGGCCGGGCGGGGTGGGGCGTTCAACGGCGCGGATAGCTACGAAGACATCGTGTTGGCCGCCAATCACCTTTCCCAGACGGTCACCGGAGCGCTCATCGTCATCGAGCGTGAGATTGGCTTGCGTACCTTCATCGAGAGCGGGGTTCCGCTCGACGCCAATCTTTCCTACGACCTGCTCATTACCATCTTTCGTCCCAGCGCTCCGCTGCACGACGGGGCAGTGATCGTGCAGAAGGGCCGGATCGCCGCTGCCGCCTGCTTCCTGCCTCTGTCCATGAATCCTGATTCTCTCGACGCAGTTCGGCACCCGGCATCGGGCCGCCATCGGTATTACCGAGGAGACGGATGCGGTGTCAGTGGTAGTTTCCGAGGAGACCGGCGCCATTAGCATCGCGGTCGGCGGAGCGATTGAGCGTGACATTACGGTCGAGTATTTGCGCGAGCGCCTGAGTGAAGTGCTGCGGCGCTACGTGCCCGCAGCCTCCTTGCCCACCACAGTCACGGATCGCGATTTGGCGGAGGGGCGCGAGCTGCAGCGCTTCAGCCACGAGAAAGATCTGGCGGATGGAGCGGAACGTTAAGCCATGCTCAAGTCGCTCCTCAATTTCTTCCGCAAGTACGTGGTCAACAACCTGCCTTTCAAGCTGGTCTCACTGGCCATTGCCGTCATGCTATGGTGGGCCGTGGGGAGGGATTCTGCCATTGAAATTCCAATGTCCGTTCCATTGGAATTTCAGCACGCACCGAGCAACCTGGAGATCACCTCCGATTATCCTTTTCAGGCTCAGGTGACTCTGCGCGGGCCCGAGCACCTGATGCAGGAGGTGCGGCCCTCTCAGGTGCACGCCATTCTGGATCTTGAAGGAGCTGAACCGGGCGAGCGGACTTACGATCTTGGTACCAGCCAGGTTCAGGTGCCGCATAACGTCAAAGTGGTGCAGGTCGTTCCCGCGCAATTTCGTATCAGCTTCGATTCCAGCGCAACCCGGGCCGTTCCGGTGCAGCCGCGCGTGATTGGTACGCTGTTAGGCGGATATGAAATGGGAAAGCCGGTGGCCCAACCGTCAATGGTCACAATCGTTGGACCGGAACGGCGAGTCAATACCATTGAAAGCGTGATAACTGATCCTGTGGATGCGACGGGTGTGGTCGGCAGTGCCACCTTTACCACCCACGCCTACGTTGCCGATCCCCTGGTACGTGTCCAGACCCCGGGCCCCATCCACGTGACCGTGACCACGGAAAGAATATCTGGGGGCGCAGACAAGCGTTGAACCGGACGGGGACTTCACCCTCCTCAAAACTGATGCGACAGCTATTTGGGACTGACGGAATTCGAGGCGTGGCAGGCGAGTATCCACTCGATCGGCGGACCGTGTATGCCATTGGCCGCGCGCTCGGCCAGCGATTGGCCGCGCGTGAAACAACCGCCGGGGTTGTCATCGGACAGGACACGCGGGAGTCGAGCGCCTGGATCAGTTCGGTCCTGGCTGCAGGTCTGGAGGCTTCGCGCACGCATGCGGTGAGCGCCGGAGTCATCACCACGCCGGGGGTGGCGTATCTTACGCGCGCCAATCAATTCGCTGCGGGCGTCGTGATCTCGGCCTCGCACAATCCCTGGCAGGACAACGGCATTAAGGTCTTTGGCGCCGATGGCTACAAGCTTTCTGACCAGCTCGAACACGAGATCGAGGCTGACATCTTCGCGCACCTGGAGCAGTTGGCGGAGGGGGCCTCGGAGGCTGCCGCATCCGCTTGCGACATGCTGCCGGGCGAACAAAACCTGCGGGAACAATACGCCGAGTGGCTGGCGACCCTGATCGGCGACACTGATCTTGGCGGTGTACGTGTGCTGGTGGATTGCGCCAACGGCGCCGCCAGCTCAATCGCTCCCCTGGTAATTCGGGACTGCGGTATTTCTGCCGACTTTCTTCACATCGAACCGGATGGGCGCAACATCAACGCCGGTTGCGGGGCGCTGCACCCGGAGAACGTCGCGCAGGCAGTGGCCGCTGCGGACGGGAAGTATGACCTGGGCATCACCTTCGACGGCGACGCGGATCGCGCCATGTTCTCCTGCGCTCAGGGGCGAGTTGTGAACGGCGATGGCGTTATGCTTTTGGCCGCGCGCGATATGAAGACGCACGTCCGGTTGCACAACGACACGGTCGTAGCTACCACGATGTCGAACATGGGACTGGAAGCGGCGCTGCGGGGCAGCGGTATCCGTATGTTGCGCGCGCCGGTGGGCGACAAATACGTGCTGGAGGAAATGATCAAGACCGGAGCCACATTGGGGGGCGAGCAGTCAGGCCACATCCTGTTCCGCGACATGGACGTTACGACAGGCGACGGGCTGCTCACCGCGCTGCGTGTGCTGGATGTCATTGCCCGCACTGGTCAGCCGCTGGGGGAATTGGTCGCCGACATGAAGGTGTTCCCGCAGGAAATCAGGAACGTGAAGGTGCGCGAGAAACTGCCGCTGGAGCAACTACCTTCGGTAATGGACGCCATCCGTGACGCCGAACGCGACCTCGACGGCAACGGTCGTGTTGTGGTTCGCTATTCGGGAACGGAGAAGCTGGCACGGGTGATGATCGAAGCCGAAACGGAAGCATTGATGCGCCACCATACCGATGCCATCGCAAATGCCCTCCAGCTGGCGATTGGGTTGTAAGGCTCTTCACTACAGACACTGAAGATCGCTATTGCGACAGGTCAACCTGAATCGCCACGTCGAACTTCGAATAGTATTTCTTCACATCTTCTGCGCCGTACTTGCCGCGGAACGCCTCGACTACTGATTTCACACCCTCCGCGTCCGCGATCGGCTTTGCCCGGAACTCCGCCTCTTCTCCTCGTGCTGAGATCCGAATCTTGGGGTTGTGCAGCACATTTTTGTACCACTGGGTGTCGGAACCTTGTACCGGCATCAAGTAGAGGTTGTCGCTACCCTCCAGGACGAACCACACGGGCACCGAGATGAGTTGCCCCGACTTTCTGCCGATCACGCTGATTGTGATTTGCTGGTATCGGGCAAGGCGTTCTTGCAGTCCGTCTTTTTTTGAAGTTGGCATGAGCAGTTTACCTCCAGTGAAGAGGACGCAAGGCCTAAGTATCAATCACGGTCTATAGAAAGCAAAACGCCGGTGTACAGGGCCGTAGCCTGACGTGCCGCACCTGTACGACGCCGAACAGGTTTTGGGACGCGTGGCTCAACTTCTTCCTTGAGCTGCTTGCTTTTAGCGATGAAGTGGCAGATGCAGGACTGTTAATCGGCATATTATGGTGACGAGCGACAAAGCTGATGAATCGCCGCGAATTCATCCTTCGTACAGCTTGCGGAGTTGGGGCGACCCTGGTCACCCGCAGCTCTTTCGCGCTGGGCCTATCGCCGGCTACAACCTCGAAGTTCAGCGCCAGCGACACGGTCGAGATCGGCAAGACCGGCATCAAGACCAGCCGGCTCGCCATGGGAACCGGGACCTTTCGGGTTTGGCGGCCGCTCCAACCAGACCGCGTTGGGGAGCAAAGATCTTGTCAATCTGCTTCTCAACGGATACGACAACGGGTTACGGCTGTTTGACAGCGCCGATGCCTATGGCAGCCATCCTCACGTTGCCGGCGCGCTCAAGCACGTCTCGCGCGACAAGGTTACGGTGCTCACCAAGACCGATTCGCGCGACGCGGCAGGAGTGCGGGCGGATCTCGACCGCTACCGCCGCGAGCTTGGGACGGACTACATCGACATCGTATTGCTGCACTGCGTTACCGAAGGGGACTGGACTGAGCGCTACAAGGGAGCGATGGACGTCCTGTCCGAAGCCAAACAGAAGGGCATTATTCGGGCACACGGCTGCTCGTGCCATAGCCTCGAAGCGCTGCGGGCCGCTGCCAAGTCGCCTTGGGTCGAAGTGGACCTGGCCCGCATTAATCCCATCGGCTCGCACATGGATGCCGGACCTGCAACCGTTCTGGGCGTGCTGCGAGAGATGCGTGCCGCCGGCAAGGGCATCATCGGCATGAAGATTCTCGGCCAGGGGGACATGCGTTCGCGCCCTGACGACGCCTTGCGCTATGCGCTGTCCCTGAATCTGCTGGACGCATTCACCATTGGCGCCGAAAACAAAACCGAGCAGAACGACCTCATCCGCCGTATCGCCGCTGCCTGATGGGCATGCCCGAAGAAAATTAGCGAAAACCGATGTGCTGGTATCAGGCTCGCGGAAGCGCGGGCGCTCCGCGTTGGAAGAGGGAGCTGATCTGGGGCTGCACAAGGTACCAAATGATCAGAACGTTGATGGCTAACTTGATAATGCGGTACCCGCCCAGGAAGAACCCGAAGTGAAGGCCCATGAACAACAGTCCGGGAAGCGATACCACGACGGTGATGCCGGCCAGGATGATGCATAGAATCCGTCCCCACTCGCGAAACGTCCACACGCCATACCCAGCCAGCGCGGCGACCACCGCAAAACAGAGAGTGAAGGCGGCGCCCAGCATTCCTACCAAAAGGCCCATGCTACCAAGAAGGTTGCCGTAGCCCGCGCTGAACATGGCGCCCAGGACGGTGCCTCCCACCGCGAGCGTAATCGCAATTAGCGCCAGAAAAGCCGCTGCCAGGAAATGGTAGATCGCGATCAGTACTATTCCAGTTGGGCGCATGTCGGCTCTCCTTTGCGGCTCAAGTAAGCGGGACAGTATGTGAACCTGCAGACGAAGTCAAGCGCACGGGTTTGGGTATATTCTTGTGAAACCAATGCCCAGCAAGCTCCATGACATTATTGCCGCCACCCGCCAGCGCGTCGCCGTGACCAAGGCGTCGGCTGACCTGCGAGTGTTGACCTTGGCGGCCGAGCGGCACCAGCCCCGTGGGTTTCGTGAAGCCTTGCGGCGAGGGGCGGAGTCGGGCATCGCAGTGATCGCCGAGTTGAAGAAGGCGTCGCCGTCGAAAGGATTGATTCGCCCCGACTTCGACGCGGCGGCGCTGGCCGTCGAACTGGAAGAAGCTGGTGCGGCAGCGCTGTCGGTACTGACCGACAAGCAGTTTTTCCAGGGCTCGCTGGAGAATCTGGAGCTTGCGTCTGAGGCCACCCGCATCCCGTGCCTGCGCAAGGACTTCATCGTTGACGAGTTCCAATTGCTGGAAGCTCGGGCGCACGGGCCGATGCTGTGCTGCTGATCGTTGCGGCCCTGACGCAGGCAGAGTTGACCGGGCTGAACCGCCGGGCCCGTGAACTGGAGCTCGACGTCCTCTGCGAGGTACACGATGGCGAGGAGCTGCGGCGCGCCCTCGACGCCGGGTGCGAAACCATCGGGGTGAACAACCGCAACCTGCATACCTTCCGCGTCGATCTGAACACCTCGCTGGAGCTGGCCGGGTTGATCCCGCCTGGAGTTGTAAAGGTGGCCGAGAGCGGCATCGAGAGCGGCGACGACATTGCCCGACTGCGGCAGGCAGGGTTCGACGCGTTCCTGGTGGGCGAGTCCTTGATGCGCGCGCCGCGTCCCGGCGAGGCGTTGCACGGACTGCTGGCGCAGGCGGCCGTGGCCCGATGACCTGGGTCAAGATTTGCGCCACCACCAACCTGCTTGATGCGCAGGCCAGCGTGGCTGCCGGAGCCAACGCGTTGGGATTTATTCTTGCCCCGAGCACGCGCCGGATTAATGTCGAAACGGCGACGGAGATTATCGCCGCGCTTTCCGACGCGATCGAGAAGATTGGAGTGTTCGTGAATGAGACGCCGGAACGCATCGCTGCGCTTGCAGAGCAGGCTGGGCTGACCGGCGTGCAGTTGCACGGCGACGAGCCAGCCGAGAAACTGGCCACATACCGTCAGGCGGTGCGTGGACGCAGGCTTATCAAGACCCTGCAAGTACGCGAGTTGCTGGCAGGTACCAGTGGTCAGGTCTTGCAGGGTTACCTGGACGCGTCGGGAAACCTCGACGCTATTCTGCTCGATTCGGGTGTGCCGGGGCGTCGCGGCGGAACGGGAATGCCGTTCGACTGGGAAGCCGCCTTGCCGCTGGTCAAGAGAATTGAGGCCACGCTGCCGGTGATCATCGCTGGCGGCCTGACCGCCGACAACGTGGGCCAGGCGATTCCCCTGTTCGAGCCCTGGGGCGTGGACGTCGTCTCGGGTGTGGAGTCCGAAACGGGGAAGAAGGATGAAGCGAAGCTGCAGAGCTTTGTGGCGGCAGTACGGCAAACTGAATCGGCGATGAGAGCAGGTTGAAGGACACCATGGAAGAAACGAGCAGCGAGGTCCAGACGTCGGTATCCCCGAAGCCAGCGAAGCGCCTCACGCGCGGTTCCGGGCCGCTTTGGCTCCTATGGCGGACGGTACGTGCCGGAGACGCTGATGGCGGCGTTGCAGGAGCTCGAATCCGCCTACGACCTGGCGCGCAAAGACAAATCGTTTCGCGACGAATACCACCGCCTCCTGGCCGACTTCGCCGGGCGTCCGACGCCGTTGTTCCTGGCTGAGCGACTCACCAAAGAACTGGGCGGCGCGAAGATCTACCTGAAGCGCGAAGACCTGCTGCACACCGGCGCGCACAAGATCAACAACTGCATTGGACAGGCGCTGCTGGCCCGCCGCATGGGCAAGCATCGCATCATTGCCGAGACCGGGGCCGGTCAGCACGGCGTCGCAACGGCGACCGTCTGCGCCCTGTTCGGCATGGAATGCGTCGTGTACATGGGCACCGAGGACATGCGTCGGCAGGAGCTGAACGTCTTCCGCATGCGGTTGCTGGGCGCTGAGGTCCGCGGCGTGGAGTCGGGTTCGCGCACGCTCAAGGACGCCATCAACGAAGCCATGCGGGACTGGGTGACCAATGTCCGCACCACCCACTACCTGCTGGGCAGCGTGCTGGGCGCGCATCCTTACCCGACCATGGTGCGCGACTTTCATCGCGTCATCGGCCAGGAGGCGCGCAAGCAGATCCTGAAGGCTGAAGGCCGGCTGCCCGACTGCGGTGATCGCCTGCGTCGGCGGCGGGTCGAATGCCATTGGCGCGTTCTACGAGTTCATCAAGGACCCTGAGGTGAAGCTGATCGGCGTCGAGGCAGGCGGACGCGGCCACTCGCTGGGCGAGCACGCAGCGCGCTTCGACGGCGGTGGTCCCGGCGTTTTGCAGGGAACGTATTCCTACGTGCTGCAGGACCAGGCCGGACAGATCGCCCTGACGCACTCCGTTTCGGCGGGGTTGGACTATCCGGCGATCGGGCCGGAGCACGCCTGGCTGCACGACCAGGGGCGGGCGGAGTACGTGTCGGCCAGCGACCAGGAAGCGCTCGATGGATGTCTCAAGCTCGCGCGGACGGAGGGAATCATCCCAGCGCTGGAGTCGGCCCACGCCATCGCCGAAGTGATGAAGCGCGCCCCCCAGATGGCGCAGTCGGACTTGGTGATCGTCAATGTGTCGGGCCGCGGGGACAAGGACATCGGGATCTTGCGGGAGAATCTGGCGCTATAGAGGGTAGGATCCGCGCAGAAAGGGAGCAAGTTGGCAATCGTCTTCAAGAAACGACCTGGTCTTGTGGCTTACATCACCTGCGGCGATCCCGACCTCGACACTTCGCGTGAGGTTGCGCTGGCGGCCATTCAGGCTGGAGCTGAAGTCATCGAGTTCGGCGTGCCCTTCAGCGATCCGGTCGCGGATGGGCCCGTGATCCAGCGCGCCAGTGAACGTGCGCTTAAGCATGGGACGAACCTGAGCGGCGTTCTCGCTGTCGCGAAGCAGATTCGTGAGCAATCGAAGGCTGGACTCATCATCTTTTCGTATCTGAATCCCATCCTGCAGTTCGGGCTGGAGAAATTCTGCGCGGCGGCCGCCGAGGCTGGCGTTGACGGCGCGCTGGTGACTGATCTTCCTGTCGAAGAGGCAGGCGATTACCTCAAGGCGATGAAGGCCCACAAACTCGCGCCTGTGTTTCTGGCGGCGCCTACGAGCACTGAGCAACGCCTGCGGGACATCGGAAAACATTCACGAGGCTTCGTGTACGCGATCTCGCGCACCGGAATTACGGGCACGCGTCAGGAGCTGGCAGGCGATGCGCGCTCGCTGGTGGAGCGCTTGCGCGCGCATACGAAACTGCCCATTGCGGTCGGCTTCGGGGTCTCCACTGCAGGAGCAGTTCGCCGAGGTCGGCAGCTTCGCGGACGCGGCGGTGGTCGGGAGCGCGATCGTACAAAGGATCGAGGAAAATCCAGGACGCGAGGCAGCGGCTGTGGCAGAATTCTTGTCTTCCCTGACGGCAGCGGTGCCGGCCCGGACGGACGCTTAGGCTCACAGGTTGGAAGACGCTCACAAGGCAGAATCGGAATGGACATCGCGGATTGGCGCAAGAAGATCGACGATTTGGACCGCAGGCTCGTGGAGTTGCTGAACCAGCGCGCCCAATGCGCCCACGAGATTGGCAAGCTGAAGCGCAACTCGGGAATGCCGATCTACGAGCCGGACCGCGAGAAGATCATCTTCGCGAATATCGCTCGCGAGAACTCGGGCCCGCTCTCGGACAAGCAGCTGCGCCAGGTCTATGAGCGGCTGGTGGACATTATGCGCCAGATTCAGCGCGATGAGATGGTGCCCGAAGTTGCGAGTGAGGGAGAAGGGACTGAATTGGAGCCGAATGATTGAAAGCAGTAGCCAGTAGCCAGTGGCAGTTGCCAGTTGTCGAAGAGGTTTGCTGCAAGCGGTGGCGATTTGCCTGCTGGACGGAAGTCGAAAGCTGAAAGGCGAACAGCGAAAGCGAATAGCGAAAGGCGACAAGGCAAGCGAATCATGATTGTTGCGATGTTGGAGAGCGCCAGCGAAGACCAGATACAGCAGGTGACCGATCACTTGGTCAAGATGGGCTTTGCGGTGCATCGCACCACCGGTGCGCGGCAGAGCGTGCTTGCCGCCGTGGGCAAGCGCATCGACTTTGACACCCGCGACCTCGAGGTGTTGCCCGGCGTCGAGCGCGTGCATCGCATCAGCGCGCCCTATAAGCTGGCAGGGCGGCAGTTCCGCCAACATGATACGGTCGTCAAGCTGTCCAACGGAGTGGAAATCGGCGGCAAAGAAGTCGTGGTGATGGCCGGCCCGTGCTCGGTCGAATCGCAAGAACAAATATTTAGTGCCGCCGAGTCGGTCAGCAAGGCAGGGGCAAAAGTCTTGCGGGGCGGCGCTTTCAAGCCACGCAGTTCGCCTTACACCTTTCAGGGACTGGGACTGGATGCGCTGAAGCTGCTGCGTGAAGCAGGCGACCGCCACGGACTGATGGTGATCAGCGAGGTCATGGAGATTTCGCAGATCGAGCTCATGTTGCCTTACATTGACATCTTCCAGGTGGGCGCGCGCAATATGCAAAACTTCAACCTGCTGCGCGAACTGGGCAAGGTGCGCAAGCCGGTGCTGCTGAAGCGGGGAATCGCCGCCACCATTGAAGAGATGCTGCTTTCGGCGGAGTACATCATGTCCGGCGGCAACTACCAGGTCATCCTGTGCGAACGCGGCATACGCACTTTTGAGACCTACACGCGCAACACGCTCGATATTTCGGCTATTCCCATCGTGCACAAGCTGTCGCATCTGCCCATCACTTCGGACCCTTCGCACGGAACCGGCTTGCGCGACAAGGTTGCGCCCATGGCGTGCGCGTCCATCGCCGCCGGAGCCGATGCATTGCTGATCGAAGTGCATCCTTCACCCGACAACGCGCTGTCGGACGGCGCACAGTCGCTGTTTCCGCAGCAGTTCTCCGAGCTGATGGACCAGCTGCGCATGATTGCTCCCGCAGTGGGAAGGACGATCGGATAGCTTTCCACATTCCTCTACCATGACGATTCAGCAAATCACGATCGTTGGAACGGGCCTGATCGGTGGCTCATTCGGGATGGCCCTTCGCCGGCGTGGGTTCGGAGGAACGATTGTCGGCTGCGACAAGCCCGAGGTGCTGGAGGCCGCCGTTACGCGAGGTGCGATTGATCGCGGTGGAACCGACATCAAGGAAGCCGTTCTGCACAGTGACTTGATTATGTTCGCAACGCCGGTTGGCGCCATCCTGTCGCTGTTCGAAAAACTCGGACCAACACTGCCCCCGGCCACACTCATCACCGATACCGGCAGTACCAAGCGGGAATTTGTCGAGCGTGCGCGCTTGATCTTTGGCGCGGCCGCCGGACAGCGGGTACTCCCCGGACACCCCATGGCTGGCAAAGAACGAGGCGGAATTGAGAATGCCGAACCTGGACTGTTTGACAACGCCGCATGGTTGGTCACGCCCATCGACCCAAGCCAGCCCTATACTTCGCAGCAGTTGGAATACCTGGATCTGCTCAGGTTTGTAGGAGCGCGCGTTATTCCGATTGAACCTGAGCAGCATGACCGGCTGTGCGCGTGGGTCAGTCATTTGCCGCAGATGATTTCGACGGCCCTGGCGTCGTTGCTGACGGGAAGAATTCGGCGACGACGAAAGAGCCACGCAAGTCGGTGGCCGGGCACTACACGAGATGACGCGCATTGCGCACAGCCCTTATTCGATGTGGCGGGACATTGCGCTGACCAACAGCCAGAACCTGGAGGAAGCCCTGCTCCGCTTCGAGCAGCAATTGGCGCATCTGCGGGAGAACCTGCGCGGACCCGCCTTGCGGGAGCTGTTCGAGAGCGCCAACAAGTTCGAAAAGAACAGTAGCCAGTAGGCAGTAGCCAGTAGTCAGTTGTTGGTCGTCAGTTATCGGACGATCCGGATTTTCGCGATCGTGGGCTGAAGTCAGAAGTTCTTTTTGCGCCAGAACAATGCAGTCGGTACAATCGCGGGTCGGAATCGAAACTTATGGCAATGAACAAGGTGCTTGCGAACGCCGACGAGGCCATACACGACATCAGGGACGGCGACACTCTCATGCTTGGAGGCTTCGGCCTGTGCGGCATTCCGGAAAACCTCATCCGCGCTCTGGTCAAAAAGGGTGTGAAAGACCTGCACACCATCAGCAACAATGTGGGAATCGACGACGCCGGATTGGGGCTGATGCTCGCCGCCGGGCAAATCAAGTCGCACAAGGGCAGCTATGTCGGCGAAAACCGGCTACTGGAAGAGATGGTGCTGACCGGCCGCATCGATCTGGAACTCATTCCGCAGGGTACGCTAGCGGAGCGTATTCGCGCCGGAGGGGCTGGCATCCCGGCGTTCTACACGCCGGCAGGATTTGGCACAGTCGTAGCAGAAGGCAAGGAGACACGCGAATTCGGAGGGCGTCCCTATGTTCTGGAACGGGCGTTGACTGCGGATTTCGCGCTCATCAAGGCCTGGAAGGGCGACCGCTGGGGGAATCTCGTCTATCGCAAGACGGCGCGGAATTTCAATCCCATGATGGCGACGGCTGCGAAAATTACCATCGCGGAAGTGGAGCATCTGGTAGAGCCGGGTGAGATCGAACCCGACCAGGTGCACACTCCCAGCGTTTACGTCCATCGCATCTTTCAGGGCAGTGACTACGAAAAGCGCATCGAACGCCGAACCGTCCGAAAAGCATAAACGCCGTTTAGGAAGATCGGGACTTCTATGGCAACTCCTCCGAGAATCGACAAGCAGAAAGACACAGAAAAGCGTGACCGCATTGTTCGGCGTGTGGCTCGCGAGCTGCGCGACGGATTTTATGTGAACCTCGGCATTGGTATGCCGACGCTGGTAGCAAACTGCGTTCCGCTGGGCATGGAAGTCGTGCTGCAAAGCGAGAATGGCATGCTGGGCGTTGGGCCCTACCCTTTGCAAGGCACGGAAGACGCCGACCTGATCAATGCCGGAAAAGAAACCGTGACCGAGATTCCCGGGACAGCATTTTTCTCGAGCGCTGAATCGTTCGCCATGATCCGCGGCGGGCATGTTGACCTGAGCGTGCTGGGCGCCATGGAAGTGGACGAAGAAGGCAATCTCGCCAACTGGATGATTCCGGGCAAGATGGTGAAAGGCATGGGCGGCGCAATGGACCTGGTGGCCAGCGCCCGGCGAGTCATCGTGGCCATGGAACATACGACACGGGACGGCTCGCCCAAAATCCTGAAACGCTGCACCTTGCCGATTACAGGGCTGCGCGTGGTGCATACCATCGCGACGGAAATGGCATGGATTCGCGTCACCCAGACCGGATTGGTGCTGGAGGAGATCGCACCCGAACTGACCCCCGAAGACGTGCAGCGGGTGACGGAAGCGCCGCTGATCGTCAGTCCCGAACTGAAGCCCATGACCACGTAGGAGATACGGGTCATTCCCAAATTGGGAATCCAGTGCCGAAGCGCACATCTGCTCTGTGACGCACGTCGCTGACCAGACCCGCCAAGCAGGGCCATAGTGATCTGTGGTCGCAAGCGATCACGCAAATCGAAAGAAGGCTATTATGCGCTTACTCAACGTGTGTCTAGCGGTCCTGGTATTCATGTTTTCGCTCACCGTGGCCGCACAGACTACTGCCAACTCGCAATCATCCGCCGCTCAGGCCACCAAGCCTGAGGTCAAGAAGGTAGCCCCGGCCTATACCGACCCGTCGTCCGGGAAACAGATGTATATGGCGTACTGCGCCTCGTGTCACGGGGCCGACGGCAAGGGCAACGGCCCGGCGGCGCCAGCGTTGAAGACGCCAGCGACGGATCTGACGCAGATCGCAGCGAAGAATGGCGGCACATTTCCCGAAGCCCACATCATGCAGATCATTAAAGGCGACTCCATGACTGCGGCGCACGGCAACAAAGATATGCCGGTTTGGGGACCTGTGTTCCTGCAGATGGGCGGGCATGATACGGCGCAGGTGCAATTGCGGATTCGCAACCTGACAAAGTATCTGGCGTCGATCCAGGCGAAGTAGTCGATACCTGCCAGCCGGAGAATCGCCGCCAAACGGCGCAAGGTTCAATGAGGGGGCGCGCACCTCTGCTTTTCTGTGAGCGACGAGAAGATCTGTAGCGCGCAAGAAACGGCGCGCGTGAGTGAAGAACTGCGCGACACTGATTTGCTGCGGTTGTCTCGCACACGATAGCATGGGATTGTGTGCGAGCCACCGCAGTGAATCCAACAATTGCCTTCTACCGCGAGACTCTCTCCAATTGGCCGGTGATCTGTTTTTCCCGGGCCACTGGTCTGCCCTTCCATGTTCTGAAACTGCGCGGGGGGCACGCCCTTCGCCTGCTGGATCCCGAGGCGGAAATCTGGGCCTATCACTCCATCTGGCAGGAGAGGTGTTACGACCGGGACTTCGCCGACATCCCACGGAACGGTACGGTGATCGATTTGGGCGCCAACGTAGGCATCTTTGCGCTCTACGCCGGGGCCAAACTTGTGCCCGATGGTGCGGTGCTGGCGGTTGAGCCGAATCCTGACTGCGAAGCGCTTCTCCGGCAGAATTGCTCCACGCTTCGCAATGTCACGGTTTTGCAGGCCTCAATCGGCGGCGACGGGCACTTGCACTTGACGAATGATTCCCTTGGAGCCTCCGTGTTTTCGTCCGACGAAACCGTGCGCACGATTTCCTGTCCAGTGGTATCGCCCGAGGATATTCTGACCCGGTTTCCGCGGGTGGATCTACTCAAGGTAAATATGGAAGGCGCCGAGTATCCGTTTGTACTCGATACCCGCGCTGAGCTGTGGCAGCCCGTGCAGCGCGTTGCCGTGAAATGGCACGATGAAACCGAGATTGCGCAAAATCACAGGCCCGAAGAGTTGAGAAACCGATTGCAAGCTCTGGGTTTCAACGTGCTTCGGCACGAAGTCATCTGGAAACGCCCCGGTCTTACGACCGGCATTACGACCGCACGCAGAACGGTCTAAGTGCAATTTGTACTGTCCGTCTGAGAGTCGAAGATTGGGACGTTCGTCGGGCCCAATTCGTTGACACTCAGCCTTGATGCCTGTTAGTTTTAGTAGTTCCAGTATCAGTCCTGCGCCCCGCAGTGTGTCTTCAGTAATAGGCACTCACGAACAAACAATGGATACCACTCTCAGGCAAGTAGGCGAATTACTGCTCGGAGCCATTCCGACCATAGTTATTCTTCTGCTGCTCTATGCCATTTATTCCGTGCTGGTGCGCAAGCCGCTGGTACGGATTTTGGACGAGCGCCGCGAGCGGACAGAAGGGGCGGTCCTGAGGGCCCGGGCCGATGTGGCGGCCGCCGAAGCCAAGACACAAGATTACGGGGAGCGCCTGCGCGAGGCCCGGCTGGCGGTCTATAAGGCGCAGGAAGCTCGCCGTCTGAAGGCGCAACAGGCCCGTGCCGAAGCTCTGGCCGAAGCTCGCAACCGCGCCCAACAGCAGATTCACGATGCTCGCGCTGCCATCGAGCAAGACATGGCGGCGGCGCGCACAGGGTTGCAGGCCGAAGTGGAGAGGCTGGCTTCCGAAATCATACGCACCGTCTTGAGACCAGCGGGTGCGGCTTCCGCGATTGGCGGTCAACCGTGACCGGAACGAAACCGTGCCGCTTGTTTCTGAGCCTCTTATGGATTTGCCTGGTCTTCGGCACGCTTGCTGGCCAAGAACAGGGCGGCTCCACTTCTTCCAGTCCTCAGTCTGGCCAGTCGCCCGCGGCTGCCCAGCAGAATCCGCCCCAGAATCCGAATGCTGAGTTCAGCCAGGAGCTCGCCAAGACTTCGGACGAAGCGTCTGAGGAAGCCGGCAAGAAAGATGCAAAGCTGGCCATGGAGTTGAAGGCGGAGCACTCCCCGGTAGTGCGGTGGATTGGGCGCATGATCCGAATCAGCCCGGAGAGCGCGTATGTGCTTTCCCTGATCATTAACTTCGGCATACTGATCGGGTTCTTTTGGGTGCTGTTGAAGGCCAAAGTGCCGCAGATGTTCCGCGACCGGACGGCAATGATTCAAAAGGGAATCCGGGAAGCGCAGGCTGCGAGCGCCGAAGCGTCGCGACGCCTGCACGACATCGAAGAACGGCTGGCGAAGCTGGACACCGAGGTGGCGCGAGATTCGCGCCTCGGCCGAGAGCGAGGCCGTAGCGGAGGAAGCGCGAATCCGGCAGGCGGCGGAAGAAGACAAAGGCAAGGTGGTGCAGGCCGCCGAAGCGGAGATTGCCGCCATCGCGCGCAATGCCCGCCGCGAATTGAAGAGTTATGCGGCATCGCTGGCGGTTGATATGGCGTCCCGTAAGATTCGCGTGGATGAGCCCACCGATCACGCGCTGGTGCGTGAGTTTGTAGACCAGCTCGGAGGGGACGGAAAGTAGATATGGCCGCCGTTTCCAGCCGTTACGCCCGCGCTTTGGTTGAGGTAATCCTCGAACAGAAGGTCAATGCCGATGAGGCCCGGCAGCAGTTGAACTCCATTGCGGAAGCGGTTCGCGAGAGCGTTGACTTGCGCCGAGTATGGGAGTCGCCGGCGGTTCCTGCAGAACAGAAGCGTGCCGTACTGGATGGCATCGTAGGCCAGATGAACGCCTTCAAGGCGATTAGGAATTTCATGGCGGTGATCATTGACCACCGGCGAATTCCGATGCTGGATGAGATCGCGCGTCAGTTCGCGGCTGAACTCGACGCGCAGCTGGGATTCGTGGAGGCCCAAATTTCCAGCGCACGCGAACTCTTGCCGGAGGAGAAACGGGAGTTAGAGTCCCAGGTTGAGCGCTTGACCAGCAAGAAGGTGCGGGCGCACTACGCTTCCAATCCCGCCCTGCTGGGCGGAGTAATGGTCCGCGTAGGCAGCACGATTTATGACGGCTCGGTGCGCGGGCGGTTGGAGAAAATGAAGGAGCAGTTGAGCGTCAGTTAGCGAAGGAACTACGGTGGAGCGCGCCTTCAGGCGTGCAATGAAGATGGTTAGGCTTGCGCTTTAGCGCCTGAGGTAATTCTTTCCTATGCTCAGCGGCTAAAGCCGGTTCTATAGAGTCCTTCTAATGCAGCGCTAAAAGCGCTGCTCCACCCGAGTCGAGAGTTCTTGCATAATACGGAATAAATCTTATGGCGCAGATCAAAGCAGACGAGATTACGAAGCTCATTCGCGAGCAGATCGATAACTACGAGACCAAGATCGCGGTGGACGAAGTCGGCAGCGTGATGTCCATCGGCGACGGCATCGCCCGGGTTTATGGACTCGACAAGGTGATGGCGGGCGAACTGCTCTCGTTTCCGCATAATGTGGCGGGTCTCGCCATGAACCTGGAAGAAGACCAGGTTGGCGTGGTGTTGCTGGGCGAGTACACGGAAGTCGAAGAAGGCGACGAGGTCAAGCGCACCGGCCGCATCATGAGTGTGCCGGTGGGCGATGCGATGATCGGACGGGTCGTCAACTCGCTCGGCCAGCCCATCGACGACAAAGGGCCAGTCAACACCGATCAATTCATTACCCTCGAGCGTCTCGCTCCCGGTGTTATCGACCGCCAGCCGGTAAAGGAGCCAATGGCCACGGGGCTGAAGGCCATCGACTCCATGATTCCGATTGGCCGCGGTCAGCGCGAGCTCATCATCGGCGACCGGCAGACCGGCAAGACCGCGGTCGCGCTCGACACCATCATCAACAGCAAGGGTCGCGACCTGATCTGTATCTATTGCGCTATCGGGCAGAAGCGCTCGTCGGTGGCGCAAGTGGTGAAGACGCTGGAAGATTACGGCGCAATGGATTACACCATCGTCGTGTCAGCGTCGGCTTCCGATCCGGCTCCGATGCAGTACATCGCTCCCTATGCCGCGTGCGCCATGGGCGAGTATTTCCGCGACACCAAGCGTCACGCGCTCTGCATCTACGACGATCTTTCCAAGCACGCAGTTGCATACCGGGAGATTTCGCTGTCTGCTGCGTCGCCCACCGGGACGCGAGGCCTATCCCGGAGACGTGTTCTATCTGCACTCGCGTCTGCTGGAGCGCGCAGCCAAGCTCAACAACGAACTGGGTGGCGGTTCGCTGACCGCGTTGCCCATCATTGAGACCCAGGCGGGCGACGTTTCGGCTTACATTCCGACCAACGTCATCTCGATCACGGACGGCCAGATTTATCTTGAGACCGACCTGTTCAACTCCGGCGTGCGTCCCGCAGTGAACGTCGGGCTGTCGGTCAGCCGCGTTGGCGGCAGCGCGCAGATCAAGGCCATGCGCCAGGTCGCCGGCACGCTGCGCCTCGATCTGGCTCAGTATCGCGAACTGGCGGCGTTCTCGCAGTTCGGTAGCGATCTCGACAAGGCCACGCAAGCCCAGCTTGCTCGCGGAGGCCGCCTGACGGAAATCCTGAAGCAGGGACAATATCAGCCGCTGCCGTTCTCCAAGCAGATTCTGATCATCTTCGCCGGCACTCAGGGCCTGCTGGACGACATGCCCATCGAGCAACTCCGCGATTTTGAGAAGGGCCTGAACTCCTACGTGGAGACCGCGAATGCCGGCATTCTGGCGGGCATCGAGGAAAAGAAAGTGCTCGATGACGACTTGAAGGCAGCGATGACGAAGGCCATCAAGGAGTTCAAGGAGCGCTTTGCCAGCGAGCACCAGGCGGTAGAGAAGGCGAGCGCATAAGAATCCATGGCGAACGTTCGCGACATCCGGCGGCGCATTCGTAGCGTGAAGAACACGCGCCAGATCACCAAGGCCATGAAGATGGTTTCGGCGGCCAAGCTGCGGCGCGCGCAGGAACGCGCACTGGCGGCGCGGCCTTACGCGCTGATGATGACCAACGTCTTGCAGTCTCTGGTCAGCCGCACCGATCTGGTTGATCCCAAGACCGGTGAGCCCAAGCATCCCTTGCTGGCGCAGCGGCCGGAGCAGAACATTCTGCTGGTTCTGGTCACCGGCGATCGCGGATTGGCCGGCGCCTTCAACTCGAACGTGCTGAAGGCAGCCGCCAAGTTCCTGGAGTTTTTCAAGGACAAGAACATCAGTATCGCCACCGTGGGCCGCAAGGGCCGCGACTACATGCGCCGGCGCTATCCCGTCGCAACCCCGGGAAGCACGACCCGCGCCGGCCAGATTCAGATTGTTGGCGAACACTTGAACCTGTTGGCCAAGCTCGAGTATGAGGCCGTGAATGAGATTGTCGAGCGAGTGATCCAAGCCTACGACCACGGCGAGATCGATTCGGTGTACGTGCTCTACAACGAGTTCAAGTCGGTAATCTCCCAGCGCCTGATTGCACAGCGCATCTTGCCGGTGCAGGAAATCGGCCGCCGCGAGGTCGCTCTGGCGGAAGAGTTCACGTTGGAGCAGCGCGAGCGCATGGGCGAGGCCGCGCGTGCCGCCGGTATCAGCTTGAAGGAGCCCGAGGAGAGCGAAGGGGAGCGTCGCGCGAAGGGATTTCCCACGCCCGATGTGGATTACATTTACGAGCAGCCGGCGGAGGAGATTTTCAAGGACATGATCCCGCGGTACGTTGTCATGGAACTCTTCCAGGCGATGCTGGAGTCAGTGGCGGCCGAGCAGGCGGCCCGCATGACCGCGATGGATTCGGCGACCAACAACGCCAATGACGTGATCGATTCGCTTACTCTGACCATGAACCGCGCGCGCCAGGCGGCGATTACCAAGGAGATTATCGAGATCGTCAGCGGCGCAGCAGCGTTGTAGGGCAGTCGATCAGCTGTCAGCTTTCAGCGAAGGGTGGTCGGCAAGTGCTTCGAAAGATGAAGAGCGAGTCGCCTTCGTGAAACCGACGGACTGACAAAAAGGATTTTTCGCTGACGGCTGAAAGCTGACAGCTGAGAGTTAGGTATTTATGCCAGAGAATATCGGACACATCATACAGATCGCAGGCCCCGCGGTAGACGTGCAATTTTCCGAGAGCGCATTGCCGCCCATCTACAGCGCGCTGCGCGTCACCAGCGAAGGCTTCAACGTTCCCACACCCATCGACGTCATCCTCGAAGTCGAGCAGCAGCTGGGCGAAGCGCGCGTGCGCTGCGTTGCCATGGAGCCCACCGACGGCATGGTGCGCGGCATGAAAGCCATCGACCTCGGCGGGCCCATCACGGTGCCTGTGGGGCGCGAGACGCTTGGCCGAGTGCTCAACGTTATCGGCCAGCCGGTGGACAAACTAGGCCCGGTGAACACCACCAGGAGAATGCCGATCCATCGTCAGGCGCCAGCGTTCGACGAGCAGTCCACGTCGATGGAGATGTTCGAGACCGGCGTCAAGGTCATTGACCTCATCCAGCCGTTCCTGAAGGGCGGCAAGATCGGGCTGTTCGGCGGCGCGGGCGTGGGCAAGACCGTCGTCATCATGGAGCTCATCAACAACGTGGCGCTCAAGCACGGTGGCTTCTCGGTGTTTGCCGGAGTCGGCGAGCGCACGCGTGAAGGCAACGATCTCTGGCTGGAGATGCAGGAATCGGGCGTGGTCAACATCAAAGACCCGTCGAAGTCGAAGGCCGCATTGATCTACGGCCAGATGACCGAGCCGCCCGGAGCGCGCCTGCGAGTGGCGCTGACCGCACTCACGGTTGCCGAGTATTTCCGTGATGAGGAAGGCTCCGACACGTTGCTCTTCATCGACAACATCTTCCGTTTCACGCAGGCAGGCTCGGAGGTATCGACGCTGTTAGGCCGCATGCCTTCGGCTGTGGGATATCAGCCCAACCTCGCCACTGAAATGGGTGAGTTGCAGGAGCGCATCACTTCGACCAAGAAAGGCTCGGTGACTTCGGTGCAGGCCATTTACGTGCCCGCCGACGACCTGACCGATCCGGCGCCGGCCACGACGTTCGCTCACCTCGACGCGACGACCGTGCTCTCGCGCCAGATTTCCGAGCTGGGCATTTACCCGGCGGTCGATCCACTGGCTTCCACGTCGCGCATTCTCGATCCGCGCGTCGTGGGTGAGCAGCACTACAACACGGCGCAGGCGGTCAAGCGCGTGCTGCAGAGCTACAAAGACCTGCAGGACATTATCGCGATCCTCGGTATCGACGAGCTCAGCGAAGATCAGAAGCTGACGGTGTCGCGCGCCCGCAAGATCCAGAAATTCCTCTCGCAGCCGTTCCACGTGGCCGAGCAGTTTACGGGCTTGCAGGGACGCTACGTCAAGGTCGAAGACACGGTGCGCAGCTTCCAGGAGATCGTGGACGGCAAGCTCGACGACATTCCGGAGCAGGCGTTCTACATGAAGGGCTCCATCGACGAAGTGCTGGAAGAAGCCGAGAAGATGAAAGCGGCACAAGCGTAAACCACGATGGCTGACACGCTGGAACTCGAAATCGTAACTCCCGACAAGCTGCTGGTGCGGGAGCGCGTCGAGCAGGTGCAGATTCCCGGCAAGAACGGCGAGCTTGGCATTCTGCCGGGCCACGCGCCGTTGATTACCACCTTGACCATCGGCGAGATCAGCTACCGTCAAGGTACGAATACGCAGTATCTTGCGGTAGCGTGGGGATTCGCCGAAGTGCTGCCCAACAAGGTCACGATTCTTGCCGACACTGCCGAGCGCGCCGAAGAGATTGACGTGAAGCGCGCCCAGGAAGCCAAGGCCCGAGCCGAAGAAGCCTTGAAGCGGGCCGCCGCCGACCTCGACTTCGAGGCCACGCTTTACGCCCAACGCCGTGCCGAGGTCCGCCTGGAAGCCGCCGCCCACGCGGGTCACACGACGGCCTCACACTAGCCAAGAAAAGCGCAACCACGGACTCACACGGATATGGCTTCAGACTGTGCGATCAGGAGACCACGTTGTCAAGTTACAACTAACACAGCCAGCAATCCGCGTTCATCCGTGGTTGCACTCGTCTATTGCGCTACTTCCACGTTCTTCGGCTGGGGCGTGGTGAAGCGGATCGCCTTAGCCAGAAGAATAGTCTCGATGCAGCGCAAAGCTTCGAGCACCTTGTCGTTAATCTCGCCGTCCACCTGCACGACGGCAACAGCTGAGCTCTCTTGTCCCTGGACCCCGCGGCCCAGCGAGAAGTTGGCGATGTTGACGTTGTGCTGCCCCAGCGCCGTCCCGACGCGGCCCACAACTCCGGGCACGTCCAGATTGCGCAGGTAGATGACGTTGCCTTCCAACGGCGCTTCCACGTGAATGCCGTCAATTTCCAGCAGCCTCGGCTGGCCGCCGGGTTGCACGCAGCCCGCTACCGTGTTCTCCTGCTGACCGCTCTTGAAGGTCATGCGCAGCAGATTTGTGGCGGCGGTACCGGAGTCACGGGGCTTCTTGCGTTCGGTGAGACGGATGCCACGCTCCTCAGCAAGGGAAGCCGCGTTCACCAGGTTTGCCCGCTCGTGAGCGTGGGCAAGCTGATTGAGCGCGCCAGCCACTGCAGCGTTGCGGAGAAGGGCTGTCTTCCACTCGGCGATCTCGCCGCTATAGCTGAGGACAATCTCCTCCACGCCACCTTCGCTCGACTGTCCCAGGAAGGTGCCGAGACGCTCGGCGAGGGCGATGTACGGCAACATCTGCTCGTACTCTTCCTCACTGATGGAGGGCACGTTGACAGCGTTCTGGATGACGCCCTTGGTCAGGTACTCGCGGACTTGCAGTGCGATCTGCACGCCCACGGCTTCCGACGCCTCGTGCGTCGAACCCGCGATGTGCGGGGTCAGAATGACGTTGGGCAGGGTCGCCAGCGGTGAATCCTTCACCGGCTCGTGGGCATAGACATCGAGCGCCGCGCCGCCCAGTTGCCCGGACTGCAGGGCCTCGATGACCGCGGGTTCGTTCAGCAGTTCGCCGCGCGCGCAATTGACCAGGCGCACGCCCTTCTTCATCTTGCGAAGCGCGTCGGCGTTGATCATGCCCGTGGTCTGGGGAGTGAGCCCGACATGCAGGGTGATGTAGTCCGATTGAGCGTACAGCTCGTCGAGCGGCGCCAGCGTGACGTTCAACTGCTGGGCGAGACTTGGGGCCACGTAAGGATCGTGCGCGACCACCTTCATCCCGAAGGCCAGGGCGCGGCGGGAAACTTCGACCCCGACTCTGCCCAAGCCGACGATGCCCAACGTCTTGCCGCGAAGCTCGCTACCCTGGAGCGTTTTCTTCTCCCACTTGCCGGCATGCATGGTCGAGTCGGCACGTGTAAGTTGACGCGCCAGGGCCAGCATGAGAGCGAAGGTATGCTCGGCCACCGCCACGGCATTGCCGCCGGGCGTGTTCATCACCACGATGCCACGCTTGGTAGCAGCCTCGAGATCGACGTTATCGACGCCTACTCCGGCGCGTCCGATGACGCGCAGTTTGGGCGCCTTGTCCATCATGGCGGCGTCCACGAAGGTAGCGGAGCGCACCAGAATGGCGTCGGCGTTCGCCAGTTCCCCGACCAGCGCCTCTTTGTCGGGAGAAACGACGGTCCAGTCGCTGTTTTCGGTGAGGATCTTGACGGTTGAGGGAGAGCCTTTGTCAGCGATTACGATTTTCATACTCTCACCGCCTCTGCATCGGGGGTAAATTGCTCGGCGAAGGTTTCCTGTACCGCACGGACGCCTGCACCGATTTCAAAGTTGTGGGATGGAGCTACCTTCAGCAGTACATGCTCAAGCGCGCCTATCACGCCGATGGCATCGAGGTAGTCGTAGTAGCCAAGATGGGCGATGCGGAAGAGCTTGCCCTTCATTTCACCCTGGCCATTGGCGACAACCATGGCAAAGCGCTCGCGGAACTCCTTGACGATGGCGCTGGAGTCGACTCCGGCGGGCGCCAGGACCGCGGTCACAGCGGCAGCGGGACAGGTGGGCGCAAACAGCTTCAGGCCGAGTGCCTTCACGCCGGCGCGCACCATGGCGGCCGAGGTTTCTGCATTGTGAATCAGGGCGTCGCGCCCCTGGGCGAGATTGCCATTGCCGCCGCGGCGAATGTAATCCAGCGCCGCAGCCAGCCCGCAGACCAGGGCCACGGCCGGAGTGAACGCGGATTCACCCTTGACTTGCGACTTGCGCTCTTTGCGCAGGTCAAAGTAGAAGCGCGGATTCTTCGTCTGTTCCATGCGCTGCCATGCCCGTTCGCTCACGCTCAGGTAGGCCAGGCCGGGCGGGATCATGACGGCCTTCTGCGAGCCGCCGATGAGGATGTCAATGCCCCAGCCGTCCACATCAAAGTCGGTGGTGCCGAGGCCGGTGATCCCGTCCACGACGAACAGCGTGTCAGTGCCTTTCAGCAGCGCGGCCACGCCCTTCACGTCATGACGGGCGCCGGTTGAGGTTTCGGTGGCCTGCATGTAGAGCACGCGCGCGCCGTCAAGCCTCGACTTCACTTCTCGCAGATCGAAGGTCTCGCCGTAGGGAACGCTCAGCACGTCGACCTGAAGGCCAAACGCTTTAGCCAGATCGCGCCAGCGCTCACCGAATTTGCCGGCCGTCAGCACCACGACCTTGTCGCCGGGCGACGTGAGGTTCGAGACTGCGGCCTCCATGGCGCCGCTGCCAGAAGAAGCGAGGAGCAGAACATCGTTTTGCGTACCGATGAAGGTCTTCAGATCGGCGAGCGTTCGAGTGAAGATTTCGCGGAATTCCGCTGTCCGGTGATGCATATCAGCAGCAGCGATTGCATTCTGGGCAGCGGGCAGCAGGGGAGTTGGACCGGGGGTAAAAAGACGCGTCTTCCGTAGCATAAATAACCACCTTTACATGTGAATTCCGGCGAACTGAGCGCCGGATAAAACTATAAACCGTTCGAGCTCTGGTAGAGCGGCGCTTTAGCGCCGCGTCGTTTGTAACCCTTCCGCGGAGCCGGGCTTCAGCCCGGCGTTACGCGCGTCCCGAGGGGCTAAAGCCCCCCAATATTTATAGCCGGTTGGACGCTGGCCTGAAGGCCAGCTCTACATGTACAGCCGACCGGACGCTGGCCTGAAGGCCATCTCTACATTTACAGCCGACCGGACGCTGGCCTGAAGGCCATCTCTACCCGCACTCGTTGATACGGTCACCCGCGAAGCTTCTATAATTAGCGCCATGACTTTGACCGAGCAAGTCCAAAAAGACATGGTTGATGCCATGCGCAAGAAAGAGGAGCTGCGGCTCTCCACGTTGCGCATGATGAAGGCCGCGCTACAACTCAAACAGATCGAGAAGCGCGCCGCGCTCGAGGAGAAGGAAGAGCTGCAGGTGTTCAGCACCATGATCAAGCAGCGCAAGGACTCCATCGAGCAGTTCGAAAAAGGCAACCGTCCCGAGCTGGCCAGGAAAGAAGCCGACGAAATCGTCGTCATCGAAGGCTACATGCCGAAGGCCGTTGGCGAAGAGGAAGTCGTCGCCGCCGTGCGCGCCACCATCGCCGAGATGGGCACTCCCACAATGAAGGACATGGGCGCGGTGATGAAGAGCGTCATGGCAAAATTCGCCGGCGCGCGTGTTGATGGCAAACTGGTCAGCGAGACGGTGAAGAAGGAATTGGGGAAGTAGCAACTCGCCATTAGCACGGGTGAAGTGCCAATTGGGGGTACCCCCTCCCCCCTCTGCTGCTGTTCAAGGCGAATTTCGGATAATTTTCAATAACTTAGGCGGAATTTTGCGCCTGTAAACCAAGCAAAATCAATATTTTACGTACAAAGCCAATTGAATCAATATTTTGCGGATAGGCCTCTAAAATATTGAATACAAATATAGTTACAGGCAAAATATTGATTTGTAATGGTTTATCGCTGGCGAGAGGCTCGGGGTGCGTTCTCACTTCAAATCCGGGGACGGAATGCCAGCCCCTAAGCAAACCCTTTCCAGGGGCTTTTTGCGCTGGCAAGAGTCTGAAACCATCCCTGGGCACACCGGGCGATTCGCTACTAAAGCAGGAAACCGAACTCCACTGACCACCAAATTGTCAAAGATCGCACTGCGTCAGCGGCTCTGCGGGCACGCATTTGGGCACTAGGCCCAACGCTCTAGGCTACTCTGATCGCTTGTCCCAAGAAAGGAAAATCCGCCTTTGGGAAAACTAAAGTGGCAAAAATTCCCGTTTCGGGAAACACGCCGTTGACGGCTTCTTTTGGGCTCGCCGCGGTGGGAGGACGAGCTTAGGAAAAATCGCGCTGGGGAGCGCCGCGCAAATCAGATATTTCAACTCATTTACGCTGCCCGGCGATGATCATGATTGCGAAGAAAGCAAATACAAGCACACCGACGCCCAAGAGCACCCAGGGCAACGCTGATGCGGCCGCCTGTGGGTTGGAAATCGAGTTTCGGAAATTGGCGAAGCATGGGGTTGCTCCTTTCGAGCTGTGAGACTTGACAGGAGGGAAATGCAAGTCAGCGTGCTAGCTCTGTCCCAATCACCTCAAATTCTGGTAGTGGGTCTTTATGACGAACCCACTACCCAAATTCTGTGCCGGTCTTCCAGGCTGCGCAGGAACAAAATGGCGACCAGTTGTGCCACAAGGGTTCCCTGCCAACAGGCCGTGCGGAGCGAACGGTGTGCCCTTCTTCAGTTTGTCTGCTCCACAAAAAAAACGGCCCACATGGGCCGCTTTTACTAAAGAGGCAGGAAGGTAGGGATCTTCAGGGGAAACGACACAGGGCGCTGTCTCGATCATCGAGACAATCGTAGGGATGTCTTGGTAGACGGAAGAGGGTTGGACTCAAGGTTTTTGCCTCTTTGGATAATCAAGGCCGTGCAACTGTTTGGCCAAAGCCCTTTCTAGGTCGAGATTCGCCTGTGGAAAGACCGCGAAAGTACTTGTTAAGAGTGGCGATAGGTTGTCTTTAGGGGAGTTTCTTGTGCGGTCAGAACCACGGATTGGACCTTTAGGCGGTGGAGATCCGGATTCCAATACTTAGGCTGTCATATTCTCATTCTGGGCAGTGTCATGCTCTTCCATCACTTTGAGTTTGTTGAGGAGCGCCTTGTAACTGATCTTGAGGATTTTGGCTGCTTGCCGCCGATTCCAGCGAGTCTGGGTGAGTACCCGCTCGATGGCCTCACGTTCGGCCGCCAAAGCTGCTCGCCTTCCAATCTCCAGCAAAGAGGGGGCTTCGGTGGTGGTTTCTCCTCTTGCGGAAGTAATCGGAATGGCCGCCGGGAGCGGCTTTGAGGGGGGCTTCTCTCCGCCGTAGTGTAAGTCCCTTGCGGCTAGCTCAAAACCGGCCGCAGGGGAGGAACTCACAACGGGCCTGGGCACCGAAAGTTCGCGAATGATCTGGGCCTCGTTGCCTACGATGACGTAACGCTTGACCAGGTTCTCCAGTTCGCGAATATTGCCAGGCCAACCGTATTCCATCATGCAGTCGATGGCTTTTTCACCAAAGGGCGCAGGCTGCTTGCCATAAACCTCGCTGTACTTCCGCAGGAAGTAGGAGAGGAATACGAGAATCTCTTCCCGGCGCTCGCGCAGTGGCGGAATGTGGACCGTGATAACGTTCAGCCGGTAGAAGAGATCTTCGCGGAAGAGACCTTCTTCGACCGCCCGCTCCAACGGCTTGTTGGTCGCGGCCAGCACGCGAACGTCCACTGAGATGTCACGCTTGCCGCCGAGACGGGAGAATTCGCCGTCCTGCAGGACATGCAGCAGTTTGGCCTGCAACGACGGGATGCATCTCGCTGACTTCATCGAGGAAGATCGTTCCCTCATTGGCGAGGTCGAACTTGCCCAGCTTTTGCCGGTTGGCTCCGGTAAAGGCCCCCGGCTCGTAGCCGAACAATTCGCTTTCCAGCAGTTCGTGGGGTATGGCGGCGCAATTCACCTTGACGAACGGCTTGTCGCCGCGTCCCGACTGCGCGTGGATCATCCGTGCGACCACTTCCTTACCCGTTCCACTCTCGCCGCGAATGAGCACGGTGGCCGTCGTATCCGCCACTTGCTCGATCGTGTTCTTTACCTCTTCCATCTTCGGACTGGTGCCGAAGAGCATGGCAAAATCGCTGCTGCGCCGCACATGGTCACGAATCTGGGTACCTTCGGCCGGCAAGTGCTGCTTTTCCAGGATGCGGTCAATGCGAAGGTCCAATTCCTTCGCCTCGACCGGCTTTCCCAGGTAATCGTCGGCCCCCAACCTGGAAGCCCGGAAGATGACATCGGGATCGAGCCGGCTGGACACCAGGATGATTGCGACGTCAGGTTTGACCTGCTTGATACGCTGGAGCGTGTCGAGGGCCGTCATCCCGCCGGCGGAATCGTCCAGCAAAACCAGTCCTGGGTTGTACACCCGGAACATGCGGACGGCTTCTTCTCCGGTGGTGGCATGGCTGATATCGAAACCGCGGCGCACCAGGGGAGAGCTGAGACTGCGGCTTGCGCCAGCATCGTCAGCAACCACCAAAACGCGCAGCTTGTGATTCGGTATCATTACACCCCAGAGAAAGCCATCCAGTTTCCCTGCCCATCCAGGGAAGTCAAGGTCACAATATAAGAATCACGATACGTAGCTTTAGGTTGTACCTGCCGAAGTTGAGCTGCGGCACAACCACCCCACGGATTTCAAGCGTTCATCAAATCGAACTTATGTTCATTGATTGGTTAGGGGTGATTGTAATCCCAGAGAAGGTGAGTTTGAACACTTCCGGCGAAAGATTTCTGGCTGGCTGGCGGATTGATTCCCAGGCAGGAAAGAGAAAAGAGGCAGCCGGTTGGCCGCCTCCTGGGCTTTTCGAAGCAACGTCAGTTGCCGCCGGAGACCGTCCGCAGCTTGCCCGGCATGAAGTGATATGGCGGCCACGGTCCGGTGATGGTGATCTGGCAGTCCTTGAAGTGCCGGGTCGCGGCGCTGTAGCGGTTCTGGTATTTGGCGATGGAGGTAGAGTCGATCAGGTGGGCAAAATCGATCAGCATTCCGCCGGAGTCGGTGCGTTTGCAGATTACGTCTTCCTCGAGCGGTGAGAACAGTTTGTGTACCTGCATCGAAAGAGCGCGGGCTTTGGTCTGCCGTTCTCTCACCCGCGTCGCCTGCTCCCGCAACTTGCGGAGGTATTCTCCTCCTACTCCGTTGGGCAACTCGGCAATGGCTTCTTGGACCGCCCCATCTTTGACCAGGAGCTTGAAGTGCATCTCAGCCTTGCCACGCAGGCGGGCGACGCTTTCCAGAAATGCCTTGCGATTGGCTCTAACCGCTCGGCGGAGCGCTTCGTCGGATTCGAATATGGTGCCGAAGCGGAAGGGAAGCACGGTAAGCGTACGGAAACACTCGCTGATCACGTGAGCATGGTCAACAATGGCTTGCTGGGTGAGGGTTTGGCCGGCGGAGTAGTCGCTGACGATAACCGCGAATTCCCCACTCGGATAAGCGAACACCGAAGCGCCGTTGACGCCACGGAGGTTCTCAATTGCAAAGGGACGCCGAGCTCGGCTACCGCTTAAAAGGCCCTGCTGCTCGGTAATGCAGTACGCGTACCACGCCATCTCAGTCTCTCCTGGGAGTACTCGCACACAGTTGAAGGGCGCTGTGCATGAGGGAATGCTGACTTACGAACGTGGGATTACGAAACTGGCTGCTTGAATTGGAGATGGATGAGGTACCAGCCCCAACTTCCCTATCCTAAGCCTTTTGAGGGGAAAACCGCAACCTGCAATTGACTAATGTGCGCTTTTTTATAGATTGCAGGGGCCGAGATCGGGTTTGTCACCCGGGGGGAGACTACTTACGGGCTTGCGAACGCCTTCTTTGCCGTCTTGTGAGCCGATTGCCTGGCGGGCGCTTTCTTCTCTTCGGCAGCTTCCTCTAAGGCGCGGCGTTCCAGTGCCTTGGTCACGACGTAAGCCATCTCTGCGATCGGCGCCGGCTTGCCGGTCCAGATCTCGAACTGCCGCGCGCCCTGCTGGACAAACATCTCCAGTCCGGGAATGACTTGAATTCCCTTGGCGCGGGCCATCTTGACCAGCCTGGTTTCGGCGGGCACGTACACCAGGTCGAAGACGTACTTCGTATTCAGTTCCTTTTCCTCCAGCGGCGACTGCTTGTGGTTGCCCATGCCAACCGGCGTTGCGTTAATGATGACGTCAAAGGACTGCTTCGCGATTTCCGCCCGCTTGAGGTATTTCACCTTGGCTTGCCGCGCCAGCGTTTGGCCTTTCTCCGGCGTGCGGTTAATAATGAAAACCTCGGCGCCCTTCGCCTTGAGGCCAAAGGCTGCCGCCCGCGCGACGCCGCCCGCGCCGATCAGCAATACGCGAGCGCCAGCAAGGTGAAGGCGCTGCTCCAGCGGGGTCAGGACCCCTGCGACATCCGTGTTGAAGCCGTACAGCTTACCGTCCAGGCTGCGGACCACCGTGTTGCAGGCGCCAATCTGGCGGGTCAAAGGGTCGGAGTTCTCCAACTCTTCCACGATCTCCTGCTTGTAGGGCATGGTGATACTGAGGCCGCGGATTGGAATATTCTGGACGCAGGCCAGCAGGTCCTTCAAACTCTTGGCGTGCAGTGCCAGGTAGACCGCGTTCACCGCCTCGCGGCGAAATGCCGCGTTCATCATCACCGGGGAAAGGGAGTGTTCCACCGGGTCGCCGGCGACGCCATAGACCTGAGTAGCGGCATCCACGCTCTCGATGCGATAAATGTCGCGTAATTCGCTTGCGGTCGCCTGTCCGGGTGCGGTTTCCTCGCCGCGCGAGGCCGCGCCGAAGGTGAAGATGCTGCCCGCCCGCACTCCCAGCACGCGGCTGATGATGCCCTGCTCGCCCATGCACAACCCAACCATCTCGTGCTTGCCGGAATTTGCCTCCAGGAACTTCATCATCACGACGTTGTCATAGAGATTCGTCGCGGTCGAGACCACCTTGTAGAAGTCGGCTGGGTATTTGCTCATCTCCTCAAATGGTTCTTCCAACTTCTTGCTGTTGCGGAAGTTGTGGTGCGAGATGATGAGGCCGACCCGGTTGCTAAGCTCCTGAAGTTCCGGGGGTTTGAGGGTCTTGACGCTCTGGAGTTCCAAGTCCACGAGCTGAAAACCGCTATCGGCGGCTTTCAACAGCACACCGAGCTGAGTCGCGACTGAGCCGCGAAACTTGCCCCCATTCACCGCGCGCCGGCAAGTGGCGATGACCGTCGCCTCGGGATGCATCTCAAGAAAATTCTTGAGCTTGGGAAGTCCTGCTGCCGGCTGCGACAGGTAATCTAACCTGAACTCCAGAAAGGTGTTATCGCGTACCAGCGACTCGGCACGTTCAACAATGGAGGAGGCGTCGGAGCCGATCACGGCGACACATAACCGGGGAAGACGGAAGCGGCGAATTCGGGCAGCGTAAGTACTTGCAGATGCGCGCATGTAGCAGCCCGATGGTACAGATGCACAACAAATGTTGCAACCCCATTGTCGGGGAATTTTGCACATTGGGACGATTTGGTCTATGGACGGTTAAGAATCAGAAGCGACACTAGCGGGAAACTCGCCTTTATTTTCAATATCTTGCGACAATGTTAAGAGCTTCAGGGGAAAAGGCGTTTCTAGTCGAGTAGACTCTCCTTCCACAGCTTCTGTCCGCCGAGCGCGGTGTAGAACCCCCAGATTGCCATAGCGGTTACGGTCACAAGAACGAAGAGAGAGCCACCCATATACCAACTGGAGAAATGGGTGGTGATCGGGATATTCAGTATCAGGTCAACGCTAAACATGCCCGCAGCCAGCGCTATGAATCCAAAGCGCAGCACCACAAAAGCGGCGATACCGTAAATGGCGATGTATGTCGGAATGTCGATCCAGGGGTGGTGACTGTCAAACGTCTTAATGGCCACCCATATGGCGACAAAGGCCAGCGCGGCCAGCCAGGGCTTGCGCAGAATGACCCGCAAAACGAACATCAGGAAGAAGAAGACCAGGGTGGCTTGTATGGAATTGGCCAGATGCCAGAACCACGTACCTAGGACCTGGCGTGCACCCAGAAGATAGGCCGTCGTGCCATAGGCCGGGGCATCACCAGCCCGCAGTCTCATGAGGAAAAACACCGAAAAGATGATCGCCCAGACCACTCCCAGAATCACCCCGTACAACAGATCCCTGCCGACCAGGGGATCGCGGAGTCGCCCGGCCATAAGCCGGCTCCAGGAAATGATGGCGTGCGGCCAGTGTCGGCGGACGTAAGGCTCAATGGCAAGGTAGAGAGTACATACCACCGCAGTGATGAACAGACCTCCGGCGGCGGCCAGAACGAACAGCCCAAAGCTTGACACGGATGGCACGAAGTGGGCCTGCAAGACAAAGAGGACCATTTGCACCGCAAACAGGACGACTCCCAACTGCCACGCTCCGCGAACATCGGCCTTCTCGCGAATATAGTGACGGCGGGCGATCAGGACCGCAACTACCAGTAGCACAAAGGCAATACTGGAAATGGTGAGGCCGACAGCCTTGTCTCTGGCCTCACCTGAGGTCGCGATCCGATCCGGCTTCGTCCAATCTCCAATCAACGTGAAGAAGACAGGTTTGCCGCCCCACGACGCAGCCTCGACACGCAATGGGTACGTGGTGCCCGGCCAGGTACCGGTCCACGCTACGCGATTGTCAGCAGCTGCCAGCGAGTTCCACGTCGGTTCGGCTGATTTGAATTGCGCCGGATCCAAGCCGGCCAGTTTGAACAGCACATTCCAATCGAAAGCTGCGGACGAGGCCGGCGTCTTCTCGACCTGCGGCGGAATGACTTCGAGATGGTTCAGCCTCCCCTGAGGGTCGAGCGAAATCTGAACCATGCCCGAGAGGATGGGCGGCGGGTCGCTGAGGTCCACGATCCCGGGCACCAGCGAACTGTCTTTCATCTCCGCTCCTACCATCTCCGAAGGACTCTCGCGCAGCCAATACACCAAGACCGGCGGCCGGCCTTTCAAGGCGGCATCCCAGGTAGTGCGCTGTTTCGGGTTGTCGTGCAGATAATCCAGGTAATTGTCGTCGTACGAAAAACCGTCGGCAGTGTCGGCCGGGGTTGCGTTGTATCCGAGCTGTTGCACGATGTCGCGAGCTTTCTGCGAAAGCACATCCGAGGAATACGGAAGGTCCATGCGCTCGATGGCGCTGGTGCGCGCTCCTAGCATGTAAAAGGCAACCAGCCCAACAAGCGCGATGGCCAGGGCCGCGAGCGCGACCGGAAGCTTGAGTCCCGTCGTTTCACCGGCGGCGGCGACGATTTGTGGCGACGGTGTCTCTCCGGCGGCGATGGCGGCGGCCAGCGCATCTCCGCCGGGCAACGCCGCTGCGACCGCCAGCGCAGAAGCGGGACGCGCGTCGGGGTCGGCTTCCAGGCAGTGCAGGATGGCGCGCTCCACCGACGGATCGAGGTCGCGCACCAGCGAAGAAGGCCGGCTGGGCGTGCTTTCCCGGCGGACGCGCACAATCTCTTCCAGGGTCTTGCCGTCAAACGCGGCCTTGCCGGTGAAGACCTCGTAGAGAACCAGCCCGAGGGAGTAGATATCACTCTTGATAGTGACCGCTTCTCCGGAAAGCTGTTCGGGAGCCATGTAGGCTGGGGTGCCGCTGCGCACGTCCTCGATCTCGTGGGCGACGCCTGCCAGGCCAAAGTCCGTGATCAGGACCTCGCCTCGGCCATCGAGCATGACATTGGCGGGCTTCAAGTCGCGATGGAGGATTCCCTTGTCGTGGGCGGCCGCCACTCCAGCACAAATCTTGCCCGCGATCTCAGCGGCCTTGTCGCTGGGCAAACGCCCGATGCGACGCAGCAATGAGGCCAGATCTTCGCCATCGATGTACTCCATGGTGAAGAAGACAAGGTCGTCGGTCTGACCAATGTCGAAGACACGGCAAACATTGGGGTGAGAGATGCGACGGGCGATGCGCACTTCGTTGCGGAACCGTTCCAGCGTCTGCTCGTCGCTGGCAAACTCCGGCAGAAACTTGAGCGCGACCTGCTGACCCAGGCTGAGGTCGTCGGCGCGATAAACCTCACCCATTCCGCCCCTGCCGAGCAGCGCCACGATGCGATAGCGGCCCGCTACCAGACTTCCAGGAGTGAAGCGCCCCTCATTGCGGGTGGAATGGGAAGACGGTCTGGACGAGGGAGGTCTGGAACTCGGCCGTTTGGAGACGGGAGGCAGCGTGGCATCGGCGTCGATGGTCGCCCACACTTCAGTAGGAATGGGCTTTCCGCACGAGGCGCAGAACCTGGTTGCCTGCGCGACCTCCGAACCGCACGAATCGCACTTCTGCATAAGAGTGCCGACCAACGAACAGTTGGATATCTTACCGCGTACAAAGACCGCCGCCTAGAGCGTGGACGGCTATAAGAATGGTTCCCGAGGCGGCCCGCGTCATCTGCTAGACTCGGCGGAACTGGTCGCAGCATGCGATTCACGCGAGGCGACGGCAACCATGAAGAAGCGAGTCTGGATCGGTTGGATAGTGGCGGCGATTTCGCTGGGTTGGGCTACCTGTCTGCCAGCAGAAGACGGTTATGACCAGCCGTGGCGCCCGCAGTATCACTTCACCCCGCCGAAAAACTTCATGAACGACCCCAACGGGATGGTTTTCTACAAGGGCGAATACCACCTCTTCTACCAATACAATCCCGAGGGCAACGTCTGGGGACACATGAGTTGGGGACACGCCATCAGCACCGACATGGTGCATTGGCGCAACTTGCCAGTGGCCATTCCCGAGGATCCCAAGTACATGGCCTACTCCGGCAGCGCGGTGGTGGATTGGAACAACTCCAGCGGCCTGTGCAAGAATCCCGACCCGCAAGACCATTCGTGCCTGATCGCGATTTACGCTGCGGCTTATAAAGATCGGCAGAAGCAGCACATTGCCTTCAGCAACGATCGAGGCCGCACCTGGACGAACTACACCGGCAATCCTGTGGTCGATCTCGATGCGCCCGACTTCCGCGATCCGAAAGTGTTCTGGTACGAGCCGCAGAAGAAGTGGGTGATGGTCGCGGTGCTGGCGGACGAGCGGACTGCGGTGTTTCTCGATTCCACCGATCTGAAGAAGTGGACCGTGCGCAGCAAGTTCGGCCCTGCGGGCGACGATGCCGGTCAATGGGAATGTCCTGATCTTCTGGAGCTGCCGGTCGAGGGAACAAACGACAAGAAGTGGGTGCTGATCATCAACCGCAATCCGGGCGCACCGGCGGGCGGCACGGGTGTCCGCTACCTGGTCGGCAACCTTCGACGGTAAACAGTTCACGGACGAGACTTCGCCGACGCATCAAGCTGTGGGCTGACTACGGCAAAGACTTCTACGCCACGAATTCGTTCAACGACATGCCGGCGGGCGACGGCCGCAAAATCTGGATGGGCTGGACCAGCAACTGGCTCTACGCGAAAGACGAGCCCACAGTGCTCTGGCGAGGAGCGCAGTCTATTCCGCGAACCCTGACGCTCAGGCGGACGGCGGCAGGTATCATTCTCGTGCAAACACCGGTTCAAGAGCTGCAGAGTCTGCGCGGCAAGCCGTTCGAAGTTCACGATGCATCGATTCAGGATGCGAACCGCAAGATCGCCGAAGCCGCGGTAAAGGGTGAGACCTACGAGATTGAGGCTGAGTTCGAACCGCAACGGGCGGAGCAAATCGGATTTCGCCTTCGCAAAGGTGATAAAGCCGAGACGCTGGTTGGAGTGCTTCCATCCACGAATACACTCTTTGTCGACCGCACGCACTCCGGAGATGTTTCCTTCAGCAAGGACTTTCCCGGGCGCTACACTGCAACCCTGCAAAGCACTAAACGGATCAAGCTGCACATCTTCGTGGACCGCTCCAGCGTGGAGGTTTTCGCCAATGACGGCGAAAAAGTCATGACCGACCGCATCTATCCTCCGCCCGGCTCGGACGGCATTGAGTTGTACGCAAAGGGAAGCGGCGGCAAAGTTGTGTCGCTAAGAATCTGGCCGCTCGACGTCGATTTGGGCGTCCCGCTAGCCTGTCCGCATTCGAACGCGCGAGACGTTTGCGCGACGCCGTGTAAAATCGCTGCGAATCCAGGACCTCATGATGAAACGCTCATCCGTGATATTCACCATTCTCGCAACCGCTCTTGTTCTGATGTGGTGCACAGCGCCACCCTCAGCGATGGCAGCAGACAATATGCAAATCAAGCAGCCCCAAACCACCACCGCCAACGGCTATCAGCCGAGGTGGTGGAAGGAAGCCATCGTCTACCAGGTGTATCCGCGGTCGTTCAAGGATTCCAACGGTGACGGCATCGGCGATCTCAAAGGCATCACGTCAAAGCTCGACTACATTCAAGGACTCGGCGTCAACGTTATCTGGCTGAGCCCGCACTACGATTCGCCCAACGCCGACAACGGCTACGACATCCGCGACTACCGCAAGGTGATGGCCGAGTTCGGCACCATGGCCGATTTCGATGAGCTGCTGAAGGGCATCAAGCAGCGCAACATGAAGCTGGTCCTCGACCTGGTGGTGAACCATTCCAGCGACGAGCATGCCTGGTTCGTCGAGAGCCGGAAGTCCAAAGACAATCCGTATCGCGACTATTACATCTGGCGTCCCGCCAAAGATGGCAACGCGCCCAACAACTGGGTGTCGTTCTTTTCGGGATCGGCGTGGAAGCTCGATCCCACGACCAACGAGTACTACCTGCATTTGTTCGCCGAGAAGCAGCCCGATCTCAACTGGGACAATCCCAAAGCTGCGCCAGGAAGTCTATGACCTGATGAAGTTCTGGCTCGATAAAGGGGTCGATGGATTTCGCATGGACGTGATTCCGTTCATCTCCAAGCGTGAGGGTCTGCCCGACCTGCCGCCGGAGTACATGACGCGTCCGCAATACTTCTATGCCATGGGCCCGCACCTGCATGAATACCTGCAGGAGATGAACCGCGAGGTGCTGTCGAAGTACGACGTGATGACGGTGGGAGAGGCGTTCGGCGTCACGCTCGCCCAGACGCCGACCCTGGTGGACGAGCGGCGCAACGAGCTCAACATGATCTTCAACTTCGACGTGGTGCGACTGGATCGCGATGGCCGCCTATGGCGCAACTGGACCTTGCCGGAGATGAAAGCCATCTACACCACCCAGGACAAGGCGCTGGACGTGCATAGCTGGAACACCGTCTTCCTTTCCAACCACGACAATCCGCGCGTGGTGTCGGCGTTCGGAGACGCCTCGCCCGCGTTTCGCGTGCCCTCGGCAAAGCTGCTGGCCACGATGCTGCTGAGCTTGAAGGGCACGCCGTTTATCTACCAGGGCGACGAGTTGGGTATGACGAACTATCCCTTCACGAGCATCGAGCAGTTCGACGACATCGAGGTTAAGAACGGATGGAAGGCCGACGTTGTCACCGGGAAGGTGAAGGCGGACGACTACATCGCCAACCTGCGCAAGACCAGCCGCGACAATTCGCGCACTCCGATGCAGTGGGACAGCTCACCCAACGGCGGCTTCACCACTGCAGCCAAGCCGTGGCTGGCGGTGAATCCGAATTACAAAGAAATCAATGCCAGCCAGGAACTGAGCGATCCCAACTCGATCTACAACTATTTCTCCAGGATGGCCAAGTTCCGCGAGAAGACGCCGGCTCTCATCTACGGCGACTACGAGGACCTCGATCCGCAGAACACAAAGATTTTCGCCTACACGCGAACGCTGGGACAGGACAAGTACCTGGTCGTCTTGAACTTTTCGGAGGACAACATTTCTTACCAGCTACCGGGAGGGTTGAAGGCCGGCCAGTTGCAGATCTCGAATCTCGGCAGCAAGGAGGAGAAAACGCCGGTGCTGAAGTTGAAGGGCTGGGAAGCCAGAGTTTACAAGCAGTAAGGAAAGCAGCGCCTGGCCCTCTACAATAATTCCAACTCGATCTTCTTCGCAGTCACGGTCAAGGTGAGCAATTCTGAAGCTGCAAATCTGTCCGGCGCGCATCGCTTCCGGCTTGGATGTTGTGCCGGCGGTGTTCCCCTTCCAGCGCGCCTGAAGCATGGAGCTCAGCGACGACAAATCCGCCTTCGACGCGGGCTTGGTTTCTTCCTTCGCCGGACGCTCGGAGGCGACTCGGCACATACCCTGAATGCCTTCGCCCAGTTCTACGCGCGCTGTGCTCGCCCGAAATCTCAAGGATGCGGCCTGTGACCACATCGCCTTCCTTGTGCTCCGCGATATATTCTTCCAGGCTTGTGGGAACCAGTTGCTTCATGCTCAGTCGAATGAGCCGCCTGTCCGTATCGACAGCCAGTACTTGGGCGCGGGTCGATTGCCCGACCTTCAGCACTTCCTGGGGATGATTGATGCGCTTCTCGGCGCTGATCTCGCTCACGTGAATCATGCCCTCGACGCCCTCAGAAAGCTGCACGAACGCGCCGAACTTGGTGAGGCTTGTGACCGGCCCTTCGATGACTGTGCCCGCCGCAAACCTCTGGGCAGCGTCTGCCCATGGATCGCCCAGCGCCTGCTTCAGGCCCAGGGAAATGCGGCGTTCTCCCTCGCTCAGCCCCAGGATGACCGCTTCCACGGTTTCGCCAGGCTTTAGCATGTCGCCAGCCTTCTTCACCCTCCTGGCCCACGACATTTCCGAGAGATGGATCAGGCCTTCGATTCCAGGCTCCAGTTCGACGAATGCGCCGAAGTCCAGGACGCGCGTCACTGTACCGCGCACACGCTCACCTGTCTTGTACCTTGCGGCCACCAGACTCCCACGGATCGGGTTGCAGCTGCTTCATGCCCAATGAAATACGCCGCTTTTCAGGATCGATCTTTAAGACCCTGGCTTCAATCTCCTGGCCGACCGACAACACGTCTGCGGGATTGTTGATGCGACCCCAGGCAATGTCACTGACATGCAGCAAACCGTCAACTCCGCCAAGGTCGACGAACGCTCCATAATCGGCGAGCCGGCGGACCGTGCCGTGCACAGTCTCGCCTTCACTGACCTCGGAGTAGCGCCGCTCTTTCACCAGGCGCTCTTCCTCTTCAGCGATGGCACGGCGATCCACTACGACGTCTTCTTCCGTGACATCGAGCTTGGTAATGCGGCAGCGAATTTCCTGCCCAACCAACTTCTCCATTTCGGCGGCATCGCGGGTTCCGCTGCGCGAAGCCGGCAGGAACGCTCGCACTCCCACATCCACATTCAAGCCGCCTTTGACCACAGCCGTCACGGTGCCCACAATCGTCGCCTTCTCGGCAAACGCCTGCTCCAGTGCTGGCCAGTCTCTGGCCTGCGAAATCCTGGCACGCGAGAGCTGGTAGTAGCCTTCGGGATCGCGCCCTGTGACCGAGACGGGAAATCTGTCGCCAGGTTTAACGGTTTCGCCGCCGCCCTGAAATTCCGCCAGTGGCAGAATGCCCTCGCTCTTGTAACCGATGTCGAGGAAAATCGACTCGGCGGAGATGGCAACCACCGTGCCTTCGAGTTGTTTGCTGCCATCTTTCAACCGGCGCGAGTGGCTTTCCTCGTATTGCGAGAGAATGTCTTCGAAAGATTCGGTGGATTCCGGAGTAGGTTGAGGTTCTGAGACGTTTGAATCGGACATGAAAGGGTACAGCCTCAATTGTGAAGCGATTTCGAGTAGGATAACACTCCGCATTCGGAGTTGCGGGACGAGGGTGCGCCACGACCATTGCTGTTGCGGGTTCGCGCGGCTGGGCATGGCTGTTGGCAAGTTCAGGCGCAGTTTAAGATGCACTCATGAAGAAACTTCGGGTAGGTGTTCTGTTTGGCGGGCGTAGTGGCGAGCATGAGGTCTCGCTGCTGTCGGCGGCCTCGGTCTTGAAGGCGATCGACAAGAAAAAATACGAAGTTGTTCCCATTGGTATCACCAAGGAGGGACAATGGGTGACGGCCGCGCACGCCGAGCGACTGCTGAAGGGGCATGCAGCGGGCTCTGTCAATCCGCGTCATCTCCGCGCCGGTGATCCGGAGACCACTTCCGCGGCCGCCGTGCTGGCCAAGGGCGAAGGCGTGGTGGTTCCGCCGATGCCGGGACAGGACCACTCCACGCTGATGCCGTTCGAAACCGGCACGAGCGAACTCCATCCGGCGCACCATCCTATCGACGTGGACGTCATCTTCCCGGTGTTGCACGGCACGTTCGGCGAGGACGGCACCATCCAGGGTCTGCTGGAGCTGGCGGACATCGCCTATGTGGGCGCGGGCGTGCTCGGATCGGCCGCGGGAATGGACAAGGACGTGATGAAGCGCCTGTTTCGCGACGCAGGAATTCCCATCGTCCCGCACGTCACCCTGCTGCGCAGCGCCTGGCGCTCCGAACCCAAGAAGGTGCGCCAGCAAATTGAGAGCGTGCTGAAATATCCCGTGTTCGTGAAGCCTGCGAACCTGGGCTCGTCGGTCGGCATCAGCAAGGTCCACGACGCCAGCGAGCTTGCCGCTGCCATGGACGACGCTGCCCGCTATGATCGCAAGCTCGTGGTCGAGCAAGGCGTCGGCGGCAAGAACGGCAAGGCACGCGAAATCGAGTGTTCAGTGCTGGGCAACGACCATCCCATTGCGTCCGTTCCGGGCGAGGTCGTCCCCATTAAAGAGTTCTACGACTACAACGCCAAGTATCTTGACGAAGGCTCGAAGCTCATTATTCCGGCCAAACTTCCGAAATCCAAGGAAAATGAAGTGCGGCGTCTCGCTGTCGCAGCGTTTCAATCGGTCGATTGCGCCGGTCTGGCGCGAGTGGACTTCCTCATGGACCCAGCGAACAATAAGATGTATGTCAACGAAATCAACACCCTTCCCGGCTTCACGTCCATCAGCATGTACCCCAAGCTGTGGGCGGCCACTGGCATCTCCTACCCCGATTTGATTGACCAGCTGATCCAGCTGGGCTTGGAACGCCATGCCGACAAAAAGCAAAATCAATACACCCGGGAGAGCTAACCCTTTTTTCGCTTCTCCGTCTATTTCATTAAGCAGGGAGCGATGCTCGTGGGGGCATGCATCATGTTTCACTCCGCTAGACATGCATGCCCCGGGCACCGCACCGGCCTTCCTTTTCTCCTGATTCGCAACCAGGCAGGCTTTCCTCGCGTCCAGGCGCGCCGGAGAGGCCCTGCCTGTTTTTTCTGCAGTAGCGTTTTTGCGACGGGCAGCGGTACTATGGCCATCTGAAAAGCAGCGACCTCGATTGGTTCGGGTGCGCAAACGCCTCTATAGCTAATCTGCAAGGGATTCTGATGGCAATACGTGCAAGCGGTGTGTTCGAAGTAAAGATGTTTCCTCAGGGCGAAGGGGACAAAGCCGGAGGAACCACCATCGGTAGGATGTTACTCGACAAACGCTACTCGGGCGATCTCGAGGCTACTGGCAAGGGCGAGATGTTGAGCGCTGTCACCGAGGTCGCGGGATCGGCCGGCTATGTCGCGATTGAGCGGGTCACAGGAACCCTGCACGGGCGCAGCGGCAGCTTCGTCCTGCAGCACCGTGGCATTATGACCCGCGGCACTCCGCGGCTGACGATTAGTGTTGTGCCGGACTCGGGCGCTGAGCAACTGGTTGGTCTTGCCGGCAGGCTAACGATCGAAGTCGACAACGGAAAACATTCATACGCCTTCGAGTACACGCTTCCCAAAACGACCTGACGTTGGCTGCGACAAGAGAATCACCAGCTCACTTTCGCTGGAATGTTGGAACAAAGCCTCTCTTTTCATCGTAATCCAACCTAGGAGGCGCTCTGTGCGTAAATCCTTCCTGCTCTTTCTCGTATGCTTTTCGGTCTTCAGTCTGTCAGCCTTGGCTGAAGAATGGAACAAGTCGTATCAGGTCGGCGACAAGCCCAGCCTGCGTGTGGACACCAACGATGCCTCGGTGGAGATCTCGCGCGGGGTGAGCCGGACGATCTCGGCGCGGGTGATCGCTGACGGTTACAGCTTCGGAGGCAGCGGCGTCCGTGTCACCGAGCGGCAGGACGCCGACAAGGTGGACCTGCAAGTCCACGTACCGAACAGTTGGGGTGTGCACTTCAGTTCGCATCGCGGAGTGCGCATTGAAGTGCAGGTCCCATCTGACACCGCGCTCGACCTGCACTCCGGTGACGGCCACATTCACGTAGATGGCACGGCCGGACAGGCACGGCTCGATACCGGCGACGGCCGCATCGAGGTGAGGAACTTCACCGGCGCTCTCAACGCCCGCACCAGCGATGGCTCCATGACCATCGACGGCGTGCTGAGCGACCTCAACCTGCGTACCGGCGACGGCCACATTGACCTGACGGTGCGTCCGGGGTCGAAAATGGGCGCGACTGGATGGCTCATCCACACCGGCGATGGCAGGGTGGAAGCCCGTCTGCCCGAGGACTTTGCCGCCGAACTCTACGCGCATACCGGCGATGGGCACATCCAACTGGACCTGCCAGTCACGGTGAACGGCTCCATCGAACGCTCGCGCATTCGCGGCAAGCTCAACGGAGGCGGCCCACTGTTGGAGATCACAACCGGCGACGGCGGCATCCGCATCGCCAAGTTCTGAGCTGAGGATTCAAGAAGCGTCCCGCTTCCGCCGATAGGAATGATGGATGAGGCGTTCCCGTCAATGGACGCGACAGCGAGAGTTCGGAGCACGTTACGGCGCAGCCGGCGCAAACTGTTCTTGTTTTGCAGTCACCCCGTCGCGCAGGGAGAGTTCACGCGCCTGCTGAAGGGGAGTGACTTCGACATCGTGTTGTGCCGCGAATGGCTGCTGCCCGAAACCAGCGCTGAAGCGGTCGACGGCGAGCGACCAAGTCTGGTGGTGATTGATGCCAGCGACGTGATCGCGACGCTGGAGTTTGTCCGCATGCTGCGACTGGAACAGCGCGCGGTCCATCTGCTGGTGCTGCTGCCCAAGTTGGAGGAAGCCGTGACCTATCCGTTGTTGCGGCTGGGCGTGCACGGTCTGCTGACCTACGACCTGGTTCCGCGCGAACTGGCTCGCGCCGCCCGCCAGGTTGACGCCGGAATGTATTGGGTGCCGCGCGAATTGCTTACCCGTTTCGTCGAGTCCATTCTGCCGGAGCTGAGCGGCTGCAAGTCACTCGACAGTGCGGTGAACATCAGCCGCCGCCAACGCGATGTGCTCGACCTGCTGCTCGACAATCTTTCCAACAAAGAAATCGCCGACAAGCTCTTCGTCTCCGAGCGTACGGTCAAATTTCATGTCTCTAACCTGCTGAGCAAGTTTGGCGTTCGCCGCCGCGCCGACCTGATTGTCCTCTGGATGCAGCGCACCAGCGCCTTTCCCTGGCTGGCGCGGGACTTGAGTATGCCCATGTCTGCTCGGGTCCACTAGCTTCCTAGAGCACCCGCCGTCGATCTCCTGAAAACTGACTGACCAACCACCGAACGCCAGAAGGTCGAGTGGCTGGCTTTTTTCGCTGCTGTAGCGCTCTGGCGCAGTTTGACCCTCAATTCTGCTGCCTGTTAAACTGAATGTTTCCCACCTTGTGGCATTCCAGATAAGGACCATTCGTGCGTAGTTACACTCGACATCAACTTAAGCAAGACTCGTTCAGAACTTCGACCACGGAAACCATTTCCTGGGCGGTGGAACATCAATCCAAGCTCATTGCTGCAGGCATCGCGATTGCCGTGGTTGCGGCCGCTGTGCTCGGCGGCTGGTGGTATGTGGATTATCGAGATCAGCAGGCGCAACTTCAGTTGGCGCAGGCGATTGAGAAGTTCAACGCTCCCATCCGCCCGGCAGGAACGCCAGCCGCGCCGGACATGCTGAGCTTCGCCTCGGCGCAGGAGCGCGCCAAGGTGACGAATGCGGAGTTCACCCGCATTGCTGACAAGTATTCCTTTACTCAGTCGGGACGCGTGGCCCGCTACTTCGCCGGCATAACCCTGCACGATATGGGCGACAATGCGGGCGCCGAGAAGGATTTGAAAGACGTTGCCGGCAGCCGCTCCAAGGAGATTGCCAGCCTGGCGAAACTCGCGCTGGCCGGAATTTATCACGACACTAACCGCGATCCGGAGGCCATCGCGCTCTACAAAGACCTGGCCGAGCACCCAACGGCTTCCGTAGGCAAGAGCGCGGCGCAATTCCTGCTGGCCTCGTTGTATGAGGAAAGCCACCAGCCTGACCAGGCGCGCGTCCTCTACCAGCAGATGCAGAAGGAAAGTCCCGCCGGTCCAGTGGCGCAGCTCGCCTCGCAGAAGCTGCAGGCGCTCAAGTAGCCACAGCGGGCAAGCGCTGGTTATTTCGCGGGAGTCGAGGACCCTAGTCCTCCACTTCGACCTCTTCGCCGCGCTCGGCCTTGGCCTGAGCGATGATCTTCTCCTGTTGCAACGCGGGGACGAAGTCGTAGTGGTGCATTTCCATGGAGAAGCTGCCGCGTCCCTGGGTCATGGAGGTCAGGTCGGTACCATAGGTCAGCATCTCTGACATGGGCACTTCGGCCTTGACGACGGTCTTGCCCGCCTTATTATCCATGCCCTGGATGCGGCCGCGGCGGCTGTTGAGGTCGCCCATAACGGAGCCGGCGAATTCGTCGGGGATGGTGATCTCCACGTTCATGATTGGCTCCAGCAGCGTGGGCTTGGCCTGCTCCATGGCCTTTCTGAAGGCGATACGGCCCGCCGTCTTGAAGGACAATTCGTTGGAGTCGACATCGTGGTATGAACCGTCGTAGAGAATGACCTTGAAGTCCACCACTGGGAAACCCGCGAGGAAGCCGCGAGCCGCGGCTTCGACGATGCCCTTCTCGACCGCGGGAATGTAGTTTCTGGGAATTGCGCCGCCGAAGATCTCGTTGACGAACTCGAAATTGCCGCCGCGCGCCAGCGGCTCCATCTTGATCTTGCAGTCGCCGAACTGGCCGTGACCGCCGCTCTGCTTCTTGTGGCGGCCCTGCACGTCGGCGCGGCCGCGAATGGTCTCCCGGTACGGGACCTTCGGCGCCTTGAGGTTGACTTCGGTGTGGTACCGGTTCTTCAACTTCGAGACCACAACTTCGATGTGCTGCTGGCCGGTGCCCGCGATTAAGAACTCTTTCGTCTGGGCATCGCGGAAAAAGCGCAACATGGCGTCTTCTTCCATGAGCTTATGGATGCCGTTGCTCAATTTATCTTCGTCTGCGCGCGTTTTGGGTTCGATGGCGAAGGTAATCGCCGGCTCGGCGAAGGTCACCGCGGGATACTGAATAGGAGCGCCTTTGTCGCCCAGCGTGTCGCCGGTCAAGGTGTCCTTTAACTTTGCAACCGACCCGATGTCGCCCGCGTGCAGTTCATTCACGGGAACCGCGGTCTTGCCCTGCATCACGGAAAGGTGCGCGAACTTCTCGGAGCTGCTGCGAGTGAAGTTCTGCAGCGTGGCGTCGTTCTTTAACACCCCGGAATAAACCTTGAAGAACGAGATGCGTCCCGAGAAGGGATCGCTGATGGTCTTGAACACGAATAACGACAGCGGCTCGGTGTCCGCGACCTTGCGGGTTGCAGGCTCGCCGTTATTGGCCGTGGCGGCGGCTTTCACCGTTCCGCGCTCGACCGCGGTCGGCATGTAATCGACGATGAAATCGAGCACCTCGTCGCTGCCGATGTTGCCCAGGCCCGAGGCAAATAGCACGGGAAAGATCTTGTCTTCGCGAATGGCATTGTGCAGGCCGCTGACGATGTGCTCCTCGGCGATGGTGCCCTTGTCGAAGAACTCTTCCATCAGCGCGTCGTCGCCCTCGGCAACCAGCTCGACCAGACGTTCGTGCGCCGCCTTGGCTTCCTCTTCCATGTTGGCCGGGATCTCGCCAACCTTGGACTTGCCATTACCGCCCATCTCGTAGGTGTAGGCCTTCATCCTCACCAGGTCCACGACGCCGGTAAAGCTCTTCTCCGAACCGATGGGCAACTGCACCGGAACGACGGTGCGGCCGAAGGCCGAGGTCAGCGATTCCATTACCCGGGTGAAGTCGGCGCGTTCGCGGTCCATGCGAGTGCAAACAATCGCGCGTGGCAGGGCGAAATTGTCGCAATAATGCCAGATGCGCTCGGTGATAACTTCCACGCCGCTGACCGCGTCCACCACGACCAGCGCGGCCTCCACGGCAGGCAGCACCATCTCGGCTTCATGGATGAACATGTTGAAGCCAGGCGTGTCGAGGAGGTTGATCTTGTGGTTGCGCCACTCGATCACCGCGGTCGCGGCGGAAAGGGACATCGACCGCGAGATCTCTTCCTCTTCGTGATCGGTAACCGTGTTGCCTTCGTCCACGCGGCCGAGGCGTTGCGTCGCTCCGGCGGTGAACAGAAGGGCCGATGCAAGGGAGGTCTTGCCAGAGTGTGAGTGCCCGACCAGGGCGACGTTGCGAATGTTTGCGCCTTCGTAGTTCTTCACCTATGACTCCTTAGAATATGGGCCGTGCAATACCGCGCCTCGCCCGGGCGGTTGACAACTCCGCGTGCTTATCCGAGGTCGCCCAGTCAGGCAAACAGTTACCCTGGAAGACGCATAAGCCGAGTCTTCCAGGGGACCCCAAGAAAATGCGGGGAACCATGCCGTTCTGCGCATGGCGAGGCTGAACAAACTTAAAATCGTAGCACACCCAGTTTCTCAGCCCCAAACTGGCCTGAGTCGCACGCCGACTCGACAGCGAGACTCGCAAGGCTGCTTTCCATTACTATTAAGGACATTCCTGCGCAACTTGCCGGACCAACCGGCGCAGCAACCAAGGAAAACTCGGAATGAAACGTACTCTTTTCTCGCGATTCGCCCTCCTTCTTCTGCTGGCCTGTGGCAGCCCGATCGCATGGGGCGGCGACACCTCCATGTTGCGGCCTCCTGCTGGGTCGAAGGTCGCCATCGTCGTCTTCGAAGACTTGGAATGTCCCGATTGCGCTCGCGCAGCGCCGCTGCTGCACGAAGCCGCCAAGACCTACAACATTCCCCTGGTGCAACACGATTTTCCGCTGCCCCAGCATCCCTGGTCCTTCGAGGCGGCGGTGAATGCCCGCTATTTCGATACCAAGTCGAAGAAGCTGGGTGACGATTACCGCTTGTATATCTTCCAAAACCAGCCGTACGTCACCAAGCAGAATCTCCGGGGCTACACGGAGAAGTTTGCCGAACAGAACAAGGTCGTACTACCGTTCGTAGTAGACGCTAACGGCGACCTGGCGGCCAAGGTGAGGGCTGACTATCAGCTTGGGCAACGCATCCCTTTGGATCACACGCCGACGATCTACGTGGTCAGCAATACCGCGCGCGGGACACCATTCGTGGAGGTTGTGGACCGCACACAGCTTTATCAACTGATCGAGCAGGTGATGAAGCAGGCTGGCGACACGCCTCAGGAGCGTAAAACAGCCAGCAGCCAGAAGACTGCCCATAGGCAATAGAGATGGGAGTGTTTCGGAGGAAGCTCGCCTGCCCGGCGAGCTTTCGTTTTGCAGGTTTCGTTTTAGGATAAAGCGCCTTCTCGAGACTTGACAATTGATTCGCTCGGGGATGACTTCATGCTTGCATAACTAGCGAGCATCTGCGAAACTTCTAGCTGAAGTTTTCGGCGGTTTGGCCCGTCCGTTCACCCTGCCTGCTGGATGATTGACTGCCACGACTTCTGCCACGTAGTCGGGTTCCTTTGACTGGTTTTCCCTATGCCCGATACAGCTAACGTAAAGTCCATGCCTCCTCTTTCGTCCCATGACCGTATTCTCATGGCGGCGAAGCGTCTGTTCGCCTACAACGGATACGAAAACACCAGCACAGTTGCGATTGCTCGCGAAGCGGGCACCAGCGAATCGCAACTGATGAAACATTTCGGCAGCAAGCGAGGTCTGCTGGCCGTCATCCTGGATCGCGGGTGGGTCAGTATTGCAGCACGCGCACATGCGATGCCGAGCAGCGGCTCTCCAAGTGACCGGTTATTTGGGGCCCTGGAGGCGATCATCGTGGAACTGGAGAACGACCCGGACATGAAAAACCTGATCTTGCTCGAGACCCGGCGCGTACGCAAAGACAATCGCGACGTGTTTGTGAGTCAGGGCTTTCAGCAGTTCGCTGAGACGGTGAATGCACTGCTTCGCCAATTGCGCGAGGAAGGGCACATCCGCAAGGATGTGAACTTAGCGGCGATTCGGGCAGCGTTCGTTGGCATGACCGAAGGCCTATTGCGTGACCAGGTGTTGGCGCAGCGTTCTGAGTTCAGCGCTGATTATAGTGTCGCGGACCTCAAGAGCGTTCTTGGGATGGTGATCTCATCGTTTACCGGCGAAGGCTTGCACCAGTTGAAGGCGGTCAACAGCTAGAAGGGCAACGCCCAAGTGATTCGAGTGAAACACCACCCCGTCTGAGGACGGGGTGTTTGCTTAGTGTGCCGAGCATGTTTGACAGCTTGGAGGTGAAAGTCCTCTTCACATCCTGATGGAGGAGAAGTGATAGCGAAGCGCAAGGGCGACGTTGTGAGGCGTGGTCTGAAAGAAGCGTGGAGCAAAGATGCGAGCCGATGAACAAGAACCAGATACGAGGCATACGGTGCCGGACGAGCGAGCTAAGGGTCGCGAAGTCCATATCCATCAAGGGCACTGGTTGTAAATCTGGCGGTTGCGCGTTGAAGGCGGTCGAACTTACCTCGGGAGGTCTGCTGCATGTCCCGGAATCGGGACTGAGGGTGGAGCAATCCATTCTGAGCGTGCGGCAGAAGTCAGCAGCAGGCATAGTAGCTGCGCAAGCGGCGAAGGCCCAAACGGAAGGAAGCGGCAAGTAGGCGGCGCGACTCGATGAGCGACCAGCGGCAGAATAACCAGCTTCGGCTGGCCTTTAGCGAAGAGAACAGGAGTGAAGCTCCGAGGTCTGCTAGCAGAGGGTCCGAATCGTCCACGGCGAAGCGCAGGACTGAACGCCCGGCTATAGAGGAGCAACTGATGGAAGAAGTTTGCGAGCGGGAGAACTGCTTGCAGGCTTTGAAGCGAGTGAAGTCCAACAAGGGAAGTCCGGGGATCGACGGCATGAAGGTCGAGGAGTTGTCCGGACACTTGCGGGAGCACTGGCCAGCCCTCCGGGAACAACTGCTCAACGGGACTTACAAGCCGCAGCCGGTGAAGCGGGTAGAGATACCGAAGCCGGACGGAGGGATGCGTCAGCTGGGCATCCCGACGGTGCTGGACCGCATGGTGCAGCAGGCGGTGATGCAGGTTTTGCAGCGCAGATGGGACCCGGAATTTTCCGAACACAGTCACGGGTTCCGGCCCGGGCGTTCGGCGCATCAGGCGGTCGCCAAGGCACAGAGGTATGTGGCCGAGGGGCGCCGCTGGGTGGTAGATATCGATCTGGAGAAGTTTTTCGATCGGGTCAACCACGACAAGCTGATGGCAGCGGTAGCGCGACGGGTCGCCGACAAGAGGGTGCTCAAGCTGGTGCGGGCGTTCCTCATGGCGGGCGTGATGGAGAACGGGTTGGTGGATCCGGTGGAGGAGGGCACGCCGCAAGGCGGGCCACTCTCGCCACTACTGTCGAACCTGGTGCTCGACGAACTGGATCGAGAGCTGGAACGGCGCAAGCACTGCTTCGTGCGGTATGCGGACGACTGCAACATCTACGTCGGCAGCCACCGGGCAGGCGAGCGGGTGAAGCGGAGTATCACGGGCTTCATCACACGACGGCTCAAGCTCAAGGTCAACGAGCAGAAGAGTGCGGTAGCGCGGTCGGCAGAACGTAAGTTTCTCGGCTTCAGCTTCACGCAGGCCCGCGAGCCCAAGCGGCGTATCGCCACCAAGGCTCTGGTGCGTTTCAAGCAGAAGGTGCGAGAGCTTACGGGACGGACGCGGGGTATCAGTCTCGAACGGGTGACGAAGGAGTTGGCCACCTATTTACGGGGTTGGCAGGGCTACTTCGGCTTCTGTGAGACGCCCTCGGTGCTGCAGGCACTGGATCAATGGATACGGCGCAGGCTGCGATCCGTGATCTGGAAGCAATGGAAACGCGGAAGGCTACGCTTCGCCAAGCTATGTGAGCGGGGAGTGAGCAAGACCCTGGCCGCACAAACGGCCGGGAGCGCTCACGGTCCGTACCGCATAGCCAATAGCCCAGCCATGAGCTATGCATTTCCTATCGCCTACTTTGATTCGCTCGGGCTTCCACGGCTGTTCGCTGGTACATAGCTCAATCCACCGAACCGCCGGATGCGGACCCGCATGTCCGGTGGTGTGGCAGGGGAGGACGGGTGACCGTCCCCCCTATGCCGATTGCGGCGTTGTCCCGCTGAGTCGTGACGAGGAGCGCCACGGCCCGCAAACATCGAGACGGGACAAAGTCCAAGGTGTAGTTTCCTGTCTCGAATCACGCCGGTGCGAGACGCATACTCAGGTCCACTGCCGCGGCGGAATGGGTGAGCGCGCCCACAGAGATGAAGCTCACACCGGCTTCAGCGTAGGCGCGAACGTTCTCCAGCGTGATTCCACCCGAGGCTTCCAACGGCACCCGCCGGTCAAGTTTGCTGACCCGTTCAACTGCCTCTCGCACCTGCTCCGGGGTCATGTTGTCCAGCAGCACAGCCTCGGCTCCGTGCTCCAGCGCCAGGTCGAACTCCTCCAGCGAACGCACCTCGATCTCCACCGTTTGCGGACCGCGACGGTTGCGCAGCGCGCGTTCCAAGGCAACCGCTGCGCCGCCGGCGAGCGCAATGTGGTTGTTCTTGATGAGGACGCCGTCGCTAAGGTCGAGGCGGTGGTTCGTGCCCCCGCCGCAGCGAACCGCGTACTTGTCGAGCACACGCAGCCCAGGCGCAGTCTTGCGAGTATCCAGAATGGTTGTTCCGGTTCCCGCGACCGCGTCCACGTAGCGGCGGGTGAGGGTCGCAATGCCGCTCATGCGCTGCATGATGTTGAGGATAACGCGCTCGCAGGAAAGCACGACCCGCGCATTATGCACGATGACCGCGATTGGCTGCCCTTTACGCAGGCGTACGCCGTCGAAGATCTCGGTGTGGCTGGTGACTTCCGGATGAGAGGTCACCGTGCCATCGAGGGTTGCAAAAACCTCGAGGATGCGAGGAATGCATCCAACACCGGAGAGCACGCAATCCTGTTTGGCAAGGATGGTGGCGGAAGCACGCTGATTGGGATCGATGCAGGCGTAACTGGTTGCGTCCCGTGTGGCGCGATCTTCCAGCAGCGCATTTTCCAGGATTGCGGTGATCCTGCGGCTTGTCCAGTCCACGATGGTTTTCTCCCGAGCTGCGCCCGACGTGCTTAAGCGCCCAATTCTCCCAATGCCTCGTTTGCCTTATGCACCAGAACTTCAACTTCGGCCTTGCGCTTCCTCAAGCCTTCCACCACGTGTGCCGGCGCCTTGGCGAGGAACGCCTCATTGTTCAGCTGTCCGGTAGCGCGCGTCAGCTCCTGCGTCAACCTGGCAAGCTCCTTGCTTAGCCGGTCGCGCTCTGCTGAAGCGTCTACTTTGCGTTCATAAAGCACCCGTACGTCGAAGCGGGCCGTGCTGCGGGCGCCCGAAACCTTGGCCAGGGACGAGTCCACGAAAGTCAGGCCTTCCACGTTCGCCAGCCGCTCCAGCGCACCGCGATTGTGGTCAACCAGAGCACGGACATCGCCGTCGGCGAAGATCTCGATTGTCAACTTCTGCTTCGGCTCGACCTTCAGGTCCGCGCGAATGTTACGCACGCTGACGATGAGGTCTTGCAGAATCGCCATTTCCGTTTCTGCGCCGCTATCCATTTGCGCTGGATCGGCTTGCGGATAAGCCGCCAGCGCAATCGACTTTGCCGGCGGCTTACCGTCATAGACCGCGTGCCAGAGTTCCTCGGTGAGGAACGGCATGAACGGCGACAGCAAGCGCAGAGCACCTTCGAACACGCTGATCAGATTCTCGTACGCACTGCGCGCCTGCTCGCGATCATCGCTCAAGAGGCGTGGTTTGATTAACTCCAGGTACCAGTCGCAGTATTCGCCCCAGAAGAAGTGATACACCACGTGCGCGGCTTCGTGAAAACGATAGGTATCGAGCGCTTCGTGTAACTCCTGGGCCACCCGATTGAAGCGCGAGAGGATCCAACGGTCCTCCAGGGTTTCAGCCTTGAAGCCAGATACGCCTCTGACCCCAAAGTCCGTCGGCGAAGACACGAAGTCCGCCAGCGACCACACGCCCGACTGCTGCGCGCGGTCCACGTTCATGAACAGGAAGCGCGCGGCATTCCAGATCTTGTTGGCAAATGCCCGATAGCTTCCGGTGCGGCTTTCCGAGAAAGCAATGTCGGTACCGGGCGCCGCCATAGAGGCCAGCGTAAAACGGACAGCATCGGTGCCGTAGTGCTCGATGATCTCGATCGGGTCCAGCACATTACCCTTGGTCTTCGACATCTTTTGCCCTTCGGCATCGCGCACCAGCGCGTGGATGTACACGGTGCCAAACGGCACTTCACCCTGCTGATGGCCGCGCATGAAGTGGCAGTTCATCATGATCATGCGCGCCACCCAGAAGAACAGGATGTCAAAGCTGGTGATCAGAAGCGTGGTCGGGTAGAACGCGTCGAGATCGGGCGTGCTATCCGGCCAGCCCAGCGCGGAGCATGGCAACAAGCCCGATGAAAACCAGGTGTCAAGCACGTCGCTGTCCTGTTCGAGATGGCTGCTTCCGCATTTCGGGCATTTCGCGGGCGCCTCACGCGCGACGGTGATCTCCTTGCAGTCCTGACAATGCCACGCCGGAATGCGATGTCCCCACCACAACTGCCTGGAGATACACCAATCGTGAATGTTGCGCATCCACTCGAAGTACGTCTTGGCGTAATTCTCGGGAACGAACTTAATGTTGCCCTTCTCCACGACTTCGATACCGCGGTCGGCCAGCGGCTGGATCTTCACGAACCACTGCGTCGAAAGGCGCGGCTCAACGACGGTTTTGCAGCGATCGCACTTGCCTAAGGGAACGATGTAGTCCTTGGTGCCCACCAGAAAGCCGCCCTGCTCCAGGTCCGCGAGCACTTTCTGCCGCGCCTCGAAGCGATCGAGTCCCTTATAGGGACCGGCGTTTTCGTTCATCTGCGCGACTTCGTTCATCACGTCGATTTGCGGCAGGTTGTTGCGCAGACCAGCCTCGAAGTCGTTGGGATCGTGCGCTGGCGTGACCTTGACCGCACCAGTGCCAAACTCGGGATTGGCGAGGATGTCGTCGGTGATGATCGGAATCTCGCGGTCCATGAGCGGCAGCAAGACCTTTTTGCCGCGCAGATGGCGGTATCGGTCATCGCCGGAGTTCACCGCAACCGCGGTATCGCCAAGCATGGTTTCGGGACGCGTAGTCGCGACCACGATGTATTCGTCCTTCGATCCAACTACCGGGTAGCGAATCTCGTAGATCTTGCCTGGCGTTTCTTCGTGCACGACCTCGAGATCGGAAACCGCGGTGATGCAGCGCGGGCACCAGTTGACGATGTACTTGCCACGGTAGATCAGCCCTTCTTCGTACAGGCGCACGAATGCTTCGCGGACGGCGCGCGACATCCGCTCGTCCATCGTGAAGTACTCGCGCGACCAGTCCACCGAGGCGCCGAGCCGCTTCATCTGCTCGAGAATTGCGCCACCGTAATGCTGTTTCCAGTCCCAGACGCGCGCGATGAAGGCTTCACGGCCGATGTCGCGACGATTCTTGCCTTCGGCAGCCAGTTGGCGTTCCACCATCATCTGTGTGGCGATGCCGGCGTGGTCGGTGCCGGGAAGCCACAGCGTGATGAAGCCGCGCATGCGATGCCAGCGAACGATGATGTCCATCTCGGTCTGGTTCAGCATGTGCCCCATGTGCAGACGTCCGGTGACGTTCGGCGGCGGGAGGATCAGTGTGAACACAGGCCGCGTTGCGTCGCTGGCGGGAGTCTCCACGTGGAAGAGCCTCTCGCGGACCCAGTATTCGGCCCAGCGCGGCTCAATCGCGCCTGGTTCGTACGCTTTGGGAAGTTCGTGAGGCATTCCGGTCCGTTCGATGTACGAAGGTCAATCCTCGATCTTACAAGGAGAAGCCCTCTGTCGTCAGCCAGAGTCAGTTTGTCAAGATACTACAGCTGATGACAAGAAAGGCGCAGCCGCAGCTGCGCCTGAACTTGGAGAATTCTTGCTACCTTTAGAAGATGCCCAGCACCTTCTTCTTCTTTTTCTTCGACGTGCTTTCGGTGTTGGGATTGGCAGCTGCTTGCGCCGGTGTACCGCTGCTGCTTGCCGCTGCGTCGGGCTGCGAATTACTGCCGGTTGAAGCCGGGGCAGCGTCGTTCACCTGCGGAGGCGCCTTTTCCGGAGCGCCGCTGGTATCCGCGCTCGGCGCCGGCTGCAAATCATTCTGAAGCTCAGGAATTGCAGTATTGCCCGTAGTTCCTGCGGCTGGGACCGCGTTCCCGGCACCAGCAGGGGCGGTACCCGGCGCGGCGTCTGAACGCGGCACCAGGGCGTTTCCGGGGGGCGGTGCGCCGGGCTCGACGCGCTCAACGGAAACTTTATTGTTGCCATTAAGGTTATTGAGGCTGCTCATCACGCTGGTGGTGACGCCCCGCACCATGTCGGGCGCACTGGCTTGTTTGGGATCAACCAGCGTGGGCTCGCCAACCTTGGCAGCTTCGGTAACGTTCGGGCCCTTGCGGAAGTTCTCCATCACTTTGTCCACGGTGCCAAGCGATCCGCGACTGGCGATCTCGGCTTTATCCTGCGCGATAGCTTGCGGGGTAGCCTGCGGGATGGGCTGCTTCAAGGCCTCCAACCGTTTCCTGGCATCGGGTGCGCGCTCCTCGAGAGGATAACGGGTAAGAATGCGGTCGTAGGCTGCGGTCGCCCCGGCAGTGTATTGCTTGATCAGAACGCCCTTAGACGCCTCAGGAAACCTGGCCTTGCGCACGAGTTCGATTTGCTTCTCATAGGCATTGCCCAACTCGAAGAGGGCCTCGTCAGCGCCACTGTAGAGGGGATACGTATCGGCGACCGATTGCAGACGGGCGATGGCTGCGGGATAGCTCTCACGCAGAAAGTAGAAGTGGCCGATCATGTACTCCCGTTGGGCGAGGACCTCCTGCACTTCCAGCAGACGCTCTTTGGCCTGCGGCACTAGCGAACTGTCAGGAAACTGCAGAATGAGTTGGCGATATTCCTCTTCGGCGCGCTTGGCATGGGTAGGATCGCGATCCGCTTTTTCCATCTCCTTGAAGTGGATGTTGGCGATCTTCAACTGCGCTTCCGCCGCCTCCGGCATGTTGGGGAAGAAGGTGATGAAGTCCTTGTACTCGCTCTCGGCCTGCGCCATGGCAGCTGAGCCGCCCTCCTGATACCACGAGTCGCCAATCGCGAGTTTGGCCCGCGCAATGTATTCCGAGTCGGGATAGGTATTGATGAGCGTCTGCAAACTCAGCCGGGCCACATCGTACTTATTGTGCTTCATCGCATCCATGGCGCGGTCGAACAGCACCTTGTCGGGCTGCTTGGAGTCGATGTTGGCAATTGGGTTCTGCGCCTTTTTGCTCTTCTTGCTGGTCTTAGCCTGCTTCTGATTCGTGTTCGAGGTCTGGGCCTTACTGTTGCTGGTCGCTGGGGCCGGAGCGCTGGTCGCAGCCGGGGGAGGAGCAGTCCCCGTACTTTGGGCCGCAGCTGGACTTGTGTTAGGGGCCGGAGGAGCGCTTGTGTTCTGGGCAACGGAGCCCAGTGACATGAGTACCATTCCCGCCAGGACCATGATGACTACGCGACGAAACATCCTAAACACCTCTATGATTCCAACATTCCAGATGGCGTCCGCCTAAACCCGCACCAGCGTGGCTTCCTGCGCGGCCCGGAGCAGGGCCGCCACGTTGCGTCCCGGATCGCCGTGTCCAAAGACGTGACTGCCAGCCACAAAGATTTCCGCTCCGGCGCGCACCGCTGGACCGATCGTCTCCAGGTCGATGCCGCCGTCTATCTCGATTCGAAAGTCCACTCCCTTGGCCGCGCGCATGGTCGCCAGCTTGCGAACTTTCTCCAGGGCGCCGGGAATGAACTTCTGACCGCCGAATCCAGGATTGACGGACATGACCAGCACAAAATCCACAATATCGAGCACTTCGCCAAGAGTTTGCACCGTGGTCGCAGGGTTGATGACCACACCAACCCGCGCGCCGCAACTGCGGATCAGTTCCAGACTTCGGTTCAGGTGACGGCAAGCCTCCTGATGTACCGAAATCCAGTTGGCCCCAGCGTCCGCGAACGCGGGGATATAGTCATCGGGATTCTCGATCATCAGGTGGCAATCGAGAGGCACATCCACGGCTTTGCGCAGGGAAGCAACAACCGGCGGGCCGATCGTGATATTAGGCACAAAATGGCCATCCATCACGTCAACATGCAGAACGGTCGCGCCGCCGCGAACAGCGGCATTCGCGTCCTCAGCCAGGCGGGCGAAATCGGCCGACAGAATGGACGGCGCTATCTCAATCAACAGCATTCTCCCGCAGAGTATTCTCTGAATTCTAGCATGGGAACACGAGGCTTCTGTCCCACAAAAGGCGCGTGTTGTCCGCTGTCGGCAGATCGCATTTTGCGGTTCTGAAAATCAGCCTTCGGCGATCAGCACTGAGAGGTCGCAGCGCGGCGACTGAAGGAGTCCAGGATTGCGGACTCCCCCTAGCGTATTACGTAGAATCAATAACTTAGACAACAAATAACCCGCAAAATATAGAGCCCGTGAGACTTATACGTAAAATATAGATTCCTAATTACTTAACAACGACGATTGGGCGGAAAGGCACTGATTCTCTGTTGCGAAGGGTACAGAATCACTAAGTGCTGACAAGCAACAGTCAGACGCCCTCGATGTGTAGTCTCAACCCAAAAGGCCAGGCCATCCGACGATCTTGCTAGACATACCTATGGCCAAGAAATTCCTTCGATTTTGGCGCCGTCCAGTGATACCATCCGCTCACATCCAGAATGCTCAATGTTGGCCGCGCCTGCGGCTCTGATCCAATTGTCAAGGATCGGAGACCGCCACCTCGGAATCCTTGCAGGAAACAGTTGAGCAAACTTAACCCGGGGCGAGTAACGATTTCTTGGGAGGGCCGCCCATGAACCACCGCCGCACATTCAACTTCGTCTTCCTGCTGTTCAGTCTCACTATAGTTTTGCCGTCCGCCGTCGCGCAGAAAGTAATTGCGACCGTTCCGGTGGGCACCGGCCCGGGTGGCGTCGTGGTGAACCCGGTGACCAACAAGATCTACGTGGCGAATGGTCTATGTAATGACAACGACAGTTGCGGCCAGGGAACGGTGACGGTAATCGACGGGGCCACCAATAACACCACGACGGTGAATGTTGGGGTTGCTCCCTTGTTCATGGCGGTCAACTCCGTCACGAACAAGATCTATGTGGCGAATGGCTGTGGCAACGTTTTGCCATGTGGCAGCAGCACAGGGAGCGTAACCGTTATCGACGGAGCTACCAATAGCACCGCGACGGTCAACGTGGGCTATTATCCCGGCTTCGTCGCGGTCAACCCGGTCACCAACCAGATCTACGTTACAAATAACTGCGGCGACGATCCCAACTGCAGCAGCCTCGGAACCGTGACCGTGATCGATGGAGCCAGCAATCACACCACGACCGTTGACGTAGGGTCGAATCCGGCTGGCTTGGGGGTCAACCCGGTCACCAACCAGATCTACGTGGCTAACAATTCCTGCGACAACTTTGTGTCGTGCAGCAGCGCGGGAACGGTGACGGTAATCGACGGAGCCAGCAATCACACCACGACGCTTAACGTTGGGGTTTCTCCCATTCTGCCGGCGGTCGACTCCGTGACTAACAAGATCTACGTTTCGAATCTCTGTGGTAAGGATATCAACTGCCAAAGCGTTGGGACGGTGAGTGTGATCGATGGGGCGTCCAACACAGTCGCCGCGACGGTCAACGTGGGTTTTGAGCCGTTTGACGTTGCGGTTAACGCCGTCACCAATGAGATTTATGTCGTCAATTCCTGCGGTGGCGGTCTTCCATGCGGGAGCTCGGGGACCGTGACCGTCATCGATGGGACCATCGACCAAGTCACGTCAACAGTGGACGTTGGGCTCTTTCCCTATTTCGCGGCGGTCGACTCCGTAACCAACGATATCTATGTGGTGGATGCGCTATGCAACAAGCTGGAGAGGCACGTCGGCCTTACCTGCAGCAACGGCCCGGGGACTGTAACGGTCATCGAACAGGACTTCGTGGCATACGTCATTGGCATCGGGGATGGTCCCTTTGAAGTGGCGGTTAATGCAACCACCAACAGGGTTTATGCCCCAAATTACGCGGACAATACCGTCTCGGTAATCGCAGGCGCCAGTGCCGCGCCGCTGCAATTCGTAGCCGTGACTCCGTGCCGTTTGGTGGACACGCGCAAGAGTGGCGGGCCGATTCAGGGCAATACTTCGCGGGACTTCACCGTTCCGCAGCTCGGCGGCTGCAATATTCCCACCACCGCCGCTGCCTATTCGTTGAATGTCACCGTGGTTCCGCCGGGGCCGCTGGGCTATCTGACCATCTGGCCCACCGGAGAAGATCAGCCGCTGGTTTCCACCATGAATTCGCTGGATGGCCGCATCAAGGCCAACGCAGCGATTGTGCCCGCCGGCTCGCAGGGTGCGGTCAGCGTATTTGTCAGCAACACGACCGATGTGGTGCTGGATATCGACGGCTACTTTGCGCCGGCTGACGATTCCACGCTTGCGTTCTATCCGCTGACACCCTGCCGCGTGGCGGACACCCGCAAATCCAACTTTCCCCAGGGACTGGGTTCACCGCACCTGTCGGGCAAGGTAGCACGCGATTTCCCAGTGCTGGAGAGCTCCTGCATTCCAATGGGCATCACCCCGGCGGCCTACTCGTTCAACTTCACGGCTGTGCCTTATCCGGCGATGGGAGATCCGTTGGGCTATCTGGAAGTATGGCCAACGAACCAGCAGCCGCAGAATCCGGTGTCCACGTTGAATAACTTGACGGGGACGATCGTGGCCAATGCGGCCATTGTGCCGGCAGGCACGGGCGGCGATATCACCGCGTACGCCAGCAACGACACCGACCTGGTGATCGACATCAATGGCTACTTCGCGGCAGCGGGACAAGGTGGCCTATCCCTGTATCCAGCAGCACCCTGCCGGGTGATCGACACGCGCAAGATTGGCAACGGGCAGCCGTTCAGTGGGACGCTGAGTCCTCCGGTGGATGTGGTGGATAGCGTCTGCGCAACGCCGACTGCGGCGCAAGCCTATGTGTTCAATGCGACAGTGGTGCCTACGGGTGGACTCGGCTATCTGACCTTGTGGCCAGATGGCGAGAGCCAGCCAGTGGTCTCGACACTGAATGCGATTGACGGGGCAATCACCTCGAACATGGCGATCGTGCCGACAAGCAACGGCAAGGTTGACGCCTATGCTTCGGGCATTACCCAACTGATCCTGGACATCTCCAGCTACTTCGCGCCGTAGAGGCCGGCAACTTAGCGTACGGGCGGGAAAGGAGGTTCCGGCTTCTCACGCTCCGCTGAAGGCGGCCTTGGCTTGCAATTCCTCGAAGACTTCGTCTGCACGGCGGAGGGCCTCGCGTACGTTCTCGCAGATATTGTCGCGGCCGATGACGTGTTCCAGTTCCGAATGCTGAATCAGCTTGGCAGGCTGTTCTCTCGTGCCGCACAAAATCAAAGCTCTGCCCGTTGCCTGGAGTTGCCGGGCAACCTCCTGGAGAGCGAACAGTCCGGTCGCGTCCAAAGCCGTCATGTTGCGCAGACGGAGAATCACGATGGGCGGCAGCTCATGAATTCTCTCCGTGACCACCGAGAGCTTCTCGGTCGCGCCGAACAGGAACGGACCGTGAATGCGGAAAATGGTCGCGTAGTAAGGGATGTCCTTGTCCTGCAGAATGTGGACGCGACCGTCTTCCACGTAGTCGTCGGTGACCTGCGAGACCGAAGTCGTGTTCGCCACCCGGCTGATGAAGAGCAGGGCTGCCAGGATCATTCCGGCCTCCACCGCAACCGTCAGATCGGCGAACACGGTCAGGGCAAACGTTACCAACCAGACACTGACATCGGTCTTGGTGAGCTTGAGGAGCTGCGGAATCTCCCGCCACTCGCCCATGTTGTAGGAGACGACCATCAGGACGCCAGCCAGCACGGCCATGGGAACAAAACGCACCAGCGGGGCGGCAAACAGCAGAATGCAGAGCAGGGTGAGGGAATGGATCATTCCCGCGACTGGAGACTGAGCACCGGCGCGGATGTTGGTGGCCGTACGCGCGATCGCGCCGGTTGCAGGCAGTCCGCCGAAAAGCGGAGAGACGATGTTGGCCACGCCTTGGCCAATGAGCTCCACGTTCGGATTGTGCCGGTCGTTGCTCATGCGGTCGGCCACCACCGCCGACATCAAGGACTCAATGGCACCCAGCATCGCAACCGTAACGGCCGGGCCTAAGAGTCCGTGAATGAGGTCGGAGCGGAACTTGGGAATGACCAGATGGGGTAGTCCGCTGGGAATACCGCCAAAGCGGCTGCCGATAGTCTCCACCGGGAGCTTGAAGATAAACACGGCTGCGGTCCCGAGCAAGAGAACCAGAATCGGCCCGGGAATGCGGTCGGAGGCCAAGCGGCAGGCGACCAGGATGGCAACCGTAGCCAATGCGAGAGCCGTCGTCGTGTAGTTCAGAGTGCCGAAGTCTTTGGCCAGGGCTTCCATGCGCAGCCAAAACACGCCCGGAACCTTGTCCATGTGCAGGCCGAAGAAGTCCTTTACCTGCGTGCTGGCGATGAGAATGGCGATGCCGTTGGTGAAGCCGATGACAATCGGCCGGGGAATGAACTTCACCGCAGAACCCATTCCCGTTGCGCCCATGATCAGCAGCAGAATGCCGGCCATCACCGTGCACATGAACAGCCCGTCAACACCGTGAGCGGCAATGATTCCCGCCACCACGACCACAAAGGCCCCAGTTGGCCCACCAATTTGTGTTTTCGAACCGCCGAGCAAGGAGATGAGGAAGCCAGTTACGATGGCGCAATAGATGCCGGCCTGCGGGGTAAGGCCGGATGCGATCGAGAAGGCCATTGCTAACGGCAGGGCAACCAGGCCTACGGTGACGCCGGCGATTACATCGCGCAGAAATTTCTGGGAGCTGTAGTCACGAAGACAAACGACCGACTTAGGTAGCCAGCGCTCAACAGGGAAAGCAATCGCCATCTCATCATTATGTCAAATAGCCCGGAGGTGATGTGCGGAGATTCGCCGCGTCACCGCACAACTCAGGTCAGAACAAATAGATCAGGTTGATGGCTACGGTGAATTGGTGCGGGACAAAGATCAGAGGGTCGCTGGTTAGAAACACGTCTTTGTTGGAATGATCGAGGCGGACATCGCCGCGGACGACGAACTTGCCGTCCAGCTTCTTGAGCCAGGAAGCGATGTCGGAGAGCTTCGCCGCCATGTCGTATTCCGGGGTGAGGGTGTATCCCTGGAGCGTCTGGTCCACGCCGGTGCGGGTGCCGCCGCTGTCGTTGAATACTTCGCCGCGAAAGGCCAGGGAGAATTTCTGGGTGAAACCATACTTGACGTAGGCGGCCAGCCCTCGCCAGATGGCGTCATGGCCGAGGCTGACGGCGTTTTCCTCGTGGCCGTACACCGCGTCAAAGCCGAGGTTCAGCCGAGGCGTCGTTTTCCAGCTTCCCACAATTTCCCCAACGCTGCGCTGGTCGCGATCGTTCTGCGGGCGCTCCGCACCACGAATGAAGTTGAAGTACAGGGTTGCGGTTTTGGTTGGAGTCACCGTGATCTGGCTGCCCCAGGAAAATGCGTGATTGTAGTGTTGGAACTCGTCCCAGCCATTCACCAGGACGAGCATGCCGGTGACCTTGCTATTGAAGGCGTAGGTGGCTTTCACTCCGGTGTAGGTAAAAGGCACACCAAAGCCAAAGATGAATCCGCGGCTGAATTCGTCGTTATAGCCATCGTAGCCACCGATGATCTCCGAGCCCAGATGGCTGGCCATCTTCCCGGCGTCGAGGCGCAACCCCTTCCCCAGAGGCACGTCATAGCTGAAATAAAGCTCGGGAACGTCGAAGTGATGGGCAACGCCCGTCTCCGTGCTGCGAAACAGTCCATAGGCAGCCGTGACCTCGGGAACGCCGGAGCCCGCGATCACGTTGACGCGGAAACCAAACTGGTTGGGCTTCTCTACCGTGCGCTGGATTACCAGTTGCGCCATGTCCAACTGGGGCTCGTTGTCGTTGAAGTCGAAAATGCGAAACTGGTTCAGGCCGGAATATGGCTGGTTGGTGTTGTAACCGTAGGAAAGGGAGGCGAAACCGTTGGCGGTGATCGTCCGCCACCAGGGTTTGGTCGGCTCGCTACTGTTCGAGCTGACCGACGCCGAGGCCGGGTCAGGAGCGTTGTCCTGGGCAAAAAAAGGCAGGGGCAAAACGAGCATCGCCCCTGCCAAGACACTTCTTCCCAGAAGCCGGCAAAAAGTCCACCACCGTCCCGGCATAACTACTTTCTGGGGCCGACCAGCTCGACTTCTTCCTCGACCTCGACGTGCTCGATCGTCACATGACGGTCACCGTTAAAGAGCTCCTCGACTTCGAGGGTCTCATAAGCGTGTTCGCCGTGGAGCGACTCGTCCAGGCCTATCTCCTCGCTCATCTCTGTGACTTTCACCGGCGTGAAAATATTGATGATGCGCAGCATGGCGTAGGTGAAACCGAATGCCCACACCGACGAGAAGAGCACCGCGACCAGCTGTTTCATGAAGAAGCTGGGATTGCCGTAGAGCAACCCGTTCGTCCCGGCGGGATTGAACGCGCTATTGGCAAACAGCCCCAGCATCACGATGCCGAGGAAGCCGCCGACTCCGTGAACACCCCACACGTCCAGGGCGTCGTCCCAGTGCAGTTTGTTCTTCATCTCGACCGCGAAGTAGCACACCACTCCGGAGACCACGCCGATAATGACGGCGGTAGTTGGCGAGACATAGCCCGCCGCAGGAGTGATGGTTGCCAGTCCGGCGACTGCGCCGGTCAACAGGCCGAGGAACTTGGGCTTGCGCTCACGAATCCACGCCACAATCAACCAGGCCACGGCCGCGAACGATGCAGCAATGTCGGTGTTCAGGAATGCAGTCCCCGTCACCGAATCCACGCGCATCTCGCTGCCTGCGTTAAAGCCATACCATCCGAACCAAAGCAGCCCGGTACCCAGGGCGACCAGGGGAATGCTGTGCGGGCCGCGATCCAGCACCCGGCGCCGGCCGACATAAAGAATGGATGCCAGGGCAGCCATGCCGGCGATGTTGTGCACCACGATGCCGCCGGCGAAGTCCTCCACTCCCCAGCGTTGCAGGATGCCCCCTCCCCACACCATGTGGACGAAGGGGAAATAAACGAACGTGAGCCACGCCGTCAGGAAAAGGCAATAGGCCTTGAAGGTAACCCGGTTGGTGAACGCGCCCGAGATGAGTGCTGGAGTGATGATGGCGAACATCATCTGATAGGCGATGAAGACCATTGCCGGAATCGTGTCGTTCGGGGCTGACGGCGTGGACAGATTCACGCCGTGCAGGCAGATATTGTTCAGATTGCCGATGATTCCGTGCCAGTCGCCGCTGAAACACAAGCGAATAGCCATACAGGTACCAGATGACGGTGGTCCAACCCATCGAGACAAAACTCTGAATCATGATGGCAAGGACGTTCTTGCGTCCGACCAGCCCGCCGTAAAAAAACGCCAGGCCGGGCGTCATGAGCATAACCAGGCTGGTGCACAGAATCATGAAGCCGGTATTGCCGGTATCAAGGTGAAGCATGAATTCCTCCGGGAAAAAGTATGCGGGGAAGACTTGGCGCGCCGCTCGGAGAGCAGCCGCTGCCGTGGGCCCGCTGACAGAATTGCAGGCTCTTGATGGGAGATGCGGATGCTGATTGACAACGTTTGGGGTAGGCGAGTCCCCGTTCACGTTCGAGACGGGAATAGGTCCAGACGAGCCCGCGCATACAGGCAATGGGAGCGTACTTTGCCTCTCAGCAGCGTCCACCAAGGAGACGTCAAGCTACCGCGACAATAGGTTGCGTCTTTCCCGGTATCGGCGTCTGTGCTGCGCATCACGGCGCCGCGTGACCAGAAACCCGGCTGGCTTCAGCCGTAGTACCGGAAGTCCTTCCAGAACACGGGCCAGGGGTCGCGCAGGTTGCGGCAGACAAAGATGTCGGGATGGTCCTCGGTTTCTTCGTTGAGCACGTTGTAGTGGTTTCTAGTGTGGCCTGCCAGCTCACAGGAGTGGAAGAGTTCGTTCACGTAGTGGGCTGACAGACCGAGCACGATGAGCGTCTGCGGCGGGGGGTCGCCGTAGCCGCGCGCCCAGTAAGAATTGACGCCGCTGATCGCCTTCGGTAAACCGTAGACTGCGCCGAACATGTCGATGGCCCCGGCTTCTCCGTAATTAGCGCCCAGGATCGCGACTTTGCTTCGTTCGTCGGCAGGCAGCGAGTCGCGAATCCTGGCGACCTCGGCAACCAGCTCCGGCCAGCCGATCTGCTCGCGAAAATCGCCGTTGACGGCAACGGCGACTTCCCACCAGCGGGAATTCACTGGCGCCATCGGTATGACCACCGCGGCGATAAGCACTCCGCCGACGGCCAGCGCCGCGAACGTAAGACCACGCCACACCCGCGCTCGCCCGGCGGACATTGACGCCAGCCAGCGCTCTTCCACCACCGCTCCCGCCGCCAGCAGCATGGGATAGGCGGCCGCCATGTAATAACCACGGCCTTTGGCGATGAGGAAGAGCACGAATGGCACCACTGCCATCCAGCCGATCATGCGAAATTGTTTTCCTTCCGGCTTGCGGAAGTAGAACCACAACCCCGCCACCCACAAGGGAATGGTGAGCAGGTTGGCAGCCACCCAGAGCTGGTCAGGAAGGAAGCCTTTGGTGCGGCCCCAGCGAATGTCGCGGGCGTGAATGTGCTGTAGAAAGTCAAGCGAGATAAAGTGGTGCTGTATTTGCCAAATCAGGTTAGGGAGGAAGATGAGCAACGAAACCGCGACGCCCGCCCACAGCCAAGGGCTCTTCAGATAGCGTCGAGCGCTGGTGAAGAGCACGCCCACCGCGATCCCAGCGACCAGGAAGATCATGGTGTACTTCGTCATCATTCCCAAGCCAATGGCGGCGCCCACCGCCACCCACCACCGCGGGTCTTGCGTGCTGAGCAGGCGAATCAAGAAATAGGCAGTCAGCACCCACCATAGATAGTCGAACGCCACGTATTGCAGCAGCGCTCCTGACGCCAGCGAGACGGGTGCGATGGCGACCGCCAGCGCTGCGACAATTTGAGCGAGCCGCTTGCCGCCGAGTTCGCGCGCCATCAAGCCCGACAGCACGACGGCGACGGCCTGTGCCAGAGCCGAGAAGAATCGCACGCCTCGAACCGAGGTTCCGAACAGCTCAAGAGCGAGCCTGCCGAGAAACGGGGTCACCGGCGGATAGGCCACGTAGCCCCAGGCGAGGTGGCGCGCGTCGTCGAGAGTGGCCAGTTCGTCGCGATGAAACCCATAGGCGCCGTTGGTTAGCGTGTGCAGAAGGACCAGGCACAGCGCCAGCGCAAGCAGAATGCCGGTGTCGGTACGCGTGTCCCGTGGCCCGGTCCGCGGTGCGAGCATGTTCGATCTCCACGACCCCACTGCCCAGGGTGCGAAGGTATTCTACGAAAGTTCTAGAGGCCCGCCACAGGATACGACCGAAAGAGTATGTGAGTTCGAATCTTAATGGAAAGGGAGGAGGAAGCGGGTATTCCACACCTGCGCTCAAGCACGGGGTCATCACTCCCACGGCTGCCTCACCGCCAGCTACCGGACAACCTACTTTCGGTTTGGTGCTGCTTGTCGCCTTCGCCGGCGCCTTGGCCGGCTTCGCGGCCGGTTTGGGATGGGCATCGTCCGCCACCTGTTGGGCGACCTTGTCGGATGCCATGACGAACGTGGCCGTGACCGCGTCGACGGCGAACTGAGTGGCGTCGGCTGCCAGCGCCAGATCCTTGAGCTCGGGAGCCGGTTTGCCTACTTTATACAAAGTCACATCGGTCAAAGCTTGGAACTTGGCAGGGTCCAGTGTGATGCCTTTGGGCAAAGAGGCAGGTGGGAGGCCGCCATTGCCAGGCTCTTTGACCTGAGTGGAAACGGTGTAGAGGATGTAGTCGCATTGCTTGGCGCTGGCTTCGCTCTCCACATCGGTCTGCGGCGTTTCGGCATCCAGCGGTACTGCCTCCATTTGATGGCGGCCGATTTCGCTCATGAGGTTGAGGCGCAGGCTGTCCGTCGGCAGCGACTGGCCGCTCATGTCCTTAATTTTCACGATGCCGACGCGCACCGTCCCGGCGGCTTTAGGCGCGAGGGCAGGGGCGGGAGGCGCGGCGGGTGGGGTTGCCGCCGTCTTGGCTGGAGCCGGTTCAGGAGCGGCCTCCGTGTGGCTCGCAGACGCGCCGCCCATCATGGCGGACATATCCGTAACCCGGCAACCGGGCGGCATTTCAAACAGCGGCGCTTCCAGATTGGCGTTCGTTAGCTCCACCACTTCCGTCGTGGTGGTGAAGGTTCCATGTTCTGACACCATGGTCGTGGTCTGCTTCAGCGGATAGCCCTGCGCTCCGCCCGCCGCCGCCCTTCATCACGATGCGGTCGTTGCAGCCGCGCTTGCCGCCACCCCCGCCGCCGCAGGCCAAGGCGCGGTAGGATTCGTCGGAACAGGAGAATCCAGCCGACAGATCGGCGTACCAGCCATCCGTTTCCATCTTCATGTGCGACTGGTTGCAGGCGTCCGGGCTGGACTCCATCACCATGGAAGTCTTGATGTGGCGCGCTTTGTAGCCGAACATGTCCTGGCGCTCGCCGGTATCGGTGGAGGTGCGAGTGATGGTCACCACGCCACCTTTACGAGGGAGCGTGGGCTCGTCTTCTGTCTTTCCCCGTGCCATGGCCGCCATGTTCGGCATCGCGGGACAAGAGGTTTCGCCGCCACCCATGGACATCACCATGCACTGGTTGCCGCTGATGGTGATGATGCGCTTCTGGTCGCACTGGGTGATACTGACCGTGCCGCCATGGCCTCCGAAGCTCATCTCGTTGCGCTCGCGAGCGCCCTTGATGTACACCGTGCTCTCCGTGGTGTGGCCCATCACCGTGGTGCGGGTCTTGATCTTCAGATCGGCTGACGCGGCGGTAGTGAAGCAGGCTACAGCCACCGCAAGAGCACAGGGGTAACGCCACAGGCGTATCACAGAAGGCCTCCTCGTAAAACTCCTACATTCATCTGGAGAAACGTGAACCCGGCGCAATTCTAAACAAACGAGAGCGGAATACAACAAATATGTCTCTGCAATCCGGTTTGAGCAATTCAAATCGGGAATTGCGGTGCGGGGTGCACATGGGATTTGCGCCCGGCCTGGCATTAAAGGACAATATAGGTCACTTGCGCGCCGGGCGATTTTGGCCGAACCGGAGGTATCCAACGTATTCGGCCTGGGGGAAATCAAAATCAGAATTGGCAGCGCCCTGTCCATTGGCTAACGGGACAAAGACAAAGAGTTGCCAGTTGTGCGAGTCCTCACGGCTCTCAGCTTGTGAGTTGATCATCTGCGGGAGGCACCATGAAAGCAACACAAGTTCTTCACGATCTGGGCCAGAGTCTCTGGCTGGACAATATCACGCGCGACCTGCTGAATAGCGGCACGCTTAAGAGCTACATTGACGAGTTGTCGGTCACCGGTCTCACTTCCAATCCGACCATCTTCGATCTGGCAATTAAAAAGAGTGCGACCTACGATCCGGCAATCCGTGAAAAGTTAATCCAGGGAAAGTCCGGGGAGGCGCTCTTCTTTGAACTGGCGTTGGAGGACCTGACGCGGGCTGCCGACCTGTTTCGCCCAACCTACGATCAGACCAAGGGCGTGGACGGTTGGGTGTCGCTGGAGGTTTCGCCACTGCTGGCTTATGACACCGTCACCACCCTCAAGGAGGCCAAGGACCTGCACGCGCGCGCCGCACGGCCCAACCTCTTTATCAAGATCCCCGGCACCAGGGAAGGCCTGCCGGCGATTGAGGAAGCGATCTTCGCCGGCGTCTCCATCAACGTGACTCTGCTGTTCTCTCGCGAACAGTATCTGGCGGCGGCCGGCGCCTACCTCAAAGGTATCGAGCGCCGCATCGCGGCCGGACTGGACACCAAAGTTGGTTCCGTGGCTTCGATCTTCATCAGCCGCTGGGATGTCGCCGTGAGCAGCAAAGTCCCCGAGGCCCTGCGCGACCGGCTTGGAATCGCCATTGCCAAGCGTGCCTACAAGGCCTACTGCGAACTGCAGCAGTCTCCGCGCTGGCAGGCAATTGCGAAGGCCGGATTCAACCCGCAGCGGCTGTTGTGGGCCAGCACGGGAACCAAGGATCCCCGCGCTTCGGACATTTTGTATGTCCAGGCCCTGGCCGCGCCCAACACGGTGAACACCATGCCCGAGGCCACCTTAAAGGCGCTTGCCGACCATGGCGAAATAGGCGCGGTCATGCCGACCGATGGCGGTGATTGCGAGGCCGTTCTGGCCGAGTTCGCCAAAGCCGGTATCGACATCGACGCCTTGGCCGCACAGCTCCAGACCGAAGGCGCAAAGTCCTTTGTCGATTCCTGGAATGAACTGATGGGCGTGATCGAGTCCAAGAGCGCCGCCCTGAAGGAGACGATGCCTGCATGAAAGTCCTCGCCGTGGATGTTGGTGGAACAAACGTCAAGATACTCGCTACCGGGCAGACCGAACGGCGCAGGTTCCCCTCTGGGCGGAAACTGACGGCCGAACAGATGGTAGCCGGGGTGAAGAAGCTGGCGGCCGATTGGCAGTATGACGTGGTGTCGGTTGGATATCCCGGCCCGGTGCTGCACGGACGTCCCATCAACGACCCCCCGAACCTGGGAAAGGGCTGGGTCGGTTTCGACTTCCAGAAGGCATTCGGATGCCCGGTGAAGGTGATCAACGATGCGGCCATGCAAGCCCTGGGCAGCTACCAGGGCGGCAGGATGCTCTTCCTCGGCTTAGGCACCGGCCTGGGCTCGGCCATGGTTATTGACGGCGATATTGAGCCGATGGAGTTGGGGCACCTGCCTTACCGGAGGCGCACCTACGAGGACTACGTGGGACTTCGGGGAATTCGCCGCTATGGGCGAAAGAAGTGGCGGCGCTACGTCAAGGATGTTGTCGAGCGTTTCGTCAAGGCCTTGGAGCCCACCCAGGTGGTTTTGGGAGGCGGAAACACAAAGCTGCTGAAGGCGCTGCCTCAACGTTGCAGCGCCGGCGCCAACGCCAATGCTTTCGTCGGAGGGTTTCGGCTGTGGGGTGAAAGCGCAGGCGAAAAGCCGGCCTCGCCGGAGAAGGCGTCCGGCACTGTCCGCCGGGTCAACGGTCCGGAAGTGAAAGGCAAAGCACAGGCAGCAGGAGCGTAAACATGGCGACCGCAGTGAACGCCCTCAAGAAAGCCAAACCCCTCAAGCGCCGCCCGGCGTGGAAGGCGCTGGGAGCGCACTACAAGCAGATTCGCGGCACGCATCTCCGGCAACTGTTCGCGGACGATCCCGAGCCGGGGCGAGCGTTTCAAACTCGAAGCCGTGGGCCTGTACTTCGACTACTCCAAGAACCGCATCACCGACGAAACTCTAAAGCTGCTGCTGCAACTGGCGGAAGAGTCGGGCCTGCGCCAGCACATTGACGCGATGTTTCGTGGCGACAAGATCAACGTTACGGAGAAGCGCGCCGTGCTGCATGTCGCTTTGCGCGCTCCCAAGGGCGAGAAGATTGTCGTTGACGGCGAGGATGTGGTTCCCGCAGTTCATGCCGTGCTCGACAAGATGTCTGACTTTTCCAATCGCGTGCGCAGCGGTGAGTGGAAAGGCCACACCGGCCAACGCATTCGCAACGTGATCAACATCGGCATCGGAGGCTCCGATCTCGGCCCCGTCATGGCCTACGAGGCGCTGCGCTTTTACAGCCAGCGCGACATGACCTTCCGCTTCGTCTCCAACGTGGACGGCACGGACTTCGCCGAAGCCGTGCGCGATCTCGATCCTGCCGAGACGCTGTTCATCATTTCGTCGAAGACGTTCACGACCCTGGAAACGATGACCAACGCGCACACCGCCCGCGACTGGTCCCTCAAAGGTCTGGGTGGCGACGAGAAAGGCCATCGCGAAACATTTCGTCGCGGTCTCGACCAACACCTCCGAGGTGGAGAAGTTCGGCATCGACACCGCCAACATGTTTGAGTTCTGGGATTGGGTAGGAGGGCGCTACTCCATGGACTCGGCCATCGGCCTGTCCACCATGATCGCCATCGGTCCCGACAATTTTCGCGCCATGCTGGACGGCTTTCATCAGATGGACGAGCACTTCCGCACTGCACCCTTCGACCAGAACTTGCCGGTGCTCCTGGGACTGCTGGCCGTCTGGTACAACGATTTCTTTGGCGCGCAGACCGTCGCCGTGCTGCCCTACGAACAATATCTGAAGCGATTTCCGGCCTATCTGCAGCAGTTGACGATGGAGAGCAACGGCAAGCACGTGACCTTGGCAGGCAAGAAAGTCAATTACGACACCGGGCCCGATTTACTGGGGCGAGCCGGGCACCAACGGCCAGCACTCCTTCTATCAGTTGATCCATCAGGGAACCCGGCTGATACCCTGCGACTTCATCGGCTTCTACAAGACGTTGAACCCGCTCGGCCAGCATCACACGCTGCTGATGTCGAATGTGTTTGCCCAGGCCGAAGCGCTGGCGTTCGGCAAGACGCCCGAGGAAGTGAAGGCGGAAGGGACGCCGAAATGGCTGGTACCGCACCGGGTCTTCGAAGGCAATCGGCCGTCGAACACCATCCTCGCCGATCAACTGACGCCGGAGACGCTCGGCAAACTCGTTGCCTTGTACGAGCACTCCGTGTTCACGCAGGGAACCGTCTGGAGCATCGACTCCTTCGATCAATGGGGTGTCGAACTGGGCAAGGTCCTCGCCAAACGGATCATCGGCGAGCTGGAAAGCCCGACCGAGCCGGCGCTGACCCACGATAGCTCAACCAACAAGCTGATACGGCAGTTCCGGGAGAAGCAGTAAAAGTTTTTGCGAGGCACAAGCGCTCGACTCACCGGCGGCTCGCAACCGACCACGCCCTTACTGGACTGCATTCACGATGTCGGTGTGTGACCGGCCGCTGGCGCTTCAATACGCAGGTTGCCCACCCGGCGCCGGGCAAGATATGTCCGCCGCTTTAAGGCAGACGCTGTGCCAGTCCTGGAAGAGCCTTCATCAGATCGTTGTAGATCACCACCACGAAGAACAGGAGCAGGAACACGAACGCGGTTTGATAAATGCGTTCCTTGATGCGCATGCTGATGTCGCGCCGCATGATCGCTTCGATGATAAGCAACAGGATGATGCCGCCATCGAGGATCGGAATTGGCAGCAGATTGAAGATGCCGAGGTTCAAGCTGATCATCGCCATCAGGCTGAGGAGCGGAGTCCATCCGGGCTGACGCGCTGCGTCGCCCGAAGCGCGCGCAATGCCGATAGGGCCTTCCATCTGCTTGATGGAAACCTTGCGCTCCAGCATCTTGTGGACCAGGTCCACGATCAGCAGGGAGTACTTCTTGTTTTCCTCCAGGGACCGGTTGAACGCTTCTGCAAAGGGCAGCTTATCAATATGGACTGGCTCGGAACGGAAACCCAGCCGGTAGCTCTTCTGGCTGCCTTCCTCGGTCTGGACCGGAGTCATGCTGAGATGCAGTGGTTGCCCGTTGCGGACAGCGGTTACGTCCACCGGCTTGCTGCCGTTTTGCTGCAGATAATGGATCACGTCGAACAACGAGCGCATGGACACGCCATTGATGGCGACGATGTCGTCCCCCAGCTTCAGTCCCGCCTTGGCTGCGGGCATGTCGGGTTCAATCTCGGTCACGGTGATCGGTTGATCGGGCACCAATCCAATGGCGCCGTATTGTCCGTCACTGTCGGGTTGCGGCTGAAGCTGCTTCTCCAGAACCTGGTTCCCGCGCTGGACCGCGAGGTCAATCGGCTGCCGTGACCCGACCATCACCTTCAGCATCACGTCTTCCCAGGTTGGGTTCTGTGTGCCCTCGATGCGCACGATGCGATCGCCTTGCTCAATACCGGCTTTCGCAGCGGGGGATTTCTCCAGCACCCATCCAACGACTGCGGGCTGATCCAGAAATACCGGGTGCTCGTAATGCACCATGAAGACGCCGGTGAGCAGCGCGATAGCCAGGAGGATGTTCATTGCCGGGCCGGCAATCGCGATCACAAAGCGCTGCCAGCGCGGGTGCGACATGAACTCCTCGGGCGCACCACTGCGCGATTCAAGCGGGTTCTCGCCCGCCATCTTCACATAGCCGCCGAGCGGCAGCGCGCTAATGCGGTAGTCGGTGCCGCCGCGCCGAAAGCCGGCCAGGCGCTTGCCAAAGCCGATGGAGAAGACGTCTACTCGAACGCCAAACCATTTCGCGGCGGCAAAATGGCCGAGCTCATGCACCAAAATCATGATGCCGAGCACGACGGCCATCGAAACCACCGCAATCAGAAACGATTCCATAAACCTCTTTACTTGGGGAGTTACTTTTGCCGGGCCGCCGAAGGCGTGTGGGCAACGGTCTCTCCGGCGCCTGAATGTTGAATGCGCGCTCGGGCCCTGTGCCGTGCATCGGAGTCCACGTTCAAAACTTCTACTATAGATTCAGGAACGCGGGCAGGCGTTTCATCAACCACCGCTTCTATTGTAGCCGGAATCTCCGGAAACCCAATACTACCTTCGAGGAAGGCGGCTACCGCGACCTCATCGGCCGCGTTCAGGGCGATCGTCTTGGCCCCTCCCGCTTCGACTGCTTCATAGGCCAAACGTAAGCAGGGAAATTTGTCAAAGTCCGGTGGACTGAAATCCAGCCGCCGCAACTCCTGCACTGGGAAGCGCAGCTCCGATTCGATGCGGTCCGGATAGGTCAGGGCATACAGAATGGGCAGCCGCATGTCAGTCACCGAGAGCTGAGCGAGCAGGCTGCCGTCCACGAATTCGACCATGGAGTGAATCGTGCTCTGCGGGATGGACGAGCACGCTTACTTGAGTAGGGGGTATGTCGAACAGCCGGCACGCCTCGATTACCTCGAAACCTTTGTTCATCAGGGTGGCCGAGTCGATCGTGATGCGCTGTCCCATTTTCCAGGTCGGATGATTGAGCGCCTGCTCGACCGTGATACCGGCAAAGTCTTCGAGCGGAGTGTTGAGGAAGGGACCGCCTGAAGCCGTAAGCCAGATACGCTGCACCTCGTCGCGGCGTCCCCCGCGCAAACACTGATGCACCGCGTTATGTTCGCTGTCAATCGGCAGCAGCGGCTTGCCTTGCTTGCGGGCCTCCGCCGTGATCAGATCTCCGGCCGCCACCAGACACTCTTTGTTGGCCAAGCCGACGCTCTTGCCCGCCTTTACCGCTTCGTAGGTGGCTTCGAGTCCAGCGACGCCGACAATAGCGCTGACCACAAAGTCGGCATCGGGATGGGTAGACACCTTCACCGAACCGGCTGAGCCGTGCGTTACTTCAATCGCCTGGTCGAGTCCTGCTTGCTTCAGCTTGTCGTGAAGCCGACCCGCTGCATCCGCCGAGGCCAGCGACATGACCTGTGGCCGCCAGCGGCGGGCCTGCTCGAAGGCCAGAGCAACATTGGTTCCCGCCGCCATGCTCACGACCGAGAAGCGGTCAGGGAAGCTCTCCATGATGCTGAGAGTGCTGCGGCCGATGGAGCCGGTCGAGCCAAGGATGGCAATACGCTTCATCAGGAGTTCAGCTTATCAAGATTCCGCGCGAAGTGAAGTAACTGGAGTAGCCGGACACGTATAACAGCCAGCTCATCGGCACGGCAAACAGGAGCGCGTCAATGCGGTCCAGTACTCCGCCATGCCCCGGCAGCAGGCCGCCCGAGTCTTTCATCCCGGCTCCCCGCTTCAACGCCGACTCGACGAGGTCGCCGAACTGCGCCGCGATATTGATACAAAGCGCGAACACAGCGGCCATCCACCACGGGGCATGAGGGAAGTCCGGCCGCATGTTCCCCAGAGAATGCATGTAATAGGTGTACCCGGACAGGGAAGCCAGATGAATGCTATGTAGCCCACTCCAGATCGGTGTCAAAAACCGAAATAACAGTATCCCAGCCACCACGGCTGCGAGCGCCGACGCGATCGAGCCCTCCCACGTCTTGCCGGGGCTGACTCTCGGGGCCAGCTTGTGCCTGCCCCATGCCCGGCCAACGTAGAACGCAGCCGTGTCGCCAGCCCAAACCATCAGCATGACGAAGAGGATGAAGATCGCTCCATTTTCGTAGGAGCGAAGTATCGGCAGGCCGAACAGGGTGAAGCCGACGTAAGGCATCAGGAAAAACGAGACCGACGAATCCCCAAGGCCGGCCGAGAGAGGTTCGCGGCGCATGCCCGCCATCACAAACACAAAAGGAGAGGCCAACACCGTCAACAAAGACAAGGCGGCGGCGATGCCGGAGGCTGCGATCGCGGAGACGGGGGCGTGCGATAGATCGATATAGGAGACGAACGCTCCGCAGGCAACAAACAAACACACCAGGAACAGATATCCCAAAGCGCGAAAAGGCTTGAACCCGGTTGTCGCGCGATGTCCAGGTACTCCCGGGCCGCCATCAGGGCCACTCCCAGCACCAGCAGCGTAAACAGCCACAGCGGCGCCTTGAACAAAGCCACGATGACGAGGGGAATGAGCACAGACCGCGGTCAGCACGCGGTTCACGATAGGTGTCCGTTGTCGCCGCCGATCAGTCCGCCGAAGCGACGCTCGCGCTTTTGGAACGCCTCGATCGCCTCCAGCAACTGCGCGCCGCGAAAGTCCGGCCAGAGGGTTTCGGTGACGTAGATCTCGGCATACGCCACCTGCCAGAGCAGGAAGTTGCTGAGCCGCATCTCGCCGCTGGTGCGAATCACGAGGTCGAGCTCGGGCAGGCCATGGGTGTAAAGGTGCCGCGCAATCGAGGCCTCGTCGATCTTCAAGTGTTCGACACCGCCATTCCTCGACGCCTCCCGCAGCAAGGTGTTGAAGCAATCAACCAACTCGGTTCGTGAGCCGTAGTTGAGCGCCAGGGTCAGCACCATCCCGGTGTTCTTTTCGGTCATCTCACGGGCCCAGGCCATGCGCTCCTGCACCTCTTGCGGCAGTTCCTGCTGCCGGCCAATGTACTGCAGCCGGATGTTGTTCTCCATCAGCGTGGGAAGCTCCATCATCAGGTAGCGCCGCAGCAGGTTCATCAGGTATTGCACTTCAGACTTCGGCCGTTTCCAGTTTTCGACTGAAAAGGAATAGAGCGTCAGGGCCGGGATATGAACGCGCGCGGCGGTTTCGATGGTCGAGCGCACTGCGGCCACGCCCGAGCGGTGTCCCGCGATGCGAGGCAAATGGCGGCGTTTGGCCCAGCGGCCGTTTCCGTCCATGATGATAGCGATGTGATGGGGCAACCGCTCCGGATCGAGGCGGGAGTAGATCTCAGCCTCTTTGCGGTTCAGCCCAGCGGGCACTTGTGCGCGCAAAGCATACCTCTGCCATTTTGAAAGTAGCACAGGCCACAAGGGGTTGCAACGAAAGGGGCACCTGCGGCGGCAGCTTCGGAAAACACACACTGACCGGCCCACCGCGACCAAGAGCACCTCAGACACTGCCCCGAACCGAGCGCAGTCGCACGTATCGGTCGCAGGTAAGGTGGTTACCCTCGGCCGGAATTGTTACGAAAGGACAGTTACCCTACCTGTACCTTCGTAATCTTGACAACGACTCTCGCGGCGGTACACTCACGGCAGGAGGCTCAGTGTCTCTCGCTCCTTATGAGCGGACCGGTCTTTGAAAATCAGTGTCTAGTGGGCAGTGGATAGTGGATAGAACCGAGCTACTCTGTGTACTCGCTGGTTAATGTCATCTACGCGGGAGGGCCGGCACGAGAGGAATTTATCGCCTGTAAGTCCTTTGGATATAATATTATACGTGTAACTGCCGTGGATGGAATATTTTGCGAGGAAATTCCGCCTAACCTCCTGTTTTCACACGGCAAGGGGAGGGGAGGGGGTATCAACCAACTAGTACAAACTGCCCAAAATGGGAAAATCATAAATTGCGCTGGTGATTTTACTAAGTAGTAAATAACGGTCACTTGACCGCTACCAAAGAAAATGCCGAGGCACGGGCCTCGGCACCTTCCGGTCGGCTTAGGTTCACGCGGATTCCAGTTCCCGGCACCGACGTCTGTGCGTGTCCAGGACGGACTTACCGCGCAGGATAGAGATCACAAAGCTGGCGACTAGGTCGCGCTTTAGTTCTGCGTGTACCGCCGTGGATGCTCAACCATGTCGCGGACCTGAGAGAGCACGTTCGACAGCTGCATGGCATTCAGCTTCGAGCTGAATTCAGCCAACTCTGCGATAAAGGGATCAGCGAGTGCCTCGTTGATCTCATCTTCGCGGGAAGGCCCGCAGGCGCGCAGCAGCAAATCGGGTACGCTGACCTCCAGCGCCGCCGCCAGTCTGGCCAGTGACGACAGGGTCGGCGTGGCCTTCTCGTTCTCGATCTTCGAGACGTAGGTACGGGGCACGCCCATGCGCAGCGCCAGTTGCCGCTGGCTCAGGCCGGCACGCTGCCGCAGACTACGGATCGCCGTGGCGACCTGCACTTCGGAGCGGTCTGACGTTTCCACTGCCGCTACCGGCAAACACGGGGCGAGGATTGGCTCGGGCTCGTCCTCATCCAGCGACGTGCGGCAACGGCGGCATAGATTGTTGACGGTTTTGAACTGGACGAGATGGCACTGATCGCATCTCACCACTTCGCGGGAGTCCACCGGCGCGAGAGTCGTGGCCATTTAGGCTGCGGAAGTGCCAGAGCGGGCACAGAAAACAGCTTATACGTACACTGCGGCATTTCTCTGCTAGAGTCAAGAGCATAGTGGGATGAAACCCGGGGAAAGCTGTGCAAATCCCGCAAGCACATCCCAATCCAGCGGAAGAAAACCAGTGAAACACGGGAGAATCGCGGAATGACTCGTGCCGAGGCGTGGTGTTTACTAACTGAGTTCACCCAGTCAGAAAGTTTGCGCAAACACGCGTTGGCTGTGGAAGCGTGCATGCGCGCCTACGCCCGCAAGTTCGGCGGAGACGAGGAGCTTTGGGGCGTGGTGGGACTCATCCACGATTTCGATTACGAGAAGTATCCCAGCCTGGATGATCATCCGTACAAAGGAAACGCAATCCTGTCCGAGCGCGGTGTTACAGAGGAAATCCGCCGGGCCATCATGTCGCACGCGGACTATACCGGTGTGACCAGGGACTCCAATCTGGAGAAAGCGCTGTTTGCTTGCGACGAACTGGCGGGCTTCATCACGGCGACGGCGTTAGTCAAGCCAAGCAAGTCGCTCGCTGAAGTGGACGCGAGGTCGGTGCGCAAGCGGATGAAGGACAAAGCCTTCGCGCGCGCCGTCAGCCGCGACGACATCATCAACGGCGCCGCCGGCCTAGACGTTGACCTCGACGAGCACATTACTGTCTGCATCGAAGCGATGCAGAGGTATTGCGGGGGAACTGGGGTTGGCAGGGAAAAGAGAGTGAGGCGTGAAATCGGGGCTTGAGCATTCAGCCGTTATTTAACGCGCCTGCAGGCTCAATTTCGTGCACATTTCCGCGACTTCTTCCTCGGTGGCGAAGTGCCCAGCGTCAGCCTCGCGAATTCCTTTTTTGATCTCGACGATCTGCCACTCATTGAAGGCGAGGAACTCTCGAATGGCCTGTCGCGCAAGAACACGAAGGCTCGCGCTGAGTGGTCTTTGCGAGTTTGTCGAGTTTCTTCTTGAGCTTGGTATCCACCCGAAGGGTGAGAATATTTGAGCCAGCCATACAATGTATTATAAGCGAATACGTTTGATGCTATGGTTCGTATGCGATGCAACCCGGCACGGCCTAAGCCTCGGCGAGTTTCTTGACTTGCTCGACTACCGATCCGATGGCGACGTCTTCTTTCTGCTTCGTTCCTCGCGTCAGCACCTCGACCTTGCCGTCGGCAAGCTTCTTGCTCGCAATCGTAACGCGATAGGGAACTCCGATAAGGTCGGCATCCTTGAACTTCACTCCCGGTCGCTCGTCCCGGTCATCGAGCAATACCTCAAATCCAGCTTGCTCAAGCTCGGAGCCGATCGCAACGGCCGCGTCCAGCAATTCGCCGCAAGCACTTAACGGCGAGAGCACCACATCGAACGGTGCAATGCTCGTCGGCAGCCAGAAGCCATCTTCGTCGTGGTTCTGCTCGATGCAAGCAGTGAGAATGCGCTCGAGTCCGATACCGTAGCTGCCCATAATTGGCGTGACTTCCTTGCCATGCTCATCCAACACATGTAAGCCCATCGATTCCGAGTACTTGTACCCGAGCTTGAAGATGTGGCCAATCTCGACTGCCTTGCCGATCTTCAGCGGCGATGGGCAACGTGGGCAGCTTTCGCCATCGTTGACCGTCCGCAGGTCGGCCCATGCGCTGGGATGGAAGGTTGCGCCCGGAGTCAAGTTCTTCACGTGGTATTCCTCTTTGTTTGCCCCGGCGATCAGGTTCGTTCGTCCACGCAGCGCTTCATCAACCAGCAGCAGCGGCATGGTGGAGTCGGCCTCATCCCTCGCCCACTCGATGTTCAATGGCCCGAGATATCCGGCGGGCGAATGGAACAGCTCGCGAATTTCTTCCTCCTGCATCGGGCGATACTCCTTACCTCCGATCGCGCCTGATAACTTGGCCTCGTTGAGCAAGTGGTCGCCCCGCATGAGGACGACCAGCGCGTGCTTTCGCGGCTCGCCACCTTTCGCGACTGCGCCTTCGGTCGTCACGTAGGCGAGTGTCTTGATCGTGTGCTCCGGCGAGACACGCAGAAAACGTGCCACGTCCTCGATGGTCTTCTGCCCCGGAGTATGGACGGGCTCCGGCTCGCCGTTCGCCGACGTTGGAAGATCTTCGACAGGTTCGAGCTTGGAGGTTGCCTTTTCGAGATTGGCGGCATAGCCGCAGTTGGCACAGGTTACGACCATGTCCTCGCCTGCTTCAGTGCTCACCATGAACTCGTGCGACTGCGAACCGCCCATCGCACCCGAGTGGGCTTCGACCGCGAGGTACTTCAGTCCGCAACGGTCGAAGATGCGGCAATAGGCGTCATAATGCTTCTGATAGCTGACATCGAGCCCTGCGGCGTCAAGGTCGAACGAATAGGAGTCCTTCATGGTGAACTGCCGTACGCGCAGAAGACCGGATTTGGGCCGCGGCTCATCGCGGAACTTCTGCTGAATCTGATACCAGATTTGCGGAAGCTGCTTATAGCTGCGCAGTTCCTTGCGCGCAATCTCGGTCATTACCTCCTCGGCGGTCATGCCCAGACACAAATCGCGCCCGCCGCGGTCTTTCAGGCGAAACATGTTGTCGCCCATGGCCTGCCAACGGCCGCTGGCTTCCCATACCTCGCGCGGATGCAAGGCCGGAAGATGGAACTCCTGGCCGATGCGGTCCATCTCCTCTCGAACGATGTTCGCGATCTTGAGCATCGATCGCTGACCCAAGAAGAGGAAGGAGTAAATTCCGGCGGCGAGTTGGCGCACATAACCCGCGCGGACGAGAAACTTATGGCTTGCGACCTCGGCGTCGGCCGGAGCCTCGCGCAGTGTCGGGATGAACAGCTGAGACCAGCGATGCATCATTCCTTCCAGGTGTCTTCATTTAAGACCGAGTAACTCGCTATTGTAGCGGGGCTTGCTCCGGCATCATGCATCTCGATCCTGGTCACACTACTGTCTTGCTCGTAGGGTTCGTGTTACAACTTGAGCGGACTCCGCTATGCACAACAAGCGCACCACGATCATATTTCTTTCGGCTCTGATGCTGATCGTGCTGGCGCTGGCGTTTGTTATTACCCGGTCGTTCCTGAAGCCATTCGCATTCGCAATCATTCTCGCGGTCGTCTTCTATCCCCTGCACGAGCGCATCCTGCGTTGGAACAAGCGCCGGGTAGGCAGATCTTCACTGCTTTCCACGCTGCTCCTGATCCTGCTCTTTGCGGTGCCCAGCTTCATCGTTACGGTGCTGGCGGCGAATGAAGCTTTGACAGCGGCCCACTATTTGAATCGCAGAAGCGTCGAAGAGGGCGGCTTTACTACGCTGGTACTGACCATCGCAGACCGTCCGATCCGCTACGTTGGTCACTGGGTCGATCTTTCCAAGTACGATTTCAGGGCCATGATCAGTTCCAACGCGCAAAAGGCCAGCGTCTGGCTGGTGGGTTTCGGCGCGAATCTTCTCGGCGGCGTCGCCCGCTTCGTGGTCGACTCGCTGATCACTTTCGTTGTCGTGTTCTTCCTGTTTCGCGATGGCGCGCAGTGGGCCTACCGGGCGGGAACATTTCTCCCGCTATCTCCGGAGCAGGTTGCCCGGTTGTATCGAAATATCTCCGATACCATTATCGCCAACGTTTACGGCATTCTCTCGGTGGGCGTCGCGCAGGGCGTGGCTGTCGGCATCGCCTTGCGCATCATGGGCATGGAGTCTTCGCTTTTGCTGGGTCTGGCTACCGGCTTCGCCTCCATCATCCCAGTGGTGGGCTCCGCTCTGGTTTGGGTACCCGTCACAATTTACCTGCTGGTCACCGGCTCCCTTGGGAAGGGATTGTTTCTCCTGGTGTACTGCATCGTGGTGGTCAGCAGCATTGACAACATCGTCCGGCCGTGGGTTGTGGGGGGCCGGGTGGAGCTGCATCCGCTGGTCTTGCTGTTCTTTATCTTCGGCGGAGTCGAGGCGTTCGGATTTCTGGGGCTGTTCCTGGGGCCGGTCGTTGCATCCGTGCTGGCCGCGCTGTTCGACATCTTGCGTGAAGAGCTGAAGCCGCCGAGCCCTGCGCCGGTTCAGGCTGGCGACTGAGCGGTTTATTCGTCCGTCAGCGGCGAATACAGCTCACCTTCCTTGCGCTCGCCGATGTCTTTAAGCGCCCGGACGACATACTCCTGAAAGTGCGGGGATTGACGATGAGCCTCCCGGGCGGCATCGTCGCGATATTGCTCGTAGATGAAGAAACGCCGCGGATCGGTTCTGTGGCGATGCACAACGTACATCAGGCAGCCCGGCTCTTGGCGCGAGGCGGCCTGGAGTTTGGTGAAAATCTGTGCGACTTCGTCTTCGCGCCCGGGGTTTGCCATCCAGGTCACTGCCAGTACCACCATGCTGCCTCCGCGTCCTTCTAAGTCTTTGCCGCTCCGCTCAGCTCATCGAGCGTCTTGGTGAACTCCGGAACGAACATTGTTTGTTCGCGGTCCGGTCCGGTCGAGACGATGCCAACTTTGGCCCCGGATTCTTTCTCCACGAATTCGAGATAACGCTTGGCCTTCTCCGGCAGCCGATCGTAGCTGTCTATTCCGAATGTGTTCGTCTGCCAGCCTGGCAGCTTGGTATAAACCGGTTCGATGCTTTCGTAGCCGGAAGCCTGCGCCGGAATCTCCTGCGTCTCCTTGCCGTCAACTTTGTAGCTCACGCAAACCGGAATCTCGGCCTGCTCATCCAGTACGTCGAGCTTGGTGACGACTAGCCAGCTCGTTCCATTGATCATGTTCGAGTAACGAAGCAGTGGCAGGTCGAGCCAGCCGGTGCGCCGCGGCCGCCCGGTCACAGCTCCGAACTCGTTGCCTTTCTTGCGCAAGGCTTCGCCCACTTCTTCCTTCAGCTCGGTGGGGAACGGCCCTCCGCCGACGCGGGTGCAGTACGCCTTGGTCACCCCAATGACCATGCTGATCGAGGTCGGTGGCACGCCTGTTCCGGTGACCGCCCCGCCGGAGGTCGCGCTCGACGAGGTGACAAAGGGATAGGTCCCATGGTCGATGTCGAGCATGGTGCCCTGCGCTCCCTCGAACATCACCGGCTCACCGTTGGCAATTGCCTGATTCAGCAGCAGTGCGGTGTCGGTGACAAACGGGGCCACGCGGTTGGCGATCTCGGCGTAGTCGGTGAACATCTTGTCCGGATCCAGAGGCTCGCTGTTGAACAGCGCGTGCGCGATGGTGTTCTTCTCGCGGCAGGCGTTCTCGATGTGCTTGCGCAGCAGCGTCTTGTCGAGCAGGTCCTGCACGCGCAAGCCGCTGCGGGCCATCTTGTCTTCGTAGGTGGGACCGATGCCGCGCGAGGTGGTGCCGATCTTCACCCGCCCGGGAGCGTTTTCTGAGGCCAGCTCGATCATCCGGTGGTAGGGCAGAATCACATGCGCGCGGTTGCTGACGAATAGATTTCCGTCCACTCGCACGCCGGTCGCGCGCAACGCGTCTACTTCCTTGATGAACGCAAACGGGTCCAGCACCACGCCATTGCCGATCACCCCTCGGCAGCCTTCGCGCAACACGCCGCAAGGAATGAGCTGGAGGATGAACTTCTTTCCGTGGATGGTGACGGTGTGTCCGGCGTTGTGGCCGCCGGAGTAACGGGCGACAACCTTGAACCGCTCAGATAGAACGTCAACGATCTTACCTTTACCTTCGTCGCCCCACTGCGCGCCGACGATGACCGCTGTCTTTCCTGTTTTCAACTTGCTACTCCATATCCAGTGGCGAGCCTCGGGTTGCCGGGCCCCAGGATCTGCACACAACTCGCCCTTCATCAGGGAACTTGTCCAAAATTCGGGGAAATTAATGTGAGACGGGCTGTGTAACTCTAAATTCTACAGGCTGTGCGGGAAGGCGCGCAATGCGGAACGATTGCGGAAAGGCGCTGTGCTAAGCTCCCTGCCAGGAGAGTAAGCCGTGTCAAACTTCGTGCAGGTTACACCCTTCATGGTTGTCGAGGACATTGAACGGGCATTGACCTTTTTCGTCGATATATTGGGCTTCGAAACGCTCCTTCGCTATCCCAACTACGCCTACGTGCACCGCGAGACGGTAGGCTTCCGTATCCTGGAGCAGCGAGGACCGGAGGGCGCGCCGCCCGGCAATCGGCGCTTCGCCTACTACATTGACGTCCGAGACGTTGATGGCCTCTACGCAGAGCTGAAGCCGAAGCTCGACACTTTGCCGCAAGGCGATGTCTATGGGCCGGTCAACCAGCCCTATCACCAACGAGAGCTGCTGGTATTGGCGCCCGATGGGAACTTGCTCGCATTTGGACAAGCAATCCCCGAGAACTGATTCGCCGGTAGCGCCGCGTCCTCCGGGCGCCAGGTTCATTGCCGTACACTGTTCCCAATGCCCGAGCTACCCGAAGTCGAAACCATTGCCCGCGGTCTTAACCAGCGTGTCGCCGGCGACGTGGTCGAATCGGTTTGGCTCGGCGAGAAGCCCGAACCTCTGAAGTCGCCGGCGAAGGAAATCGTCGGCCGTGCTGGAACGCGCGCGCATCGAGCGCGTGCGGCGCGTCGGCAAGCACATCGTCTTCGACCTCGAGCGGCCCAGTAGAAACGGGCGCAAGCCGGTCGACGACGCGCGGACAGTGGATTGTGCACCTCGGCATGACCGGCCGGCTGCTGATCGCCTCTCCCGAGACCGAGATAGCAAAGCATACTCACGCAGTCCTGAAGCTGGCCTCGGGCCGCGAGCTGCGCTTCGTCGATCCTCGGCGATTCGGCAGGCTGGCAGTGGTCCGAATGGATTCGAAGGGTGCCAGCCGGATTCACCGCTCCTGGCGACGAGCCACTGGACTCGAAGATCGAACAGTTCCTCGCTCTTTTCCGGCGCCGCAGAACTCCGATCAAGAGTGCGCTGCTGAACCAGAAGCTGCTGAGTGGCGTGGGGAACATTTACGCCGACGAGTCGCTCTTCCGCGCGGCGATCCGTCCTCGCCGCCAAGCTGCATCGCTCACGTCCGCAGAGTTGCGCAAGCTCCACGGCGCGGTTCAGGAGGTGCTGCACGAGGCGATCAAGCTGGGCGGCTCGTCGGTCAGCGACTACGTTGATGCGGAAGGGCGCGAGGGCTTCTTTCAGTTGCAGCATCGGGTGTACGGGCGAGAGGGCGAGCCTTGCCTGGTGTGCGGTACGCTCGTCAAAAGGGTTATCATCGCAGGTCGCAGCAGTCACTATTGTCCGCGCTGTCAGAAGTAACCAGTCGACAGCGGTCGAGGGTCTTCATGCGCGTTTATTCGATTGGAGTTGATCTCGGGGGAACCAATCTACGCATCGCTGCGGTTGATAGCGAGGGCAAACTCCTGGAAAAACTGACCACCGGCACGGAAGTTCAGCGCGGCCGTGACTTCGTGATCGGCGAGATGTGCTCTGCCATCCAGTCGCTGAGTGTCAAGTTTCGCGATTCGGCCCAACTGGCCGGCATCGGAATCGGCGTACCCGGATTCATTGACATGGACACCGGAACGGTCATGCGCTCGCCCAACCTTCCTGACTGGATGAATTTTCCCGTGCGGGATCAGATCGAGGGCAAACTCGGGACGACGGTAATTCTTGAGAACGACGCCAACTCGGCCGCCATGGGCGAAAAATGGCTGGGCGCGGGCCGCAACACAGACAACATGGCGATGTACACGCTCGGCACCGGCGTTGGCGGCGGACTGGTGTTCAACGGGCGACTTTGGCACGGCATGAGCGGCATGGCCGGCGAACTGGGCCACATGAACGTCGAGCCGGAAGGGCATCCTTGCGGCTGCGGTAGTCGTGGCTGCCTGGAGCAGTACGCTTCCGCAACCGCTATTGTGCGCATGGCGCACGAGGCGATTGCCAGCGGCAACGCGCCAGACTTGGCTGAGGGGGCGCGTGGCAATGTCGAATTCACGGCGCGTGGAATCTACCAGCTTTCCCTCCAGGGACATGCGTCTGCGCAGAAAATCTTCCGCACGGTCGGCCGGGCGTTGGCCATCGGCATTGGAGGAATGGTGAACGCGCTCAATCTTCCCATGTACGTGATCGGAGGCGGAGTGGCCAGCGCATGGGAGGCGTTCGCGCCCACCATGTTTGAGGAGTTGAAAGTCCGCTCGTCCATTTATTCCCTCACCGCTCCCGACCATGTCGAGCCCGGCCACAAACATACGGTCGTGACGATCGCACTGCTGGGCAGCGATGCTGGTCTTTACGGTGCGGCTCGGCTGCCAATGTTGCAAACCGAGCCTGCCCGCAGCCCAGCATAGCCCTTCACTCAAGAAGTGCGCAGATCGCGGCGCACCAGGGCTGAATCCAGGAAGCAACCAACTCCGATGGCGAACGGAATAACGCCGAACGCCGCCGCCATCCAGGCATCAGGCTCGGCCCGAGCGATAAGCGCAAACGCCACCGTGTAACCGATCGCGCCGCTCACCAGCAATATGCCCGACCGGCGCGTGCGCGCCGCCTGGGAAAGTTCCGGCTCCATGGGAACGCTCACGCCCCGCGCAATGGCCGCCAGACGCTCCTCGGTGCGCAGCTTGCGCACCCGGTAATAGGTGTACAGCGCGGCCATTGGGATGCCGAATATCATGATTACCGCCGCCAGACCAACAATGTTTCCGTCCATGACTTGCTCCTTCTCTGATCGCGCCGCCTCGCTTGGTGGCGGACTGAAACTGCCGTCACTCCGAGGTACGGGAACGATGCGGCGGAAGTTCCGCGAGTTGTTGCGGTCGCGCCGATGGACGAGTGGTCGCGGTTAACGGTTCGGCAAACCTAAGCAAGTATCGGCGAGTTTCCCAAATTGGGACGATATGACTACTTCGTCAATACCCCCTCCCCCCTCCCCCCCGTACTATGTGGAATCAATGATTTAGGCGAAAAATGCTCGCAAAATATTCCATCGAAAGGAGTTAGAGGTTAAAGTATTCCATTCAAAGGACTTACGCGTCGCAAATTTTGTCCCTCTTTGGCACCGCCAGGCTCGTGTTAACCAATTGATAAAGTCCAACGCTTCAGTCCGACAACTGAGAACTGACGACTGGCAACTGGATTTTCAAAGATCACCGGCCCCGAGGACCGTTCCCGCCCCTCAAGGGCAGTAGAGACACAAAGCCTCACCTCGCCAGTGTAGCGCTTGGCTGGCCATGGTCAAGTTACGAAGGTACAGGTAGGGTAACTGTACTTTCGTAACTTTTGGCGGAAGGTAACCAAGCCGAGTCTTGCACCTCCAGATCGGTTGTGCCACCCCCAAAAAGAGGCTGATGCAGGCCCCTCGCCCACCCCGAGCGGAGTCGATGGATGGTACCCCCGGCGCACACCCGTGTGCCAAAACGGCCTTATCCGTGAGCGCATCCAAAGCGGGATTCGTTCACTGTGAAAAGGACGATTCTTAAACTCGGTTCGATGGAACGTCGATTAGAATCGTGACATGCCCGTCGATGCAAGTTCCTACGATGCTTGGCTCGCAAGAGTGAGCGAGGCTCTCGATTCCATCAACATGCCGATGGAGGATTGGCAGGCAGTATCGGCATTTGACTTCAAGCGGGAGTTTGCAGCGGGGTCATCTCCGGATGACGCGGCTTCAAGAGCAAACCGGTTTTGGTGGCTGCAACAGAACAGGAGGATAAACCAAGACTGTTGCCGTACTCCGAATTGTTGGCTGCCTAGCGATCACCAAGGCGAGTGTGATCCGCTCTAAATAATTTTGCGGAGGAAGAATTCGTACTTAATTCCCTTGATCCTCCGAACCGCAAAAACAAAGCGGCCGCAAGCGGAAGGTGGCGAACCGCGCCTGATCGAACGATTGAAACGGGAGGAATTATGACGGAAATCGCCTTGACACCACGCTACACCCTGAGACTTGCAGCCCGAGGATGCCCGACGGTAGTTCTTCCTGTCACTAACTCGGAAATGGCATCGGCGGCCTTCCAGCGATACCGCGACACCTATGGGTTCGGAGCGTCTGAGATGCGAAAGGGCTGTGGAGACGTGCGCGATGCCACAGGCAACCTGGTTGCCCGCATCTCTTACAACGGCAGGGCTTGGGATGGCGAAGCTCTCGTGCATGACGCGGTACGCAAGTCCTAGTCACATGTGAATCTTCCGGGACTGTGCGCGAAGCCGGTCTAAAGTAGGCTCAGGGTTTCAGCATTCAGAGCTTGAAATTCTGCGCGAGGCACCCGTACCACAGCGCTGCGCCCACCCGACATATTCGTCCCTCCGGACCGCATAACCCAAGAGGCATACTGAGCCAACTGATCGAACGTTATCATCCACCAGCCCACCAAGTCGCGACTTTGGGGTGAGTCGATCTCGCGAACCATGAAAATCGAATGGAGGTTCCCTCGTTTTGCGGCATAAAACGCGAGCTTCACGAAGGGGCCAATATCCAACCCAAAATAAGCTCCCAGTCCACTATCGACGGCGGCTGTCTTCTCCTTAATCTCTAGGGGGTACGTGTGATACTGTCCCCAGAAGATCCCATCTATGTCGGATAGCTCTGAGAAGAAGTTCTTCTGGAAAGAGACACGCAGATGTTCTTTCGAAAACTCTTCAGGAATCGCTGAAAGCGGTATTGTGGATGTGTCCGTGTGGTGACGCAGGAAACTCCACGGCCTTTCCCTTCCCCGAAAGTTGAGCGCACGAACGGCCTCAGTCAACGGCACATACGGCTGCTCAACCGGAAGGCCAAGCTGGATGGCATGCCACTGAACACTATCGGAGTCTTCATCGATCCCAATAGTGGGAGCACAGAAGAAGCTTGCGATCCCGCTTTGGTGAAAGGTGGCGCAAATGGTGTGGAGGCCGGTCGTTGGGTGCGGAAGCTCCCTGCCGGCCGGATACTGGAAATCCGTGTGAATAACTTCCGGAAAGAATACCGCGGTGCTGTGACCGAACACGCCGGCACCTTCCCGCCGAGCAATCCAACCGCCTGGGGAAACACGATCTTGGAATCCGAGTGTTCCAAGGTGGTCACGCAGCGATATCTCGGCAAGGAGCCCATTCAATTTGTTCTGGTTAAAACTGGCAATGCTTCGCCCCAAGTAGTTCTGCATGGCGGTTGCCGATAAACTAGGCATCTATGGTGCCTTTCAACCCAGGCATTGAACGCAGCAAGCGTCGAACGACAGCTGTTGGTTTTGTAAGTTCATGTTCCCAAAACCGAATGACCGTCCAACCGTTCGACCGCAATTTTCGATTTACTGCACGATCGCGTGCTCGATTTTGGGCCAATTTCTTCAGCCAGAATTTTCGATTGTTTTGGGGGACATTCGCACACTTCGGGCAGCAGTGCCAAAAGCAACCATCAACAAAGATAACAAGTCGGTGCCTTGTGAAGGTAAAGTCGGGCCGCCCAAATAATGGAAGATGCCGCCGCCATCCGGTGAGTTTGTTGTCGCGTAGTATGGCGCGAAACACCAGCTCCGTGTCGCGATTGCCTTTCCCGCGAATACGGGACATAACCTGAGAACGCTTTTCAGGAGTGAAGACGTCTGGCATTAGCAGGCTCAGGTAATTGCAAGTTCGTATTGTCGACGAACCACTCCCGGCAAAAGTGTTGACTCTTCGTCGTCCATGGCGGACTCTTGCAAAGCTTCGAGAATGCGCGGTGCTATCTTCGCCACGACCGGAACTACAACAGAGTTTCCAAACTGCCGATAGGCTTGGGTGTCGGATACCGGAATCTTGAAGTTGTCTGGGAATCCCATTAACCGGGCGCACTCACGCGGGGTTAGCCGCCTCGGATTGCGTCCTCTTTGCTCAATAAGGATTTCCGAACCGTCCTTGTAATAACGCGCGCTCAAGGTTCTGGCTACACCATCTCGCTGCGTGAGACCGAACCCAAACCCATTACCCGCAGCCTTGTGCTTTTCGGCATATTTCTGCAGGTAACTCCACAGGTGGTCAGTTAGGGTGTATTTCTCGGGAACTTCCTTTTCAAGGATCTTGCCCATAGCGGGCTTGCGGTCTTCGATATGTGGCCACTTGAAGCGACGACGTTCGCGAAAGCCGACAATGAAGACCCTCTCACGATGCTGAGGAACCAATAACTTAGCATCGAGGACTCGGGGCTCGTACACAAAGTAGCCAAGATCCTCCACCAGAACAGAGAGAATGGTCTGAATCGTCCTTCCCACGTCATGCCGGGTGAGATGTTTTACATTTTCCAACAGGAAGGCGGCAGGCCGTTTTGCTTCCAGGATCCTAGCCACCTCGAAGAAAAGCGTACCTTGAGTCTTGTCCTTAAATCCGTGCTCGCGGCCTAGGCTCTTCTTCTTGGATACGCCGGAGATCGAGAATGGCTGGCAGGGGAAGCCACCGACCAGAATGTCATGGTCAGGGATATCACAAGCCTGGATATCTCGGATGTTCCCAGCCGGACTGTGGCCGAAGTTGGCTGCGTATGTCTGCTGGGCGTACTTATCCCAATCGGAGGAAAAAACGCATTCGGCGCCAGCGGACTCGAAGGCCAACCGCATCCCGCCGATTCCGCAGAACAAATCGATAAACTTTGGACGATTCACGTTATCGCGTTGCACTTGTGAGCCGAAGATAACACACATCGGACCAAATGTAAGTGAGACTCTGCTTGGAATCCCGATCTGGCTTGTCTGTGGCCACCAATCCCCGGCACACGCGGAGGAAGCGCCCCAACTATTGTTCCGGCGGGCGTCCCATCTGCATCATGCTGCCCATGTCCATCTTGGTATAGCCGGAAGGAATCTGGAACAGGCTGGCACTCGGCTCCCCTTCCTGGATGTTGCTTAACTCCCAGGTCGAATCCTCGTCCACGGTCTTGATAGGGAAGTGCAGTTTCTGGTCGATCCAGACGTTGGACACTTTTCCGTTCTTGTCCGTGATCTGCCAGTGGTCGCAAGCGCGGCCGTTAACGGTTTCGACGCCGACCTTCTTGCAGGTCATCCCGTTCTCCCCGGCGCAGGGATTATCAGGGTCCTCGAAAGGTTTGATGCTGGGCATCATGCCGGGCCGATGACCTCCCATCTCGCCCGCCTTGTGCTCCATGTACATTTTCTGTTCCGGCATCAGGATGTCGGTGACCTGGGTCTTGAAATCGGTGATGATAACGCTCCGCCCGCCCTCCATGTCCATGCGCATGTGACCGGAGCCGAAGTACATCTTGCCGTTCATGTCGTGGCCCATGCCGCCTCCACGGGTGGAGCTGAATTGCATGTCAGCCGAGAAGGGCTGGGGGTGAACCGCCATTTGGGCGGCTGCCACTTGTATCAGGACCAGGATAGCGGCGGTCGCCATGACGAAAATTTGGATTCTCGATTTCAACAGGATTCTCCTTGGTTGGTGAGTTATTGGAATCCGGACAGATTGCTACGGCGGACAACCAGTGTACGACGAGAAACACCCTTGTCCTCCAGAAAAAGGGATACCGCCTGGTACGCCCAACCCGCCCCGCTATATCTTTTTCAGGATTTCAAGGCGAACAACAGTGGATACCGCATGGGCGATGGACTAAACTCATTGCGGCGACGACGGGGTTAATTTTCGGAAGGAGACTGGCCTGATGGGCACCACCGGCATGTGGGTACGCAAAGTCGAGCCTTCGTCCACCAGTGATCCTTTGGTGCTGGTCGTGGTGGAAGGGGCCGACCGTCGTACCCTGGTGCTTGAACATTATCCGTACACCATCGGCCGCAGGACCGACCGCGACCTGGTCATGGCTGATCCTCGGGTCTCGCGCGAGCATGCCCAGTTCACGCGGGAGACAGACGGTATCTATGTAGTGGATCAGGGCAGCCGTCACGGCACGTTTGTGAACGGAGAACGCGTTAACCGGCGCAAGCTGACGCGCAATGACCGCGTCGAATTCGGTTCGCAAGGCCAAGCCTATGTGCTGTTCAGCCCGGATCGCTCTCCCTCCAGCGCGGCGCAGCAGTTTCTGAGCCAGTTCTCCACGTGGAAGCCAGCCAGTGGAGCGGGCTCCGATCTGGAAATGCTGAACGTCTTTCTGGAGGCGGCGCGCAAGCTGAATACCGTCGGCGTGCTGGATGACGTTTTGCATACTTTGCTGGAGGCGGCGCTGCGCCTAACCCATGCCGAGCGGGGATTCGTTTTCCTGCGCCAGGAGGACGGCGAGTTGCGCCTGGCGGCAGGTCGCGACAAGAAGGGCGAGCGGATTGACGATGACAGCACCATCTCGCGCTCAGTGCTGCGCGATGCCGCCCGGAGCGCATCCGAATTTCTGGTCACCGACACCGACGATACCGGCAAGCTCGACGGCCGCCAGAGCGTCGTGGCGCATAACCTGCACAGCGTGATCTGTATTCCGCTGCGCAAGACCAACATTCAGGACAAAGTAAAAGACGATGCCAAGCCGGGCGAATCGAATGTGCAGGGAGTCCTGTATCTCGACGCCCACTTTCTGTCGGGCAAGCTCTCGTCGGTCAGCCACGATATTCTGCGCACCGTCGCCAACGGCGCGGCCGCGCTGGTCGAGAACGCCGCTTTGGTGCAGGCCGAGGACGCTGCCAAACGGTATCGTCAGGAGTTGGAGATTGCGGCCCAGATCCAGCAGCGGCTGATGACGGTGACCGTGCCCGATGTGCCTTACGCGAAAGTGAATGCTGTCAGTTACCCTTGCAAGGACATTGGGGGAGATTTCTTCGACTTGGTGTATACGCCGGGCGGCCTTTCGTTGATCGTGGCTGATGTGTCCGGCAAAGGGGTTTCGGCGGCGGTGGTGGCCTCCATCCTGCAGGGAATGCTTTATTCGCAGTTGGCCCGCGATTCGCCTTTGCCCGAGATGATCGCGGCCGTGAATCGTTTTCTCTGCGAAAAAGTGGGGGGGCAAAAGTACGCCACGCTGGTGATTGCCCGGCTGCTGGAGAGTGGTGAGTTGGAGTTGATCAACTGCGGGCACGTGCCTCCGCTGTTGGTTTCGGGCGACTCCATTACCAAACTTGAGGAGGGCAACCTGCCCGTGGGTTTGGTGCCAGGCGCCGATTTTCAGGCTGCCCGCATCCAGTTGAAGCCAGGGGACCGGCTTCTGCTGGTGACTGACGGTGTGACTGAAGCCGAGGATGACAATGGCGAATTTTTCGGGAACGAGCGTCTGGAAGATTGCGGCCGCCTCGGTTTTGATGCCATCGAGCGGGCGGTCACCGATTTTCGCGGTAAGACCCCATTGACCGACGATTGCACGATCACTGAGATGATCTATCGTGGTCCATCGGAAAGCGTTGCTTCATAGTGTTGTGCCGAGCTTCAGGCGCCCTTTAGTGCCCTACGCTCCACTTTTAGGCCAGCTACGCTCGAAGTAAAAGGCCTTTGTGCTCGGCGGCTTCTGTGATGTAATAAAGAAGCTTGTCGCCATTTCACTAACGATGGTCATCTCAATTTCGTCGCCCCTAACTTTCCGGTCCGCTGGCCGGAGGACGGTAGGATTTACGCCACGCGCCTGGTATAGCAGGCTGCGCGGTGTATTGCTGCTGTGCGGGGTCTTGATGATGACCGGCATCGCAGCCAGCGCGGTCACTCATCCCGCCGCTAAAAAGACCACGACAGGCAACAGTCACAAGGCGATGCACCGGATGACGTTGGCTCATCGTTCCCTGGTTCTTCCTCCTGGTTTCCGTTGGCGTATCAGCAGATCGACCATGGTATTTCCGGGTTCGCATGAGCTTTTGGTGCAGCAGAACCAGGAGCTGGACCGTTCGCAGATGTTCCGGGTGACCAACGATATTGACCTGATCCAGCACGAGGTTTCGCAGGAACTGGTTCCTGTCAATGAGACCGAAGCGCTGAAGCTGTCCGCCGAGCTGATCCGACAACCGGCGATACTGCCGTCCCTGGACCCGCGATTTTCTGCAGGATTTCAGCCAGGCATTTTATGAGCAGTTCCACGCACCGCTGCAGGTCAACTCTCTGGTGCGAACGATGGAGCAACAGCACCGGCTGCGCCGCTATAACCGCTTTGCAGCTCCGGAATGGGGCGACACAGCCTCGACCCATCTGGCGGGCGTCAGCTTCGACTTGTCGCGGCGCGGGCTGACTCCTGCGCAGTACGCTTGGATCACCAGTTATCTGCTTCCGTTGAAGGAAGCGGGCATGGTGGATCCCATCGAAGAGCGGCAACCGGTTTTACATGTTGTGGTTTTCGATAAGTATGGCGACCGGTCGGGCGGAGCGTCGAGCTGGTCGGAAGCCAATGAGCCGACCGAGATGTCCACTCTGGACAGCGCTGGCGGCAGTCAACCCTGACCTGATTCGACTTCCTCGTTGTACACGGCAAGTCTTTTCCGGCTCCCTCACTTCAGCGCCATGACCAGCAACTTCCGCTCGGTCATGTCTTCAATCGAGTAGCGCAGTCCTTCGCGGCCGAGGCCCGAATCCTTGATGCCTCCATAGGGCATCTGATCCACACGAAAACTGGGCACGTCGCCCACAATGACACCGCCGACATCGAGCTCGTCGAATGCCATCTGAATGAGGCCCGCGTCGCGGGTGAGCACGCCAGCCTGTAACCCGTAAGGCGAGTCGTTGGTCTGGTGTACCGCGTCGCGAAACTCCTCATACGGTTCCACCGTCACCACGGGCGCGAAAATCTCGGCGCAATTCACCCGCATGTCAGGCGAGGTATCAGTCAGCACGGTGGGTTCGACCACCGAGCCTTTGTGCCCGCCTCCGCACAGGAGCTTCGCCCCGCCTTTGACCGCTTCTGCGATCCACTCACTGACGCGGACGGCATCCTGCTCACGGATGAGTGGCGGAACGTCTGTGGTCTCCTGCATGGGATCGCCGATCTTGAGCTTGCGAACGCCCTGCAGCAGGAGGTCGGTGAACGCGTCGAACACCGGACGGTGCACCAGGATGCGCTGCACCGAAATGCAGGTCTGGCCCGCGTAGGAGAACCCGCCCGCCACGCAGCGGTGCGCTGCATAGGGCAGGTCGGCGTCGCTGTGCACGATGACTGCTGCATTGCCGCCCAACTCCAGCGTGACACGTTTCTTGCCGGCACGAGACTTCAGTTGCCAACCCACGGCCGCGCTGCCGGTGAAGGTCAGCAGCTTGATGCGGTCATCGCTGACCAGCAGGGAGGCGTTTTCGTTGGACAGCGGCATCACCGCAAAGGCGCCTTGAGGCCATCCCGATTCGGCCACAATCTCCGCCAGCAGCAGCGACGAAACCGGGGTCTGCGGCGCGGGCTTCAGGATCAGAGGGCAACCAGCGGCAATCGCGGGCGCAACCTTGTGGGCCACCAGGTTCAGCGGGAAGTTGAACGGCGTGATAGCGAACACGGGACCGAGCGGGAAGCGCCGCACCAGGCCCCAACGTCCGGCGGTGGACTCCAGGGTGTCGAGCGGGAGGTATTCGCCGTAAATCCGCGTGCTCTCCTCGGCGGCGATCTGGAAGGTGTTGATGGCGCGGTCCACTTCGATGCGCGCTGTCCGAATGGGCTTGCCCGCTTCCTGACAGATGGTGCGCGCGAATTCCTCGCGCCGCGCGGTGATTCCGTCGGTGATCTTGCGCAGAATGGCAGCGCGCTGGTACGAGGGCATCTTGCGAGTAATGGTGAAAGCGTGTACCGCCGAGTCGATTGCGACTTCGACGTCGTCAGCGGGTCGCCTCGTACACGACGGCGACCACGCTGCGGTCGTACGGCGAAGTCACCACCACGTCGCGGCCATGCGTCATCCAGTTGCCGTTGAGGAAGAACCCGAGGCTGCGGGTTGGGATAGCTGTGGTATGACTCATGCTTTACCTCCTAACCAACTTCGATGCCAGGTGAGATGATTACGCATTCAGCCGGACAGTTCAACCTCGTTGTTGGCCCGCTGTGACTGGCCTGTCTCGTGCTTCTTACCTCGACGGGAATCGAGAGGAAGTTACACCGAAGCAGAGGGGTGAATGTTCACAAAGTCTCCGCCGTCAGCAAGTCTACAAGGTGTAGAATCTCCAACAACCGGGCGGATTGTGAGGGCGACGACCACTTTGCCAACCTTCAGTGTGCGGTCCGCCGACTTCAGCCGGGACGTGGCGCGCACGCCAAGCTAGACCCGACGCTCGTGAGACGTACCAGTCTTCGGGACCTCTCAGGGAGGCAACTATGCAGTATCAACGTTGGCTCGTCCCTTTTCTCTGTTGCCTCCTGATTCCGCACGCCCAGGCTCAGACGCGATCTCGAACTGGAAGCACGACTATGAGCACTGGCAATCTGCATGTGCACGTGGTTTACACCGATGACCGAAGGGCAGCAAGCAATTTGCTGGTGCGTCTGATGCAAGGGCCCAGCAGCACGCCGGTGCAGACGACCTACACCAATGATGCCGGCAAAGCGGACTTCTGGAGCGTTCCAGTCGGCGACTATCACGTCGTGGTAAGTGGAGAAGGCATTCAAACCACCGACAGTGCGATGTTTGAGGTGGATGCTCGCCAGGTCAGCCAGTCGCAGTATGTCACCGTGCGCCAAATCGATGCCAGCGGTCCCAAAGCGGCCGGTCCGAAATCTGGAACCGTGTCAGCCGCCGACCTGAACGTTCCCAGCAAGGCGCGCAAGGAATTGGACAAAGCCAATGAGGCGATGGCGCGACAAGACTGGAGTAAGGCCGCGGAACTGCTCAACAAGGCAATCGCTATCTATCCGCAATATGTGGGCGCATATAACAATCTTGGCGTGGTTTACGGCCGGATGAACGACACTGCGCGTGAGCAGGAAGCTCTGCAAAAGGCAATCAGCCTGGACGAGCACTTTGTTCCGGCGTGCGAGAATCTTGCCAAGCTGTATCTGCAGCAGAAAAAGTTTTCTGACGCGGAAGCTTTACTAGGGAAGGCCCTCAGCGTCGACCCCAACAATGGCCAGGATCTCACGCTCCTGGCTGACACACAGTACATGGAGCGCCGTTATGACGCCGCAATTGCGACTGCTCAAAGGGCCCACTCACTGACCAGTGAACATTCTCCGGTCGTGCACTACATTGCGGGGAAGGCCTACGAACAGGAGAACCAGAAGCAGCAGGCGCTGGCCGAATTTCAGATCTTTCTGAAGGAAGAACCCGCCGGGCCCCGCGCCGAGCACGTTCGCAGCGACATCGCAAAGATGCAGAGCTCGGCACAATAGCGTCCCGATCCGACCGGGTACGACGTCACCGGAAGCGCTTCGGCTTCGGCTGTCTCCACCCTTTATGCCTCGGGGTTCTTGAGTTTCATCGCGCCCTTGTTGGCTTCGAGGAACTCGCGTAACTGGTCAACCTGATCGAGCAGCCGGATCCATTGTTCGTAATAAAGCGTCACGGGAAAGCGTCCCAGCCCATAGACGCTGACACCGCCTTTTTCGCTGACTCTAAATTCCAGGGCGCCGCGCTTTCGCTGGACCTGTTTTTCCATCTCTGCCAATTTGGCTTTCAGTTCTTCATAAGTCGGTTCGGCCATCTTGCTGTCACCTCTCGCGATCATTAAACCTCTGACGTCATGTTACCTGCTTTCCCTGACGGCTGACTGTGAGCTACTGCACAGATAATTGTTCATACCTAATAGGAACCCGGCAGGCCGTAGAAGCGTCCAATCCGGTAGCGTGTCTGGGGCTGGTCGCCGAGCCAGCTCTCCTGGCAACATCGAAGCGGGTGAGGAACCATGCAGTTTCCTGATGCTTTGCGGCGCACGTTGTGGGCCTGCCGCGCGATCCTGTGGCTCGCCAGTTGGCCGGTGCCGCGCGGATTTCGCGCGGAGTGGCGGGAGCGGCGCTTTCGCCAGGTTTGGCATTGGGTCAATTTCCTCGCCGAGAACGGCCAGCTTACTCGCGAAAACCGGCTTGAACTTGCGCGGCACTGCTGGGGCGCGTTCGCCGATGCCTTCTGGGTCCGCTATGACCGGGAAAAATTCTTGCATCGCCTGGAGCGCCTGCGCCGCGCGCCCGGAACCTGCCTCGGTTTGGCTACTCTGCTCGTGCTCGTTGTCGTGCTGGCAGGTGGCTTCATTCCTGCCGCGCGTTCGCGCCTCTCGTCCGCAATCTCGCATCCCGACCGAGTCAGCGTCATCAGCCTGAACGGCAAGTTCCGGCGTTTTCGCTCGGAGACCCTGCTCGATCTGGCCTCGGCCTGGAAGGGCAGCAAGCTGCTCGATTCGGTCGCGCCGTACTCGTGGGGGCCGGCAAGACTGACGGGCGAACATCGAACCGTTCCCATCCTGACCGCGCGGGTGGCGCCAGACTTTTTCGAACTGCTGGGCGTCAATGCGGCCGTGGGACGGACGTTCCGCCGCGCAGACGAACAGGCCTGCCGAAATTGCGTGGTGTTGAGCCATGACATCTGGAAGCTCCAGTTCAACAGCGCTCGCGGCGTGATTGGCCGGCAGATCATGCTGGACGGCAGCGAGAAGACCGTCATCGGAGTTTTGCCACGCAATTTCCATCTCGTCTCCTCGGACGTGGCCGCTTGGACCCTGCTCGATCCGTCCGCGCCGCCTTTCAGCAACTTCGTGGAGCGGATTGGCGCGGTCGGCCGAATGAAAAGCGATGCCACCGGCGCGCAGATCGAAGCCGACCTCATCGACCTCAGCGAAAATGCAGGCTACGTTTTCCCGGCGTCGCTGATCTCGGTCATCTCGGCGCAGGAAGATGCGCGCCGCTCGATCGAAACCTACCTGCTGTTCCTGCTGCTCGCCGTGACCTGCGCGGTGTGGATCGTGTATGCGCGTCACTCCGACCGCGGCCTGGGCCGAGCTCCTACGACTTTGGCTGACCGGTGCCGCTGGTGGCTCTTCTTCGTGGCCAAGTCCACTCTGTTGCTGCTGGCAACGTGCCTGCTGGCCTCGGCCAGCGTGCGCTGGGTCTGCGTGCATCTGGTGGGCTCGATCTATCCCATGGTGAACGGCGTCGCCCTGTGGTTCTTCCTGGTGCTGGCGATCGCTCCGCTGTCCTGGTCCATCCTCGACCAGCAAAAGCGCTGCCGCACTTGCTTGCGCCTGCTGGGAAGTCCCATCCGCATCGGAGCGCCCGGCCACGTCCTGTTGAACTGGTCGGGAACGGAGATGGTTTGCAGCGAAGGACACGGCATCCTTTACCTTCCCGACTCGCACGCCGACTGGCTGGAGCGCGACCGCTGGAACACGCTCGACGATTCGTGGGCCGACTTGTTCCGGGATCCCGACTCGCTCGACAAGGAGAGAGACACCTAGACGTGTCCTGACGGGGGAATCGGCTGCGGTGTTGACTATCCCCTAACCTTGCCGCTAAATCCCTCTCTTCCCACTTCGGAACTACATATTATCTAACTGATAACCGCCCCCCTCCCCCTCACCTTGTTTAGAATCATGCGATTACCAACTTTTTCCCGTCAAATAATAGATTCCCAAGGCTTTATACGTAATTGTTTGAGCCGTAAGGATTTATGTCGGCTGTTTATCGTCATTTTCAGAATTCGCCTCGGCGACAGAGAAGGCCATGTTTATCAACCAGTACTGTCAGGCGTTTCGCGGTACTGACAACTGGACTTCTGGCTACTGGCAACTGTTTTTCAAAGAACACATCCGCCGAACACACGACGGCTTGGGCCTCATACCCAAGCTTCAGCCTAGGGCGGGACGTGTGGGGGTGCAACAAAATTCGGGATGGTCAACTTACGAAGGTAACCAGTTCTTCCCAAATTGGGAGTCAAGGGCTGGTGCTCTAGTCAGAAGATTTCTGGCCATCGCTCTGTCGTGCCCGGGGCACTCGGACTTTCTTTCACCGTTTACCCCGCCCTGAAAGGGCGGGGCTGTCACCTTGCGTCGCGCCAAGCGCGACTCCAATCTTGCAAACGACGTTGTTTGCCCCGTACTCTTCAAGCGAGAAGGGCTGGGATGGGCATCCGGCAAGTTAACACGAATCTAACCTGCTTTAGATTGGAACTTTGAGCAAGCTGTAGACCATCAACGAGGATCGAGGAACGGGTTTGACGATGAACGAGGAGAAGATTTACGAATGTGCAATCCGTGTCCTTATGAAGAACCAGTCTACGGGCGAGAAATACTACGGGTGGAAAGTCGAGCCAGTGCGGAAGGCCCTTGAAAAGAATCTCCGCGGAGATGACGTGCGTTGCAAAGCATGTTATGGGCGAATCAAACTCTTGAACCAGTACGGCAATATAGGGAATGCTCCGCATGCCGTCCATCATTCTAGGCAGGATTCCAGCTACTGCGCTCTTGGCTTCTATTTCCGGCAAGCCAAGGATGGCAGGCATGCCCGGCTCTCACTCATGCCGGTAGAGTAAGTAGAGAACGGATAATTTGGTAAAGCCGCAGTCGCGCTTGCGCGACGCAAGGTGAAAGCCCCGCCCCTTCAGGGCGGGGTAGGCGAGTTATCAAACCAGAGTGCCCCGGGCACGGCAGGCTTTTCATCGGAAGATGACTCGGGGATCGAATTCAATCTTGGACTTGCGCAATAGCGTAAGGAACTCCTGTTCGAACGTCCACCTGCGATGGTGCTCTTCCTGGCCGGTAATGTACGTGATGACCGCCTGTCTTCGCGACTCGCTGACGCTAAACGCTCCATAGCCACGCTGCCAGGCAAACCCGTTCGAGTTTTCGTTCAACCAGCGCGACGAATTCCCTTTGAGGTCCTGAACCGCCTTGGCCAGGGGCACGGCTGGAGGGAGGGCAAGCAGCACATGAACATGGTTTCGTGTGCCTCCGGTGGCCAACAAGGGAATGTTCTTGCCACGAGCGATGCCCGTCAGGTATTGACGTAATCGCTCCGGCTCGGGAATGAGGTCGGCGCGATCTTTCGTGCTGAACACACAATGCACGAGGTTGCAGGCGAGGGTGTGCGCCATGTCCTCACGCTACCTTTATTGCATGATCACCGGCGGTGATGGCGCGCACACGTGTTTGTGCCGTGCCCGGGGCACTCCGGATTTCTTGGGCGCCTTTCCCCCGCCCTGAAGGGCGGGGCTATCACCTTGCGTCGCGCAGAGCGCGACTGGAGTTCTCGCACCGGTGCGGCAAATAAGGTCGATCTGCTGGGGGGCGATGGCGAAAGCGCAAACGGATACCAATCATCAGTTGAACTGTGACGATTGTGCGTCCAATTGTGAAACAAAGGGACAAGCTAGAGAGCATGGTACGAAGTAGCACGGACGCTAAGTGCTACTGCTAACTGCTAACCGCTGTCTGCTTCTCCTCGCAATCGGCAGCCGGATTGCAAACCGCGAGCCTTTGCCGACTTCGCTGGTGACGTCGATGCTCCCGCCGTGCGATTCCACGGTGCGGCGCGCCAGCGACAACCCCAGCCCGGTGCCGTGTCCCTTGGTGGTGAAGAAGGGGCGGAAGATGTTGGTGAGATTTTCCGCCGGAATGCCCTTGCCTTCGTCGGCGACGGTGATCAGCACGTCATCCTCGTCGGTTTCGAGCGAGACGCGGATGGTCCCGGGTTTGTCCATGGACTGAATTGCGTTGAGCAGCAGGTTGAGCAGCACCTGGTTGATCTGGTTGGGATCGTGGTCCACGGGCGGGATTGCGCCGGTCACGTCCATCTCGATCATGATGCGCTTGGTGATGGCCTGCTGGCGGGCGAACATGACCGCGTGTTCGGCGGTCGCGCATACGTCGCTCACCCGGAATTGCGGTGGCTTGGGACGCGCGGTTTCCAGCAGCTCGGTGAGGATGCGGTTGATCTGTAGCGCTTCTTCCTTGGCGTCTTTGATGACGGAGCGTGCCGGGCTGTTGGGCGGCAGGTCGCGGGCAACGATCTCGATGACTCCGGCTATGCCGGCCAGGGGATTGCGGATTTCGTGTGCCAGTCCGGTTGCCAACTCGCCCAGAGTTGCGAAGTGCTCGGCGCGCGACATCTGGGTCTGATGCAGGCGCTGGATCTCTTCGCGGCTGGACTTGAGTTGCGCCACCATGTCATTGAAGTCGCGGCCGAGATCGCCAACTTCGTCGTTGCGACTGGCGAAGCTGACGGAGGCGTCCATGTCTCCGAGACGCACACGCGCAATCTTGTCCTGCAATTCGAGCATGGGGCGCCGCACCGCAACCGCCAGAACCATGATCACGGCAACGCAGATGAGAAATGCTCCCGCGGCCGCGATGGTAATGACAATGTGCCGCTGGCCTTCCGCCAGCGACAGGGAGACCAGGACAAACAAAAGCAGCCCGTTCAGCAGCACGGCTGCGATAGGCAGGATTGCCTTCAGCATCCAGTTGATGTGGCGCTTGCGAGCAGGAGTCTGTTCGGGCAGCAAGTCAGTCTCCCTGTCGAAGAGGGCGCTTTCGGAGATTTGAATTGGCGTCGATACGGACATCGGAGGTTCCTGTTTCACTGGTCGAACTTTTCAATCAGGGCTGGTGAATCGGTGCTGAATTTTGGGGCCTATTCCATCCTCAGAACCGGGTCGCCCAGCCCTGTTCCTCATGCGTACGCGTGTAAGCCGGGAAGCAAATACGTGACGCCAAGGAAAGTGAAGATCACAACCCCGAAACCCAGAATGGCGAAGTAAGCGGCCCGGCGTCCGCGCCATCCGCGGGTGATGCGCATATGCAGATAACCCGCATAGACCAGCCAGGTAATGGCGGCCCAGGTTTCTTTCGGGTCCCAACTCCAGTACGAGCCCCAGGTGCGGTTCGCCCAGTAGGCGCCGGCGGCGATCATGCCGGTCAGCAGCGGAAAGGCGATGCAGATGGTCTTATAGGTAACGCGATCCAGCGTGTCGGCCGAGGGAAGCAGTCCCTGCAGGTCAGTGCGCCGCCACAGCAACATCAGGTAGAGCAGGGAAGCGAAAATGCCCGACACCATGCCACCGAGTAAGAAGGGACTGGCAGCCAGGGCGGTGGGGTAGAGGCCTTCCTGATCGAGCGATGGATAACTGGCATCGCGGACCCGGAGAACGAAAGCGGCCACGACGACGATTTGCAACAGAATGCTGATGAACACCGCTTTGTTGGCGATGGCGAAGTAGGATTCTTGTTTCCGGGCGCGGCCGATGAAGTAGAGCGCCAGGGGAGCAACTGCGCCGACGGCGGCGATGACGAACAACCATCCCAGGTCGGGCACAGTCACAAACAGCCGCATACCGCGGCCAAGGAAAATGTCAGCTTTGTTTTTTGCGTCCCATCCGGTGACCGATAATCCGCCCCACTTCTCGAAGCGGGTGGCGACGATGGCAATGTAGATCCCACTGACCATCGCGGTTGTCCAGGCCAGAAAAGTCTCCGTCTTCAAGTCGTCCTGGATGAGGAACATCATGGCCAGCGCGCAGCTCAGGGCGCAGGCGGCGTAGCTCAACATCGCCAGCGTCACATGAACGTGCAGCCAGGTGGATTGCAGCGCCGGCACCAGCGGACGGACTTCCGAGGGCAGCAGTTGCATCAGGATGACGCAAACCACGGCCAGCGGCATGGTGATGCTGCCGATGATCTTGACCCCGAACTTCTTCTCCGCGACCAGGGTAAGTGCCGCCACGGCCCAGACGAAGCTGAGCAGCATCTCGTAGATGCTGGCGAACGGGGGGCGTCCGGACAGATACCAGCGATGGGCCACGGCCAGGGTGTTGGCGGCGAGGCCGATGGCGGTCGAGGTGGAAGCAAACTTGACATAGCGCGCGGTCCCGGTCACGCCGAATCCCATGTAGAGGGCGCCGGCGCCGGCGTAGAAGATCAGCGCAACATACAGAAGATTGCTCTCACTGAACAGGCTGCCGCCCGCCTTGGCTGCGCCCAGCAAGGCGACGATCAGCAGAAACATCACCGAAAGTCCAACCATGACCAGCAAAGCGTTGCCGCCGGTCGCCGCAGGTTGTTCCATCTGTACTACTCGTGCTCGGGTTGCCATCGTCTTTCTTCCTTCCTCTGTCGCGTCGTCGCGATTTCTTACTTAACGCCAACCAGCGTCAATTCAGGTTCTTCGTGTCGCGCCCGGCCAGTTCCGGAGGGAGCGCTTTCCAGTTCGGTTCGGATTGCGTCAACAACTTCGCCAAACTTTTGTTCGAAGCGGTCGCGGTTCTTGTTGGCCTGGCCGCCAATCCACAGCACCAGCTTGCCTCTGGCGTCGGGGACAGCCACAATCCACAGCCGCATGTGCACCATGTAGAAGGCCACGAAAAGTCCGGCTCCCATCAGCAGACATCCGGCCCACACCAGCCACTGACCGGGCTCGTGCGAAACCTCAAGTCCGGTGAAGTAGCCCATCTGCATGTCGCGATAGGAAAAGCTGTAGTTGGTTTTTTGACCTTGCGCGGTTTCGCCGTACGCTGGGAAGAGCCACTGCTTGGCATCTTCGCCGGTGGCCTTGTTCTTGACTTGAAGGCGGAATGCAGGATTCTCGGGGTTGTCAGAGCGCTTGAAGACCTGGTTATCGCGGATAAAGAAGTCTGGAATGTACTCGGCGAGGGTGACCGTGGTATTCGCGTCGAGCTCGAACGGCTCATTCATGCGCAGCGTGATCTCGCGCCCGGTCCCGTTCTCCGGCGTCGCCAGCAGCTTGACCCCGTCGAGGTTGCCGGTCATGCCGAAGCTCGCCTGGTAAAAACGCAGACCCTGGTGCACCAGCGGATCGTTGACTACGATTTCCTTGGTCTGAACTTCCTTGCCGTCCTGCACCACCGCCAGCTTGGACCACCACTTCTTCGGCGAGCCGTCGGCATAATTTTCTTGTCCTGCGCCGTAGCACTTGATGCTGAAGGGGATGGTCTTCTTCTTGCCGTTGCGAAGCTCAATCTGATTGACCTGCTGGCCACGCTGCAGCGCCATGAATCCGCTGTACCCGAAGACGCCATCGATGATGCCGCCGCAGAAGATGAGCAGCAAGCTGGCGTGAATGACGTAAACCGCCATCACCGAGAAGCGATGGCGCTCGGAATACAGGGCGGGCTCGGTCTTGTAGGAAATCCGCTCTACTGGCCAGCGCAGTTTCTTCAGGGCGCGCTCGGCGGCGTTTAATCCTTGCTCGGCGTCGCGAATCGGCAACTCCACCTTATTGGGAAGCGCCGAGCGAAAGTGCGAATCCGTCTTACGATAAGGCCGGGCATAGAAGCGCCAGGCGTTGGGAAAGCGATCAAGGGAAACGAAGACGATACTGAGGCTGACCAGCGTCAACAGCGTCATGAACCACCACGCATGGAAAACGTCGGTCAAGCCGAGACGATCGAGCCAGAGCAGCGCCGCCGGCGAATAAGTCCGGGCCACCTGATCGGGGTCGGTGGCGGGCCGCTGCAGAATGAATGTACCCAGCGCCGAAGCGACGACGACGAGAATGAGCAAAACGATTCCGGTTCGCAGGTTGGCGAGGGTCTTATAAATGCGTTTTGGTATGGAAAGTGGGCTGACAGCCATGTAGTTCCTACCCCCGTGCAAGGGATAGTGCATGTGGGAAGCCAACCAGTTATTCAGAATTTAAGTTGTTCTTATTTAATGAGTTACAACCGTTATAAGTGCGGGCTGCCACGCGGTAAAGTGAGGCATATCACCCAAGTCGGTGATGAAACCACGCATTTCCATCCGGACTTCGGCAGATCTCAACATTGGTGGTCGATTCGACGGTTCTATCCGGACGAAAATCCAACGGGACGCTTGCTTTATGGAATAGCAGAAAAGAAGTTCGGATGCGCGCGGAATGCCAGGGAATTCAGCGACTTAGGATGATGTCTGTGCTTCGCAGATATCCTTCCGGTGAGCGACTCCAAAAAGACCGACAGCTCCGACCTGCATCGGCTATTGAGCCGCCGCCTCGTCTGCCGGTTCAGCCTCTGCTGGTGGCGATTCGGCAACAGCTGCGGCTTTGCTGGTCTTCGCTGCCTCCTCCGGCTTGGGCGGCGGCGGAACGTAATAGAGGATCCGCTGGCAGGAGTCGCAAGTGAGCATCTCCTCGCCGCGCATCACGTTCTGAAAGACCTGTGGGCGCAGGATGACCCGGCAGACCGAGCACATCTGGTCGTCGTGCACCGCAGACAGAGCCGAGTGCCGCAGTTTGAAAACGCGGTCGTAATGGCGGAGGGTGTTTTCGTCGATCAGGGCGCGCAGCTCCTGGCGCTGCAGGTTCAGCCCGGTTAGCTCTTTCTCGTCTTCGGCGGTCTGCTGCCGCGCGTGCTCTTTCTCCTTCTCGTTGGCAACGCTGTCGGCTTTCAGCGATGCTTCGGCCTGCTTCAGCTCCTCTTTACGCGTGTCGGCAGCGACCATGATCTCAAGGATCTTGTCCTCCCGTTTGCGGATTTCCGCCTCCGCCTGCTCGATCTCGCTTAGCAGCGCCTTATATTCCTGATTGGTCTTAACGGCAAGCGATTGATCGCGATACTTGCTGATCTTCTGCTGCTGGTCCTGGATCTCAGATTCGTACTTGCGGCGTGCGTTTTCGTCCGCCTTCATCGCGGCCTGCACGCTATCGACCCGGGCCTTGGACACGGCCAGTTTGGCTTCGATTTCCCGCACCTCCGCGGGAAGCGCCGCGATTTCCGCTTTCACCGCGGCAATGCGCGAGTCAACCTGTTGCAGGTCAATCAACTTATGTATGTCGGAATGCATTGGACTGAGGGGGCCTGTTTGGATTCTAGCACGCGAAAACTCGGCCCGAGGAACGTGCCAGGCGCGCGAAGTGGGCGGTTTCGCGGCCCCATCCGCTCCTGATATAAACTTTCCCGTCGCCTAATTTTCATTTTCGGAGCCGATGTGAGATCTCTTCTCGCTGCATTTCTCGCTTGCCTGTTCTCTTCATTGATGGCCTTCGCCCAACCCGGCACGACTGTTCCAGCACCAGAGGCCCAAGCCACGAAAGAGCTGACCATCGAGTCGATCTTTAAGGATGCAGGCATTCTTGGACGCGGGCCCGAGTCGATCAAATGGAGTCCTGACGGGACGAAGGTCTCGTTCGTGCAACGCGATGACAGCGGCGACCACGGAGCACTCCGGTTCGTGGACGTCAGTACGGGGCGAGGCGCGGTGCTGGTGGCCAGCGAGAAGCTGGCAACGCTGGCGCCGTCCTCCAGCGATATCAAAGACGAGCGCAAGAAGGAAGCGGCGCAGCGCTATTCGATCGCCGCCTACCATTGGTCGCCCGATTCGAAGAAGCTGCTGTTCGATTCCCAGGGCCAGCTTTGGCTGTACACCTTGGACACCAGCACGGCGGTGCAAGTCACCTCCAGCTCCGAGCCCAGCGAGGATCCCAAGTTCTCGCCTGACGGGACTCGCATAGCGTATGTCCGCAAACACAACCTGTATGTCCGATCTCTGAGCGGCGGAAACGAACGAACACTCACCAAAGACGGAGATAACAATCTGCTGAACGGCGAAGTGGACTGGGTGTACGAGGAGGAGCTGTACACGCGCAGTAATTATTTCTGGTCGCCAGACGGCAAGCAGATCGCTTTTCTCCAGATGAACGAGAAGGAAGTGCCGACCTATCCCATTACCGACTGGATGCCGCTGCACGCGACCGTGGAGCAGCAGAAGTATCCGCAGCCGGGCGATCCGAACCCGAACGTGCGCCTGGGGGTCGTGAACTCCGACGGAGGTAAGGTCAAGTGGATGACGGTCAGCGGAGCCAGCTCGGGGTCTCTGCCGCTGGGCGAGAATTCCAACGTTCTGGTTCCGCGCTTCGGATGGGTGCGCAATGGCTTGCTCTGGGCGATGGCGATGAACCGCGTGCAGGACCGGCTGGACTTGTATTTCATCGACGTGAACAGCGGCAAGTCAAAGCTGATCATGAACGAAAGCACGGATGCCTGGATCGACATGCATCCCGAAGTTGATTTCGAGCTTCTGGCTTCCGGCGATCGCTATCTCTGGACCAGCTGGCGTGACGGCCACAACCACATTTATCTGTATCAATTCGACAAACAAAACCCGCTGGACAGCGAAGCCAAGCTGGTGGCGCAGCTGACGCATGGCGATTGGGAAGTCGAAAGCATAGACGGCGTAGACGCGCAGCGCGGCATCGTCTATTTTTCCGCGAATGAAGGCGACTGGCGGCAGAAGAACATTTTTGCGGTGGGACTGGACGGCCAGAACTTCCACCGTATCTCCAGGGAGAACGGTTCGCATTATGCTGACTTCGATCCGAAGGACTCGAAGTATTACGTGGATGGCTACTCCAGCCTGACCACGCCACCCAGCATTTCGCTGTGCACCGTGGACGGCCACTGCAACCCGTTCTGGAAAGCGCGCAGCGTCGAGGCCTATCACCTGCTGACACCGAAGTTGGTGGACTTCAAGGCCGCCGACGGCACGAGCATGCTTGGAGGCGCGATTCTGCTGCCGGAGAGCGGGTCGATGATGGCCAATGGGAAAGTGCCGCTCATCCTGAATCCTTACGGCGGACCGGGCGTGCCCGACATCCCTGACGCCTGGGGCGAGATTGGCTTCTTCGACCAGATCCTGGCGCGCCAGGGCTTCGCCATCCTGAAAGTTGACAACCGCGGCATGGCGAACCGGGGTAAGGCTTTCGCACTGCCCATCAAACACAACTTCGGCGAAGTCGAACTCGCCGACCAGCTTGGCGGCCGCCAAGCAGGCGCTCGAACAGTTTCCGCAACTTGATGCCAGCCGCATTGGCATTTGGGGCTGGAGCTACGGCGGCTTTCTGACTCTCTATGCTCTGGAACACAGCGACAAGTTCAAGGGCGGAGTTTCTGTGGCTCCCGTCTCCGACTGGCGTAACTACGACTCCATTTACACCGAGCGTTACATGGGTCTGCCGAAAGATAACGAAGACGGCTACAAGAAGAGCTCGCCGGTACACTTTGCGGAAAACCTGCACGGGAAGCTGTTGGAGGTGCACGGGACGAGTGATGACAATGTGCACATGCAGAACACCATCCAGATGGTCAACGCCTTCATCAATTCGGGCAAACAGTTCAACCTGATGGTCTATCCGCGCAAGACCCACGGCATTGGAGGCTTCCAGGCGCGCACCCACTTGTTCCACATGATCGAGGACCATTTCGAGGAGGTGCTCGCTCCGGGCAAGTGATGGCTGAGATGTCAGAAAAAGCAAAGGCCCCGCATTTCTGCGAGGCCTTCTCTTCCTGCCTTTGGCTAAGTGCTAATGGCTAACTGCTGCCTTTAGTACATTCCGCCCATGCCGCCGCCGCCGTGAGGCATTGCCGGTTCCTTCTTCTCTTCCGGAAGCTCGGCTACCAGGGCTTCGGTGGTGAGCATCAGGGCCGCGATCGAGCCCGCGTTCTGCAGCGCGGTCCGCGCGACCTTGGTGGGATCGATGACGCCGGCCTTCACCAGGTCCTCGAACTTGTTGCTCTGAGCGTTGTAGCCGAAGTTGGGTTCCTTCGACTCCTTGATGCGGCCGACAATGATAGCGCCTTCTTCGCCGGCGTTGCCGACGATCTGGCGCAGCGGCTCTTCCAGCGCGCGGCGCACGATGTTGCCGCCGATCTTCTCGTCGCCTTCCAGCTTCAGAGCATCGATAGCCTCACCGCAGCGCATCAGCGCCACGCCGCCTCCGGGAACGATGCCTTCCTCCACCGCAGCGCGGGTGGCGTGCATCGCGTCCTCGACGCGGGCCTTCTTCTCCTTCATTTCGGTTTCGGTCGCAGCACCGACCTTAATGACGGCAACGCCGCCCACCAGCTTCGCCAACCGCTCCTGCAACTTCTCGCGGTCGTAGTCGCTCGTGGTCTTCTCGATCTGGCCGCGGATTTCCTTTACCCGGCCTTCGATGTCGGTGTGCTTTCCCTTACCCTCGACGATGGTGGTGTTGTCCTTGTCGATGGTGATCTTCTTGGCCTGGCCGAGGTCGTCCATGTGAACGTTCTCGAGCTTGATGCCGAGATCTTCGGTGATGGCCTTGCCGCCGGTCAGAGTAGCGATGTCCTGCAGCATGGCCTTGCGGCGATCGCCGAAGCCCGGGGCCTTGACGGCCGCGACTTGCAGCGTGCCACGCAGCTTGTTGACCACCAGAGTCGCCAACGCTTCGCCTTCGACGTCCTCAGCGATGATGACCAGCGGACGGCCGCCCTTGGCGATCTGCTCGAGCAGCGGAAGCAGGTCCTTCATCGAGGAGATTTTCTTTTCGTGGATGAGGATTATCGCGTTCTCCAGAACGGCTTCCATGCGCTCGGGATCGGTGACGAAGTACGGTGACAGATAGCCGCGGTCGAACTGCATGCCTTCGACGACCTCCAGCTGGGTCTCCATCGTCTTGGCTTCTTCCACGGTGATCACGCCGTCCTTGCCGACCTTCTTCATGGCTTCGGCAATGATGCGGCCAATGGTTTCATCGTTGTTGGCGGAAATGGTGCCAACCTGAGCGATCATCTCGCCGGAAACCTTCTGCGAGTACTTGTCGATGGCGCCGCCCTTGTGGCTGCCATCCTCGTCCAGCGTGCCGCAAACCGCGGTCACGGCCTTTTCGATGCCGCGCTTCAGCGCCATCGGGTTCGCGCCGGCGGCAACCGTCTTGACGCCTTCGCGGTAAATGGACTGCGCCAGAACGGTCGCCGTGGTGGTGCCGTCACCGGCCACGTCGGAGGTCTTGGAAGCAACCTCGCGCACCATCTGCGCGCCCATGTTTTCGAGCGGGTCCTTCAGCTCGATTTCTTTCGCCACGGTCACGCCGTCTTTGGTAATCAGCGGCGAACCGAATTTCTTCTCGATCACCACGTTGCGGCCCTTGGGACCGAGGGTGACCTTGACCGCATCGGCCAGGACGTTCACGCCGCGAAGGATCGACTGGCGTGACTCTTCACCATGCAGAATCTGCTTTGCCATTGTTTCAATCTCCTTGTGAAAATCAGTTGTCAGTAGTCAGTGGCCAGTTGTCACAAAAAGCTGCAAAACTAGCGACTGACAGCTATTACTTCTTTGCGGCGACTTCCTTCTGCTTGGCAGCGCCTTGCAGGATGCCGAGCACTTCCTCTTCGCGCATGATCAGGAAGTCTTCGCCGTCGATCTTGATCTCGGTGCCGGCGTACTTGCCGAACAGGATGCGATCGCCTTCCTTCACGTCGAGCGGAAAGGTCTCGCCTTTGTCGTTGGTCTTGCCCCGGCCCACCGCGATCACTTCGCCCTCCTGCGGCTTGTCTTTCGCGCTGTCGGGGATGATGATTCCGCCACGGGTGGTCTCGGCCTCTTCAACGCGGCGGACCACGATACGGTCATGCAGGGGAGTCAGTTTTGTAGCCATTCTCGAACTCCTTTTTTGGTTTCAGTTTTGGATTGCATTACGTTTGCCGGCCTTGGCGCGTGTCCTCTGCGTCGTGGTCAGCGTTTGTCATGAACTTTGGGATTTATCCCGATGCTGGAAGCTGGTGCCGTGAAGTTGGGGTTCCAAACCCGCTGTTAGCACTCACTCCCAACGAGTGCTAATCATACGAAGTTTATGCCTGAGTGTCAAGACGCATATGAGTGTAATTCACTCAAATTTCACCCCGACTTCGCCAAAGAATGTGGATCGTATTATAAATCAATAGCTTAGCCGGAAATTCGATTACTCCTGGCTTTTTGGACGGGTTTGGAGCTTTACGAACGAGAGCGCTTCCAAAAAAGAGGAATCTGGCGTATAAATGGCTTCATTGATACCTGCTAGTTCTTGCGATCTCTTATCTTTTTTCGATCTCTCACTGAAGTGAGGGTTGACTCCTCGAAGGCGGGGGCGGTTTCATAATCGCGAAATCGGTGGGTGTGATCGTGTCAGTCCAGGGTGCGGTTCGCGTCTCTGCGTCAGTTCGAGAGCGGGTAAGGTTGTCGGTCCTGCTGATTGCCGTTCTGAGTTTGCCGGCATTCGGCTTCGCGCAGACCGCGATTGCGACACAAGTCGAAGATCATCCGGCAAGCGACGCACACCTGGCCGGTTGCTACTCCCCAGGAACCAACTCCGATTCCAACGGCCCCAGCTGACAGTTCTCAGGACGCCGCGTCTGCTTTGCCAAAACCCGTGACTTGGGACGCTTCGCAGCTGGCGACGGCTGGGCAGATTGAGGACGCCGCGAGCGCGGAGGTTCCTGCCACGCCGGGCTCTACAGTCGCAGCCACCCAAAACCCCCAGTCGTCGGGCGCGGCCAACCCCGGTGGGCCGTTGCAGGCGAAGTACGATGTTTCGCAGATCGGCCATCGGAATATAGGCTCAGGTCTGGACTTCTATTCCATTGACCGCGAGATTGCGCTGGGCCACCAGTTGGCAGGTGAAGTCGAGCAGAACACGAAGCTGGTCACCGATCCGATCATCAACGAGTACATCAATCGGATTGGACAGAACCTGGTGCGTAACTCCGATGCCCGGGTGCCCTTCACCATCAAGGTCCTTGACACCGATGAAGTGAATGCCTTCGCGCTGCCGGGCGGTTTCTTTTACGTGAACAGCGGACTGATCCTGGCTGCCGACGATGAAGCCGAGCTCGCGGGCGTGATGGCGCATGAGATCGCGCACGTCGCGGCGCGTCACGCCACCAAGAACATGACGCGGGCGCAGATCTGGAATATGGCTTCTGTGCCGCTTATCTTTATTGGAGGTCCGGCGGCTTACATAATCAGCGAAGTGGCATCCATCGCGGTGCCCGATGACCTACCTCAAGTTCTCGCGTGACGCCGAGCGCGAGGCGGATCTGCTCGGCCTGGAATACGATTACGCAGCCGGCTACGACCCACACGCCTTCGTGGAGTTCTTTGAGAAGCTGAACATGGACGGGAAGAAGAAACACAGCGCGCTGGCCAAGGCCTTTGCCACCCATCCCATGACCGCCGACCGTATTCAGGCGGCACAGGATGAAATTCGGAAATATCTGCCTGACCGGCCGGAGTACCTGGTGGATACCAGTGAATTCGAAAACGTCAAGGCCCGCTTGATTTCGTTGGAGAATGGCCGGCGACTAGGTAGCGGCAAGAGTGGCGGCAGCAATCGCCCGGTGCTGCTCAAGCGCAGTAGCACATCTTCCTCGGACAGCGGCGATTCCGGCGGATCGTCGGGTCAAGGCAACAGTACGACGGCCCAACCGGACGACGATCGCCCTACGCTCAAGCGGACCACCACCGACTGACTGACATTCTTGCGGTTTGCCGTGCGGCGGCTTTCCTTCCTAAAATGACGACATGAGGATTCAGCGCCCAATAGTAATGATCCTTGCGTTGGTGGCCGCTTCTGCGCTGCTTGCCGCTGGCGGCGAAAACAAGCCTTCAGGTCAGTCCTCGATCAAGTTTGTTGTGCTGAAGGACGACAACAACAAGCCTGTGCGCAACGCTGCGGTGATCCTGCACCCCGTCGAAAAGAGTGGCAAGCAATCCAAGGGCGGATTCGAGTTGAAGACGGACGCGGAGGGTAGAACTCAAGCCGATGGCGTTCCCTACGGACTGCTTCGGGTGCAGGTGATCGCCCCGGGCTTTCAGACCTTCGGGGACGACTACACCATCAATCAGGCGGAGCAGGTCGTAACCGTTCGCTTGAAGCGCCCGAGCGATCAGTACACGATTTACGACAAGCCTGGGAGCAACCCGCCCAAGGACCAGCAGTAATTGACGGCCATTTCCTCACACTTGTAGCCCCTCGGTTGTTAGCGATCAAGGAGTGCTGTTTTCGCTGGCAGCGGAGGTAAATCCTTATTCGCGAAAAGCATCATGAGGCCACCATGATCGAAGCCAAAACACTGTGGACTGATCACGACCGTTTCATCGGGCAGGCGAGTAGCGGGCATGCGTTGGCGGTGGACGCCGGCAGCGAGAAGTCGGCAAACAGTCCGGTCGAGTTAGTACTGATTGGGCTATGCGCCTGCACGGCCAGCGACATTGTCGGCATCTTGCGCAAAAAGCGCGAGCCTTTTACCAGCCTGGAAGTGCGTGCCACGGCCGAACGCGCCGAAACGTTTCCAAAGGTCTTTACCAGCATTCGTCTGATTTACCGCGTGACAGGCAACGTCACACACAAGGCGATGGAGGATGCGGTGCGCCTGTCCAAGGACAAGTATTGCTCAATCTCGGCGATGCTGGAGAAAACGGCGAAGATCGAGTTCGAGATTGAGTACGAGCAAAATTAAGACTGGTGTCCCAGGTGGGTCGTAACTGAACGAGCAAGCGGCAGAGCCGAACTGAGGCCAAATCCGCCGTCACGCCGCGACTGCTCGTGGGGCGATGGTCTCGTCAGGGCAGGGAACGGCACTAAGCAACAGGCTTACCCGCGACCTTCGCAGGCTTGGGCTGGTCGCTCCATTTGCCGCTGAAGAGCGTATGACCACGATGTTCGGCCACCATCGCCGTTATCCCCATCACGCCCATGACGAGGAATATCGCGAAAAAGACAATGGCAATTACGAGGACTGGCATACCTCACCTCTACGGCCATTGTGCGTCGCAAGTGAACTTGCTTCCGTGATGGCGATCACAGGTCGCTGTGAGGTTGAGCCGATCGACCGGCGCTAGTTAGCGTACGGCTTCACCTGGTCCGCGATCTTTTCCTTGTCTCCAACAACCACGATGGTGAACCGGTCTGGCACCACATACTTGCGCGCCATCTCCTGCACCTGCTGCGGCGTTACCGCATGCACCTTCTGTACGTAGGTTTCGAGGTAGGTGTCGCCCAGTTGGTGTAAGTCAACAAACTGCAGTTGATTGATCACTCCGTCGCGGCTGGAGTTGCGAATGACAAACACTCCTGCCAGATAATTCTTGATCCCATCCAGTTCCGCTACCGGCGGCGGCGCGTTCTGCAAGCGGTCGATCTCGTACAGGATTTCCTTGATGGAGGGCCCGGTTACTGCAGTCGTGACATCCGCGACCTCTACCCAATAGCCGTCGCGGTAGCGTACTGACACCTGGCTTCTGGGCGAGTAGGTATACCCTTTCTGCTCGCGAATATTGGAAGTAATGCGCGAGCCGAAAGAACCGCCGAGGAGAGCATCCATCACCTGCAGAGGGATGTAGTCCGGGTTGCTGGGATCGATCGCCGGCAGACCGATGTACAGCGTCGATTGCGCCGAGCCCGGACGATCTACCAGATCGAGTTGCCGCTTGCCGACCGGCTTTGGAATATCAATCAGCGGATCCGGCCCGCGTTTCCAATCGGAAAACGCCGCCGTGATCGCTTTCTTGACGGCAGCCGGATCGAACTTTCCGGCCACATAAATATGGGTACGTGCAGCGCCGAAATTGCTCTCGTAAAACTTCCTTACGTCCGCCACGCTGAAGGAGTTGATCATGGCCTCGGTCGAGAGGAACCGCCCGTAAGGATGGTCCGGATAGAGCGCCTGCACAAACCGCTCCCGCGCCAGCATGCCCGGCTGGGTCAACTGGATACTCAGCTTGCGCTGCAAGTCCTGTTTCAGCCGTGGAACGTCGGACTCCGGCAACAGCGGGTGCATCACTACGTCCGCCAGCAAAGCCACGATCTTGGGCCCGAACTCCGACAGCACGTCGCTGTCGAGTCGTGTAACATCCGGCCCAACGTCCACGTCAATCGATCCACCCATGGAAGCCGCTTGCTGCGCCACCTGCTCTGAGGTCAGCGAGGTTGTGCCTTCCTTGATCAGCCGGCCCGTCAGGTCCGCCAACCACACTTGGCTGGCCGGCTCATTCAAACTGCCTGCCCGCACTGCGACGCGCACCTGCACCTTGGGAATGGAACCAAACTGCGCCATCGTGACCTGCAGGCCATTGGGCAGCGAGAATTTCTCCAGCTGTGGCAAGTGGAACGCCTTCGGAGGGCCACCAGCCGGCGGCGTCTGTTTCGGCGCAGCGCTGTTCTGAGCGCCCGCAGCCGACATCGCGAAGGGCAACAGCAGTGCCCCGCAAATCAGGTTGATGCATATATTCCGCATGAGAATCCTGTCCTCAGTTACCGCTCTTCTTTTCGGCTGTGTCTGCCGGCTTGGGCTCGACTACAAGGACCGTGCGATTCGTCGGCCGCAAGTACTCGGCTGCGGTCTCTTGAATCAACTGTGGCGTGACTTTCTGGAACTGGGCTTCCACGTTATTGATCTCTGCCGGATTGTCGTCAAACAAGGCAAAGCTGGCCAGCATGTCCGCGCGTCCGAAACCATTGAAATCGCCCAGAGAGTCGTAGAAGCTGGAGCGCATCTTAATCAACGCCCGATCCAGCATCGCCTGATCGACCGGCTTTTCGCGCAGCGGTGCAATCTGCGATTCCATGGCACTCACAATCTCGCTCCGGCTTTACCGTGCTGTCGTGGAACAGATACGCCGTCCACAACATTGGCCCCTGGTAATTGAACATGTTCCCCAGCATGTTGATTCCGCCTTCGACGCTGTCGGTATAGCCGCGCCGCTTTACCAGTTCGTCATGCAGCAGGCTGTTGTCACCTTGCAGTAACAACTGATCGATCAGCCCCATGGCGTAATACTCGGGCGTATTCCGATCGGGCATGTGGTAGGAAACCGCCAACGCCGGCCGCTTGGCCAGAGGATCCACCTTGGTCGACCAACGCTCTTTCTCCTGCTTGGGCTCGGCAATGTCCGGCTGCTTGGCGGGCGGAATGGAAGGAATGCCGCCAAAATACTTCGCGATCATCTTCTTGGCATCGGCAGGGTCGAAATCGCCAACGACAGCCAGCGCGGCGTTGCTGGGCGTGTAGTAGGTGGTGAAGAAGTGCTGGACGTCAGGCAACGTCGCCGCATCGATGTCCTTCAGGTCGCCGTAGAAGTTGTGCGCGTTGTACCAGTTGGTGTTGGCGTACTGCGGCATGTCAAGCCAGGGAAAGCCACCGTACGGAGTATTGATTACGTTGACCTTCACCTCGTTACTCACGACGCCTTTCTGGTTGGTGAGGTTCTCTTCTGTGATCGCCAGCCCGCGCATGCGGTCCGCCTCAGCCCACAGCATGGTCTCGAGCTTGTTCGCGGGCATGACTTCGTAATAGTTGGTGAAGTCGAACCGCGTCGATCCATTTAGCAAGCCGCCATTCTGCTGCACCAGCTTGATCATTTCCATCTTGCCGAGGTTTTGCGAGCCCTGAAACATCATGTGCTCAAACAGGTGGGCGAAGCCGGTGCGATCGCGAGGCTCGATGCGGAAGCCGATCCGGTAGTAAACGCCGATGGCGACCGTCGGTGACGAGTGGTCGGGCGAAAGCACCACCCGCAAGCCGTTCGGCAGCTTGTAGTATTCCACCGGCACGGTGAAACTGGTTGGGCTCTTATCGGCGGTGCCGGCAAAAGCGGCGACCACAGCAATCAAGACATAGGCGAGCGAGCAAAGAGAAGGTCTCACAAGGTTCCTCTGGAGGCCCCTATTCTAATTCAGGCTCCGGCGCTTTCCATGTGCAGACGGTCTTCCAGGCTCTAAGGTTAGCGACTTTTTGTTACGGAGATCGGGTGGCGGGGAATTCCTGGTGCGCAAGAAAAGCAGCCCACGGCGTCAGGGCAAAGCTGCGATCTGTGCGTCGAGATCGGCCAGCGCCAGGCGCAACAACTCGGAATAACGCTCGTTGGTGCTGTCATTCAATTGCTGAAGGACCCGTTTGCGCGACAGCATCAAGTCCGTCTTTCCTTCTTCTGGATTGCAGGTCCTCGGGAGACGACGGCAGCGTTTCGTTTCGTGAGGGTTCAGAAAAGGTTTCTTCGATTTGCGCTTCTACTGATTTACTTTCCCAACCACGCGCCATGACTCGATTATAGCTTCCTGCAAATGCTGAGTATACGCAGGAACCTTACAGCGACCATGTCGCGTGCTCGATCTGACGAGTGATTTCCTCGGCAGGGGTTTCTGACGGGAAGCGCATGGGCTTGCCGATCACCACCGTTAACTCACCCGGGCGTGCGATCTTGCGACCAGCCATTTTCATGTGATAGAGGCCGTCAATCCGCATGGGGACCACCGGAATGTCCAGGCGCGCAGCCAGCATTCCGATGCCAGACCGGAACGGGCAGGGTTTGCCGTCCGCAGTACGCACGCCTTCAGGGAAGACCATCACGCTGTAGCCGCGATCCACGGATTCTCCCGCGTACGCGAAGCTCTCGCTCACTCCCGACTGCTGCGGCAAGGGGAAAGACGTTGAACAGTGCGACCACCAGCCAGTAGCCGGCTCGCCAGGCCCAGCGCTTGAAGAGGTTCCAGCTTTGCGGAGGGCGCCACATCTCCCACAAGAGCTCTCCCCACATGCCGACGGTGAGCTTGTGCCGCAGTCGCGGAGTGAGCGCGCGCAGCACGAAGCCAACGTCAATGTACGTAATGTGATTGCAGGTGATCAGCACCGGCCCCTCGACGCCCTGCAGGTTCTCACGGCCAACGATTTTAGGGTGCGCCATAATCAAAGTCGCTGGCCAGGTCAGCAGGTAATAGATAAAACTGCGAATCCACGTGACGGGCCAGCGCTGCGCCCATCGCGGATAGCGATACCCGCTTTGCAGTGATGGTTGCGGCTCGCGCAGCAGCCGCTCCAGGTCAGCGACGGTGCTGACCTTGGTGAAGTCCGCGTCGTTCAGGTCAACCTGGTAGCGGTCTTCCAGCGCACTCATCAACTCGACGCGGTCCATGGAGTTCAGATTGAGGTCGTCGTCGAGCCTGGCCTCAGGCGCGAGGGCACCGACGTCGCGCCCTGTGATGCGCGCGATCATCCCGGCCAGCGCGCCTTGCGCTGACGCTGCCTCCTCCATCGCCTGAAGTGAAGTGCTGTTGCACGGCCTGCTGGATGACCGCCGTTTTCGGCTTCAGGGTGGGCGTGCGGGGAAAGTCCTGCTCCGGCCACAGCAGCCAGCGGCGCATCTGCTGAAACTCCGCCAAGCTGCCGGTTGGCGTGCTTGACCACAGCCTCCGGATTGGCTGAGTCGCGCAGGAGGAGCACCGCGCAAGGCTCGGCGTTGCCGCCGTGTTCCAGGCCGACCACGACGCAGTCGCGCACTTCGTGTTGCTGGCGCAGCGCCGCCTCCAGGTCGTCGGGATAGACGTTCATCCCTTCGCGGGTGACGATGACGTTCTTCTTGCGGCCCTTGAAATAGAGATTGCCTTCCGCGTCAAGCTCGCCGAGATCGCCGGTGCGAAACCAGCCGTCGTCATTGAGCACCGGCTTCAGTTGTTTGCCCTGCCAGTAACCAGCGGCGACGTTGGCGCCGCGCACCAGGATTTCGCCGGTCTCATCCAGCTTGATCTCGCGCCCCTCCAGCACCTTCCCGATGGAGCGCCTGCCGGTATGAAACGGATGGTTCAACGAGATCAGCGAGGTCGTCTCCGTGAGGCCGTAGCCTTGAATGACGACGAAACTCAGCCTGCGCCAGAACTCCTCGGTCTCGGCATCGAGCGCCGCGCCGCCCGAGATGAACGCCCAGAACTTCCATCCAAACTGATTGTGGATGCGGCGGAAGCGCCACCAGCGGCGAACGAAGTTCTGGTCCTTCGCCGCCTCGAATTGCCGCTGGAACCACGTCAGTCGACCCGCCGATTCCAGATCGCGCACAAGCTTGTCTTTCAGCGACTCCAGCAAGCGCGGCACGGCAACCACCACCGAGACGCGCTCCCGCTTGATGACGCGCATCACCTCGGTCGGGTTGAGCGTGTCCTGGAAGAGCACGGTCGCGGCCAGCAGTTGCGGCAGAAAGATGCCGAGAAACTGTCCGAAGACGTGGCTGAGCGGCAGCAGGTTGAGAAAGCGCAAAGGATGGAAGATGCGCTCGTAGCGGAGGTACGCGCCGATCTCGCGCTCCAGCGGCTCGAGGTTGGCGAGGATATTGCCGTGGGAGATGACCACGCCGCGGGGCTCGGCGGTGGTGCCCGAGGTGAAGACGATCTCCACGATGTCGGCACGGGTCAGCGGCGGAGGTGTGACGGGAACATCGGAGCGCACCGCGATTCGGTCGCGCAGGGCCTCAAGATGGAGAGCGGGAACGTCGGCGATCTGGTTCTCCGACGAGCATACACAGAGTTTCGCATCCACTTGCTGAGCGACGCGCTGAGCAAAATCGGGAGTCGCGATCTTGTCGATGGGAACGACGATTGCGCCGCGCAGCAGGCATCCGAAGAAGGCAACCACCCACTCGGCGCAATTCTCGCCCCAGATGAGGACCCTGTCGCCCTTGGCGATCTCTCGCGAGTCCAGCTCGCGCGCAAAGCGATGCGCGTTGGCCAGCACCTCGCCATAGGTCCAGCGCTGCACTCGATAGCCGCGATGGTGAACGTAGGCCGCTTCGCGCGCGTGGCGCTGAAAGTTGTCGAGATACTCGAGGATGGTGGTGCGTGCCATCTCCAGCCAGTTTAGCTGGTTGGGAGAAGCGCGCGAAGGAACACCAGAGTCCGAATCGCTGGAAGCAGCCAAGGTTGCTTGCGTCCCGCGCGCGCTTCTCGCTACCATCGAGTACCGATGAAACAGGCCGTCTTCCGCGAACGCAACAAGCAGTATTACCGCGTTCTGCATGCTCCCATCTGGATCTGGGTGTTCTGGGTTTTGCCCGGATATCCGCTTACCTACGACCTGTACGCGCATGGGCCCGACCGGCGGCATTGGATTTGGCTTGCGATCGTTCTCGCCGGTGTCGCGTGGCGTGGCTTCCAAGGGCGCATTCCAGGATGCGAGCTGCGGCCCTACATCACCTATTACGGCGTGCATCAACCCAACCTGGGCTATCGCGTGGTGTGTTACACGGCAGCGTGGATTGACCTCATCGTGCCGTACACACTGAACCTGATCGGGCTGATCGTGGCTTCCATCAACGGACGCTGGCTGCTGCAGGAGTTGTACCAATACGGCTATTACCCGCTGGCCTTGGCGGTAGTGCTGGCGACGGTTTTCGACTGGACGCCGCGGGCGCGCCGCGACACCTTTGGCGAAGGCGTCGAGCGGGCCTGGTTTTATATCGCGATCTGGACAGTGGTGCCGACACAGGTCATCAACTGGGCCGCGTGGCGGCTGGGCAAGTATATGGACCTGCCGCCGTTGCCGCTGGCCCATGTTCGCTTGGCCGTGTGCCTGATTTCGACGGCTGTGTTCTTCGTGCTGGGCTACGCAGCAAAGCTGCCGCGAACCCAGCGACACTACGAGGGCATCGCGGCGGCGGGGGTGTGAGCATGGATCGAGGAAGCGAATTCATGGTTGGGACCGAACCGTAGCCAGTAGGTTCTGGGCCTCCGAGGCATACGGCCCATGCGGCTGGGTGCGCAGAATGGTTTCCAGCTCAGGCACAGCCTCTGATTTTCTGCGCATCCCCAGTAGGACGTGAGCTTTGGCCAAGTGCAGCACCGCGGGATCGTGCTGTGCGAGCTGTAGCGAGTAGTTGATTTCGCGCAGGCCGGAGTCGTAGTCACGCAATCCAATGTGAGAGCGCGCGAGTTCGTAGTGTACCTGCCAGTTATCGGCGGACACGCTGGAAAACACCGACAGAGCTTCGAGTGCTGCGTCGTACTGCTTCATGGAATTGTAGGCGGAGCCGAGCGACACATAAGCCAGGGCCGAGTTGGGATCGAATTCGATAGCTTGCTTCAACTCCGGGCACGCCAGCACCGGGTTGCCGTCCTGCAAGTCGAGGAAGCCCAACAGAGCCAGCGCTGCCCCGTAATCAGGATGCAGCGCCAAGGCGCGCCCCGCCAGCTCGCGCATCTTCTTCCAGTCATACTTCTGCCAGGCTTCCATGGCTGCGTTCAAAGCTTCTCTCGCCTTGCGAGGAATTGTGAGTTGACGGACCGAGACGGTCTCGACGCCCCGGGCATTGGGTTGCAACAACGGCAATTCCACGGCAAAGTGGCTGTCCGATGCGTCGATCTGAACTTCCCGTCGTGGAGGCAGGATTCCGCCAGCGACCGTAACGTCATACCGGCCGGGTGGAAGATTGCGAAACGAGACCGTACCATCTCGTCCGGTGCTGGCGCTGTTTACGACAGCATGCGTCTGGGGATTGCGGACCTCGACGGAGATGCCGGTCAAAGGACGTCCCAGCATGTTCTGCAGATGGTATGTCAGCGAGCCCTGAACTGGCGCCGGGGGACCCACATTCGTCAGCGCTGGAGGATTGAGTTTTGCGTCGTCTTGGTTGGTTTGCGCCGCGACCCCGAGGGAAACGCTGAGTAACAGTATCGCAACGCAAAAGCCGTATGTGAATATCCGCCGAGGACTGGCCTCCGCGAAGCTGGCACTACAGCGACGGCGTCGGTTGGCAGCTTGCACGGGCTATCTCGCGAGCAGGGGTGCGAAACTCCCAGGAAGCTTTCGGGTCAATTGTGCAGACTGGTTATACTGCTTGGCCGAGGCTTAGGCCATACCACAGAAGTGTCGTTTTAGGATTTCAAGCCGAAAGCTGCGGCACGAAATAAGAAAGGCGGCCGATTGGCCGCCCTTCCCAACCCTGAGGCTCGAGATCTACAGAACCTGCACGTTCTCCGCCTGCCAGCCTTTAGGCCCTTTGACCACGTTGAACGAGACGGCCTGGCCTTCCTGCAAGCTGCGGAAGCCATTTGTCTGGATGGCCGAATAGTGAACAAATACGTCTTCGCCATTCTGACGGCTGATGAAGCCGTAGCCCTTCGCGTCATTGAACCACTTAACTGTTCCTTGTTCCATGGTGATGCATATTCCTTCGAAGTGATGTAGCTGCAATTCGATCGGGATGTGATGCGGCAGGGATTGCGGTTAGGCAGGAAACTGCTGCTTACAACGTCGATCAATCGAGCCTCTTCATCATAGCAGTCTATAGCCAAAAACCCCAAGCAATTTTTGCTTGGGCAGTATTCGGCCAAGCCTTAAAGCGCTCGTGTTCTCAATGTGTTACCTTCTTCGGAGCAGCACAACACGGGACTCTTCAGAGCCCTCGGATACACACAGATGATCGTCGGAACCGGCATCGACATAGCAGAAGTTGACCGCATCGCTGCCTCTATTGAGCGCTTTGGGCGACGGTTCCTGGAGCGGGTCTTCACGCCCGACGAGATCCGCTACTGCGAGTCCAAGGCGAACAAAGCAGAGCGCTACGCCGGACGCTTCGCCGCCAAAGAGGCGGCCATGAAGGCCATCGGCACCGGCTGGAGCCGCGGCGTCACCTGGCAAGATGTGGAGGTAACAAGGGTTCCGGGCGGACGTCCGACGGTGACTTTCCACGGAAAGGCGGAGGAGTTCTTTCGCCGCCTGGGAGCGATTCGCGCCCATCTTTCGATTACCCACACCAAGGAACACGCCATGGCGCAGGTCATCTTGGAATCCGGACCGCCCGAGGGGCGCTGACCTATCTTCCCCGGATGGGTTGCAGGTCGTAGTAATCTCAATCGTCCATGATCGAGACGAGCCGAACAAGTCATTACCGCAACGCCTGCCGGGCAGCTTTCCGCCCGCAGCGCCACGCTGGCGGTTGCGCTGATGAGCTTCTCGGCGTTGCTTCTGGAACTCGGACTGACCCGGCTGTTCTCGGTGGTGCTCTTCTACCACTTCGCCTTCCTGGCGATTTCGATTGCGCTGCTCGGCTTGGGAGCGGGAGCGGTCTTTGCCTTTCTTCGACGTGAGTGGCTGGACGCGCTGGAGCATTGGCGAACTGGGCACGGCATTGTGCGCCGTCAATGCGCTCGTCATTCTGGGCGCGCTGGAGGTGGTGCTGCACTCCTCCGTCGCGATGCATCTCGACTGGGCCAACTTCGGACGCCTCACGGTGCTCTATCTCGCGTCGGCGGTGCCATTCTTCATTACCGGGCTGCTGTTCGCCATCGTCTTTGCGCGGCATCCGGCGCGCATTACGCAGCTTTATGGCGCCGATTTGCTGGGCGGATCGCTGGCCTGCCTGGCGCTGGTTCCGCTGCTCAACTTCGTCGGTGGCCCCAATACGATCCTGTTCGCGGCGGTTGCGGTGGCGCTGGCCGGGCGTGGCGTGGACCGATCGCGTGCGCGTTGGATGCCCGGAGTTCTGACGCTCTTGCTGCTGACGCTGATCGCCGTCAACTTCCGTGGCAAGCTGATCGACATTGTGTACGCCAAGGGCATGAAGCGTGCGGCGCCGCTCTTCGCCAAGTGGAATGCGCTATCGCGGGTCGAAGTAGATGAGCAAGGCTGGGCGAAGGTGATTGTGATCGACGCCGATGCCAGCACCTATCTCATGAACGCCGATCCGCACCATTGGGATGCCAGGTATCAGCGCGACCTCATGTCGGCGGCGCCCGCTCTGGTCAACGTGCTGCGTCCAAAGGGCGAGTACGCCATCATCGGTCCCGGCGGCGGAGTGGACGTGCAACGGGCGGTGGCCAATGGCAGCCCAAGCGTCACCGGTATCGAGATCAATCCCATCATCGTCAATGACATCATGCGCGACCGCTTCGCGGATTACACCTACCATCTCTATGAGATTCCTGAGGTGCACATACACGTCAGCGATGGCCGGTCGTTCATTCGCAACAGCCGCGACAAGTACGACGTAGTGCAGATGACGCTGGTGGACACCTGGGCCTCGACAGCGGCCGGCGCGTTCGCGCTCAGCGAAAACAGTCTGTACACGGTGGAAGCCTTTCGCGAGTATTTCGAGCACCTGAAGCCGGATGGCATGATTGCAATCACGCGCTGGGAGTTTACCCAGCCGCGCGAAGCGCTGCGCGTGGTCTCGCAGGCCATGGAAGCGCTGCGCCAGCTCGGCGTGCAGGACAGCACGCAGAATTTCATCGTCGTGAGCGATGGCCCGCTGAATATGGACGGCCGTCCGGTCCTGGTGCTGGCCAAGAAGTCGGCATTTACCGAACAAGAGCAGCTTGCGGTGCTGAGGCACATCAAGGGCGTGGCCCCGGATGAGGCTCGTCTCAACCTGCATGTGCTCTATTTGCCGGCGACGGGAGACCGGCCGGGGCTGGCGCATCCGGCATTTGCCGGGTTGATTCGCGGCCAGGATGCGCGGGCGTTTTCGGCGGGCTATGCCTACAACGTAACTCCCGTGAGCGACAACGCGCCGTTCTTCTTCTTCACGCTGAAGCCGGAGCAGGTCTTTGGCGACCTGAACCAGGGCGGCATGGATTGGAAAGTGAACTTGGGCATCGCCATCCTGGGGCTGCTGCTCCTCATCTCGATCGCCGCCGTAACCGCATTTCTCGTGCTGCCGTTGGCGCTGTCCCGGCAGGCACGGTCGGGACGCAGTGTTCGCCTGCTGTACTTTGTCGCCATTGGACTGGGATACATTGTGGTCGAGATCGCGTTCATCCAGCGCTTTGTGTTGTTCCTGGGAAATCCGACATACGCATTGACCGTGGTCATCTTCCTCATGCTGCTTTCTAGCGGTGCCGGCAGCCTGCTCTCACGTCGCTGGTTTCGCCAGCCGACCCGCGTGGCCTGGGCCATGGCGGTCATCGTGATCGCTCTGCTGGTCTGCGTGTTTGCTTTGCCGCGCTGGTTGGGATCGCTTGTGGGGCTGCCGTTCGTCATGAAGCTGTTGATCAGCGCGGCACTGCTGATACCGCTTGGTCTGGCGATGGGAATGCCGTTCCCCAGCGGGCTGCGCGCTCTTTCTCACGGCGCCGGGAAGGATGAAAGAGAGCCTGCGAAGCACGGCGCGGTGGAATGGGCGTGGGCCATGAACGCCGCCTCGAGCGTGCTCGGTTCGGTGCTGGCCATGGTGATTGCGATTCAGTTCGGGTTGAATGTAACTCTGGCATGCGGCGCCGGAGCCTACTTGCTGGCTTTGCTCCTGTTGCCGACGTTCGGGAAAGCAACAGTTAGCCACTAGTAGGGTGGAGCACGCCCAGGCATGCAACTGGGCCCGCAGAAGAAGAGAGAGGCTTTATGAGATCAGGCTCCCGTTACCTCAGCGGCTGAAGCCGGACTTCAAAGCAGCTGTCAAACGCACCGCTGAAGCGGTGCTCCACCAGGGCAATCCATCATCTCGATTTTCGCTGAATGCGGGGCACGAAACCCGCTCATTTTGCCTCACGCGAAAGCGATATTGGAGAATTCCTCAAGGCACTTGCGTCGCAGACAACATGAGTTGCTATAATCACACGCTTGGGTGATTTGCGTCACACCCTTTCGCGACATAAGCAATCCGTACGAAGCTGGGTGCCGACAGGGGTAATCGGGCCCGAACCTGCAAACCTGGAACTGCTTCATATTCATACATGGCCCAAGTCTTTCATCGTAGTGCGAATACAATTGCGCGGGCGTCGATCATCGGCGTCGTCCTGGTGGTGTCGGTGCTGCTGTGGGCGGCGTTGGAGATGCAGCGCTCGCCGTACGCGACCTATCAGGATGTGGCGCAAGCGCAGCCTGTGCCCTTCAGCCATCAGCATCATGTCTCGGGTGATGGCATTGACTGCCGCTACTGTCACACTTCGGTCGAGAGCTCCAGCTTTGCGGGCATTCCTCCCACCAAGACCTGCATGAATTGCCATTCGCAGATCTGGACGAATGCACCCATCCTGGAGCCGGTGCGCGAGAGTTATCGCACCGGCAAGTCGCTGATCTGGACCCGGGTAAACGATTTGCCCGATTTCGTCTATTTCGATCACAGCATTCACATCAATAAGGGTGTGGGCTGCGCGAGTTGCCACGGCCCGGTAGACAAGATGCCGCTGACGTACGCGGCCAACTCCCTGCAGATGGAATGGTGTTTGAATTGCCATCGCGCGACGGAGAAGTTTCTGCGTCCGCGCGATCAGGTGTTTAACATGCGCTACGAACAGCCCAGCGCCGACCATCCAGTGAAGTTGGCTGACGGCAGCGTATTCACCGACCAGATTGCGCTGGGCACGGAGTTGAAGCACCGCTACAACGTTCGCAGTGTTGAAGGCATTACCAGTTGCAGTACCTGTCATCGCTAGCCGGGTTGGGGTGGCTGCAGCGCAGAAAAAGTTGACTAACGTTCTTTCGGAACCTACGAGCAGAATGGAAAAAGAGAGCCTGAACAAATCTGAGGCGGTTTGTCCCAGCAAACTGGAGCTTGCCGACGTCAAGGAGAAGCTGTCGCGCGCCGGGAGCGGTCCGCAATACTGGCGGAGCCTGGAAGAGCTGGCGCAGACGGATGGCTTCTACGAGATGTTGCATCGGGAGTTTCCGCGGCAGGCATCGGTTTGGCCGGAGGGATCGTCGCGCCGCGACTTCCTGAAGCTGATGAGCGCCTCCATGGCGCTGGCGGGGCTCTCGGCCTGCGTGAAGCAGCCGCTGGAGCCCATCGTTCCGTACGTGCGGCAGCCGGACGAAATCGTTTTGGGCAAGCCGCTCTTTTTCGCCAGCGCGATGCCATTCGGCGCGTACGCGACTCCGGTCCTGGTCGAGAGCCACGAGGGGCGCCCCACCAAAATTGAGGGTAACCCTGATCATCCGGCGGGGTTGGGCGGAAGCGATGTCTTTGCGCAGGCTTCCATCCTTGACATGTACGATCCCGACCGCTCGCAGATCATCACCTACCGCGGTCAGATGAGCACCTGGAGCGAATTCACGGTGGCACTCAAGGGACCGCTAAATTCCCAGAAGGCAGTGAACGGAAGCGGGCTGCGGATCCTCAGCCGTCCCACAAGCTCGCCTACCATGGCTTCGCTGATGGATGCGGTGCTGACGGCCTATCCCGAGTCGAAGTGGGTGCAGTACGAGCCGGTGAACCGGGACAACGTTCGCGCCGGTTCGCAAATGGCCTTTGGGCAGTTCGTCGAGACGCGCTACAACCTGGAGAAGGCAGACATCATTCTGTCGCTCGATGGCGACTTTCTCTCCAGCGGCTTCCCTGGATTCCTTTACTACGCCCGGACGTTTGCGGCGCGGCGCAATCCTGACCTCAAAGAGAAGATGTCGCGTTTCTACGCCATCGAGAGCACGCCCACGAATACCGGCGGAAAGGCCGACCATCGGCTGCCGGTACGGACATCGGAAGTGGAGACGCTGGCTCGCGCCATCGCCGCTGCACTTGGTGCTGGCAGCGGTGAAGCTGTAAATCCCGAGCAGCAGAAGTTTGTCGCGGCTCTGGCGAAAGATCTACAGGCCCATAAGGGCGCGGCAGTCGTCATCCCGGGCGATAACCAGCCGCCAGCGGTGCATGCGCTGGCGCACGCCATGAATCAGGCGCTCGGCGCGGTCGGCAACACCGTGATCTACACCGATACCGTCGAGATCAAGCCGCAGATTCAGACCGCTGCGCTCAAGGAACTTGTCGACGAGATGAATGCCGGCAAGGTGGACTTGCTGCTCATTCTCGGCAGCAACCCGGTGTATGACGCGCCTGCGGACTTCGAATTCGCCAAGGCCATGGACAAGGTGCAGCTCCGTGTGCAGTACGGCCTGTATCAGGACGAAACTTTCGACCACGTTCACTGGCACATCAACGGCACGCATTATCTGGAACAGTGGGGTGACTGCCGCGCCTTCGACGGAACGGTCACCATCACCCAACCGCTGGTCGCGCCGTTATACAACGCCAAGAGCCCGTATGAGTTTATCTTTTCGCTGGTCGGGTCACCTGAGACAGCGGGGTACGACATTGTTCGCAAGTACTGGCAAGGCCGGATGCAGGGTGGCGACTTCGACGCCGAGTGGCGCAAAGCGGTGCATGACGGCTTTGTTGCGAATACGGCGTTTCCGTTGAAGACTGTGGCGGCGAAGGGTGGCGCGATCCCGGTTGCGAGCAACGCCGGCAGCGACATGGAAGTCATTTTCCGTCGCGACCCGCTGGTCTACGACGGCACCCGCGCCAACAACGCGTGGCTGCAGGAAACGCCCAAGCCCATTACCAACCTTTGTTGGGACAACGCCGTCCTGATCAGCCCGGCGACGGCGAAGAAGCGCGGCCTGGTTACCGGCGACGTCTTAGAAATTGATGTCAACGGCCGCAAGGTCAAGGGTCCAATCTGGCCGCAGCCCGGACATCCCAACGACTCGATCACGGTTTTTCTGGGCTATGGGCGCACCAAAGGTGGACGCGTGGCCGACGGCGTGGGCTTCGATGCCTACCAGATCCGTACCAGCGACGCTCCATGGGTCACGTACGCCAAGATCACGAAGGCCGGCAGCGGATACGGCTTTGCTCACCCGCAGGGATTCCAGTACATCGATTACTCCGACCTTCCCAAGGGCACCGAGCCGCTGAAGAACCGGCACATCATTCGCAAGGCGACCCTGGAAGACTTCATCAAGAACCCGAATTTCGCCCATGAGGAGGAAGAGAAGGTCCCTCCCGAGATGACGCTCTATTACCCCTATCAGTACACCGAACTGAAGTGGGGTATGACGATCGACATGAACTCGTGCATCGGCTGCAAGACGTGCATCGTGGCTTGCCAGGCGGAGAACAACATTCCCGTGGTCGGCAAGGAGCAGACCATGCGCGGCCGCCAGATGCAGTGGCTGCGGGTTGACGTGTACTACGAAGGCGGAACCGAGAATCCCGGAATTTACTACCAGCCGATTCCGTGCCAGCAATGCGAGAACGCACCCTGCGAAGTGGTTTGTCCCGTCGGCGCCACGGTGCACAGCACCGAAGGCCTCAACGACATGGTGTACAACCGCTGCGTCGGCACTCGCTATTGCTCCAACAACTGCCCGTACAAGGTACGCCGCTTCAACTTCCTGCTGTGGCAGGACTGGACCACGCCGCAGTACAAGATGATGCGCAATCCGGAAGTGAGCATTCGCAGCCGCGGCGTGATGGAAAAGTGCACGTACTGCGTCCAGCGCATCACCCACGGGCGGTTGGCGGCGGAGAAGGAAAATCGCGCCGTCCGCGACGGCGAAGTCCTTACGGCGTGTCAGCAGGCTTGTCCGGCGGGCGCCATCGTGTTCGGCAATCTCAACGATAAAGACAGCCGGGTATCGAAGATCAAGGCCCAGCAGCGCAACTACAGCCTGCTGGAAGACCTGAACACGCGTCCTCGCACCACCTATATGGCCGTGGTGCAGAACCCGAACCCCGAACTTGAGCAGTCGGAGTCCAGTTAGCGATGAAGCAGGGTCCAGAGGAAAAAACCGCTCTACTTGATTCGCCGTGGCAAGACGAGCCACCGGTATTAACGCCGGGGCAGACCTACGGCACCATGACCGACCAGATCGCCGATGCTGTGCTGACGCGGCCGATTGGCCTGGGCTGGCTGGCGGGTCTGGCGATCGGTATGGGTCTGTTGGGGATCCTGATGGCCGCCGTCACGTATCTCTTTCTGGTGGGCGTCGGCATCTGGGGCATTAACATCCCCGTAGGTTGGGGCTTCGCCATCATCAACTTCGTTTGGTGGATCGGCATCGGGCATGCCGGTACGCTGATCTCGGCCATTCTGCTGCTGCTCAAGCAGAGCTGGCGTAATTCGATCAATCGCTTCGCGGAAGCCATGACGCTGTTCGCCGTGGCCTGCGCCGGCATGTTCCCGTTGCTCCACATGGGCCGTCCCTGGCTCGGTTACTGGATGTTCCCCTACCCCAGCAGCATGGGGGTTTGGCCGCAGTTCCGCAGCCCGCTGGTGTGGGACGTGTTTGCGGTCTCGACGTATGCCACCATCTCCGCCGTCTTCTGGTATGTCGGCCTGGTTCCCGATTTCGCGACCATGCGGGAGAAGGCGGTCAGCCGTTACACCAAGTCGATTTACGGACTCCTCGCGATGGGTTGGCGCGGTTCGGCCCGCCATTGGAAGCGCTATGAGGCGTTGTACATTCTGCTGGCCGGCATTGCCACTCCACTGGTGCTCTCGGTGCACACCGTGGTCAGCTTCGATTTCGCCATCTCCATTGTTCCCGGGTGGCATACGACGATCTTTCCGCCGTATTTTGTTGCGGGCGCAATCTACTCGGGCTTTGCCATGGTGCTGGTGCTGGCAATTCCCATCCGCCACTACTACGGCCTGGAAAACATGATCACCATGCGCCACCTGCAGAACTCGGCGAAGATCATGCTGGCGACCGGGTTGATCGTCGCTTACGGCTATTTCTTCGAGGCCTTCATTGCTTTCTATAGCGGCTCGACCTACGAACGCTTCATGATGGAGAACCGCTGGTTCGGTCCCTATGCGTTGTTCTACTGGGCGCTCATTCTCATGAACCTGGTGGTGCCGCAGGTGCTTTGGCTGCCCAAGATTCGCGCCAACACCAAGTGGCTGTTCCTGATCTCGCTGGTGATCCTGGTGGGGATGTGGCTGGAGCGCTTCATCATCATCATTACCAGTTTGAGCCGCGACTTCCTGCCGTCGTCTTGGGGTCATTATGTGGCGACGCGCTGGGACTACGCGGTGTTTTTCGGCACCATAGGACTCTTCACGGCTGCGATGTTTATCTTCATTCGCATTATGCCGGCGATTTCGATCTTTGAAATGCGCACCCTGCTGCCGGAGGCGGAGGTGAAGGCGAAATGAGTCACAAAGCGCTCGCATCGCCGATCTACGGATTGATGGCGGAGTTCGATACCTCGACCGATCTGGTGGATGCCGCCCGGGCTGCGTATGCGGCCGGCTACCGCAAGATGGACGCCTACAGTCCGTTTCCCATCGAAGAAGCCAGCGAGGCGATCGGCTTCCACAAGAGTCGCGTGCCGCTGGTAGTGCTGCTTGGTGGATTGCTGGGTGGGCTTTCAGGGTTCGCGCTGCAATACTGGATTAACGTCATCGCCTATCCGCTGAACATCGGCGGAAAGCCGTATGACTCCTGGCCGGCCTTCATCGTCCCAAGTTTCGAAATGACGATTCTGTTCGCCGGACTTTCCGGTGTCTTCGGGATGTTCGCCTTGAATGGTCTCCCGATGCCGTACCACCCGCTGTTTAACGTGGACCGCTTCTCCCGCGTGACCCGCGACAAATTCTTCCTGTGCGTTGAGGCGGCCGATCCCAAGTTCGACATCGTGGACACACAACGATTTATGGAGAGTCTGAAGCCAGTGGCGATTGAGGAGGTGCCGCATTAACCGGCCGACTCAATCTGGGATCGAAACGATGACCACGGGCCACCGCAATCGCTCGGTCGGCAAGGCCGTGGTCTACTTCCTGCTGGCGTCGGCATTGCTCACGCTGGCGGGTTGTCGCGAAGACATGCAGAACCAGCCGTACTACCGTCCGCTGCGCGAGAGCGACTTCTACGCCGACAAGCGTTCGGAGCGTCCGCTCATCGCGGGAACGGTGGCGCGCGATCATTTGAACGCCGACGTGTACTTCTACACCGGCAAGATCGGCAGCAACGATGGCGACTATCTGCCGTTCCCGGCGACCGCCGAGGTGCTGGCCAGGGGCCAGCAGCGTTTCAACATCTACTGCTCGCCCTGCCACGGTGAAGCCGGCGACGGCAATGGCATGGTGGTGCAGCGCGGCTACAAGCATCCGCCGTCGTACCACATCGATCGGTTGCGCAAGGCCCCGCTGGGCTACTTCTTCGACGTGATGACCAATGGCTTCGGTGCCATGTCCGACTATGCGGAGCAGGTTCCGGCGAAAGACCGCTGGGCGATCGCGGCTTACATCCGCGCGCTGCAGTTGAGTCAGAACGCCAGCCCGTCCGATGTTCCTGCGGGTGCGCAGATCGCCGACGCTCCGCCGCCGGGGGTGAACATCATGCCGGCGTATGACACGCAGGGAGCCACCACGGCTGCCTCTACTCCGCCCAAACCGTCTGCGGTTCCGGCAGCAGGGGCACCCAAGCCATGAGCAACGAGACCATGTACCGGCAGCAGACCGACTACCCGGTGCCCGCTGAGGCTGCCCAGTGGCAGAAGCGCTCGCTGATCGTGGGCGTAGTTGGCGCCCTGCTCTGTGTGGCCGGGGCGGTCACCTCGCTCGACCAGTTCCTGCGCGGCTACCTGATCGCTTATATGTTCTGGCTGGGCCTGAGCCTCGGCTGCCTGGCGCTGCTGATGGTGCAATACCTTTCCGGAGGCCTATGGGGGCTGGTGATCCGCCGCGCTCTGGAAGCCGCCAGCAAGTGTCTGCCCTTGATGTTCGTCCTGTTCCTGCCGATTCTGGTGTTCCGCACCAGCTTGTACGCCTGGATGACGAATCCGGCCCTGACCCAGAGGAACCACTGGTACCTCAATACTCCAGGCTGGATTATTCGCTGGCCCGTCTATTTCGCAATCTGGATCCTGTTTGCCTTCGTTTTGAACCGCCGGGGAGACAAGCAAGACAGTCCGCTGCCGGGCGGTGTTCAGCCGCGCTTTCAGGGTCTAAGTGGCCTGGGGCTGGTGCTGTATTCGTTGACCGTCTCGTTTGCGGCGGTGGACTGGATCATGTCGCTCGATCCGACATGGGGCTCTACCATTTACGGTCTGATCTTCATCGCGGGACAAGGTTTGTCGGCGCTGGCTTTCAACGTCATCCTGCTGACCGTCTTTACCCGCTACCGCGCCTATCGCGAGATCATCAAGCCCATGCAGTTCCATGACATCGGCAAATTGATGCTGGCGTTTGTCATGCTGTTCGCCTACTTCTCGTTCTCGCAGTGGCTCATCATCTGGGCCGGAAACCTGCCGGAGGAAATCGGCTGGTATCTGCATCGCATACGCGGAGGATGGGGCGTGGTGGCGCTGATCATTATCCTGTTCCACTTCGCGCTGCCGTTTGCGCTGCTGCTGTCACGCGAACGCAAGCGGGCCGGAAGCCGCCTGATCGGGCTGGCTTTGCTGCTCATGTTCATGCGGCTGGTGGACATCTACTGGTACGTTGTGCCGAATTTCGCCCATGAGCAGGGTCACTTCTACCTGAGCGTGTGGTACATCGTCGCGCCGATCGGAGTTGGCGGGTTGTGGTTGGCGTTCTTCTTCTACAACCTGCAACAGAGGCCGTTGCTGCCGGTTTACGAACCGCAAATGCCGATTTTGTTGCACCAGAGGGGCCATGGCCACTGAGAATTCCAGTTACGATCCTTTGCGGAACCCGCAGGTCGATTTCGATCGTACCGACCTCAGCCCGCGTGGCATCCTGCTGTTCCTGATCGGGCTGCTGCTGTGCGGCGTCTTCATCGAACTGGTGGTCTGGGGGATGTTCCGCTTCATGGCGAAGAGCGATGTGCTGTTTCCCCAGCCCCAAACAAATCCAATGGCGAGTTCGCAACCGGCGCCTCCGCCGTCAAGTTCGCGGTCGATATTCCAGAATGCTCCCGGAGTCAACCTGGGAGTCTTTCCTGAGCCGCGGTTGCAAGTGAATGATGCAGGCGACATGAGCAAGTTTCTGTACTCGGAAAACGAACTGTTGAACCCGTCGCAGCCGTTCAAGGATGCGTCCGGGGCGATCCATATTCCGATTTCGCAGGCCATGAAGCTGATTGAGGAGCGAGGCTTACCGGTGCGCCCACCCGCGCCTCCAGCGAATGGCAAGCAGATGCAAGCGGCAGGTGGAGAACAGAAGCGGCCGTAATGCGGCATGGCACCAGCCCCGCAGGGGCGAATCAGTTTAGCCCAGCACGGAGCCGCAGGCGGAAGTGCTGGGTGAGATGGGTAATTGAGTCAGAGCCCCTTTAGGGGCGGCGCAAAGAAGTTGGAATTCAGGCATTGAGAACCTTCCAATTACATACCGGACGGATCTTGGGACTGGTGGCCTTGCTGGTCGCGACGACTCTCGCCGCCGCTCAGCCCCCGTCCGCCTTCCAGGACAAGACCACCCAGCCAGCTTCGCAGATCGAGCCCCGCCGATCTGTCAAACATCGGCATTGATCAGCGGCTCAACCAACCGGTGCCGCTCGATCTGCAATTCAAGGACGAGACTGGTAGGACGGTGAAGCTGGGCGATTACTTTCATTCGGGCCGGCCGGTACTGCTCAACCTGGTTTATTACACCTGCCCCATGTTATGCGGCGAGGAGTTAGCGGGCGAAGCCAGCGCTCTCGGTGTCCTGCGGTTTGCCCCCGGGAATGAATACGAAGTTGTGTCGGTGAGCTTCAACCCGGACGAGACGCCCAAAGACGCGGCGGAGAAAAAGCAGGTTTATATCGCCCGGATGAACGAGCATCTAGAGCGCAAGACTAACGGCGATGGGTGGCACTTCCTGACCGGGCAGCAGCCGGAGATCAAGCAACTGGCCGACGCGGTAGGTTTTCGCTACCGGCGCGATCCGCGCACCGGGCAGTTCATTCATGCGGCGGCGATCATGATCGTGACGCCGACGGGCAAGATTGCCCAGTATTACTACGGGGTTGAGTTTTCCCCGAAAGATATTCGCCTCGGCTTGATCGAGGCGTCACAGGACAAAATTGGAACGCTGGTGGACCAGGTAGTGCTGTACTGCTACCACTATGACCCCAAGACCGGACGGTACGGCGCGGTGGTCACTAACATGATGCGGGTGGCGGGGGCCGCTACCATGCTGATTCTCGGCGGATTTCTCATCGTGATGTACCGCCGTGAGTCTCATCACGGAGAAAAGGGAACAGGACGGGCCTGATCGATATGTGGAAGAACTTCCCACTCTTTCCTGAACGTGCCTCGGCGCTGGCATGGCAGGTGGACGGACTTTATTTCTTGCTGACCGCAGTGTCTGCGTTCTTCACCCTGCTGATCTTCGCGCTCGTCCTTTTTCTCGCGATCAAGTACCGCCGTTCAGTCCATCCTCACCCGGTGCAGATCGAAGGCTCCCTGCCCCTGGAACTGGCGTGGACCCTGATACCGCTCGGCATCTGCATGGTCTTTTTTGCCTGGGGATCGCTGATTTTCTTCCAGGAGGCCCGCGCACCTAAGGGAGCGATGGAGGTCTATGCCGTCGCCAAGCAGTGGATGTGGAAGTTCGAGTATGAGGGTGGGCAACGCGACATCAACCAGCTTCATGTGCCAGTCGGCCGCGACGTGAAGATGATCATGAGTTCGCAAGACGTAATTCACAGCTTCTACGTGCCCGCATTTCGCATCAAGGCCGATGTATTGCCCGGCCGCTACACGGAAACCTGGTTTCGCCCCACTAAAGCCGGAACGTATCACTTGTTCTGCGCCGAGTATTGTGGCACCGACCACTCCGGCATGATCGGCCAGGTGATCGTGATGGAACCCGCCGAGTATCAGGCGTGGATGAGCGGCGGAAGCAGCACCGGTACGTTGGCCTCGAATGGCGAACAGCTCTTCCAGCAGTTGGGATGTGCCACTTGCCACCGCTTCGATACCCAGGGGCGCGGGCCCAACCTGATAGGGGTCTTTGGCAAGCCGGTTCTGCTGGAGGACGGCCGCACCGTGGTGGCCGACGAGAACTACGTGCGCGAATCCATTCTGAATCCAGGCGCGAAGATCGTTTCCGGATTCAAGCCCATCATGCCTACCTTCCAGGGGCAGGTCTCGGAAGAAGGCTTGATGTCGCTGGTGGCTTACGTTAAGTCGTTATCGCAATCGCAACAGAAGGGATCGGCGAGCGACCAGCCGGTTGCTCCGGAGACGTCGAACACGCAGTAAAGGTCTTAGACCCTGAGGAAGTGACATGGCTACCGCAGTACAGACCGTCGAGCGCGAGAACTACCTGAATTCCAACTACGGCATTAAGTCGTGGCTGCTGACCACCGATCACAAACGCATCGCGGTGCTTTACCTCATCTCTATCACCGTGATGTTCTGGATCGGCGGTTTCTTCGCCATGATGATCCGCCTGGAGCTGCTGACGCCGGCCGGTGACCTGGTTTCCTCCGACACCTACAACAAACTGTTCACCATGCACGGGATCATCATGGTCTTCTTCTTCCTGATCCCGTCGGTGCCGGCAGTGCTGGGCAATTTTCTCATTCCACTGATGGTCGGCGCCAAGGACCTGGCATTTCCGCGAGTCAACCTGCTCAGCTGGTATCTGTACATCATTGGCGGCACGACCGCTCTGGTTGCGATGATCACGGGCGGCGTTGATACGGGCTGGACGTTCTACACTCCCTTCAGCACCACCTATTCCAACACCCACGTGATCGGGGCCGCAGTCGGCATCTTCATCACCGGGTTTTCGTCGATTCTGACCGGGCTGAATTTCATTGTCACCATCCACCGCATGCGCGCCCCCGGCCTGACTTGGCGCCGGTTGCCGCTATTCTGCTGGTCGAATTATGCTGCCGCTCTGATCATGATCCTGGGCACGCCGGTGATCGCCATCACGCTGTTGCTGGTGGCCTTCGAGCGCGCTTTCCACATCGGGGTGTTCAATCCGGCGCTGGGCGGCGATCCGCTTCTGTTCCAGCATCTGTTCTGGTTCTATTCCCACCCCGCCGTGTACATCATGATTCTGCCCGGCATGGGCGTGATCAGCGAGATCGTCACCTGCTTCTCGCGCAAGCGCGTCTTCGGATATGAGTTCGTCGCCTTGGCTTCGATCGCCATCGCCGTGCTCGGGTTCCTGGTCTGGGCGCACCACATGTTTGTTGCCGGAATTTCGGTGTATGCGGCGCTGGTGTTCTCGCTTTTGAGCTACCTGGTGGCGATCCCGTCGGCGGTCAAGATCTTCAACTGGACGGCGACCTTATATAAGGGATCGATCCGCTACGAAACGCCGATGCTGTATGCCTTTGGGTTCATCGGCCTGTTCACCATCGGCGGCCTGACCGGAGTGTTTCTGGCCTCGCTCGGCCTGGATGTGCACGTCACCGACACCTACTTCGTAGTTGCGCACTTCCACTACGTAATGGTCGGCGGCATGGTGATGGCCTACATGGCTGGGCTGCACTTCTGGTGGCCCAAGATTACCGGCCGCATGTATCCCGAGGCTTGGGCCAAGCTGTCCGCGCTGCTGGTGTTCGTCGGATTCAACACTCACGTTCTTCCCGCAGTTCATCCTGGGCTACATGGGCATCGCCGCGCCGCTATCACGCCTATCCGCCGGAGTTTCAGGTGCTGAACGTGCTCTCTACTGCCGGGGCGTCCATCCTGGCCGTGGGCTACGTGCTGCCAATGATTTACTTCCTGTGGTCGCTGCGTTACGGAGAACCGGCCGGTCCGAACCCGTGGAACGCTGTCGGTCTGGAGTGGATGACGCCGTCGCCGCCGCCCACCTTCAACTTTGACGAGACCCCGGTGGTCACCTGGGAAGCTTACGACTACGAGCATCAGCCGCAAGAGGAGGTCACCGTTGGCCACTAGCGAGATCCAGGTCGCTGAACACGCGCTGCAGCACCACTTTGCGGACATGGAACAGCAGAAGGAAACCTCCACCTTCGGCATGTGGATGTTCCTGCTGACGGAAATCATGTTCTTCGGCGGCCTGTTCTGTGCGTACCTGGTGTACCGCGCCTCCTACTATCAGGCTTTCGTCGAGGGCAGCCAGAAGATGAATATCTGGCTCGGCGCCACCAACACCGCGGTCCTGATTTGCAGCTCGCTGACGATGGCCCTGGGAGTTCGCGCGGCCCAGATGGCCAAACCGAAGCTGATGATCGTTCTGCTTCTGATCACCATTGTGTTCGGCTTCGGGTTCCTTGGAATCAAGGCTGTCGAGTATCACGAGCACTGGGTCAATCATGAATTTCCCGGACCCAATTTTCACTTCGAGACGGGCGACCCCGAACATCCGCCGACCGATCCTCAGCACACAGAAATCTACTTCTCGCTGTACTGGGCAATGACCGGACTGCACGCACTGCACATGATCATCGGCATCGGCCTGGTGGCATGGATCGTTATTGTGGGTGCGAGGGGAGCGTTTACTCCCGAGTATTACAATCCCGTCGAAAACGTGGGATTGTATTGGCACTTTGTCGATCTGGTCTGGATTTATCTATTCCCGCTGCTTTACTTGATCAGTCACAAGCACGGCGGTTAACGAGGAAGCATGGCGAACCACACCGAACACCCGGACTATGTAGGGCACGTCATACCGGCCAGGAATTACGTCGTAATTTGGGCCATCCTGATGGTGGGCACGGCGATCACGGTCTTTGCGGCGACGCTGGAACTGGGCGTCTTCAACATCGTTGTGGCGCTCCTGATTGCCAGCATCAAAGGCACTTTGGTCGTGCTCTTCTTCATGCACTTGCGCTACAGCACCAAGCTCACGATGGTTACCGTCATCGCTTCGATATTCTGGCTCTTCATCCTGTTCTCGCTCACCATGACCGACTACATCTCGCGCGCCTGGTCCACGAATCTGAGCCACTGATCACGTCGGGTTCTAGACTAGCGCTCCGCTGGCGGGGCGCTTCTTGTTTTCGCGCGACCCAGGGTCCGCGTTACACCAGGCGCCATTCATTGCGCCACTGCGTAGTAGCCCTGGCGCGCGTGCACCTGCAGTTTCTGAGGAGAGCGCACCTCGACCCGCAGCGCGTGGAATCCTGGCGTGGATCGCCGGGGCGGAAACGAGACGTAGTACTGGCTGCGCATTTCCTGCTCGATTTCGGCGAATACGCCTTGCAGTTCTTTGGCGGACTGGGCAACGAAGAAGCTGCCTCCGGTTTCGTCAGCCAGCCGCTGCAAGATTGCGTCTCCCGGCAGCCGCAGGCCTTTCTTGTGCATCGTGAGTGCATAGACCTGGATCTCGCTCCGCTGGGCCGCGGCAATCACATCATGAAACGTGCGCAGGCTGTGCGTATCGTTGCCGTCGCTGAACACCACGATGGCGCGGCGCACCAGAGTGCCGGCGTCTGTTTTCACCAGGTGATCGACGCAGGCCGAGTACAGCGCATCGAAGAGGAGAGTGCCCCATCCTGGCTGTTGCACCCGATTCACGGCCTGGTTCAGGCTCACGCGATCGCTGGTCGTGTCCTGCCAGACCTGGACGTTGCCGCCGAAAGCCATCACGAAAGCGCGGTCCGTTTGCGGGCCGCAGGATCCGATTGAAGAGCTCCAGTGCGGCCGCCTTTTCCTCGGTCAGCGCGCGCTGGACCGAATCGCTCACGTCAAGAACGATGCCGAGCCGCAACGGCAGGTCTTCGTCGCGCGCAAAGTCCTGGAGCTTCGTGACCGGCAGTTGGTCGTCGAAGATGCGAATGTCGTCGGGAGACAGATCCTGTACCGGCCGGCCGTGTTCGTCGGCCACGGTGAACTGAAGCCGCACTTCCGGCACGGTTCGGCTGATGGTGTATCCCGGCGCTGTCGACGAGCTGACAGCAGTCGTCGCTGGCATCACGGAGGACGATATAGAAGGCCGCGCGGCTAAACGATTGCTCGCGTATTCCTTCGGGACAGCAGTTGAACTCGCCAAGGGCGGCGGCGCGGAAGAGCTGTCGAAGGCGACATTCGCCGGTTCCCCGACTCCGACCAAGGCAGCGGCACTTACAGCCAACATCACCCCGCAGATAAACGCCAACCTCCGCACAGTTGGGTAATCGGCGCCGCCCCATGGAAGCTTGAGACGAGACAGGATTCGCCCCACAGGAACGGCAACCAAAGTGGCCGCCCATTCCTGCAAGTAGAAGCTTCGCTTCTCCGTTGGGTGAGAAGAAACCGCAGCGCGCCCGGCGAGACGCACCGGCGGCAGCTTTGGGCGCTGCAACGTGATACCCCACGCACTCGCTTCCGAGTGCTACAAAATTGCCATTTTGGATGCAGATTCCCGATGCGAGGTTGTGGAATAGTTTCATCATCCTGTAACACATTTGTGTGTACCTTATGGGTGTGATACCGACACAAGAGAGCCAATCGCCAACCCTCGGCTACAATACAGCCGTGAAGCAGACCATCTTTGCCGTGGAAGACGACACTGACATTTCACGGCTGGTTCGTCATCACCTGGAAGCCGCCGGCTACGGCGTCCGCACCTTCGCCGCCACCGCGGGCGTGATCGCCGAAGCGGAGAAGCAGGCTCCGGCGCTCTTCCTGCTGGATATCATGGTTCCGGGAGGCGACGGTCTGGATCTCTGCCGGCGCATTCGTCACACGCCCACGCTAAATATGATTCCGGTGATTTTTCTTACCGCCAAGGTCAGCGAATCCGACCGGGTTATTGGATTGGAACTTGGCGCGGACGACTACATTCCCAAGCCGTTCAGCCCACGCGAACTCGTGGCCCGCGTGCGCGCCGTCCTGCGACGCTTCGAACGGCCCCTGGCGCCCGCCATTGTGAAGGCCGGGGACCTCGAGATCGACAGCGGCGGTATGACCTTAATGGTCCGCGGCAAGCTTACTCAGACCACAGCCACCGAATTCCGCCTGCTGGAATACCTGGCCCGCCATCCCGGACGCGTGTTCACCCGCGACCAGGTGCTGGATGCGGTCTGGCGCGACACTCATTACGTCACCCCGCGATCGGTGGACGTTTACGTGCGCCGCATTCGTGAGAAGATCGAAGAGAATCCCGACGACCCTCGCTATCTGAAGACGGTCCGCGGAGCAGGCTACCGCTTCGAGGTCCCTAAAACGTAAAGAGTCCCGGTGAGAAGTCGCATCTTCCTGAAGCTGTTTCTCGCAGCGCTGTTGCTCATCGCGGCGTGCACCCTCACGTTGTACGTGCTCATCCGGCACGAATGGGAAGATATGCTGCGCGCCGACATCGAGACTTCGCTCCGCCAGAAGACGCTGATGTTCGCTTCCCGGGTGGAGAATTCTCCGCCGGCGTCTCTGGGCGAAATCACGATACAGGCCGCCCGCGCGGCGGACACCCGCGTCACCGTGATCGACTCCACCGGCAACGTGCGGGCGGACTCCGAGGCCGATCCGGCGAAGATGGAGAATCATGCCACCCGGCCGGAGTTCGTTTCCGCCTTGCAAGGCCAGGTGGGGAGCTCGACGCGCTTGAGCCACACGATCGGCACGGACCTGCTTTACGTGGCGGCGCCGATCCCGGGCGGGGCGGTGCGCATGGCTTATCCGCTGTCTGCCATTCGCCAGGCCAATCGGCGCATTCGTCGCGACTTGCTGGAAGGCTCAGCCCTGTCAGCGCTCCTGGCAATGCTGCTGGCTTTCGTCGGCACGCAATCGATCGGTCGCAGGCTGGTACGGATCACCGATTTCGCTGAACGGGTCGCGGCGGGCGACCTGTCGGCGCGAATTCAGGAGGAGTCGAGCGACGAGATTGCCCACGTCGCTGCCGCGCTCGACAAGACCGCCCGCAAGCTGGAAGACGGATTCCGCGCCCTGGAAAACAGCCGGCAGACTCTCGAGACCCTCCTGAATTCCATGCAGGAGGCGGTGCTGGCGGTGGCGCAGGATAGCCGCGTGTTGTGGGCCAACCAGCGCATGGAGCGTCTGCTTCCCAGCGGGATACGTCTGGGAGAGCCGTTGGTGCAGTCGGTCCGCGATCCGGAGATCCTGGCGTCGGTGGAAGGCGCGCTGGAGCAACGTGACGTGACGGTAGCGCGCGCCGCCAAGATCTTTTCCGGACGCATCTTTGATGTCACCGCCGCGCCCATGCCGGGAGGAGGCGCCGTCGCGGTGTTGCACGATCAAACCGAGATCGAGCGCGTGGAGAAAACCCGGCGCGATTTCATCGCCAATGTTTCGCACGAGCTGCGCACCCCGCTGACCTCCATTCAGGGCTACTCCGAAACCCTGCTCGATCACAACAACGTGCCGGAACATGTGCGCGAATTCATCGAGATCATTCGCAAGAATGCGACCCGCATGGCGCGGCTCACCGAAGACCTGCTGGTGCTGGCGCGCGTCGAGTCGGGCGAACAGAACTTTAACTTTCAGCCCGCCATGCCTCGCGAATTGCTGGACGACGCAGTGGAGACCTTCGAGGACGCGGCCACCAGCCGAGGCATCGAGCTCTCGGTGATGAACACGGCAACCTCTCCCGTCTCGGTTGATCGCGATGCGATTCAACAGGTGTTTTCCAACCTTATCGACAATGCTTTGAAGTACGGTGACACGGGCCGAAAAATCCTGGTGGGTGCGTGCGAGACCGAAGACGGGGTGCAGTTTTATGTGCGGGATTTCGGTTCGGGAATTTCCAGCGAACATCTGCCGCGATTGTTCGAGCGTTTTTACCGGGTGGACAAGGCGCGCTCGCGCGAGTCGGGAGGGACTGGCCTCGGTCTCGCCATTGCCAAACACGTCGTCCGCGCCCACGGCGGCACCATCAAGGCCGAGAGCGAACTGAACCACGGCTCGACCTTCTATTTCACATTGCCGCGGCAGCCGGCGCCGGTAAGGGTCTAGCGCCGCTTGCGCAATAGATAGCCTGACATTCTCTAACGTTTGTCATCACGAGCCCGCCCGGCGGGCGAGGGATCTGCTTTGTCCTTTTCGACTGAAACAGCAGATTCCTCGCGCCCAACCCCGGGGCGCTCGTAATGACAATTCTTGCGTGACTGCCTGCTTGCCTTCATTGCCGTCCGACCGCCGCAACCCGCTTTCCCGCTTTTGCAAATTCAAGCGAAGTTCACGCCGGTCTTCATCGGGAATTCACAAATCGGGGTTATCCTATCCAATATTCTTCCGTCCATTTACCAGTAGGGCTGGCTCGGGAACGAGGAAGCCAGCACACTTACGAGTGTCTTTGACGGCTTCGAGAGAGGGACCGTGAGTTCCGCCGAACTGGCGCCTCCTAATCCGGACGCGATTTGCGCGCAGCTGCGAGAGCAAACCCTGCAGGCTTGCCAGGTCGCGCGCATCGCCGCGGGCATTGTCGCCGAGGGCATCGCGACCGGTGTTCCGTCCCTGCTGGATGGGGTTCGCGAGCGCGAGAAGGAACTCGACACGCTGGATCGCGTCATTGACCAGGGCGTGACCTCGGTCATCACCAGGGTTAACGAAGAACAGGCCCGCGAACTTTTGGCCTGCCTGAAATTCATCATTGACCTGGAGCGCGTGGGCGACCTTCTGCTCAACTGCAGCAATCGCGCCGCCACCGTCGGCAGCCGCATTGACCTGCAGGACATTCGCGATCTCACCTTAATGGCCTCGCGCCTGGAGAAGATGCTGGGCGACGTGCACGATGCGTTCTGCGAGCGCGACCTCAATCGCGCCCTGGCGGTGCTGCGCTCCGACGCCGAGCTTGACCGGTTGCGCAATCTCATCTTCCTGCGGCACCTGGAAAATTACGAAGGTGCGCCCCGCCAGGAGAGCTTCCACGTGCTGTTCATGACGCAGTCGCTGGAGCGCGCCGGAGACCACGCCAAGAACCTTGCCGAGGAGGTTTGCCACCTGGTCAGCGGACACAGCGTTCGCCACGTACTGCGCACCTACGACAAGCCGGTCGAGCAGATGTTCATCGAAGACCTGAAACGGCGCCAACAAATCGCAAAATGATCCAGACACCTCTTTTGCCTCGGGGTCAGTAACCGATAAGGTACTCCCCCTCCCCCTGCCTCATCCTTTAGAATCACCGGATTACGGACCTTTTCCTGGCAAGCTACTGACCACCAAAGGTTTACAGGCATCTTCTTTGATTGCAATAGTTACAAGCCGCATTTTACAAGCTGCCTCTTGCTTCCTGGAACCTCGGCTACCCCGGGAAAGACGGGAGTGGGCCAAGGTAGTTCCGGAGCTGATTGTCAAAGAGCCACCTTCTCCGCACGCTGGGCGCGGCCGAGGACACATATCCGGACGGTCCCGGAGCGGTCCCGCTTCCGAGGTTAGCGCACAGCGGCGGTCTGTCAAGATTACGAAGGTACAGGTCGAGTAACTGTACTTTCGTAACCTTCAACGGCCAAGGTAACCAGAAGACGTGCGCGGCACTCGGCACAAACATTCCCATTCCGCACGTGCGCCTAGGTGACACCGGACAATGGCTCGCGGTAGTCTCGACCCATGGTCAAGCCAGTCCCAATCGGCACGCGCGCGGTAGTCGAAAAGCGTGTCGAGTTCAAGAACACCCTGACGGCATGGCGGGAGGAGCTGCCTCCGGTGCTGTCCACCCCGAACATGATCGGCTGGATGGAGGCGGCGGGCTTCGAAGCGCTGCTGCCGTTCTGTGAAGGCGACGAGGTCAGCGTCGGCACCGCCATCAACATTATTCATCGCGCGGCGACCGGCATCGGAGCAAGTGTGAAATGCGAAGCCGTGCTGGAAGAGTTCGATGGGCGCTTCTACACATTTCGGGTCAGCGCGCACGACGGTACCGAGATGCTGGGGCACGGCACCATCAAACGTGCCGTCGTCAGCAAAGGCAAGTTCGAAGCCAGGCAGCGGGCCAAGCAGGGGCAGAGCGCGTAAGTCATGCAGGTCTGGCCGCCACTGGTTTCTCAGGCAACCGCAAGTCAGGCAGCATCGATCAGCCTGACCCACGACGGGTTGTTGTACCGTGAGGGGTTCCTGCAGGTAAGTCTTGCGCGGAGGAAGGCGTGCTGATATCGCCCTTGCCGTTGCTCAATTTCTTTGTCGCAGTCGTGATGTTCTCTATCGGGCTGCGAGTCAGCGGCGGAGAGCTGCTCGGGATCCTGCGCAACCGCGCTCTGTTTGCGCGCACGTTGCTGGCAAATTGCGCGCTCATACCTGCCATTGGCTTCCTGCTGGTTCACATTTTTCCGCTGGAGCCCGACGCGAAGATCGGCATTCTGCTGCTGGCCGCGATCCCGGGAACGCCGATCGCATTGCAATTTACCCGGCAGGCCAAGACGCGGCTGGCGTTCGCTGCCGCCATGACCTTCACGCTCTCGGTGGTGAGCATCGCCATGGTCCCGCTGGCCGTCGAAGTGATGCCGGAGACAATCCAGCGCAGTCAGCGGCCGCTCGTGCTCCTCATCGCCCACATCGTGCTGTACATTGCGCTTCCGCTGTGCGCCGGCTTGTGGGCGGCACGCACCGCGCCGAGAATTGCTACCCGGTTGGTGTTGCCGTTAGGCATTGTGGCCTCTGTTGTCTTCGTCTTCCTCATGTGGGAGACGCGTTTGGTGCGCCGTGAAGCATTTAATGAAATCCGCGGCGGTGGCAGCGTTCTGGCGATGTTCCTGTTGCTGCTTTTGTCTATGTTGATCGGATGGATGATCGGCGGCCCCGATCCTGAATCTCGCCGGGTGCTGGCGACTTCGACCGGCATGCGCAGCGTGATCGTGGTGCTGTACGTGGCGCGGTACTGCTTTCCGGGAACCAATGTGTACATGGTCCCGATTGTCTATCTATCGCTGATGGTGCCCACGAACCTGCTCTTCCATCTCTCGTTCACCGTACGGCAGAAGCTGCAGTCGGCGGCGATTAAAAGGGCCGCGGAGCATTCAGCCCGCTGGCGTCCGTCGGTCGTGATAACAGAGCTACAATCGACCGCGATGTCCTTTCGCTTCCAGATCGAGGCGCGCGATGGCGAGGCGCGCGCGGGACGCTTCTTCACGCCGCATGGCGAGGTGCAAACACCCGTCTTCATGCCCGTTGGCACGCTTGCAACGGTGAAAGGCGTGCCGCAGGACACGCTGGAAGAACTGGGCGTCGAGATCCTGCTGAACAACACCTATCACCTTTATTTGCGGCCCGGCGTCGAGATGGTGCGACAGCTTGGCGGGGTGCAGAAGTTCATGGCTTGGGACCATCCCATCCTCACCGATTCAGGTGGCTTCCAGGTCTTCAGCCTCAGCGATCTGCGCAAGGTGACGCGAAGAAGGTGTGACGTTCCGCTCGCACCTCGATGGCTCATCGCACTTCTTCAGCCCGGAAAGCGCCATCGCCGCCGAGATCGGCTTGGGCGCTGACATCATCATGGCGTTCGACGAATGCACCGAGCATCCGGCGGAGTATGCGCGAACCCGCGACTCGATGGAGATGACGCTGCGCTGGGCGCGGCGCAGCAAGGACTACTTCGAGGCCCACAAGCAAGAGACGCCGTGGTTCGCCGAGCGACAGCAAACACAGACGCTGTTTGGCATCGTGCAGGGTGGAATGTTTCCGGATCTGCGCCGTGAATCGGCGGAGCGTACGGTTGGGATTGATTTTCCCGGTTACGCGATTGGCGGCCTGAGCGTCGGCGAGCCGCGCCCCATGACCTACGAGATGGTGGACGCGGCGATCCGTCTCCTTCCGGAGGACAAGCCGCGATATCTGATGGGCGTCGGCACTCCGGAGGAGATCGTCCACTATGTTGCAGCGGGCGTGGACATGATGGACTGTGTGCTGCCGACGCGAGCGGCGCGTCACGGATTGCTGTTCACCTCCGAAGGGCGCCTGACGATCAAGAACGCGCGCTTTGCGAACGACGATGGCCCGCTGGACCCGAACTGTCGGTGCAAGGTCTGCGCACGCTATTCCCGGGCGTACTTGAGGCATCTGTATGCCTCCAATGAGCTGCTGGCGCAGACCCTGAATACCATCCACAATCTGGCGCACTACATTGACACCATGCGCAGGGTGCGGCAAGCTATAATACTTGGGGATTTCGCGAAGTTTCTTTCTGGTGTCCGGCCCCCACATCTGAGCCTTCCTTAGCGGCCGCGCGTGGCTCGGGCCTGGCGGCACAGCGGGACTGTAGAACTTGTCGGGAGCACCGGAATCCGGCAAAACGCGATACTATAGTGATGAGGGCTGTGTCTCTGATCCGCGCCTGATGCGCCGGCTGATAGATACCATGTTCGGTTGGAACTCCGAAACATCCCAGAGCGTTCCGGCTTCGAGTTAGGGTAGAACCGCTGCTTTGCGGCACGACCGGATTGTGCTGCTTCGCAGTGGGCGAACTTGAGGCTGCGTCTTCAGGAAAGTCAAAGCCAATGGTTAGACAGATAGATTTGTTGGCGCAGGGCATCGGTGGCGGGTCTGCCCCGATCCTGATGATGGTTGCGATCTTCGCAATCTTCTATTTCCTCTTGATCATGCCGCAGCAACGCCGCCAGAAGAAGTGGCAGGCGATGCTGAAGGAAATCAAGCCCGGCGATCGGGTAGTTACCAGCGGCGGTCTCAGCGGCGTGATTCTGTCGGTCAAGGATGATGTGGTCGTTCTGCGAGTGCCCCCCGACAACATCAAGCTCGAAGTCGCCCGCTCCTCCATCGTCACTTTAACCACCGCGGAGGGTTCGTCCAAGTCTTAACAGGGCCGTTTACGAATGAACAAGAATCTTCTCACCAAAACAATTCTGATTATTGCGGTGCTGATCGCTTTTCTGTTCGGCATCTTCGGGATTCCGGGCAGCTTGAGCGGCAAAGGTTTGCTGGCTGCGCTGCAAAGCCGGATCCACCTCGGACTCGATTTGAAGGGTGGCACCCACCTGATTCTGCAAGTGCAGGTGAATGACGCCATCAATGCCGATAGCGATCGCGCCGTCGAGCGGCTGAAGGAAGCCCTTAAGAGCGGCAATATCGCCTTTGGGGAAATCTCCAAGCCCGATCCGCAGAACCGTCCGGAACAGATCGTCATCAAGGGCGTGCCCCCGGAGTCTTCCTCGGAGCTGCGACGCATTGTTACGGACAAGCTGCCGGAGTATGACCTGGCGTCCGGGGCCGAGAACTCGTGGACGGTAACGATGAAGCCGTCGGTCGCCAACGACACCCGGAAGAAAGCGGTGCAGCAGGCGATCGAGACCATCCGCAATCGAATTGACCAGCTCGGCGTGTCGGAGCCGGTCATCCAGGAACACGGACTGGGGGACTACCAGATTCTGGTGCAACTGCCCGGCGTTGACGATCCCGCCCGAGTGAAGGAAATCATGCAGTCCACCGCAATGCTGGAAATCCGGCAGGCGGTTGGCGGACCTTTTCCCAGTGAACAGGCGGCCATGCAGGCCAACGGTGGCGTCCTGCCGCCGGATACGGTGCTGATGAAGGGCACTACTCCTCATCCGCAGGCCGGAGAAGAGAGCACAGAGGTGTACTGGCTCATCAGCCGCTCGTCGGCGGTGAGTGGAAACGATCTGCGCACGGCCGACGCCGGTCACGACGAGAATGGCCGTGCTGATGTGAACTTCACGTTGACGGGCGATGGGGGGCGGCGCTTCGCGGCGTTTACCGGCGCGCACGTCAACGACAAGCTGGCGGTCGTGCTCGACAACCGGGTGAAGTCGGTAGCCACCATCCAGGAGCAGATCCACGATCAGGGCCGCATCACCGGCTCCTTCACCCCGCAGGAAACGCAGGACCTTGCCTTAACTCTGCGTTCCGGGCGCGCTGCCGGCGGGTATTAAGTATCTGCAAGAGGTCACGGTCGGGCCATCGCTTGGCTCCGACTCCATTCGCCAGGGCGTGAGGGCGGCGATCATCGGCATGGTCGCGGTCATGGTGTTCATGCTCTTCTATTACCGCGCGGCGGGCATCAACGCGGACCTGGGGCTGTTCCTGAACCTGGTCATCCTGCTGGGCTTTCTCGGCTTCACCGGAGCGACGCTCACGTTGCCGGGAATCGCGGGTGTGATCTTGACGGTCGGTATGGGCGTGGATTCCAACGTCCTGATCTTCGAGCGTATTCGCGAGGAGTTGCGGCACGGCAAGACGCCGCCGTCGGCGGTGGACCAGGGCTTCGCTCACGCCTGGGTCACGATTGTCGATACGCACGTGACCACGATCGTTTCCGCCATCATCCTGTTTTTGTTTGGGACGGGCCCGGTGCGCGGGTTCGCCGTGACCCTCAGCTTTGGTCTGGCGGCCAACCTGTTCACATCGGTCTTCGTGTCGCGCGTGATCTTCGAGTCCATTCTCAATCGCCACCAGCGTGGCGAGGCATTGAGTATCTAAGGGGCTAGCGGTGGAGTTATTTCGCAATACCAATATCGACTTTCTGGGCAAGAAGTGGTACTTCCTTGCCTTCTCGCTGATCTTCAGTGTCGCCGGATTGCTTTCTATTTTCTTCTGGCACGGCATTCCACTGGGAGTGGAATTCCGCGGCGGCACGCTGGTCTATGTCAAGTTTGCCCAAACTCCGGATCTCGACAAGGTCCGGCAGGACATGGACCGGGCAGGACTGAAGAATCCGCGCATTCAGCGTTTTGGCCCGGTTTCCGCCAATGAGGTCCTGATCGACCTGGGCCTGCAGGAAACCAGCGAGTCGGCGCTTGATCGCGGCAAGAATGCAATCATCCAGGCGCTGCAGACGCAGAACGCCGGCAACGAAGGCAGGCAGGACCTCAATAACAGTGGGACGCCGACCTTGGAGGCGTATCTCCTGCAAAAGGACCCGTTGCACCTGGGAACCGACGCGGCCACCCAATACCACGCGATCGCACAGAAGATCGAGGATTTCCGCAATAAAGAGCGAGGCGGAATTCTCAACTCCGTCGATCAGCTGGCCGGAGTTGTTCCGCCCGAGGTGGTCAACGCTTTGAAGGATAGCTTCTATACCTCGGATTTTGTGGTGCGTAACGTCGAGATCGTGGGACCACAAGTGGGCGGCCAGCTTCGCCACCAGGCCATCATGGCGACTTTGTATTCGCTGGCTGGAATGCTGGTTTATCTGTGGTTCCGTTTCGAGATGATCTACGGCATAGGAGCAGTTGTGGCCTGCTTCCACGACACCATCATCACCGTGGGCTTCTTCTCGCTCCTGAACAAGGAAATCAGCCTGACGGTCATTGCCGCCATCCTGACTCTGATCGGCTACTCCATGAACGACACCATCGTCGTTTTTGACCGCATTCGCGAGAACATTAAGCTTTTGCGCCGCGAACCGCTGACCGACATCGTGAACAAGAGCATTAACCAAACCCTGAGCCGGACCATTCTCACCTCGGGCTTGACGTTCCTGACGGTGCTCTCCCTGTACGTGTTCGGTGGAGAGGTCTTGCGCGGATTCTCGCTGGCCTTGGTAATTGGCATCTTGATCGGGACCTATTCTTCGATTGCGGTTGCGGCTCCCATGCTCGTGGCCTACCAGGATTGGCGGGCGCGAAGGGCTGGTGAAGCGGTCGCACGAAACCTGAGTTCAGCCCGGACCAAGGCGCGTGAGAAAGTGAAAGTGAAGGCGTAGGCGGAATCGCCCGCCGAGCCGGGTTTCAGGGCGTCAGGGCGCTGAATGCTAGGTGCATAAAGTAAGTGTCCAATATCGCTGTCGGGGTGTATACTTCGGGTCGCTGTTTCCCAAGGATCGGACAAGACATCCAGCTCTTTTCCGCAGGCAGCAATTTTCGGGTGACAGGGTGATGCTTTCAGGGAGCAAACATCACAGGTCCGGTGTCTAAGTAATCAAAAGCGTTCGACGGAGAACAGGCCATGTTTGAAGACAGCCTCATGGAATCGGGAGGCAAGCTCAAAACCAAACGGGGAGTGACAACGCTCTTCTCGTTTATTTTGCAAGCTGTGCTGATTGGCATCCTGGTGTTGTTGCCGTTGATCTTTACTGAGGCCCTGCCTAAGCAGCAACTGATGACGTTCCTGGTTGCGCCGCCACCGCCGCCGCCACCGCCGCCACCGCCCGCCGTGGCTCCCGTGCACGTCACGAAGCCCCAGACTGAGTTGGACAACGGCCAGTTGCGGACCCCGACAGCCATTCCGAAAAAGATTGAAATGATCAAAGAGGATGAACCCCCGCCGAGTACCGGTGTGGCCGGCGTGGTGGGCGGCGTCCCCGGCGGAGTTCCCGGCGGCGCCATGGGTGGAGTGCTGGGCAGCGTCATCGGCAACGTGCCGACCGCTGTGCCCAAGGCGGCCACGCCGCAGCGTGTCCGTGTGTCCCAGGGCGTATCGCAGGGCTTGCTGATCCATAAGGTGCAGCCGCAGTACCCGCCTTTGGCCCGCCAAGCGCGTGTTCAGGGCACGGTTGTGCTGCAGGCGCTAATCGGCAAGGATGGTACGATCCAGAACCTGCACGTGGTTAGCGGGCACCCGATGCTGACTTCTTCCGCGCTCGAAGCCGTGAAACAATGGCGCTACAAGCCTTATTACCTGAACGGCGAGCCGGTGGAAGTGGAAACCACGATTAACGTCAATTTTACGTTGGCGGGCGGTTAGAGTCTGGCGAGTCGGCGTCAGTTGCCGGTATGACGCCGCCTGTTGGCGAGAAGCCTGACACAGAGTTCGAGTCCGTTGTAGTCAGAATTTGCTTGTGGTAACCCAGAGTTCCGAGGAGGAAAAGTCGACCCATGTTTCTAGCTAATCTTGCAACCTATGCTCTCAGCCACGTGCCCTCGGCTGCTGCCTGGATCTTCCAGGAGGCGGCTGTTGGTTGGGATCCCGTCTCCCTCTGGAAACAGATGGGATGGCTGGCGAGAATCGTCGTCATCATTTTGATCATCATGTCCGCTTGGTCGATTGGCGTGATGATCGATCGCGCGATGGCGTTCAGCGCCGCCCGCAAACAGTCGCGCGCCTTTGCCCCCGCCGTTGCCGGAGCCTTGCGTGAAGGCAAGATAGAAGAGGCGATCAAGGTAGGCGAGCGCAACAAGAAGAGCCACTTGGCCAAGGTGGTCACCGCAGGTCTGCAGGAGTTCAAGGCCCACGGCGATTCCGCTGACATCCCGGGCGAGCAGATTGAGGCCTCCAAGCGCGCCTTGGAGCGTGCCGAAGCCATCACTCACGCCGAGTTGAAGCGCGGCCTGGGAGGCTTGGCCACCATCGGCTCCACCGCTCCGTTCGTTGGACTGCTGGGCACCGTGGTCGGCATTCTAAACGCGTTTAAGGAGATTTCGACGCAGAAAGCGACCGGACTGGGAGCTGTCGCCGGAGGTATTTCGGAAGCCCTGGTGACCACCGCTATCGGACTCTTCGTCGCGATCCCGGCGGTCATGATGTTCAACTACTTCACCAACAAGGTGGAGGCCTTCGATGTGGAAATGGACAACAGCTCCAGCGAGCTGATCGACTATTTCCTGAAGCGTCGGGGCGTCCGCCGGTAGCTGGGCTCCAGTGCGCTTACGCACTGGCCGGCTGAAGGAGGTTGAACTCAATGGCAATCGCAGTACGCAACGAAGGCTCCAAGGTCAACTCCAACATCAACGTTACCCCCATGGTGGACGTGATGCTGGTGCTGCTCATCATCTTCATGGTCATCACGCCCATGTTGCAGAAGGGCGTCAGCGTTGACATGGCCAAGGTGAACAGCCCAACGCCCATGCCGGATGCTGACAAGGAAGATTCCCTGCTCGTGGCGGTCATGCGCGACGGGAAGGTCTTCTTCGGCACCGATCGTATTAAGGTGGACGACCTGTCGGCGAAGGTGAAGGACCGCCTAGCCAACAAAGTGGACAAGCGGGTCTTCATTAAGGCCGATGCTCGCGCCAAGTACGGCGATGTGGCAGACGTCGTGGACAATGTTCGCTCAGCCGGGGTTGATGACGTAGGCCTGTTGACCGAACAAAAACAAGCCGGCGCGGCCGGAAAGAAACCGCCGGAAACTGGCGCCACCACGGGCGGCGCGCAGTAACGAGGAGTTCCTTATGGGAATGGCAATGGGAGGGTCCGGTGGGGGCCCGTCAGCCGATATCAATGTCACGCCCCTGATTGACGTGTTGCTGGTGTTGCTCATCATTTTTATGGTGATCACGCCGCTGACGCCGAAGGGCTTGGACGCGCTGGTTCCTCAGCCGCCTAAGGACCAGACCAAGCAGCCGCCTCCGAGCGACCGTACGGTTGTCGTGCAGATACTGAGGGGCGCTGGTGATACGCCTGCGCTCAAGATCAACCAGGACGACGTCACTTGGGAAAACCTGGAAGGCCGGTTAAACGACATCTTCAAGACGCGTGCGGAAAAGGTGATGTTCGTGAAGGCCGATCCGGACCTTACGTTTGAGTATGTGGCGCAAGTGATCGACATCGCGCATTCCGCCGGTGTCGATAAAGTTGGCTTGATCACGGCCAAGATTGAGGCCGGCGGTTAGGCATTCCGCGGAACTACGGAAACGTGATTCGGGTGATACTCTTCCTTCTGGAGGGCGGGACGCCGTACGAGGCGCTCCCGCTTTTCCCTCGGGACCCGAACGACCCTAACGGAGAGTGATATCAAACATGAAAATATGCGTACGGGTACTGACACTGGTTGCCGTACTGCTGGTACTGTTCTCGGCTGTGGGTTGCAGTAAGCTGCGAGCACGCGACCAGCTCAATAAGGGCGTGCAGGCCTACAAGAACGCAAAATACGAAGACTCAATCGAACATTTCAAGAACGCTGTCGAGCTGGACCCCAGTCTTACCAATGCACGCCTCTATCTGGCCACAGCCTATGCTCAGCAATATATTCCCGGTGCCGATTCGCCTGAAAATAATCGGTTCGCGGAGCAGGCCATCGATGTGTTCAAGCAGGTCCTGGCCCTCAATCCGCCCAAAGAGCAGCAGGTCCACAGCCTGAAGGGCATCGCTTCTCTGTACTTCAACATGAAGAAGTTCGACTTGGCCAAGGAGTACTACCAGAAAGTGGCTGATCTGGATCCCAACGACCCCGAAACCTACTACTCCATCGCGGTCATCGATTGGACCCAGGCGTATCAGCGCCGCATGGACGAGCGCGCCAAACTTGGACTGAAGCCGACTGACGAAATCAAGGACAAGAAAGACTGCGCAACGTTCCTCAATACCGTCAAGGCTCAGAACGAGCCTGAGGTGCAGGACGGAATCCAGAAGCTGCAAAAAGCGCTGGAGCTGCGTCCTGATTACGACGACGCAATGGCGTACCTGAACCTGCTGTACCGCGAAGAAGCCGACTTGCAGTGCGACAATCCCGACGCTCGCAAGACTGATCTGAAGACCGCGGACGACTGGGTGGACAAGACCATGGCCACGAAGAAAGCCAAGGCAGAAAAAGCCGGGCCCACGGGTGTCGTGACCATGCAGTAGCCGCTCCGCGGCGCAAGGTTGTTCCGGAAAGGTCCCTCCCTCAAAAGGGACCTTTTTGTTGCTGGTTTCACGTCACAGGATCCTGTGACGTCGCCCCTCCGCTTTTGTGACCCATGCAGTACAATCCTTTTTTCTGTCGAGGCTGTCCCATGTTCAAACGAGTCCTCATCGCCAATCGCGGTGAAATCGCCGTACGCATTATTCGTGCCTGCCGTGAGATGGGCATTGAGTCGGTGGCTGTGTTTTCCGACGTGGACCGCAAAGCGCTGCACGTCCGCAAGGCTGACTACGCGTATCACATCGGGCCGCCCACCGCGAGCGAATCCTATCTCAATGCCGACAAGATCCTGGACGTGGCGCGGCGCAGCGGCGCCGAGGCCATCCACCCCGGATATGGCTTTCTGTCGGAGAATGCGAACTTTGCCCGGGCCTGTGCCGGCGCCGGGCTCAAGTTCATTGGGCCCGACTCCCGAATCGATGGAGATGATGGGATCGAAAACACGCGCTCGGCAGAACATGAAGCGAGCCGGTGTTCCGTTTGTGCCCGGCTCCGAGCACGGTTTGGATTTCGAAACTGCTGAGCGCATGGCCGAACAAATCGGCTATCCCGTGATGCTGAAGGCCGCAGCGGGCGGCGGCGGGAAAGGCATGCGCATGGTAAAGGCGCCCGAGGAGTTGCGCTCTGCCTACGAGAACGCCCGCAGCGAGGCCCAGCGCTCCTTCGGCGACAACGAGGTGTACTTGGAGAAGTTCATCATTAATCCGCGCCATATCGAGATGCAGATCTTCGGCGACGAGCATGGCAATGCGGTTTATCTTGGTGAGCGTGAATGTTCGGTGCAGCGTCGGCATCAGAAGGTGCTGGAGGAGTCGCCGTCGCCCATCGTGGACGAAGACATGCGGCGGCGCATGGGCGAAGTCGCGGTGCGCGTCGCCAAGGCCGCGAATTATCACAACGCCGGGACCGTCGAATTTCTGGTGGACGAGCAGCGCAACTTCTACTTCCTCGAAATGAACACCCGCCTGCAGGTTGAGCATCCGGTAACGGAACTTGTCACCGGACTCGACCTGGTACACCTGCAAATGCACGTGGCGGCTGGCGAAAAGCTTCCGTTCCGGCAAGAGGACGTCAAAGTTCGTGGGCATGCGATTGAGTGCCGCGTGTACGCAGAGGATCCCGACAATAATTTCTTCCCGTCGCCGGGGCAGATTACGCGGCTGATCTCGCCTTCCGGCCCGGCATTCGGCGCGACAGCGGCATGTACGAAGGCTGGAAGGTGCCCATCGAGTACGATCCCCTGCTGGCGAAACTGATCGGCTACGGGGAGACTCGCGAAGACGCCATCGATCGGCTTCTGCGAGCGCTGCACGAGTACTTCGTCGGCGGCATCAAGACCAACATCTCTCTTTTCCGCCGAATTTTGCGAGACCCGGATTTTCGCGCGGGCAAGCTGGACACCGGCTTCCTCGACCGTTTGCTGGCGAAGCCCTACCAGGAGACTGACGGGCAATATCCTCTGATGGCTGCCATCGGAGCGGCGATCTTCGCAGCCTCGGATCCAAAGGCGACGTTCCCCGAAGCTGCGGCAGGACCCGGCCCGGCAAACGGCAACTCTGCTCCTCCGGCGTCGAATTGGCGGCGAGCTGCTCGAGCTGAGGCATTGAGGAGCAACGCATGACCTACGACGTTGTGGTGGACGGCAAGACACATCAGCTTGATCTGACGCGCGGTGACAAGACCTGGCACTGCAAGATCGACGGCCAGGACATCGAAGTGGACGCCGCTCTGACCGCGCGCGACGTCCTCTCTATCCTGGTGGGTGGGAAGGCCTACGAAATCAAGCGCGAGCGCTCGCTCCAAGGTGAACTGCATATGGTCATCGGCAGCTCGCGGTACGCCGTCGATGTGCAAGACCCACGCTCATTGCGCACCCGTCGCGCTGTCTCGGGCGCCGACGCCGGTCCCCAGAGGCTCAAGGCGCCCATGCCAGGGAAAGTCATCCGCATCATGGTCAGGGAGAAGGATGTGGTCAAGGCAGGAGAGAGCCTCCTGGTGATGGAAGCTATGAAGATGCAGAACGAAATGAAATCGCCGAAAGATGGCAAAGTACAAAAGATCCTGACGGCGGAAGGCTCCACCGTCAACGCGGGCGACACGTTGGCGATCATCGAATAAGAAAACGACCGTTCCGGTCGCCCATCACGAAAATTGATCGGTGGGCACTCCGTGATCGATGCGTTTCTTACTTCATCGTGCTCGCCTGCTTCAGGATTTCGTCGGCGAAGTAATTCTGGACAGTAGCTTTGTCGCGGATGGATTCGTAGTAGGCTGCCTTCAGCAACTGTTCACGACGGTCGCGAAGCTGCTCACGGATGGCCTGCTGCACACGCGGATCTCTTAACTCCCGTTGGCCGGCAGATTCCTTGCTGATGAGCTTCACGATACGAAAGCCATAAATCTGATGGCTATTGGGATCTGCGACCACAAGTACAGTCGTGTACTGGCCGGGCTTCAGTTTGTTAACGGCATCGTAGGCAATCCTGTCGGTCTTGAGTGAGGATTCGGGGACGAATCCGAGATCGCCGCCATTCTGCGAGGTCTCCGGTTGTTCCGAATAACTCATGGCTACGGTGGAGAAGTCCTCGCCACTGTCAAGGCGGTTTTCGATCATCTGTACTTTCTTGCGCGCATCGGCCTCGTTTTGCGCCTTCACGTTCTTTACCTGGGGATTGGGCTGGGTGGTAACGAGGATCTGCGCCAGGCGGTACTGCGGCTCAATCAGGTTGAATTCGGCCTTATGCTGGTCGTAATAACGGGTGATGTCCTCATCAGAGATATTGATTTTGGAGGTGACTTCCTTGTTCAACACCTTTTCGATGGTGATCGAACGGCGCAGGTCGCGCTTGAAGTCGTCGAGCGTGATATTGCGGTCTTTCAGACGCTTGTCGAATTCCTCCTGCGTGTAGGGCGCCTTGATCTCCGCCAGCTTGCGGTTGATCTCCTCGTCGGTGGCCAGCAAGCCCATCTTCTCGGCGCGCTGCATCAGGATTTCGTTGTCAATCAATTCGCGCAAAATGCTTAGCCGGAGGCTGTCAGCCTGCTCCTGGCTGGGCTTCTGAGGAGCGTCGGCAGTCTGGTTGTTGTAATATTTTTCGACTTCGGTTCGGGTGATCTTGCGGCCGTTCACGGTCGCCATCACGTCAGCGCCCTCTTGTTTGGCGAGAACATCCCAGCCCCGTCAATAGCAGCAGAAAAGACAGCAACAAGCTACCTGCAACTGCGAGGCTCGCTACGCGCTTTCGGATTACCTTCAAATCTTTCCCTCCCGGGGAGGCCCGATAACAGGCCAACCGCCCTCGAAAGGGCAGTCGAATCCCAGCTTGAACGAGCACGCCATGCATGCGGCTGGAGCCTACTTGCTGGCGGGCGCCTGGCTTGGAGCGGTTGGCGCCGGCGGCTGCACGCCCGCCTCCAGGAGCCGCTGGTTCAAAGCTGCTTTCACTTCTTCGAGGTCCACGGCCCCTTCCAACCGTTCGCCGTTGACAAAGACGGTCGGCGTCGCGTTCACGCCAATCGAGTCGCCCTCGGTTATGGAAGCTTTCAGGACAGCATCCGGCTGCGCTTTGATGCAAGCCTGCAACCGGGCAGTATCTGCTCCGTTCTTCTTCCCAATGTCCAGGGTCAGATGGTCCAGCTCATTGAACGAGTTTTGAACGTCCTTCTGAGATCCATTGATGGCGCGTTGGTTGGCGTGCACGTAGTCCGCGAATTCCCAATAGCCCGGGCCACTCTCTTTGGCGAGACAATTGGCGTTGTTGGCGGCGTGCTTCGCCCAAGGGTGCATGGATAGCGGATAGTCTTTGTAGATGATTTTGACTTTGTCGCCGTACTGGGGCAGGATCTCAGTCATAAGCGTGCTATGCATCCTGGCGCAGAAGGGACATTCGAAGTCGTCATAATTGACGATGGTGACCTTGGCATCGGGATTCCCACGCACCGGACGACCCGCCACGTCGATTTTCTTCATGGTGGCGGCGTAAGGGTCCTCAGTCAAATCGATTTTGGTCATCCGGATCAGGGTCTTGCCGTCCTTTGAGACCAGGAATTCCATGGTTTGGGATTTGTCTTGACGGCTCAGCGTGACTGGTACTTTGTCATAGTTTGCGAACTCGCTTGGGGTACGCTCCCCGATCTTCACAATAACGTCGGCAGGAATACCGAAATAGGCATGGACTTGCCGCTCAATGCGCTGATTCACATCCAGCGAACCGGATTGGGGATTGGGATTCGATTGCGCCGAGCAACCGACGCACAACAATAGCGACAAGACAATGAGTCGTCTTAACACTGCAATTAACCACCTTTGGGGGATCAACATGAACTCTGATTATCTCATGGGGAGAGGCCAATTCGCGCCGTAAGCAAGGGCGCAATAGCTTCAACGAGCGCCGCGGTAAAAGATCCCGGAAACTTAGACGCGCAGCGGCACGCCAAGTCAACGCGGCGGCGTCTCGGTTCCTGCAACAGAGTCAATAGGAAGCAAGGCATTCATCGATCCCGAGCGGAAGCCTTCCAGGTCAAGGGTGACGTAGGAAAATCCCAGCCCCTTAAAGATGCGGGTCAACTCCGCGGCCATCTGCATCGTCATCGCCAGAGGTAATTCCTCACGAGCGATTTCGATACGGGCGATCTCGCCGTGATGCCGCACTCTAATCTGCCGAAAGCCGAGGTGCCGCAGCGCATCCTCGCCTTGTTCGACGGCGGCGAGGGCTTCTCGCGTTACCGGACGGCCATATTCAATGCGAGAGGAAAGACAAGCCGAGGCAGGCTTGTTCCAGATCCGCAATCCTGCTTGCGACGCCAATTGCCGGATATCCTCCTTCGTCAGGCCAGCTTCGAGCAAGGGCACCGCCACCCGGTGCAGGCTGGCGGCCCGCTGTCCCGGACGATAGTCTCCCTGATCGTCGACATTGACCCCGTAGGCGATGGCGTCAAACCCGTGGCGCTGGCTGTACTCCTCCATCGCCGTAAACAGTGCGTCCTTGCAGTGATAGCAGCGCGTGCCGTCATTGCGAACGTATTCGGGCCGTTCCATCTCGTCAGGGTGGATGACCGCAAGCGGAATACCCTGCTCTTCGGCGAAAGCCAGGGCGTCGTCGCATCTGAGAGCGTGCCAGGCTGGGCGAATCCGCCAGTACTGCGAGCATGGCATCGCCCAATTCGCAGTGAGCCGACCAGGCAAGGAATCCGGAATCGACTCCGCCGGAGTAGGCCACAAGCAGGCGCCCCAGCGAACGCAAACGTTCCCGCAGGGCGTAGACCTTGTTTTCGAGACTTTCCGACTTGACGGAAACGCCATCGGGTATCGCAGACATCCGCTAATTGTAACTCAATTACGCGGTACTACAGTCGCACGCTAGTACAGCCTCTGCAGACGCCTGATCGTACCGAAGGTCCCGACATTGCTGAGGCTGAAGGCAAAGTGATAGGCATTTTCATTGCGCACCGCGCCCAGGGCAAATCGCTGGTACTCAAACGTGACACCGCAGCAGTCCCAGTTGTAATTGGTTTGAACCGTAGCTGACTGAATGTAATGCAGCCTGCTGTCCACGCCCACGGCGGCTGCCGCGCTCAGGCCCCTTTTGGCGACGTTTCCATAGAGCAGCATCACCCGGTACTGATCAAAGATATTGGGATTGGGAGGCGGCACGTTGAGGTAGTTTTGGCCCGCGTTCAGGTACCAGTTGCCCCAGCGATAACCGGCAAAAACGGTGCTGGCATTTACCTGGTGCAGCACCGGGTCGTAGTCCAGCGCCCATTCAAAATCAGCGGCCGCATTTTGCAGCCTCAAACGGGAGATGATGGGCGAGAACTTTCGCGGCTCGGTGAGGAAGGCGATGCCGGTAAAATCCACAGTGCTATCGAAGACGTTGGTCTGTCCCGGCACCAGCGCGCCGCCAAAGGTCGGATTCATAAAATACTTTTGAGCGATTTCCCAGGTGAGTACATCGCGAGCCGCCCCTTGCTTATCGTCGCACGTATCCTTCTCGGGCACGATGTCGGCATGAAGCGTTTTGTCCATGTCCTTCTGGACCGTCGAGGTGAGCCAGTCGTATTTCGGGTTGCGAAAACATTCGCCGGTGGACTTTGTTTTCTTGGCGTAAAGCCGGTTCACGATTCCATATTGAACTTCGTTGGTGTTGACCAGAATGTCGCGCTGATCGAAGCGAATGATCTGGTCGAAGTTGTCGATGCCGGTCTGATAGCGATAGGTAACGCGTGGCTCGACGGTATGCTTCAGCACATAGCCGAAGAGTTTGCGATCGAAGATTTTCGCGAACGACGGCGGCCGAATGTCCATCGATCCCGAAAACACGTTTCTGTTGATGGGATTGCTCACCGCTACCACGGTTGTCGAGCCGGGCTCGGTTTCCAATCTCTGGGTGTAATAGGTTTCGCGCACGCCAGCCTCCGGCCGAAACGTCCAGCCATGAAGAAACGTCGGCAAGGAGACACTGGGATAGGCGTCGAGGCGGCCTACTGCCGAAGCGGTCTGAAAGCCGATCTCGTGACGGGAAAGGCCTTCGGCGGCGAAGTCGTAGGAATACATCAGACGCGAGCGATCAAACGGGCGCTCCATCGAGGAGAACTCGAAGGTGGAGAGGTGCGCGATGTCGATCACGTCGCCTGGATTCTCGCTCTGATAGTCCTGGTAACGAGCGACAAGGTATCCCAGGGAGTAGCCGTTGCGGTCGCGGTAGATAAATCCTTCGGAGCGGACCTCGGAGTTGATGGCCTCCGCGTAGCTCTGGCCGAATGCCAGACGGAATATGTAGGAGCTGAGATAGTCCAGGGAAAGGGCGCCGCGGAATCCATCCGGCAAATCCACGGAGCCATCCGCTTTCAATTCTTCGCCGCCTTGGTTCTGGCCGGTTGGTGGATATCCTTTTTCGTCAACCACCCCGAAATATTCGGCGCGGAACTGGTACTTATACCCCACGGCCCGGTATACGCCATGTTGCGCCCAGCCTCGCCTGGAATACAACGTCGCGCCAATGATCGCATCCGAACTGCGATTGATGGCCCAATAGAAGCCGTCTCCAATTATGGTGCCTCTGGTGTTCGACGTCCCGATTACCGGGATCAAGAAGCCACTCTTGCGGCCCAGATTGTCGGTGGGATGTTCCACGAACGGAAAATAGAAGACGGGGATGCCATGGATTCGCAGGGTGGCGTGATACATCTTCGCCTCCTCACCCATTTCGATCATCGCCGTCTTCGAATTGAACTCCCACTTAGGCTTGGGTAACTGGCAGGAAGTGATGTAACCGTGATGGACACGGTAAACGTCGGGACCGAGTTTGTCCACCACCTGCCCGCTGAAGAAAAACGGAGTGGATGAGGTTAAGTACATCGTGTTGTTCTTGACCCGCACGCCGGTAGAGCCGGTTACGTCGTAAAACGTGCCGGTGTCCCGGCTGACGTCATAGGTGGCGTGCGTTCCCACCAGGTGCTCGTGGTGCGGGCCCCCGTCGAAGACCACGTGCCCGGTGGCGGTGACTTGCCCGGTAGTGGAGTCATAGGTTGCCTCATCACTGTGCAGGACATAGGTGCGAAAACGGATTTCAACGTGGCCTCGACCCTTGTAGATGTCCTGGTTCTTTTCTTGTTCGTCGGCTCGGATGAGCACTTCATTTCGACCGAGGGGAACATTGACGGCAGGCCGCGGAGGGCCGAGGTCCTGGTCGCTGGTCTGCAGTTCCTGCTGAATGATCTGTTCCGTTCTCTCGTCCCGTTTACCATCATCGGTGATCACGTTGATCTCGGGCGGTGAGGCGGCGGGTTTCGATGCGGCGGGTGGAGATGTCGTAAGCGGCTTGTTTTCATCGGGAATCCAGAGCTTGAAACGGGGCTCGGGTAGGGCCGGCTGCTGGGCCGCCTGGTCTGGAATCTCCGCGACTGCCGACGGATGCAACTGGCTGGTTAACAGATCCGGTCGCAGAAACAGATGACAAGCCACGAGCGCCGTGATAATCAATCGAGTGCGGGAAATCATCCTAAGGGCTGCACCCCTCCGCCGGCTAGCCTTGGTTGACCAGAACTTTGCAACTTAGCACGTTGCGTGGCGACAGGCAAAATGCCAGCTGAGCCTTGTTTGATTTCGCGCAGCTCTGGATGCTTCTCCTAAACCCGCAGCGTGTCCACTGGTTGCGCCAATCACGCATCGGGTTGGCGAACGGACTCGGTCGTGGACGCAGCTCGCTTTTCGTAATTCTCATGATGATTCATTCTCGGATGAACGATACTCGAGGTTGCAGCCCGGAGACACACGGATGTGTGGGAAAGATGAAAACGACTACTTGTGCGGCGTCATGAGTGAAAATCAATAACTGCGAACTGATGGCGTTACCGATTCCGGTCAGCCGGCTGCTGACATCTGGCGGAATGAAATCCATTCCCGCATTGCTCATTTCCGCACTCGCCGGGCGCGCCGTATCGAGGGAGCGTTCTCCATGCGCTTCCCGTTTCCTCCGGACGAAGAGGTTGTACAACCACCGGAGATGGAAGATGCGGCGAAATCGCCGGAGCGAAACATCCGCGTCACTGGAATCGCTGCAGAAACTGCGCCTCCTGCGGTTACTGTCGTTGCTCCGGCGCAACCGGAGGTGACGGAGGAGTCCATTGTAGCCACTGGGCCACCCGAAATCGCGCCGGAGTCCGTTCCCGAATTGCTCCGAGGTTCCGGCGCCAGCGTCCTCCCCTCAGCTTTCAGCAGCCGAGATCGAGCCGCAGCCAGCAGTCCAGCCGCGACCCAGGCCAAAGAGAAAGGTTATCGCCTTTCCACAGGCAGCAGGGAGTCGCAGAAGTGACTGACCGGCTTGCTGACCCTGTCGTGGCAGGTCAGCCCCGCATACTCGATGTCCCAGAAGAGATTGAGGCGTTCCCCATGACGCCATTTCTGGATGGATTGCAATTCGAACCGTCAACCCAAACAGCCGGTATAAGCGGTGACCATGTCGAACTGCCGTTCCTCGCCACAGCCATCTCGCAACGCATCTACGCCGCTCTGATGGATTGCTCGCTGGTGGTCGTGGCGGCCGCTGTCTTCGGAGTGATTGGGCACAAGATGGTGCCAGACCTCGTCCTCACCAAGCCTGCACGGCTGACAGCAGCCCTCGTGCCGGTGCTGCTTTGGGCGATCTATCAGTATCTCCTTCTGGTGTATGCCGGCAGGACGGTCGGGATGCAAGTGGCCGCCATTCGTTTGGCCACCTTCAAAGGTCGCCGGCCTTCCCTACGCGATCGGCGCAATCGCGTCCTCGGCCTTTATCTTTCGACGGCCTCCCTGTTCATGGGCTTGCTCTGGGCCCTGGTGGATGTTGACGCACTTTGTTGGCATGATCGCATGAGTGGAACTTACTTAACGAAGCGAGAGTCGCCAAACGAACCCGTTCAGAACACCCGTATCTGAGCCGGCATCAAGTCCTGCAAGGTTCAACCGTCCCGAGTTTGACGGTGTGCGGCGCGGCTGACCAGCCGGCCACAAGAGAAACCACAGCGGCGACGGTGCCAGAGGCTGTAAACTGATCTATTCTTGCCGCGCGCTGCTCGCGGCGAGCGCAGCCCGGGAATCCCGGGAACCACTATGTCCACGACAGCTCCGAACCTGCAGCGGCCTGCAATTAAAGTCTTCGTCGCCACTTCGGTGATGCTGACTTTTATTTCCTTCTGGCGGGCCGCGGCCATCGTCTTGTCCGACCTTGCCTCGTCGGCATACTACGTGGGGGGCGACGCGGAGAAGGTCATCGGAAAAAGCGCTCCCTGGTTCGTGCTGGCGGTCATGGTGTTCAGCTACGCGGTTCGGGCCATTTATATCGAGTCGAGCGCCATGTTCGTCCGGGGTGGCGTGTACCGGGTAGTGAAGCAGGCCATGGGCGGAACGCTGGCCAAGCTTTCGGTTTCGGCCTTGCTTTTCGACTATGTACTGACGGGCCCTATCAGCTCGGTGGCCGCAGGGCAGTACGTCGCCGGATTCCTGGATGACACGTTTCAGCATCTCGGCTACAACATCCACGTTCCCGACAATTCCTTTGCTGCCGCCTTTGCCGTGCTGGTGAGCCTCTACTTCTGGTGGCAGAACATTAAGGGCATTCACGAATCCAGCGAACGGGCCCTGCAAATCATGAAGATCACCACCGTGATGGTGGTGATGCTGATCGTCTGGTGTTTGCTGACCCTGGCGAAACGCGGAGGGCACCTGCCTCCGTTGCCGTCGCCCGTGGACATGCACCATGATCGGGAATCGCTCGGCTGGCTGCTGGGGACTTGGGCGGCCCGCATTCCGCTGGTTATGTTGCTGGTCGGCTTCGGGCACTCCGTGCTTGGCCATGAGCGGCGAAGAGTCATTGGCACAGGTCAACCGCGAGATAGAACATCCCAAGCTGAAAAACTTGGAGAAGACCGGGCTGGTTATCTTCCTATACAGCCTGTTTTTTACCTCGCTGGTGTCGTTCTTCGCGGTCATGATCATTCCCGATGGGGTGCGTAAGGATTATTTCGCCAATCTCATCAGCGGTCTGGCCATGAACGTAGTCGGACCCTACACGCTGCGGCTCTTTTTCCAGGGATTTGTCGTCATCGTGGGCGCCCTCATTCTTTCGGGTGCGGTGAACACCGCCATCGTCGGCGCCAACGGAGTGCTCAACCGGATGGTCGAGGACGGCGTTCTTACGACCTGGTTCAAGAAGCCGCAGAAGCGATTTGGGACCAGCTATCGCGTCATCAACATGATCGTCGGCTTGCAGGTCTTCACCATTCTTGCCAGTGGTGGCAATGTCTACCTGCTGGCTTCGCTTTACGCCTTCGGCGTGATCTGGAGCTTCTCGTTTATGTCGCTGGCGGTGATGGTGTTGCGGTACACCAGTCCCGCGAACCGGGAGTGGAAAGTGCCCGGCAACATCCACATTAAGGGCGTGGAAGTCCCCATCGGTCTTGGCTTGATCTCTATCGTCCTGTTCTCCACCGCCATCGTGAACCTTTTCACCAAAGAGCTGGCTACTATCGCGGGGGTAACCTTCAGTCTCGTGTTCTTCCTGGTGCTCACGATTTCCGAGCGCAAAACCGCGCACCAGCACGCCGCAGGCGAGTCAGGACTGGAGCAGTTCAACATCGCCGCTGATCGAGAGCTCAGCGCGCAGGCCATGGACGTTCGGCCGGGCAACATTCTGGTGGCAGTACGCGATCCCCGCAATCTGTATTACTTGCGACAGGTGCTGGCCAAAACGGACACAACCAAGACGGACGTCGTGGTAATGACTTCCCGCGTTCAGCACCGCGAGCACTCCTTCAGCGGCAGCGAAGAGATGGAAACCTCTGATGTGTTCAGGAAGTATGAACAAGAGCTGTTCACCTCGGTTGTTGCCGCCGCAGAGAAAGAAGGGAGACACGTTTCGCTGTTGGTGGTGCCCACCAACGACGTCTTCGAAAGCATCGTCGCCACGGCACAGCGGCTGCACTCGTCGGTGGTGGTATGCGGCCTGTCCAACAAGCTCTCCGCTGACGAGCAGGGCAAACTCACCGGCGATGCCTGGGAGCGGCTGCCGGAGCCGCGCCCGCGATTGCGGCTGGTAGTGGTTGAACCCAGCGGAAACAAGCACGAATATATGCTCGGACCGCACACCCCTGGCATGCGTCAGGAGGATGTGGACCTGCTGCACAGCCTATGGAAGGAAGTGACGAGCGATCCCCGCTATCGGGAGTTGCACCATTATCACGTGCTGAATGTGGCACTCCAGGAAATGGCCGAGCGCATGCACAATGGCGCCTATCGCGATGAAGTCATGAAGGAGATCCAGGACGAGATGGAACGCCGCGGCGGCTCCCCGATCGTTGACGACGAGACCACGCCGTCCACGTAACTTTCAGCTGCCACTGCGAATCGGTGCAGGGATTTCTCCCGGTTTGCCGGGTTGGATTCAATTGTGTCTCAAAAGCCAGACCGTCGCTTGCCATTCCCAACTTGGAAGGTCTTAGGTGCAGCGCTATGCATCCTGTGGTCTGCCGTCGCCGGACTATCGTCCGCGCAGATCGCGAATTCGCCATCAGGCAAAGGCCCCCCTACTCTCACATTGAATGGCACGGTCGTGAATTCCGTGACTGGAGAACCGGTGGGACGAGCTCTGGTCCGGGTCTTGGGGCCGGTGCCACGCTCAGCTTTCACCGACCAGGAGGGTCACTTCCAGATTGATGGCGTCCAGGAAGGATCCCCGCTTGGGGTCCAGAAGCCGGGCTATTTCAGCCCCATGGACATGGATGACGGAAGTAATAGGCCGGTGATTGCCGGTTCGACAGTCGGGTCAGTGACGCTCAAGCTTACGCCGCAGAGTGTCATCTACGGCCGAGTGACCGACACTGCCGGTGAGCCCATTGAGCGGCTGCCCGTTCGCCTTACCGAGCGCTCGGTGCGCGAAGGACGCCAGCGTTGGGACTCGCTAGGGTTCGCCGAGAGTGACGAAGATGGAAGGTTTCGCTTCCCCAACCTCAGGCCTGGAACTTACTACCTTGCGGTTGGGCCCGGTGGCAGGGAAGTGCGCCTTCTTGCCAAAGATGGGAAGCCCAGAACAGGCTATCCGATAACGTACTATCCGAGTGCTCCCGATGTCGCTTCTGCGTCGCCGATTCGATTGGACGCAGGCCAGCAAAGGGAGGCTGACTTTTCGATGCCGGCAGTTGCGGTCTATCAGATTTCAGGGACCGTGATTGGGTATGAGGCGACGCAAGGCGTCGGATTGCAAGTTCTGGACCAGGCAGGCCAGGATCTTACACTTCCTATCAGGTTTTCTGCGAACACGGGTACGTTCTCCTGCGAAGATGTTCCGGCCGGTACGTACATATTGAAGGCGTCTTCGCAGATGGGAGATCATCCGCTCCGTGCCGAGTTGCCTCTCAACGTAACCGCAAATCTTGACAACGTTCACCTGGTCATGGGGCCCGCGATCTCGATTCCGATCGCGGTCCGTATGGAGACGCGAGGTGCTTCCAACAGCACCGGGCTGGGATGGAATCAGGAGAAGCCGCCTGTTTCGGTGCGACTAGTTGCATTGCCACCGCGCGCCATGGAATTGACCTCGACCTTTGTGCAAAGAGGCAATCTGCATGACGTCATGGCCGTACCGGATGTCGAGACCGGGAAGTATGCGGTAAGCGTGACGCCGTGGGGTCCGTGGTACGTACAGTCGGCTGCGTACGGAGCAACCAACTTGCTTTCCGATGACCTCACAGTCGCTGCGGGCCAAAACTATCCCATAGAAATCGTACTGCGCGACGACGGCGCGACCCTGACAGGGAACGTCAAATCGTCCGACGGTGTCGAGGCGCGGGCAACTGTATTGGTGGTTCCGGAATCCGCTTCGCGGCGGGGCGACAAAGCTGTGCTGTCGTTTCCGCCAAATGGCTTTAGTCTCAATGCGCTGGCTCCCGGAGAATACCTCGTCTTTGCCTTCGATCATGCTGGCAAGATCGAGTACGCAAATGCCGATGCCGTTCAGCTCTATGCTTCGCAAGCCGCGCACGTTACGCTCTCACCTAACCAGGAAACCCATGTGGTACTCAACCTGATTCACATCGGGGACGAGGAGTAGCTGTGGCACTTGTCCGGATTGCATGTGTAGCACTCTTTACCATTGGAGTGTTCGGACAAGGGCAGCAATCGGTTTCGCCCGCGGGCGCGTCTCCGCCGCAGACCTACACCATCGCGGGCACGGTCGTGAACTCGGTGACTGCACAGCCCATTGCGGCAGCTTCGGTTGCCATCGGTCCCACTGCCAACCAGAACGGAGAGGTTTCCAAGGCGGTTGTGACCGGCGCTGACGGACGGTTTGCGTTTGCGGGCCTGGCGCGGGGCAAGTACTCGCTGCTGGCCAGCGCGCGTGGCTTCGGGCTGCAAGCCTTCGATCACCACGATGGCTATGCTACGGCGATTGCCGTGGGGCCCGATCTCGATTCGGAGCGCCTCGTCTTTCGCCTGGATCCCGACAGCTCCATCGAGGGACAGGTGATCGACGAGAACAACGATCCCGTTCAACACGCGATGGTACGCCTCTTCGAGAAAAGGATTGAAGATGGGCAACGGGGAACCTCTCGCATCAGCCAGGCGCAAACAGATGATCAAGGCCACTTTCGCATCGGCCACCTTGCCCAGGGAACATATTACCTGGCCGTCGCAGCGCGGCCGTGGTACGCACAGAACCATCGACCGCAATGGCGGAAAGGATCGCACAACCCTGACACCGAGGTTCGGGCCGCGCAGGAGGCTGCCGCGCTCGACGTAACCTATCCGCTCACGTTTTATCCTAGCTCGCCCGATTCGTCCGCCGCGGTCCCCATCGTGTTGCATCCGGGCGAAAGCGCTAGCGCCGATGTCGTTATGCACGCGGTTCCGGCTTTGCATCTGCGAGTCCGCACTGGCGGTACTGCGAACCTGAACACCAGCAGCAGTGAGCTGTTTGCCATGGGCCGCTCGTCCTTCCCGCGAGTTTACCAGCGCCTTTTCGAGGGACATCTGGATCCAGTCTTCAACGCCCCTGTCTCGAGAGCCGAACCCGGTGTGATCGAGATCCTGGGGTTGGCACCGGGTCACTATGTCGTCGAGATGCCGGCGTCGAGCGCCGCCAACGAAACGTCCAACAGCCGAGGCTGGTACCAGGAAATTGATCTCGCTGGTGATGCCGAACTGAATCCTGGCGATGCGCCTGGGTTCGCAAGTGTCAGCGGATCGGTATCCTTTCCGGGCGAGGCAAGCGTGCCCAAAGGTGCAGCAGTCAGAATCTCCGATCTCGCGACCGGTACAAGTTTCACCGGTGCCGTCTCCGACAAGGGGCAAGTCGATTTCGGCGCAGACGCCGTGCGAGCCGGACATTACAACTTGGCGCTCGGCGGCTCGCAGGGCTTCTTTCTCAGCAAGTTGTCGGCTACGGGAGCCAGGCTTACCGGCCGTACCCTCGAGATTGGTGGCGGGAGCAATGTCCATTTCGCGGGTGTAGCAATCCGTGGTTTGGGGCAGGTGGAGGGCGTCGCTTTGCGCGACGGTCATCCTTTCGCCGGGGCGATGATTGTCCTTGTCCCGCATGACCCTGCGCACAACTCTCCACTGTTTCGTCGCGACCAAAGTGACAGCGATGGCACGTTTACCTTGCCCAATGTTGTGCCCGGCAGATACACTGTCGTCGCGATCACGAATGGGTGGGACCTGGAATGGGGTAATCCGGGTGCGCTACAGCCCTACTTGGAAAAGGGTGAGCCAGTACAGGTCACAGCCGGGGGCAAGCTGCAAATCAAAGTTCAGGTGCAGTGAGGCCAGAGCCATGCCGCGCCGGTTTAGGCACCGTTCCTCGGCGCAACGCCTTAGCGTATCAAGCCCGATCACAAATGCAGCTCCGAATAGTAGCACCAGGGCCAACCGCCAGATTCTTCCCTCCGGTAAAGGGCCCCCACCAGAAACCCGCGGCGGGACCCAGAACAGTGCGACTACGGCAAGAACCAGACCCGGTACGAATAAGAAGGTCAATAAAATGTATTGTGAGCCGCCCTGCGAGAACAGTGTGCCCCGCCGCAACGGCGCCGCCAGGGTACTTCCCAGGAACCAGCACAAAATGGCGCTGCCCAGTCCGGCTACTGCGCCCAATATGCGCAAGATTGGAGAAGTCATTGTGATCGCTAGCAGTGTAACAGTGAGGTGCGTACTTCTGAGCCAGAGGGGCGTTTCACGAAATGATCGATCCCGCGAGTGCTTCTAACGCTGCGAAGCCGGTGCGGGAGTCCCTCCAGCTTTCGTCAACTTCCAAGGTCTGATCTTCGGCATGCCCGGCGGCATCTTCATCGCACTCATCTTGAGCTCGGCGGTGGACTCGCCGGTCAGCTTCATCGTGAAGCGATTGGTCTCCTGCGTGTCCGGGTCTTTCGTTGTCAGCAGGAGACCGTCTGGATTGACCTGCGCATCTTGCACGACTCGGTGGACTGATCATCGCTTACGCTCTTGATTTCGCCCTGATCGTTAAATTGAAGATTGCGCGGGCGCTGTATCGAGACCTGACAGGCGATCGGCTTGCAGGACGAGCTTGACGCGTCAGCCAGGTCTTTCCCTCGAAGGATCCGGTCCACGTCCCCGCGTAGTCCGCCAGAGGAGACTTGCGCACAGGGGCGCCGGGAGGGCTCTGCTTCGGCGGAGTCTGCGCCCCAGCGGCTAGCGCCGAGAATCACCAAGACAAACAACAACAGGCGCTTCATCATGGCCTCCTCTTGCCGCTACGGATTGTACTCTCAGGCGAAGCGTTACATTGGTCGCGATGGGCGACAATCCCTTTGAGCTGAGCAATGCAAGGCGCGCTAACAGCAGACCGCAAGCAATCAGATGGCAGAAAAGCAAAAGGGGAACGGGAGCGCGTTCCCCTTGCGACGAAATGGTGCTGTGGCGACGGCCAGACGCCACACCTACAATACTTCGACCTCACCCGACAGCCGGGTTGTGGCGGGCTCCCATCCGAGCCGGTCGCCCTTCAGGACGCGTGGCGGAACCGCCTGGCGAATGCGCTCTTCCTGATGGCAGGTCCAGCACAGGGGACGCATCTCTTGCAACACAGCCTGGAGTTGCCGCAGGTTCACCTGCCGTAGCTCAACCAGGTTTGTGTTGCTCGTCGAGCCATGCCAGACGGCCGCGGCGCCAATCGGACGGAGTGATGGCGCGGGTGCAGATGGCGCAGACCTTTCCCTTGTGCCAGGCCAGCATCAGCCGCTCGACGTTTTCGGGCGCAGGATCGACTTGCGCCAGGCACTCCTGTCCGCAATCGCCTTTCTCCGGCCAGCGCGTGCACGATTGCAGCCGCGAGTGTTCCTGACCGCGTAAGGCCGTCCAGAACGCATACTTGCGGTCCACTTCGATGTCGACCGGTTCTCCATTTTCCGGACAGATGGCGGATTGGCGACCGCGATTCTGGAAATAGGATTGAAGGCTCAGCGCAACCGGCAGACCGGTTACCAAGGCCGCACCCAGGAAGAACAGAGCAATTGGAAAAAGCGCGAATGTCAACATAAACTCACCTGCCGCCAGCGAAGTCCGGTCTTTTCCAGGGATATCGGGAGCCGGTCCTTCGCAGCCTCACAGGCCCTTTGTACCCCGGGTCGTCACCATGGTTCAGTGACCTGGCGCACAAGGGGTTGTGACGTGACTTTGGCAGGCGGGAGCCCGGCGAAGAACCGCCAAGCGCCATGGTGTTCAATTTATAGCTGATAGCTGGGCAGACAAAACAAACGCCCCGGAGCAGGAGGCTGCACTCCGGGGCGTGAGGTTACGGCGTTGAGGTCAGGAGAGGAAGAACTCGCGGGTGATCTTCAGCCCATTGCTCGTCGGGGATGGTGCTGGCCAGATCGTCGATGGCCACGCCGCCGTCCTGCGCCAGGGCGCCGAGTGCGTTGGGGACCAGCCGCTGCAGCCGCATCGAGGACTCCTCAGTCCACCAGCGGGCCAGCGCGCCGCCCAGCAGGTTGCGGAAGTTGGTCTTGGCATCGGGAGACTGCACCGTGACCATCCAGCCTTCGCCGTAGGGGTCCTTCCCGGCCAGTGACGGGTTGCTGACAACGGCTTCGTTGATGTCGGATACGCTGCCTTCGATCGGCGATACCATGTCCACCTTGACGCCATTGCGAACCAGGCTCCATACCTTCTGGCCCTGACGGATCCACTGGCCGCGTTGCGGCAGCGTGACATGCTCGATTTTGCCGGTCAGCTTGGATGCGAAGTCGTCAATGCCAATGCGGACAAGGTTAGGACTCTCGCTCAGGGCCCAGGTATGCCCGGGATGGTAGCGCAGGTTTTCGGGAACCGAGAAGCCGCCTACCAGACTGGGCATCAGCCGCGGCGCTAGTCGCCTTCATGCTTCCTCGCGGCAGGCGCGACTTGCAAAACCGGATGTTTTGCCTTGGAGTAGAAATAGTCAATGGTAAGAAAAATTGCGAACATTGCCAGAACCAGTAGAACTGTCATGACCCGCCTCCTGCCTCGCGATCCGAGGGATTCGATCTTGCCGCGCCCTTTTGTTTCGCGTCGGCACTTTCTATAAGGCATTCGAGCGCGCCAAACTGGCGAGTGCTGTAAACTCACTTCGACGTGCCGTGCAACTGCTGGGAATTGTTGAGTTTGGGAATGCCTGTTGTGAATTGCATCAACGCGCGAGTTGCATTTTGCAACGTGGCGATTTGTTGTGTTCTGCAACGGGAAAATCGCGAGAGTGAGCTTTCTGATGGTGCCTTCTCGCGAGAGGCAAGCAGAATGAGAGAGTTAGATCGACTTCAACACCGTTGACGAGTACTGTTGCGATTCGCATCGCACTGATGCGCTTTGCAACACGCCGATGCGGAAAACAACGACTGCCATCGCCGCAATTTCTCTACTTATTTCATCTCCAACCGCACCGCGTCGGCTGCGTCGACGACAATCGCGTCCGGAGCCACCGAAACCCAATCCAGTGGTGTCGCTTGAATGCGAAGCCGGGTGATCGACGGTCGTGGCGTAGTGCGCCAACGGCTCTCGTCAGCATCCAGATAGTGGACTAAGTCAGGCGGGCTCCAGGGATAAAACCACACCTCCGTGGGAACGTTGGGCTGTGCGATGAACCAGCGCAGCTCACTGCTCCCATCGGCGCGGGTAATTTCTAACTGTAAGCGCTCCGGCTTGCGAAGCTTCCACCAGAAACCGTATCGCACGGTGAGGCGTAGGCGCAGAAAATCGGTGCCCAGCTGGCCAGTCGGGGACACCGAGGTCCATCACCGAACTTCGTTCGCTGGATGGGGTAGGTTTGTGCCGCCAGCCCCAGCGGTCTGCGGCTGCATCGAGATCCGCGTCGCGCGAGAGTCATCGCGCAGCAACCCAAAGACGCCCGCGGAAACCTGCCCTTCGGACCGATAATGCTGCAGCATCCAGAACCACAGCTCCGGGGTGCGGGTGAAGTTGTAAGTTCCGTCCACCGGAAGACTCAGGTCGAGGTTGCGCCAATGGACCAGGTCGGCCTCGGAGAGATCGCGCATGTCGGCGTCGGGTAAGTAGAGGCCGGCCGGTGCGGGCGCGCTTCTCCAGGCCGGCGATTTCAAGCTGCGACAGGTACGGGCCACTGGCGGTGTAGGCCTGCATCAGGCCTCCGGCGACGTTGCGGCGCGAGGCGATGCCGAATTTGGTCTGGTAGGGGAAGACCACGATGCGGTCTCGTGGCTACGCTGTGCTGGCCAAGATAGCTGGAGGCGGACTGAAGCATGGCGGCGAATTCCGGGGCAAAGCAGCCGCGGTCGAATTCTCGGAAGCCAGCCGGACATTCGGTCAAGGGATGCCGTACCTGCTCCACCAGGCGAATGACGGTGGATGGCCGGAAAGCCGGGCGCGAAAACAGCATGGAGCAAGCGATCGCCAGCAGGATGGCGAACAGTAGAGAATCGGCCGCGGATCCAAACGAGAACAGGATCGTACCCGCCAGGCACACCATGGCAAAGGCGGCGATGACCACGTGTCCCAGGTCGGAGCGAACCAGCGCGCTTTGCAGCATGACAACAGCGAATGCAAATCCGCCGAGCAGAAAGCCGGTGCGTTCCGTGATCGCGGGGTCGTGCTTGCTCCGCGTGCGCCGCGCGAAAGAGGAATACCGCAGCCCCGGCGAACAGCGTTCCAAGCAGACGAATCGTGCCGGCATCCGTCATCGCTGCTGGAGTGGCCCAGCGATACACGCTCACCATCTGGACGCTGTCTTTCCAGAAGCGAAAGTCGAAGGCCGGGCCCATGGCGGCGTTGACCGCTAACGCAAGAAGGAAGGACGACAGTACGAACGCCGCCCAGGGTGAAGAGACATTTCCTGGCGATGGATCTATTCCGGCGGGCCTCGAAGATGACCGCGGCGGTCGCAACCGTCCACGCGGCCGCGGAGTAGACGCCGGTATCCGAAGCGATCAGAAAGGCGATGACGCAGAGCAGGGCGGCAAGAATTCCAACGGCATACGCTTTCGCGCGCCCTTCGATGACCGCATACCAACTTCGCATGAAGATGGCAAAGAGAAGCACCGGGAACGCATTCCGCAAAGACGGCTCCCAGAAGACAAGGATCAAGAACAGCAGTAGCGCACGTTTCCAGGATAGGCTGTTCAGGGAGCAACAATCGCAGAGTCAGATAAACGAAGACAAAGGCGCACCAAACCGGGACCGTGAACCAGGTTGCGTAGATCGCTCCCATGGACACGCCTATCGAGCGCGCCGGCACGCTGGAGAGCCACTGAAAGATTGGACCGTGGGTGAATGCGACGTCGCGGCCGATCCAGATGCCGCGCGAGAGTTTGAATACCTCGTCAAGATGCCAGTTGTCGTCGATCAGGCTGGTATCGCGGACCACCACCAGCGCTCGCGGTGACAGCCAGACTGCAGGTATGGACGCGAGGACGAGCAGCAGCAGCACCAGGAGGTCCCAATGTCTCCCAAGCCGGGAGGACGCGGCTGCGGTGAGGCAACTCGCGGCGCAGCCGAGCTTCGTCGGCCTGCCAATTCATCTACCTCTGCCATAGGCGAGTGCCATTCTATCGCACGCGAATCTTAGCCACGGATTTACGCGGATACACGCGGATAGTGTTATTTCTTCTGTGAATTTTGAACGAGCCTGATGTTGCGCGGAGGAGTGGCAATCAGCGATCCCAAAGATCCGTGGGTATCCGTGGTAATCCGTGGCCGAAAAGTTAACGCAGAGGAAGACGGCGCCCTCATGTCGATCCCAGTAGAGCCAACACCAATTTGCGAACTATCGGCCCATCGACATCCGCACGGCATCCGCTGACTCGATCACAATCGCGTCTGGCTGCTGCGAGACCCAATCCAGTGGCGTGACCAGCACGCGAAGATGGGTGACGGACGGGCGCGGGCCGGTGCGCCAGCGGTCTTCAGCGCCAGCGAAATAATTTGCCAGGTCGGCTTGGTTCCAGGGGTAGAACCAGACTTCCGATAACACATTCGGCTCCACAACGAACGACTGCAGGTCGCGGCTGCCATCGGCGCGCTCGATCTCGAGCTGCAGGCGCTCCGGCTTGCGCAGCTTCCAAAGCAGGACCGTAGCGCACCGTGAGACGAAGCCGAAGAAAATCGGCGCCGTCGATGGGCCATAAGGGATTGCCGAGATCCACCACCGCGCTGCGTTCACGGATCGGATAGCTTTGCGCCGCGACCGTCAGCGGCATTGACTGCAGCGACATCCGCGCAGCCCTGGAATCGTCCTTGAGCAAGACCGAACATACCCGCCGACAGTTCCTGTTGCGATTGGTAATGGCGATTGAGCCAGAACCAGACATCCGGCGTGCGCGTGAAGTTGGGCACTTCGTCGATGGCAATGCTCAAATCGCCGTCGGGAAAGTAGAGGCCAGCCGGAGCTGCCGCACGCCGATATCCATCGATGTCGAACTGCGACAGATAGGGCCCGCCGGCGAGAAACGACTGCAAGACTCCGCCAGCAACGTTGCGGCCCGAGGCAAGGCCAAACATATATTGGTACGGGAAGAGCACGACAGAATCGTGCTCTCCGCTGTGCTGCTGCAGGTAGGTGCTGCCGACCTCCAGCATCTCTGCGAAGGATGCGGTAAAGCACACACCGCTGAATTCCCGGAAGCCCCCCGGACAACTCGTCAACGGATGCCGCATTTGCGCCAGGCGGTAGCGGAAGCTGGATGGCTGGAAGACAGCCACCGGTTGTCCAAACACCACGGAACAGGCGACGGTCAGCCACCGCCACCAGGCCAGCTGCGATGCGCGAACGAAACGAGAAGAGGACGGCACCCGCAAAAAACATCATGGGGTATAGCGCAAAAACAACATGCTGTGAATCGGAGCGGACCAGCCCGCTTTGCATGGCGGCGAACGCAAAGAGGAAAGCGCTGAGCAGGAATCCGGTGCGCGCCGTGACGCTGGCCTCACGATCGCCCGGCACGAAATGCCGCACCAGCAGGATGAGGGTTCCCGCACACAGGGTGACGAGTAGTTGAATCGTCGTCGCGTCCGACATCGCAGCGGGCTCATTCCAGCGGTGGATGCTGACCAAGGCCAGCGAAGTCCGCCAGAAACGAAAGTCGAGGAGCCCCGCCATTACGGCGTTGATGGCAAAGACGAGCACGACCGACAGGCCGATGAAGGCCAGAAGAGCGGCGGCATAAGACCGAAGCGGTTGCCCTTCGCGACGCGCTTCCCAGGCCACTCCAGCGAGGGTGACCAGCAAAGTCGCGACGCCATAGACTCCGGTGTCGGCGGAGTACAAGAAACGCCACGGCGCACAACAGGGCACGCGCCACATCCGAGGAACACAGGGTTGAGTCGCTGCTGCTGCACCGCATACCAGCCCCGTAGGAATACCGCGAACAGCAGAATGTCGAAGGCCGTGCGACCGTCCCACGGCGCCCAGAAGTAGCAGAGCAGGAGCAGCAGCAGGAAGCGTTTCCACGGCGGTTGTTCGGGCAACAGCAGCCGCAGGGCCAGATATCCGAACAGGAACGTGCACCACAGCAGAGGCGTTCGGAAGGTGGTATAAATGGCGGCCATCGAAAGTCCCATCGCGCGTGATGGGAGACTGAACAGCCACTGAAACAGTGGCCCGTAAGGGAACGCGACATCGCGGCCGAACCATATTCCGCGCGCTGTTTTGAAGGGCGTGTCGAAGACCCAGTGGTCGTCGAACATGCCGGCGCGAGGAAGAATGATGAGGGCATGTGGCGAGAGCCAGGTCACCGGCAGCGAGGCCACCATCAGCAGCAACACCGCCAGGAAATCCCAGTGCCTACGAAGCAGCGACGCCGGTTTCGCAGCAGGCGGCGCGTTGGGCGCGCTTCTCAAGACATCGGTTTTCTCCATAGACGAAAGCCATTCTACCCGACAGCTTCGTCGCCGCTGGTCATTGCGCTGCAGCGCCCTTCACGATGATACCCAGCTTCGCGGTTGCGCCCGCTGATGTGGTCAGCGCAACGCTGAACTCTGTCAGGTTCTGGTCTTTCACCACGCTTCCTGGATCGCCCGCGGTGTCCAGCGCGATCACGGCAGGATGGTTTGCCCCTACGGCCTTGGCGCTCAGCGCGACCAGCTTCTTGTACAGGTAGTGCTGTTCAGGATCAGGGTCGCTGGCGATGGGGATAGCCAGCAGAAAGTCGGGATTGGGCGAAACGCCCATGTGATTGCCGTCCTGCGGCAAGAGCTGGTAGCGCAGCGTGTAGGCTCCCGCAGGAATGGCCTGCCCACGGAAATCGCTCATGCCTTTGGGAAGGGTGACCACTCCCACAAACTCGGCGTTTGCCAGTTCCGGATAGAGCGCGCCCGGGACTTCTCTCGTCGCGGTCTTAAGCTGTTTGGCGAACCAGAAATCAGCACTCCAGCCGTCATCGAGCGTAACCCGATAGCCTTTGTCCTCGACTGCATGTTTGAGTTCGTCGGAAGCGCCTGCGACCGTCAACGCGCCGATGCGTTGGACCTGCGCTGCGGCGGATGCAACGTTAACGCGATGCAGGCCAGAACAGCCAGCTTCAAAAACCCATGAATGAGTCGTCTTGCCATGGTTCGATTCTAGTCTTCTGAGGTTTTGTTGTCATCCTGAGCGGAGGTGGCGTCGCCTAGCAACCCGCAGACGTCGAAGGCCCCCTATATTGGATTGAACGTTCGTGCTCGCCTGAAACGAACGAGCTCGAATCGCATCTCTGTCGCGACACTGCTAATCGCGAGTTCGGACTGGAAAATCGTAGCGGCAAACTCCATACTGATATTCAGCGACCGGAGCCGCTTCGAATCTCTGAGCCTGAACCATGATTTTCGTTCTCGACAACTACGACTCGTTCACCTACAACCTGGTGCAATATCTGGGCGAGTTGGGCGAAGAGGTCGTTGTCCGCCGCAACGATCAGATCACGCGTCGATGAGATCGAAGAACTGCATCCCGACCGCATCGTTATTTCGCCGGGCCCCTGCACCCCGCAGGACGCGGGCATCAGCATCGCGTTGATCCGTCACTTTGCCGGGCGCATGCCCGTGCTGGGCGTGTGTCTCGGACACCAGGCCATCGGCGAAGCCTTCGGCGGCAAGGTCATTCGCGCCGGTACGTTAATGCACGGCAAGACCAGTTCCATCGAGCACGACGGCAAATCCATCTTCGATGGCATTCCTTCGCCCATGACCGCAACTCGTTATCATTCGCTGATCGTGGAAGAGGAGAGCCTGCCTGCCGAGTTGGAGATTTCTGCCACTTGTCATGACCGCGATGGGAGTCGCGTCATCATGGGCTTGCGGCATCGCAAGTTCGCCGTCGAGGGCGTTCAATTTCACCCCGAGAGCGTGCTCACCGAGCACGGCAAGCAGATCGTGCGGAATTTCGTGGCGCTGTGAGACGACAAGGCAGCGATTAGCATTTGTCCCCGGGCATTCATTGGCCACTGCAAGGGGAGTATCCTTCTCCGCGGTGCAAGAGACTGGGACAGGCGTCGGGGACCAGCATGCTGGCGAAGAGCGGGCGGCGAATAGCGCAAAGCGTCCGGCAAGGCAGCTCTGTTCTTTACTTATGTCTACATCGAAGCATGATCATTCGGTCGCGGTTTCACTTGCCCAACGTGTCGCCAGCCAGTTTGGCTCGTTGGACGAGGTTGAAGCCGTAGCCATCTCGGGCTCCCAGACCTCGCAGCTGCACGACTCGAATTCCGATATTGACCTGTATGTGTACGTGACGGAAGCGATCCCGCTGGAAGTGCGGAGACATATTGCAGCCGGGAGCCGCGCGGGCGGAGATCGGGAACGAGTATTGGGAGCCGGGGGACGAATGGATCGATCGGGAGAGCGGAATCGCGGTCGATGTGATGTTCCGGCATGTTGCATGGATCGAAGCGCAACTGGACCGCGTTCTGCGGCAGCATCAGGCGTCGGTGGGGTATTCGACGTGCTTCTGGTACAACGTTCGCCACTCGCAAGTGCTTTTCGACAGGCGTGGTTGGCTCAGGGATCTCAAGAAGTTTTTCTGATCAGCCCTATCCGCCGGAACTCAAACGGGCGATCATCGCCAAGAATTTTCCCCTCCTGCGGCGCAACCTGTCGTCCTACCTGCACCAGATTGAGTCAGCCATTACCAGAAAAGATCCTGTCAGCGTGAATCACCGGGTTACAGCGCTGCTGGCCAGCTACTTCGACGTTTTGTTCGCCGTCAACGAACTGGCTCATCCCGGCGAAAAGCGGCTGATCGCACATGCGTTAGCCCAATGTCAAAAGATTCCTCCCGACATGCAGGAGATGATCAAAGCTGTACTTGCATCTGCCCAGGCGGGCGATACATCCACCGCCTCGCAAGTGAAGTCTCTTGATCGACGGGTTGGAGAAGCTCCTTGCGAGTCAGAGACTGAGTTGAACGTTCTTGCCAACTTTCCTGCGCTGGAGAGCGCCCTATCTAGCGGGCGGCGGTAAGAATCCTCCGCTTGGCTGGGGCGCACGCCATACCATTTGATACTTCGAGAACCAACGCTCCGGGTGCCCACTAACTCAGGAAAGGCCCGAAGTGCGCCGCCTCCACTGCGTGCCCGGCGGCCTTGCCGATCTTGAACAAGGTCGACATGTTTTCGACGGCATCCATCTTCTGAATGTTGCTCGGCTCCACGTCCGGGAATCCCAAATTGCGCAGACCTGGCTCGCTGAGATCGGCGTTATAACGCGCGTACAAGAAACGACGTCCCAAGTCCGTGGAAAGTGGAATCATTGGAGCCTGGTATTGCTCTGCCGTGGTCATCCCTTCGTGCACTTGACGCGGCACCAGATCGAGGATTTCGCTGTCGAGCGGCGCTCCATACGTGCAGCGTCCCACGGTACGGCAGTTGATGTCTTGGTCAATCAACATACCGTACATCAGTTCACCGGGAAGGCCGGCGACGGTGGACACGATGTTCTTGTTGGGCGCGGCAGCCGTGGCTCCCTTCGACTCGGCAGCTCCCGTGCCCACGGATATGAGCTGCAGGTTCTTCTCCCCCATCTTCCAGTTCAATCGGTATGCCGGCTCGGTCGCCATTCGGCAGATTAGGAATGCCGGATTGTTGTAAGGGGTCACGCCTCCGTCTGCAAAAACGAATGTCTCCGAAGGGTCGTTCGGGTTCCACTGCAGAATCTCGGGAGGGAAATAAACTGGGGCGGCAGTGCTGGCCCGAACCAACTGCCAGAGGGGAATCTTCAGGTTGTTGTTGTCTTTGGTCGGATCGTTGTATTTGGCGTCCGGGTTGCTGCTGATCGGCCACGGGGAATCCGTCGTGACGTTCTTGGTGACCACCAGAAGCAGGCACTTCAGGCCTTGGTCGCCGGCACTCTGCGGGGCGGCCAGCGTAGTGTTCTCGCCAAACACGTCCTTCAGCTTTGCCCGCAGCGGATCCGCGGTGTAGAGACACTTGAGTCTCTGCACCAGGCTCGACGGCTCAAACATCTGTTCTCCGCAAGACCTATAGAAATCCACCAGTTCTGCCGTGGTCTTTCCCAGCGACAGGCCCGCGGCGATGATCGCTCCTGTACTGGTCCCGGCGATGTAGTCGAAATACTCGCAGAGCTTCTGTCCGGTCTTCTGGTGTATCAATTCCTCGATCTGGCTCAAGATGCCGAGCGTGATCAAACCGCGTATCCCGCCCCCGTCAAGCGCCAGCATTCGATGAGGCCTGTCTTCTTCGTAACGGCTACGCAGCGATTTCCATTCGTTGGGACGCAGAAGCATGGAATCTCCTTTTCATTCACGGCAGTGCATAATACGGTTCGGTGTGAGACTCGGGTTGAGGAGGCCAGAGGATCATACCTCCCTTCCCCCCCGCAGTCGACGCCATTGATGCGTCGCGGGAGCAGCCGCGCCTTTGGGAAGTATGGCACTTCAAGGGGGAGAACTTCGAAACATTCGAAACAGGAGATAATGTGTCCGTGAATCGCAGAGAGTTCTTGGTCGGATTGGGGGGCCTAGCAGTGACCAGCGAAACGTCAGTCTTGCAAGCCTCAGGGAAACCTGCTGGACGCCCTGTCATCATTGAAGCCGGACGGCGTGTCGACGCACCGGACGCGCAGCTTCCGCGCTTTCCGCCGTCCAGCGTCTCCGAGGTACGCCAGCGCATAAGGAAACTGCTGGTTACGCAGAATCCGCAGGCCGTGGTTTGTTCCGCTGCTTGCGGAGCCGATCTTCTTCTGCTGGAAGCTGCGGGTGAGATGCACATCGAGCAGGTCGTACTCTTGCCCTCGGAACCGGAAGCCTTCCGAAAGTCCTCCGTGACGGACCGTCCAGGAAACTGGGGCGAACTCTATGACCAGGTATTGAAGACGGCCCAAATCGAGGTCCTGAAACTTCCCGAAGGTCAGGAGGGGTACTTGGAAACCAATCTCAAGCTACTCGATCGGGGTCAGCAAATGGCGCGCCAGAACGGCGTGCCTGCCGAGGCCTTGGTGATATGGAATGGAGTCGCGCGCGGCCCCGACGACGTTACGGCTCACTTCCTGCATGAGGCCAAGTCACGCAAGATGACGGTGTTGGGAATCTCTACTGTATAAGGACGGCTGCAGGTCGGGAGAGTGGAAGCCCTCGCAACTGGCGTCAATGCCACACCTGTGCTCTTGAGCTTCGCGACCCCTATGGTTCTGCTCGTCCATGACTGAGGTAGAAGTGGACGGCGGGAGTGATGATGAGGGACAGCACCATCGAGATGGTGATGCCACCGATCACGGCGATGGCGAGCGGTTGCAACATTTGAGAGCCGGCGCCGATGGCCAATGCCAGGGGCAGCATTCCCGCGGCGGCGGCCATGGCGGTCATGAGGATGGGGCGAAGGCGTCGACGGCCCGCCTGGATCATGGCGTCGTGGGCGGAAAATCCGGCGCGGCGAAATTTCTGGTCGGCGTCGAGCAGCAGGATGCCATTCTTGGCCACGATGCCGATGACCATGATCAGCCCCATGAACGACGCGATGTTGAAGGTAATACCTGTGATCAGGAGGGCAAGAAATACGCCGGACGTCGAAAGCAACGCCGACGCCAGGATCGACAACGGCGCGGCCAGCGTCCGGAACTCAAACAGCAGCACCAGAAAGACCAGCACGATGGCCAGCACCAGCACGAGCATAAGATCGCGGAACGATTTCTGCTGCTCCTCGTAGGTGCCGCCGTACACCACTCGTATCGAAGCCGGCAGGTGCAGGCCGTCAACGGTCTTTTGCACTGCTTTGATGGCGCTCCCCAGGTCGGTGCCCTCGAGGCGGGCGGTGACGGTCACGTCGCGCTGCAGGTTTTCGCGGCGGATCTCGTTCTGCCCGGGCAATTCGGTGACAGCCGCCAGCGTTCCCAAGGTGGCAGTGTGCCCGCTGGCACTGTTCAGCAAGGTGTTGCTCATGGCGTCCAGCGAGCTGCGATTGCTTTCGGGATAGCGAACCCGAACGGTGTAGGCAATGTCGTTCGCGATGATCGGCGTGGCGACAGGTTCGCCTTCCAGAATCGCGGTCGCATCGATGGCAACTTCTTCTGCCGTAAAGCCGGCACGCGCCGCGACCGTGGGATTCACCTGGAACACCGTCGCGGGATTGCTGATGGTGTTCTCGATGCCGTCCTTGAGGTCCACCACACCCGGCACTTTGCGAATGGCCTGTGCGACGCGCGGCGCCCACTCGCGCAACAACTCGGCGTCGGGAGAGAACAGCTTGATCTGCACTGGCTCGGGCGCGTTCGACAGATCGCCGATCATGTCCTGCAACACCTGCACGAATTCGACCTCAATGCTGGGTTCCTGCTGCGCTATGCGGGCGCGCAGTTCGGAGATGATCTCCTCGCCGTTGCGCCCGCGCTTGGTCTTCAGCTTGACGGCGAAGTCCCCGCGGTTGGCCTCGGTGACCGCGGCCAGACCCAGCTCCAGGCCGGTACGACGCGACGCACTTTCGATTTCGGGGACTTCGCGCAGCATTTGCTCGATGTGGCCGACGACCCGATTGGTCTCCTGCAGCGAGGAACCGGGCGGCATCCAGTAATCGAGCACGAAGCCGCCCTCGTCCATCGCTGGCAGCAGGTCGGTGCCAAGCCCCTCGTAACAGAAGTATGAAGCGACAACGAGTAGCACGCCAAAGATGGCAATCCACCGTGGCCGGTCGAGAGCGAAGCGCAGGCAGCGTTCATAAAAATCCACGATCTTGCGAAACAAACCTGTGATGGAGGCTTCTTCGGCGGCCAGCAACCGCTCACTCTCGCTCAGGTCGCTGCGCCGGGCTGATTCCGGAGTCTCATGCTCCTGGTGGATGAAATATTGGCTGAGGGTCGGCGTCCATGTCAGAGCAAGCGCCAGCGACGTCAGCAGCGAGACGCCCACCGTGATCGCCAAGGCACGGAAGAACACACCGGTCACGCCGGTGGTCGCGATCAAAGGCACAAAGACGACAATCGGAGTGATGGTCGAGAACACCAGAGGAGTGCTGATTTCCTTCAGCGCGCTGCGAATGGCCTCCAGGCGGTCCTGTCCAGCGTCGCGGTGCAGGGAGACATTTTCGACGACCACAATGGCGTCGTCGATGACCAGCCCCACGGCGGCCGCCAGCCCGCCCAGGGTCATCAGGTTAAAGCTCTGGTTGAGAAACTTGAGCGCGATAAACGTGATCAGTAATGTCACCGGGATGACCAGCACGGCCACAATGGAGGCACCCCAGTCGCGCAGGAAGAGCACCATGATGAGCGAAGCCAGGATCACGCCGATCAGAATGGCATCGCGCACACTTGTGATGGACTGGGTGACGATCTCGGATTGGTCGTAAAACGGCCGCAGTTGGACGCCCGGCGGCAACGACTGCTGGAGGCGCGCGATCTCGGCATGGACCTCGTTAGCCACGTCCAGCGTGTTGCTGTCGGGTTGACGGTTGATGTTCAGTAGGACAGCCGGCTTCCCATTGGCGGTGACGACCGTGTACACCGGTTTGATACCTGGGCCGACAGCGGCCACATCACCGACACGTACAGGAACACCCGCAGGAGTGGTCTTGATCACGATCTGGGAGAGTTGCTCAGGATTGGTGACTTGTCCATTTACCAGGGCAAGATAGAGTTGATGATTTTCCTCAAGCAGACCCGGCGAGTCGATGAGGTTGGTTCGTCGCACTGCATCAAGAATGTCGGCAACGGTGACGCTCGCAGCCAGCAGCTTTGCGGGTTCAGGCGTGATCAGAAACTCGGGCTCCTGCCCACCCTGGACGACAACCGTGGCCACACCATCCAGCCGATTGAGGCGGGGTTTGAACTCATAATTGGCCATGGTCCACAGTTGCGATTGCGAAACCGTGTCCGAAGTCAGGCTGTAGCCGATGATGGGGAAGCTGGCAAAAGTGAGGCGATGCGTCTGCAGGGTGGCGGTCGCGGGCAGGTCGGTGCGGATGTGTGACAGGGCTGCGTCCACCAGTTGCAGGGTGGTCACCATGTCCTTGTGCCAGTCGAAGAACAGGTCGATTTCGGCGGAGCCGCGGCTGGTGATCGACCGCACCTGTTGTAGTCCGGGCACGCTGTTGACCGCCTCCTCGATCGGCCGTGTGATGGTGACCATCATTTGGTCAATCGGCATGACGCCGTTGTCCACTCCGATGAGGACGCGGGGAAAATCGGTAGTCGGGAAAACCGATACCGGGATGGTGAAGGCCAGGTAAATGCCGGCCAGGGCCAGGACGACGACGAGAAAGATGACCGACTTGGCGTAGCGCGTGTACCAGTAGCGCTGGTCGGCCGGACCGGTAACGCGTACTTTATCGAGGAAGTTTCGCCAATTCATGCGCCCGTCAGTCCTTCTTGCCGGCGGACTTCTCGCCGCTCGCGTCAGGTTTGGGGTCAGCCGAAGGCGCTGCCTCCGCGATCTTTACCCTGGTATTGTCGGGCAAACCGTAAGCGCCGGTGATGATGATCTTTTCACCGCCGCTCAGTCCTTTGGTGATTTGCAGGCGATCGCCCTGGCGAATGCCGGCTTGGACGCTCACCTGATGGGCCTTGCCATCGGCCCCGGCAACCATCACGGTGCTGGCGCCCTCCGAGGTCTTTAACAATGCGGCGGCGGGCACGATAATCGCGTCATTCACGGCACGGGCAATCATCTGCACGGTTGCCGTGGTCCCCGGCCGCAGCCTTCCGTCTGGATTGGGCGCCGCCACCCACACCTCGACCGTGGTGCTGTTGGGATCGAGCGCAGGGCTTACCATGGTCACCTTGCCCTTAACCTGCATGTCGCCCGGGGCTGCAATGGTTGCAGCATCCCCAACCTTTAGCGCGGCAGCAGCAGCCTGAGGAATGTGGGCGCGCGCGATCACCGACGAGGTGTCCATAATGACCAACAGCGGCGTACCGGCGGGCGCGGTCTCGCCAGGATAGAGCGGCCGTTCGGTGACCACCCCATCGATCGGGCTGCGGATCTCGGAATAAGAAAGCTGGGCCGCGGCCCCCTCATATTTTCCCTGCGCGGAGGTGAGCTGCCCTTTGGCCAGCTTCATCTGGTCTTTCTTGCCGGCGGCCTCCAGCGCCGTCAAATGTCGCTGTGCGATTTCATAATTTGCCTTGGCCTGGATCGCCGCCACGGCCGACTGATCGAATTCTTTGCGCGGCAACGCGCCCTGCTCATAGAGTACTTTGCGGCTGTCGTAAATTTTTTGTTGCGCTTCGTATTCCTGCTTGGCTGCCTTCAGATCGAATTCTGCTTTCTGCCATTCCTCCGGCAGGCTGGACGATGTGGCAATTCCGTAGGCAGCCTGCGCTTGCTCATACGCGCCCTTATTGTCAACTTCAGCCGCGGCCAGGTCGCGATTCTCCATCACCGCCAGCAGTTCGCCGCGACGGACCAGGCTGCCGCGATTGACATAAAAGGCTTTGACCGGCGCGGTGATCTTGGGCGTGATCGCGGCCTGGTCTTTTGGAAAGAGAATGGCATCGGCCGTAATGACCTGCTCGATTGTGCCGCGCTCGGCGACTGCCACCTGCACCGTGACCACCGGCTCGGCTTCTTTCTCGCCCTTCGAACAGGAGATGGTCACGATCGCTATGAGTCCCAGAATGAGGGATGTCAGGAGGCCCCTGAGAACGATAAACATTTTCATGTTCAGAATGCTCCTGTGAGCGTCTGCAAGTTCGCGATCGCCAGATGATAGCGCGCCTCGCCATCGTGATAGGCATTGCGAGCCCCGGTTAGCGTATTTTGCGCGTCCACCACCTCAAGGGCAGAGGCCTCGCCAGCCTGATAACGCAAATTCGTCAGTCGAAGGCTTTCCGTTGCCAGGTCAGCAGAGTTGCGGAGGATGTCCAGTTGCCCGCGGGAGGTCTGGGCTTCCGCGTAGAACGATTGCAGGTCGGCCAGCGCCTGCCGCTGGGCGGCGCTGAGTTCCACCTGGGCCTGGTGACGCTGCAACTCGGCCTGCTTGACCTTGCTCTGCGTCGCACCCCAGCTAAAGACGGGCAGGGTCAGGCTCGCGACCGCCGAGTAACCCAGGTTGCGAAAACCGTTGCGATCGTAGATTGCGTACTGGTTGGCGTCGATTCCGTAGAACCAGTCAACTGTCAGAGACGGAAGATGTCCGGCGCGAGCCACAGTAACTTGTTTGTCGGCGACCTCCAAAGCCGCGAAGGCAGCATGCAACTCCGGATTATTGTTCTTCGCCAGCGCTTGCACGTCAGAGAGCGCAGGCAGCGCCGGCGCGGCTGCCAGATCATCCACCAGGGTGAAATCCTGAAAGAAGTTGGGAAACACCAGAACCGCTACCGCGAGTCGCGCATTCTCCTCCGCGAGTTTCGTGTCCTGCCACTGGCGCTGCAGATCGTTGGCTTGAATCTGGGCCTTGACCACGTCCGAGTGCGCGACCTCTCCCCCGACTTCCAGCTTCTTGCTCAGATCCAGGAAATGCTGTGCTTCTCCCGAGGCCTGCGATGTGCTGACCGACTTCGCCTGCGCTGCCAGTAGTCCGTAAAATGCCTGCACCACGGTAACGACCAGCCCGCGCGCGGCGATCTCGGCCCTGGCCTGGGCCAGAGCGTGCGCCGCCTTGGCCCGCTGATAATCCGGCACCGAACCGAACCCCAGCGCTTCGTGCGCGATCCCCTGGCTGATGTACTCATGGACACCGTTGTTGGCGATAAACACGCCGGAGGCCGTGCCGTTGGGCTGCGTGTAGATAAAGCTCGTACCGTAGTTCACGCTGGGCAGCAGCGCCGCCCGAGCCTGCACCCGATCCTCGCGCGCCAACCCCAACTCCGTAAGTGCCGCCTGAAACTGCGGGCTGTTTGCCTTCGCTCTGGCGATAGCATCCGCCAGCGTCAGCGCAACACTGGCCGGATTCTGAGCAGCTGACGTTTGTCCCGTGGCCGGCGCGGGCGCCACCTGCGCTTGCAGTCCACATGCCATGAGAAGCAGTCCTGCACTGGCGAATTTGCGAATCCTAGTCGTAAACAAGAGTCCCTCACGGAGTTTAGCCCCGTTCCCAGCCGAGGCAACAGTCAACTTCATGACTAGCATTCTCTCAAACCCCGGTCGACATTCCGCCCGCAAACCAGAAATACGTGGCCAACAGGCTGCAGCGTTTCTGGGTTCTACCGATTCTCGCCATCGGTGGCATTCCGATGCGCCGCATGATGGACTCTATGGTTATCACCCTCACGATATCGCTCATCGCCTTTGGAGTCTCGCTGCTTGTTCTTGTCCCGCACGGATAACGCAGGCTATCTGCGGGGGTATGACCTCGCTCTGGCAAGTGGCCGACATCTTAGGTGCCGTTCGAAGAACTGGTCCGACCCGGGAGTAAACCCCCGTTTCGGGGGCGATCTGCGCGGCGCTGATATGCACCAACCCCGCATAAACATTGGAGAAAGGAATGGTAGGCACGAGGAGACTCGAACTCCTGACCTCTACCGTGTCAAGGTAGCGCTAAACCGGCCGGTAATTGATTCTTAAGGGGTTAATAGCCGGAGCAACCGGATAAGACCGGTATAAACGGCTCAATTTGCTACCAAATTGCTACCAAGACACTTCAAGTGGGCTCGAGGGCTGAACCGTGGGGGATCAGCCCTCACTCATTTCTGCCGCCTGTTTCATACCGCCTTCGAAAGTGACGCTTGCCGATTGAATCGGCAGCTTTCTGCGGCTGTTCTCGTAGTTTGCCTTCTGGCAGCCCCTAGGTTAGTTGAGCGCTGAGAAGGTCAAACCACTCACTCGAAGCGGCGATTTTGGAGAAGGGGCCGACCCTGCGAAGGTAGAATCCTCCCTACCTCTCATGACACTCACCTCAGGCGCCAAACGGATCGGTAGCAGCGAGCGCCGTCGCGGACTCGCGAAAGTCGTACTAGCGACGACGGGGCTCTAACTCCATCGGCCTCAACTCCCAGCGCCTCGATGGGGCCCGGATGCATGCGCTTGTGCGGCTCTTTCTGGGATACGTCAAGCAGTATTTCAAGGGAATGATTCCATTGCTATCAAATGAGTATTAGATGTCGGGCAGCCTTTGCCTCCATGTACGTAGCAACTTACAGAAAGGAACCCCCAGTCATTGCTGAGCAATAGACATGCTCTGCGGCCACTGGTCGTCGGTCACCTGCCAGGTCTTATCCGGGTTGTAGAGTTCCATGTTCTTAACGATGTTCAGAGAATCAGGGCCCAAGTCCTTCTGGTAGACAATTCCGTCGTTGCTTACGATGAGAGTCTTGACGCCGGTCACACGGTATTCAGCCGGCACGGCGACGAGCGCAAATCCGCCGATCATGATCCCCTCGATGACGTAGTCCAGTTTGCCCAACGGCGCCGCCGGGCCCTGCCCTTTCAGGATCTTGAAGTAATAGCCGTGAAACCCTGACTTGCCGCTGGTGTATCCCTCTTCCAGTGCCTTGGCCACAGCCTCGCCAATCGGTCCTCCCGATGAGCCGTCCGCATTCTTCCAGTACAACCCGTCCTGTTTCCCGGGTGTGCTGAAGATCTTTTGCGCGTACTGGTTCACTCCCGAGTCGTCGTGAATTTCCGATGCGTATTCTTTCTGCGCTTCGACATAGCCGCGACACACCGTAATGGCGTCCAATTCGTTGGCGCCAATGCGGCGGTACAGGATCTCCTGTCGCCCTTCCCTGGCGCTGAAATACCACTTGCCGTTTTTCTTCACCAGGGGAACGGGAAACGGCCACCCTTCATCGCCAACAATGATGGTTGCCCGGTTCGGATTGGACTTCGCGACTGCTATCGAGTTCTTGGCAGCGGCTTCCTTGGCAAAAGCGACGCCGTTGTTCTTGTCCCGAACAGCATCCGCTGATTCGATAAAGTCTTCACCGTCGGGTCCGAAGATCGCCATCAACTCAGGCACGTTATAGTCTCCCGCCGCTTTGATCAGCACTTCGGTGGCTTGCTGGGGAGTATCGAAGGCTTTCGGTCCCTGTGCTGCGGCTGGCGTCCCCGTTTTCGCCTGCGCCGCTACGATTACCGGCAACGCACATGCGATCAGCAGGAGGACGAAGATAGTCACTACGCTAGAGCGAAACAGTTTCGATTTCATGTTCTCCTCACTCGTCATGATTCGCATGGCCTACCTCCTCCTCCCGCCGCCACCGCCTCCGCCTCGGCCGCCGCCGCCACGGGAACCTCCCATGCTGGAAGAGCCGCGCGAGCTGCTGGCCCGAGCACTGCTACCGCTCATGCCGCTCCCGGCACCGCCGAAAGCGTTTCGGTTCGTCGAACTCGGAGTATTCCGGACCTGCTGGTTGCCCACGCGGTCACCCCCGCCGCGGCTTCCCCCCATATCGCCCGCACCTCCCCGGTTGGACGCGTCGCGGGTACCGGCACCAGGACCAGATCCGCGGTTAGCTGCGTCCCGAGTACCCGCGCTCGGTCCTGTGCCGCGATTCCCCATCCCGCCGGATGGTTGCTGCCGGGCTTGGTTCTGCCGAGCGTTGGCCTGTCGGTTTTGCATGGAGTCGCCACGTGTGGTGCCACCAAACTTATTCGCCGTGTTCCTGTCGCCATAAGGCGCTCCCCCACGGTGCTGCGGGTTATGTTGCCAGTTGCTATTGCCCCGGGCAGGCTGATTGGAGGGGCGGTTGCCGTTGTTGATGTTCTGCCGATTGCTGTTGTTGACGAAGTTGTTGTTGTTATTGATGGTGACGTTGTTGTTGCCGCCCCATCCGCTGTTGTAACCCCATCCGCCGCTCCACATCGCTCCCATCGCGACACCCACGCCAAACGATATCGCCATACCCGCCGCATAATAACCGGGCGGGGGATAAGCGATCGGCGGATAGGCATAAACGGGCGCTCCATATACGACGGTTGGGTTGTAGCTGGGAACATAGACAACCTGCGGATTGGCCTGCTCAACTACGATCACCTGTTTGCTCTCGACCACCTTGGTCTCAACCTTTTGCTGCTCCGAGGACTTCAGATTGCCCGCGTCCTGGGCCTTCTTGCGCATGCGCTGCACCGCGTCCATTACGTCATTCTGCTGCGCGAGGAATGCGTTTCCCAGGTCCGTCGTCCACTTGATGTTTTCTGCCAGTAGCTTGACGACATCGGGCAACGCCGCCAACGCCTGGATGCTGGGGTCCCAATCCTGCTTCTTCACCGCGTCAGCCAGCGCCTTGTCTTTCAGGTCCTTGTGCTGGGCCAACCACTGTTGCAACTGAATGACTTCCAGAGGATAGGTGGAAGCCACCAGCGTCTGGCTGAGCATCGGGTCAGGGTAGAGCGCGATGGGCGCCACCAGCGAGTCCAGTTGCTCGGCAGGTAGTTTAGCCGCCTGGCTGTCGGAGGCCGGTGGCTGCTCCTGGGTCACTGCCAGGGCCGTGCTTCCAGGCGCGAGCGCTGCCATGCAGATGATCGCGATGAGCTCGCGAAGAAGCTGGAGTAGACCACTGGGAAGAATCCACTTTGATTTCATATCGACAATTCCTCTGGTTTCACGCCCACTTCCTTTTTCCGTGTCCGAGTTGACCGCAGAGCCCGCGCATGGGCCAGACGAACACTTTCAACTTCGAGTTTAGCAGCGAAAATCCAGCCGGGTGACTGACTCGGCTTCAGGAGCACAATTCTTTGCCCGGTGCCTTTGTACTGCGGCATAGAGCGCGCGACAACTAGGGAAATCCCTAGTTGCGGCTGGGCGGAGGGTAGATACAAAGCGCTGGCCCGATAATGCGGCGTTGATGGCAGGGATCAGATCAGCCTTCATCTGAGTCTTCAGCACAAAACCAAGTGCTCCCTCGGCCAGACATGCCTCCACAAACTCAGGACTCTCATGGATCGTCAGGAACACTATCGGAGCCTTAGCTCCCATTTCCCGAAGTCGATGGGCCGCTTCGATTCCGTCTAACTCCGGCATCGATATGTCGGCGACAATGATGTCCGGGCTCAGCCGTATCGCCTCGTCGACCATTTCGAGTCCGTCGTGAGCCACTCCCACCACTTCGAAGGTCGACTGCAGAAGCACGGTCACTCGCTCTAGTACAAGCTGATGATCATCGGCCAGCAAAATGCGTGGACGGCTCATGGGCCCTCTTCTCTGGATGAATACAGCCATTACACGCTACGGAAAGTGAGAACATCGTCAAATCCTAGGTTCACGGGATCTGACAGGATACCGTTGACTGACTTCTTCGCCATTTCTTGAAGCGATGCCGGATTAAGCGCCTGATCATAGGCGGAGCCTCGAGAGTCCACAACTGGGGAAATCCCTAGTCTGAGGACGCAGAAGGCAGGAATCTATGCCACAGACGGTTTGTTGGCGGTTCCATTCAGCCAAGCAAGGAACAATTTATAACCCACTGACAAAACAATCGCGCCGACAAACAGGCCAATAATGCCCATGGCCACGAATCCGCCAATCGCGCCGAGAAAAACCACAGCGATCGGAACCGCGACGCCACGTCCCAGCAGGATGGGCTTCAGAACGTTGTCCATCAAGGCCACGATGATGCACCAAATCAAGAAAATCACAGCCGTGGTGGTACTGGCGAACGCAAATACATAAATGACCGCGGGAATGAGTATGAGGACCCCCACTTGCAGTACCGCCGCGATAAGAAAAATCACCGCCCATACGCCTGCCGCGGGCAGTCCCACCACCAGAAACCCAACACTCGCGAACACCGATTGGATGAGCGCAACGCCGAGAATACCGGTAGTGACGCTGCGGATGGTGGACCCGACCAGTTCCTGGAACTCAGGCCCCTTGTCGCCAAAAAGGCGGTTGGCCAGGGAGCGCGTCACCTCATAGGCGGCCTGGGCGTTCGCCAGAAGTAGCCCCGAAACCAGAATGGAGAGTATGAACTGCAGCACGGCACCACCGATTCCTGCGGAGGCAGAAAGTAGCTTGGGGACAACGGCCGTGATCTGCGGAGCGAACTTCGTCACCAGGCCGGTTAAGTTAGTGGATGCCATGTCCCAGACGTTCTTCAAGGGACGGCCGATGAGCGGCCAGGTTTCAACGCCGGCGGGTGGCGGCGGGATGGTCAGCGTCTCATCCTTCAGGTGGGCCGCCAGGGCCTGAACGCCGTCGATCATGCTCTGTGCCAGCAAAACGGTAGGAATAATCAACACGGCCAGGAAGATAAGGGTGTACAGGAGAGCGGCCAGCCCTCCGCGCCCTCCCAAGAGCCCCTGCAGCTTTCGAAAGGCGGGGTAAACAGCGACGGCGATGATGATGCCCCAGGCAATCAGGGGGATGAACGGAAACAGAATCATCAGACAGGCAGCGACCAGCAGAAAAGCCAGACCGATGTGGATGGATGCTTCGAGGGCCCGGTTAACCTGGGCCTCGTCGTACGCAGCTTGTTCAACGCTCACGGCCGAGTCCTCCTCAGAAAACAAACGTCCCGCAACCCGGCAGCTGAACGCAGTTGGTTTGGTCAACCTCTCCGCCCTTCATGAAGCGGTCCGGATCACGGCCCGATCATAGTTGCAGCTGTTACTGGCTCACAACTAGGGAATTCCCTAGTACAGCAATGCGGGAGGTTCGAAGAAAGAAATGGCTTCAGGAAGACTTTTGTGTCTGCACAGGTCCAGAATCCATCGAAATCAGACCCTGCTTCAGGGCGAAGAGTACCAAGTCGGCATTGCTCTTCAGGTTGAATGCTTCCATGATGTGATGCTTGTGGAACTCGACCGTCTTCTCGCTCAGGTTCAGGTGTCCCGCGATCTCCTTGATCGGACGCCCTTCGGCAAACATCTGCACAATGTCACGCTGTCTTGGAGTTAAGTGACTGGAGTACTGGCGCGCCCGGGTCTTTTGCACAACCCAATCTTCCGGCCTTAGCTTAGGAGTGACATAGCACTTGCCATGCAGCACCTGTTCTATCGCCTTCACAAGCTCCGATCCTGCCGAATGCTTGAGGACAAATCCGGCCGACCCCAACTCAAGCGCAGCGGCAGCCAGATTAGGGTTATCCTGCATAGTCAAGGAATACGAGCTTCACTTTCGGAAGTTGTTCGCGCACTCGCTTGGCAGCGTCAAGTCCGTTCAAAAGAGGCATGCCGACATCTACAACGACCACGTCCGGCTTGAGCCTGCAGGCTTCGGTGACGAGCGCGCGCCCGTCGGTAACGCTACCCACAACTGCATAGCGCTTCTCCAACAGCAGGCGCAGGCCATCGGCAAAGATGATGTGATCGTCGGCAATCAGGATTTGTGGCCTGGTTTCCATCTCTCAACCTTCGCCAATTTCAGCCCCGTCGCTGGCGGATGGGCAAAAGACATGCGTGGGGTCAAACGGCACTTTGTCATGATGCGATCGGAGTTCTGCGAACCAACTCGCCCGCAGGCGTACTCCGCGCCGTATCAACTTTCTCCTTCAGCGGCGCCCATACTTCGGTCCCGGTCCCTTTCGAGTTTCCGAACGAATTTCGAATCGTCCTATGGACCCGGGAAATTAGTGAAATTATGCGCCTTAGAACGGAGGGGAGGCAATGCCGCTAATGAAGCAGGGCTCCTGGGGATTTCGCTGGTTGTCGCTGCAAAACCCTGGCCGTAGCATCGCCTCCGAACCGGGGTCTCGAACAAGAGGAGAGGAGGAAGAGAAGAAATGACTTGGAAGCAAAGCCGTACCGGCTAGGTAGCCGAATCGGCCAGAAATCGCACGTGACCGGAGGCAATCTCATAGACCGCTCCCGCCAGTTTGGCGCGGCCTTCTTCGAGGGCACGAGACCCTTCCAGAGAGTCCTGTAACTGCCGCATCGACCACCGAACGTTAGCTTCGACAGCTTGAGCAAGACGATCCTCATCTGCTGCACTTGCATCGAGGTCCCGCAGCCCAGGCACGATGTTGTCCACGAGGATTTGTATCCGTGAAGCATGCTGCACGTCGTAAAGCTTGCTCTCAAGGGCAGCTTTCACGGCGCCGCATCCTTCGTGACCCAGCACCAGGAACAATGGCGTATGCAGATACAGCCCCGCGTACTGCAAGCTGCCCATTACCTCCGGTGAAACCACATTACCGGCCACACGCAGAATGAACAGCTCGCCGAAGTTCGCGTCGAAGATCAGCTCCGGGGGCACGCGCGAATCGCTGCAACCGAGAATCGTGGCGTAGGGCTGCTGACCTTTGGCTAGATCGGCCAGAGTCTCCTTGCAGACGGTCGGGAAATGCGCCTGGCCTTGCCGGAATCGCTCGTTTCCGGCGACTAGCCTTTGTAGTGCCTCGTCGGCCGAAATCGGGGGTGGCTTGGCGTGATCGGATCCCATTGCGTTCTTCCCGGTTGGGTTAATAAGCTATCATGCTGCAGCCCCGTCCCAACCCTTACGGTTCGATCACGTCACAGTACCCGCGCACAGGCTGCCCAGACAGCAGCATCGTTTCCGCAGTCCGCTGCTGGCGCGACATTCCGGCTGACCATTGGATTCGGTGCCCTTCTCGTTCCGCGACTCGTTGCGCCAATCTCGATTCCGCAACCTCCGCGAGCCGCCACGGCGCTCGAGCGCTCCGCCAACTTTGTCCTCCACCCTCATTTCGGGCCTACCTAGGGAAATCCCTAGTTGTCGATGATCGGTCCACGGGCTTATTGTCTGCCCATCATTGAAGAACTTCCCCGCCGAGCATTGGCGGCACGTCACTCACCAGGGATCCAAGAGGCTAGACACTTGCTGGGAAAGATGGCTGAAATCGAGCGCGGCTTTGGTGTTGTCCGCTGGGAGATGCAGTTTATGGATGATTCCATCACGACCAAAAGGGTTGTTTTCTTTTCAGTTCTTCTGTTGCTTCTGGCGGTTTCGCCGGCCGTCTACGGACAGGCCGCTCCGGCTGCCAGCACTGAACAAATCCAGGCTCTGCAAAAGAAGCTGGACGCGTTACAGAGTCAGATGGTGGAAGTCCAGGGCGAGCTGCAACGGCTCTCCGGCGGCACTGCTCCGCCCACTCACGAGCCTGAGGACCTTGCATCTGCGATCGCTGCCGTGCAACAAGACGAAAAGTCCAAGGCCGAGGCAGAACTGACCCCGAAGAAAATAGAACTCGGCAAGGCCACCGTGACCTACAGAATATTTTCGCAAGACCCGTTCGCGGCGCCGCGTATCAACAACGAGCCGCTCGATCCCCGGTTTCCGGGATACTTTCGCCTGCCCGGTACAAGTACGCTCTTGCGCATCGGCGGATACGCCAAGACAGATTTCATCTACGATTTGAAGCCCGCGGGAAATGTCGACAGCTTCATCCCGGCAACAATCCCCATCCCGTCAGTGACGGGCATTAACAACTCGACGATCTCCGTAAGGGCTACGCGCCTGAACCTAGACTTCCTCGTTCCCACAAAATCGGGCGACAGTTACCGGTTCTTTTTTGAAATGGACTTCTTCGGTACCAACTCAACCACGCCAAAGCTGCGCCATGCATACGGCCAGGCGAAGAACTTCCTGGTCGGCCAGACCTTCTCGAATTTCATGGATCCTGACGCCGGGCCGGATACCCTGGACTACCAGGGACCAAACGGCCAGGTCTCTATCCGCAACCCGCAGTTCCGCTACAGCCTGCTTGTGGCAAAGAAGACCACCTTCAGCCTGTCGGCCGAGAAGCCGACTTCGGACGTGCTTTTTATGACCCCGGAGTTTAGCGCAGAGCCAAACAGCCCCTCTCCTGACGGGACTCTGAAGCTGCGGCGGGAAATGGAACGAGGACATGTGCAACTGTCTGCTTTGTTCCGAAGCGTTGCGGCGTTTCTACCCGACGGCCGGCATGAGTCGGTGTTCGGCTGGGGCTTCAACTTCGCTGGTGCCACGCGCCTTTGGGGGAAAGATACCGTGGTGTACCAAGTTGCCTACGGGAACGGAATCGAGCGCTACATCAATGACACCTCCGGGCTTGGCATTGATGCTGCTGTCAGCAGCCTGCAGAACCCCCACATTCAAGCATTGCCGGTGGTGGGGACGTATGGAGCATTCCAGCATTTCTGGGCTTCACGCTTACGTTCCAGCGTCATATACAGCTTCGCGCAGGTACAAGACACCTTCGCACAGCCCGGTTCCACCTACCATCAAGGGAATTACACAGGCGGCAACATTATCTGGAATCCCTTCGGTTCGCTAACGGTAGGCGGCGAATTTCTGTATGGCTGGAGAGACAACAAAGACGGCTCAACCGGCAATGCACCCAGATTTCAGTTCAGCGCCAAGTATAACTTCGTGCGAGCAGAGGGACTAGCCGGTGAATAACAACAGGAAGAAATACTCGAATTCGGGCAAAGCTTCGAAAGCGGAGAGGCATGCAGTAACAGGATATGAGCAAGGAATTTCAGAGTTGACCCAGATAACCCGGCCCCAGGTAGCAGCAGAATAAACACTTCAACAAGAAGGAGGCACAAAGCCATGACAATCACAACAGGTAAAGGTACCGCGATTCTGAAGTTCATCTTCCTCACGCTGGCTTGCTCGCTGGCGATTGTGGCGCACGCAGCCGACGACAAGAAAGCAGAGGAGCAGAAGGAGGTCCGGAAAATGGCCCACGATACCCTGCAACGTCTTTATAAGGCCAAGCCGGAAGTTAAAGGCGCAGTCGAGGCAGCGGCAGGGTATGCAGTGTTCAGCAATGCGGGCATGAAGATCTTCCTGTTTGGATCCGGCAAGGGCGAGGGCATCGCCGTGAACAACAAGAGCAAGCAAGAGACGTTCATGAAGGTGGTTGAGCTCCAGGCTGGCCTCGGTTTCGGGGTGAAGAAATTTAGTGTGATCTTCGTCTTCGACAACGAAGCGGCGTTGAACAACTTTGTCAACTCCGGCTGGGAATTCGGCGGACAAACCACAGCCGCGGCCACAACCGGGGAGAAGGGTGGAGCGCTGGCCGGAGCGGCTTCGGTCTCGCCCGGTGTCTGGATGTATCAAATGACGGACAAGGGCGTGGCGCTCGAGATCACCGCCAAGGGCACCAAGTACTACAAAGACGACGACCTGAATTGAAAGCTTGGCGCGCTGATTTCAATTAGAGCTTTCTCTCACGGCAAAAAGACTAGATCGCCGCCATGAGTCCCTGGGAAGGAGTCTGCTTTGCGGTTGAGAGCCGTCTGCATTGTTAACTGAAAGGAGAAATGGCAATGAACATAGCAAGTTGGAAGTGTGCATGGCCGGTGGTTGCAACGACCACGGCTTGCCTGGCCTTTACCCTGAGCCTGAGCGCGCAGGTGGAGACAACAACCACGACAGCGACAGGGCAACCTACTGTCGTCACCAAGGTCGACCGCGGTGAAGTCGTGACCGTCTCAGGCAACGACCTGGTCGTCAAGATGGCGGATGGCACTATCCGCAATTTTGAGAATGTGCCCGAGAGCGCCAGAGTAACGGTGGATGGCAAGCAACTCGGCATTCACGATCTGAAGCCAGGCATGAAACTCCAGCGGACCATCACCACGACCACAACTCCCATGACCATCACGACCGTACAGACGGTTAAGGGAAAGGTTTGGGCAATCCAGCCGCCGCTGAGCATAATCTTGACCCTGGAAGACGGCAAGAACCAGCAGTTCAAGATTCCCGAGGACCAAAAATTTGACGTAGATGGACAGATGGTGGATGCCTGGGGCGTGCGCAAGGGGATGACCATCACCGCCACCAAGATCGTGGAGCAGCCCCTCGTTGAAACCACGCAAGAGAAGACTGTGACGGGGACTGCGCCACCGCCCGCAGGTGTACCGATCCTGGTCGCGGTGGGGAGCGAAGAGGCGGTGCCGGCTCCAGCGAGAAGCACCAGCCGCAGCGCCAGAGGCCGCGAGTGGCTTGTCGACGTGGCTGACCTGGTTGCTGGTTCTTCTGGTGTTGGCCGCCATCATCTGGTGGTATGTGAAGCGGAAGAACCGCTCGCATGCATGATCGTCGAAGGCATTGCACAGGAGTAACCCCGTTTCTTGGAGGGTGACTCCTCGGTCACGATCACTTCCAAACTGGTTTGATATGTCGGATCGCACCAACTGCTGCAGAGGTCACTGATGACCCATCGCCGAAGGTGCAACAGTTACGCTGAGCATAATTGCGCTGGAAGGTGATTCAGTGACGTTGGCTGCCTTGGTCGTGGATTTGAAAGATTTACCGGAGGAAACAATGAAGAAGTTAGCGATAGCCCTTGTTATGGGAACGTCACTCCTGTTGATCCAGAGTACGGCGTTCGCTCAGAAATCCGAAACGCCGGCATCGGGGCCGACAGTGAGTGAGCAAGATATACAGCTGTTGCGATCCGACATACGCTCCGCGAAGAAACAAATCATCGCGGAAAACATGAAACTGACCGTTGCCCAAGCCGAAAAGTTTTGGCCGGTTTACGATGCCTACACGCAGGAGACTACGAAGCTAGGTGATGCTAGTTACGCTCTCGTTAAGGAATACGCGCAGTCCTACGTGAACATGACGGACGCTGAAGCCGACAGCCTTGTCGACAAAATGGCGGCGTTGGACGTGCAAACCGCGACCCTGCGCCAGCAGTGGATGCCGAAGTTCCGGAATGTACTTACCGGAAAACAGACTGCGCTGTTCTTCCAATTGGACCGGCGCATAAATCTGCTGCTCAATGTGCAATTTGCCGCAAACATTCCGATTGTTAAGTAGAAATCCAATTCGTGGAGAGGCGCTCTCTCATGAGATCCAAGACCAATAACTTCGTACGAACAGGACTAGCCGGTGAATAAACAACAGGAAGAAATACGCGAATTCCGGAACAGCTTCGAAAGCAGGAAGGAAGTAGCTGGATATGAGCAGGGCACCGAAACAACAACCACGAGTTGACCAATTCTTCACCGGAGCAGAAGCCAGGCATGACCGGTGGCGCACTCTCTTACGGCAATCGCGGCAGTGGGAGTCGTCAACCACCAAACAGGGGGCTGAGGCGAAGAGCTATCAGTCGCAAGTCCTGGATACCTTTGAGGAACTCCGCCAATGGGAAGACTATTTCGCGTATCCCGGGTTGAACCTGCTCGCCACGCTCAAAGACCGAATCACCTCAGGCGATGCCGTTGGAACTACGCGGCTGGCGCGGGCGATCAGTACTGCAATCGTGACCCATTCTTATCGCACTAGTCTTGACGAGTGGGAAAGGGAAGAAGATAGTGTGGGCAATCTGGCTGATCGTTTGCCGCTGAGCGGCGAGCAAAGAACAGCATATCGGCCGTATTTTGAAGTGCTGTTTGTCAGTCCCGCTCGTCAGTCGATGTGGGCGGATCTGGGGCACGAGCTTCGTAAACTCCGCAGGCCGCAAGACAAGTTCGCCTATGAGTCGGTGTTCGTCGGTAGTTTCGAAGACGCCATCCTCGCCGTGATCCTGAATGGCAGCTTCGAGGCGGTTGTCATTTACGACGACGTGCCATTTGCCTCCGTCCACAACAATCCGGTCCTGCGAGAGTTCCTGACTTCGTATTTCAGCGCAAGCGGTATCGATGCAGACTCCCTGCATCACGGCCTGACGCTGGCACAAGCGCTCAAACTCGTGCGGCCGGAACTCGACATCTACCTGCTGTCAGATCGCGAAGTCGAGAAGGCCGCTGGCAGTCCTGAGGCAGCGTGTGTGCGGCGCATTTTCTACCAGGTCGAGGAGCCTTTGGAGTTGCATTTGAGTGTCCTCGATGGCGTTTCCGACCGATACTCCAGCTCCGTACTTCGACAACCTCCAGAAATACGCACAGAGACCCATCGGAACATTCCATGCACTGCCTGTTGCTCGCGGCAAATCGATCTTCAAGTCGAATTGGATTCGCGATATGGGCGAGTTCTACGGGCTCAACCTGTTCCTCGCCGAATCCTCAGCCACTACCGGCGGATTGGACAGCCTGCTGGAGCCAACCGGAAATATCAAAGTCGCGCAGGACTACGCCGCCCGGGCATTCGGGGCGGACCATGTCTTCTTTGTAACGAACGGGACCTCAACCTCGAACAAGATGGTGGAACAGGCGCTGCTGGCACCAGGCGACATCATGCTGGTGGACCGCAACTGTCACAAGTCTCACCACTATGGCGCGGTGCTTTCGGGAGCCCTGCCGCTTTATGTCGAGGCCTACCCTCTTACTCAATACTCAATGTATGGAGCGGTTCCTCTGCGCACCATCAAGAAAGCCCTCCTCGATCTTAAAGCCGAAGGAAAGCTCGACCGAGCGCGCATGCTCGTGCTCACCAATTGCACGTTCGACGGCCATATCTACAACGTCGAGCGAGTGATGGAAGAGTGCCTGGCGATCAAGCCCGATCTCATCTTCCTTTGGGATGAGGCATGGTTCGGATTCGCGCGCTTCACTCCTTTCTATCGCCGCCGCACCGCAATGGGTGCTGCTGCAACTCTCGAAAAGAAATTCCAGGACCCCGCATACCGTGCGGCTTACCAGGAGCAGGCAAAGAAACTGGGCAACGATCCGAGCCAAAAGGCCCTTCTCGATACGCGGCTGCTGGCGAATCCGGACAAGGTCCATCTGCGCGTCTACCAAACCAACTCAACCCATAAATCCATGTCCTGCTTGCGGCAGGGATCCATGGTGTTGGTGAAGGACCAGGATTACCACACGGTGGAAGAGCAGTTCCATGAAGCGGTGTTCACGCACGCCTCCACCTCTCCCAACCTTCAGATCATTGCCTCGATCGATGTGGCGCGTCGTCAGATGGAGCTGGAGGGCTACGAACTGGTGAATCGTGCCATCCAGTTGGCCCTGGACCTGCGGCGTGAGGTGAACACTCATCCGCTGGTCTCGAAATATTTCCGGATTCTCGGGGCCGACGAGCTGATTCCGGCGGAGTTCAGGAACTCAGGGTTCGTTGACTATTTGACCCCCGGGGCTAATTGGGGCACGGCTATTCAGGCGCTGCGCGAAGATGAATTCGCGCTGGATGTAACTCGCCTGACGCTCGTATGCGGCTCGGGTGGGTTTGACGGAACCCAATTCAAGAACCTGTTGGCGGCGGAGTACGACATCCAACTTAACAAGACCTCACGTAACAGTGTCCTACTTCAGACCAACATCAACAACACGCGAAGTGATATCGCTCACCTGATGAAGGTCTTGGTTGAGATCTCGCAGAAGATCGAGAAGAGACTGGCGCAAGGCGGCAAACGGGAACAGGAGGCATTCACTGCTCGCGTGAAGTCACTGATGCACGACGTGCCCGATCTCCCTGACTTCAGTAGCTTCTACAACAGCTTCCGCGAGGATGCCTCGAGTCATACCAGCGAAGGCGATATCCGTACCGCCTTTTTCGGCGCCTATCGCGAAGACCAATGCGAGCACATTAAGCTGAACAGTCCCGAGCTCGACAAGCGGCTCAAGAACGGTCCCGAGTTGGTGTCGGCAAATTTCGTTATTCCGTATCCGCCCGGCTTCCCCATCATGGTTCCCGGCCAGGTCATCAACACTGAGACGCTCGAATTCATGCGCAAGCTGGATGTGAAGGAGATCCACGGCTTCAATGCATCGCTCGGATTGAAGCTCCTGAAGCCGTCATTCGTCGAGTCGTTGAAGAAGGGTCCCTCAAACGTCAGGGGGAAGAGAGCGAAACCAGAACTAACGCACGCATGAGGGTCGCTGCTTGTGCGGCTAAGAAACTATTACTCCATTGACAGAGAGCGGAGAAGGCAATGTTCACATGGTTCGCAGACACGCTCCGGCAATACCCTGAGATCGCGATCTTTCTGGTGCTTGGTCTCGGCTACTATTTCGGTAAGTTTACTTTCCGCGGCATCGGACTGGGATCGGTCACCGCCACCCTGCTGGCCGGCGTCCTTGTCGGCCAACTGGGCATCACGATCGGGACGCCCCTCAAGGCGACCGTATTTCTCATGTTCTTATTTGCGGTGGGATACGGCGTCGGGCCACAGTTCGTGCGAGGAGTAGCGAAAGACGGCCTGCCACAAGCTATCTTTTCGGCAGTCCAATGCATTTTCTGTCTTGCCGTGCCTGTGGTGATCGCCAAGATGGCCGGGTATGACATGGGGTACGCCGCGGGTCTCTACTCCGGTTCACAGACAATATCCGCCGCGATGGGCCTCTCCACCGACGCTATCAATCGACTCGGGCTTCCGGCAGAAGAAGCCAAGCGCCTGCTCGACTCAATGCCGGTGGCCTACGCGGTGTCGTATATGTTCGGCACGGTAGGATCGGCGATTGTCATTGCGCTGTTCGGGCCGGCATTGCTCCGCATGGATCTCGTCGCCGCCTGCAAGGACTATGAAGAGAAGCAAGGCGGTACCAAAACACTCGGCGGGGCCGGTTCGGCGTGGCACCGCTGGGAAGTGCGCGCTTTCCAGGTGAAGCCCGGAAGCATGGTCAGCGGTCTTCGAGCCATCGAGGTTGAGGCGCTGATCCCAGACGCGCGAATTTTTGTGCTGCGCTTGCGTCGCAACGGTGTGATTGAGGAGGCAACTTCCGATACCGTGCTGCGTGAAGGAGACGTGGTGGCCCTCGCCGGTGCTCGCGAGGTACTCGTCAACGCTCTTAGTAGGGCAAAAGCAGCAGCCGCTGGTGCCGTTGCCGTCGAACCTCCGAAAGAAGTTGACGATCCCGAATTGCTGCATATGCCGATCGAAGGCATTGACATCTACGTCACCAATAAGGAAGTAGACGGCAAGACGCTTGCTGAACTGGCGCAGCTACCCGCTGCACGTGGCGTCTTCCTGAGGAAAATCACACGCGGCGCCGTTGCGACCTCCATTCCGATTCTCCCCAATACGAAGGTCTATCGCGGCGACATTCTCGACGTTGTCGGGCGGACGGAGGACACCGCCGCCGTGACCAAGCTGCTTGGCGTCCCGGATCGTCCAAGCGATGTTGCTGACGTCGCATTTATCGGTGCCAGCATCACGATCGGCGCACTGATCGGCGCGCTGGTATGGAAAGTGGCCGGAGTACCGCTGACGCTGTCGACAGCCGGCGGCGCGCTCATCGCAGGGCTTGTCGCCGGGTGGTTGCGATCGGTGCACCCCACTTTTGGCCGCATCCCAACATCGACCGTCTGGTTCATGAATTCGGTCGGACTCAACATTTTCATCGCGGTGGTCGGCATCTCGGCCGGCCCGGGTTTCGTGAACGGTTTGAAGACACAGGGCATCGGACTGTTCTTATGGGGAGCCCTGGCGACAACTGTGCCGCTTGTTCTCGGCATGCTCGTAGCCAAGTACATCTTCCGCTTTCACGATGCCCTGACCCTCGGCATCGTTTCCGGTGCCCGCACCACGACAGCTTCGCTCGGGCTGGTTTGCGACCGCGCCAAGAGCCAGGTTCCTGCGCTCGGCTACACCGTAACCTATGCCGTTGGTAACACATTCCTTACGATCTGGGGCATGGTCATCATCATGCTTCTGAGTTAACTCTTTTTACCGACCGAGGAGATACACCATGGACGTTATGAACCTTCAAAGTTTTGAGACGCTGAGCCCCTTCGAGATCAAGGATGAACTGATTAAGCTGGCCAAGAAAACGTCAAGGACGACACAGTCGGCCTTTCTTAACGCCGGCCGCGGGAATCCCAACTGGATCGCCACCACCCCGCGCGAAGGCTACTTCCTCCTCGGCCAGTTTGCGATCGGCGAGAGCAAGCGTGTGATGGAGCATCCCGCAGGTCTCGGCGGGATGCCACAGGCGCAGGGTATCGCAGCGCGTCTGGAGGCGTGGCTCGCCAAGCACGCCGACATGCCCGGCGCTTCCTTTCTGGCGGAGATGGTGCCCTTCGCGGTGAAAACATTCGGATTCGACCCCGACGCCTTCGTCCACGAGCTTGTGGACTCCATCATCGGTGACAACTATCCCGTACCCGATCGCATGCTCGTCCATAACGAGCGCATCACGCACGAGTATTTGATGTGGGCCATGTGCGGAGATCCGAAGCCTGCCGGCAAGTTCGACCTGTACGCAGTCGAAGGCGGAACGGCGGCCATGTGCTACATCTTCAAGTCACTGAAAGCGAACCGGCTGCTCCATCCAGGCGACACCATTGCTCTGGGCACGCCGATCTTCACGCCCTACATCGAGATGACGCATCTCGAAGATTACGCCCTGAACGTGGTCAACATCGCGGCGCCCCAGGAGAACCGGTTCCAGTTCACTGACGCCGAGCTCAAGAAGCTTGAAGATCCCAAGATCAAGGCATTCTTCGTCGTGAATCCGGGCAATCCGACAGGGGTTGCGCTCAGCAAGGAGACGATCAGCAAGATCGCAAAGCTGGTAAAGACAAAGCGTCCGGATCTGATGCTACTAACTGACGATGTTTACGGAACATTCGTGCCAGAGTTCCGGTCCTTGCTCGGCGAACTGCCGCACAACACTATCGGTGTGTACTCCTACTCGAAGTACTTCGGCTGCACCGGATGGCGGCTTGGCGTCATCGCCGTCCATGAAGACAATATTTACGACAAGATGATCGCGAAACTTCGCGATGCGGACCTGAAGGCGCTCGACAAACGCTATGGCGCTTTGACGCTCGAACCGCGCAAGGTCAAGTTCATCGATCGCATTGTTGCCGATAGCCGTGACGTCGCTCTGAACCACACGGCCGGGCTCTCGCTGCCGCAGCAGGTCATGATGAGCATGTTTTCTTTGGTCGAACTGATGGATAGCAAGAAACACTACCAGGCTGCTTGCAAGGAAATCGTCTATCGCCGCATTCATGATTTGCTCGAAGGACTTGGCTTGGAATTGCCCCCCAACCCGCTCTACGACGCCTACTACGGATTGATCGATTTCGAGTTCTGGGCGAACAAGAACATAGGCAAGGAAGCGGTGGAGTATTTAAAGAAGCATGTCCATCCGCTTGATCTTGCCTTCCGCTTAGCTGAGGACCACGGAATCGTGCTTCTAAACGGTGGCGGCTTCGATGCACCGGATTGGTCGTTGCGCGTCTCCCTGGCGAATCTGGGCGATGATGCGTACGAGGAAATCGGGCGCGGAGTTCGGTCAATCGCACGCGGATATCGCGATGCGTACGAAGCACAGAAGCACGCACAGAAAGCAACGAAGCAGGAGAAGTCTGCGACTAAGAAGCGTTAAGCGCGAAGCGATATCGGAAGCGTCGCTACAGGTCTCGTTCGGAACCGCCTTTGAGCGCCATGGTTTCTTTTGAACGAAGTGCGGAGTTATTTCCTCGAGTAGGCTCCGGTGGTTTTGCTCGCACGGCGGTGGGTGGCACTCGCTGCACTACTGTTCGCGACCGCCTGCAGCCAACCGACCAGTTCCGGCTCCGGGAACTTCGCCCACAGGCGAGTGGCGAACGTTCGACGGCACTTGGACCGCGACCGGTACGCGCCACACGCTCGCCCTGGGGACGGATCACCGCGCCTCGATCTTCGATCTGACTGGGTCGCTGCTCCTCATTGGAAATCGTGGGCTAGGAGTCGGCTTTCGAGCGCAGGCCATAGGCTTTAGTGACACTCTCACCGGCATGCAGGGCCGGTGTGTCTGGACTGACGAGCACGGCGACAAGATCTATAGCCAGTTGCAGGGTGAATTTGTGGCCACCGGGAACCACATCGTGGGAACGTTCCTGGGAGGGACAGGCCGCTACGCCGGCGTGACCGGGGAGTACTCCTTCCAATGGGAATACGTCGTTGAGTCCGAGGATGGCAGCGTTAGCGGGCGGGCCGTCAACCTTGCAGGCCGGGCGCTGTTAGGCTCGGCGGCCGCCGCGCCCAGCGGAGAACACAGCCAATGATCACAGCCACCCGCTTACGCAGCCTGCTCAAGCAAGTCCTGTCTTTCGGCGTGGCGTTCGGCATTTGGTTCTCGCCGATACCAGCCGGGCTGACGAAAGAGAGTTGGCATCTCTTTGCCGTATTTGCGGCCGCTATCTTCTCTGTCATTCTGAACGCGTTTCCACTCCTGACGGCCTCGCTGTTGGCGGTATCGGCTGCGGTGCTTACTCGCACCGTCGATCCCGGGAAGGCCTTTGCTGGGTTTGCCAACGCGAGTGTGCTCCTCGTTGTCGTCGCCTTTCTCGTCGCCAACGCGGTGGTAAAGTCGGGACTCGGACGGCGCATAAGCCTGCTTGTTGTGAGTGTATTCGGGGGATCCACGCTCGGGTTGGGCTACAGCATTTTTCTCACCGATGCCGTGATCGCACCCGCATTCCCGAGCAATACGGCACGCGGTGGCGTGCTCTACCCCATCATTCTTTCCCTGGCCCAAGATTCCGGCTCCATGCCGGACCAAGAGAAGAATCGCCGGATGGGCGGCTACCTCATGTTCTGCGGGATAGCCAGCCTCAGCGTCTCGTCAGCCCTCTGGCTCACCGCCACCTCCGGCAATCCAATCGCGGTGGGGTTGGCGGAGCACTATGGGGTGAAGATCAACTTCGGATCGTGGATCGTTGCATCGTCGATTCCGATATTGACGATGATCGCCTTGCTTCCCCTGGTCCTTTATAAATTGTTTCCACCCGGCGTGAGCAAGACCCAGGATGCGCCGAAGGCCGCACGCGACGCCCTGCGCAGCATGGGACGGCTCACACGGGACGAGTGGATCGTTGCAGTGGCGTTCGCATTCATGGTGACAGGATGGATCATGGCGGGGACACTGAACTTGAGCCTCGCTGCGGTCGCCTTCGCCGGTCTGGGTGTACTCCTGGCAACGAATGTCCTCACGCTCGAAGACATTAATCTGCAGGGCGGTACCCTGGTCACCTTTATCTGGCTCGCGGTGCTTTTTGCATTGAGCGGCCAGTTGAACGAGCTCGGCTTCATGGGCTACGTCGGGGGGCGGCTGACGTCCCTGCTTGGTGGCATAACCTGGCCGATTGCTTACGTCGTTCTCCTGGTGCTCTATGTATTGATGCACTACATGTTCGTCAGCCAGACGGCACAGGTATTGGCGCTCTTCGACGTCTTCCTGAGCGTCGGCGTGAAGACCGGCGTTCCCGCACCGTTAATGGCTTTTGCCCTGCTCTTTGCCAGCAGCTACTTCTCGACGATCACTCCGCAGGGAGGTAGCCAAAACGTCATCTTCGTTGGAAGCGGCTACCTCACTCAGGGTGAGCTCTACCGACTTGGCCTGCTGACCACCGCTTTCTGTGTGCTCGTGTTCCTGGTGATCGGAACGCCGTGGTTGCTTTTCGTCGCGCGCTGACGCGGGGCTGCTGGCCGAAGACTTTGCAACATCCACAGCAAATGGTGCCTGGGATTAAGCGGCATCGCGGCGGATTGAACGAACACAGCTTCTCTACTGGGAGGTCCCATATGAACTGCAGGATGCGAACTGTATTGTGCTGCACGGCGATATTCGCCGCTGTCAGCTTTTCCACCACGACGCATGCCCAGACGACTCCATTTACAAAGCCTCAGGTTGCCGACCGCATTCGCAAAGTGGAGGACGGCGTGGACCAATTCAGCAAGTATCTCGAGAACCGCGGAGAAGACGCCAAGAGCCGGGCCGACTCGGCACAGAGCAGCGGAGCGACGACGCGCCGCCAACGTTCAAATTCAGCGAACACACAAGCTCAGGGGAACCAAGCCAAGCAAACAAAAGACGATCTCGAAAACGCCATGGACGATCTGAATCGCACCACGAACCGCCTTCGGCGCAAGTTCGATTCAACGTCGAATTATCTGGAGACAAAGGTGCAAATGGAACAGGTCATGGACAGCGCGCGCCGCGTCAATCAGGTGATGGTTAAGGGAAATTACGGTACTCAGGCGGAACGATACTGGGCTGCTTTGCGCGCGAATATCAATGATCTTGCCCGGTGCTACAACTTGACGCCGATGGGTACGTAGGCCTTCCTTCAACTCCTGATTGAGTTACGGAAGCTCTACAGCCCAGGCGATAACCTTCCATCCCGCGTTCTCTTTGGTCCACAACAGCAAAAGAGCGGGAGATTGTTCGTCCCCATAATTCAATCGACTGGCGGTCAAATAATACGTTCCGTATTTGGCGTCAGCGGGATCCAACTCCGGAGAAGCTTCGGGCAGGTGACGATGTTGGCACAGAAAGCTGTTGGCCTTCTGGTCCGGCACCGCCATCATCGCGAAAGCATTGGAGTTTTCCTGCTGCACTGGGCGCAGCAGATCGTTTTGCGACTGCAGACTCGACATCATGTCCGAGAGATTCGCGCCGGATGAGATTCTCGCGAGCGGCTGTTCCAGCCCAGACTGGATTCTGGCGATGGGCGTCAATTTCTTCTGCTCTTCGGATGGTGCCGGGAGACACTGATAAGAGCGCTGTGACGCAAAGCGGGAAGCCTCGGTAACGTTCCGTTTCACGATCCAAGTCTGGTAGAACTGTGTGATGTCTTTTACGGCGGCCGGATCACCGGCAATGTTCGGCGGTTCTTCCACCGAAGGCTCGGCCTGAGCTACAGCATTCTTTGGGACGACGCCTGCATCGCTGCTATCTTCGATGCGGATGGCAACGATTTTCCAGTAGTCGCCCTCTTGAGCCCAAAGCAGGGACATGACCTTGTTCTGGTTGGCTCCCTGTTTCCCGCGAAGCGCAGTGGCAAAGTACTTCTCTTTCGGCCGTTTGCTCGAATCGTCGTTCGATATGGCGACGCATTCCTCGTCCGCTGCCATATCCGCCGGTATGCTCACCAGCCGGAATTCTGATTGATACGCGTTCTTTGCCGGTTTTAATGTTTGTGACCATTTGTCGGCAGGCTCGAACACTTCAGCAACGGAATTCACCGAGCCAGTGCTGTCGCTGAATTTCTGCATTGCCATCAATGTGCGTAGCCGAACCATGCCCTGCGACACGGATTGCCTGCTGTTCTGCGGCATCGCCTCCAAGCACGGATAACTGCGACGTGAAAAATAAGCAATCGACTTATTCGGTTCTTTCGCCACGACCCAGCTTTGCAGGAAATCGTGCGCGCTCTTATCGACGCCTTGATCGGCTTTCACGCCGGGATTTAAGGGAATGTGCCCGAGGCCCTGGGTGGCGTTCTCCTTGGGCGGCGTCCCGCCCGCTCCGAGTTGTCCAAAGACGTTGCGCCACCAGCCATTGAGGCCCGACCAGCGGCCGTCATGGCGGTCCAGGTTGTTTCCCGCTCGGACGTCGGAGTTGGAAGCGGTCAAGTGCCCGTTGACCAGCCCCTTAGGAAAACCGGAAGAACGATAATCGACATCAATGTCGGCTAGTTTGTTGTCGCGCGAAATGGAGAACTGAATCGAGGGAGGCCCGTTCTTCAGCCGGTAGCAAATGGGAAAGCCTTTGTGATAAACGCTGTTGTCGCGATCGTGAGAGAACTGCTGGCTGTGGCCCAGGATGCCGACCGCATTGGGCTTCAGGTACACATACAAGCGGAACTGGCGGTCGCCGCCTACACCGGATTCCTCGCCCATCACTTCGTCAATGGCGTCCACCAAGTCAATGGCGCTACCCAGGCTTTTGCCCTTCGGGTCACTCATCTTAGCGTTCAACAGCGCATGGGTCACGGCATCGAACGTCGTGCGGACGGACAGTCGAGCATTATCGTAGGCCTGTTCAGGAACAAGCTTGCTTCCGGTGGTGGCGTTATAACGGCGAACGAACTCGTCTACCAGACGCTTTTGCTCAGGACGTAACGCAGCGTAGGATTTGCCCAGCTCCAGGGTTTCGCTTTTTGGCTTTGGGGAAGTGGCCGCCTTCTTCTGATTCGCTTGCGTTTGAGCACTAACCAATCCCACCGCGACCAGTGAGAAAAGGCTGAGGACGATCAGTCGGACCATTCGTTTCATCGTGAGCTTCCCTGGGAGAAGGCGAAACCAATCTACGCATTACTCCAAACTGACAGTACAGTCTGGGGGTTAGGCGGTACAACTAGGGGTTTCCCTAGTGGTCACTCTGCCTTGGGGGAAGAAATGCGTGGCTCTTTGGAGCGAACTGACAGTTTGGCTGGAGTTGGGCAGCTTCAGCTAGTAGCTGTCGGCCATCCTGGACGACCCTAATCACTTCGTAACTGTTCTCCAGCAATGAACGCAGCATTTCGGCTGCAACGCTGTGGTCGTCTGCGATAAGCACATGCGGACGAGTCGTAGATCGTTCGAGAGCTTCCGCCGTCTTCTCCCAGGTTAGGTGCATCGTGCTTTCGATCTGGCCCTCACGCCGCGCTAGCCATCTTGAGCGGTAGCCATGCGTCAATTCTAGTCCCTTCCATGGGCCGCGATTGAATTTCCAATTTCCCTCCTAGAAGTCGCAAGCGTTCCTCCATGCTGTGAATGCCAATTCCGCGCTTGGCCGGCGGCTTGTTCGAAGTAAAACCCCTTCCACGATCGGAAACGGACAAGTGGAGGCTCCCGTCCAGCTGTTCCAGGCGAACCTCGGCCCGGTTGGCACCGCTGTGCCTCTTCATGTTCCTCAGAGCCTCCTGGGTGATGCGGAACATACACAGCGCGGCTTGTGCTGGGACGCCACGCGGAACATTTTCATGCACAAAATCGACCTGTACTCCCTGTTGTTCCGCAAACTCCTTGCAGAACGCTTCCAGGCCAACGAGCAGCCCCAGACTCTCCAAAGTAGAAGAATGCAAGCGGTGCGATAAGGAGTGCAGATCTGCGCCGAGTTCGCCGATGCGATCAAAAAGTTCATGGACTTTCCGGCTTGTTTCGCCTGAAGAGTCCGCGACGTTTTCAGCCAACTGTTCCAGGTCAATCGCCAGCATCGCCAGCCGTTGGTTGTAGTCGTCATGAATCTCACGGGCGATTCGCTTGCGCTCTTCGTCTTGTGCCTCGATCAAACGGCCGCTCAAACTGGCAAGGGCCTCCTCTGCCTGCTTGCGCTCGGTGACGTCAGCGATCACGGAAAGAGCGCACGGCTTACCATTGACCTCAATCAATTCTGCTGAACCGAGAGTTGTCCGAATCTGACCGTCCTTTCTGCGAATCCGAACCTCCAAGTCTCGCACGTTGCCCTCAGCGAGAAGCTGTTCAATGAACCGCGACCTTTGATGGGAATCTACCCAAAGGTTGATATCTGACGGGCTGCGGCCGATGACTTCGTCGCGGCGCCAGCCAGTTTGCTGTTCGAAAGTCTCATTGACGTCAATGAAGCAATCATCCTTCGTACTGGCCATACTGATGGCAAGAGGACTCTGGCGAAAGGATTTGGAAAATTTTTCCTCTGATCGTATAAGCTCTGCCTCTGTTTTTCTTCGTCGGGATCGTTGCCAGAGGAGTCCAAGAATCGCCGCGGACTGCACCAATATAAGAAAAATGGCGGCGAAGACGTACTGCTTATATAACTCCCAGAAGCTCGGCTGCCGATGGAGCACGATGCTGCCGGGGGGAAGGTTCTTTTCGCTCATCCCCCAGCGCTTGAGCGCCCGCCAGTCGAACATGTAGACGTGGTTGCTCGTGACGACGGGGATATCCTGGGGCTTCTCGCCGTTGAGAACCCGCGCAGCCATCTCTGCCGCGATGCGACCGTCGTCGGCCCAGTTCACCAGATCGCCACCCACTGTTCCTGCCCTAAGATCCACATCGTCCATTACAAAGACAGGAGCATTCGCTGCACTGGCCACCATCGGTATCGATTGAGCTGAATCGATAAAGTAGTCTCCCACTGCATCTTGCGAGATTGCAGTGTGATAAACAATCGTATCGTTAGGTAGATGCTTGAGCCTCTCAAGCAGTGCGGGCATGGTCAAGTCAAAAAGATACTTGAATTCAAGCTTCGATTCGTAGTTGTGGAAACTCTGCTTAGCAATGGCTTCGAATCCTTCGTCAAACTTACCCGCTCCACCGACGACGACCACGTGCTTGGTGTTGGGCAGCAAGTGCAACGCCGCATTCAGGGTTCCCTCGGGGTGTAACTGGGCCAAAACACCAGTAAAGGGCACGCCGTGCCTTAGCTGGTCTGGAATCTCGCCCAAAATTGCGCAGAAGATAATTGGGGTACCCTGGAACTTGTCGTACAGCTCGGCGATGAACTTCAGGGACGCTGGCCCGGCGGCAACGATCACGTCGGGCTTGCGGGCTGAGTATTTTCGAATAATCTCTTCTCGAAACCTGTCTTGGGAAACTCGGTCTGGGAACAGGGTGAGATCCAGGCTCTCCTGATACAGCTCGATCCGGTACGGAGATTTCTGTAGACCAGTGAGGATTGCCTGATCGACTTCAGCGAAGCCGGGTGACGAGATAATGCCAAGGTCGTTAATAATGAGGACGCGCCGGGCTTCCCTCATTGGCGACACTGCGGTTGACCGCGACACCAGCAAGGCCACAGCAATAACAGAAAGGATGAGTGTGCGCCCCGCCGCTCTCACGGATTCCGAGAAGTGGGATTGAGCGGGATTGCACCGACCGACGCCCCAGGACCGGCCGGCGATCTGCTCCTCCAGATAAGGCTGCACCACCAACCTCCAGCCTTTGTTGATTGATCGGGACTAAATTGAGTTCAACCACGACCGATCCCGACCAAGGCGCCCCCCGCAGCACCCAAATCGGCCACGGATAAACCAGTATAGTACTTACCTTTTCGGTGCAGTTGAGCCTGCTGAAAACATTACGTTGAGGCTTTGATCCAGGCACGCCCGGGTCCGAGCGGTCTCAGTTCTGTTACATTGTCGCGGGTGTGTAATCTCCGTGGAACGCCAATGGTCGATTCTGTGTACCAGGAATTGATGGCGAGGCCCGAACTCGTCAAAGCTTCCTGAAATTTGCTACCAAATGCTACCAAATCGCGGAGGGGCTTGCCGCAAGTGATTGAAAAGATGGTAGGCACGAGGGGACTCGAACCCCTGACCTCTACCGTGTCAAATTCGATCTCAACAACCTAAAACCCTTTGCCTGTCTTGCTTTTCCGGGTTGATAGGTGCTGAAAAAGGCCTTGAAACTGCCTAGTTTTGGTGACGAATTGGTGACGAGTTTTGGATTGCGAGGGTGAGTGGCGGAGAGAGGGATTTGTTCTTCGCGGTCCCTCGATAACTGGCATCATACCCCCATAGCGTAAGGGCGTACCGTTTCGGGCTTGTGAGTGTAATGGCCTGTTTGCGTCAACTATCCGGCCTGAGACGGATATACTCATCGCGAGGATTTCGATTCCGGAGAAGGGCCCGCTCGTGAACAACTGGCTTCACAAGTGGTTGGAGGACCTGGGCACAGCCTATCCCAGCGCATCCAGTTCCTACTGGCGCACCATGCCGTTGGGGCGGCTGAAGAAGCTCCTGGCCGCCGCCTTTTTCACCGTATCCGTGCTTGGCTTCGCTCTCGATCTGCTGTTGCTCAATCATCCGCACCTGGGTCGAGGCCTTGTCTGGCCCCTCTTATTGGGCGTACTGGCAGCAGCCACCTTGGCCGCTAGAATAAAAGGGACTCATCTCTACCCTCCCATCTTGCTGATCTTGGCGGCTGTCAGCTGCATGGCCTTTATCCTCCCTTATACCTCCGTACGCCTGCCCGTTCCAGAAGCCCTCAAGCAACGGGTCGCTCTTGATGCTGTCGCCATCCTTCTCTGTACCATATTGAGTTATCGCCTGTTGCAGTCATTTCTCAGCTACGAGGGTCTTGCCAGTGTCCGCATGCAGACCGAACTCTCTCTTGCCCACGGGATTCAGGCTACCCTGGTTCCAACCGTTTCTTTTCAGAACTCAACTTTTGAGATATACGGCAAATCCATCCCCAGCGCAGAAATGGGCGGCGACTTAATCGATGTCATCCAGAGCGACGGAAGCCTACTGGCCTATATCGCCGATGTCTCCGGACACGGCTTGGCCGCAGGCCAGTTGATGGGAATGTTGAAGACTGCCATGCGGGTCTCCCTGCAATTCCGACAACACCCCGTGGCCTTGCTCGAGAGTGCGGATCGTGTGCTTCCTGCTGTCAAAGAAGCTGATATGTACGCCACCTTGGCTCTGCTCTACTTCGACGGTTCGGCGCAGGCGGAGTACGCGTTGGCCGGGCACGTACCGATTCTGCACTATCGCGATCGCAGCCGGGATACGGTCCGGCTCTCGATGGAGCAGTTTCCTCTAGGGCTGATCCCCGGCGGTTGCTATGCGAGCCGGCGCGTCACTTACTTACCGCGCGATCTGTTCGTGATGCTGACGGATGGCATATCGGAAGTACCCAACGAGAGGGACGAAGAGTTTGGATTGGCCCGCGTGGAACAACTGCTGACCGAAAACGCCGCACAACCCTTGCCACACGTTTGGGAGTTAATCATGGAGCAGGTACACCAGCATGGTTTGCAACAGGATGATCAGACCTTGCTCTTGGTCCGAGTTCGTGATTAGCACGCTCGTTGTTGTTGCAAAATCGCCATAGCACTCATTGACCTCATAGGATGGCCGCTGGTGCATTTTCCGTGGTGGCCGGTAGGCCAGTATCCCCCTGCCCCGCCATTCAAACGACTCGGGATTTCAGGGGTGCGGCGTCGATTTTACGGGTTGGCTTCGGTGCTCCACGGCGGCGGCGGCATTCCGGGCCGTTATGACGGCATATTTCTCCCCGTTCTCTTGGGCCTTCGTGCTTTCCTGCATGAGCCGTTGTGCCGTTTCCTCAACACTCCATCCCCAATCAATCGCCGGGTACCCCGCACATTCGCGCTTTCGAATGTGTGGAAAGCGCGATTCTCCAAAGGCTATTTTGGTGATGAGTTGGTGACTAGCTATATCGCGAAAACCCCCGAAACGGCCCGGTTTTGGTGACGAGTTGCGGTAGCGCTCACGGTTGGGCTCACGTGAAGGCACTGAATCTAAAGAAGAAAATGGTAGGCACGAGGAGACTCGAACTCCTGACCTCTACCGTGTCAAGGTAGCGCTCTAACCAACTGAGCTACGCGCCTACGCGGTCGGACATTCCTATTCTAGTGGGCTGACGCGACGCGGGCAAGTTCCGGTGTTCGACCATCGGATTTATTTCTAAGTCAGACTCCGGAGGACCTGCATGGCAGAGCACCAGGTTCAACAACGGTGCGGACACCTTGTCATCTCCCGCGCCGCCAGAAATACCGGTCCCGGAAATCTCTACTCGACGATCTTCGCCGCCTGCCAGCATCCCAACTGAACGCGCCCTTTTGCAGGCTGATCTCAGGGTTTGCCGGCGTGACCGCCTGCAACAACGCTGACGATATCGAAGCGGCACGGCGGCGGCAACTTGCCTGGCAAACGGCGGACATACTGCCGGGCCACAGACAGGATGTGGCGTTTCTTCTCGCGGTCAACCGCGGTCGAGGGCGGCGCGAAATCGGCGCTGCGTCCGCGTCTTCACCTCGATGAAGCACAGAACTCCCTCATCCCAGCCGATCAGGTCGATTTCGCCGCGATTGTAGGGAACACGGAAGTTGGTCGCCACGATTTTGTAGCCGAGAGCTCCGCAGATGGAAGTAGGCCTCAATTTCACCGTGCTTGCCAGTCAGCAGGTGCTTTGGCCTTCCTGATCGGAAGTGTCCACCAGCGACTTCCAAACTGCGAATGACGAACTTGGTCAGCCAGATCATGGGGGAGCCAATAGAGTGCGCTCGTGTTCTCACGTTAAATCCCGCGCGATCCGGCGGAATGTGATAGCCGTCACCTGACCGCGTGCACATAGGCCAATCGCGGCAAGAATCCCTGCGGTTGCCAGCAGGCGGCAAACCCGTCAGAATCAATCGCAGGACAGCCACGATAATCAGAATCCTGTGTCTGCCATTCCATCGAACACGTGGGGCGATGCTGAAAACTGACCCAGAACAAACGCGGCCCGACTCATCAAGCGGCTCATTCGGAGCCATGGCATGAAGAGCCGGAAGAGCCAATTGCTGACGGCGCCGAACCAGATCACCCTGCTGCGCCTGATCTTTATCCCATTCGTCATCATGACGATTGTGGACGGCAACTGGCCCTGGGCGCTCGGCCTCTTGATCGCCGCGGGGCTAAGCGATGCTCTCGACGGATTGCTGGCGCGCGCGCTGCACCAGCAGACGCTGCTTGGGCAATACCTCGATCCACTCGCCGACAAGCTGCTGCTCAGCTCGTTGTTCCTTGTCCTCTCGTTCGTGAAGAAAATTCCGTGGAAGTACACGGTACTGGTGTTCAGCCGCGACCTCTGCATCGTCGCCACCGCGGTTGTTTTATACGCCACGGTCGGCTTTCGCGACTTCCGTCCCAGCATCTTCGGCAAGATCAACACCTTTTGCCAGATCGTCGCGGTCTTTTTCGTCGTGATGGCGCAGGTACTGTCGGTTCCCCTGGTGTTGTCGCTGGAGAAGTTCTTCCTCTACGCGACATTCACCTTCACTCTTGTTTCTGGCATTCATTACATACTCTTGACCGGGCATCGTTTGCGGAGCGAACACCCGGCGTCCGCAGCGCAGCCCAGAAGTTCTTCTCCGCACTGAGCCGCTTCCGAATGCCATGACCCTCGACCGCAAGCACCGGCTGCAAGTGATGGTTGCCTTCGCGCTGGTGTACGTCTTTTGGGGCTCGACTTACCTGGCCATCGGCATCACCGACGACGAGCATCTTCCCCCTTCGGTTATGTGCGCCATGCGATTCTTTATCGCCGGCCTGCTCATGCTGGCAGCGTGCGCCGCCATGGGCCGCACCATCCGCATCAGCGCAAATGAAGCTCTGCGGCTGGCACTCATCGGATGCCTGCTGCTGGTCGGCGGCAACGGCGGTCTGGCCTGGGCCGAGCAGTTTGTGCCAACCGGATACGCCGCACTGATCGTCGCCGTGACGCCGATCTGGTTCCTCGCGCTTGAAATATTCGTGTTTCGCGGCGACCGGCTTTCGCGCCGCGGACTCCTCGGCCTGGCGCTGGGCATCGCCGGAATCGCCATCCTTTTCTGGCCCAAGTTTGAACATCGCGGCACGCTCGGCATCATGCAGTTGGTAGCTTCCACCACGCTGCTGTTTTCCTCGATGAGCTGGGCCATCGGCTCGGTGCTCTCCCGCAAATGGCAGATGAAGGTTGACCCCTTTACAGCAACCGGATGGGAGATGACGTTTGCCGCCATCGGCAACTCCATCGTTGCCGTCGTTACCGGCCAGCACCACCGCATCGTTCTCACTCACCGCGCGCTGATGTCGGTGCTCTACCTTGTGGTCTTCGGCTCGTGGGTCGGCTACTCGGCGTACATCTGGCTGCTCAAGCACGTGCCCACGCCCAAGGTGGCGACCTATGCATACGTGAATCCCGTGGTCGCCGTTTTCCTGGGATGGCTGGTCCTGCGCGAGCGTTTCGATGCCTACATGTTGGCCGGGACCGTCGTGATCGTCGCCGGCGTCGCACTGGTTACAACCGCCAAAGTCCATAGCGGGGAAGGCGGCGAGCAGCCCGTTGGCGGACTACCGGAAGTGGAGTCGGAGGCGTAGCTCGGCGGGTTTGGTCGATCGGGGAAGGGTGGTTGTACCTGGCGGTCAATCGCTGGTCAGTGCACCCGCAACTTCCTGATTTACAATGTGTTTTCCGCTTATACGGTTTTGCGCTCCTCCAAAAGGTCCAAGCCACCTCGGTGCAGACGACCCAGGAGGATGGTGACATCCAGAGGGCAGGGAAGTCCCTCTACCGATCTTGAGCTTTTCACGCGAGGCCCGGTACTTTAGATTCGATTTTTATGCATCCAAAGCATTTCCTGACAAGCGCCGTGGCGGCTTTGACATGTCTACTGCTGCTTGCGCAGGCTGCGGTGGGACAAAGTGCAATGCTGATCACCCTCGATCAAGCGATTGACTTGGCCCTCGCGCACAACCATTCGCTGAAGGCGACACGCACTCTCATTCTCCAGAACCAGGCCCAGGAGATCACCGCCAACCTGCGCCCCAACCCGACCTTTAATTTTGATTCCCAGTTCTTGCCTGTTTTTTCGCCCTCTGACTTCTCGTCCAACAATCTGAGTGAAGTCCAGCAGTTCGACGTGGGGATTGGTTATCTGTTTGAGCGTGGTCACAAACGACAGCGCCGTTTGCAAGCGGCGCAGGACCAGACTGCAGTCACGCGGGCCCAAATTTTGGATGCTGAGCGTACTCTGACCTTCAATGTAGGCCAGCAGTTCATCGCCGTCTTGTTGGCGGAATCAACCCTGCGGTTTGCGCTGTTGGACCTGAAGAGCTTTCAGGAGACGACTGATATTGCCCTGACGCAATACAAAGCGGGCTACATCAGCGAAGGTGACTATCTGAAAATCAAGCTGCAGCTGTTGCAGTTTGAAACCGACGTCTCCTCGGCCCGCTTGGCAAGGGTCCAGTCGCTTGTCGCCTTGCGAGAATTGCTTGGCTATGATGCCGTGCCGGCAAGCTACGACGTGGTTGGCGATTTATCGTACCTGCCCGTTCACGCCAGCTTGGAGGATTTGCAAGCGAGGGCCCTCCAGGAGCGCCCCGACTATCGTTCTGCCCAATTGGGGGTAACCGCTGCGCAGAGTCAGATCCTGCTGGCCAAGGCGAACGCCAAACAGGACGTGAACGCTTCCGCTGATTACACGCACACGGCCGGCGAGAACAGTGCTTCGTTCTTTGTGAATTTCGGTTTGCCCATTTTCAATCGCAATCAGGGTGAAATTGCACGTACTGGCTATGCCCTTACGCAGGCCGAGGAGACGCAGGCGGCAACCAGCGACACTGTGCTTTCCGATGTTACCGATGCCTACGAAGCGCTTCGCAGCAACGACGAAGTGGTACAACTCTATACGTCAGGGTACTTAAAACAGGCACAGGACTCGCGTGATATCAGTGAGTATGCTTATAAACGTGGGGCAACGAACCTGCTGGATTTTCTCGATGCTGAACGCAGCAACCGGGCAATTCAACTGGCCTATCGTCAAGCCTTGTCCTCTTACATGACAGCCCTCGAGCAGCTAAAGGAAGCCGTGGGAACGAGGAACCTTCCGTGAAGAAGTCGAAGGAGAGCCGGCGACCCCTTGCCGCCCTGACGGTCGTATCAGCGATCGCTTCTGGCTTTGTCCGGCTGCAGCGGAGCGGGGCTCGAATGGCGCCGCCAGGAATGGTGCGAACCACGCAGACACTGCTGAACTGTTCACCATTCCGGCGGACCAGATGGCCCATGTGCAGGTGCTCACGGTCCAACCATCCAGCCTGACGCGAACGCTGCGGCTGACTGGGACTGTAGCCTTCAACAGCTTTCATACGACGCCGGTGATCACCCAAGTTAGCGGTCCCGTGCGTCGGATTGTGGTGGTTCCGGGTCAGAGCGTGCAAAAGGGCGAGCCGATGCTGTACGTGGCGAGCCCGGACTATTCCCAGCTCCGCAGTAATTACTTGAAGGCCAAGGATGCGTATGCGTTGGCGCAAAAGGCGTACGCGCGTGCGCAGGACCTGTACCAGCATCATGCGCTGGCCGAACAGAATCTGGAGCAGGCTCAATCGGCCGAAGTACAGGCTGGTGGGGATTTGGTGGCAGCAGAGGCATCTTTGAAGGTGCTAGGTATCACGGACCCCGATGCCCTGGTGAAGGCGCCTCCCACCTTTGAGGCCATGGTTAGAGCACCTATTAGCGGCCAGGTGGTTGAACAAGATGTATCGGTAGGGCAGCTTCTCCAGCTCGGCACCACTCAGTGCTTCATGCTTTCCGATACCAGCAGTGTGTGGGTCTTGGTGAATGTTTATCAAAAGGACCTGCCATTCGTGCATGTCGGCGATGCGGTCACGATCCAGACCGACAGTTATCCTGACGTCTTCCACGGCCGTATTTCCTATGTGGCGGCTGCACTGGATCCGAACACGCGCACTCTGCAGGCGCGCATCGAGACGAGCAATCCCGGGCAAAAGCTAAAGAAGGACATGTACGTGGTGGCGACAGTGGACGCAGGGACCATCCAGAACGCCATTGCGGTGCCGGATTCCGCCGTCCTGCGCGACACCGAAAACCAGCCGTTCGTGTACGTGGAAGTATCGGCCAATCAGTTTGGAAGACGACCAGTCATTCTCGGGGAAGGACTCAACGGACAGACCCAGATTAAGACCGGACTAAATCCTGGCGATCATGTAGTCGGGAATGGCAGCTTGTTCTTGCAGTTTGCGAACTCGCTGCAGCGTTAGGGAGCAGCGATCGATCTTCGGTTCAACCGTGATACGGACAGTACCGCCCAAATCTGAATGATCCATCGAATCGTACAAGCGGCGCTTCGTCAGCGGTTTCTGGTGTTGATGCTGACGGCCTTCATGATGGTTGCGGGGATCATTTCGTTCCGGCGCATGCCGGTGGACGCCTATCCCGACCTTTCTCCTCCACAAGTCGAACTGATCACGCAATGGCCCGGCCACGCCGCGGAAGAAGTGGAACGCCTGGTCACGCTCCCTATCGAACTGGAGATGAATGGCGTTCCGCACGTGGTCGTAATGAGGTCCATCTCGCTCTATGGCCTCTCCGACGTGAAACTGACCTTTGAAGACAATACCAACGACTACTTCGCCCGCCAGATCGTCTTCGAGCGAATCGCGCAGGCCAATTTGCCGGCCGGCGTGACCCCGTCCATGGCTCCCCTATTCAGTCCCAGCGGATTGGTGTACCGCTACGTGCTGGAAAGCCCTGACCGCAGTCCGCAGGAGCTGAAAACCATCGAGGACTGGGTGGTAGAGCGGGCTTACCGGTCGGTTCATGGCGTCGCTGATGACTCCGGCTTCGGCGGCACCACCATGCAATATCAGGTGTTGCTCGACCCTGCGCGGATTTACGGATATCACCTCACCGTTCCGCAGGTGATGAACGCCTTGGGCGCCAATAACTCCAACGCAGGCGGTGGCTTCTACTCCCAGGGCGGGCAGTTTTATTACGTGCGCGGCATTGGCCTGGTGCGCAATACCGGGACATCGGGAACATTGTCGTTGGCAGCAACAATGGCGTTCCGATACGGATCAAGGACATCGGTGAGGTCGCGATCGGCCATGCGCCACGGCTGGGCGAATTCGGCTTTCAGAAGAACGACGATGCCGTTGAGGGCGTCATCCTCATGCTTCGCGGCGAGCAGACGCAGAACGTCCTGAAGGGCGTAGAAGCCAAGACGGATGAATTAAACCGGACTGTACTGCCGCCCGACGTTAAGATCCATCCTTTTTACGATCGCAGTGAATTGGTAAAACTGACCACCGATACGGTGGAAAACAATCTGCTCCGCGGCATGGTATTGGTGTTGATTGTTCTGATTTTCTTTCTGGTCAGTTTTCGCGCCGCCATCATTGTCGCCCTCACCATACCACTCTCTCTTTTGTTTGCCTTCATCGTCTTGCATGCACACGACGGAGCAGCCAACCTGCTCTCGATTGGTGCGATCGACTTCGGCATCATCATCGACGGCACAGTCGTCATGGTGGAAAACATCTACCGCGAGCTTGCGCTGCGAGAAGGGCAGAGCTACAAGCTGCATGAAGTCATTCTTACAGCGGCAAAAGACGTAGATCGGCCAATCTTCTACTCAGTCGCCGTGATCCTGGCGGGCTATCTGCCGATCTATGCGCTCAGCGGGCCTTCGGCGAAGTTGTTCCATCCCATGGCCGAGACCATGTCGTTCGCGCTGATCGGCGCTCTGATCCTCACGCTCACGCTGGTTCCGGTCCTGGCCTCTTACTGGTTCAAGAGCGGCGTTCGCGAGCAGCAGAACCGCGCTTACGAATGGATGAAACGCAAGTATGCGACGCAGTTGGATTGGGCGCTGGCGCGTCCCAAGCTCATCATGCTGATCGCCACCCTGATTTTCGGGGCGACTTTGCTGCTGGTTCCGTTTATCGGTGGTGAATTCATGCCCCACCTCGACGAGGGTGCACTCTGGGTGCGGGCAACCATGCCGTACACAATTTCGTTCGAGGAGGCCAGCAGCATCGCTCCTCAAATACGGGCAATCCTGATGTCCTATCCGCAAGTCACGGTGGTCGGCTCAGAGTTGGGGCGGCCGGATGACGGAACGGACCCTACCGGTTTTTTCAACTGCGAGTTCTACGTCGGTCTGAAGCCTTACAAGGACAAGGCCTGGAGTGAAGACATCAACACCAAAGCCAAGTTGATTGAATCCATCAACCGGAAGTTAAGTGCGTTTCCGGGGATCATCTTTAACTATACCCAGCCCGCGGAAGACGCCGTGGACGAGGCGTTGACCGGACTGAAAAGTTCGCTGGCGGTCAAGATATACGGGGACGATTTGAGTGTTCTCCAGGACAAAGCCGTGCAGATCAAGAACGCCCTGGCCAAAGTGCCGGGATTCACCGACCTGACGGTCGTCCGCGAATTAGGCCAGCCAAGTTTATTGATCGATGTGGATCGCGACAAAATTGCGCGCTACGGGATCAATGTCGCCGATGTGGAAGCCGTGATTTCGGCGGCCGTGGGCGGGCAAGCGGTCACCCAGGTCATTCAGGGAGAGAAGCTGTTCGACCTGGTCGTCCGCATGCAGCCTCAATTCCGCAGCAGCGCGCACGAGATCGGTGAGTTGCTGGTGGGCACACCGGACGGGAAGCAGATTCCGCTGAGCCAGCTTGCCGACATCCGGCAGGGAAATGGCGCCTCTTTTATTTATCGCGAGAACAACTCCCGCTACGTCGGCGTTCAGTACAGCATTGAAGGACGGGACTTGGAGCGCGCCGTGCGTGATGGCCAAAAGGCGGTCAATCAATCCGTCGCCTTACCCCAGGGCTACTGGCTGAGTTGGGGCGGTGAGTACAGCCAGTTTCTGGAGGCGAGAGCGCAACTTAACTTGATCGGCCCACTGGCGGTCGTGATCATCTTCATGATCCTGTTCGCGCTGTATGGAAACTTCAAATTCCCCGTCACGATTGCCTTGGGCGTCATTATGACCGAGCCGGTGGGCGCGCTAATAGCCTTGAAGCTCACCCATACGCCGTTCAGCGTTTCGTCCGTGCTGGGCTTGCTGGCGCTGTTAGGCGTGTCGGTTGAAACGGCAGTGATTCTGGTTTCCTACATCAACAAGCTTCGCCTGGAAGGGATGGACATCCCCACGGCCACACGGGAAGCATCACTCCTGCGGCTGCGCCCCATCATGATGACCGCGCTGGTTGCCTGTCTCGGGTTACTTCCCGCCGCGCTGGCCACCGGAATTGGCTCCGACACTCAGAAACCCTTTGCCATCGTCATTGTGGCAGGCTTGATCTCCCGGCTGTTCATCGGATTCTTTGTCAATCCGGTGTTGTACCAGATGGTGGCCCGTGAAGGCGACGTACTTCAGGTATAGCGTTCTTTCGAGCTCGCCAACCCCTATTTCCGTCTCCAGCGCACGCCGTCTTTGGTGTTCTCCAGAAGAACGCCCTGCTCCGCCAACTGCGCGCGGATCGCATCGGAGCGGGCGAAGTCGCGGGCCTTGCGCGCCGGGGAATGTTCGGCGACGAGTTTTTCGATGTCGGCGTCGGAAAGAGCGGCAGCCTTGGCCAGTTCCGCGGTTTCCGGACTGATCTTGTCCTCCAGGCCTTCCTGCTTCGCCCACTCGACGGTCGCGCGCATCTTGGCGGCATCGTCGTCCTTCAGCACGGCGAAGATCTCGTCAAACTGCCTGAGTACCTCAAGCAGTCGCGGCACGTTGGCCGCCCGCACTTCGCCGGCATCGGCGGCGGCGTTCACGTCGCGCACCATATCGAAGATGGCGCCTAGCGCGCGCGCGGTGTTCAGATCGTCCTCCAGTGCGGCGCGCATTTCGGCCGAGGTTTTCTCCGCGATCTCCGCGATGATCACGTTGTTGTCGTCGGCGAACTGCGAGGTCTCCAGCCGCCGCTTGAAGTTGCGCAGCCGCTCGACGGAGTTGGCCGCCTGGGTCAGGCCGTCGAAGGTGAAGTTGAGCTGCTTGCGATACGGCACCGACATCAGCAGAAAGCGGATGGACGACGGCTTGTGCCCCATCAGGATGAGGTCGCGGAGGGTGAAGAAGTTGCCCGCGCTCTTGGCCATCTTCTCGCCTTCCACCAGCAGAAAACGCGCGTGCACCCAGAAATGCACGAAGGGTTTGCCGGTCATGGCCTCCGACTGCGCAATTTCGTTTTCGTGATGCGGGAAGATGAGGTCTTCGCCGCCGAGGTGGATGTCGAAGCTCTCGCCGAGATACTTCATCGACATCACGGAGCACTCGATGTGCCAGCCGGGACGGCCGGGGCCGATTTCGGTCTCCCAAAATGCCTCGCCCGGTTTCGGAGCTTTCCACAGCGCAAAATCGCGAGCGCTGTCTTTGTCGTATTCATCCACGTCCACGCGCGCGCCGTCCGTCATGCCGGCGAAATCTTTCTTCGACAGCTTGCCGTACTCCGGGAACTTGGCGATGCGGAAGTAATACGAGCCATCCTCGGCGCGGTAGGCGAAACCCTTTTCCTCAAGCCCCTTGATGAAATGCGCCATCTCCTGAATGTAGTCGGTGGCGCTGACCAGAAACTCCGGCCGCTGGATGTTCAGGGTATCCGCATCTTCGAGGAAAGCCTTCTTGTACTTGGCGGTGTACTGCTGGACACTGACGCCGTCGCGCGCGGCATTGCGGATGATCTTGTCATCCACGTCGGTGATGTTCATCACGTGCTTCAGCTTGTAGCCGCTCTGCAACAGGAAGCGCCGCAGCGTGTCCACCACGATGAAGGTGCGGAAGTTGCCGATGTGTCCGTAGTCGTAAACCGTGGGCCCGCAGGCATACATGCGGACCAGGTTGTCTTCCAGCGGGCGGAACTCCTCGACTTTTGCGGACAGCGTGTTAAAGAGCTGAAGCGGCATAAGCGTTTTCGCGTGCAGGTGGAGAATCTTCGATTGTAGGGGGCTGCGAGAAAAGGGGTCAAGAATGCCCACCGCGAACCGAGCTAGAAGGTTTGGAAAGTCTGGAGAACGCGGTGCTCGATTTCCTTGGTTTCCCGGCGTGGGCGTCTTGTCCTTAACACAGGGCCCGTCAAAGCTGATATGGAGAGTTCTTCCGTGTAAGTTGAAAAAATACTGGTCGGGATAACACACGCCACCGCCGCCTGGCCCGTAGTAATAAAAGGTGTAGTCACCGAACTGCACCGGTTCTGGCGGCGACTCGATGCCTGTCGGTGCCCCCTGGACGAAGTCCTCAAGATCGAATGCCTTCTTTTCAACCAAAACCTGAATCGAGGCGTCTTTGAATTCCTGGTGCTGCAGACGGAGTAGGCGGCCCTCCTGAGCAGCTTTGCGCACAGTCTGTGAATAGGTAGGAGTGTCCGTGTATTTTTCGAGCCACGGCTTAGTGACCGGCTTGTAGACGGACGGATAAGATAAGCAAAAGCCGTGAAGCTTATTTACGTAGATGACCCATCCCGAGGGAGCGTTCTCCTCGCGGCAAGGCACGGGCTTGGCTACCGGAGCTTGTGCTATCGCAACAACGAAAGCGAAGCACACGAACCCCACGATCCCGACTCCGGCGTTCCGCAACAATTCCGCCTCACTTGGAGCTGCTTGGGAAAACTCTACAGAATAGACCTTACCACGCCGCCATCGGCGCGCAGGGCGGCGCCGTTGGTAGCGGAAGAGAGCGGGCTGCACACAAACGTCACCAGGGCAGCAACTTCGCCGGGCTCAGCGAAGCGCTTCAGTAGCGAGGTGGGTCGCATGTGAGCGAAGAAGTCCCGCTCGACCGAGGGGCGGTCGGATTGCTCGTCGGCCGCGAGTTTTTCGACGAATGCGTTGACGCCTTCCGAAGCGGTAGGCCCGGCGAGCACTGAATTTACGGTGACATTCGTTCCTGCCGTTGTCTCAGCCAGTCCGCGCGAGATGGCGAGCTGGGCTGTCTTGGTCATGCCGTAGTGAATCATCTCCGCCGGAATTTGTACCGCCGACTCGCTGGAGATGAATATGATGCGTCCCCAATTGCGTTCCCTCATTCCGGGCAAATAGTGACGGCTCAGCCGCACCCCGCTCAGGACATTCACCTCGAACATATGGAGCCAGTCCTCGTCGGTGATCTGCTCGAATGTTTTCGGCTCGAAGATGCCGAGATTGTTAATCAAAATGTCCAGGCGGGGGAACTTGGCAATCGCGGCGGCGCACCCTTTGGCACTGCCCAGATCGGCTGCGCAGCCGTCGACGTGTTTACCTGTCGATTTCTGGATTGCAGAAACTGCGTTGTCCACCCGCTCCTGCGTGCGCCCATTGACCACTACGCGGGTGCCTTCGGCAGTCAAGGCTTCGGCGATGGCGTACCCAATACCTGCTGTCGAACCGGTTACGAGTGCGTGCTTCCCGATGAGTTGGAGATCCATGCACGTTGGATGCATCGCTCCCCGAAACGGACGCGACGCGCTATTCTGGTGGCTGTTATGCCCGTTCTCATTTCCATGCTCCGCGGTGTCAATGTTGGCGGCCACAACCAGATCAAGATGGACGCGTTGCGTGACCTTTATGCGTCGCTCGGCTTGCGCGATCCGCAGACCTACATACAGAGCGGCAACGTCGTCTTCGGGACGAACGCGAAGAACATCGCTCCTTTGGCGAAGCGGATCGAGGATGCGATCGAGCACAAGTTCGGCTTCCGCCCCGGCGTCATTCTTCGTACCGCTGACGAGCTGAGAGACGTGATCGCGCGGAACCCCTTCGCGCAAGCGAAGCGGAATCGAGGCCAGCAAACTCCTGGTCACCTTCCTCGCCGCGACTCCCAGCCCGGAAGCCCGCGATGAGCTCCTCGGACTCAAGACCAGCGGAGAAGAGGTGCGGATCGACGGTCGAGAAGTCTATATCTATTTCCCTGATGGTCAGGGACGCTCGAAAGTGTGGCCGGCGATTGAGAAGGCGCTGAAGAAGTCCTGCACCGGCAGAAATTGGAACACGGTCAACAAGTTGCTCGAAATGGCGGAGACGCTGGAGGGTTCGAGGTAGTTCCGCGTCCATGACCTTCCGCGAGACCGGCAGGTTACCCTCCCTCAGGAATGTTACGAAAGTACAGTTACCCACCCTGTACCTTCGTAATCTTGACAGCCTGCAAAGCGGTGCTACGCTGGCTCTCGGGGCCGCGCCTGCGACCTGCGACGCTGTCTCGCCCAGGGCGCGGTACAGTTCTTTGCAACTGAAGGCATTGCACCAATGACCCTCGGGGTTCTGGCGGTGCAACGTGGTCTAGAAGTTTCGCAGTGGTCGTATCCGCTTTGAAGGGGCCGCCTCAGGCGTGCCGAAACGCTGGCACGGAAGAGTCGGCTTTAGCCGCTGAGGTCCCTCAGGGCCTCAAGGCCGAGCTCGTGTAGCGCCGTCGGCGCGGCTCAAGCCGCGCCTTTCAAGGCGGTTAAGCAATCCAGAAACTGTATAAGTATCGGAATCAATATTTTCCTCTAACTCTTTTTGATTGCGGAATTGGTTGAGTTCTTAGAACTTGCCCATTGCTTTCAATATTTTGGCGGAAACAGGGGGAGGGGGAGGGGTAGGGTTTTGAAGTGAACCCCAGGCGCGAGACGCGGAGTTAGGGAGGATCTCATCCGAGGAAGGATTCGCCGCACTTAGGAATCGTCCTCTTTAGGGGTTTCAGGCAGCAGAGTAGTTGGCTATACTGTAAACAGGATATGGTCGTGAAGCCTCTTACCACCCATCCGCATCATCTCGCCACTGCCGCGTTGAGCACGGTATTGGGCATGAGTGTGCGTGGGTCCTGGTCGCAGCCTATCTCCTCGCGCGCCGAGTCGAAGCTGGCTCCCTGCATGGCGCGGCCCAATCTTTTTTCCGGCGACTAGTCGCAGCTTCTCCCTTCTGAAGCCGCGTTTCCAGTCCAACCTGATTGCACGCGCGGTCTGAACCCCAGCTCCGGTGCACAAACCCGCACCGCAAGCCCTTAGAGGAGAAAGACCATGGCTACCAAGACCCTGACGCCAGTTGCTGGTCCGAACATCAAGACTACGTTGCCCGGCCCCAATGCTCGTCGCATTCTTGACGGCGACCAGCGCTACATTTCGCCGTCCTACACCCGCTCGTATCCCCTGGTGGCCAAGCGCGGCCGCGGCGTGGTCGTCGAAGACGTGGATGGCAACGAGTTCCTCGATTTTTCCGCCGGCATCGCCGTTACTTCCACGGGCCATTGCCATCCTGAAGTCGTTGCCGCCATCCAGAAGCAGGCTGCCGAACTGATCCACATGTCGGGAACCGACTTCTATTACGAGCATCTGGTGACGCTGGCCGAGCGGCTGTCGAAGGTGGCGCCAATGAAGGGGCCGCACAAGTTTTACTACGGCAACTCGGGCGCCGAGGCGGTGGAGGCCGCTTTGAAGATGGCGCGCTACCACACCAAGCGGCAGAACATTATCGCCTTCTACGGAGCGTTCCATGGACGCACCATGGGCGCGCTGTCGTTGACAGCGTCGAAGCCGCAGCAGCGCCGCCGCTTTGCCCCGCTGGTGCCCGGCGTGACCCACGTTCGCTATCCCGATGTGTATCGCGGATGCGTGGGCGGCGGGCAGGAAGCGGAGGCCTTTGCGCTGGGCTGCGCGCGCTTCATCGAAGAAAAGCTGTTCAAGACGACGCTGCCTCCCGAGGAAGTGGCCGCGATCTTCGTCGAGCCTATTCAGGGCGAAGGCGGATACGTGGTTGCTCCCACGGTCTTCATGCAGGAGTTGCGGCGCATTTGCGATCGCCACGGCATCCTGCTGGTGGCGGACGAAGTGCAGTCCGGCGCGGGACGCACTGGCAAGTGGTGGGCCATCGAGCACACCGGCGTCGAGCCTGACATCGTCTGCATGGCCAAGGGAATCGCCAGCGGCATGCCCCTCGGCATAACCATGGCGAAGGCCGAGATCATGGACTGGGTGCCCGGTTCGCACGCTTCCACGTTCGGCGGCAATCCAGTCTGCATCGCGGCGGCGTTGGCGACCATGGATGTTCTGGAGCGCGAAGCCATCCGGAACGCCGAAGCCGTCGGAAAGCACATCATGAAACGCATTGCCGACTGGCCGCAGCGGCTCGAACTGGTAGGCGATGTTCGCGGGCGCGGACTGATGATCGGTGTCGAAATCGTCACCGACAAGAAGGCCAAGACGCCGGGCGGCGCCGAACGCGACCGCATTGTCGAGATGGCGTTCGAGCGCGGCGTTCTCTTCCTGGGTTGCGGCCCCAACAGCATCCGCATCGCGCCGCCTCTGGTAGTGACCACGGAGCAAGCCGACATCGCGATGGATGTGCTGGAGGAGTGCATCGGACTGGCGGCAACGAAGTGATCGCAGGTCGGTGATGATTTCAGAGCCTGTACCGTGACGGGTCAGGCTCTTTTTTCTTGGCCGGTGATATCCATGATGGAAGGATTATCCGCGTCTGCTATGTCGTAATATAGACAGGTTGTCTGCCCGAGGTTAGCCGTGCCTGAGTTGCGCAAAGATCCTATTGTTGGCCGCTGGGTCATCATTTCGACGGACCGCGCCAAACGTCCCACCGACTTCAGCCGCGAGCCTGTGAAGATGAGAGGCGGCTTCTGCCCGTTCTGTCCCGGCAACGAAGGCAAGACGCCGCATGAGGTCCTCGCGTATCGCCCAAACGGCGCATCCAGCGATTCGCAGGGCTGGACGGTGCGCGTGGTTCCGAACAAGTTTCCGGCCCTTGGGATCGAAGGCATTCTGAGCCGCCAGGCTGAAGGCATGTTCGACAAGATGAGCGGTATCGGCGCGCACGAGGTCATCATCGAGACGCCCGAACACGATGCGACTCTAGCGACTCTTCCGGAGAAGCGAATCGAAGATGTGCTCTGGGCTTATCGCGACCGCATCGTTGACCTGAAAAAGGACCGGCGCTTCAAGTACATCCTGATCTTCAAGAACCACGGACCGCAGGCGGGCGCGACACTGGAGCACGGGCACGGACAGCTGATCGCGCTGCCCATTGTGCCCAAGCACGTGATCGAGGAGCTGGAAGGTTCCAAACAGTACTACATCTACAAGGAACGCTGCGTGTTCTGCGACATCGTTCGGCAGGAGACCGAGTCGGGCGTCCGCGTCGTGGCGGAGAACGATGGCTTTCTTACTCTTGCTCCCTACGCGCCCAGGTTTCCCTTCGAGACGTGGATCCTTCCCAAGCGGCATGAGTCGGCGTTTGAGAACTCATCGTCCCAGGTGTACGAAAGCCTGGCCAAGGCGCTGAAGAATCTGCTGCTGCGAGCCGATAAGGTGCTGGACTATCCCGCCTACAATCTGGTAATTCACACTGCGCCGGTTCAGGAAGCCGCGATGGACCATTATCACTGGCATATTGAGTTCATGCCACGGCTGACCAAGATCGCAGGCTTCGAATGGGGAACCGGTTTCTACCAGAATCCTACGCCGCCGGAAGAGGCTGCCAAGTATCTGCGCGAGGCCAAGATCGATGCTACGCAAACGGCTGTGGTCACGAAGTAGCACAAGTCAGCCCACAGAAGATTTTTTCGTCGCTGGATTTTCAGGGCCACATTCAATACCACTTTTGTGTGACCGTAGTATTGCGCCTTACAATCCCGAGTTTTCACTTCTCGCATTTACCATGTAGATGTTATCTTGGTCATTGCGAGCCGAAAGCATATGAATGCTGGTTGATGTTGCTTTCCTCCTAGCGTAAGCACAGACGATTCGGACTCGCGAACCCAACCATCCCAGGAACAAATCTCGCGCCAATCCCGGGAACACCAACAGGAAAGAGAGCTTACCCAAATGTTTAAGAGTAGTGTCTACGCCGTCATCGTTTGCTGCTTCTGCATCAGCCTGTATGCCGAGCAGGTGACTCTGAAGAATGGCGATCGCCTGACGGGCGCGATCCTGAGTGTGAGCGACAAGAAGCTCACGATCAAGACGGAACATGCCGGAACCGTCACGATTGATTGGGACGCGGTCGCGGAGTTCTCTTCCGGGCAGCCCATGGTGGTGACTCGCACCGACAAGCAGGTCGTCTCCGGAGCCGTGACGACGAAGGATTCCGAAGTCGCGGTCAGCACCACGTCGGGAACACAGACGATTCCCATGACGGACGTGGCGGTGATGCGCTCACCCGCCGATCAGGCCGCCTATGAGAAGTCGCTGCATCCCGGAATGCTCGAAGGCTGGGCCGGTGGCGGCAATCTCGGACTCGCGCTTGGCCAGAGGCAACTCCGACACCACCAACCTGGCGTTAGGCTTCAACGCCGCGCGTCCGACGACCACCGACAAGTGGACGATTCAGGCGGCCTCGATTTACTCCACCAGCACCACCGACAACATCAACTCCACCACGGCCAACGCCCTGGGAGGCTTCATCCGCTACGATCGCAACCTGACCAAGAAGCTGGTTTGCGTTTGGCTTGTTTGCCGGGTCGTACGATCACGCCCAGGACCTCAACGTGCGCATCAGTCCCAGCGGCGGTCTCGGCTTTCACGCGATCGCCAGCAAGATGACGACGCTTGATCTGCTGGGAGGTTTTGGCTACACCTACGAGAACTACTCGCACGGCGGCCCTACCAACAATCTGATGAATGCCACCATCGGCGACGAATTCAGCCATAAGTTCACCGCCAATACGTCGATCATTCAGGACTTCTATTTCTTCCCCTATCTGAACGATGGCGGAGGCTATCGCGGTGTGTTCGACTTCGGCATTGCCAGCAAGTTTTACCGGGCAATTACCTGGAACTTGAACTTCGGAGATCGTTACAACAGCAAGCCTGTGGAAGGAAAAAGGAACAACGATGTACTGCTCACGACCGGGTTGGGCTTGACTTTCGGCGGGAAGGCGCAGTAACGAGGGAGAGCGGGGCGCCTTCTGGTCGTGAAGACAGGCTTGCGCAACGGCGTACCCGACCGAAACCGGTATCTTACGGCAAGCGAACGGCTCGGCTTCAAAGCGCGCATCAGCGCGATCTACCGCCTGTCCTGGTACTCCTCGTACCACGCCATCTGGATGGCTTCGAGCTTGCCCTCGTTCGACATCTTGGGATCGTCCACGAAGGTCGGCAACTCGGTCACGTAGCGGTGAAGATCGGTAAAGCGGACCTCCAGCGGATTCACCTCCGGGAACTTGTCGGCCAGCGCAATGCCGATGTCTTCCGCGTCATCCCATCTCAGTTCAGCAGCCATAGACTCCTCGAAATCCAAGATCAGTAGCGATCAATCGTGGTGAGTCGCGCGCCTCGGAAACGTAATTGCGGTTCCACGACGGAATTTCCACCACGACTTCGCCGGGCTTCTCGATCACGGCCTGGCATCCCAGGCGGGAATTCAACTGCAGGTCGGCAGCCATGTCGAGGCGGTCGGCCTCGTCGTCTTCCATCTCGCTGAGGCAGCTCCTTGCCCTTCTTCACCACGACGTGGCAGGTGGTGCAGGCGCAGTTGCCGCCGCAGGCGTGCTCCAGGTGCAGGCCGAAGTTCATGGCCACGTCGAGGATTGACTCCGGCTTGCCGTGCTCCTGATAGGGCAGCTTGCCGTGCTCAAATTCGAACGTCTTGTTGTCGGGAAGGAACGTGAGCCGGACCGTGTTCGGCGCCGAGAGCCTCTTCCGTTGCTGTTCCGCCGCCTTGTGTTTTTGATCGTCTGGACATAACGCTCAGATTCCTCTCGGACGCAAATCGCTCAAGCCACCCTGTCAGCAGCTTCTGAAGCCGTCCCTACACGGCCCATTCGATCCGAACTGCGTAACGGCTGTCGCCACTGAACCAACTGTACCACTGACCACTACTTATTAATCTCTGCCTGCGCGATGGGATGCGGCGACGCCGGGCCTTCGCCCACGTCGGCGGTCGCCATGTCCTTGCCCTTCAGCGCCGCGCCCACAGCCGAATCCATCATCAGCTCGGCCAGGCGCATGGTGCCCTGGTTCAGCACGTCAATCGCGCTGCGAATCGCCTGGTAATCGTCTTCCTTCATCACCGCGCGCAGCGCAGCTTCCATCTTGGTGATGTCGGTCCGCTCCTGCGGCGACAACTGCTCCCACGCCGGATTCTTGCGGGCCTTTTCCAGCGCCGTCAGCATCGTGTCCGCCTCGTTGCGCGCCTCGATCACCTGCCGCTGGCGGAAATCTTCTTCGGCGTAGTCGAACGACTCGAGAATCATGTTCTCGACCTGCTCGTCGGTCAGGCCGTAGCTGGGCTGCACTTCAATCTCGGATTCCTTGCCGCTGCGCAACTCCCGCGCGGAGACGTGCAGAATGCCGTTGGCGTCAATCAGGAACTTCACTTCGATGCGCGGCAGCCCGGCCGGCATCGGCGGAATGCCCTTCAGATCGAAGCGCGCCAGCGAGCGGCAATCCTTGGCCAACTCGCGCTCGCCTTGCACCACGTGGATCGCGACGTTCGTCTGGCCTTCCACGCCGGTGGTGAAGTGCTCGGTCGCCGACGCCGGAATCGTGGAATTGCGGTGGATGATCTTCACCACGCCTCCGCCCAGCGACTCGATGCCCAGCGACAGCGGCGTCACGTCGAGCAGCAACATTTCTTTCGTCGCTTCCGAGCCGCCGGCGAGAATGTTCGCCTGCACCGCCGCGCCCAGCGCGACCACTTCGTCAGGATTCAAGTCGCTGTGCGGCGTGCGCTCGAACAGCTCTTCCACCAGTTGCCGCACTCGCGGGATGCGCGTCGAGCCGCCGACCAGCACGGCTTCGTCAATCTGCTTCGCGGTCAGGCCGGCATCCTTCATCGCCTGCCGAACCGGGCCGACGGTGCGATCGATGACCGGCTGAATCAACTGCTCAAATTGCGCGCGCGTGATCTCGCGCTGATAGCGCTTGCCGCCGGGAAGTTCGACGTCGAGCGTGGTCTTTTCGTTCGCAGACAACTCGATCTTGGCTTCGATCACCGCTTTGCGAATCGCCTGCACGATCTCGGCATTGCGCCGGACATCCACGCCGAGGTCGCCCTGGATGTCGTCCAGCGCGATGGTGATGAGCAGGTTGTCAATGTCGTCGCCGCCGAGGTGCGTGTCGCCGTTGGTGGCGATGACCTCGAAGATTCCCTCGTGCAGCTTCAGAATGGAGATGTCGAAGGTGCCGCCGCCCAGATCGTAAACCGCAACCGTTCCGTTCTGCTTTTGGTCCAGACCGTAGGCGAGAGAAGCGGCGGTGGGCTCGTTCACCAGGCGCAGCACTTCCAGTCCCGCGATGCGTCCTGCGTCCTTGGTGGCTTGCCGCTGCGCATCGTTAAAGTAGGCGGGCACGGTGATGACCGCCTTGGTGACCGGCGCGCCGAAGTAGCGCTCGGCATTGCGCTTCAGTTGGCGCAGAATGAACGCCGAAATTTCAGGCGGAGTGAACGTCTTGTCGCCCAGCTTGATACGCAGCACTTCGCCAGGCGCGAGATCATCTGCCAGACGGAACGGGAAAAACTTCAGCTCTTCTTGAACGTCTTCGACACCGCGTCCCATCAGGCGCTTCACGCTGTACACAGCGCGCTCCGGGGTCTCGATCAGGTACTTGCGCGCGGCGCTGCCAACAACGATCTGGCCGTTCTCGTCGAGCGCGACCACCGAAGGCACCAGGTTCAGCCCGTCCTCGCCGGGAATGACGACCGGACGGTCGCTCGCCATGTACGCCACCAGCGAGTTGGTGGTGCCCAGATCGATGCCGACGATGCGTTCGTTGCCATGTTTGGCTCTTGGCCGTTAGCTCTTAGCCTGCTCTCAGCCTTAGCTTTCACCCAGTCTCTTGTCATCCTGAGCGACAGCGAAGCGGAGCCGAAGGACCCGTGTACCCGCATTGCCCACTTGTGCCGTCCCTGAAGGGACTCAACTCTAATTCTCGCCGGACCCAGCACTCCGCCTGCGGCTCCGTGCTGGGCTAAACTATTCCGCGCCTACGGCGCTGAATCTTCACATCGAGTCCATCGGAGCTATCGATCTCTCAGCCACCGATCGAGGCCATCAGCACCACCAAGTTCATCAGCCACCAGTCACGCAAATACCGGGCTCGGCCGAACGAACTGGCAACTGACCACCGGCCACTGGCAACTGTTTTTTTCAGCTCTCCAACACTTCATCAATGTCGCGCAGCAAATTGCGCAGATAATTCCGGCGATTCAGCACATCCACCATCTTGTCGCGCACGGCCAGACGGTCCTCGTCCAAAACCGTTTCACCCTGTTCTGCCCGGTCCACCAGCGCATCCCACTCGTTCCAGGCGTTGCCCAACTCCTGCATCATGCCGTCGTGCTTGGCCTGCAAGTGCTTCTTCGCGTCCTCTAATTGGCGCTCGAGAGTGCGGTCCTGCTCGCCCATCTTCTTGTTCATCCGCATCTCTTCGAGCTGCATGTTCAACTCAAAAACTTCTTCCAGCAGATCGGGCGGAACAACCTGCTTCTTCAGCTTCCCGGTGCGGCGCGCCTCTTCGGTTGCCGCCTTGGACTGCTCTTCCAGTTGCACGCCTTGCAGCCGAAGCAGATATTCGGTGCGCGTGATTGGGTCTTTCAGCGTGCGATAAGCGTCGTTGAGGTGCGAACTCTGCTCCAGCGCCCACTGCTGTTCGCGATCGCTCTTGATGGCATTGATGTCGGGATGCAGATGACGGCTCAGATCGTAGAACTCGCGCTCCAGCTTCCCGGCTCTCCAGATTCAACTTGTAGGGCAACCCAAAAAAGGTGAAGTAGTCCACCGGCACCGGCGGCTGCACCTTGCCGCATTGCTGGCAGAAGTGCGCAGCGCGCATGGCTCCGCAAGACCAGCAATTGACCTTGTCTGGCTTGCCTTGAGTAACAACCAGAATGCCCTTCGACTCGGCGCTCTTTGGTTCAGTTTGGGTCATCGAATTGTGCCTTCCCCTCGAATGAGCTACGTCCTTAGTCGCTGTGCCTCATCCCAAGCTCGCCCCTGCAGCCAACTCAACGCCGCCGCATTCGCCGCTGGGCTTCTTTCGCCCTCGCACGCACCCGCCGAATGAATGCCACAGTTGCACTGGATATGCGCTTTCCGCTGGCCCAGGTGGGGTCAGGTTCCACCGTGTTCGACGCCGCGCGGACCGGCTTCTTACGAGAACGAAGTGCCACAGCCACAGGACTTCTTCGCGTTCGGGTTCTGGAACACGAAGCCCTGGTGCATCAGAGTCTCTTCGTAGTCCAGGACCATGCCGTGCAGATAGATGAACGACTTGGGATCGACGAAGACGCGAACGTCGTCGAACTGAAAGACGCGATCGCGTTCGCGCGGCTGGGTGTCGAAGCGGATGTTGTAACTCAGTCCCGAACAGCCACCACCCTGCACGCCCAGGCGCAGGCCGCCTTCGTCGGGCGAAATATTTTCCTTCGCCAGCACCGCGCGGATGCGAGCTATCGCCTTCTCCGTCACCTGAATACCTTTGGCGGCAGGGGCGGACGTTTCGGCCGGATTCTCGATGTTGATCGTGCTCATGGTCCTGTTCCGGCGAACCTCGCCACCAGGCGCGGCCCGCCGATCCTCAATCAAATTTTACGCCCGCTGCTCGACCGGGGCGCTTTGCGCCGGGGTCTGGGTTACGCCGTTCTTCTTCTTCCAGTCGCCAATCGCAGCGCGGATGGCGTCTTCCGCCAGCACCGAACAGTGGATCTTCACCGGAGGCAGCGACAACTCTTTCACGATGTCGGTGTTCCGGATGGACAGCGCCTCATCCACGGTCTTGCCCTTCACCCACTCGGTCGCGAGTGAAGAAGAGGCAATCGCCGAGCCGCAGCCGAACGTCTTGAACTTGGCGTCCTCAATGATGTTGGTCGCGGGATTGACCTTGATCTGCAGCTTCATCACGTCGCCGCACTCAGGCGCTCCCACCAGTCCGGTGCCCACTTCGGAGCTGTTCTTGTCGAGCGAGCCCACGTTGCGGGGGTTTGTGTAATGGTCAAGGACCTTGTCGCTGTAAGCCATGAAGTAGTCTCCTAAATTGCAAACTTGCTGAATTGGACTAGTGAGTCGGCTCCGCCGCCCACTGGACCTTCGTCAAATCGATTCCTTCTTTCGCCATCTCGTACAACGGCGACAACTCGCGCAGGCGCTTCACCGTGTCCACCACGCGCTCGGCCACATAATCGACTTCGGCTTCGGTGTTGAAGCGTCCCAAGCCGAACCGGATGGAGCTGTGCGCCAGATCGTCGCCGGCGCCCAGGGCCTTCAATACATAAGATGGTTCCAGCGTCGCCGAGGTGCACGCCGAGCCGCTCGAAACCGCAATATCGTTGATGCCCATCAGCAGCGATTCGCCTTCCACATACGCGAAACTGATGTTCAGGTTGCCGGGCAGGCGATGCTCGACGGAGCCATTGATGTAAACCTCGTCAAGCTGGCCCATGATGGCGTCCTTCAGGCGGTCGCGCAGAGCCGCAAGCTTCTTGGCTTCTTCGGCCATGCCGTTGGTCGCGATCTCGCACGCTTTGCCCAGTCCAACGATTCCCGGAACGTTGAGCGTGCCCGAGCGCATACCGCGCTCGTGCCCGCCGCCATCAATCTGCGCCACCAGTTGCACGCGCGGATTCTTGCGCCGCACATACAACGCTCCGACGCCCTTGGGCCCATAGAGCTTGTGCGCGGTGATGGAAGCGAGATCCACATTGTCCTGAATCACGTTGAACGGGACCTTGCCGATGGCCTGCACCGCGTCGGTGTGGAACAGCACACCACGCTCGTGACACAGCGCGCCAATTTCGCGGATGGGCTGCAACGCTCCAATTTCATTGTTCGCGGCCATGATGGTCACCAGGATGGTCTTGTCGTCCATGGACCGCTTCAGGTCGTCGAGATCAATGCGGCCGTCCTTCTGCACCGGCAGATAGGTGACGCGGAAGCCGTATTTCTCCAGGCGCTTGCAGGTGTCGAGCACGGCCTTGTGCTCGATGGCCTGGGTGATGATGTGATTGCCCTTTTCCTTGTACATCTCGGCGACACCCTTAATGGCAAGGTTGTCGCTCTCGGTCGCGCCCGAGGTAAAGATGATTTCCTTCGCCGTCGCGCCGATCAGCTTCGCAATGCGTTCACGCGCCTGTTCCACCGCCTGTTCGGCAATCCATCCGAACTCGTGGTTGCGGCTGGCCGCGTTGCCGAACTTCTCGGTGTAGTAGGGCAACATCTCTTCCACCACCCGCGGGTCAACCTGGGTGGTGGCGTGGTTGTCCATGTAGATGGGCAGTTTCACATCCTTGCTTCCGTTGGGCGAAATTACATTCGTGCTCATTGCCTGTGACATCTCCTAAACTTGGTCTGCCTTGGTCGTGGTCCAGCCGAGAGTGACCAGCTCCGGCGCCGAGTCGTGCTCGGGTTCGGTCATCTCCCAAATCGTCAACCGGTTCAGAACCTCTTCGATGCTGCGGCTCACTCTGCGCAGCGGTTCGCGGACGGTACAGCGGTCACTTTGCTCGCAGTCTTCGGTGGCCGAACTGCACGAAGTAATGAACAACGGACCGTCAATGGCGCGAATTACCTCGAAAGCGCTGATGTGCCGGGGATCACGGGACAGCGTATAGCCACCGTTGGTCCCGTACTGCGAAACCAGCAGACCGGCCTTCGTCAGCTTTTGCAGGATCTTCGCCAGCGCCTCCTGCGGCATGCTGTACATCTCGGCCAGGTCCTTGGCGCTGCACGCTCCTAAATCGGCGTGCTCGGCCAAATGCCGCATCGCGATCAGCCCGTAGTCCGCCTTCTTGGTCAGCTTCAGCATCAGTACTCAGATGTATATGCGACCAAATCAGTCGCAGTTTGATTCTACGACGCCCCGGCGATCCTTGCAACCCTTTGCAGCCAACGGTCGGGTTAGGCAGCGAGCTGTAAGTATAAAGCAACGAACGGCTTAAGGAATGGCGATGAATTATGTCGGATATTGTTGCTCTGGCTCCGGGACGGCGGCGTTTTAGCCTGCTGAGAAGAGTTGTTCTGCGCAGAATTAACAGTCCGCCTGCGAGAAATGCTTGACAAGCCGCACCGCCGGTCTAAAATACCGGACAATTCCCGTCCCGCTCACAGTTAGGGGCGCACCTGTATGAACATGAGCCAGCCGGCGCTTAGGACCCCCAACCTCTCATAGAGCGAATCCATGGACCAGCAGTGTCTCCATCCTCGTGTCCAAGTGGTCTCCCGCGACGAAGACGCGGAGTACGTCGAGTGTCTCGACTGCCGCGAGATCTTCGAATCGAGCGAGTTCCGCGACATGGACATCGAATCGAAAATTCCCACCGAAGAAGAATAGAGCGCCGCACGAGTTCCTGGCTAACGCAGCCGCAGCGCCGCGTCGGCGGAGAATTCCGCATCGGCAAACTCGCCCGCCAGAAATCGTGGATAGGCCGCGGCCGCGATCATGGCAGCGTTGTCGGTGGAAAGTTTGCGGGATGGAAAATAGACCGGCACTCCCTCTTCCGCACCGCGTGTCTCGAAGGTCTTGCGCAGTTCGCTGTTGGCGGCGACGCCTCCCGTCACAAACAGGGTGGCAACGTTGTGCTCCCGCGCCGCCAGCAGCGTTTTGCTGACCAGGTCGTCAACCACGCGCGCGCTGGAACGACGCCACCAGATCGAGGGTTTGCGGGTCGCAGGCAGCGAGATAGTCTGCCGCGCTGCGGCTCGCCAATCCGGCCAGAGCGCGCCGCCGTTGTTCGATCTTCTCGCGCATATCGTGCGTTTCCACATAGCGCAGGACTGCGGTCTTGATCCCGCTGTAGGAAAAATCCACGCGGCGAGCGTCGTCGGCATGGCGGTTCTGGGGATTCCGGTCGCGGTGCTTGATCTGGGCGAAGGGGAACTTAACCGCTTCGGGGTTTCCATGCTGCGCGAGGAAGTCGATCACAGGCCCACCCGGATAGCCGAGTTCCAGAAGCTTGGCAACCTTGTCAAAGGCCTCGCCGGCTGCGTCATCGCGGGTATGTCCCACATCGTGGTACACCCATCCGTCCTGTTGGCGCTCGGCTAGATAGAGATGAGTGTGTCCGCCGCTCACCACCAGCGCGAGCACGGGAAATTCCAGCTCGTGGTTGCCCTTCTGGCGCTCCTCCAGCAGGACGGCGTGGATGTGTCCTTCCAGATGATTGACTCCGATGAGCGGCTTCTCCAGCGCGTAGGCCAGCGCCTTGGCATAGCTCAAACCGACCAGCAGCGACCCGGCAAGCCCGGGCCCCTTGGTCACCGCGATAGCGTCAATGGTTTCGTAGGACTTGCCAGCATCGTCCAGCGCCTTGCGCACGACCGGCACGATGGCGCGCAAATGTTCGCGCGAAGCCAGTTCCGGCACCACTCCGCCGTACGGTTGATGCGTGGCAAACTGCGAGTACACAACATTCGAGATCAGTTCCTCGCCCGAGCGGACCACCGCCGCAGCAGTCTCATCGCAGGAACTCTCGATGCCGAGGATGTAAACGTCGCTCACAGAAATATTGTAAGGGGAACCCACTTTGTTTTGTCATCACGAGCGGACTTCAGTCCGCGAGGGATCTGTTTCTTGAGCTTTTCAAGGGTCCGCTTAGCTCTGAGCGAGGCTGCCGCTACAATCAACATGGATACCGATGCAGCAGCACGCCACCAACATCGTTCGTGAACTGCGCCAGCGCGGCTTTCAGGCCTATCTCGCCGGAGGCTGCGTGCGCGACATGCTGCTCGGCGTCGTTCCCGCCGACTACGATGTCGCCACCGACGCCACTCCGCCCGAGGTCATGCGCATCTTCCCGGAGACCTATGCCGTGGGCGCGCAGTTTGGCGTAGTGCTGGTCCCGCTGAGACGCCCTGCCGAAGCTCCCACCCAAACAAATGAAGCTTGGGTCGAGCACCCGGACGCTCCTTCCGAGCACCCTAACTACGTCGAGGTCGCCACCTTTCGCAACGACGGCACCTACACCGACGGGCGCCATCCTGACCGCGTGAGCTACGCCACCGACCCGCGTGAAGACGTGCAGCGCCGCGACTTCACCATCAACGGCTTGCTGATGGACCCGCTGGACGGCAATCGTGTGCTCGATTTCGTCGGCGGCCGCGACGACTTGAAGGCCGGCGTGATCCGCGCCATCGGCGATCCCGAACGCCGCTTCGCCGAGGACAAACTGCGCATGTTGCGCGCCGTGCGCTTCGCCGCTCGCTTCGAATACACCATTGAGCCGCAAACCTTCGCCGCGATCCAGCGGCTGGCGACCGGGATTCAGCAGGTGAGCCGCGAACGCGTCCGCGACGAGTTGACCAAGATGCTGACCGAAGGGCACGCGCGGCGCGCCTTCGAGCTACTCGACCGCACCGGCCTCTTGAAAGAAGTGTTGCCCGAAGTGGATCGCATGCACGGCGTCGAGCAGCCGCCCGAGTTCCACCCAGAGGGCGATGTTTGGATCCACACGCTGCTGCTGCTGGAAAAGCTGCCAGCGCACTGTTCCCGCGCCCTGGCCTGGGGGGCGCTGCTGCATGACGTCGGCAAACCGCCGACCTTTCGCGTTGCACCCGACCGCATTCGCTTCGACGGCCATGTCGAGGTGGGCACGCGCATGGCAGAAGAGATCTGTCGCCGCCTGCATTTTTCCAACGAAGACACCCGTCAGATCGCCGCGCTGGTCGCCAACCACATGCGTTTCGCCGACGCGGAGCGCATGAAGGAATCGACCCTCAAACGCTTTATGCGATTGCCCAGGTTCGAGGAGCATCTCGCGCTGCACCGCATTGATTGCCTCAGCAGCCACGGCAATCTGGCGCTTTACGACTTCGTGCGCGACCGCCTGCAGCAGACTCCGGAGGAGGAGATCAGGCCGCAGCCGCTGCTGACGGGAGAGGACCTGATCGGACTCGGCTATCAGCCCGGCCCGCTGTTTCGCGACATTCTGTCGGCGGTCGAGGACGCTCAGTTGGAAGGCAGACTCGGGAGCCGTGAAGACGCGCTGGATTTCGTGCGCCGCGAATTTCCGCCTGCGAGCTAAAACCGTGCGCTGGAAGCTCTGTCCATCGCTCGATCCTCGACTTCTGCACAACGGAACGCTGCGCTTTCTCCTGTAGAATCGAAGTAGCCTCTCCGGGGCTAAATCCCCCGCGTACTTACAACGACGCAGACGCAGGTCTGAAGGCCGGCTCTACCCGAGATGGCTATCTTTCAGCAGGCCAGAAATAGCTTCGATGGATCCAGCACTCATCCGAAACTTCGCGATCATCGCCCATATCGATCATGGGAAGAGCACGCTTGCCGACCGCCTGCTGGAACTCACCGGCTCGTTGACTGCGCGCGAGATGCAGGCCCAGGTGCTGGACGCGATGGACTTGGAGCGGGAGCGCGGTATCACCATTAAAGCCCACTCGGTCCGCATGATGTATCCGGCGGCAGACGGCCAAACGTATCAGCTCAACCTCATTGACACGCCCGGCCACGTAGATTTCAGCTACGAGGTTTCACGGTCACTGGCATCGTGCGAAGGCGCTCTGCTGGTGGTGGACGCCTCGCAGGGCGTCGAAGCACAGACCCTGGCGAACGCCTATATCGCCATTAACAATGGCCTCGAGATCATCCCTGTCATCAACAAGATTGATTTACCCAGCGCTGACATCGAGCGGACCAAAGAAATGATCGAAGGCGCCGTCGGCCTGGATGCCTCGCATGCGCTGGCCATCAGCGCCAAGACCGGACAGGGCGTGCCCGAGGTGCTGGAGGCGATCGTCAAACGGATTCCGCCGCCAAAGGGACGCTCGACAAATCAGATGCAGGCGCTGATCTTCGATTCGTGGTTCGATTCCTATCGCGGAGTCATCGTGCTCGCGCGTGTTATCCAGGGCACGCTGTATAAGGGCCAGCACATTCGCCTGATGTCGAATGGCCGCGCCTTCGACGTGGAAACGCTCGGAGTCCTTACGCCGAAGCCGGTGGAAGTGGAACAGTTATCGGCCGGCGAAGTTGGTTTTCTCAGCGCCAATATCAAGAACGTCGCCGACAGCAAGATTGGCGACACCATCACCGACGACAAACATCCGGCGATCGAAGCGCTGCCGGGCTTTGAAGAACTGAAGCCGATGGTGTTCGCCGGACTGTATACGGTGGATGCTCACGAGCACACAGCGTTGCGCGAGGCTTTGGAAAAGCTGCGGCTCAACGATTCGTCGTTCTTCTTCGAGCCGGAAAGCTCGGCCGCGCTCGGCTTCGGCTTTCGCTGCGGCTTCCTTGGACTGCTGCACATGGAGATTATCCAGGAGCGGCTGGAGCGCGAGTTTAACCTCGAGCTGATTACGACTGCTCCCAGCGTGCGCTACAAAGTCACGCTGACCGATGGCAGTGTGCTTGAGGTGGACAATCCGTCGCGTTGGCCGGACCCAAGTGAGATAGCCAAGATCGAGGAGCCGGTAATCCTGGCGACCATCCTCAGCAATGAGGAGTATGTTGGCGGCATTTTGAAATTGGTGGAGGAGAAACGCGGCAAGCAGAAAGGCTTCGAATACGTCAGCTCGACCCGGGTAATGCTCAGTTATGAATTGCCGCTAAACGAAATCGTGCTCGATTTTTACGACCGGCTGAAAACGGTTTCACGCGGCTACGCTTCGCTCGACTACCACCTGAGCGGGACCTGGGAATCGCCCATGGTGAAGCTTGACATCCTGGTCTCGGGCGATCCGGTGGACGCACTTTCCATCATCGTGCACCGCGACTTCGCCTACGAGCGCGGCAAGGCGCTGGTTTCCAAGATGCGGCAACTCATCCCGCGGCAGATGTTCGAGGTCGCCATCCAGGCCTCCATCGGCGCAAAGGTGATTGCCCGCGAGACCGTGCATGCGATGCGGAAGAACGTCATCGCCAAGTGCTACGGCGGCGACATATCGCGCAAACGCAAGTTGCTGGAAAAGCAAAAAGAAGGCAAGAAGCGGATGAAGCGCATTGGCCGGGTGGACATCCCGCAGGAGGCCTTTCTGGCGGTACTCAAGGTGGGAGAAGACTGAATTACCTCGGTGCTCGGGACCCTATGGATAGCAGTCCGGGCACCGAGTACGTCGCGATTACCCTGCTGCAAAACGGGGCAAATTGTGCAAAACCTCTGAAAGCTGGCTACCCCCGGCCGGTCCCGCCAAAGCTACTCACACAATGTTTACATTCTTGCTAACCCACTGATTTATCTGCGTCTTAAATCTGCATCACAAGTGGGGCAGCGATGGTAAGTGACTGAAAGAACACGGTCTGCAAGTTCTAGGCTGCATATTCTCCACAAGGTTTTCCACAGGCCAAGGATTTTCCTGCCGAAGGCGTGCGACTACGCCCTAAAAAGTCAGCTATCTACTGAGAAATCGAAAAGGCCGCCATCCATGGCGGCCCTGGAGCATGAATCGCAACGACGCTATTGCGGCTTGGTTGCGGCGGCTGCCGGCTTAGTCGCCGGAGCCGAAGTTGTGCCCGCGGGTTTGCTAGCGGCGGAGCCGCTCGCCTTAGGGGCAGAAGCGGGCGGAGCAACGCCCGACTGAGCGTTGTAGGCGTCAACAATCGCCTTGGTGATGTCCATCGAGGCCGTTGTCATGATGATGGGACCTTGCGGCCACTGATTGGAGGAGTCCAGCAACAGCCCGTAGCCATTGGCCCGGACGTACTTGTCAATGACGGGCGCCATCTTCTGCAGGATCCGCTGCGCAATCTCATTCAACTGGGCCTGATATTCATTCTGCGCATCTTCAGCTGAGCGCTGCAGGCTTTTCTGCTTGGTTTCAATGGACTTTACGAGGGTGGCACGGGCCTCTTCATTCATCTTGTCGCCCTGCGTATTGAGTTGCTTCTTCAGGTTTTCAACCTCGGTGTTGAGGTTCTGCAACTCGGTGCGGCGCGGCTCGAACTTCTTGTTCAGCGCTTCAAAATCACGAGCGCCTTCATTGCTGCCGGCAACCGCACCCTGCATGTCGATGGTGCCGATCTTGGTGCCGCCGGACGGGGCTGTGGCTGCAGACGGAGTGGAGGCAGCGGGTGCGGCGCCACCAGGGGTTGGCGAACCCGATTGGGCCAGTGCCGAAATGGTGAGAACCACAGCACAGACGGCGGTGGCGATGAACGTACGCTTCATTGAGTTGGTGTAGCTCCTTGAACTGCTCCGGGAATTCCTTAGGTGTTCCAGCGGCGAACGCGATCTTACTGCATTCTGCCTGGACTGCCGAAGAACTGCGCACTGCTCAGAATGCAGCTCGCTACACTCCCCGGCCGGAAAATTCGGCGGTGCGGATTCTCTAATTATAGGGAACCCCGCTCCTCACCGTCAAACCAGGCGGTAAAAACCTAGCCTAGAACGTGGTTGCAACCGTGAACCGGAAGGTCTTCCTGGGCTCGCGTAACAGATAACTCGGCTGGAACAACGAAACCGCCTGAGCATACGTGAAGTCACCCGCCGCGCCCGGCGGGAACATGGCGCGGGTAAGAGGATTAGGCGAATACACGGTTTCGTCGATACGCAGCGGGTTATAAGCGTAGTAGACACGGAAGGGCGCATTCACCACCGGCATGATGACCTGCAGTTCCAGGCCGGTTGACATTCGCGGTTGATAGTTGGTGCCCGACACCGGCTTGAGTTCGGCCGAGAACGGGATCGTGCTTCCACCGGCGCAAGTGTAGGTGGTGGTCAGAAACGGGCAGCCGAAGACAGTGTTTTGCAGGGTCGTAACCTGCGGTCCGGCAATTCGCAGTTGCGATTCCTGGGAGATGAAGTCCATTCCGGTATCAACAAAGACCGCCACCGTAACAGGCCCAACAATGGGGACACGGTACTCGAGATTGTTGACGATATTGGTGTCGCCACCAGGGAAGATGATCTGCTCCACCGGGATGGTGACGGTCCAATTCCCCTGTCGTGGATTGGCGGGATTCAACGGAACCGGTGTGCCGTCCGGATTTTGCAATGGAACAGTGATGACGTTGGGGAAGAAGGAAACCGGCGAGATGGCCCGGATATCGAATCCCCGGATGTCCGTGTCGCCGCCCATATAGAAGCGATCAAAGGGAGGTGCCACTTGACCTCCGTATCCGGAAACCCACGAGCCCAGCAGCCGGAAGCCGAAGGTGTTGCGCCCCTTGTTCACCGGGATGAACCTTTTATATTCGGCCACCGGTTTGAAATACTTCACGTTCCCGCCCAAACCTGCCACCTCGGTCGCTACGTAGAGGCTCTGTCCCGAATGGGGCCGCGCCGGGTTGTCAATTCGGTTATAGGAGAAGTTGGGAACCACCTTGCTGGTAACGATTCCGGTGAGGGAGTTGGGGCCCGAGATACCTCTGAAGGCAAGGGCCTCGAAGTAGTCGGCCGACGCCTGACTGTATGTCGTCACGGACGAATCGTCGAAGTTGTAGGTCATGCCGACCCGCTTGAAAGAGCGCTTGATGGGATAGGACAGAGAAGTCGAGAAGCCCGTGCTCGTCTGCGTGAAGTTTTGCAACAATGCCTGATAACTCTGCGGCAGATTAATGGTCTGATTAAGCTGGATTTGCGTCAGTGCAGCCTGATTGTAGTTGTAGCTACTGTGGTAAACCGACCAGCCCCACTGCAACGGCCTGTCAAACAGGTAGGGCTGAGTAAACGAAAGCGTTTCATTCTTCTGGTACTGCCCGATCTGGAACTGCACGGACAAGCTCTCACCTTTGCCGAATAGGTTGTTGGTGGTGTAGTTAAGTCCGACAAAAGCTCCTGACAACCCGCTGACGCCGCCGGTCAGGCCGATGCTGTTCTTGCCCTTCTCCCTGACCTTCAGGGTGATATCTACGGTAGCGTCCTGCACGTTCTGCTTGATCTCGGAGTCCTGCTCGGGCTTGAGCGCCTCGAAGTATTGCAGCTGGTTCAGACGCTGGAGACTCAACTCCCAAAGGTTGCCGTTGTAAACCTGGCCCTCTTCCAGCGCCAGCTCGCGGCGAATCACCTTGTCGCGGGTGGTCGTGTTGCCCTGGAACTCAATGCGGCGGACGAAGAACTGCTTGCCTTCATCAAGGTCGATTCTTAGGGTGATGAGTTTTTTCTCATCATCAGGCTCGGTGTTGGGCACCGGAGTAAAGTTGATATAACCCAGCGCAGCGTATGCCTTGCGCAGGTTGTCCAGACCTTTACGGATGGCTTCGGCGTCGAACACGTCGCCATCCTTGATCTTGAACAGCGGCCGCAGCCGGGCGGTATCGGTGACGGCTTTGTTGCCGCTGAAGTCGATCTCCTTCAAGTGGTAGCGCGGACCTTCCTCCACTGGCAGCTTGATGTCAACGGCCTTACCGGGCGAGGACTTGAAGGGCCAATACCACTTCACGCCGCTGGTGTCATGAATCTGTGTCTGCGGGTCGGAAACCAGCGCCTTGAAGTAACCCTTGGTCTGGTAGTAATAGCGGACGCGCTCGGCGTCCTCATTCAGCTTGGTGGAATCGTAGGTGCGAGGAAACAGGCTCTCCAGGAAGATCGAATGAGGGATGCCGATCGGTTTAAGGTTCTTCATCGCACTCTGAAGTTCTCGGCTGGATATCGCTTTATTGCCCTCAAACGTGATCTTTCCGACCTTGACTTTCGGGCCTTCCTTCACCACGAACGTCAAGCCGACGGCTGCCGGCGGAATCGGCCGCACTTCCGAACGGACCGTGGCGAACTGACGACCGTGCGCGGCCAGCAACTCCTTGATAACGACCTCGGCACGCTTCACTTTGGTCGGATCGTATTGGCTCTCCTGCGTAAGGCCAACCTTGCGTTCCTTGAACTTGTCCAGAACGTCGCTTTGCGAGACCGAACTCAGGCCCTCGTACTTGATCTCGCGGATGGTCGGCTTTTCCTTAACGTAAACATGGATGATCCAGCCCTTGGTGGAGGGCTCCCGCTCGATGCGGAGATCGTCAAAATATCCCGTGTTCCACAGCGAGTTGAAGTCCCGTTCCAGCGCCGCCTGGTCGTAAACGTCGCCCGGGCGGGTGAACATGCGGGCCTTGATCGTTTCCGCCGGGATGCGGCGGTTGCCGTGGACGATGATCTCGGCCACGACATTGTTCTCCTGTGCCGCACATAGGCCCGCGAGAAGGAGGAACGCCAAGAGGAAACTGATCGCCGCGGCACAACAGCGGGCCCCGCGGGCCAAAATTGCCGCGGGTCCTACCTGAAGATGGCAAGAAATGACGAAACCTCAGTACAGGGTTAATGAAAGCGCAATTATACGGTACCGATGCTCTGGTTCGAAACCGGACAGCGCGTTCTTTAACCCGATGGATGGCTAACCAAACCCCCACTGGCAGTGGAAGTTTCGACGATGAGCTCTGGACGCAGAGGTCGCGAAACGTAGTCGTGGCGGCTCTCGCAAGTGGGGCGCACGTCCGATTGCTAGAATGAAACAATATGGCCGATGTGAAGACCATGCGTCTGACCGAGATGGTGAAGGCTGCGGGTTGAGCGAGCAAGCTAAGTCCGGCGGTGCTGGACTCGGTGCTTGGGAAATTAGCCCGGCAACATGATCCCAATGTGCTCGTTGGTTTCGAGACCGCCGACGACGCGGGCGTGTATCAACTCACGCCTGAACTGGCGCTGGTGCAGACGGTCGATTTTTTTACCCCCATTGTCGATGACCCCTACACATTCGGTCAGATTGCCGCGACCAATGCCCTGAGTGACATTTACGCCATGGGCGGCCGGCCGATCAGCGCGCTGGCTCTGGTTTGTTTTCCCGATGGCGGCGAACTCAAGATGCTGGAAGAGATGCTTGCGGGTGGACTGTCGAAGATGGTCGAGGCTAATTGCACCATTATCGGCGGGCACAGCATTCGCGATGACGAGATCAAGCTTGGCTACGCGGTAACGGGCACGATTCATCCGCAACGAGTGCTGGCGAATCGCGGGGCGGAGGCGGGCGACCGGCTGATCTTCACCAAGGCATTGGGCACGGGTGTCATTTCAACCGCAATCAAACGCGGGAAAGCCGATGTCGCCTGGATTCGCGACGCCGTACGCTCGATGACGGCGCTGAATAAAGTTGCTGCAGAGACCGCGGCCCGAGGCTTCGCGGTGCATGCCTTGACCGACGTCACCGGCTTTGGCTTCATTGGCCACGCGCGCGAGATGGCCATGGCATCCGGCGTCAGCATGCGGATCCAGGCGTCACAGGTCTCGCTGCTGGAGGGCGCGCTGGACTGCGTTCGCGCGGGGTTCGTCCCCGGCGGCCTGCAGGCGAACCGTTCCTTTGTTGAGAGCTGCGTGGAGTTCGCGGACGATGTTCCGGAAGAAATTCGTGCCTTGCTGTATGACCCCCAGACCGCCGGCGGCCTGCTGATTGCAGTGGCGGCTTCCGATGCCGCACGCCTTCTTGCCGCATTACGCACTTCGGGGATTAATGCTGCCGACGTTGGCGAGGTCGTGCAGAAGCAGAAGCCGCTGATCGCAGTGATGGCGTAACGCCGGTCATTCCCCCTGTTTCAAGAAGACATTGTCAATCATCTGCCGCATGAAATGCCCGCCAAATCCGCCGGCACTGGCGGCCAGCAGCTGCAGAAATGCTCCGTAAACCTGGCCGCGATCGTGCGGCCACCTCACCACAAACTGGTAGTACGCGAGCACCAGCGGAACTCCCACCCACACCAGCAATACCCAGCGCCAAGGACGCTGCATTTTCCACACGCCCAGGAGCATGGTGAACGCTAGGACGCACAACGCCGTCAGCAGGGCATCGTCCACCGTCTGATTGACCCAACCGCAAAACAGCCCGAGCCCCACCGCGAACACGTAAACCACCGTTCCGGCGTTTGTCTTCGCAGAGGGTTTTTCTGTTGTGGGGGAGTTGTTCTCCAAGGTTCGAGTCTAGCAAACCGGAGCCTTCAATGATCACGCTGGAGGAGGTGTCTCCGGGTCCGCCGCGGCTGGAAACCCGTTGCTCATACGCACCAGCACGCACGTGGAGTTGTCTTCGCCGCCGCCGTCGTTAGCTGCTTCAATCAAGGTCACGCAAGCGGCCTTCAGCGAAGGAATTTGCAACAGGATATCTCGAATCTGAGAATCCTCCACATGGCGGAGAACTCCGTCGGTGGCCAACATGAGGATATCGCCCGCCTGCGCCGGAAACTCGCCGAGGTCAGGGAGGGTGGTTTCATCCGTCCCCAGCGCGCGGGTGATGATGTTCTGCGCCGAGGAACGCTTTGCTTCTTCCAGGGTGAGCATGCCACGGCGCACCTGCTCCATCACCAGCGAATGGTCCTCCGTCAATTGGAGCAACTGCCCTTCGCGCAGCAAATAGATGCGACTATCGCCGACGTTGGCGATGCTAACCGTGCCTTCCGCAAAGCGGGCCGCGACCAGTGTCGTTCCCATGCCGGATGTGTTCTTGTGGGCTTCTGCGTATGCGAGAATCGCATCGTTGGCCTGCTTGACTGCCTCTGCAAGAAGACGAGCACCAAGCGGAGCGTCGTCGAGATATGCGTCCTCATCCACCGCAGGCTTCCGCCTTCGGAAGTATCCGAGCACCGTATCCACGGCAATCTGGCTGGCAACTTCACCTGCCGCGTGGCCGCCCATTCCGTCGCATACCACGAAAATGCCGAGCCTCTCGTCGTATCCGAAACTATCTTCGTTGGACGCCCGCAGCAGTCCTACGTCAGTCAGGCCTGCAACGTCTAGGATTAGGGACATGCGCCCAACAGTTTACGCTGTAACGGTGAAGTCTTGCGAGCGACAAAAGTGCCGCGAGAGGACAAAAAGTCCGGCTGGCACAAACATGGAAGCAGGAACAGTGGCTGGTGGCTAGTGGCCAGCAAAGGCTTGCGATGCTCCTGATTCCCCGCGTCACCACAAGAGTAGGCCTTCAACTCAACCGCTCGCCTGGGCTCTAGCCACTGACCACTGACCACTAGCCACTTCCTCACGGCCTGGTCTTCGCTATCTCCGGTTCTTTCTCTCGCGCGTTGGGCTGGTCCAGGTGATAGCGAGTAAGGTCTCCGCATAAGCAGTCGAAGGCTTCCTCGGGCGTGTTCGCCCAGTGAAACAATTCCAGGTCCCTCGGGGAGATGGTTCCGGAATCCACCAGCGCCTGAAAGTTGATTACGCGGTCCCAATAGTCTTTGCCGTAAATCACGATGCAGATGCGCTTGGCCAGCTTCTCCGTCTGCGCCAGGGTCAGCAGCTCAAACAACTCATCGAAGGTTCCGAAACCGCCCGGAAACACCACCAGGGCCTTGGCCAGGTAGGCGAACCACAGCTTGCGCATGAAGAAGTAGTGGAACTCGAAATTCAGTTCCGAAGTAATGTACTCGTTGGGCATCTGCTCGAAGGGCAGATTGATGTTCATTCCGATGGTCTTGCCGCCCGCCTCGGAGGCCCCGAGATTGGCCGCTTCCATGATGCCGGGTCCTCCTCCGGTGCAGATCACAAAGCGATGGCGCTGCTGGCTGATGGACTTCGTCCATCGCGTTACCATGAACGCCAGCTTGCGGGCGTCCTCGTAGTAGCGCGCCATCTCGACGTCGGCCTTGGCGCGCCGCAAACGCTCCTGCTCTTCCGCAGGAGCCGGCGTCGCGGAGTGGGGCCGTTCCAGGACCTGCAAGGCTTCCTCCGCCTGCGACCGGCTGTGGAACCGCGCCGAGCCAAAGAAAACGATGGTGTCCTGGATGCGTTCGCGCCGGAAGCGGGTCAGCGGTTCCTGGTACTCCGCCAGGATGCGGAGAATCCGGCCGTCCGGGCTGTTGAGAAACTTCTTGTTCTCGTAAGCCAGTGGCGAGCGGTTATGACGGTGATGCTCGTCTTTCTTGTCAGCCATGCAGTTGTTATATCGGTCCAATGAGAACGTGCGATGAACGCCTCAGCCTGGACGCAGTGGCCGAGCGAAATCAGGAACCCTGGACGTCAGACGTCCGGGCCCTCGCGATAGCGGACCGCCTCGGCGATTCCCATCCAGATGTCAACCAGGCCTAGTCCGCTAATCAGGCCACGAACAAAATTCTGCTGCAGCCAATCATGGAGCCGCGGATGTCCCAGCAAAAGCGAATTCTCCGCCCATACACGGGTCCAGGGCACCACCGTCAGAATGATGCCGACTTCCAGGCAGAAGAGCACAAAGACGACGAGCCAGAAGCGCCGCAACCAAACGTGCCGCCGTTTCGGTTTTTGTGGCGACGGCATCACCAAGACTGGGCCCTCGTGTTCCGGCCGCGCGCCGTTTTGCGGGTCGCCGACAAAAGAGCTCATGATGCGCCGTTGGTCCGGCACTGGAGCCCTGAGGGGCTGTTGCCGTGCTCGCGTCCCTTCGTACCCATTATCTGCGCCCCTCGCCCCGGCGATCCTGAAATCCATAGCAGGATTCTATCAGCGGGGGTGATGGGCCGCATGAAACAACCATTAGACTCACTGGGTGCCGCCAAGAAAGAACGGCAGGGACTGTGCCCTGCCGCTCACCCGCTTACATCTGACGTCGATATGCCTACAACAACTCCTCGTTCCAGTTCTCCAGAAACTTCTTAACCTCGGCCATGAACTGGTCGGCCACGGCGCCATCAATGATGCGATGGTCGTAGCCAATGCTCAAATGCATCATGGAGCGGATGGCGATGGAATCGTTGCCATCCTTGTCGGTCACGACTACCGGTTTCTTCTCGATCCCGCCCACGCCCATGATGGCGACCTGCGGCTGGTTGATGATCGGCATGCCGAACTTCGCGCCATAGATGCCAGGATTCGTGATAGTGAACGTTCCACCCTGCACCTCGTCAGGCTTCAGCTTCTTGGTGCGGGCACGTTCCCCAAGGTCGCTGATGGCCCGCTGCAGGCCTACGAAGCTGCGCTCCTCGGCGTTCTTCACCACCGGCACGATCAGACCCCAATCGAGGGCGACAGCAATGCCAAGGTTGATCGAAGAGTGGTAGTGAATGTTGTCGCCTTCCACCGACGAGTTGATGATGGGCCACTTGCGAATGCCGTGGACCACCGCACGCGCAAAGAATGGCGTGAAGGTAAGCTTGTTGCCGGTGGCCTGCTCGAACTTCGCCTTCATCTTCTCGCGCAGCTTCACAATGCGCGTGACATCCACCTCGAAGACCCCGTGCACATGCGCGCTGGTGCGCTTGGAGAGCACCATGTGCTCGGCAATCTTCTTGCGCATGACCGACATGGGCACGATCTCGCCCGGTGTGACCGCGCCGACTGACGCCAACGGACCCGTTACCGCAGGCGCTGGTGGCGCGGCAGGCGGTGGCGCTGCGGCAGTTGAAGCTGCGGGGGCGGCCGGCTTGGCGAGAGCAGCGGCTGGGGCTCCTGCACCGTGTTTGGCGATGAACGACTCGATGTCTTCCTTGGTGATGCGTCCGCCCAAGCCGGTCCCCGGCACTTGTGCTAGGTCAACATTGTTTTCCTTCGCAATCTTGCGCACCAGCGGACTGGAACGAACTCGCTCGCCGGCTTCCCGGGTCTCGCGAACTGTACCTTGCTCTTCCCGCTCTAACCCTTCCTTCTCGTCCTCGGCGAGATCCGCCGGTACTTCTTCTGAAGGTTTCTTGCCGGCCGCGGGCGGAGCTGCTTCCGTTGGGCCCGAGCGACTGCCATCGCCTCCAGCCGGCTTTGTAGGCGGTGCCGCGCTGGCTGCCTCGCCTTCGGCCGCGATGGTGCCAACCACGGTGTTCACCTGCACGGTCGCACCCGCCTGCACCTTGATGTCCTGCAAGGTGCCGGAAGCGGGCGCGGGAATCTCGGCGTCAACCTTGTCGGTGGAGATCTCAAACAGCGGCTCGTCGCGCTGCACTTTTTCGCCCGGCTGCTTCAACCACTTGGTGATCGTTCCCTCAAAGATCGACTCCCCCATCTGGGGCATGACTATGTCTGTTGGCATATTGTCCTTCCGCGGGATGTATAGCTGGAACTGCGAGCTTGCAGCAAACCGACATTATATCGCCTGAAGCCGGGACTTACCCCTCTTTGAGCCAGCATCAACATATCCGTCCCTGAGGCTTGGTTGGTTTGACTCATTGGAACACGTGGGCTACTCTCGACCCTGGAAACCCTTCGCGGTTGTGCAGATCCTCTCCATCACGGTGTTCGTGCTTGCCGGCGCCACCATCTTCTATGCCCTTTTTGGCTACCCGCTGTTGCTGGGCTGGCTAGCCCGGCGCGCCAACAATCCTGTTCACAAGGACGATCAGCTTCGCACGGTTTCTTTTGTGATCGCCGTGTACAACGGGGAGAAATTCCTGGAGCGCAAGCTGAACACGATCTTGAGCCTGAACTATCCCCGCGAGCTGATCGACATCCTGGTGGTTTCCGACGGCTCGACCGACCGCACCGACGAAATCGCCCGCGGCTTCGCAAATCAGGGAGTGCGCTTCCTTCGCGTTCCGCACGGCGGCAAAGCCGCGGCGTTGAATGCCGCCGTGCCGCTGGTATCGGGTGAGATCCTGGTACTCAATGACGTCCGCCAGACCCTCGATCCCGACTGCTTGCGCAACATCATCGCCTGCTTTGGCGATCCCAAAGTTGGTTCGGTCAGCCCCCGGACCATCATCGTCGAAGGCGACAGCCACGAGGAGGCGACTACCAGCGCCTACTGGCGTTACGAGGATTGGATCCGCCGCCGTCACACCCGCATTGACTCCACCTTCGGCTATAGCGGCGCTTTCGCCGCCATGCGCCGCTCACTGTGGGTGTCGCTTCCGCCCGGCACGCTGCTGGATGATGTTTACGTGCCGCTGAAAGCCTTCTTCCAGGGTTACCGAATCCTCTACGAGCCGTCGGCCACGATGTACGACTTTCCTACCGTATTGCACTCCGAATTTCGCCGCAAAGTACGGCTGCAGGCGGGGCTTTACCAGATGCTTAAGATCATGCCCGAGCTGCTGCGTACGCGAAACCGGATGCGCTTTCATTTCCTGTCTGCCAAGTACGGGCGCATCGTGGTTCCCTACTGCATGATCGCGATTGCCGTGTCAACCATCGGACTGCCGCCGTTCTGGCGAGCGCTGGCGGCGTGGGGGCAGGTGTTGTTCTACGGATTGGCGGCGCTTGATTCGGTTGTGCCCGACCGCTTTCCGCTAAAGAAGCTGACCTCTCCGATTCGAACGTTTGTGGTCTTGATGGCGGCCTCGCTGGCGGCTGTACGCGTCTACTTCGTATCGCCTACCAGTCTGTGGAAGGAAGCGACGTACCGGAGCGCAACCGCCGAACCACAGGCATCGGAATCACTGGAGCAGAAGGAGCCAACTGGAATCTCAAAATAGGACTCTATTGCCCACGCATTGTTCAGGAATTTGAAGTTGTTATCCTGAGCCAAGCGCCCGTACTCCTGTCTTTGCGGTTCGCACAGGCCCGGAGTTTCGCCTAGCTGGTTTTCTTGTTCCGCGCCAGGGTCACGAAGTAGTCCCGGCTGATGGGCTCAATGGTCGCTGTGGCCTCAGGGAATTGCGCGAAGATCTGCTTCAATCGCTCTTCGCGTATAGAGGAACAGGTCGCAGCGCTTCTTGTAGCGCATGCTGCGCTGCCATCCCAGCAGTCCGCCAGCCACGGGAAACGAAAAGAACGCCTTGTCCTTGGTCAGCGACAGGACCTTGGCAACCACTTTTTCCGGATCAGGCATGTAATCCATGAAGCCCATTACGATTACGTAGTCGAAGAGCTCCTGTGGAGGATAGGTGTAGAAGTCTGCCACCATGAACTTGCAGCGATCGCCGACGCCGACTTTCTTGGCATGTTCGCTGGCGAGTTGCAGCATACCATCGGCAAAATCAATCCCGACTACACGAGCAGCGCCGCGCTGGGCCAGCGTAATCGAATAATGGCCAGGGCCGCACCCAACGTCGAGTACGCTCTTGCCTTCTATCGGATCGCAGCCTTCAATGGACTTCTCGAAGCGGAGCCGCATGCTCTTGCGGAACAGACGGTTGATGACGCTATCAATCAGCCCATTTTGATTGCCATAGATGGCGTCGAAGTCGTTGGCGTATTGGTGAAAGAAGGTTTGGGTGCGGTCAACCGACATGGGTATCTACCAACTGGGGATAATTGCTCAGGACGTTCTTAAATGTGGTCACCGGGAAATCGCGGAGGATCCCGCGGACCTTGTCTTCTGTGGTCTTTAAATTGATGTAAGTCTTAAACTGGCGTTTGCGGTTCATGGGCAAGCGGGGATGCGCAGGGTCGATTTCCCGCGGATGGATATAGAACACAACCGGACGGCCTTCTGCCAGCACTTGCTGCGCCATCTTGCGTATCAACCAATAGGGGAACAGGCGCAGATACCCTCCGCCAAAGAAACATGTTGGCTTGCCGAGCAGGTCGGCAACGGTAATTGGGACTTCCAACAACGCATCATTTTCGCCGACGCGGTGCGGTTCGCGCCGCCCTTGCGGCATACCGCCGTGTCCCCGCTGCGCCGGGAACACAGAGGAATCATACTGATAGCCTGCTTCCGCCAGCGTATCGAAGAACCACGGCGTCTCGTCGGTGGTCGAAAAGCCTGGCGCACGGTAACCCACGACTTCAACCCCGGAGAGATCTTGCAACAGCAGGCGCGCTTTGCGTACATCCTGGTAGAACTCACCCCGGCCCAGTTCGTATACCAGACGGTGTCCATAACCATGAGATGCGACCTCATGTCCACGGCCGGCAGCCTCCCTCACCAGGTGGGGAAAACGTTCAGCCACCCAACCCAGGAAGAAGCAGGTCACTTGAACGTCCATCTCGCTGAAAAGGTCGAGAAGTTTGGAGAAGTTCCTCTCTACTCGAGAGGGCAGACCCGCCCACTGCTCGATAGTAGGCACACTGGGGACATCGAGCACATGGAACCAGTCTTCAACGTCAACCGAGAAAATGGAGGTTTGCATGGCCGCTGCGGGGTCAGCTAGATATATAACGTTTCTGCCCTCCGGCACAAGGGAGGAGCTACGAATTAAACCTTCGTGCCCCTCATTTGACTCTCGCAGACGCGCTGGGCTAGCCTCAATCCTTGCATTGCCGTCGTTTGAGACCCTTCCTGTTAACCTGAGCGACGACAGTCGGGTCCTCCCGCCATCTATCCTATGAAATTGCCTCGCCAATTTTTGTCGCTAGTACTCACCCTCGCGTTGAGTGCGCAAGCCATCGCCGGCAGCGTCATGCATCCCTCGCATGCGCCCAGAGCGATGGTGGCGACGGTGCACCCTGAGGCCTCGAAGGCGGGTGTGGCGATCATGCAGCAGGGCGGTAATGCTGTGGATGCTGCTGTGGCCATTGGCTTCGCGCTGGAGGTCGTCTATCCCGAGGCGGGCAACATCGGCGGGGGCGGCTTCATGCTCTTCCGACGTCCCGATGGCGATGTGCACTTCCTCGACTATCGCGAGAAAGCGGCCGCGAAAGCCACCGCCAACATGTATCTTGACAGCCAGGGCAACGTCATCCCGGACCTGAGCACCATTGGCTACAAGGCGATCGCCGTGCCCGGCTCCGTGGCAGGACTGGCTTACGCCCAGCAGCATTGGGGAAAGCTGTCGCTGAAGCAGGTGATGGAGCCCGCCATCCGGCTGGCGCGCGATGGCTTCGTCCTCGAATACGACCAGACCCGATCCTTTCGCGATTCCGATCTGGCGAAGTTTCCCGAGTCGCACCGCATCTTCCAGCGCGATGGCAACTATTATCAGCCGGGCGAGATATTCAAGCAGCCGGAACTGGCCAAAACGCTGGAGCGCATCGCCGACAATCCCGATGACTTCTACCATGGCGCGATGGCGCGTGAACTGGCCGACGCGATTCAGAAGGGTGGAGGTCTGATCACCGCCGACGATCTTGCACGCTATGAAGTGAAGGAGCGCCAGCCGATTCGCGGCACCTATCGTGGATACGAGATCATCAGCGCTCCTCCGCCTTCCTCGGGCGGAGTCGCCTTGATCGAGGCCCTCAACATCCTGGAAGGTTACGACCTGGCGAAGCAGGGAGACGGCTCCGCCCAGGCCATCCATTTGACGGCAGAGGCTTACCAGCGCACGTTCTTCGACCGTGCCGAATTCCTCGGCGATCCTGATTTCTCCAAGATTCCGGTGGCGCAACTGATCGACAAGCGCTACGGCAACGCCTGGCGAGACACCATCAGCCTTCGCCACGCCACATCCAGCAGTGAGCTGCGGCGGCCGGCAATCTTCTCCCAGTTGGACAGCTATGCCCGCTCGCATCCCCAGCCCAAGTCCATCCACGAACCTGAACACACCACGCATTACTCCGTGGTCGATCCTGACGGCAATGCCGTCTCGGTGACCACCACGCTGAACGACAGCTTTGGCTCACGCGTGACGGCCGAGGGCTTGGGCTTCCTGCTCAACAATGAGATGGACGACTTCGCCTCTAAGCCAGGCGTTCCCAACCTCTATGGACTGATCCAAGGCCCGGCCAACGCGATCGGCCCGGACAAACGCCCGCTCTCGAGCATGACCCCGACCATCGTGCTGAAAGGCGGCAAGCTGTTCCTCGTGCTTGGCTCGCCGGGAGGTTCGACCATCATCACGACCGTGGCGAATGTCTTGACGGGCGTAGTGGACTACGGGCTGAACATCCAGGAAGCAGTCAATGCGCCGCGGTTCCATGATCAGTGGATGCCCGACAACATCAAGATGGAAAAGATTGGCTTTTCGCCGGACACGATCCGTATTCTCGAACGCATGGGCCACAAGATCGACGTCAGCGAACGGTTCTGGGGCGACGCCGAATGCATCGAGATCGACGAGCAGACGCGGCGAGCGGCTGGGCGCCAGCGACGGCCGCAACAACGGAAAGGCGGTCGGCTTCTGATGCTGCGCGCGATGTCAACTCTGGTGTATGCAAGACGAGAGCGGCTGCATCCCGGCCTGCTGGACCAGTTCGTTGCCGGCGGCGCGGAGGCCATCGAGATTTTCGCCGCGCGCGGACACTTCAACTACACCGAACGGCAGCACATTCGCGAAATCGGCAACTGGTTTCGCAGCACCGGCGTTCGCCTTCACTCCCTGCATTCGCCTATGCATCCCGACGAGGAATGGGGACGCAGCGGCACGCCGCCCATCAATATTGCGTCGGTCGAGAAGCTGCACCGCGTTGCGGCCACGGATGAGATCAAGCGGGCCATCGAAGTGGCCGAGCAACTGCCGTTCCAGTTTCTGGTACAGCATGTCGGCGTGAGTCACGAAGAGGCGGACGAGCACAAACAGGAAGCGGCGATCAGTTCGCTGGAACATCTGCACGCCTTCGCCAAGCCCCTGGGCGTGCAATTGCTGCTGGAAAACATTACCAACGAGCTTTCTACGCCGGAGAAGCTGCTGGAGTTGCTGCATGCCGGGCGCTTCGACGACATTGGCGTGTGCTTCGACGTCGGCCATGCTCACATGATGTCGAGCGTGCCGCAGGCCTTCGGAGTGCTGAAGGACCGCATCCGCTCCACGCATGTCCACGACAATAAGAAAGACCGCGACTCGCATCTCTGGCCGGGTGACGGCAACATCGACTGGAAGGAGACGACGGAACTGCTGCGGACCGCGCCGCACGTGCCTCCGCTGCTACTGGAGATCGAAGGCGTGGAAGGCGAGAAAGTTGCAGAGAGGATGGTCGCCGCGTTCGGGAAGCTGGAAAAGGCGGTATGAGAGTTCCTAGAGCTTTCTCTGGGGAAAACTCCGGCGCGAAACCTAACCCGGTATGTCCACTTCGGTGTAACTGCCCGGTGTGGCTGCATTCACCGCTGCTGCTACGTCTGCCAGCAACGGCTTAATTAGGAGCCAGCGCCCTTTACCCAATACAACGATCGCGATCTTTCGGCCTATGAGGCTCTGCTGGTAACGGATATTCTCGTCGGTCGTCACCAGCACTTCAAACCCGGCTGTCTCAGCTACAGTCAACAGTTCACCGTTGGACATTTCGTCCCAGCGTTGGTCCCGGCTCTCCTTCACGGTGTGCCCTGAAAGCGACCGTGTGATCCCGCGTGGCGTGCCGTTATCCAGCAATATAAGCATCTAGCGATGAGCCACAGGGGTGGGATCCAGACTCCGAGCCGCGAATTCAAGCACGGCCTTACCTGTTCGCGCGTAACCGGAAACTGCTCCATCACTTCGTCAATCGTCATGCCGTCTTCAAGGTTCTCGAACACGATGGATACCGGCATGCGCGTTCCCCGGAAAACCCACGCCCCACTCACTTTGCCGGGCACGCTTTCCACGGCGGGACATTGTGACCAGTCAAGCGGCATAGTAAGCTCCTATAGTTATTCTAACGCGGCTGCAAATTCTAGGAACTCATGAACGCGCCAACAAAATTAGAAATGACCGAATCTCCCGTCACCACCATCCGCGAAGTCGGCCAGCATGAAGGCCAGACCGTCACCCTTCGCGGCTGGCTCTACAACCTGCGCGAGAGCGGCAAGCTGCTGTTCCCCATCTTTCGCGACGGCAGCGGAATCATCCAGGGCGTGGTCGCCAAGAACGCCGTCTCGCCCGAACTGTTCGACTCCATCAAGAACCTGACCCAGGAATCGAGCGTGATCGTCACCGGCAAAGTCCGCGCCGACAAGCGCGCGCCCGGCGGATACGAGATCGACGTCACTGACGCGCAGGTCTTGCAGCGGGTCAGCCCGGAAGATCCTTATCCGATCTCGCCCAAAGAGCACGGCGTTGATTTCCTGATGGAGCATCGCCATCTGTGGGTGCGCTCGCCGCGGCAGGCGGCGGTGCTGCGGGTTCGCGCCGAGATCATCAAGGCGGCGCGCGATTACTTCGACCAGAACGGTTTCACTCTTACCGATCCGCCCATCCTCACCCCGGCGGCCTGCGAAGGAACGACCACGCTGTTCCCGGTGGACTACTTCGACGAGCAAGCCTACCTGACGCAGTCTGGTCAGCTCTACATCGAAGCCACCGCGATGGCGCTGGGCAAGGTGTACAGCTTCGGCCCGACCTTCCGCGCGGAGAAGTCGAAGACACGGCGCCACCTCACCGAGTTCTGGATGGTCGAGCCAGAGGTCGCCTACGCCACGCTCGACGACTTGATGACGCTGGCGGAAGAGTTCATAACCTTCATCGTCAAGCGCTGTCTGGAGCGCCGACGTCCCGAGTTGGAGACCATCGGCCGCGACCTCGGCAAACTGGAGAAGATTGACACACCTTTCCCGCGCATCACCTACGACGAGGCGGTCAAGATGTTGCAGGAGGCCCACGCCAAAGGACTGGTCGAAAACAGGTTCGAATACGGTGGAGATTTTGGCTCACCGGATGAGACGTACATTTCGTCGCAGTTCGAGCGGCCGGTGATGGTGCATCGTTATCCCGCAGTGGTAAAGGCGTTTTACATGGAGCCTGACCCCCAGCGGCCGGACTTGGCGCTGTGTGTGGACGTGCTGGCGCCCGAAGGTTACGGCGAGATTATCGGTGGCTCGCAGCGTACCGCGTCCTATGAACTGCTGATCAAGCGCATCCACGAGCACGGCCTGCCGGAAGAGGCTTTCAAGTGGTATCTCGATCTGCGCAAGTACGGCAGCGTGCCGCACTCGGGGTTCGGCATGGGCATCGAGCGCGCGGTGGCGTGGATCTGCGGACTGGAGCACGTGCGCGAGACCATTCCCTTTGCGCGCACTCTGCACCGGTTGTATCCGTAGCGCTGATGTACCACAACGTGGTATCACAATGTAGGACATCAGGATTCCCCATGGCAACCAGCCCGATCACGAAGCCACTCGAGAACATTGAGACCAAGCACATCCGCATCATCGGCGTGCCGCTGGACCTCGGCCAGTCGCGTCGCGGCGTGGATATGGGGCCCTCGGCCATGCGCGTCGCCGGACTCGAAGCCAAGCTCGAAGCCCTCGGCTACGACGTGAAGGATGCAGGCAACGTCCCGGTCGCCTTGGCCGAAACCAAGGCGGAAGGCGATCCTCACGCGAAGTACCTCAAGGAAATTACCGAGACCTGCTCCAAAGAGGCGGAGTTGGTGGTGAAGACCCTGGAGGGTGGCGCAATCCCGATTGTTCTAGGCGGCGACCACTCCATCGCTATGGGGACGGTGTCGGGGGTCGCGGAATTTTATCGCCGCAAGAACCAGCGGATCGGGCTGCTGTGGATCGACGCGCACACCGACATCAACACGCCCGACAGTTCGCCCAGCGGCAACGTGCATGGCATGCCGCTGGGCGCCATCATGGGACTGTTCCCCTCGCCGCTGACCGATCTCTACGGGTTCAGCCCCAAAGTGCAGCCGCAAAACTGCGTGCTGGTTGGCATTCGCGACGTGGACAACTTTGAGCGAGAGAACATCCGGAAGTCAGGTGTGCATGTCTTCACCATGCGCGACATCGACGAGCGCGGCATGCGCACCGTCATGGAAGAGGCCCTCCGTCTCGCCGGACGCGGCACGGTTGGTTACCACGTTTCGCTCGATCTCGACTGGATCGACCCGGAAGACGCGCCCGGCGTCGGAACACCCGTCTGGGGCGGCGCCACCTACCGCGAGGGACACCTGGCGATGGAAATCATCGCCGACCACGGACGCATGTTGAGCTTCGAGATGGTGGAAGTGAATCCGGTGCTTGACGAACGCAACCAGACTGCGGAGCTGGCCGTCGAGCTGGCGCTGTCAGCGTTCGGCAAGAAGATACTCTAGGTTAACTTGCCGAGGTACATCCCATGAGCGCTGCTTCGTCGTGGGCGCCCTGCCCCGAGCAGCACTTTCCATCAGGAGCTAACGCCCAGGTTCCCCCGCCGACCTTAGGGCACGAACGAAAAGTTGTGCCTCGCTACGAATGCGGCTGGCGGACTTTTTGATGGCAAATTAGGCGTGCGACGCGACACGCCCGTCAGAATTCGCCGGAGTGCTAGAACTTCTTCGGCTCCAGCAGCGACCCTTGAGCTGAAGTGGTGGCCGCGGGAACAGGTTGCGGCCGCGGCAATCGGCGGCCTGGGCTCGATCTTCTGTGCAGGCTCGGGCTTCTGAATGTCAATCGTGCCCTTGAAGAAAGCGCCGTCCTCGATGGAAATGCGCGCCGTAGTGATGTCGCCCGACAACGACGCGCTCTTGCGTAACTCCACCCGATCGCTGGCGTGGATGTCACCATCCACTCGTCCGTGGAGAATGACGTTACGGGCCTCGATGTTGGCACGCACGCGCCCGTTGGGCCCAATGGTCAGGCTCTGGCCGCGCAGTGTGATCGAGCCTTCCACTTCGCCGTCCACGACCAAATCTTCACTGCCCGACAACTCCCCTTTGACCACCACTGACTTGCCAATGGTCGCGATCTCGCTGCTGCGCGTGGTCTCGCGCACAGGTTCGCCGGAGCGCAACGGCGTGCTGACAGCCGGGGGGACCGGGGAGCCGAACGTGCTCGGCTCGGTGGTGGGGGTTGTAACTTCGTCTTCCCTGCGAGATGACTTCCACATGATGTTGAGTCTCCGTCATGCGGTCGCAGAGCCCAGCCAGAGGGCATCCGCGGCGCACGTCTTGGGCGCGCCTAAACCGCTGGCAAGAGAATACCCAACCCCAAGCACAGCCGCAAATCCTTTTGCGCTCGGAACTGCGAATTTCCGATAACTTTCGGGCGACTCCCGGGCGCAGGGAGGCTACTTTCCAAGGACGGTATCGATCCCCGCAATTAACAATTCCACCTTCGAACGGGGTAGCCTGCCGACGCGAGCTGTAAGCAGACTCCTATCGACCGCAACAATCTGGGAAACAACCGCTACGGAATTTTTTGGCAGCCCAGTAAAGCGAGCCGAGAGATGGACGTTTCCGGGGGCTAGCGCCCATTTCAGATTGCTGGTCAGCGGGACACAGACGACCGTCGCGATACGGCTGCGGTTCAACGCGTCACCCTGGACGATGACAACTGGCCTTCGGAATCCTGGCCCTGACCCATAGGGCCGGGGCAGATCGGCCCACCAAACCTCACCTTGTGCAATCACCACTCAACCCGCTCTAGAATGCGACGGGTAGCAGTGGAAACAAAAGTATCTTGCAACTCGCCGATCTCAGAGCATGCCCGGTTCATTGCTTCCGTGACCTCTTCCGGCGAGTGGCGCGCCAGGTATTCCTTTAGTGCCTCGCTGAAGACTCGACTGCGGGACCTCTTGGTCCGGCGAGCAAGGCGCTCCGCTCCCTCGAAGACATCATCTGGAATGGACACTGCCGTTTTCATACCAAGAGTATAACCACACTTTTTCTGCTCTGCAACCGATAGCCTTTGGTAATGCTGCAAAGGGCGCTTTACTCGTGCCGCCGGCAGTCCAGTTCATGGTCGCACGTCACCGATGACCCGGTAGCTCCTCCCGTATAATTGCGGGTTCGAACCACTCCCGCTGCAGCCCGCCGAGACGGGCGAATCTACCAGCGAGATACGCAGGACTCATACCATGACACAAATCGAACTGATTCTTGCCCGCGAAATTCTGGACTCGCGCGGGAACCCGACGGTCGAAGCCGACGTGATCCTGGAAAGCGGAGCGCGGGGCCGCGCGGCCGTGCCCAGCGGCGCGTCAACCGGCGAGCATGAGGCGCTGGAGTTGCGCGACGGCGACAAGGGCCGCTACGCCGGCAAGGGTGTTCTCCAGGCCGTGAACAACGTCAACGAAGTCATCGCCCCCGAGATCGAAGGCATGGACGCCAGCGAGCAGCGTGAGCTTGACAATGCCATGATCGCCCTCGATGGCACACCGACGAAGTCCAAGCTGGGAGCGAACGCCATACTGGCGGTTTCGATGGCCGCTGCCCGCGCCATGGCCGACCACCTCGGCGTCGAGCTTTATCAGTACCTCGGAGGATTTACCGCCGGCCTGCTGCCCACGCCCATGATGAACATCCTGAACGGCGGTGCACATGCTGACAACAACGTCGACTTCCAGGAATTCATGGTGATGCCGGTGGGCGCCAAGTCGTTCAGTGAAGCGCTGCGTTGGGGCGTTGAAACCTTCCACGTTCTTAAGGGCGTGCTCAAGAAGCGCGGCTATAACACGGCGGTCGGCGACGAGGGCGGCTTCGCTCCGTCGGTGAAGTCGAACACGGAAGCCATCGAAGTCGTGCTGGAAGCCATCACCCAGGCGGGCTACAAACCGGGGGAGCAGATCGCCGTCGCGCTCGATCCTGCGGCCAGCGAGTTTTACGACTCGGCCAAGAAAAAATACGTCTTCAAGAAGTCGGACAAGAGCTCCCACAGCAGCGAGCAGATGGTGAAGTTCTGGGCCGATTGGGTGCGGCAGTATCCCATCGTGTCGTTGGAGGACGCCTTCGCCGAGAACGATTGGGAAGGCTGGAAGATGCAGACTGCCGAACTGGGCGGCAAAATCCAGCTCGTCGGCGACGATATCTTCGTTACCAATATCGAGATATTCCGGCGCGGCATCGACGCTGGTGTGGCCAACTCGATTCTCATCAAGCTCAACCAGATCGGCTCGGTCAGCGAAACCATCGACGCCATCAATCTGGCCCGCGAGAACCGCTACACGGCCGTCATCTCGCATCGCTCAGGCGAAACCGAGGATACCTTCATCGCCGATCTTGCTGTGGCCACCGGCGCTGGACAGATCAAGACGGGCTCGGCGTCACGCACCGACCGCATCGCCAAGTACAACCAACTGCTGCGCATCGAAGAAGAACTCGGCCCGGCGGCGCGGTTCCTGGGACTGAAGGCGTTGAACTACCACGGGGAGCTGACCGGAAAAAAGAAGAAGGCGGGGGCCAAGCGGTAGTAATCGGGGGATAGTGATCACTGGACAGTTTCGAGTTTTCACAGAGAGGGCGGCACCCCAATCCAGGATGCCGGCCGTTGTGAAGCAGAAGAGTTAGCTAAGGAGTGATCTCAAAGACGACACCGCCACCATGGCTGGATCCATAAGCGCCACCCTGGTAAGTCGTGCCGAAGAGATTACCATTCGCGTCGAGCATCACGCCGTTGGGATAGCCTCCATCACCACCGCCGCCAGGAGGTTCGCTGGTGAATTGATAGAGGATGATAGGTGTCCACTTGCCATCGGAGGGCACGAGCTTGAAGACCGAACCGCCGCCGTAGTAGCCCCCTCCGACGTTCGCGCCATAGAGGTTCCCAGATGCATCTATGGAGAGACCGCCATTGGCCGGGCCATGATACGGTGGGTCAAGGTTGTAGAGCGCGGAAAACGTCCAACCGCCGCTTGACGGCGACAGCTCGAAAACCGTACCGCCGCCTTTCGAACCGCCGCTGTTTGTGGTGCCGTAGAGACTCCCCGCCTGATCAGAGATTAGGCTGGCGGTAGGAGAACCTCCGTCGCTTGCCCCTTGAAAATTGTAGAGAATATTCTCTACCCAGCCAGACCCCGTAGGCTTCAATTGAAAAACAGTTCCGTATCCATACTGGCCGCCAGCGGAGGTCGTAGCGTAGAGGTTGCCTGACTGGTCGAAGATTAACCCGCCCGAAGGATGTTGCCCGTCACTGCCTTGAGTGAAGCTATGAAGGACGCTCTCCGTCCAGTTGCCGTGTGTCGAAGTGAGCTTGTAGACAACGCCGAATCCTGCGCTGCCGCCGCTGTAGGTCGTACCATAAAGATCGCCTGCCTGGTCAACAATGACTTCAGCTCGGGGTTGCGATCCGTCGGCTTCGCCGCTGAAACGATACAGCGGCATCTCGATCCACGAGCAAGGGGCAGTTGTGCATGGTCTTGGCGCTGGCCTTAAGTTGAAAACCGTGCCGCAGCCGTAACCCCCAACGCCATAGCACGATCCGACTCCGCCTGAGACGGTCGTGCCGTAGAGACTGCCATCCGGGCCAACGGTTACTCTCGCTTCTGGACTAGCTCCGTCGGTGCCACCAGCAAAGGCGTACAGTGGGTTAAATACCCAGGTGGAGCCTTTGTGCGCAAGCTTGAAGACCGTGCCACAACCCAAGGTGCCGCAGCCGTTCCCTCCCTCAAAGGCCGTACCGTAGAGATTGCCCCCTCTGTCCATGGTCAGGCCCGCGTCGGGTTCTCTGCCGTCCGATCCGCCGGTGAAGTTGTGCAACAGGTTGAAAGTGCCAGGCATGCTGGGCGTGAAAACAACACGCACCCCGTAGTTTTTTGTGCCGTCGTCGCGCTCGTAATCGAAGTGATCAACCAGAACACCCACACCGTAGTCCGGCGCGTCAGGCAAGCCGAGATTGGCCAATATGGTGGGATTGATATAGGAAATGTCCACCGATCCTTCGAAGTTGGCGGATTGGGTTCCACGATCCGTCGCGGAACTATTGGCTCCGCCAAGAAACGAAGCGCTTAATAACGTGCTACCCTCGGGCAGACCAAAAACAGAACCAACGATGGACGCCGCTCCGCCCGGATCTGAGTATTCCGCCACGCACCCGTCCACGCACCATATCCATGTCGCAGGGGTGCTGGCCCAACTTAGGGAGCCGCCACTAATGGGGGCCGGGTTGATGTAGCCTGGTACATCCGATTGGACGGTAGCAATCGTGACAAGGTCTTTGGCTACTTGCCCGAGTCTATGTGCAACCTCCTCGTTCCCCGATGAACAATACGGGTCTTTATAGACATTGCACGAGAAATAGTAGCTAAACGTAACGGATTGGGCGTACGACGTGTTGGCACAAACCGCCGCCAGAATGAGAAACAGCACAGCGAGGATGGTGCGATTACTTTGCATGGGGGACTCCTTTCGATTCGAGGGACGATCTTGTCGCTAGACAGCGGAGTGATGAGCTTTTCGCCAAGTGGGAAGCCAGCAATTTTCCGCTGCCCAGGGGTTAGTGTGGTGGTTTGCGAATTTTCGATTCGACCCTTGCGCTGCTACCGCTCTGAGAACCTCCAATCGCGCAAGCTTGTGTCGATAAGCAAACCCGGATAGTGGCTGTGGTTGGGTTGGCCTGTACTGCCCTGTCCTCCCTCCTTGCATACGAATCAATTGATAATGAACCATAGGGACGGGTGCACTCGGACACCGGGAAGAAGGAAGCTCGAAGGTCTTGTTTCTCGCGCGGACTCGTCAGGAGTGGCTGGGGAAAAAGGCCGGGAAATTTCTCCCCTGGCACCAACTAGAATTTCACTCCTGCGGCGTGAGGTTTGTCAGTGACGTACGCCGCAGTGGCGAGTGACGACGCCGACGGGACCACCGGCTCGGAGTGCACACTGGTTCTTTCAGGCTTCAAGGTTCAAGTCTTAGGCTCGGGCGGAGCTGCCATCCAGGAAACGTGCGGCGGTGAGCACCTGCGTTCCAAGGTTGTGGATTGTTATAATCAGCCACGATGAAGGATTCAGAGATCATCTTCGCTGTCGAAGAGTCGCCGGAAGGCGGGTTCGAAGCCCGTGCTTTAGGCCATGCAATTTTCACTCAAGCTGATTCGATGGATGAGCTGCGAGAAATGGTGCGTGACGCCGTACGCTGCTACTTTGACTCGGACGCGGTTCCAGTAGTTATTCGGCTGCATTTCGTTCATGATGAGGTCATTACTGCTTGAAACCGCCCCGCGATCTTAGCGGCTTGGAATTGACCAAGCTGCTTCGGCGCTATGAGTATGAGATCACGCGCCAGACAGGCAGTCATCTCCGTTTGACATCCAACATTCGCGGTACTCAACATCACATCGCAGTCCCCGCGCACAAGAACCTCAAAGTTGGTACGCTGGGAAGCATCCTTAAGGAAGTTGCGGCCTATTTGGGGCTACCTCGCTCCGACGTGGAGCGGGAACTCTTTGGGAGATGAACCGATTCCTGCGTATACACCTTGCGATTCTTCTTGCTAGCAGCTCAGAGCTAAAGGCTAATGGCTAACCAACCCAAACCGCTCGTTCTCATCATCCTCGATGGCTGGGGCTATGCGCCGCCGTCCAAGGCCAATGCCATCTCGCTGGCGCGCAAGCCCAACTACGACCGCCTGCTGGCCGAGTTCCCCAACACGCTGATCCACACCAGCGGGCGCTACGTCGGCCTGCCCACCGGCCAGATGGGCAACAGCGAGGTCGGCCACCTCAACATCGGCGCCGGGCGCGTCGTGTACATGGACATCACCAAGATCGATCTCATGATCGAGAAGGGCGACTTCGAGAAAAACCCGGTGCTGGTGGAGGCGATGAAGACGGCCCGCACCGGCGACCGGCGGCTGCACCTGTTCGGACTGCTGTCGGACGGCGGCGTGCACTCGCACCAGAACCATCTTTACGCGCTGCTGCGCATGGCCAAGCAGAACGGCGTGGAGCGCGTCTTCGTGCACTGCTTCATGGATGGACGCGACACGCTGCCCACCAACGGCGCGGGCTACATCGAACAGTTGCAGCAGAAGATGCGCGAGTACAACATCGGGCAGATCGCCAGCGTCAGCGGGCGCTACTATGCCATGGACCGCGACAAGAAGTGGGAGCGCGAGAAGAAGGCCTTCGACGCCATGGTCTTCGGCGATGCGGAAGGCGGCCGCTACACGGACGCCGTGCAGGGCGTGAAGGACTCCTACAACCGCGGCGTGACCGACGAGTTCATCATTCCCTTCGTGCTCACCGACGACCGCGGCGAACCGCTGGGCAGCATTCGCGACGGCGATGTTTGCATCAACTTCAACTTCCGCGCCGACCGCGCGCGGCAGATCACGCGCTGCCTGGGCCGCAACAGCCACTTCACCGCGCAGGACGGCCGCGAACTGGAAGGCTGGGAGGAACTCGACAGCATCATCCCGCGCGACCGCGTCCCCAAAGACCTGACCTACATCTGCATGACGCGGTACGACAAGAACTTCACGTTGCCGGTGGTGTCGCCGCCGGAGTCGCTCACCAACATCCTGGCGAACGTGATGGCGAACCTCAACATGCGCAACCTGCGCGTGGCCGAAACGGAGAAATATGCGCACGTGACCTATTTCTTCAACGGCGGCGTCGAGAAGCCTTTCCCCGGCGAGGACCGCGTGATGGTGCCGTCGCCGAAGGTCGCGACCTACGACCTGAAGCCGGAGATGTCGGCGCAGGGCATCGCCGATGCGGTGAAGAAGGCGATCGCGGACAACACCTTCGACGTGATGGTGGTGAACTTCGCCAACGCCGACATGGTGGGACATTCCGGCAAGATTCCGCCGACCATCACTGCCGTCGAAACGGTTGACGCCTGCCTCGGCCAGATTGAAACCGCACTGCGTCAACGTGGCGGCGCCATGATCGTCACCGCCGACCACGGCAACGCCGAGCAGATGATCGATCCCGAGACCGGCGGCCCGCATACTGCGCACACCACCAATCCCGTGCCGTTCATCGTGGCAACCGAGCACGCCGTCACTCCGGCGAACTTCAAGGGAGACGCGCGCCGCTTCACTCTGCGTCCCGACGGGGCGCTGCAGGACATCGCGCCCACGATGCTCGGCATTCTGGGCATCGCGCAGCCCAAGGAGATGACGGGGCACGACCTGCGGGTGATGGCGGAGCGTAAAAGCTTAGTTTCAAAGTTTCCAGCTTCGAGTTATGTGCACTGATTTCGGCAGCTCGGCTATTGGTCTTTTAGCTTGAAACTCGACACTGGAAACTCGAAACTGTCCCTGTGAAGCTCCTCATCGCCCTCTACCACCGCTTTGAATTGTGGCAGATGCCTGGGTGGTTTCCCGAGCGGTTGCGGCGCGAGTTTCCGCAGCTTGAAGTGGTGCACCTGCCCAACTACGAACGGGTGATGGAAGAGATTGCCAACGCAGACATCGCGATCTCATGGTCGTTGCGCGGAGAGCAGATCAAAGCCGCAAAGAAGCTGCGCTGGATCCATTCCACGGCTGCGGCGGTGCATCAGCTTATAACGCCGGAGCTGCGCGCCAGCGACATCCTCGTGACCAATGCGCGCGATGTTCATGGACCGGTGGTAGCCGAGCACGCTATCGCGTTGGCGTTCGCGCTGGCCAAGCGATTGCCCCAGGCAGTCAAGCATCAGCAGCAAAAACATTGGGCACAGCACGATCTGTGGAATGCCCAACCGCGTCCGCGCGAGCTGAGCGGCGCCACCATGACGATCGTCGGCATGGGCGGCATAGGCAGGCCGCTGGCGAAATTAGCCAAGGCACTGGGCATGCGCGTGGTCGGCGTGCGTGAGCATCCCGAGCGCGGAGGTGAAGTAGCCGACACCGTTTACGGCTTCGACGAACTCGAACGAGGCATTACGCGAAGGCGACTTCGTTGTCCTGGCCGTGCCGGTCACGCCCAAAACGCATCACCTGATGAATGCCGAACGGCTGGCAAACCTCAAGCCGGATGCGTACCTTATCAACGTCGGGCGGGGCGTCCTGATTGATGAGGACGCGCTGGTGCAAGCGCTTGGAGCAAGAAGCTTCGCCGGCGCAGCTCTCGATGTCACAACCGACGAGCCCCTCCCGGCCGACTCTGCGCTCTGGCATATGGAGAACGTTCTTATCACGCCCCACATCGCGGGCCTCACCGAACGAATGTGGGAGCGCCATTACGCGCATTACACGGAAAACCTGCGCCGCTACCTGGCGGGTGAGCCGCTGTTGTGGGTGGTGGACAAGCAGCGTGGGTACTAACTGGCGTTCGATTCGTCGCCCTTCATTGGTACAGGGTAAGGGGCAGATGTTTAGCAAAGCGTTCGAAGTCGCGATCGGCAGTGTAGATGGCCCAGCTCCTGCGTACAGCAACAGAGCAGATCAAGAAATCGATGACGCCACCAATAAGGCCCATCGCACGGCAAGTATTGTTCATCTCGGCGGCTCGCTCGTAATCTTCGCGATCAAGGGAAACATCCGAAAAAGAGCGCAGATGTTCTCGAAGCCGAGCGAACTGTTCGGGACGCCGGATACCTGACAGCAGCTCCTGGCGAACAACGCCCAGCAGTTGCACCCGACCTTCCGAGATGAGTTCCTGAAGAATGCGCGCCTGTTGTTTCTGGATGGAAGCAAGGTCCTGGTGCGTACGGCGGAGGGCCACGGACCAGATCGAGGTGTCGGCCAGCACCATCATGCGCGCTTTCGCCGACGTTCCGCCTTGTAGTCATAACGCGGATCGTAGTCAATGGTGCCGAACAATTTTACGACGCGCATCTGCTTTCTCCGCTGAATGTATTCGGCCAGCGCCGCCGTCACCGCGTCTTTCTTGGTCTTGTGGCCTCCAAGGGCGCGAGCCTCTTCAATCAGGCGATCGTCCAGTGCTAGATTCGTAGCCATACAAATTCAGCTCTCATGCCAATGTTCACACATGGTGATGTGTGAGTCAATGTGTAACTGGTAACTGTATGGAGGGCCGGGCGGTTGGGGTGTTTAGCAGGCTTTGGGCGTTCAATGCGCCAGCACAAAATCCGGGCCAATCAAGAACAATTCTGGTGCCGAAGAAGGGACTCGAACCCCCACACCCTTGCGGGTACATGGACCTGAACCATGCGCGTCTGCCAATTCCGCCACTTCGGCACGGGTGGAAACGAGTGAGACACTCAACTCGCTGTTCAGGAAGCAAACTTATTCTACAGGCGGGCGCGCAAAGTTAGCAATCGCTCTTGGCTGTTCGCCTTTCGCTGCTCGCGAAAAACACTGGATGCGATAAGCGAAACGCGAACCGCGAAGAGCGGACCCTCAGCTCGCCGCCTCCGCCGCTTCATTGGCGCTGTGCGAGCCGTACTCTTTCAGCTTGTTGTGCAGGGTCTTCAGGCTGATGCCGAGAATCTCGGCAGCGCGCGTCTTATTATTGTTGGTCGCTTCCAGCGTCTTCAGGATCAGCAGACGTTCAGCCTCATCCACTGTGGTGCCGACGCCGAGGCGTACCGCGTTAGCTTCCTGAACGGGGGCTCGCGGTATGACTTGTCCGAAGCCCGGTGGCAGATGCCTGGACTCCACCAAAGCTCCGTCACACACAATCACCGCCCGCTCCAGCGTGTTACGGAGCTCACGAACATTCCCTGGCCACGCATGCGCCTGGAAGGCATTCATCACCGGCTCGGCAATGCCGGCCACGGTGCGGTCGTGTTTCTCGTTCATGTCCGCCAGCAGGGACTGCACCAGATCGGGCAGGTCCTCTTTGTGTTCGCGCAGCGGCGGCAAATGGATATTGAAGACGTTCAATCGGTAATAAAGGTCGTTGCGCAATTGTCCGCGGGCCACGGCTTCGTCGGGAGGTTTGTTGGTGGCGGCAAGCACGCGGACATCCACTGACGTCTCCGACTTGCTGCCCAGCCGGCGGAGCTTGCGGTCTTCCAGCACGCGCAACAGCTTGGCTTGCGTGCCGATCGGCATTTCGCCAATTTCGTCGAGCAGCAGCGTGCCGCCTTCGGCCAGCTCAAAGCAGCCGGTGCGGCGCTCCAGCGCGCCGGTGAAGGCGCCCTTCTCATGGCCGAAGATTTCGCTCTCGATCAGCGTTTCCGGAATGGCGGCGCAGTTAATGGCGACAAACGGCTTGCCCTTGCGATTGCTGAGCGAGTGAATGGTGCGCGCCACCAGTTCCTTGCCGGTGCCGCTTTCTCCAGTGATCAGCACCGAGGCGGTGCTGGGAGCCACCATCTCGATCAGGCGGAACACCTCCTGCATTTTCTTCGAAGGCCCCACCAGCGAGCCCAGCACGCCCACGTCACGTAGCTTGCGGCGATTGGCTTCCAGTTCGCGCTCGGCGCCGCGAATGCGGGCGGCGTTTTGCAGGATGTTGCGCAAGCGGGTGGGGTTGACCGGCTTTTCGATGAAGTCAAAGGCGCCGACCTTCATAGCGGCGACAGCGGCATCCACGCTGCCCTGTGCGGTCAGAAGAATGACCGCGACCTGGTGCGGCTGGGCGGCGATGCGCTCCAGCAATTCCATACCGTTCATCCGCGGCATTTTCAAATCCGTTATTACAATTCCCGGGGCCCAGGATTCGGTGCGCTCCAGACCCTCCACGCCATCCCTGGCGGTTTCGGTGTCGTAACCCCACGCCCGAACCAGCTCGGCCATTCCGCTGCGTTCGTTCTCTTCATCTTCTACGATCAGAACTTTCTCGTGCGTCATGGGGAAAATCCGCCTCTTGTGATTTGAACGACGGAGCCACCAGCGGTACCGACGTGCCACACAACCAAACTTAGATGCTAATCAAGGGACCTGCGCCGATCTCGCACCGCGCCGCGCCGGGGGCAGATGGTGGCGCTCCGCGGGCGTCTACAACCAAAGTACCACTTCCGTTGGGCCTGTGCCCGGAAAACCTGTCCCCCAAGCCGTGTAAACTGGGTTGGGCTGGCGGCCAAGTCTGGCGGTCGGCGGGTCGAGATGCGGTGGAATCGGATCATGTTCGGCCCTGCTCAGAAGCGAATTCCGCTTCGTTGTTCCTACCGCTGCCGCCGGTATGTATAATTTAGGTTGCGAATCGGCAGCTGGGCTTCAAGGGTGCATAGTCAGTAAACAGCTGCCACAACGAACTAGTAGACAACAAAAGCTTTGTTAATCCCGCTCGTTCATGTACAATCGTGTGCTGTTGCGAGCAGGACGAGATCCCTGCACTTGTACTAACGACAATTGAAGATTTGAACCCAAGCTGGGCCACTTGCTTACGGTACTGCTAGAGTTCCGGAGGATTTAAGAATGTCTTCTCGTATTGCTTTAAACCCGAGACGCGTTGTTGCGACGTTTATCGCGCTTGCGTTCGCGCTGTGTTTGTTGGGCACACATGCCTCGGCGCAAACCATCCAGCCCGTAGATGAAGTCTTTGGCGGATACTCCTGGCTGCATCCGAACGGCTACGCCGACTTCGGTTCCAAGGTGCCGGATATCGTCGATGGCTTTGACATCTCCAACACCTACTACTTCCCCCAGATGCACAATCTGGGCGTTCTGGTGGATGGTAGCGGTCACTTCAATAATAGCCACGGCGAAGGGGTCGGTTTTGCCAATGTCGGCTTGCAGTGGAAGTACCACACCGACACCTTTTCTCCATTCGTTCGGGTGTTTGTAGGAGCGGCGAACCAGTCTCCGGAGTGTTGCGCTGGTGGAAACTGGTCGGTCGGTCTGGGCGGCGGCGGAGGCTTTGATCTCTCCGTCACTAAGCGGTTCTCCATCCGCCTCGCGCAGGTGGATTACATTTATAACAATTATCCGCAGCGGGGCCTGAGCGGGCATTCGCCGCAGTGGAACAGCATTCGTCTGGCGGCCGGCCTGGTTGTGAATCTGGGCAGCTACTACAACCCGCCACTTACCTGCACCGCCTCGGGCACGCCGGACGCGGTTTTTGCGCCAGACCCGGTGAAGGTCACCACCACGGGCTCCGGTTTCAACCCGAAGCATCCGGTCGCATATTCTTGGGCCACCAATGGCGGCAAGATGTCCGATGCTAACGCGCAGAACGCAACCGTGGACACCACGGGCGTGGCGGCGGGCAGCTACACGGCGAATTCCACCATTACCGACACATGGCCCAAGTTTAAGAATCTTGACTCCGGCCATCATTTGAACTTCTTGGGCAAGCCAGACCCCATCCCGCCGGCAACGTGCGCGGCGAACTTCACTGTCAAGCAGCCGCTCCCGCCAGTGGTAAGCTGCTCGGCCAATCCGACCACGATCGCCATTGGCGAGCCGGCCACCATCACCATGACCGCCACCGATCCGCAGGGCTGGCCGATGACCTATAGCTGGTCGGCCACCGGCGGCCAGTTGAGCGGCAGCGGTACCACCGCCACACTGACCGCAGACCAACGCGGACGCGGGCAACACCATCACGGTGACCGGCACGGCGACGACTGATCGCCCCGGCGGGAACCCGGCCACTCTGAGCGCCAGTTGCACGGCCTCCGTCAGCGTGCCTGCGGTCGCAGAAGTGCGTCAGCATCCAGGATTGGGGCGAGTGTACCTTCGAGAAGAACCCCAAGAAGCCGTGGCGTGTTGACAACGATTGCAAGGACACCCTCGACAAACTTACTCTCCGGGTGCAGCAGATGCCCAATGGCAAGCTGGACATCGTTGGCTACACCGACGAGAAGGAAGTGGTCAGCGAGCAGACCCTGGGTGCGCAGCGTTCGGTCAACGTCAAGTACTACCTGACGACCGACGGCCCGACCAAGGTCGACGCTGGGCGCGTCCAGCCTCGCGCAGGGCGGCGCCAAGGGCACAGGCGACCCACTTCTACTTCGTGCCCGAGGGCACCATGTGCGGTGGACAGCTGGAAGAGGGCACCACGGTTGACGAGACCCAGGTGCAGCCGCAGTCGCGTAATGCGCCTGCTCCGAAGAAGCACAAAGCCAGAAGGCCAAGCCTGCTGCGCCTCCAGCGCAGTAGTCAGGTGCCGTAGCTGCAACTCGGGCCGGTGAGAGGTTCGCCTCTCACCGGCCTTTTTCCTGATCCCGGGCGGCCAGCTGCTTCGAGTGGACGATTTACAGAGTGGATACGCTGGCGCTTTTCACGAGTGCAACCCCTAGTCCCTTGGAGTTATTATTTCAAGTGCGGCAGAGGGAGACCTTCCTTCCTCTTCACCTTAAGACAGGCAGGCGGATTCTTTTCTATGTCTAAGCTATTTGGATTCTTGGCCAGGATGGCTTTGTGTGCGGGTTTGCTGTTCGCCACTTGTGCCTTCGCTTCGGACTGGCAATTGATCGGGCCGGAGGGCGGCAACGTCCGCAGTCTCGCCTACGATCCCAGCGATCCCAATCGCATCATCCTGGGCACCAGCGCGGGACAGTTGTTCGTTTCCCAGGACGGGGGAAGTTCGTGGTCGCTGTTCGCCCACCTCGGCCCTGGGGACGATTACGTCTTCGACCACGTCGTCTTTGACCCCACCAACCCGGCGACGATTTATGCCGCGGCATGGGGCCTGTTCGACGACAACGATGGCGGAGTCTTCCGCTCCGATGACGGCGGCCGCACCTGGCGGGAGCTGATGGGGGTGCATGGCAAGTCCATTCGCGCCCTGGCCATGGCGCCCAGCGACCACAACATGCTGGTGATCGGCGCGCTGGATGGCGTGTTCCGCTCCCGCGATGGCGGTGCGACGTGGGAGCGCATTTCGCCGGAAAATCCCGACGTCCATCGAGAACCATTCCTCGCTGAAGAACTTCGTCTCCGTCGCCATCGATCCGCAGAATCCCGACGTCATGTACGCCGGCACGCGGCACCTGCCGTGGAAGACCACCAACGGCGGCGCCACCTGGCACAATCTCAAAGATGGCATCCTTGACGACTCCGACGTGTTCAGCATCATCATCGATCCCAAGGTGCCCTCGCGGGTTTACGCCAGCGCCTGCTCTGGCATTTACAAGAGCGACAACGGGGCGGAACTGTTTCACCGGGTGCAGGGACTGCCGCATTCTGCAATCCGCACCCGGGTGTTGAAACAGGATCCGCAGCGTCCTTCGATCGTCTACGCCGGCACCACCGGAGGACTGTGGAAGACGGTGGACGGCGGCGCCAGGTGGTCGCTGGTGACGGCGCCTGACGTGATCGTCAACGATGTGCTGATCGATCCGCGCGATCCCGATCGCGTGCTGGTGGCGACCGACCTGCGCGGAGTTCTGGCCAGCAACGACGGTTTCGCGCACTACACCACGTCGAACCGCGGATTCTCCCATCGCGTGGTGGGCGCGGTCATGGTGGACCACAAGGATCCCAGTCGGCTTTACGTCGGCGTGCTGAACGATAAGGACATGGGAGGCGTCTTCATCTCCGACGATGCGGGCAAGAGCTGGCGGCAATCCAATCGCGGCCTGGACGAGCGCGACATTCTGAGCCTGCAACAGTCCGGAGAGCGGCGCGCTGTTCGCGGGCACCAATCACGGCATCTTCTCTTTGGCGTCGTTAAGCGCCTCATGGCAGCCGGCGAAGATGATTTGGGGGCCGGTGCCGGAGTGGCAGCCCAAGCCCGCGGCCCCGGAGCCTGAACCGGTGGTCACCAAGTCGAAATCTTCTAAAACCGCAGCTCCGCCGCGAAGCGCAAGGCTGCGGCCAAGCCGAAGGTCCCGCCCGAGCCGGTGATTGCCGATCGACACCGCGCCGCGCGTACGCTCGCTGCAGATGGGAGAGAAGGCCTGGTTTGCGGCTACCGACGAAGGCCTGTTCATCAGCGTGGACCAGGGACTGAAGTGGTACGGTCAGCCGATCCAGGGCGAGAGCAACTTCAGTGCGGTAAACAGCTACGAGGACGGTACCGTGACGCTGGCGGGTCCGAAAGGCGCCTATATTTCACGGGACGATGGCAGGACCTGGACTGCGGTGGCGCTGCCACCGTACGTAAACGGCGTTTACAACTTGACCATGGCCCCCGGTTCGGTGCTGTGGCTGGGAAGCCGCGAGGGTGCGATGCGCTCCACCGACGGCGGTCAGAGCTGGCATTACATCTCGAAAGGCCTGCCCAAGAACGATGTGCTGGCGGTGCACTATGACGCCGCCGGACAGCGCCTGCTGGCGACCGCGCTGCACACCCATGGTGTGTTTGAAAGCAAGGATGGGGGACAGACCTGGCAACTTACCTCGGAGGCCAGAGTTGCCATTCGCTCGGCCATGAACTTCCAGGGGCGTCTGCTGGGGGCATCGGCGCACAACGGGCTGCTGCTGGAGCAAGGCGGGGTCGCTTCTTCGGAGTCCGCGCGTGCCGCCGGGGGTAGTTCGTCGTCAAATCAGCAGTAGGGAAGTCCGCTCTTTCGCCCTTCGCTGTTCGCGGGTTGAGAGAAGTTAGCGTCCGGGGAGATCGCCTGATCTTCCCGGTTTTCTTTTTGGGGGCGTGGCCGGGCATCTCTTTCCTCTGGACTGGGCAGAGCGGCGCGTTAACGCTGCGTGCCAAGAGCGGGGTTCAACCCGGCCCTACCTAGCGCTATTCCGAACATCAACCTGGAGTTTCTGCAGGGTAACTCGACAATTCTCCTCGCCAGTTATCTATGTCGTCTTTGAGCGAACAGCGAAATGCGAAAAGCGAATAGCGGACCAGAACCGCGGCAATCCTTCCCAATCCAGCACCATGCTGCTCTTTCTGTCCCACAAACGGAAATCGCCGGAACCCTGATCTGGTGCCGCTTTGCGCCCGATCAGGCTTTGTTGCGGTTCCAACTTGGAACTGAGACTGGAAACGTCCTTCGTAAGTCTGAGAAGTGAATTTGCGGAAGTGCTCTGCCAGCAAGGACTTCGGCGGCATGAGAGATTTGGCAGCCACCGTGCTCTTATCAAGCTGTTCGGAATCGGAGAAACAGCGGACCGGCGAGATGAATACGCACATTCCCATCGACGATCGGATGGAGGTGAAAGTGGCGCAGGGACACGACGATGAGGTTCTTGCCCCAGATTTTCTCCCCTCAGGACCTATTGCGGCGATCACGCCGGCCAGCGGCGAGACCGAGCAGCGAAGCGCCGGAACAGACCCATCTTCGAGCGCGAATCGCAACCGTTGTGCAGACACGCTCCATGAATTGGCGAATACCATCACAGCGGTACTGATGAACGCCCAGGTGATGGAATGGAGGCTGCCTCCTTATAGCCGGCTGAAGCGTCCGGTGCGCGAGATCGAACGCCAGGCCCAGCGCAGCAGCGCACTGCTTCAGCGCCTGCTTGGCCAGTTTGAGAGGACGGAGGAAGCAAGCCATAAGTCATGCCAGGAGGTTCCCTCTTTGCACGGAACCATGGCCGTGGTGACGGCGCAGGGACCGGAGGTGACCGCCGAAGGGCGGGAAAAACTGCCGGCGTTGATGCGGTCGCCGTCGGCCCCTGGTTGCTGGTTTTCTCCCGAAAAGGAACTCACACGGTCATGTGACCTCTGCACTAGCGCCTTTTTCCCGAAAGAGGAACGATAACCATGAGGATTGAACCCCAAGTGAAACCGGTGCCGCCTTGGGGCTGCGCCGCTGGAGAAGGGATGCGCCACGTGCTTACCGCAGATGCAATTGCAGTGACCGAGCCAACCTCTGAAACCCACGAAACCAACTTACTAAACCTGTTGATTGTCGACGACGAGCGTTCTATGCGCGAATCCTGCCGCGAGGTGGGCCAATCGCTGGGCTTCAACACCCGGGTCGCGGACTCCCCCGAGCATGCCTTTCACGCCCTCGATACCATTCCGGTGGACGTCGTGCTGCTTGACCTGCGGCTGCCGGGATCGAGCGGCCTGGACGTGTTGCGCGAGATCAGACGGCTGCGTCCCGAAACCCTGGTCATTGTGATGACCGGTTTCGCCACCGTGCAATCGGCCGTGCAGGCGATGAAATTGGGGGCCTACGACTACATCACCAAGCCCTTCAACTTCGACGAACTGCGCCTGGTGCTGGAGCGCGTGACCTCGCACCTGAAGCTCACCAGCGAGAACCGGCTGCTGCGCGAGCAGTTGAAGTCCAAGCACGGGTTTGGCTCGCTGGTCGGTCACGCCCCGGAGATGGAAAAGCTGTATCGCATTATCGCCAAGGCCGCGCACAGCACCCATCCCGTACTCATCCTGGGAGAGAGCGGCACCGGCAAGGAACTGGTGGCGCGTTCCATCCACCATTACGGGCCCTATCGCGACAAGCCCTTCATCCCCGTGGACTGCGGGTCGCTGGTGCCCAGCCTGATCGAAAGCGAGCTGTTCGGCTACGTGCGCGGCGCGTTCACCGGCGCGGTGCGGGCCAAAGACGGCCTGATGGCCACCGCTGAGGGCGGCACCATCTTTCTGGATGAAGTGGGCGAGCTGCCGGTGGACCTGCAGGCCAAGCTGCTGCGCGCCATTCAGGAGAAGGAGATCCGGCCGGTAGGCGGCACGCGCGCGATACCGATTAACGTTCGCATCCTGGCCGCCACCAATCGCGATCTCGAAGCCGCCGTGCAGCAAGGCAGCTTCCGCCGCGATCTTTACTTCCGTCTCAATGTGCTCGCCTTGCGCATCCCGCCGTTGCGCGAACGAAAGCAGGACATTCCACTGCTGATTGGCAACGTGCTGGAACGGATCAATGCCGCGACCCAGATACAGCACACTTTGGGAGACGACGCCCTGGCACTGATGCTGACCTATGACTGGCCGGGCAACGTGCGCGAACTGGAAAACTGCCTGGAGCGCGCCTGCACGACCTGTTCGTTCTCCACCATCCACGTCGCCGACCTGCCGACGGCATTGCGCAACTTCCAGGCGTTTCCCAAGCCGGACGTCCAGAGTTCCAATCCGGAGGCCATTACCCCGCTCGACCAGGTCGAGAAACAAGCCATCCTGCATGCCATCGAACTGCTGAAGGGAGATAAGCTGCAGGCTGCCCGCCGTCTCGGCATTGGAAAAACCACGCTGTATCGCAAACTGAAAGAATACGGCTCGGCCTGACCGCCGAGCCGCTGTGATTACGATTCGCAGAGCAGCCGCACCCGGGCGGCACGCTGGAGGTGTGCCCGCGCGCGGCAGGGAGGAAAATCATGATTCTGTTGGTTACGGCATCTTCCCGCGCCCCGGAGTACGCCGCCGCGCTGGAACAGGGCACAAGCCATAAGACGCAGGTGGCCGGCTCGGTCCCACAGGCTGCCCTGCGGTTACGAAACGCCGAATACGAGGCGCTGGCCATCGACCAGTCGTTGCTGGAGTCCGACTTTCGCGCCCTCGACACGTTGTTGAACCACTCCGGCACCGCCATGCCTATCTATGTGAATCTGTCCCTGCATGGCAGCGAACGGGTGGTGCGCGAGGCCCAGGTGGCGCTGCGGCGCGGCGAGAAAGAGAAACGGGTGGCGCTGCGAACGGTGGAGCGCGATCTGCGCAACCAGTTGCGCGGCGAGGTCACCGGCATCCTGTTGACTTCCGAGCTGGCGTTGCGGCATCCCGCGGTCCCAGCCGAGGTTGCCGCCAAACTGCAATTGGTGCAGGACATGGCGCAGAAAATGCGCTTATGCCTGCATGTGATATAGGCAGCAGTTGGCAATTAGCAACTAGAGGCTCATCTCATAAATCGTCTTGTGTTGTATCAGGGCACGACTTCGAGTCGTGCCGAACGACGTGCAACAAAGCCAGGGCTTTAGAGACTGTGTCGCAACCGGTGCCGCCGCTCTGCGGCTCACATTTTTTCCCACTCGCAGCGTGGGCTTACGCCCACCCTAACATCATTGCGCCGCTCTGCGGCTGGTTCGAGCAAGTTTTGATCGTCTGTCCCACCGCCAAATTGAATTCGTGGTTGCGACACAGTCTCTTAGCCCCTGCCAGAACCCGGGTCAGGGGCTGAAGAGACTGTGTCACAACTTAGCACTTGCGGTGAAGGAAAAAATAGGCGAAGAAAGAATCATGCCAAACTACTTCGCCTATACGCCCGAACAAGCCGAGTTGTTGCCGCGTCATGTGCGCGACGAGTTGCCGCCCGGCCATCTGTGCTTTCTGATCCACGAGCTGATCGAGGCCATGGATTTGATCCGCTTTGACGAGGCCTATAGCGAAGAGGGGCAGAAGGCGTACAACCCGCGCCTGATGCTGAAGCTGTGGCTGTACGGGTTTGCGGTGAATGTGCGCTCGACGCGCAAGCTGGAGCGGCGGGTGCAGGAAGATTTGGGATTTCGTTTTCTGGCGGGCGGGCTGCGACCGGACCACAAGACGCTGAGTGAGTTTTTGCGGCGGCATGGCGAAGCCATCGAGCAGTTGTTTACCCAGGTGCTGGGGTGGGCGCGGCAGGCCGGTATGGCGGGGCTGGGACGAGTGGCGATTGATTCGACGCGCATCAAGGCCAACGCCTCGCCGGACCGCTTGCGCCAGCAGGATGCGCGGCAGGTGCGACAGTGGCGGCGAGAGATGGAAACGGAAGATCCGGACCAGGAGCCGGGCTTGGAAGTGAAAGCGGAGACGGCGGAGCGGCTGCGGCGCGCTATGAGGCGCGAGCCTGGCGGCGAGGCCAAGCGCAAAGAGTCGCTGACCGATCCTGACGCCCGCTTTTTGCGCGAGCGGGGCGGAAGATTTCGTTTGGGTTACAGCGGCGAAATCGCGGTCAGCGAAGATCACTTCATCGTGGCCGTGCGGGTGACGCAGAACGCCACCGACAATGCTTCGTTGTTGCCCATGATAGCTGAGGTGGAACGGCAATGCCGCGCCCGGCCGCAGCAAGTGCTGGCCGACAGCGGATTTTATAGCGGGGATAATCTGGATGCACTCGAGGCACAAGGCATCGCTGGATATGTGCCGGATTCGAATCTGGCGCGGGAACTGAACCTGGGGAAACGCGGGAAGGAAAATCGGCCTCCGCGTCATCGGGCGACGCGGCGCATGCGCCGCAAGTTGCGCAGTCGGAGAAGGCCGGCGAACCTACTTGCATCGCAAAGCCCTGGTGGAACCGGTGATCGGAGTCCTGAAAGAACAGCGAGGGATGCGGCAGTTCCTGCGCGTGGGACTGGCGGGGGTGAGCACAGAACTGCTGCTGGCCGCCATCAGCTACAACCTGACGCGCGGCCATCGTTTGCTGCATTGAGGTGCGCCCAGGACAGCAACGCCGCCTCTGCGGAACACAAGAAAAACGTCGCAACTCCGGTTCCGAAACAGCATGACCGGCCGTGTTAATCGGTGTGAGGGTGGGTTGTGACAGCGGTCTCTTAAGACCCTGCCAGGAACCCGGAGGTCAGAGGCTAGGAGACTGTGTCACAACTTAGCACTTTGCGGTGAAGGAAAAAATAGGCGAAGAAAGAATCATCGCCAAACTACTTCGCCTATACGCCCGAACAAGCCCGGAGTTGTTGCCGCGTCATGTGCGCGACGAGTTGCCGCCCGGCCATCTGCGGCTTTCTGATCCACGAACTGATCGAGGCCATGGATCTGATCCGCTTTGACGAGGCCTATAGCGAAGAGGCGGCAGAAGGCGTACAACCCGCGCCTGATGCTGAAGCTGTGGCTGTACGGGTTTGCGGTGAATGTGCGCTCGACGCGCAAGCTGGAGCGGCGGGTGCAGGAAGATTTGGGATTTCGTTTTTCTGGCGGGCGGGCTGCGACCGGACCACAAGACGCTCGAGTGCGATGTTTTGCGGCGGCATGGCGAAGCCATCGAGCAGTTGTTTACCCAGGTGCTGGGGTGGGCGCGGGCAGGCCGGTATGGCGCGGGGCTGGGACGAGTGGCGATTGATTTCGACAAGCGCATCAAGGCCAACGCCTCGCCGGACCGCTTGCGCCAGCAGGATGCGCGGCAGGTGCGACAGTGGCGGCGAGAGATGGAAACGGAAGATCTCGGACGCAGGAGCCGGGCTTGGAAGTGAAGAGCGGAGACGGCGGAGCGGCTGCGGCGCGCTATGAGGCGCGAGCCTGGCGGCGAGGCCAAGCTCGAGAGGTCGCTGACCGATCCTGACGCCGCTCTTTGCGCGAGCGGGGCGAAAGATATGGTTTGGAGTTTGAGCAGCGGCGAAATCGCGGTCAGCGAAGATCACTTCATCGTGGCCGTGCGGGTGACGCAGAACGCCACCGACAATGCTTCGTTGTTGCCCATGATAGAGCCTGACGGTGGAACGGCAATGCGCCCAGCGCCGGCCGCAGCAAGTGCTGGCCGACAGCGGATTTTATAGCGCGGATAATCTGGATGCGGCTCGAGGCAGCAAGGCATCGCTGGATATGTGCCGGATTCGAATCTGGCGCGGGAACTGAACCTGGGGAAACGCGGGAAGGAAAATCGGCCTCCGCGTCATCGGGCGACGCGGCGCATGCGCCGCAAGTTCGCGCAGTCGAGAAGGCCGCGGCGAACCTGACTTCTGCATCGCAAAGCTCTGGTGGAACCGGTGATCGGAGTGCTGAAAGAACAGCGAGGGATGCGGCAGTTCCTGCGCGTGGGACTGGCGGGGGTGAGCACAGAAGCTGCTGCTGGCCGCCATGCAGCTACAACCTGACGCGCGGCCATCGTTTGCTGCATTGAGGTGCGCCCAGGACAGCAACGCCGCCATCTGCGGAACACAAGAAAAACGTCGCAACTCCGGTTCCGAAACAGCATGACCGGCCGTGTTAATCGGTGTGAGGGTGGGTTGTGACACAGTCTCTGAAGCCCCAAGTCATTCCTCACCCCGCTGCGGCACGTCTGAAGACGTGCCCTGATACGGTGCGATTTATGAGATAGCTTCTAGCAATTAGCCAGTACTTTAGAGTCCGATCTGTGTTCATCCGCCTTGATCCGTGGTTGCATTCTTGAACCACGGATTGGCACGCATGAGGACGCATGTTCTGGGCCTAGCACTTGGCGTTATTTGGCAATTAGCAGCTCACGCCACGAATGAATCCGTGTTAGTCAGTCTTGGTCCGTGGGTAGGATTGTTTTGCGGACTCTTTCCTGAGCGAAAAGCGAATAGCGACTAGCGAAAGGCGACAAGCACCGCGGGCTGAGTTCGCCTTCCCATACAACTTTCCAGCCCGAATCCTGCTTCCTACTGCTTGCGCCATTCTGGCGCGGTGACAGGCCGATGCTCTGGACAATTATCGTAATTCTGCTGATTCTCTGGCTGCTGGGATTCGCTCCCAAGGCAAAATCCCCGAGGTCTTCCTGCGCGGCGCGGGCCTTCCCGACGAGTTCATCGCCTACATCGGCTCCTTGGTCGGCCGCCCGATTGAGTTCTACTCCTGCTTCATCAGCTATTCGAGCAAGGACCAGGAGTTTGCCGACCGTCTGTACGAAGGCTTGCAGAACAAAGGCGTGCGCTGCTGGTTTGCGCCTCACGATGTTAAGGCCGGCGAGAAGCTCCACGAGCAGATCGACGCGGCCATCCGCCTGCATGACAAGCTGCTCCTGATCTTGTCGGAGCACAGCATGAACAGCGAGTGGGTGAAGACGGAAATTGCCAAGGCCCGCAAACGCGAGTTGAAGGAAGGCAAGCGGGTGCTGTTTCCGGTCCGGCTGGTGGAGTTTGAGACGCTGCGCGATTGGGAGTGCTTCGACGGCGATACCGGCAAGGACTCAGCCCGCGAGATACGCGAGTACTTCATCCCGGATTTTGCAAACTGGAAGGACCACGATTCGTATCAGAAAGGGTTCGAGCGGTTGCTGAAGGACTTGAAGTCGCCAGAGGCAGGAGCGAAATTCGTGGCGCCAGCGAAGGAGAGGTAAGAATCATTCAGGCTTGACCTCCCACACTTCGGCAGCCTCAGCGCAAGCTCTGACTCCGGTCGCCAACGGCGACCTCCGCACGGGGTCTGCTCCGAGGATAGCCGAAGGGGTGAGGCATTACGGGCCGCATCTTCCAAACAGAAATGAGGGCCGCCTCTGGCCGGAGGCAGCCCTGCTGTGGGTTCCGCGAAGCGCCACTTCGTCGTGCTAGTTTCTCCGCAGAGCCGCAGGAAGACTAGGTAATCCGAAGTGCATCGTCCAGACCACGGAGATGATAGCTGTGTCGCCACACATTTGATGGATCGCAAACAGCCCTGCGCTAGCGCGTTAGTGCTCCCTTACTCTAAGACTGCCGCGACGAGAAAAAGTTGCCTGGTGCCCGTTGGAGGTGCTGGCGGCGATTCGAGGGTCCGAGAGTATTTCCCGCGACTGATCACAATTGATTGGACACCCCGCTGCCAGCGGTGGTCTAATCGCGGCCTCAGGGTTTCAATACCACAAGAGTACGACTCAGAAACGAGGATTACGATGTCGAAAACATTTGCCCGTAAGGATTTTCTGATCAAGGATGTGGTAGTTAGCATAGGGGCGGGAAGTCGCGGCGGTACCTGGCTACCTGCAGACGATGGCCCACCCCCGCCGTCGCCGATTTCGCCGATCGCCAGCCTGATTGCGAACCTCGGTCTTATTGAGGCGGTTCGGGGGACGATTGCTGAGGCGGTCAAGGCGGGGAGGTTCGAAGAGGTGGGGCGCGCGTTTGTGGCAGGCGACACCGGCGGCAGCGCCGCGATCCGCACGGCCATTCAACAGATCGGCTCGGCGGTCGTGGCCAGCGCGGCCTTCGCCGCCCTCGGTGGGTCCGTCGGGTATCCCAATCCAGACTGCGGAGGTACGTCGCTGGAAACGATCCCGCCTACGATCACGCCGATCGTCGATGTCGGTCTCGCGGTGCACCGGGTGACCGAACTGCCACGGCTGAAGCAGCAGCTGGCGCAGGCGGTTGCGTACGTCGACAAGGCCGCCGCCGCACTGGCACCTCGCGGTGCAGAGGTTGCGGATGTCCGCACGCATCTGGAAGGAGCGCTGAAAAACTTGCCGCAGCAGGCGGGAGCAGTGGGGCAGTAGCGCCCCCGCCATTGGTGTGAACGCACGCATAGCACAGCTATCGCTGGCCGCCGTCCGCCTGGCGGCCAGCGCGTCTTGGACGGAACCTGCAGTTGTTGCGCATTGGCTCTACCGGTTCGGCACTTTGCCGCGCGGACCGGCATTCGAACGCGACTTCGGTGCGGATGACGATCCAATGGCCGTCCTGAGCTTGACCGTAGGCAGCAGCACCCGTCGGCTGCTGGAAACGGCCTATGAGGTGACCTGCCTTGAAGGCTGGTATTCCTTCGCCCGCACGCCCGCACGGGCGCAGATTGTAGCGGCCTGCAAACTCTACGTGAGCCCGAGACCCGAAGCGCTGGTGGACTGCTTTCCACGCATTGCCGAGGCGTTGGTGCAATCCGATGTGCGGTCATTCAAGGTTGGGCGCGGCATCGAAGGGCTGCTTCGGCCCGACAAGATCGTCGCCTATTTTGAGGACCGCGCGCACATGCAGGAGGCCGCAGATGTTCTGGGCCGGTCGCTTCGCGGATGCCCGGCGCAGGGCGTGCCCTTCACCGCCGAGGTGGGCGGCAACGGGCTGCTGTCGTGCGGCGTCGATCCGCCGCCGGACGGCGATGGGGCGGCAAGCTGGCGTTCATGGGTAACAAAGAAGCTGGCGGCCAGCCTCACCGCGCAGCGCGGCACGCGAGGTGTTGACCTTGTGGCCGCCGCCCTTGCAGACCTACGGTTGGCCGGCGTCGATCCTGATCTCTGGCTGCCGACCGCTGACTTCTTTCGCTCTGCGAGCCCGTCGTGACCGAGGCGAATTCCAATCTCTCGTCGACGCTGTTTGTCCTGCCGCCCGACGCGAAGTTCCTGCCGGTATCCGAACTCTCGGCGCGGCTGCGTGCGAAGATCGGACCGGTTGAGGACGGCCAATCGGTCATCACGCGCCCGGGATTCCGCGTTAACACCCGGCTGGTCCCAAAGCCGCTCGCCGACCTGCTCGGCGAGTTTCGCACGCCGAGCCTGCTCACGGATGCGGTCCTGCGGTTCGCCCGCAGCCACGACCAGGATCCCTTCGCCATGCTCGACCTGGCGTTCGATGCCCTGGCCAACCTCGTCGAGGCGCGCATCCTTGTCCCCGAGGCGTCCCCGGATGCTACAGCGCCGGTGGCCAGCTTCGGCGCCGGGCAGGAATTTGCCGGCTTCGAGATCGATGCGCTCGTCCGCTCGCTGGAGGATTCAGAAGTCTATCGGGCACGCGGGCGAAGCGGTGTGTTGGCGGCGTTAAAGATCAGTCGGGACGATCGCCCGGTCATCGTGGCCATGCTCGAGAATGAAGCCCGTGTTCTTGAGCGGCTCGGGGGTATCGACAGCCCCAGGCTGCTGGACCATGGGACCGAGCGCGGACGAACCTATGTCGCCATGGAATGGTGCGATGGAGTGTCCATTGCCGTCGCCGCGCAACAGGCGCGCGCTGCGCGCGACCGGCACCGACTGCATGCCCTCGTAAGCGGAATGCTCCACGCCTACGGCCGGCTTCACCAAAAGGGCATACTCCACGGCGATATTCATCCCGGAAATTGCCTGGTGCGCGATGACGGCGGTATCGTCATTCTTGATTTTGGCGCTGCACGACCGATTGACACCGCTGCCATGGCAGTCGATCCGGCGCGCGCCGGCATTCCACAGTTCCACGATCCCTTGATGGCCAGCGCGGTGCTGGCCGGCCAGTTGCCGCCGGCGGCCACCCCAGAATCGGAACAATATGCAATAGCAGTTCTTGCCTATCTGCTGCTGACCGGGCTGCACCCGATCGAATCGCCCGCTGTTCAGGATGAGATGCTGCGTCGCATTGTCCAGCGACCGCCTCTGCCATTCGCAGCGCGCGGTATCGCGTCGTGGCCTGAGGTCGAAGCGGTGGTCGCGCGAGGGCTGGCAAGACATCCGAGGCAGCGCTTTCCCGATGTTGCGGCCCTGGCGCACGCCTTTGCTTCGGTCAACATGTCGCCGGACGTGCCGCTGCGCTGGCCCGGCGCCGCCCAGTGTGCATTCGATGCCGCCGTCGAGGCGGTGCGGAACCTGCTGCCGCCAACGGCCGAGTTCCCGCTCGACTATGCCTGGTTTGGCCTGCGCGCCGCCTTGGCGATGGAGGATGCCGAACTGCTGGCGGCCGCCGACATCATCGCCGGCCGGGCCGGACCGAGCTGGGCTGCACAGGCGGTCGCCGCGCAAGTGGCCAGGGCGCGCTCGGATAGCCGGACGGAAGGCAAGGCCATCACCGGGTTTCTGGCGGCTGCCGAGCAGCTACCGGATGGGCCACAGGCGGCTGCGGCGATCCTGGCAGCGGTGAGCATCCTTGACGGCGCCACCTTTCGCACTGCCGATACTGCAGCGCTTGCCGGCTGGGCTGCGCAGCGCCTTGATCGACTCGCGTTGGCGACTTCGTCGCGCGAATCTCGTCCATGTGTTGCAGAACCGTTGCTGGCTTATCTGGAACTAGCGCTCGAAAAGACGGGCGCTATCCGCATGCGCGCTGATTTGCCAGCGCGCCTTGAAGCGATGAGGGAGACCCAAGCCTCGGACGTGTGGCTTTGGTCGCTGGCGCATGACGTTTTCGCCGACGATCAATTCAGAGCGCGTGCGCTCGCCGCAAGGCTCCCGAGCAAGCCGCTCTGGCGCGGGTTTGCCCTGCTCAGGCTTCACCAGTTGACCGGCGATGCGCGCTGGGTCATCAGGGCGAACCGCCTCTTGGCAAAGGCGCCCTATGCCCGGCTTCCAGAAGGGGACACCGCGCTCCTCATGGCTGAGCTGCAGGCGCCTGAGAGGGCAATCCTGCCGCCCTTCCTTCTGCCCCCTGGCCCTAACCGCCCGCGACGTTCCGCAATTCGTTGTGTTGAGGTTGCTGCGGCAGCGCAGGTTTGATGTCGGCTTCTAATCGGCGACAAGGCTGGGTATGGCAGCAATCGCCGGCCAAGTCCGGCGGTCGTTCGCTTAACCGCCGTTTTGGCGTTTGGCCGACAAGTCCGCCACCAAGACGTGCTGCTCCCCGACAATGTTGAACATTTCGCTTGTCGTCCAGGCGAAGGTAAAAAGGCCGGCTATGGCGATGATCGGGCCCAGTTCGTGCCAGTTATAGGGCAGCACCATGGATCCCATGCCCAAAGTGGTGTAAGTATTGGCGCTGAAATAGACCGCCTCATGAAGACTGTGAACCAGGCCGCCCCCGCGCAGCACCAAGCCCCAGATGCAGATTTCGACCAGGTGAAGCAGAAGCATGAGGAAAATTGTCGCCGAAAAAACCAATACGGCGAGGCGAGGGTGCCAGTTTTCGTTCCGCAGCTTTGCCGCCCTCCTCTTATATCGGGCGACAATAAGGTCCAGGCCGAAGCCGTGAAAGGTCGTGATCACGACCAACATTGCACCGCCCAAAATCACAACTGCTAAAGGAGTCAGGTCCTGGCGAATTTGCATTAGCATAGCGTTCTCGTTTCGTTGACGCTGAGGTGCTCTGAAACCGCGTAGTGTGGAGCAATGAGCAAGGTTAGTCTTCGGAAATCGGCCGGGCAAGTGCACGAACGTTGTATTGCCTGGATCCCAGTTTGCCCCGCGACAACGGGCAAATGCGTGGGCATCCGGCTGCAGGTTTCAGCCTGAGGAGAGAATCAACCATGTCGGATAGCTTTTGATTATCAAGCCATCGCCAAGATGATCGACCACTCGCTGCTCAGCCCCACGCTCACCACCCGCGAGTTGGAAGAGGGTTGCGCGCTGGCGCTGCGCTACAACGTCGCCAGCGTGTGCATCATGCCCTATGCCCTCGCGCGTTGCGCTGAGATACTGGCCGGAAGCACCGTACACGCCAGCACCACCATTGGCTTTCCGCATGGCGGCCACACCACCGCCATCAAGGTCGCCGAGGCGCAGCGGGCGCTCCAGGATGGTGGTCAGGAACTCGATGTTGTCATCAACATCAGCAAGGCACGCAGCGGAGATTGGCAATATGTACGCGATGAACTTTTGGCCTTGACTCAGATCGTGCACGCTGCCGAAGCGAAGATTAAAGTGATCTTTGAAAATGCCTATCTGGACGATGCGGCAAAGATTCGCCTATGCGAGATTTGCGGCGAGCTCGGAGCCGATTGGGTGAAAACTTCGACCGGCTACGCGCCCACGGGGGCAACACTGCCCGATCTCGAATTGATGCGCAAACATTCTCCCGAAAGGGTGCAGGTCAAAGCGGCTGGGGGCATTCGCGATCTGGATACGCTGCTGGCAGTGCGCGACCTCGGCGTGAGCCGCGTGGGTGCAACCCGTACGGAATCTATCCTGGAGGAGTGCCGCAAGCGGCTGGGCTTGTCGCCCATCACACCAAAGGAGGCGACGCAGGTCGGGGCACTCCCGATAAGGTACTGTATAGCCTGGAATCGAGCGGAAAGGTTGGCCCACGCGCCCGAAGCCCTCATTGAGCAGTAAGATTTTCCTCGGGTTCCGCAAAAGGCGCGAATATGTGGGCGCGCCCGGGCAACTATCTCGATGCAGCCTACTTGCTGGTATTGACCATGGGAATCTGCGCGGACAACTGCAGATTGATCAGCAGGTCGATACGGCGATCGATCTGGTACCTCAAGGCAGTCTTCTTCGCCGAGATGACTTCTGAAATATCGGAACGTACTTCATGAGCAACGCAGGAGCGGCTGGTCAACCGCCGTCGATCTCTTCATGTAATCCTGCGCCTGCGCATCGGTCATGGTGTTGTAGTTCGCGGCATAGTCCTTAATCACCGCCCACCGTTCGTCATTGGGTTTGATGGCTTCCCGCCGGTACTGGTCAAAAATAGGCCAGAACTGGGTGGCCTCGTCGGCGGTGAGGGTCATGTTCTCCGCCATGATCTGCTTGCGCTGCGCGCGACTTCGTTGGCACTCGCGTCATTCCTGCCTGAACTTCTTTCCTCTCCGATGCCGGAGCGGTTTGCGCCGCGGGGCGAGCGCCGCTGGCCCATCGGAAAACAACGCGCTGAACACAACAGAATTTTTTGCCCCCGCCATTTCATAAGCAATCACGAGGAGAGCGGCGGTTGCTCCACGGCCGTTTAGCGCGCGAGGCGAGACAATCAGAGTGCGCGCAGCGAGCGGGAATTGCCCACCGGCGAGCAACACGTCGCCATGGCAAACATCGGGAAGAAGTTCATGGAGCAATTTTTTGCCCCAGCGCTTTCCGTAGCAATCGTGAGGGATGGGCGGTTCGTCTTCGAGCGGCCGTTTGGCACAGCGAGCCGTCAAGACCATCAGCAGTGCACCGAGCAGAGTCTCTTCCGCATCGCCAGCGCCACCAAGCCCATCACTTCAGTGGCGATCTTCACGCTGGTGGAGCAAGGCCAGGTCAAGCTCACGGACAAGGTATTCGGCGCTGGTGCGATCCTGGGCGACGACTACAGTAAGCCGCCATACAAGCAGTTCGTCACCGATGTGCACCAGGTTGACCACCGATGCTGTAGGGCGTCGGGAGGCTGGCCACGGCAAGCGCATTCCCGAACTCCAAGGTTCCGGTTCAAGTCGTGCGGACCAGGCGAAGCTGAGTCTCCTGGACCTGGAGAATCGGGCTAGGACCAGCGTTTGTGTATCCTCGGCGATGGTGCGCACTGGGCCATACTCCAACTTCGGCTAGCGATGCGGGGCGAGTGATCGAGAAGAGCAATTACCGCCGCCACGGCGGGCAGCGGCAGTTACAAGGATTATGTGCAGCAGGCAGCGAGCTGGGCGCAACTCCGTGCGGCGTCAGCTACTGCAGATCTCGGCGTGTTCGCAAGGTACAGAAATCTTCGGGCGCGCGCCGGACGAGGTTGTCGTATGTCGGGCAGTTTGGCGGAGAATCTACGATATGAAGTCACGCGGATGGACTCGCACGGCGGCTATTAAGTCTCGCGGATCGCTACGCCTTCCGATCTCGCGCGCTTCCTGGCTCACGTCGGCGGATCGGCAGCCGTTCCCAGCATTCTCAAGCCCGACACCATCCGAACCATGACCACCCCGAGCCGAGCCTATCCGCCATCTTCGCCGGCGAAGTATGCGCGGGGGTGGATGGTGCGGGACAATGGCAAAGGAAACTGGTGGCACGGTGGGAGTCTTCCCGGATCGACAAGCATTATGGTGCGCACCTCGACGGGGATGTGCTGGGGCGCGGTGACCAATACTCGCACCCAGCCTGTAGATCAGATCAGCGCGGCGATCGACCAGATGGTGTGGGACATGGTGAAACAGGTGCCATCGTGGAATAGCTAGCAGTAGCGGGGAAATAATCCACTGTGATGGAAATCAATCTGTACCCCGGCTTGTCGTGAGCGCTTATGAGAAGAAGAATCACTCGATTTCTGCTACTGCCCTTCGCCGCTCTGGTGTTGATTGGTGGGCTCATCACGAACGCCCAGGAACCGTTGCCCAGCGCTCAACCCGTCAACGTCGTGGGAACATGGACGCTGTCCTGCCGTAACTGGGATGGCCAACTCGACACGAAAACCGTCGACTTGAAGCAGAATGGCGGCGACATCACCGGCCACTTCAAAGGACCAGACCAGTCAGGCGGGCTGCAGGGCACCGTGAACGGACGCCACATCGTGTTTCGCACCAAGACCAGAACGGTTTTGACCTTCCGCGGCCCGGTCGAGGGCGACACCATGCAGCTTACCTATCACGTCCGCGGCAAACAGGGAGAGTGTCACGGCTACCGCTCCAGCCCCGAATGACGGAAAGGGCTCGCCAGCGCGTGAGAATCGCTCTACAGCCGCTCCGCCTTCACCGAGACAGGCACGCCGTTGGTCAGCGAGTCGAACACCGGGGAATGTCTCGGACCCAGTTGGACAAGTCTCCTGCAACTGCTCGTCGGGCACGTCGGCTTTGATCTTGAAGTTGACCCGGATTCCCTGGTATCCGTTGCGCACGCTCTTGTCGAGTTCCAGAAATCCGTGCAGATCAATATCGCCTTCCAGGGACGACTCGACCTCCTCGATGTGGATTCCACGTGCGGCTGCGTGATAGACCATGGACGTCGTCAAACAGGCTGCCAGGGCGTGGAGCAGATGTTCGACGGGGTTGGCAGCCATGTCCTGGCCGAGCAGAACCGGGGGCTCATCTGCCTCCAGCACAAACGGCTGCGGCCGCGATAGCTCCTGGCCGGCGCCGGTATAGGTATCCACGGTGGAGGTATTGTGGCCAGCGTCCACCCATTGGTTGCGAATGCGAAAGTTGAATTTCGCGATGGCGGGGGTGGCCTTGACGGCGTCGATGGTCGAAACGAGGTTGTCAACCGAAACCCCGTTAACAATTTTTGGAAGCGTATTGGCAGTCGTCATATCAGTGTTGCTCCTGTCGCCAAGTGCTGGCGCGTGTCCTCTTTCGATGAAATTGATTGGAACCGGGATTTCGTTTTCGTTGTCAATAGATCGTTACATATGACCATTGGGGATTCCAGCACATTATTTCTTCTTTGGCTGACCTACGCGGCTAATTTGGATTCGCCAGCCCGAGTTCTGGATTGAAATTTTGAAAATGGTGACGGACCATCCCTTTCCCGTGGAGGCGAATGGGTGTAACATGTGGGCGATTCCAAGGCGCTAGCCAGATCCTTCGCCAACCCCAAGGAGGGTCCCATGAACCTGCGTATCGTTTCCCTCACAATTCTCTGCCTGGCGCTGGCTGCGGTTCCCGCCGCCGCCGACCTGGCTCCGGGTTATGACAACGGTCCCATCAACGGCACGACCGATGCGTGGACCATCAACTTCGGTTACGTCGTAAGCAATACCTTCACCGGTATCAGCTATGCTGAGTTCCTGCAGTTTGGCGTCTGGGAATTCCCCGGCGACACATTGACTTCCGTGGACTGGTCCATTACTTCGGGGGAGAACAACGGGACGGTGTATGGCCAGGGAACAGCCACCGGCGCCTACTTGAGCGACGAGTTTATTTCCACCAACCAGTATGGCTACGACATCGACCGGATCTACGTCTGGGCCACGAATGTAAAATTGGATCAAAGCAAGACCTACTGGCTCAACCTGTCAAACGCGGTGGTTCCGAGCGGCGACCCGGTCTACTGGGACGAGAATAGTGGTGTGCACTGTGGCGGGACCGGCGGCGGAGCCAACTGCCCGTCGGAGGCCTCCAGTAGTGCTCTAGGTACGATTCCTTCGGAAGCCTTCACGATTAACAGCGGCGGCCGCCCTACTCCTGAGCCCAGCAGCCTCTTACTCTTCGGCTCCGGGATTGTTGGCCTTGCTGGAGTGCTACGCCGGAGGCGTTCTAGCTAGGTACGCCACCCAGCCTCCCTTTGGTTGGGCGGGACACGATACCTGCGCAGATTTTCACGCCCTCACATGGCGCTAGGCACGGCTTTGATTGTTTTCCATACGTTCGCAAGAGCGCAAATGGGTGAGCACGCTCTTACTCACACCTATGTAAACACTGCTAATCTTCCCGAGACAGCAATAATCGGCACTTTTGTCCCTTGACGGACAATTGAGGCTGTGCAACTATCCGGGCGGTCATAGCCCCTTTCTGTCGGTCCCTCCGGGGCCCAAAGCAAGTGTTTGTTTTGTGAGTTCCGACAGCTTGGCTTCTGCCACCAGTCAAATCACTAATCAATGAGGAGAGCCTTCCATGCGCCACCTTGAAGAAACTATGCTCAGGGTTGTTAAGCGACAGCTGAAAGCGTTACCGGTATTCGTCCTCCTGGTGCTCTTGGGTTACGGGCTGGCAAGCCCGATGGCGGCCCAATCACTCAATTCCCAACCGCAGTCTGTGCGTGACCCGGGTTATTGGGATGACCCGGTGAATTGGAAGCAGCAGTTTGTGCCGGACTCGCTGGCCTTTTGGGATGATTCAAAGAACTGGACTACGAATTACGGCCCGGCCTACCGCGACACGAACATTAAAGGCTCACAACTGTTGGCGTGCTCGTCGCAGTTCGCGTACTGTTTTAATTCCGGTCCCGAGCCACTGCCCTGCACGCTTTCTCCAGATGGCCTCTCAGCCAACTGCCAATGCCCGGTTCAGACCAAGACCAATTACACGCTGCTGACCGCAATTCTGAATTATTCGGTCTACCAAGCGACGCTTCAGGCTTGTGGTCCGGACGGTTCCAACTGCATGCCGACTGGCAACACTGTCGCACCGGTTTGTAATTATCTGCCCGGTGGGGCCCTGATCCCCGGTTCCAACGTAATCTCCACCTTCGCACCCGAATTTCGCTTGGCGATGTTGAAGGCCCTCGAGAAAGGTCCGGCGGCGGTTGCCACCTGTCCGAAAGGGCCTTACGCGGGCTGTATGACCGCGCCCTGCGAGATTAACTCCGACGGTTCCACCGCTACCTGCAAATGTCCTGTGTTCGACGGCAGGTTCCAACTCACCGGAAGCTCGGGCGCAAACGCCAAGTGTTCTTTGGGCGGCGGTTTGATATGGTCGGCCTCATACAATCCGTCGTTGGACTCCAACCCGGACCAGTAAGTGATGGGATGGCAGCACTTCGCATGGTGCTCCATCGAAGTGGCATGGCTGATCGGTTTGGCCATACACGGGGCTAAAGGCCGATTCCTTTTTGCGGCCCGGCGGCACGACTCAGTCGTGCGCTGATACAAGATCGGACCAGGCGCTGCCGGGTTCTCCACCCAACCTTCCTATGGTTGGGTGGGAGCGGTTGCTGCAAGGGCGTATGGGTTGCTGCCGAGTCTCCGCCGTGCCGCGTGTGGTCGGAACCGCTTTCGTTTCACACTTGTTCTCTTTTCCTTTCGGCTTTCGCTTGCCCAGTCAAAGAAAAACAGTGCGATGGAAACTGGTGGTGGGTATATAGTGTGGGGCTCTTGAGCACTAAAAGGGACAATCAGGTCGAAGAGATACAGGTGGGTCGCTGATGAATGGCAAACCCTCGCTGCGGGCGGAGCTGTTTGCGGAATTTTTGGGAACTCTTGTTCTTATCCTCTTTGGCACCGGCGTCGTCGCCATGGTGGTGCTGTTTCCCTCCAAGAATCCGGGCGAAACCATCCACGGAGGCTTCACCAACATTACGATCGGGTGGGGCCTCGGAGTGACCATGGGCATTTACGTTGCCGGAAGAATCTCGGGGGCACATCTGAATCCGGCGGTGACGTTGACCCTCGCGGTGTTTCGCGGGTTTCCGTGGCGAAAAGTAATGCCCTACTCCGCGGCGCAGACCGCTGGAGCGTTTGTGGCGGCGGCCCTGGTTTATTGCAACTACCTTCCCGCTTTCCGCCGGGTAGATCCGGGACTGGAGCGGACCGCGGGAATATTCACAACCTTTCCGGCGTTTCCAGACGTGCCGCAAGCCGGTTTCCTGGATCAGGTGATTGGCACTGCCTTGCTGCTGTTGCTCATCCTCGCGATTACCGACGAACGCAATATGCCACCAGGGAGCAACTTGGCAGCCTTGTTGATCGGCCTGGTTGTGGTCGCGATAGGCATGAGCTTCGGGGCCATGCACGGCTACGCCATCAACCCGGCTCGCGATCTGGGCCCGAGGCTGTTCACCGTCGTTGCAGGCTTTCGCAACAACGGAATGACAGATGGAAGCCATGTTTGGTGGATTCCTATCGCCGCGCCTCTACTGGGCGGTCTGGTCGGAGCCGCCATTTATGATTTCGGAATTCGCCGCTTTTTACCTCGATCAGCATAGCTCCAAGCCATTTTTCGTAAGACGGAGGTCACCTTGGCATACGTCCTGGCGCTCGACCAGGGTACAACCAGTTCGCGAGCGATCCTGTTCGACCAAGGACGGTGCCATCCGGTCGGTGGCGCAGCGCGAGTTCGAACAGATGTTCCCGAAGGCAGGATGGGTGGAACACGACCCGGAAGAGATTTGGGCCTCACAAATCAGTGTTGCCGTGGAGGCCCTGAGCCGCGCCGAAGCCCGGCCGCGCGACGTCGTTGCGATCGGCATCACCAACCAGCGTGAGACCACAATTGTATGGGACCGCGAAACCGGCAGGCCGGTCTACAACGCCATCGTCTGGCAGGACCGCCGCACCGCCGCTTTCTGCGATCAGCTCAAGGCCGACGGCCACGAGCCGTTGATCCAGCAGCGCACCGGCCTTCTCGTCGACTCCTATTTTTCTGCCAGCAAGGTCCGCTGGATTCTCGATCACGTGGCGAACGCACGCCGCCTTGCCGAGGCTGGACGCCTGGCCTTCGGCACGGTCGATAGCTGGCTGGTTTGGAAGCTCACCAGCGGCGGGTTGCACATAACCGACGTCAGCAATGCGTCGCGGACCATGCTCTTCAACATCCATACTTGCCAATGGGACGAAGACATTCTGAGGCTCTTGGACATTCCAGCCTCCTTACTGCCAACTGTGCGTTCTTCCAGCGAAGCTTATGGCGAGGTGACGACAACGTTGGGCCTGGGCTCGATCGCAATCTCTGGAATCGCAGGCGATCAGCAGGCTTCGCTCTTCGGACAGAGATGCATTTCACCTGGCTTAACGAAGAATACTTACGGAACCGGATGCTTCATGTTGCAGAATACCGGTCTTCATCCTGTTCCCTCGTCGAATCGCCTGGTCACCACCGTAGCCTGGAAGATTGGGGACGTGGTGGAATACGCGCTCGAGGGCAGCGTGTTCATTGGTGGCGCAGTCGTGCAGTGGCTGCGGGACGGCCTGCGCCTGTTCCATAATTCCAACGACTTCGAGGCCCTGGCCAATTCGGTTCCGGATAACGGCGGCGTTTACTTCGTGCCTGCTTTCGTGGGACTGGGCGCTCCGCACTGGGACCAGTATGCGCGAGGTTCCATCTTCGGCCTTACGCGTGGAGCCACGGCCGGACATCTGGCTCGTGCAGCGCTGGAAAGCATTGCATATCAGGTCGCGGACCTCCTGGACGCGATGCAGCGCGATGCCGGCACGGAATTACCGGAGTTGCGCGTGGACGGCGGGGCGGCGGTCAACGAAACGTTGCTGCAGTTCCAAGCCGACATTCTCGGAATTCCCGTGGTTCGACCTGACGTCATGGAGACCACGGCCCTGGGGGCCGCGTACCTGGCAGGCATTGCCGTCGGATTCTGGCGCGACGCTGGTGTGATCGCCGCCATGCCCTTTGGAGAGAGGCGCTTCGAGCCTCGCATGCCTCGAACGCAGTCAGAAGCACTCCGCGGACGATGGACCGAGGCACTGTCCCGTGCTAAAGGGTGGGAAGCGAAATCGCAAGTATGGGAGTGACATTTGGATTCTGCGATGCGGCGCACACTGCCGACTGACCGCGCCCGATCATCATGCCCGCACCGCGATGTTTCGCCCTTAGCTAATGTCTCTTGCTGGGACAGGCTGCCAGAATAACCAGCAGCCAGCACCATCGACCCAGCGAGGGTAGCCGGCGAAGTACACGAGAGTCGAGTTTGCTGAACGTCTCATAGTGCTCAGGCTTGGGGGATTGCAGTCCCGTCCCAACGAGTTTCTGCTTAATCGCAGGCACCGCGAGCAGCACCGGTGTCACTAGATGAATTGGCGTGTAGCTGACGTGCGCGAAAAACTCACGATACAAGTCGAGTTCTGTCCACTTGAGATGATGGATTGGGCGCATGTCGGGTGGGTAAGACCAGCGCAACGTCCGGTGGAGGGTACGGTAAATGCGGCCTAGGGGGCTGGATTCGAGATTCTCAACAAAAGCCGCTGTGCCATCGCTCTTCAGTACGCGTGCGCACTCCGCCAACACCTTCGGACGCGCGGTGTACTGCAAGCTGCTGAACGAGAAAATATGATCGAACGTGTCGTTAGGGAAGGGAATCGATTCTGCTTCCGAGACACGAAAGTCAGCCGCGGGGAGGCGAGTTCTCGCGACTTTGATAGCGGCCTCGTTCTTGTCAATCCCTGTGATCCGGATTGTGGGACTTTGCAGCTTCGATGTCCGGTAACCATCTCCGCAGCCAACGTCGAGAAGGAGGGCTTGTCCTTTTCCGGAAGTTTGAAAATGTTGGGTGGCCATCGCAAGCGCGGGCGCGGCAAAGAGGTCGAACCAACCGTCGTGGAACGTTGACCTCTTCATGCCGATTCCGTCAGGCTTGCTTGTTGGTAGAGAGTTCGATTAGCGAAACCGGTTCAGCCAAGTTTTCGCGAACATAGTCGCCCGCGAAATAGTCGTCCACCGAGATCGGTTTAAGGTCCCGCTTCAGCCCGCAGCCCGTCAGCAACCGAAGCGTCAGTGTCTGCACCTTGGCGGCGTCACGTTCAATGAACTTGTAGCGGAACTTAAAACCGCCCGAGCGGGACGGAAGAAAATCGGTCCAGCGAAGCGGGGGAAACTTCCAGTCGTCTTTCCCGACCACGCTCTCCGGGTGGAGTTGCAGGACGAACGCCCGCCTGAATCGCCGGGCCTCAGTGGCCAGCAGGGGGGTCATGACATTACAGGCAAATTTGGGAACCGCGAGGATGGTAGCTTGCGCGAAAGGCATCACCAAGCAACTGGTGGGAATTTCCAGCAAGCTTAAGTCCCCTCGACTTAACGGGGACTGTTTCGACGGATGGTAGGGCGAGCGTGGCGCCAGCAGCCGCTCGAGGCTCCACGGCGTGGAGCTGAAGAGAGGAAAATGTTGCGGAGTCACCGACAGGTCAGCCTTGTAGCCCAACTCGTCCAGTATAGGAAGAGTATGCCTGCTGATGCGATAAGATGGCGCCCGAAAACTTGTGACGGGCTCGCCTAACGCGTCTTCGAGAATTACGGTTGCTTCCTTGAGCAGCGCGAATTCCCGCTCCGGCGGCAAGCCTCCCAGGTCCTCGTCCGGAGTATGGTTCAGACCGTGACAGCCAACGCTGTGGCCGAGGGACCTGACCTGCCGCAGCGTCCCAGCCAACGACTCAAACATCCGCACATAAGCTGCGGGCACAAAATAAGTGGCTCTTTGACCGTGCCGGCTGAAAAATTCCGCCGATTCCCAGACGCAGGTTGCCAGTTCTCGATGTTTGTGGAGGTCGAGGGTGATGAGCAGAGGAACTACAGAGCCGGGCTTTCCATTGGCATGACTGCGCAGCTCGATCGGACCAGGAGACATCTTTCCCCCTTGGCGATTCGTTTAGCTACACCCGCCCGCCGGCAACAATAGCCACGCCAGGTAGAATCCGGCTCCGACCTCATGCTGTTCAGCGGTGGCGCCCATTGTAGCAGCGGCGTCTCTGCCAGCAAAGGATTATTGAATTGAAGTTTGGCGCCCGATCACGACTTACAGGTCGGGGAATGAGCGGAAATGCTGTGTAGGGTACCGCAGCTGCTGACTTCTGGCTGCTAGTTGCTACTGATACGTGACCCTTTTTTCGCCCTTCACGATGCGGCCAATCACGTAGCCCTTCTCGCTGCAGCGCTCCAGGATGAGCTGGGCCTTCTTGAACTTTTTCGCCGGCACGACCAGCACCATGCCGATACCCATGTTGAAGGTGCGCAGCATCTCGTCGCGGGGCACGTTGCCGATCTTCTGCAGGTGCTCGAAGATGGGCGGCACGGGCCAGGAGTGGATCTCAACGATCGCGCCCGTGCCTTTGGGCAGCACTCGCGGCAGGTTTTCGCTGATACCTCCGCCGGTAATGTGCGCCATGGCCGCAACGGCTTCGGCGTCAATCATGCGCCGCACAATCGGCCAGTAGCTTTTGTGAGTGCGCATCAGCTCGGTGCCGACTTTGCCCTTGATCTCGTTGACGTAGGAATCGGGCGTGTAATGCGCCACCTCGAAGAACAGCTTGCGCGCCAGCGAGTAGCCGTTGGTGTGCAATCCCGTTGAAGGCAGTCCAATGAGCACGTCACCCGCCTGCACGGCTTTGCCGGTGAGGATGCGGCTGCGGTCCACCACCCCCACAATGAATCCCGCTAGGTCATATTCCCCGTTGCCGTAGAAACCCGGCATCTCCGCCGTCTCCCCGCCAATCAGCGCGCAACCGTTCTGCTTGCAGGCGTCGGCAATCCCCACAATGACCTTTTCGATCACTTCGGGCTGCAGTTTGCCGGTGGCGAAATAATCCATGAAGAACATGGGCGCGGCGCCTTGCACGGCCACGTCGTTAACGCAGTGGTTCACCAGGTCGGCGCCGACGGTGTGATGCAGCCCCATCTCAAACGCGATCTTCAGCTTGGTGCCCACGCCGTCCACACTGGAGACCAGCACCGGGTCGGGGTACTTCTTCTTGTCGATGGCAAACAGCCCGCCGAAGCCGCCAATCTCGCTCAAAACGCCGCGGTTAAAGGTCTTGTGGGCCAGATACTTGATGCGCTGCTTGGTGCGGTTCGCGCGCTCAATGTCAACGCCTGCATCGGCGTAAGTGATGGTTCGGGGCTCGGTTGCGTGTTGTGCCAAGGGTTTGGGGTCCGTCCAGGGAGCGCGTCACCGCAGGTTTTGCGGGGGAAAGGGCATTGTATCATTCGGCGATTCGGGCAGGGGTTGTGGAGGGGGCCGGGGGCAAGAACAGAGCAGAAAAAGTTTGCCTGAAGCTACTTCAAGAATTGTCATTACGAGCGCTTGGGTTTGGGCGCGAGGAATCTGCTTTTCCGTAGAAAACCCAAACAGCGGATCCCTCGCAACCTCGCGACGACAAAACCCTATGCTTTCGCCGCCGCTGGCTTGTTGTGCCTGAAGCAGGAGAACAGCTCAAATGCCAGCGGAACGATGCTGGATGCCAGCTGCGCCGAGGCCAACGCCTCCGCCTGCACGGTCTTGTCATTGGTTTCGGCTGCCACGCCCGCTCCTGCGATCTGCAAGATTTGCTGGGTGGCCGCCACGTGGTCGTTGCCGTATTGCTTAATTTCCGGCGTGACCGCTTGCGCGATCTGCGCGCCGGTGTTGATTTTGGAGAGTATGGTTGCAAAGTCCATGGTGATGTCCTCTTTTTGTGGTGCTTGGGTTAGATCTGAAGGGTTAGTTGGTATCGGGACTTAACGGGTGCCGCTCTCTGCGGCACGGCTAGAGCGGCGCTTGAGGCCGCGCCCTGGCGCGCCCCGTGAATGGAGCCCCGGGTTCTTCAAAAGGTCTGCCAACGCGGGCCTGAAGGCCCGCTCTACGAGGGGATACATCGGCCCTTGGACTGCTTTGGCTCCAGTTGCTAATTGCTAATTGCTAATTGCTAGTTGCCTAGTTCCTAATTGCTAGTTGCTAGTTGCTTCGTCGTTCACCGCCGCAGAAAATCAATCGCGAAATGCACGAACGTCAGCAGGCAGGCCACGGCCGTGGCGATTCCCGTGAAGCGTTGCAGGAACGCTTCGTGGCGGTCCACGCGCTCCTGCAGTTCCTGAACCTTGCCCTCGTTGCCGTTGCCGACCAGCCAACGCATGTGGGCTTTCACTTCCGCCAAATCGGACAGCACTTTCTGCTCGAAGTCACTCATCGCGGCTTTCATAATGGATAGTCCACGTGCAGCAGCGCCGAGTTGCGCGAGTACTTGGCTGGCGACGACCCGTCATACTGCCGCAAGTAATAGCTCTGCACGCGCGACAGCCGCGGCAGAGTGAAGGTCTGGGTGGTGAAGCGCCCGGCCAGATTGCCGTCAGCGCCGGGACCCCAGCCGGCGTCGCTGCGGCGCACCTCGATGCCGCCGCCCGGCGGCGGAGCGGTGCCGGCATCGACCGTGATATAGGTCGCGATCACGTCGGTCACCTGCGCCGCCGTCAGCGGCGCGATATACATGGACGAGGACGGCGTGGTCGTGGTGAAGATGGTGGTCACCGGCTGTGCCAGCGTCATGCTGTCGAACTCGAACGCCAGCAGGCCGGCTGCGTCATTGGCAAACCGGATCGCGTACAGCGACCGATCGTCGGCCAGCGAGACCACCTCGCACATCGACTTCGCGAACGATCGCGCTGAACGCCGCTCCCTGCGAGGGGACCGCAACCTGCACCGCGTTCGCCGGCAACACATCGCTGGCCGGCAGAAAGTCGCTCAGCACGCGATATTCGCCCGTCCAGGCCGGCTGCACCGTGTCATCCAGAATGGCCAGCGCGGCGTTCTCGCAATCAATGGAGGTCGGCGCCAGGGGCAGCTTCAGGCGCCGGACATAGCTGCGGCGCCCGTTGTCGCTCCCCTTGCGATGCGCCGCGATGCTGTTCTGGTCCTGCACCCGCGCTACCGCACGCGCACTGCTCCGGTAGGCCACCACTACCTGCTCATTCGGCTCCGGTGGATACGGGGTATAGAACCGCAGATCTCCGGCCGAGCTTACGTAACATTCGCCCCCGTCCACCAGCGCGCCTGCCAGCCGGGTGCGAAACGCGCCGCCGGGAATCATGCTGCGCACTTCGCTGTCCACCATGTGTTCCAGGCGCGTGAAGGAAATGCTGGCCCACAGGTTCGCGCCGTTGATGAGCGCGTAAGTCGCGAAGGCCGGAGCCGCCAGCACACCGTCGAACAGCACGGTTGCGGGCGCAGCCAGCGTTCCCGGATTGTTGGGATCGACATCGTGTACCGTGAGTACCACTCTCATCGCCGCCGCCACCGCATCTCCGCCACGGCCATTGCCTGCCGGATGCACAGAAGATAGATACGTCTGATGAACGCGATGCGCCTCGTTGCAGAACACTTGCGTCGCAAACGCATATTGATGTCCTGGCGTGGTAGCCAGCGGCGTACCCGTGGCGGCCCCGTTCACCAGCGCCTGGATGGCGCAGTTGCCGCCGTTGGGCGAAATCGCGGAACCCTGCGATGCAGTTGCCGTCGCCGACCGGGTCGTTGTAAATCCCGCCGATGGTGCCGCTCGATGCCGCATTGAACACGACTTGGCCGTGCTGCAGCATCAAGCCGCCAGCCAGCTCCAGCCTCTCGACATAACTCACCGCTGCTGGTCCGCCACTGATCAGTAGCTGCCCCCCGCCGACCGACAACTTTCCGTTAGGATCGGTTACCCCCCACAATGTGGGATTCAACTGCGGGTCGGTATAATTCTCCACGAATAGCGTGACCGTGGACTTGCTGAACGGGACCTCGGAAAGATAGAAGGCCAGCGTAGTTCCATCGCCCAGGAAGTAGTCGCGGACGTAAACCACCGGCTCAAGTTCGCCGATGATCGTGACATCGTTGCGCAACTCGTCGGGCTGGACCAGCGTCAGTCCCTCCGGTACAAACTTATTGTCCTGGTCGCTGATCGTGAAGCTCTGCTGCCCGACTGGCTGGAGGTCCAGCTTGCCATCGTGCGCGCGATAAGCGGCGCGCGCCATTGTAGTCAGCGCCTGCGCGTGTTCTGTCCACGTCTTCTGCGGCACGACAGGGAACTGGTTGACGAGGCTGACGTCCTGCACGCCCGAGAGATCTAGTCCGCCAGGCAGCACATCGTTGGCCAGGGTGCGTAGCGCGTCGCCTGTCGTGCGCCAGGCGAACGGAGTCCGCGCCGGCAACGCATTGTGATCGAGCAGGCACGAGTCGTCGAACGCCAGCAGGTTGTATCGCCAAGCCGGCCCTTGATGTCCCTGGCCAAGATACTGTTGCTCGGGCGCAGTGGCGAGATAACCGGTAAACAGTGTCACTCCACTCCCACACTGTAAGACAATGCGCGCCCCGCACGACGGCGCGGTGAAGCCTGCGCCGCAATTGACCAGCGACGCCGTCATCGTGGCCGCGCAATTCAGTTTTCGCGCGACCTTGGGCAGATGCTCGATATCCACCCAGGCGGTGTAATCCTGCGCCCCGCGTCCGTCATTGTTGTCGATGAGAAGGTTCATGAATGTCTCCTCAGTTGCCAGTAGCCGGTAGTCAGTTGCCAGTTAGCACTGCCAGGCAACCAGGCGGAGCAATTGCCGAATACAAATTGGTGAAGGCCAGCTTCAACTGACAACTGGCAACTGACAACTGACAACTGGACTACTGACTGCTGCTTCTAATACTCCGCCGCGTACTTGGTCGGCAGATAGCTGCGATAACACAGCACCGTCTCGCCATCGTTGGGGTCGGTGGTGGGCAAGGCGTGCAGAGTCGCATGCAGCATGTGGCTGAACAACGGCGCCGCAAACTCCTGCCGTGCCTCGCGTCCGCTGGCTGCCACCTGCAGTCGCGGATAGTAGAAGCACGCGCGCCCGCCGCTGTCGGCGGGAACGATGAACAATCCCGACCATTCCTGGAAGAAGCTGCTGCCCTCGCGGTCCACGAAGGCCATGACCCGCTGCACCGCCATGCCCGGCGCCACCGGATTGGCAATCAGCGGCTGTGCCAGGGTCAGCGCCGACGACGTTATGGCCGCGACCGTCGAGATGTTGAAGGTGACGCGCCGGACATAATCCAGGTGCGTGCCCAACGAAAGCGGCGACGTCAGATACGCAGCCGGCGCGCCGGCGCCGATATATCCCGTCTGGCCGCCGTAATCCGCGTCCACGGCCACAATGTCACCCACTTCAAACAACGCGAGCTGATCGGGGGTGAGCACCAGAGAGATGTCCGTGGATCCACTCTGCAGCGGCGACGCCGGAATCGGGTCACCGCCGGAGCTCTGCGGCTCCGCGAGGGGCATCTCAGCCAGCACGTTCATCATTTGGGTGCCGCCAGTCAGCGCCATCTGCAGCTTGCCCCACGCCGGCAAATCGAATTCCACCCGCGCCTCCGGCTGGGTGCGGTATTGCACCGTGATGTTGCCCACCGGCCCGTTGCGCAGGGTCTCGTACTTGGTCGCCGCAGTGCGCTGAAAGTTTTCCACGTTCCCCAGCGGCAGCCACGGGGTTGGCGGCGCGTCCACGTTGAACTGCGCTGCGGTCGCCGGATCGAAGGCCACGATCGCGCCCGATGGCCGGCCCACCGGCGCGACATAAGCCCGCACCGAACGCGCCAGGGGCATCATCTGCGAGCGCTTGACGGTTGCATTGCTCATGGCTGGTTCACCTCGGGATAAAAGAACACGCTGACGCTTACTTCGCGTCCAATGTATGGTGGCGCATTGACCAGCGCGCTGAACACGGGCGTCGTCCAGAAGATGTTGGACCCAAGATCCACCGCCGCTCCCGTGCAGTAATCGCATTTCTCGGCCACCGGCGGTGCGCAGATGGCCAGCACATCGCTGTCCAGGCTGCCCAGATCGCGGCCGCGATCGAGGTTGCCGTTCGGGTCGGTGCCTTTGGTGCGATACGAGATGGTGCACTCCATCTCCATCAACGTTCTCGCCGCCGGCAGCACCGGACGGACCCCGCCCCAATGCAGGTAAAACGCGTCGCACAGGGGAGGCCCGGCATTAGGCGGCTCATTCTCCGCCGCCACGATGGCCGGTCGCGTGGCTCCGTCAATCGTAATCGTGCGCTGCGGGTCTACCGTCACCAGACGATTGCGCAGCTCAATGTAGAAACTGTCCTTGGTTGCTTGCATCGTCCTACTCCGTGGCCGTCAGGAGGTAAAGGTAATCGCAACCGGCGAAACTGCTGCTGGCCACGGATCTGATCGGCATCAACTGCCCGTGATACACCAGTCCCTGCGAACCCAGCAGCCACGCTGGAATGTCGGTGGCCTCGTAGGAGTCCACGATAGGCTGCAGCGCTTTCGCGCTCAGCAGCACCTGGACACGTTGCGATCCGTCCGGCATCGGGTCCACAGGCCGCACCATCGCAGGCGAAATCTGTACATCCGACGATGTGGGAGGGGTAATTCCCAGCTGGCTATTGGTGTCGCCGCTTGAAGGGTCGGCGACCCGCAATGTGACCTGTACCCCGCCCATCGCGCGCAGCATGGCGTCAGCGCCGCGCCGCAAGGCCTGGTGCCGACCGGGAATCATGTTGATGGGTGTGTCGGTTTCCGGCATCTCAGCCTACTTTCTGCGCCATGAAGGGCGCCAGCATGGTCTGGACCGTGGAGTCCAGCAGCGAGTCGGAGAAATATTCCAGCCGCATCGCGTTGAGTGTGCCCGCCTTCACATTCAGTGCCGGATTGGCCTGGAGATTGCGCACAATCTGGGCGCAGGCGAACTTGACCGGGTCGGGAATGTGGGCAAATCCCGCCGTATAAACCAGCTCCATTTCGTTGAATGGCAGACCCAGCGGGCTGCCCAGCCAGGACACCTCGCCGGTCGCGCCAAAGTAATCGAAGGTGCTGACATCCACGTCAATCCACGTGCCGGGCAGTTGGAAGGTGCTGGCAATCTGGGCCATCATGTCCCACAATGTGGTATCTTCACCGCGTCGGGGCATGCCGTACCGGGCCTTTCCGGATACCAGCGGCGAGGTCGCGCCATCGGCGACGGCCAGCGGCAGGTAGGTAAGCCGCAAATCGTTGCGCCCAGGCGCAATCCGGATGCGCTCGGTGTACTGGTTGATGGCGAAGGTCTCGCGCCGGCAGTGAGTGTTGATGAGCGTGGAGGCCGCCGCCACCAGCGACTGCTCGGTGGACGGCTCCATGCCGTAGCTTTCGTATTCAGAATCGGAGAGATAGTTCATGAAATCATTCCATTCCGAAGTCGGTTAGGCTCGTTGCCCTTCTTGAGTTGTCATCACGAGCGGGCTTCAGCCCGCGAGGGATCTGCTTTCCATGACGCCGGACGGCAGACTCTCGTGGACATGCTCCCCGAAATGACGGAAGCGCTGCAGGCTGTGTGTTTGCGGAGAGGACAGGTCTCCCCGTCCCCTCCATTGCACGCACGAAAACAGGGATAGGTCGCAACCTGGTCGCGCGTGTCTCACACTGTGGTACTAGCGGTCGACGATCACCTTGTAGTGAGCGTAGCTGGCGCCCTTCACTACCACGCCACCGAACTTCACCACCACCATCTGCGAGGCCAGTGAGCTCGGGGTGCCGAGCTGGAAGACCCGCGGGGAAGGGTTGGTGAGCCAGTGGTACTCGATCATGTCCTCGCTAACGATGTACACCGGCAGTTGCGCTGACCCGCTGCCCGGTGTGCCGGTGTAGGGAATCGACCACTCCGGAATGAGCGGCAGCTCTCCGGCCTGGGTGGAAAGTGTCTTGACCGTCAAGCCGCCGGCCACCTGGGTACTGGAAAGCACGATGTTGAACTCAGTCTTCATCTCGCGGTCAATCAGATCGAGCAGCACCGGATTGCTGTAAATGGCGGTGGGCCGCACCTCGTAGTTGCTGTTGGAAACCATCTGCGCGATGGTGGACTTCAGGCCATCCACAATGCTGTCGGTGGTGTGTACGGTGTACACGTTGCCGCCGTCGGCGATCTGCCCGCAGACGCCGTAGTACTGCGGCGTCGTCGGATTGGCCAGCGAGGTGTCGTTGCCGTTCCACAGGGCCACGTCGTGGGTGCGCAGCAGGCCCTCGACGGAGTCGGCCAGGTCTTTCGCCTGCAGGTAGGCGAACTGGCTCTGCTGCGATCCGACCTCGATGTCGAAGACGTTGTAGTTGATCTGCGAAACCAGGCATTTCAGCGGCAGGCTGCGCTCCACCCGGGTCGGTGTGGCCAGCACTGGCACGATGTTGCGCGGATCGACAAAGGCTTGCGCCGCGGTCAGCGCGGGAATGGCCGTCTCCTCGAAGAAGCGGGAAGGATGTCCGGTGGCCGGCACCTGCTTGATGCGCTGGCCAAACGCGCCCCGGCGGCGCACGATGTCGGTGATCTCGGTCTGGTAGCGGTCGATCTCGATCGCCCCTGGGCCCATGTAATCAGCCGCGGCTTGTAAGTTGACGAATTGTGCTTTCATGGTGTCCTTTCGAAAGGAAATGGCGGCCGCAGCCGCCATGGGTTATTTAGAAGCAACTAGCAAGGAACAACGAGCGGTGGAAGAGCTGGCCTTTAGGCCAGCGTCCAAGTTGCCAATTGCTCATTGCTAGTTGCTTCTCTATGGTTAACGTGTCAGCCGAGAATCCCCGCCCGCGCCAGCTCGGCCTTTACAGCAATGCGCTGTTCGATACTGAGCCCGGAGAGCGCTTTCTCGATGATCGGGGCTTCCACCAGCGCGTCGCCTTCGACGCCTTCCTTGGCGAGCAGCGCGCTCACCATCGGGGACAGCGTCTTGCGGCGTGCCGTGGCCGACTGCGCCTTCAGGTCTTGATTGGCCTTTTCCAGTTCGGCCAGTTTGCTGCGCAGCCCGCTGTCGTTCTGTGCCGCTGGCCTGCAAGTCGCCGTCGTCAACCGCCGCTACAATGCGATCAATCTTGGCGTGCAATGCGGAAAACTGGCTGTCGAGGTTGTGCAGTGCGTCGGCCAGCGATTGTGTGGCCTGCGCCATTTGGCCGGCCAGCACTGCGGTGTCGGGAGCGTTGTTCTGTGTCGTTTCCTGGTCCATATGTATGTCCTCTTACGTTGTGGGATGTGGAAAAACAGCAGCTAGCGACTAGCGGCTAGTGCCAGCAGCAAGCTACGAGTGGTCAGCCGTGAGACATTAAGTTGCGATCCTGAGCGCAGTGACCGCGCGGGTTTTCCGACCCGCTGGTTGTGCGGGTCGCGCGGGGCGCGGAGCCGGGATCTGCTTTTTGCCGGCGACCTGCAGTCGTCGACAATAGGCCCTATCCGGCGAACCTAATGACCGCGCCCCAGCGCTGATCCCATCGACTCATTGCATGTCGCTAATTGCTAACCGCTACTCTCCCTCCAGGCCCATTCGTTTACGCGCCGCACAGCGCTCTTGTTCCTCTTGCTCCTGGACGCGGTGGAGATACCGGTTGTCTGACACGGCGGCCCTCATGGCATCGCAGACGTAGCAGTAATCAGCTGGGATGGCAGTATCGCTGCGTGCAGCCATGGGACAACAGCAATTCGCGCATTGCTTATTCGCCATACCCGCCTGCCTTGCCCGGACCTCCGCCGCCGCCGGCGACGGTGCGTCCCTCCACCGCAATCCAGGTCTGCGGATACGCCGCCTTATCGCGCCGCAGCACCGCCGCCCCGGTGAAGGTAAAAGCTGTCGCCGCCCAGATCATAGATTCCTTGTTGGGCACCTCGACCTGCGTCATCTCGTACGACATGCCCAGCGTCGAGCCTGACGCTGCGGCCGGCCTGGGCGCGAATTTCGGCCACCACGTCGGGAAAATCGTGTGCAAACAGGTAGCCGCTAATGGCCAGTTGCCCGGTTGCATTAGCCCCGCTGCCTGCGTGCAAAGGCAGGACTGTCGCTTCGGTGATGATCCCGATCTTGCGTCTGACATCGTGGGAGTCCAGCGAGGGAGCGTAATCCAACGCCATGCCCAGCAGTGAGGGCAGTGCCGCATCGGTGGCGCTCCGCGTCAGCATTACGCGATGGCCTTTTGCCCCGCCCGGTGCACGCTGCGAGGCTACGCCTACCAGTGTGAGCACTCCGCGAAACGGCAGCCGGTTGGGATGTCCGGCGACCTCCGGCAGGTCCAGCGCCATAGCTTCAAGTTGCAGGTTCATGATGGTTCCTTGTGCCAGCACTTGGCATTTAGTACTTGGCCGTTAGCCGAACCAAGGGTGTCATCCTGAGCGCAGCACGAGACCGCCTGGCGGTCTCGCGCGGAGTCGAAGGACCCTATAGTTCGCAGATATCCGTAGATTTGTCATTACGAGGGCCTGTACTTGGGCGCGAGGGATCCGCTTTTCTCTCACGCTGGCAAACAGACTCCTCGCGCCAGAAGCGGGCACTCGGAATGACAATGTGAAAAAGCGACGGCGGCAGCCTACTGCATCGCCGGCACGTCTGTAGTCCCACCTTGTGGGAGTGGCGGCAAGCCCCGCATGCGCCGCACTTCGTTCACGGTCAGCACGCCGCAGCCAATCAGCGTCTGCTGGATCTGCGCCTGCTCCAGTTCGTTGGGCGCATCCACGTCGGTGAAGACGAACTCCAGGTCATCCCATCCGAGCCGCTTGCTGATCACGTCGCGAGTGAGATGCTCGGCGACCAGCCGCGCCACCGGCACCACCGCGCTGCGAAACGCGTCGTCATACTGCGTGGTCGCCGTGTTGCGATTGACGTCGCGCTCCAGGCCGAGCAGCATGGGCGGCAGGTCGAAAGCATCGGCAATCATGCGGATGAGGAACTCCTGCCACTGCAGACGAAGGTCCGCGTCGGTGCCGCCGCTGAAGCGCAGCACCTCAGGCTTGGTCTCGACGGAAAGAATGGGCACCTTGCCCGTGCCCTCGATTTCGTCCTGCCACCAGCGAATGAGCCGCTCGTGGTGCGCCGGGCTCAGGTTCTGCAGCCACAGCGCGTACTGCACCACGGTATTGCTGGCCAGGCGCGAGGCGAAGCGATGCGCGCATAGAAATTCGTGAATCGTCTCGAACGCCACCTCCAGCTTGCCCAGTCCAAACGGCGTGTGGGTGCGCGGGTTCAGCCGGATGTAGGAGAGCTCTTCGTCGGCCAGCGTGATGTCGGTGGTCGGCGTGAACGAGCCTGTCGCCTGCACATAATGCGGCGACGAAGGATTGCCGTCCCAGTCGGTGCGAATGCGAATGCTTGCGCCATCCACCGGCCATAGCACCAGCGGCCGCTCGGGATCGCCGGTGAGGTCAAGTTCGATTGCTCCGAAGCCCCCGACCAGCACGTCTTCCAGCACCTGCTCGATCATGGAGCGGAAGGAGTCCTGCGGGTTCGGCTGCTCGAGGTTGAGGACCAGCGTACGCGACGCGCGCTGCCGCCTCAGGCAGTTCGTCCAGCGCGCGGCCGTGCCGCGGCTGGATGCGCCACTGCATCCCCGCAATGCGGTCCTTGATGGTGTTGATGGCTTTGCGCGCCACCGGCATCTCGGCAAATCGCCGCAGGTTCGCGGGCGATGGTTTGGGCATGACTCCGGCACGCACCAGCGTGGGCGCCCCCGGAGTGAAGATGGTAGGAAGAGGCACCGTCTTACGTGCAGGTTCGGCGCCGGCGGCTGCCAGCGCGGCGGGGGAATTCTGGCGCTCGGGCCAGTGTTCGCTGAGAAAAGCGGATCCTGCCGAGCGCAGGCTGCTCCATCCTTTTTCGCGCAGCGAAAAGGGTGGGAGTTGCACAACGCGGCGCAGCGCGCCGCGAAACGTCTTTCGCATGTTCATGTGTTTGCCGCCTGTGAGAAGTGGCTAGTGGTTCGTGAGTATGTGGATCGGTTCAGAATCTCGTGCCGTTTTTGGTTGCCGCAGAACAAAATGCGCGCTCTGGGGGAGCGCGTACCGGCAAGAAGGGTAACTCCCAGAATGGCGCGTATATAGGTCACGTTCGTTGTGGTCCGTGAGGCTGCCGTTCGCGTTGGCGCTACGCCGCCCTCCGGCCTTAACCCATCACTGCCGCCGGTGAATTCGTGGAGCGAGATATAAGTCCAGCCGCCGTTTGCGGGTGTAAGTTTGAAAACATTACCATAACCATAAGCGGCGGCGCCGAACGTCGTACCGGAGAGTTGCCAGCCTTGTCCATGACGAGACTATCGTGAGGATACAATCGCAGGAGCGAAACTTTGCAGCACGATAAACGTCCAAGCTCCGCGGGCCCGCTGAAAAATTCCTCTGGCAAGCTAGCCGTGCCGTAGAGGTCACCAGATTCGTCGAAAACCAGGCCCGCTATGGGATTGGCGCCATCATTTCCGTTTCGAAAAGCGTAGAGAAGGTTGAGTGTCCATCCGGATCCCGAGGGCGTTAACTGGAAAACCGTACCGTAGCTGTTACTGTATAAGCCCGATGATGTACCGTAGAGATTGCCCATTTTATCGAAGATCACGCCACCAGCAGGCGCTGCTCCGTCTGCGGCTCCAGTGAAGCTGTAAAGGACGCGCTGCCGGTGGTATTGTCCCGAGCCGTGAGCTCATACACAACCCCGAAACCATAGCTCCCGCCGAGAAGCCCCGTGTTGTAGATATTACCGGCTCGGTCGAAGATGACATCACCATAGGGATAAGCTCATCCGTACCTCCCGTGAAACGATAAAGCACGTTTTCAGTCCAGGAGCAAAGTGCAGTCTGCAAGCTGTCGCTGGGCGTCTCAGCTGAAGACCGTGCCGCAGCCGGGGTAATAATAGACACTGCTGCACGATCCCCCTCCTCCCGCAGTCGTGGTGCCATAGAGGCTGCCCTCTGGGCCAAGATCACTCAGGACAAGGGGCCTGCGCCATCATTGCCCCCAGTGAAAGCATAGAGCGGCGTAAAGACCCAGCCAGAGTTCACGTGCCGTAGCTCGAAGACGGAACCGAAACCGGCATCTCCGCCTCCAGGGTTGTTCCAAAGAGATCTCAACTAGCATCGATCGTCAAGCCAGCGTAGGATACTCCGTCCTGGCTAGCGAAGTTGTGCAGCACCGTGAACGTTTGAGCCTGCGTCAGTTGTGCAAGGAGAACCGTGAGGGCACACGCAATTGAGATCGAAATGACGACTCTAGAGATGAAGCGGCGCATGAGAAGATCCTTCCCTGCCGAGAAGTCCAGGGCGTTACTACCGGGAGTGTCCGAATTGTGGCTCCGCGTGTGTTCGCCGTCAACTGTAATCTTGTTAGGAACCAGGGGTTGGCACCACGGGCTCAAATTGAAGCCACCGCCCCGCGACTCGCTCCAAGACGCCTCTACAACCGCAACTCCTCCCGCGCCCGCTCGGCGATCGCCGGCATCTGGCTGACGGTGGCCACATCGATGCCGTACCGGTCGAGCGTGCTCAGCGCGAAACCAATGGCCGGATCTTTGCCGTCCAATCCGTCTTCCACCACTGCATAAAGGTTGGGCGTCGCGTTCTCCGTCGTCGCCAGGCCGTCGCGAAAATCCTGATAGCTGAATGCCAGCACTTTCGCCGAATCCACCACCGTCGCCAGTGAAACTGCGTGGAACATGTGGATGAAACCCTCCGGCCGATAAGCGCAATCGATCTTCAGCGGATCGCCATGTGCGCTGTACTGAGCGACGGCGATGTCCTTCCACATGAGCGGCCACACTCCGGTCTGCTCGAACGCGTCTCGCATGGCGCCATAAATCATGCGCCGTCCGGTCAGCGCCCGCCGCCCGCGCGCCGCCGACTCCAGATACGCTTGCGCCAGCTTGCCCAGCTCGGCCGCCGGAGACTCGGTCAGCACCGCCGTCATCGGCGCCAATTCCAGCGCGCCCGAGAACGATTGCTCCATCTGCGCCAGCAGCCATTCGCGCCGCGACATCGGCCCGCGATAGTTGATCACCTCCGGCAGCCGCGACTGCAACAGCCGCCGCAGCTCGTCTTCATACGACTCCAGCAGCTCCACGTCAACTTCCGGATCGAGACAACGCACCCGCCGCCAGTCGCGGGTGAAGCGCACGTCGGTGAAACCGCCGTCGCCGTCCTCCAGCAGCACCACACCGACGTTCACGAACTCGCCCTTCACCACGTCGGGAACGTAGCGCAGGAGAAAGAATTCGCATTGTTTGAAGTCAGCCATCAGCGATTAGCAATTAGCCGTTAGCAACTAGCAATTAGCAATTAGCAACTAGCAATTGGTGCGACCTCTACCGGCCAGCCGAGCTGCTTCCGCCTTTCTTATGAGCAAGCCCAGCATTCGCTGCACGTCAACCGTCTGCTCAGCCCAGCCACTCGTCATTCCGACCACCGTCAGCTCAGTACGTCGTCGTCCCAGCGATCTTGCTTTGTATCAGGGCATGGCTTTAGCCGTGCCGCCAGAGGCAACAACTTTACGGGCTTTAGCCCCTGCTTTCCGTGCTGCTAAATAAGCATGGCAATAAGGATAGGTCTCGGACGAATCGACCAGCCCGGCCCTCACCGGGTTCTCGGCAATGTATTCTCGATGCTGCCGGAAGCTCTGCTCGTCCTCCACCCGCACCTCGGAAAACCCGTGTTGCCAGACTTCTCCTGAATACCCGAGCTCCTTTTTCAAACGGTAGGAGAACCCGCCCTTGATGAATTGCATCGCACGTTCAATCGTCACGTCGCCAGGGACCGTCAGCAACAGATGCACACGGTCGGGCATGACCACGAAGTCATGCACTCGGAATTTTCCAGCTGCCACGTACGAGCGCAGCACGTCGATGAACAGCGTCGCATTGCGTTCCGCCTGCAACAACGAGCGCCCCATGCTTGTCCTCGTAGTTACGAAAAACGTGCGCGCCGAGCTCAGGATCGCATCCGCAGCGGCATGGCGAATGGGTTTTGCCATAACAGGGGCTAAAGCCCGATTCCTTTCTTCGTCCCTGCGGCACGGCTGAAGCCATGCCCTGATACAAGTCCAATTGTGCAGCCAGTGTCTCGTAAGTCCAACATCGTCGCTTCACTAGTTGCTAGAGTCTAGTTACTAGTTGCTAGTTGCTAGTTGCTAATTGCTAGTTGCTCTCTTCAGTTCACCGCTTCCTTCCAGTTGGGGAAGGGGTTCCGGCACGAATTCTTGAAGTCCAGAATCAGCTCGCGCACCCGCGCGCGCCGTGTCAGCAGCCGCGACAACAGCCGCTCCAGCTCGTCGGTCGCCGACCCGTACCACTCCGGCGGAATCTCTTCCGCCAGCGGCCACAGCGAGCTGTCGGGAAACGTCTCAATCCGGCTCAGCCACGGCTCGAAGCTGTCCCACGATGTGATACATGCATAAACATCGTTGCGCCCGAAGACGCCGCGCAACGGCGCGTCTGGAAAATTCCACTCGCCCGGCGTTGAAGCAGTAACCCTGATCGATGAAGCTGGCGGTAAACTTGCGCTCGCGCGCCAGCTTCCAGAAGGCCGCCTGGCGCCCGTTGGCGTTGCACGTCCACTTGTCGAGGGCCAGCGCGCCGGCGAAAGCGCCCACGTTGCGCACCCGCGGGATCATCGCCTCGGGCAGGTAGTCCCACACCTGGCCCTCGAGCGGCGACACCACATAGCGCGAGCCGAACGACAGCCCCGCGGTGAACATCCGCCGCTGGCCGCCCATCTCGATGCGCAGGTCGGGCGTGCGTTCCACCAGCCAGGGATGCACGTCCACCACCGCCACCGCCGGCATGGGCAGACCGATCATCTCGCCCAGCCGCGTGCCCAGCCAGTCGTTGACCAGCACCCGGGTGTGCTGTGGATTGTTCTGGAACTTGACGACGTAGTAATGGCCGTCGGCGCAGCGCATGAGATGGCTCTGCGCGCCGCCGCGCATCCTGCGAACGTGTTGTACGGCCTGGACCAAGAGACCTGTTCGGGTGCCCCGCCCTTCTCGCCATCTTTTGGCGAGAGGGTGGGAGACCTATGTCATGCCCTGCCGGGAGCGACAGGGCGGTCTCTACCACAGTGTAGGAAACCGCCCGAACGGCCATCGCGGCCGTACTTCACGGCCATCGCCTCCGCGTCGCTTACAACCAACGAGATAGACGCAGATCCGACCGGCGCACTCTATTGCGCTCGTCCAGAACGCCGGTCGCTTCGCCTTACCATTCGTGCTGTCATCCTGAGCGGAGGTTCGTCCGCTTGCGAACGAACCGTAGTCGAAGGACCCCTATAAGAACTCAAGAGTCTCTTTCGCAATAGGGCTCCTTCGACTCCTCGGGTCGCCGCGGCGACCTCGTCGCTCAGGATGACAAACACTGGAGCAGAAGCCCTTCGCGGCAGTTTCCGCGATAATCCTACCCCGCCGCCGCCCCGATTGCGCTGTCATGGGTCACACATCCGTGTGAGGTGGAAAAACAGTTGTCAGTGGCCAGTGGCCAGTAGCCAGAGTCGGTCGAAGGATCTGTTGCCTGTCTGATATAGGTCGCCCTGTATCAGGGCATGACTTCAGCCGTGCCGTAACTCGGTCAATAGGAAGTCGGGCTTTAGCCCCTGACGGTGCGGGTTCTACGGATGCCGGGGCTGAAGCCCCTGATTACTATGGGCGGTCGGACGCTGGCCTGAAGGCCAGCTCTTCCACCGAAAACATTCGTTCAGAGCCTCCTTCAGGTCTCTGACACAGGCTTCGACTCCGCGGCCAGCCCCGTCATCCTGAGCGAGCGCCCCCACCCTGGGGGCACGAGTCGAAGGACCTCGATTGCCGTAGATTGCCCGCAATCGAGCTCCCTGAACCCGCCCGCGCACTCCGTCGCAGACTCGCTCCGGATGACATTTCTACGTTTACGCGGCCAGCGCCGCCAGCGCCGGTTCCCGCGCCGCCTTCTGGCGCTCGCGCTCTTTGCCGTCAACTCGTTCGCGCACGATTAAAGCGACGGCCATGGCCATCACCGTGTCGTCATGTGCCCCCGAGGCCGCCGAGCACTCTCCGCCGTCGCGACGGATGAAAGTGCGGCAGTCTTGCAGGAGACGTTTGCTGTTGAATAACTCGGGATTCCCCGCGAGGGTTGCATCCATCAGTCCCAGCATCTCTGGTTTGGTGATTCGCGTCGTTACCCAGCCGGCCCGCTCGCCGACGGGATACATGTGGGTGTAGCCCTCCAGCATCATCAAGTACTGAATGACCGATTCACCCAGGCCATTGCGTTCCACGGCCACCAGAGCGTGGTTATATTGGCGCGCCAGAGTAGCAACCCGCGCTCCCAGTTCCGCAGGCGAATAGCGGCCGAGCAGCTCAGCGCACTGTGTCGCTTTGCTTCGCTCGATGACCTGGGCACAGGCATAGTCGCCGGAGTCGCCGCCGCCCGCCGGATCTACGCCGATGATGTAATCCTTCCCGTCCACTGGCGGCAGGAAGGTCTGCAGGCGGCCATTCTCCGCGGCCTTTACATACTGTGGTGCTTCTCTCATCTGTTTCTCGATCACTTCGCAATCGAACATACAATTCCCCGATGTCAAGAAGCAGGTCTCGGCGCTCTCGGCGTACTCTTCCAGAAAGCGATTGCGGAACTGGCTGCGCATCTCGCGACGGAAGGCGATCTGCCCGGCGTTGAGATTGTGTTTCGCCATCAGTTCCAGTTCCTCGTCGGTAAAGTTGACAACCTCGACCTTGCGCGTGTAACTCTCCTCCCACCACCAGGGGAAGAAGTGCTGCACGTAGCCGGTTTCCGGCGCGCTCTGCCACTCTTCGTAAAACGTTCCGCCGGCGCCGCTGGGCGTGGATTCCAGAAAGATCTCCCCGTCCGGCGGCACCGCGGCGCGCAGCGCGGCGAGGGTCTCGGCCACATCGTGCGGCCAGCGGGCCACCTCCGAACAATGCAAATTCTGGATGGTCAGCCCGCGGCCGGCACAGCGGTCCGCCGCACTTTCCACGCGATACTCGCTGTCCAGCTGGGGAAAGATGATCTGGCGGACGTTGGCGCGCGAGGTCTTCAACGCGCTGTGGCGCCACGGCTCCGGCAGGTTCTCCAGGAAGCGGTGCACGATGCGAAAAATCTCTTCTGCCGATTGCTGGTCGTGCGCCACTTGCACGCTCAGCGTTCCCGGCTGCAGCATGGTCGAGAGAAAGAAGCGCGCCGCCACGTAGGTCGTGATCCCCAACTGGCGCGCCTTCAAAACGATGTTGCGCTTGCCCGCGCGGCGGTCCACGTCGCGCTGCGCGGCGTTGAGTTTCATGCGACCCACGCGCTTGTTCTTGCCGCGGATGTAGAGCTGATACTCGATCGCCGCCCGCATCGCGGTCGCGTGCGGCCAGTGCCCGCTGTAGGGCACGATGGTTTCGCCCAGCTTCGTGCCCAGTTCGGCCAGTTGCTCGACCGAGACCGGCTTCTCGCGGCTGGGAAATACCAGCATGCCGCCGCCGAGGGTGAACAACCTCAGGTCGTCTTCGAGTTTCTTTGCCGGCGGCTCCGGGGGCTTCTCGTCGCCTGGCCCTCCCTCGGGCTTCTGCTCACCGGCGTGTTCTGTTGTTTCGCCTGTTCGACTTGCCGGCGCGTCTTGCCGGACGATGGCCGTTTGTTTTTCTCTTTGCCATGCTGCGCGGCCTGCTCGCCTCTCGCTGTTGTCATCCTGAGCGGAGGCGACCGGCTGTTCGGCCGCCGCAGTCTGAAAGCCTGCCCTGAGCTTGTCGAAGGGGACCCCTTTTCGGGCACAGGGTCGGTGTTCGTATTCGGTCTATCTACTGTTGCCGGGTTGCTGGTTGACGAGGTTGCGACATTCGTTTCTGCTGGTGTTGAGGCTGACATTGCGCCACTCCGATGACGCAGCCCCAGAACAAGTGGTTAGTGGCTAGTGGCCAGTGGTTAGAAGACCCTCGATGGTGCGGGTTTCTAGCCACTGGCCCCCAGCCACTAGCAACTGCTTGGAGACCTGCCATCACTGTGGCCGGCGTCGTGGTGCGCCGGCCTTCCCAGCAGGGGTCATCACAACACTCCCACGTTGTGGGACTCATCATCTCGGATAGAAAAATGCCGTCCCACGAAACCGGGATCCCCATTACGCGCCGTTCTGGCGCGTCATGGGGTGCGGTGTGGGAGGATGAGTCCGGATGCCCGCTGCCTCAAGAAGGATGTGGATGCGAAAAGCAGCAACTAGTAACTGGTGACTAGCAACTAGCAATCAGTAGCCAGTAGCCAGTTAAACCTGAGATGGTGATTTCAGAGACTGTCTCCTTTTCAAGAACTGTCATTCCGAGCGAGCCGCCCTGGTGTTGGGCGGCGAGTCGAGGGACCTTCTGTTACGCATTTGTGACAAAGAGGAGCGGCGCGCAACGCATTTGACCATCTGTCATCCTGGGCTGCCGCCGCTAAAGCGGCTCGGTTCGGTTTGTCACTTCACCCGGGGCTTGTTTGCACCCCGACACGCGCAAAAGCAGCGCGTATCGGGGACCCCGCAATCCGCCCCGGGCTAACTTCGCCGCCGCCGCTTCGCGGCTGGTCTCCCGCTGATTCTGGTCACTCGCAAACTCCGGCAGCTTGCTACTGACGACTGGCTACTGACAACTGACAACTGACAACTGACTACTGACACTGACTACTGACTACTGACTACTGCACCGTCTGGCAATAAAACGCGATCCCCTTCACCTGCTCGCCGCTGCCCGCGTTGAAGGTGAACTTGATGGTGTCGGCGTTGGCCAGGTTCTCGCTGCCCACCGCGGTATTGGGCCCAGCCTGGATCGTGGTGCCGCCAATCAGCGCACCGGTATTGATGATTTGCGCCGCCAGCGACGCGGGCGTCAGCACCTCGACTTCGCTTACCAGGTTGGCGCTGGCGCTGGTAAATCCGGCGTAGGCTGCGGTCGCGCTGCCCAGCGTCCATTTATAGGTGATGGCCGTGCTGCCGTTGACGGTGTGTTGCCACTGCGCTTTGCAGCGCGCTCCCGTGCCCGCCGAAAATGTTCCGGCCGGCAGCGTTGCGGTATAGACAGTCTGGTCGGCGCTGTTGCCGGTGAGCGTGACGTGTTGCCCTGCATCGAGCCGCCGACCAGGTGCGCGCCGCAGCCCACGCAGGTCGTCACATTCAGTGTGCCGACGGTTGCGGTCGTGGTGTTCACGTCGGCGGAGTAGATTTCGTCCCAGCGATAACTGGGATCGCCGATCCAGCGCGTGCTGTTGTCGCCGCCGACTTTCGCAGGAATGAACTCCCACTGCTGCGTGTTGGGCACGCCGCCGGGAAATGCGTAGGTCATCTTGGCGAACAGCTCCGGCGTTTGGCCGTACACCGAGCGATTGGCCATGCGGAAGCCGATGCCTCCGGTGCTCAGGCTGGTCGAGGTGCCGCTCGCGGCGACCAGCGTCTCGTTCGAGCTGGTAGTGCCGAAGACCTCGGTCAACGTGTAGTTGCCCGAGTGCGGCGATTGCACAAAGGTGTTCAGGTCGAGGGTAAACGCCTGGCCGGAGAAGAAAGCGCCCGTCGGGCCGTAGTAGAACGGCACCTTATTCATATTGGTGGCGGCGGTGGTGCGGCTGTTCACCACATCGTTCACCGCGTTGGCGTAGTCCTGCACATAGAAGTTGCTCACGCTGATGTACGGCGTGGTGCCCACGGTTCCGTTCACATATTTAATGACGTCGGTCACGCCGCTGCGGCCAAAGGTGTAGCCGCCGACGATGAACAGGCTGGGCTGCGCCGCGCCTTGCCCGGTTTGGTCAATGGTGATCAGCGGATCCTGGCCGCTGATTTCCTCTTCTGTCTTGAAGCCCAGGATGGTCAGCGTGCCCGACTGCCCGCCGTTGAGGCGCACGATGGACGTAGCGTTGGAGTCGCCGCTCAGACCATGGACCACCGCCACGCCGCTCAGGTTGTTGAAGTTGAATCCGTAGCGGCCGGCGCTGTTGGTGGTGATGTTGGCGATGTCTGACGGTGTGGCACTTGCTCCGGTGAACAGGATGTTGTCAACCTTGCACCCGCTCACTTCGATGGTGCGCAGGAACGCGGTCTCGCCCATGTTCTCGATGTTGAAGCAGTTGCCCGTCGTCTGGTTGGCGCCGTTGCCGGTGACGCGCAGGTTTTCGAAGCCGCCCCAATGCCACCACTGCGCCGCCGAACCAGCGCCGGTGCCGACGGTCGAGGTCGCGATCAGGTCGGCGTTCAGTCCGTTGCCCGCGGTAATAATGGTGCCGTGATTGGTCGAGGTGCTGGCCCCGATCAGCTTGGCGCCGGGCACCGCGATGATCCCCGCGGTCACATTATTGTTGCCGTTGTTGTAGGTGACGGTGCTGGCAATGGTGTAGGTGGTGGGCGCCAGCTTCAGGGTCACGGAATCATAAAGGATGAAGCCCGGCCCGCTGTAGGGCGCGGTGCGATCGTCCACCACCGTGCCGAGCACCGCACCATTATTATAGGCAGCGTTGATCGCGGCCTGGATGCTGGCGTACTTGCTGACCAGGAACTCTACTCCCGGAATACTTTGGAAGGTGAGCGCGTTGGCCACCGTTACCTTGGCATTCCCATCGATGCTCAGGGCTGGGTTGCCGGCAATATCGAACTCGACGGGGACATTGCTGGTGCGGCCGTGCGCATTGGTCAGGGTCGCCGTTCCCAGAGTATCCAGGGTCCCGAGTACGCTGTTGGGATGGAGCTGGTAGTTATCCAGGGAGATCAGCGAGCCCGCATTGAAGACGCCTTTTGCATTGGCCCGGCCGCAGGCGGTGTCCAGTAATAGGTTGGTGATCTGTATCGTCGAAGAAGCTCCATCAATCTGGACGGCATAAGCGTCGTTGCCGGTGACCGAGGAATTGGACCAGCACAGAGCACCCATTCCCGTTACCTGACTGCTATTGGTGTTGATGATTTTCAGCGGACTCTTCGTGGACCAATAGGCGTAGTAGTTGTTGACGAGAATGTCGTAGGAGTTTTCGACAACCAGTCCATAACCGTCCGCCGACGTCGCGCCATTGGACGACGAGTTTCCCGCGTAGGTGTAGCCGTCAACAACCACACCGGCGCAATTCAGCAGGTGAAGCCCGTTAGGGTTATTGGTGGACGCGGACATCCCCATGCTGACAAGCACGCCGGAGAGGACATCATAAGCTCCACAGGTCGGGTTGTTGGAGGCAGCCCCTTCCAGCCGGATGTTAGACGGAGTGTATCCCGCAATGGGTGTGTTACCGGAACGGATGATTTGAGGATTGCTAAGGCCGATTCCCTGGGCCTCGCCCACGTTCGGTTGAAGTCCGCCGTTAAGGGCCGAGATGTTGACCCAGATACAGGTGCCATCGGTGATCGTGCTGCCGATAGTTTGAGGCCATGTCGGTTCCGCACCTGAACCTGTCCTGCAATTTACGTTTTCTGAGTAGAAATAGAAGTTGCCCGCATTATGCGGGCTGGGGGCTGGTTTCAGCAGCGATGGACTGACGTAGGTTGTGCTCGCGGCCCAGGGCTGCGGAATCCGGCCATCAAAGTAAAGGCCATTCAGCCCGCTCCTGTCCACATTGGGGGCCGTGAAGAATGGCCCTTCTCCGATGTTGTGGATGCCATTCCCGCCATTGGCGACGATCTCCGCGTCCCCGCCGTTGACCGTCCAGGCAGAGCCGAGTAACAGCCCGTCGCCGCCGTTGTCGTTAATCATAAAGCGGCCGTCGAACGAACCCGTACCGGGAAGAATGGCGCCGGCGTAGAGGAAGTGGTGAATGTGAATATCGCGGATCAGGTCCCCGCTGCCGCCGTTCGCTTGCGACAGAATGCCGACCGTGCCTACGTGGTTGCCGTTCAGCGATAGGTTCAGGATTTGATGCCCGATGGACGACAAGTCTTGGATTAGCGGGCACGCAGAACCTGAGACCAGCTCTGTACCGTTTACGCCGGAAGGCGTGTAACTATACAGCCATCCCTGTCCCTCGTTGACAAGTTCGCCGGTTGTCGTAACCTTGATTCCCGGGCAGCCGTTTAACACGAGGACGCCGGAAGGCCAAACGATGTGCTGGTTCTTGCTTTCCGTAATAGTGGCCGAACCCGCGATCGCCAGTTGCGCCGCGGAAAAGCCGCGCATATCAATGGTCGCGCCCGCCGGAGCGGCCGCAATGGCGGCATTGGTCGCCACCGACCAGTCGGCCCCGGGATACGCCGCAGCATTGAGAACACCGTTCACGTTCTGCGCCGTCAACGCGGTGGCGTTCACTGTGTTCGGGGTGACATTACCGATCGGGGGCGGCGCGCCCAGGTTCCCGCCTGCATTGGCGTCAACATACGCCTTGTTCGCGGCGTCGGTCGAATTCTGCGGCGTGGGCACCGTGGGCGAGCTGCTGAAGGTCTTGACCCCGGCCACGCTTTCGTTGGTCGTCAAGTTAAGATAATTGGACTCGGCGACGTCGCGGGTCAGAAATTGCGCCGCTTGATTCGACGGGACCAGCTTGCTGCGAATGGCGCCAATGGTCGTTGACTGGATGTTGGGCACCACCCAGTACTCGGTCTCGGTCGTGCCATCGTTCAGCTTAAAGATCGCCTTGTAATAGGTGCCCACAGGACTGGCGCCGGTGTTGGGCGCGACGCTGGCGTTGAATCCGCCATTCGCGTCCAGGGTCACCAGCAGGGAACCGGGCGTGACCGCCTGTCCCGCCGCCGTGGTAAAGGCCTGCCAGGAGAGCAGCACCGTGCCCTGTGCGGGCGAGCCGTCGGCGCGATACACGGTGTCGCTGATCTGACACAATGTGGGACCTGATTTCGCGACGCCGCCCGCCGGAGCCGCCAGCAGGTTCGCCGGCGATGTCCGGTTGGGCAGCGAGGCCACTCTGGCCAGCAGTGTGGGAGCGCCAGGCTGCAGCCGCAACGGAGTGAAACGGCGCTGCGCAGGCCACTCGGCGAAAAGCCGGCCGGACTTGCTCAGCGCGGCCGTCGCATCCTTTATATAAGGATTGGGCGCCGGCCGGTCCGCTCGTTCTCCCGGTACGACCCCGGTCGCGGCAGACGAAGCGAGAGGAGGTCGAGGAGGAGTCGCTTCGCCTGCCACGACGGCCCGTGGCAACAAAACCGCAACACTCAACGAAATCAGGACAGTCAAAAACCGCCCGGTCAGGCGGTTGATCTTGGGCATCATGTGTGCCTCTCTGCTGCCGGCTGTGACAACGGGGTCCCCTAGCCGCGCTAATCTTGCGCGGATTGAAGATTCCGAATGGGCCGGCGGAAATGTGTAACTGAGGATTATGTCTTCAAGACTTGCGACCGCTGCGCTGTCATCCTGAGCGACGAGGTCGCCGTGGCGACTGAGGAGTCCAAAGCCCGCCCTGAGCTTGTCGAAGCGGACCCCTTTATTGGAACGAAACTTGAGCTGCTTGCAGGCCATGACCTTCTTCAGCGCCTGCTACCACAGAGTCCCACAACGTGGGATGAGAGCGATTCTGAGGGTCTTACATAATTATAGGGGTCCTTCGACTCCGTCGGCCATATCAGGCCGCCTCCGCCCAGGATCAAGGTTCACGGGCCGCCCTGCCAGCCGCGATTCCTAGACGCTATCAACAAGTCGCTTTGTATCAGGGCACGGCTTCAGCCGTGCCGCAGCCCGGTCAACTAAGAACTCGGGCTTTAGCCCCTGATGGAGCTTGTTTTACCGGGGGCTAAAGCCCTAACCTCTCCTGCGTCCCGTGCGGCACGACTAAAGTCGTGCCCTGATACGAACCGTAAGGATTCATAAGATGAGCGATGAGCTCTAACTGCTAACTGCTGCTCCTACCGCTCCTGCTGCACCGGCTCATAGTTGCGCATGAAGTCTTCCACGCTTTGCACGTAGACCTGGGCGAAGTCCACCACCCGGCGCCGCGCCTGGATCATGTCCATGGCATCCTGCAGCCGGAAGCCCAGGGCCCGCAGCACGGCCAGCGTCATCATGGGAGCGCGGTGCACCCCGGCGGCGCAGTGAATGAACACTCGCGATTCGGCATCGTCCAGCGCCGTCAGCGCGAACTCCACGCCGCGCTGGAAAAGCTCCGGCGGCTTCGGCTGGAAGTCGTCATCGGTCGGGTTCCACAACACCCGCACGCCGTAAGGCTCCGCCAGCCGGGTGTCGTCCCATTCCAGTTGCATGTCGATGATGTGGGTGATCCCGGCGCGGGCCACCTCCACCATCTTTTCGTCAGTCCAGATGCCGCCGCCCACCGCGATGCGGTCGGTCACCCACGTCATGTCCATTCCCTGGCAGCTCCTCGACCCAGCCCGCCTCACCCCGGCGCCCGCTGGGGAACCATGCTCTGCTTCGGCGTGAGCTGCCCGCTGCGGCCAGTCAGCTCCCACTCGCCATTCTACATGGCGAATGGCTGGACGCCAGAGCCCGCGGTTGCCCCACACTGGCGTCCTCTTGGCCAAGGCGTGAGCTTCGGTTTTCAGCACGACTCGGGCCTCAGGTTGCGCACTTTCAACGTCGCCTTGTTCGCCTCCATGAAGGAGCGCAGCTGCTCCGCCCGGTCCAGCAACTTGATCCATTGTTCGTAATAGAGCGTGACTGGAAAGCGCCCCAGACCATACAGGCTGACCGCACCCTTAGAGCTAACTTTGAATGCGGCTATGCCGTTTACCGCCGCAGGCTGCTTTTCGTACTCCGCCAGTCTGGCTTTCAACTCTTCGTAACTTGGTTCGGACATCGTGCTTCCTCCTAGTGAAGAATTCCTACCTCGCAGAACCACTCTCCGGCTTTCCGCGCCTTACCAACCCGCCTGCCCGAAGCAGCCCACACTTGGCCCTGAAGGATGCCGCTTTCCGAGTCGAACCATGCGGTTAATCGATTCCCGGAAGGGCATCCCTCAGGACCAAAACTCTGATGGTTATTACTCTTTGATTGCAGGGGTGGCAGGCGAAAGACTGAGAAACTGAATCGGCTTCAGGGTCTGGATTGCGCCGTCGTGGCAGCTCGACGGGCCCCGGTCCGCCCGTGGCGAACCTGCGTTGAACCGTGCCGTCCCTGAAGGGACTCGGATCTTTTTCCCCAGGCTACCCAGCATTCCGCCTGCGGCTCCATGCTGGGCTGACCTGAGCCGCCCCGATGGGGCTGGTGTCTTGGCACTTCTCTCGCCGCCGCAAACAAAGCGAAGCTCTCACGAGACTGGCTCTGTCACATGCCGCCTCTTAAGAATTGTCATCACGAGCGGACTTCAGTCCGCGAGGGATCTGCTTCTCCGACGTTCAAAGACCGGCCCAAAAAACCAAAACCCAGCACGCTTGGCTGGGTTCACTTTGGGAAGCTCTACGGAACGTCTTCCCAATCTTTTACTCTAATTTCAATATAGCACATTTTACAGGGTTTTGTTCGGTTTTTTGGACATTTATATTCTGCTTGTTTTCAATAATTTAAATCAACTTACCATCCTTTCGGCTATTGACATGTAATAAATACACGAAAATATGTGACAGTATCACAACTACTGCTAAATAACAGCCCATTTCGGGAATCTCCCTCCCTCCTTCTTTTCCCGCTAACGCGGCATCAGCACCCAGAGCCGTCATAGCAGGGCTGCTGGGAGTTGTTCTGGTTGATCATGTACCCCTCTCGTGTGAAAAACCACAGGCGATAGGCTCCCAGCGCGTCTTGATTGTTAGGATCAAGCGGCTGGAACAGGCCAAAGGTTGATGGTTGCGTCTGATAGACGGGGCACTCGTGCTCAAGGTTCTGGGGAAAGACGAGGGCCCACATTGCCCAATCGTAGTCATGCGGGTAATTGCAGCATCGGTTGTTGGGAAGGTTATCCGTATTGGCCGCACCCGAGGGATAGAACAAAAATGGCTGGGTGGCAAGTTGCCAGTAGGGATCGATGTTGTCCTGTGACCAAGTGCAGTCATAACTGCCATAGCTATTGTGGTTATAGGACTCATCGGAAATGTACGGGAAGTAGGCGACCTGAGCGTTGGCCATGATGAGTTTGGTATAGAGATCGCGCCGGACCAGCCGGTCGTAGCTCCGCAACAGCAGGCCGGCAGCGTTGCTGTCCCAAGGCACTTGATCGTTAAGCAGCGGACCGCCTACGGTCTTCAGCCGCCCCCAATCGCTGACAATACGGTCAAACTCGTTGCCCAGGGTGACCAGGGTGGAGGCGAACTCGTCGGCTGCGTTGCCGGCCAGATCGGAAGCCTGCACTTCTTCATTCTCCTGGGCCTTCAGGGCCTGACCGCCGGCCGAGTTGGTGTAAGCAGCCGCCTCATTCATGGCGGCGGTGCCGAGGGCGAGAGCGGTCTGGACGCCAGCCGTCACCGTCGAAGCTTCAGGAATGAAACCGGCCAACGCACTGGCCACACCGAAGACCTGCTCCAGGGTTGTCGACCAGGACTGGCTCGGCACGGTTTGCGTGAGTTGGATCTGCAGATCACTCAGCACGTCATTCGTCGCCTGCTGCAGCAGCAAGGAGAGGTTCGCCTGCTGGTCCTGATAAAGCCCCAGCAGGTTACCCTGGAAGAGGCGGACCAGCTTAACGTATTGGAACTCGGTGGTGAGCTGCTGCTTCATCGTGTCGAAGTCAGCCTGGTCAGAGGCGGGAATCTTGGTCGGATCGAAGGTGAGCTGCTGCAATTGCGCCAGCCAGATGGACGGATCGATGTTGAGATTGACATAGGCGGAGCGCACGTCGTTACAGCATAGCTGCTGGCTGATCCAGGTGTAGGCCGCTTGTTTTCCCGGGTCGGATGCATACGGCCAGGGAGTTGGGTTCCGGAGTGAGGCCGACAGCAATTCCGCATTGATCGGGTTGCTCAAACCCACGTCACCGCTCAATCCTGTGGCATGGCCGAACTGCTTGGCGCTGTAATACCCCTCATGGTCCATCTCCAGGAAGCCTTGGATGGTGGAATCGAGTGGAGTCGCCTCCGTCTCGCGGGCAATCACCGAACTCATCTCCGCGCTTACTTCGTTCTCCAGGCCGGTCTGGGCCACACGGGTATTGAGTTGGTCGGTAAAGCCACCCACCAGGGTATAGTCATCCATTTGACAGGGTGGTGGTGGTTGCGACGAACAGTGCTCCTGGTTGTTCATCAGGTAGAAGACCTGTTCGGTCCCGCCCAGCTGCGGAATCGAATTGTGCGCCACGGAATACCAGGCGGCGCGGTTGGCTGTGTTGGTCGTATAGGTGGTGTTGGCAAAGGCAGCCAGCAGGATCAGGTTGCCGTAGGTGTTGTATTGGTTAACAAAGTTCTGCAGGGACGGAAGATCGGAATTGCCGGCAGGATCATGTTTGAACGATGCCTGCGCCACCATGTTTAACGTCGTCCGATCCAGGACCACGACGTGGAAGCCTCCATTTCCCGTGCCGAAGAAATCGGACCAGATGGTCACGCCGTTGATGGTGAAGTTATGGCTCACATTGGCGTTATCGAGGCCGCTGGAAAAGCTCACGGGAGGAGCGTTTTGGGCGTACGTAAAGTTGTTGAAGTTGTCCCGTATCAGCACACCCGCCATATTTCCGATCTGCGAAGGGGTGGCATTGCCGGGCGCGGTCCCCGAGGTGTTCGGGGAACCCAGGTAATCGCAGGGATTGTTGTTGTTGGTGTTGCTGCCGCTGCAGGTGAGCCTTTCAAAAAAGGTGCCTGGAGTATTGCTGCTGTAATTTGGGCCGCCAGGGTTGGTGTTGCCGACAAACGAGTAGGCAATCTGCTGATTTGTCCCATTCGCAAACAGCCAGCGTGCTGACCCTCCCATCCTCTGAAACAATTCTTGGAACCCGAGGCAATCGATAAACGTGTTGTTATTTCCGTTGTAGTTCGCGCAGGGAGTGTAACCAAGCTCTCCCAGACTCTGGACGATCACCAGGCATCCTCCACTTCCGCAGCCCGTGGGAACATTGGTCAGGGTTACATAAAGAGGATTTGCATAAAACTGACCGCTTGGGTTCTGGTTGGGAACCGTCGAGTTCTGGACGAGGCTCAGGTTGGAGCGCAGCAAATAAACAATCTGGAATCCGGTGTTCGAGCCGTCGCTGGGGGTTTGTGCCGGGAAAAGGGTGGGCGTGTTGGGATTATTGGGGTCTTCATAGAGGGCGATGTTGTAGTCGGTCGCAACCGAACCGTCCCCGGTGACATAGCGGGTTTGAATGGGAACCAGCAGGGGCAGGCTCGCGCTCTGACCTGAGCCCAGGCCGCCAAAGGACACAGTGAAGGAGGCGGAGGCCTGGAGCGTACCGTCGATGACCTGGATCTGGTTCTTGCCCAGGTTCAACGCCGGACGGTCCACCTGCATCGACCGGGTTCCACTGCTGTCCGCCCCAGCAAACTGCGCCGTGATGTCCACACCATCCAGCAGCGCTTTCATGGCGGTGGGGTCAGCGCCATCCGTGAAGCTCACCTGGATTGTCGTCGGCAGAGTCGTCACCGTCGAACCGTCGGTGGGCGATTTAATGGAGATCTGAGGCTGCTGTACGGGAGGAGTGGGATTCGAACTGCCGGAGCCACAAGCCTGCAGCAGAGCGCAAGACGAAGCGACGAGAACATACAACCAGAGTCGATTCATGGCGAAGATGTCCTGAAGAAGAGTACCGACCCGATGGAGCGAGCGGCATTATATGCAGAAGCGACTGTTTCAAGCAAATAAGAGGGCGGGTAGTAGGCACCGGCTCGCGAGGAATCTCAGTGATTGTCAGCGGCAGATTTCCCAGAAGCTGACTTGTGGCCCGGAATAACTTCCGGCTTGGCCGTGCTCCAGGATCAACCCCGGACGGAGCACATCTCCGAGATGCCGACTATTCGGCCAAGTGGCAGCGAACCCGAGGCCGCCAGTACCTAGATAACCTACCGAACCAAACGAATATGGCGTCGGGACTGGCACCCGCAGTACAATTGCCGCCACCCGTAGAGCCGGACAGCGACAGGCAAGCCATGGCAATTGTCCGATGTACTGAGCGGATGCGTAAGGCCTGTGTGATCCGAGCCTGATCCTGGCGGGTTGCCAAGGGGTCGAGGGCCATGACTTTGGAAAAACACCTATTCATCAGCTACGCCCATATCGATAACCTTTCCCCTGACAATAGCGAGGGATGGGTCACTCGATTTCATAAGTACCTGGAGACCTACCTTAGTCAAAGCATGGGTGAGGAAGCTAAAGTCTGGCGCGATGACAAGTTGCGCGGGAACGACATCTTTGCCGACGAGATCGTAAAACAATTTCCGAACACCGCGGTACTCCTCTCTGTGCTGTCGCCGCGATATCTGGAGTCCGAATGGTGCCTGAAGGAACTCAATGAGTTCTGCAAAACCGCAGAGGTGAGCGGCGGCTTGACGATAAACAACAAGGCCAGAGTTCTCAGGGCTATGCTGAAGAAGATCCCCCCTGAACGAAGGGGGCAATTGCCGGACATTCTGAAGAACGCCTTGGGGTACGAGTTTTTTCAGGAGGCGGACGGCAAGCGTGAGCTGCCCCTGGACCCAAGTTTCGGGAGCGGAGAGATTTACCGGCAAAAGATCTATTTTCTGGCGAATGACATTGCAGAATTAATTGAAAAGCTGAAACAAGAAGGTGCTGCCAAACCGCAACCACCGGCCTCTCCCAAGACAACCGTTTACCTGGCTGAATGCAGTTACGACCTCCACGACGACCGGGAAAGGATAAGAGGCGAGCTCAAAGCACACGGCTACACCGTCCTGCCTGATCAACTTGCGCGATTGCCGGACTTGGAGGGCGAGTACATTGAGGAGGTAGGCCGTCTCTTGGACCATTGTCAACTTTCGGTCCACGTCGTGGGCAAGTTCCGCGGGAAGGTTCCTGATGGTTCCGGTCTGAAATCGGCGGCCCAGTTACAAAATGAGGTTGCTGCCAGAAAGAGCGAAGAAGGCCGCTTGCAGCGAGTGATTTGGCTGGCCGAGGGTACCCGCTCGGAACAGCCGGAGCAACAAGCTTTTATCGAGGCCCTGCAGAAAGTGGCAGGTGCGCAACGAGGTGCGGACCTGGTTACAGCCGACCTGGAAGTGCTCAAGGGCGTCATCCACGCCGCTCTGCGGAAGCTGGAGAAACCAGAGCCGCCATCAACTGAGCGGATGAGCAGCGCAAAGCTGGTCCACCTGATATGTGACCAGAGGAGACCGCCCAGCAACCATTGCGTTGCGCAAGTTTCTTAAGAGTGAGGGCTTCGAGGTCAAGATTCCGATCTTCGAGGGAGATGCTGCCAGCGTGCGACAGGCTAACCAGGAACTACTGACTGAGTGCGACGCCGTAATTTTGTTTTACGGCGCCGGCGATGAAGCCTGGAAGCGCAGCGTAGAAAGCGAGATTAAGAAGGTGAAGGGTTACCGCGGGGAGAAGCCATTGCTGGCCAGCTACACGTACCTGGCGGAGCCTTCTACCGATGACAAGAGGGAACTCATCGAACTTGAGGAGCCGAATCTGATCAAGGGACTTGGCGGTTTTTCAGAAAGTGAAATACAACGGTTTCTGGACGACCTGAAGGGTTGACGGGTCAGCATGTGACGCCATGAGCAACGTAGTCCAAGTCGAGATCGGCAATCCTTTCCGGGCTTAAGACCTTTCCACGAGGAGGAAGAGTACCTCTTCTTCGGTCGCGAAAATCAGGTTGACGCGATGGTGGACAAGCTATCTGCCGCGCGTTTTCTCGCCGTGGTTGGGACCTCGGGCAGCGGTAAGTCGTCCTTGGTGAACTGCGGTCTGCGCCCGGCGCTGCACCGGGGATTGATGAGTGCGGCGGGCACTTCCTGGAGGATGGTCCAGTTTCGGCCCGGCGGCCGGCCGCTGACGGCCATGACCTCGGCACTAGCCGCCGACGGCGCGCTCTATTCCGGCTATCACGGGGCCATTCCGCTGGCGGAACTCGTCGAACACCTCCCTGCGGGTGAGCAAGCGCGGACTAATCGATGTTTTCCGGAGGGCACGTCTCCCCGACGGCGTCAGCCTGTTGGTCATCGTCAACCAGTTCGAGGAGTTGTTTCGCTACCGGGTGCTGGGAGATTCCGGGCCGGGCGGGGGAGACCGAAGCCAGGAGGCCATCTCGTTCGTCAACCTGCTGCTGGAGGTAAAGCATGAGGCGGATCTCCCCATTTACGTCGTACTGACCATGCGCTCGGACTTCCTGGGCAACTGTGCTGAGTTCCCCGGTTTGCCGGAAACCATCAACGAAGGACAGTACCTGGTGCCGCGTATGACGCGCGAGGAGCGAAGGGCAGCCATCAGGGGCCCCGTCGGAGTGGGCGGAGCGAAGATTACTCCGGTGCTACTCACTCGCCTGGTCAATGATGTCGGCGACAATCCCGATCAGCTTTCCATTCTTCAGCATGCGTTGAACCGCACCTGGGCACGATGGCAGCACGATGGACACGGCCAGGGGGCCTTGGATTTGCCGCATTACGAGGCCATCGGCACCATGGCCCACGCCCTCGATCAGCACGCGGAGAGGGCCTTTGAAGAGTTGAGAAGCGAACGGGCCCAGAAGTGCTGCGAGAAGATATTTAAGGCCCTGACCGACAAGGGCACCGACCCGCGTGGTGTCCGGCGTCCCACCGAGTTCAAGACGCTTTGCGCGCTGGCGAATGCCAGCCCCGACGAAGTGACCCAGGTCATCGACGTCTTCCGCAAACCCAGCCGGTCCTTTCTGATGCCTCCATTGCAGGAGGTGCTGAAGCCGGATACCGTGATCGACATTTCGCACGAGAGCCTGATGCGCGTTTGGGAGCGGCTGAAGGTCTGGGCGGAAGAGGAAGCCCAGTCGGCCCAGGTCGTACTGCGGCTCTCTGAGACGGCTACTCTTCACGCGGCCGGCAAGGCTGGCCCATGGCGCGATCCCGACCTGCAACTCGCGCTGGACTGGCGGAAGAAGGAAGAGCCAAGCGCAACATGGGCTGGGCTTTACCGTGGAGGCTTTGAGCCGGCCATGGCCTTTTTGGTCGAGAGCGAGGCTCTGCGGGACAAGGAGATTCATGAGAAAGAGGAGCGCCAGAAGCACGAACTGGATTACGAAAAAACTGTCGCGCTTGCCGCTGAGCAACAACTGAGACTCGACCTGCAAATCAAGTCGGCGCGGCGGCAGCGTTCGGCTTATGGCAGGTGTGATGGTCTTCTGCTTCGTAGCGCTGCTCGCCATGTTCTACGCAGAGCATTCCGGCGCAGGAGGCTGGATCAGCAGGAGAGGGCGGCAGCGGCGAGGCTGCTCGCGACGTCGCTTTGGCTACAGAGCGGAATGAAAACGTAGCCGCAAACCGCAACCTAACAAGTAGCTCTTGGTGACGCAAAGACCCAACGAGATGCGGCGGAGAAGGCGCGAAAGGAGGCAGATACCCAGCGGCAGGTGGCGGTGCAACAGGAACGGCTTGTCGAAGCGTTAATGGAGGTTCAGGTCGCGCACGGGGGGCTGGACCGACCGGATCCCAATAAACAAGCCCAGGCAATCTCAAGCTTGTTAGGCGTGCTCAAAGACGATGCATCCGGATTTGCGGAGGCTCGGATTGCTGCCGCCCAAGAATTGGGCGGGGCTCGGTTGTATTCAATAGATACTCAAGCTGCCGAACAGTCCAGGCCGCACTGCGACATAGCGCTCAAACTGATCCGGGCCCGAGTGTGCGACAGGCGGCTGCGAGCGCCATAGTAAACATTCGCGACCGAAGTATTGCGGCCATCGTTGGCGAGTGGACAAACCCGGACCTGATGTCCAATGGCATTAGGAGCCTTTCCGTCACTCGAACTGAGAATAATGACAATGTCCTGTTTCGAGCATTCGCAAGATGTTCCCTCGGATGCAGACCAGGACTGAGATCTTGGTACAGACATAGCGTCGAACGTGAGTTTCCCGCTGCCGCTCTCATTGTCCTCACCTTATGGTAAGACCGATCATGACAGTCAGGCCCGGAAACACACCTACGCAGATCCTGGTGACTGCAAGTATTAGTAGGACGCAGCAGGCTGGCCAAATCTCCACGGCAGACCGGCTCGCCCTTCAATCCGGCGCTATCCGGTCCGAAGTCTTCGACGGCACTCGCCAGCCCTATACCAGCAAACCCAAGCTTCTAATCACGGTTGTTGACGGCACCCAGAATGTGAGGTCTCGTAATTTGTGGGACCGATCCGGAGTGTGTTTCTAGAAGGATTGCCCTTATTCGACAAGTTCGGTGTCAATTCTTGCACCGTTACTGCCTCCGCCGACGGCTACCGCGACATTGGCGTAACTCCTCTGGACACTGTTGTCAGCCTGGAATTGCGCGAACGGCCGATCTCATGTCGCTCACCGAAGGCTCATGGCTTTGATATTCGGCGAAGCTGGGTGGACAGGGTTACACAAACTGACGGCCTCAGATCGGCTGGATTGCCTAGGCAGCGCGAGCATGCGAGGCGGAGGCGAGGAATCGCTACGAGCAATCTCTTGAACACGAAACCGGCGGTACTGGCCTGCAATATTCAACGCGGCGACGGCAATGTCGACCAGCTCAGCTGGCTCGAGGCACAGGCTCTAGACGCGATCTTCAAGGGCTGATCTCGAACGAGCGGCAGCAGACCGCCAGCACATTTGCGATATCCAGACGTGAAGCTTCGTCACCGTCGCTGAGGGCGACTGTTCTGCGCAGGCGCGTCGGCCTGCTGATCGACTTGGTGGGTGGTCGCCAGGGGCTGACCGATTGGCTATAAGCAACTCCAGTTTGGAGAGGTAGCCTTGTCGAAATAACACTTTACGAAAATGATAGGCGAGTGATCAACGGACTGGACTGTGTCAAAGTGGAGACGGACTTCGGTTACTATAAAGACCCCTTGCATCACACAATGGCGGAGGTTACGGTCGGCGCCGCCGGTGTTGTTAACGATCCGGAGACTGTTTACGTATTACGCTGGATGGCGGGCCGTCGCGCTGGAGATTCAGAGTTCGATCCACCATACACGATCAAGTAGTCCCCCGAATTGGTGGCCCCGCCGTTTCGAACCAGGTCGCCGCTGTCCAGTGGTGGAGTTCGCAGGCCTTGCTAAAACGGAATGCTTGACCTTGGTATGCTCAATCCTTTTAGCTGACACGAGCGCTCTAAGAATCAAAACCAAAGGTCACCGCCATTCTAGTACTAGGCGTTGGTACGGAAACGGTGTTCTGGGAGATTGCTCCCCTGAAGTCCGCGTCGCTTCAACTTGCCCCATAACGCCCTATGCGTGGATGTGGCAGTTGGGTTCCGAGCGGATGGTCGGCGATGCGGAAGTTGGCAAAGTCCGGCTCGAAATCTTCTGATGCGTCTGACAACTGGAGACTCATCACCACTGTCCGCAATGTCAAAGTTCGGACCATTACACATTAGACTTGCCTGACAGCGGATGACGCGGTAGAAGACAGTTCCGGCAGCCCGGTTTGGCCGGTTTTGAACCGATAACCGTTGGCCGCTTTTGAAGTGATTACCGAGGTTTTCAGCGGACGCCGTACTTGCATTTTGCTGCGGTGACTTTGGCGCTGGTTGGGATGGACAGAGGTCTCCAAGAAATCCGCTCCAAAAAAAGCAAACCCAGCACGCTAGGCTGGGTTCATCTGCGAAGCTCGACGGAACCTCTACTGAATTTCCTAGTCACGGCCTTTGTCTTTGCCGGGCTACCCGCGCCACCATTTCTGCGAAGCGCGGATCGGAGCGCAGCGAGTCGAAGCTGGGATCGTAGTCGAGCCACAGCAGGTACTCCGACTGATCGTCATAGGCTTTGTCCAGCCATGCGAATGCCTGGTCCTTGTCTCCGAGGTCGCCATAGGCAATGGCCAGGGTCAAGGGTGCGACGTACTGTTTGGCGCTCCTCTGCTTCATCTCGTCCACCAGCCGAAGGGCAGCGTTGCTATTTCCCGAGCGGGCATAAGCAGAGGCCAGCCCAGACAACGCCATGGGATCGTTGTTGCTAACGTCAGCAGCCTTCTGAAAGCTGGCTATTGCCTCGGGATATTTCCCTTGAGATAGATATGCAGCAGCCAGGCACCACCGCGCCGGCATGAAGTCGGGCTCGATCTGCAATGCCTTCTTCCCCGCGTCTATGACTTTGTCGTAGTCATGCTTTAGGTAATTGGCCCAGGCCAGCATCATGTAGCTCTCGGTGGAGAGAGGATCAAGCTTGAGCGCCCGGTTGACTTCGGCAATAGCATCATCAAAGCGTCCCAATGCCGTAAGGTATTCGCCATAGGTAAAGTAGAAGGCAGTGTTATTGGGATTGAGTGCCAGGGCGCGCTGAAATTCCCGCCCGGCATCGTCCAGCTTCCACTGATGCAAGAGCGCATGCGCCAGCGCGGCATGGGCTTCGGCAAGGTTGTCGTCTAAGGCTATGGCTTGACGTGCCGCTGCCTCGGCTTTGGGCAGCGCCTCGCGCGGCGACAGCGATCCCTCCGAGGCAGTGGTGTAGGCATCGGCAAGGCCCGCATAGGCGAGGGCATATCCCGGGTCAAGGGCAATAGCACGATGAAAGTACTCAATGGCGGCGTTGAGTCCTTCTGGCGTAAAGCGAAATTCCGCATAGCGTCCCTTGACATAGTTCTGGTATGCCTCGGCATTGGCGGTATAGTTACGCGCGAGCTGTGTCTTCTCCTGCCCAGCCAGCTCGACCGGCAGGGCCGTTACCACGCGCTGGGAGATGGAGTCCTCAAAGCTAAAGACATTGGTGAAGTCTTCGTCAAAGGTCTCTGCCCATAGCGGACGTCCATCCTTGACGTTAATCATCTGCACGGTAACGCGAATGCGGTCGCCTGCCTTCTGGACTTTGCCATCGAGTACCGACTCCACGCCTAGCTCTCGTCCTGCCTGTAGGGGATCGGTATTGCTACCGGCATAGCGCAAGACAGAGCTGGTAGGGCGGACGATCAACTGCCGGACATTGCTGAGACGCGTGATGACGGCATCAGTCATGCCGATGCCAAGGTATTCGTCGCCCGCCGAGGTCAATGGCTGAAACGGTAGCACGGCAATGGAGTGAGGCGCCGTTGCCTTCGCCACAGACCTTCTCCAGGCATAGCCGCCGCCAACGGCGATCCCCAACACCAACAGCAAGCCGAGCCATGCTGTCCGGCCCAAGCCCAGCCACTTCGATGGCGCTGCCGGCAGCGCTGGAGTTGCCTCGCCTATACCGCTGTCTGAGTCCTCAGCCTCTTCTTCGACGACGACTCGGGTCGTAGTCTGTCGCTGTACGACGATCTCGTTGTCTTCGCTCAGAGACGAGGCGAACATCACCGACAAAGCGATAGCCTCGCCCCGGGATGGTGGCAATGTAGAGGTTTTCCCCCGGAGCTTCCCCAAAGGTTTTCCTCAGCGCGGAGATGTTCTGGGCAAGGTTAACTTCTTCGACAAAGCTATCCGGCCACACTGCCTGCATCAGCTCGTCTTTGACCATGACACGCTGATGGTTACGCACCAGCACCAGCAGGGTTTCGAAGGCTTTGGAGCTGATCGGCAGCGCCGCGCCGTCGCGCATCAGGCGGCGCCGGGTGGCGTCCAGACGAAAGGGGCCGAATTCGTATAACTCCTTGATTTCCGTGGCCATGCGGTCAAGAAAGAGGGCGTCCCTAAGAAAATCTAAGAAATCCTAACACGCCGCTCAAGACAAACTAGCCCGCCCGGCCGCAGAATCCGCGCAGTTGAGCCAAGGTTCCAGGCGTAGCTGACGCCATTGCCATCGGAGAAAGAGGAGAGCCGGTGAAGCTGATCCGAAGAAGAGAGGTCACCATCCAAACCAGCGAGACCTACGTACTTCGATCGGGCCATAGCACTGGCAATAGCTTCTGCGTAGAGTGCGCCAACGGCGTTGCCATGCTGACTCCCGACGCCGCGGCGTCGCTGTTCGGCGTGCCCTCGCGTTGGATCTACCGCTGGGTGGAAACCGGACAGCTTCACTTTCAGGAAACGCCTACGGGTACGGTACTGGTTTGTCCCGACTCGTTGCAGAAGGCGATGCAGCTTCACGCCAACAGCCTTGGCCCAACCAAACTAAACCATGAGGAGAAATAGTCATGCTGAACAACAAGAATAGAAACCGGATGCTGGTGTTAGTGGCCGCCGTTGCCTGCTTCAACCTGTTGGCGCAGAGCGCGGCGGCCTGTGACCATAGCAAGCTGTTGACGATGATGAAGGGCGTGCGGGAAAAATCCAGCGCCGCTTCCGGCGTTGCCCGGCCCATGTCGCCGGCAAAGTCCATGCCCGGCTTTGGCGTTCCCCCGCAGCAGGGAGTCGCCGGCATTGTTGGCCTATGGCAAGTTACCGACACCTACCAGGGACAGGTCATCGACCAGTACTTCGATACCTGGCATGCCGACGGCAATGAGTTGTTCATTGACGCCACCAATCCCATCGAGGACAACGTCTGCCAGGGGATCTGGACGGCAGCCTCTGCCAATACCTACAAGCTGAAGCATATGTCCTGGTACTTCGACGACAGCGGCAACCTCCAGGGCTGGGCCGTCTTCCATGACATCATCCAGTTGGGCGCCGATAACAACAGCTTCACCGGCACCGAGGACGTATTGGTATACGACCTCAACGGCAACCTGATCGGCGAATATGACGGAGACAATCTCCAGGCCACGCGCGTTACCGTGGACTTCTAGCCATGCCGGCGCAACCCCCACCCCTTGCCGGGACAGCACGCGAGTTACCGTGGACTTCTAGCCATGCCGGCGCAACCCCCACCCCTCGCCGAGACACGGCAGGGGTGGGAAAGTCCGAATTCTGCGGCGCCGCATATAAAGAGGATGAACCGTTAGAATTCAACGTCCCGGACGACCAATCGCCAGCAGCTGCCTCGTTATTGGGTTGCGAGTGAGTTGGCGATTTTACGACATCTAATCTGCGCTCAGGTCGCTGCTCGATAACTTCCGAGTAGCCGACAAGCCAGGAGTCATCGCGTGGCCCGGATCGAAACGTAAAACTGCGGCTAACTCTCTGGGTGCGCATCGCTCCTACAGCCCTTGCTTCACCTTCCAAAGCCAGTCCAGTGAGATATGCTCTTCTGAGGTATTCGTGAGAGATGAGTGAAAGCGACCAGACGGCGAGCGGAAATTGGTGGAGAACGCCGCGCTTATACTTCCTGACCAAACTGCAGGAGCGTGAAGACCATGTCTTTCTGGTCCTGGCGCTGGTCATCGGCGCGTTGACCGGCTTGACGGTCGTGGCTTTCATCCTGCTGACGGAACGCGAGGGACTGCGGCTGTACCCGGTGGGCGGTTCTCCATGGCGGCGCGTGCTGCTCCCTGTCGGAGGCTCGCTGGGCATCGGCTACCTGCTGTGGCGCTATTTTCCCGATGCGCGCGGCAGCGGAGTGCCGCAAACCAAGGCTGCACTGTTCGCCCGCGAAGGCCGCATCACGCTGCGTACCGTGCTGGGAAAGTTTTTTTGCACATCGGCAACTCTGGCCAGTGGAATTCCGCTGGGACGCGAGGGGCCTTCGGTGCAAGTCGGCGCGGGAATTGCCTCCGTGCTGGGGCGCTCCCTGGGATTGCGTCCTGAAAAGGTCAAGGCGCTATTGCCGGTCGGTGCAGCGGCAGCAATCGCGGCCGCGTTCAATACGCCTCTGGCGGCAGTACTGTTTTCGCTGGAGGAGATTATGGGCGACCTGCACGCGCCGGTGCTGGGCTCGGTGGTGTTGGCCTCCGCTACCTCCTGGTTGGTACTCCGCCTTCTGCTCGGTAATCATCCTCTGTTCCAGGTTCCGCAATACCAATTGGTGAATCCGCTGGAGTTCGGCATCTATGCGGTGCTGGGCGTGGCCGGTGGCCTGGTTTCCGTGGCCTTCACCAAACTTTTGCTGAACATGCGGCAGCGCTTCCTGCGCTTTCCGCAGAAGACGGTCTGGTTCCAACCCGTGGCGGGGGGTCTGCTGGTAGGTCTGATGGGATGGTTTGTGCCGCAGGTTATGGGCGTGGGTTACGGCTATGTTGGCGATGTGCTGAATGGGCGGATGGCGCTCAACCTGATGGTCCTGCTGGTGGTGCTGAAGCTTCTGGCCGTGACGACGAGCTACGCTTCGGGCAACGCTGGCGGTATTTTCGGCCCCGCACTGTTTATCGGCGCCATGTTGGGAGGCACCGTGGGCACCGTGGCGCATCTTTTGCTGCCTGGCTATACGGCAACGCCGGGCGCTTACGCGCTGGTTGGAATGGGCGCGGTCTTCGCAGGTATCGTGCGCGCTCCCATGACTTCGGTGGTGATGATCTTCGAGATGACGCAGGACTATGCGGTCATTGTCCCGCTGATGATTGCGAATCTGGTGAGTCTCTTCATTTCCTCACGACTACAGCCGGAACCCATCTACGAAGCTCTGGCGGTACAGGATGGAATACACCTGCCGACGGCGGAGGCGCGCCAGCGGCATGGCCGCCGCCAGATAACTCGCATCATGCACGCTGCCGCCGAGTCGCTGCCCAGCGAGGTGACGGTCGAGGAAGCCCTGGAACGGGTGCGGTCGAGTGAATCCCGAACGTGGTTGGTAACGGATCGGCGAGGTGTGGTTGGCGTTGTCAATCTCCCGACGCTCGAACGAGAGCAGCCGGAAGGCGCCAGCAAGCATCTGGAGGAACTCGTGGCTGGAGTGGTTTTTCCGCACGTCCACGCCGACCAGGGTCTCGATTTGGCGCTGGAGCGTATGGGCGCAAACCAGATTGACATTCTGCCGGTAGTGAGCCGTGCTGATGTGCATAAGTTGGAAGGCGTCGTCACCCTGCACGATGTTCTGGGTTCTTACGGGCTCAACATGCCAAGTCGGCCTTAGGCTTAAAGGGGCGCTGGGTGCCCCACCCGTCCCTCTGTTGGTTGGGTGGGAGAGGTTAATCCATCCGGTTGGTCGTCGTCCGCGATTCTTCATCGACCAGTGGCTGGTAGTTCTTTCTATTTTCCACTCACTCGCATCCTCGAACAGTCCCCACCCAAGCAAAACCGGCTTGGGTGCGGCCACCCGGCCTTCATCTCTAAAATCTGTGTAACTTTGTTCGATCTGCAGCGTACTGCTTTATGGACGCCAAGAGAAACAATGCGAAAGGATCGCAGCCCCGCGAGGGCGAAGCCACGCAAATGGAGGGGCCGGATCTTGAGAGCGTGATCGAGCGCGCGCAAGGCCACGATGCCGAGGCGCTGGGGGAGATCTATCGCCTCTATGCACGACGCGTATTGGGCTTGTGCCGTTACATGCTGGACTCACGAGAGAGCGCGGAAGATGCCGCCAGCGAGGTCTTCCTCAAGCTGCAGCGCTCAATCGAGACCTATGACGGGTCGATACCGTTCCCCAGGTGGCTGCTGCGGGTGGCTGGCAACCAATGCATTGACGCTTTGCGGCGCCGGAAGCGTGGTCGGCAGGTGATTGTGGAAGTTGAAGAAGGAGTCGAGGTCATCGAGCCAGCCAGTTCGGAGCCGTCGCCGCTGGGTGCAGTCCTCAGCACGGAAGAAAGGGTGCAGGTGCGGGATGCCATTGCACGTCTGCCGGAGAACTATCGCATGCCGCTGGTCCTGCGCTATTACGGCGAATTGAGCTATGACGAAATCGCACAGCAGTTGGGTCTGCAGAGGAACTACGTGGCGGCGCTGATATTTCGAGCCAAGCAGGAGCTGCGCCGGAAACTGGGCCACAGGAGCAAGTGATCATGGAATGTTATTCGGAACAGATCGTCGCCATCTTCGTGGACGGCGAACTGCCGGCGGAGGAGGCGCGGCACCTGCGAGACCACCTGGCCACGTGCCGGCGCTGCCGGCAACTGTTGGACGCATTACGCGCTGAGAACCGTGTCCTGAGCGAGAGCCTGCAAGAGCTTCCGGAAGAAGCAACTATCCCGGCGGGCTTCTCCCGTTGGCCGCGGTCTGTGGCGTGGGGTGATGTAGCGGTTGTGGCCGCGGTACTGGCGGTAGGGGCGATCGTTGTCCCTTGGATCAACGAGCTGAGCGTCCCAGAAGCGCTGCATTGGTTAAATCCCTTCAGCGTAAGCGGCGGCACGAACCTGATCTTCAACTTTTCTTATTACGTTGCAAACGGAGGTACTGCCATGCTGTCTGATTATGTCGCTTTCGTCGGGAAGATTCTTTTGCTGCTGCTGTTGGGCGGCAGCGCCCTGCTGCTGGGGCGCCGATGGCGGCTACGCCAGCCTGGCCTGCGCCTGCTAATCGTGCTGCTTGCGTTGTCGTTGCCTGGCTTTGCCCTGGAGCGGCGTCACAGTGAGTTCGTCAGGGTAGCGGCGAACGAGACTGTAGACGACACTCTTCTGGCCTCCGGCAACATTGTGCGCGTGGAAGGCGTCGTCAATGGGGACTTGCTGGCTTTTGGCGGGACGGTGGAAGTGCGTGGCACTGTCAAGGGCGACCTGGTGAGTTTTGCCAAGAGAATCGTGGTGAGCGGAACCGTGGAAGGCAACATCTTCAACCTTTCGAATTCGCTCGACCTGGACGGGCAATTGGGCCACAGCATCTACGGGTTGATGCAATCCTTGCGTGTCAATGACCGGGGTCGCATCGGTGAGGGTATGGTGGTTGGCGCTGGCGACGTCACCCTCGAGGGCGAAGTGAACCGCAGCGTGACCGTGTATGCCGGCAATGCCGATGTGAGCGGCAGCGTTGGCCGCGAACTGGCTATGGCCGGCGATAACCTTACTCTGACGAACACGGCCCGAGTCGGCGGCAACCTGAGCGCTCGCGTGCGCCAGCTGAAAAACGTGCACATCGCCGACGGCGCGACGATTGTTGGCACACGTGACATCCAGCTGCGCGTGAGGGAGAACCATTTCGCGCGCCCCAGATTCTACTTCTTCCGAGCTGTCTGGCTCGCTGCCGCCATGCTGGTGGGATGGTTGGGCCTGGTCCTGTTCCCCGGTTTCTTCCAGGCGAGCACGCAGGCGGTGGGCTCAGGCTGGCGCAGCCTCGGGCTTGGGTTTGCGGTCCTCGCGGGCGTGCCTGTGGCCATAATCTTGATAGCCATCACGGTGGTTGGCCTTCCGCTTTCGCTAATGTTGCTCATGGGTTATCTGGCTGCAGTCTACCTGGCGAAGATTTGGGTTGGAGCATTCCTGGGGCAGATGCTTCTGAAGCCGGCTGTGACGAGCAGGAGCGATTGGCTGATGGGACTCCTGGTGGGCCTGCTGATCCTCACCATCGTCAGGTTCATCCCGTATCTTGGCGGGCTGGTCCACTTCGGCGTGGTTTGCCTGGGTTTGGGAGCGTTTGCCTGGCAGCTTTAT
>CAVTMW010000009.1:0-116886 GCA_963735855.1 uncultured Acidobacteriaceae bacterium
TCGCCGCGAGTGTGCAACGCTAGAGGCAACCGAGGCGCCGGGCAGAGTTCTCTCGCGCTACGGTGCTCGTGCCGCACGTCAAAGCAATCGCTCAGTTGAGGCATAAGAGAACTGCCAGTAGAAAGGAAGCTTGGCAGTTGCTATCCCAAATAGGGGTCCTTCGACTCCGGTCGCCAACGGCGATCTCCGCTCAGGGTGACAAAGCAAAAGCAGATTGCGCGGGCGGGTGGCCTCCTACCATCCTGAGGACACCCGCGCGCAGCCACGTTAGCCGGTCAATTGCAGACCAGCGGATAAGGCGAGCCTGGGTCTGTACACACGTTCCCACCGCCATCCTCGATGTCGTCTACCTTGATCGGCGAGGAAAAGTAAGGCGCCAGTTGCAGGTGGCCAAAATTATTCTGGGTGAAGACGTTGCCGTGCAGCTTGAAGTCGGATGGGCGTGCGGCGCGTTCTCCCGGTATTCCGCACAGCTGTTTCTCGGAGGGGTAATAGAGCTCGTCATAAATCGGAATAAACGCGGAGTAAGACCCCGGCTGGGAGCCATCAAACTGATTGCCCGAGAAGAGATTTCCCTGGAAGTAAACTCCGGCGTCGGCAGGCGCTCCGTGGCCGTCCCAGTTCTGCGGGCGCAGGCCGCAAATGCGGAGGAAGGCGAACATCTGGGGAGTGTTGCTGACCGTGTTGTCAATCACTCGCACATTCTTCCAGCTGTTGAAGTACCATCCGCCGATTCCGGCATAGGCGATATTGGCGATGGTGTTCGACTTGATGTGCAGGTCCACGATATTCCCGAGGGTTTCGATGCCCGCATCCCAGGTGTTGCGGATGGTATTGCCCGCCAGCACGTCTCCGCTTTCGTCTTCGATGACGATGCCATCGTCCGCCCCTAAGGGATCGCTCGCAGCGCTGCCCTGGCCGTCGATCACGTTTTGAACCATGGTGTTGTTCGATCCCAGGGCGCTGACAAACACGGCGGCGCAAGTCTGGGCCTTAGGGCAGGTTGCTATGTTCGATCGGAAAACGTTGCCACTCGAATAGTACTGCTGAAATCCAGCATTGATGGTGTTGCCAACCAGCCTGGTGCTATTCACGGAAGTGAAGGAAACATATTGCGATGGGCTATCCAGGTTGCCGATTGTGTTCCCCAGCAAGGCACCATTGCTGCTGCTGGAAGCCGTAAGGATAAAAACGCCCTCCGGCGCGGCCAGCGTGCAGTGAGAAATCGCGAAGTCCTGAACATTGGTAATCGAGATCGCGGGTCCGTAATAACCGCCGGTAACGGAGTGCTGGCCGCAATCGAGCCGCACGTTCTGCGTGTCGTGGATGTTCAAGCAGGCCGTGTAGGCCTGCGTCTGCAAGAGATCGCCACCCAAGACGTAGAGTCCGGGCGCGGCGATGTCCTGGCAGGTGTTTAACTCCCGTGCCCCGGCGCTGCTGGCGAAGCAAAGAAGCACCAGCAGCCCTGCAAAGAACACGATGGAGCGGAGGCGATTCGCGGAAGCGAGTTTTCTGAAGTAGGCGATTCGCGTTTTCATGGTGACCTCCTCTGGTCAGTGCTGCGGCCGCGATGAGGTTAGAGGGAAAGGATTCCCGTCACTGCGCAGATGCGTTCCAATGGGGGACGTCGTTCGTGATGCGGGTACAAATGGCCTCGGCATCCGAGTCTGCGGAAAGGCCCCCGAGCCAATGCTTGTCGGAATTCCCTCTTCTTTTATAAAAACCCGCTTTCCCGCCACCCGTTGTGACGCAATTGATTTGCTCAGACAGTTCTTCTGATGCAAGGCGCATACCACACGGCAAGGGGGAGCAGGCGGTTGGGTGAGCAGACCTTAAGCGGTCGATATTCAAAGAGTTCGGGAGAAGAGAGGTCTTCCGCGAAAACGTCAGGCGTGCCGCAGCGGCCTAACCAAACGGATACCGGAATATCCAAAGAGATAGGGTTGCGATGGCGAGACGTGGAGCATGTGGGCGAGTCGCTGTGCGCGGCCACCGAGCAAAATAGTATGATTCCTAGGAAGCACAGATCCGGTTGCCCCAGGCGGATCGGATCGGTGTTTTTTCTTTGCACCAGCAAACTTTCTCAATACAAGCGACTCAGGGAGAACCATGATCTTTGTGACGAAGACTGCAAACGGTAAGGGAGACACTCGAAACCTTTGGATTGCGCTGGGATGCCTGGCTTGCCTGGTGATGGGGCTGAGCACAGGATGTTCAACCGGCAAGACGGAGACCGCGGCGGTGGCGTTCTCGACCCCCTACCAACTGGTACTGCTCAACAACAACGCCATTTACTTTGGAAGGCTTAGCGGCTGGGGCACGTCGAATCCGGTGCTGTCGGACGTGTTCTTCGTCAACACGACGACCAATCCGGAGACCCATCAGGTTTCGCAGGCGCTGGTGAGGCGCAACCGGGAGCCGCACCATCCTGACAAGATGTATCTCAATCCCAGCCAGGTGATGTTCGTGGAGCCCGTCGCCACCGATTCCAAAGTGGCGCAACTGATCAGCGAAGCCAGTAAGTAGCAGCAAAGTCCAGCGGAACGGCGGCGAAAATTCAGGACCGCCGGTTGAGATGAGGGCGCGTGGTCCGCGGTCTGGGATTCGCGGTCCGCGGAACCGCGGCGCGCTAACGCATCAGCATGTCGTAGACCACCTGAAAGGCCTCGGGGGTGACACCGAGGCTGCCGCGGTAGGGATTATCCATGAGGAACAGGAGATGGATCTCCAGACCGAGGAGCACGGCGAAGAAAGCCGTCATCCACAGGTGCATGGCGAGGTCCTTGGGCTGAAAGAACCAGCTCACCGCGAAGCTGAGCACCGCTCCCACAATGACGAACCTCCACAGCGGCCGCGGCAGATGCGAAGTGATGCTGTCCAGCCGCAGGCTGCGCTTTTGCACGAGATCGTTGAAGGCGCGCAGCGTCTCGAAGTAGAGCGCCTGCTGGCCCAGATTTTTGGGTTCGAAGGCTTGCAGCTTGTCCTGGAAAAGCCACAGCTTCTGCATGCCGACCGGAGAGATGATTCCCTGGCGATGCAGTACCCAGGCTTCCTCCATTTCATAGCGGGTGTACTCGCGAAGGTCAGCCTGCAGGGCGCTGCGGTCGGGCTCCGGAAAACCGCTAACGTCGCGATACAACGCGGCCACTGCGCCGGCCTCGAGGGCCACGGTCGTCCGCGCGCCGTTGTAGTCCTCCCATACACCGACCGCGATCAGGCCGAGCATGATGCCGTAGAAGATGGCGACGGTGCTCAGGTAGTAGCTGACGACTTCGTTGTGCAGGGCGACGGCGTGCAGGCGGGCCACCCATTTGCGGGAAAGCAGCACACCTCCGATGCCGATGAGGGCCGCGATCGCAGCTACCAGGATGCCGCCCAGCCAGTCCGGCAAATTGGACATGTATTGCACGGAAATTCCTCAGACAATATTCGTACGGATTGAGTCCTTCACACCTTGGCGCTGCCGGCTTGCTCGCTGGGAAATAATAGTCCGGAGTCGCCGTCGCCGTCCTGCCAATCGGGGGCGTCGAGCTGGCGGGCGCTCTTTTCCACCTGTTGCACGTCTTCCAGTTCTTCCGGTACGAGCGACTTGTCCAGCTCGGCGAACTTGCGTGCCATGGGAAACACCGAGCGCTGCATGGAGCCCACCGCGCTGTTGTAGGCCTCAACTGCGCCGCTCAAGCGGTTGCCGATGTTCTCGAAGTGCCGGGCCATCACACAAAGGCGCTCATAAAGCTGCTTACCGGTTTCGCTGATCTTCTGCGCGCTCTCGGCCAGGTTCGCCTGGTTCCATCCGTACGCGACCGCCTTGAGCAGGGCGATCAGAGTCGTCGGCGAGGCGACGATCACTCTCTGGCTGACGCCGTACTCGATCAGCTCCGCGTCGCCGTCGAGCGCAGCGCGAAAGAAGACTTCGCCGGGAAGGAAGAGCACCACAAACTCCGGCGTGGGTTGGAACTGCGCCCAGTAAGCTTTGCCTGCGAGATTGTCGATGTGTTGCTTGAGCTGGCGCGCATGATCGATGAGCCAGGCGTTGCGAGCCGCCGGGTCGTCGGTTTCCAGCGCCGCCAGATAGGAGGTCAGCGGGACCTTGGAATCAATGACGATGTTCTTGCCGCCGGGTAGCTTGACAACTACGTCGGGACGATAGCGGCGGTCTTCGTTGGTAACCGACATCTGCTCTTGAAAGTCGCAGTAGTCGAGCATGCCGGCGAGCTCGATGACGCGGCGCAGTTGCAGCTCGCCCCATCGGCCGCGCGCCTGCGGTTCGCGCAGCGCCTTGACCAGGTTGCCGGTCTCCGCCTGGAGAGCTTTCTGGGTGTCGAGCAGCGAAGCCACCTGGGATGAGAGTGCGCCGTAGGCCTCGGCGCGAGTCTTCTCCAGTCCCCGCACCTGCTCGTCCACCTGCTTGAGCGAGTCGGCGATGGGCTTGATCAGCGTCTCGACGGCCTTTTCGCGGGCTTCCAGCTCCCCCTTGGCCTGGGATTGGTACTTCTCCAGCGTAGTGCGGGCAAGGTCGAGGAAGTTCGCGTTGTTTTTCTGCAGCGCAGAGTTGGCCAGCGCCTGGAAGCTGTTCTCCAGTTCGGCGCGCGCTTCCGACAGAAGCTGCAGCTTCTCTTTCGTGGCTTCGCGCTCGGAAGCCAGGGTGGCCTCCAGCGAGGCCCGGGCCGTCAGCAGAGAGGAGATCTCGGTTTGCTTGAAGGAGAGGTCTCCCTTGGCGGTTGCGAGCTCCTGCTCCAGGGCGCTCTTGCGCTCCGATATGGCGGCGATCTTGAACCGGCCAGCCAGCGCAACGATTACCGCGGCCACCGCGACGATCATAAGAAGGACGACGGGAATGGACATGATCGGAGCCAGAGAAGCGATGATGTATTGTATGTTGGCCGCGCGCCCGAACGAAAGGCCGGAGTGCGGCGTCTAATGCTTAAGCAGATGCGCTCTCACGAAACGCTCGGTGTTTCGCTCAGCCTGGCCCTTGCCTTCTTGCTCCTGTCGCTGCCGGGGATGCCATCGTTAGCGCAGGAGCAGTTCGATGCCGCCGGCGAGAAGCAATTAATCGAGCTGATCAATCAGGAGCGAGCCACCGAAGGCCTGCCGCCGCTGGCGGTGGACGAGCGCCTGACGCAGGCTGCGCGCCGGCACACCGAGCTCATGGTGAAGCACGGCGGCCTGTCGCACCAGTTTGACGGTGAGCCGTCTCTGCAGACTCGAGCCGCGGATGAGAACCTGCGCTCGGACCGGCTGGCCGAAAATGTCGGCCTCGAGATGGATGCTCCTGGGATCCACGCGGGCTTTATGAACTCGCCGCCCCATCGCGCCAACATTCTCAATCCCAACTACAACGCGATCGGCGTGGGAGTCATGCGCAGCGGCGACCGGCTCTACGCCACCGAGGATTTCGCGCATCGCCTGCCCGATTACTCCGAGCCCGAGGCGGACGCGGTCCTGCAAAAGGCCATCACAAGTTATGCGAAGTCGCTGGGAATCCCCGCGCCTGCCCGCAAGCCCCAAAGCGCAATTCATCAGATGGCTTGCGACATGGCGCTCATCGACGCGCTGGACACGGGCACGCCCAGAAGCATTGCCGGCGTTCACCGGGTGCTGGCCTGGACGGCCACTGAGCTGGAGCAACTTCCCGATGGCGTCAAGACAGTGGTAGTCGCAACCGCTGAACTCGGGATATTCGCTGGGAGTTTGCTTTGCTCCCAGCGTGAGCCATCCCGGGGGAGTGTATTGGATTGTGATGGTGGCGTACTGACAGTAGCTGATGACACTTGTAATCGTGCCATCCTGAGCGGGGGTACCAATATAGGGGTCCTTCGACTCCTCGGTCGCCACGGCGACCTCGTCGCTCAGGATGACAGAATCGAAAACGCCAACGAGACAACGAGCAGGGTCACTGCGGCCCGGCGTTTCCGACTCGCGATCCTGCTCGCTCCAGTCGTGCTAACCTCGCTCCAAAGATGAATGAACCGTCACAGATTTACGTTGGCACGGCGGGCTGGTCGTACAAGGACTGGGAGGGCATCGTCTATCCCGCGCAGATCAAGAAGTCGCAGCATCCGGTCGAGTACCTGGCGCGCTACATGGACGTGATCGAGATCAACACCTCGTTCTACGGCCACATCAAGCCGGAGTGGGGCAAGCTGTGGTGCCGCAAAGCGCATGCCGTGAATCCGGACTTTCTGTTCACCGCCAAGCTGAACCGGGCCTTCACTCATTCGCCGATCGCGGTGGTCGAGAGCACGTCAGCCGAGACCATACGGGCCAATCCGGAAGACGAGCAACTGGCCAAGGACGGCCTGGCGTCCATCGCCGGCGAAAACATGCTGGGAGCGGTGCTGGCGCAGTTCCCCATTTCGTTCAAGAACACCAATGCGAACCGCGACTATCTGGATGGAGTGATCGAGAAGTTCAAGCAATTTCCGCTGGTGGTGGAGGTGCGGCACAACAGTTGGAGCAACGAAGGCACGCTGCGCTACTTCGTCGAAAAGGGCGTGGCCTTCTGCAACATCGACCAGCCGCTACTGGGCAAGGCCATTGGCCCCACCGAACACGTGACCGCTCCCCTGGCTTACGTGCGGCTGCATGGCCGCAATTACGATCAGTGGTTCGATAGCGACTCGCGCAACGACCGCTACGACTATCTCTACACCGCGGCCGAGCTGGAAAGCTGGAAGACGCGCATTGATGCCATTGCCACGAAGGCGCAAAAGACGTTCGTGGTGGCCAACAATCACTTCGAAGGCAAGGCAGCGGTCAATGCGCTGCAGTTGAAGCATCTGCTGACCGGACGGGCGGTGCCGGTGCCCGAGACTCTGCTGAAACGATATTGGGAGCTGGGCCCGATCGCGGCGAAAGCGGAGTAGCGCACCGCCAGAACAACGCCTGATGCGAGAACGTTCTGGCCTATATCCCCGGAACTTGCTTTGTCTCGCTGATTCGTGGAAAGATGTCGTTCGCATCTAGGTCGCGCAGTTGTTTCCCCGCGGTGAATCCATGGAAACAGAGCCCGTTGAACCTTCGAGGTCTTTCGCTCGTCGCCGATTCCTGTCGATGCTGATTTCGTTCGGTGGACTTGCAGCCGCAAGCCGCACCTTTGGCTACGACTCTGAGCTTCTGACGGCTGACGGCTATGGGCAGCCCTGCTTGAGGAAACGCGGCACTCTCAAACGAGTGCGATATCCGGAAAAAACGGACCTCATTCTGCTGACCGATCGCCCGCCACAGCTGGAAACGCCGCTGAGCTACTTTCGCGACGACCTTACTCCAAACGACGCCTTCTTCGTGCGCTGGCACCTCTCGGGAATTCCCACGACGGTGGATTTGCGGACCTTCCGGCTGGAGGTCGGCGGCCACGTAAGCAAGCCCCTGAGCCTGTCGCTGAACGATTTGCAGTCGAAGTTCGAGCCGGTCTCGCTGGTGGCATTGTGTCAGTGTGCCGGCAATTCCCGCAGCTTGTTCGAGCCGAGAGTTCCCGGCGGGCAGTGGAGCAACGGCGCGATGGGCAATGCCCGCTGGAAAGGCGTGCGCTTGAAGGACGTGTTGGATGCGGCCGGGGTGCTCCCCGGAGCGGTTCAAGTGGGACTCCAAGGACTCGACGTTGCTCCGATGCCGAAAACGCCGCGTTTCGAAAAGTCGCTGGAGATGGATCATGCCCGGGACGGCGAGGTGATGATCGCTTACGAGATGAACGGCACGCCGCTTCCTATGCTGAATGGATTCCCCATTCGTCTCGTGGTTCCGGGGTGGTACGCAACGTATTGGGTCAAAGCTCTGTCATCGATCACTGTGCTGGAGCAGCCGCTGAAGACCTTTTGGATGGACAAGGCCTACCGCATTCCCAATAATGCGCAGGCCAACGAAGACCCTCATCAGCTTTCGCCGGTAACGGTTCCCATCAATCGCATGGCGGTACATTCCATCTTCGTCCGGCCTGAGCCCGAAGAGCAATTAAGAGCGGGGCAAAGCTACCGACTGGAAGGAGTCGCCAATGATGGCGGTTCGGGGATTCGCCGCGTCGAAGTATCCAAAGATGGCGGCCACACCTGGAGTGATGCCACGCTCGGCAAAGACCTGGGGAAATATTCCTGGCGGAGATGGCAGATCGAATGGACGCCGCCGGAAAAAGGGACCTATCGCCTGATGGTGCGCGCGACCAGTAATACCGGCGAAACGCAGGCCACTGCCCAATGGAACCGCAGCGGCTATCAACGTGACGTGATCGAACACCTTGACGTGGTTGTACTGTGAGGCGGCCCATGAACAACTGGAAACTCGCTTTCGCACTGGCGATCGCCATGATGGGCCTGACGGTTTCCGTCGCCGTACATGCGCAACAGTCTTCCACCCGTGAATCAAAACCGGGAGACAAGGCCGATTCCAGCCAGGTACACCGCATCCAGCTGCCGAAATACCCACCAGAGATACCCGGCGGACCGAACGTTGAGACCTATAGCAAGAACTGCCTGATCTGCCATACAGGACGTTATGTCTTAATGCAGCCGCGCTTCCCCAAGACCGTATGGCAAAGTGAGATCAAGAAAATGGTTGACGCTTATGGGGCGCCCATCCCGGAAGCCGATCAGGCACTGATCGTGGAGTACCTGGTTGCGGTGAGAGGAGTGGAAGAGCCAGCCGCACCTACCCCTCCGAAATAGACGACGAGTAAATCAGCGCTAAGCGAACGAGCAGTACCCGTGCACGAGACCCTGCTGAAACGATATTGGGAGCTGGGGCCGATCGCGGCGAAGGCGGAGTAGACGCAAAACCGGCGGGGTGGCACAAGCCCTCGTGTCTGGCTCCCACCCTTTCGCCAAAAGCGGGCGAAAGAGCCTGCCCCGAGCGCAGCCGAGGGGATGGGGCACCCCGAGAGAATTAGGGTGCGCCACCCGCCAAGGTCTAAGGGCGCTTGGGCGGGTCACCCGCCGTCTCGTGATTGCTTCACTTGGCGCTTGTGTTTGGAATCATCAGGTAGCGCTTGAATTCGGCTCGCTTGTACTTATAATTCTCGCCCATTTCTAGTTCATCCAGCAGAGCATCAAGAACAGTTTCAAGGTCTGGAAGGGTACTGCCTTCGGCCTTGAGGATCTTTCGTTGCAGTTTTTCGAATTCCTCCAGGGCTTTTGTTACTGCGGCGTGATCGGCAATAACGCCGCTCCGTGCCCCGAAGAATTTAGTCGGTTTGTCGGCGTGAAATCCTGCTCTATCGCGAAACGTGCGAATGGTTTCCCATGCCGGTTCCATTTGCTTCCAAGCCTCATCAATGTCCGTGCTCAGTTGTGGGAACAATTCTCTCCACATTGGGATCACGTCCATTCCATCTTTGCTTTTGTCGATGAATAGCGCCATCCAACTCAGCAGCACGGTACGCAACCCAGCAACAAAGTCTTCGTTGGTTCTGCCAACAGGCGTCGGAACCGTCATCTTGTTAGCCATCAACCCTTGTCTTATGGCTGACAAATCGAAAAACTCAATCGCCTTTACCCGGTAGACAATATAACGACGAAGAAACGCCTTCCTTAATGTCGCATTCAGCGGCATTCACGCCTCCTACGCTATGAACCGCAACCAGTCGGCCATCTAGCAGTGCCGGAACGACGGCGCTAGTACCTGATGTTGATGCCGGGTGCCCGACACGTTGTTGAAGCGATATTGGGAGCTGGGCTGAGATCGGGGCGAAGGCAGAGCAGCGTTTTAGGGTTCAGCTCTCGCCGCCTCTGTGCCTTCAGAATCTTCCTCCGTTCCGAACCGAATGTCTGAGACATAGCAGGCGGTGAACAGGGTGTCCACCTCCTTAAACCTTATAAACTTGAAGTTTCGTACAATCACCCACAGCGTGATCGCATACAGAGCTGTTAATACGAACCACCCGGCCCCTCGGCTGGGCGTGCTGTGGAATGAAATCAGACCGGCAAGTAGCGTGATAACCAGGGATATGCGAAGCGCGTAGAACATGCACGCGAGGTAGCGCGTCATGGCCTCGGCTGCATAAATCTCGTTTGCGATTGGATTTGCTGTGTGGACAACGGCTACCTTGCACAGATTAAAGAACGGCTTGTTTCGCTCTGGTGGAATGCGTTTCAGTTTTGCCCATTGAGAATTGAAGTACTTCAGAGCGTCAGGGGGCAGGTAATGGCGACAACTCTCTTCCAACCACTCGAAATATGGAAACGGATCGGTAGCCAACCTTGGGAAGCGCATCGCCTTAGTATGAAACCTCTCTAAGTACCGCCCAGCCCAGTCATCAGGCGTGTCCGCTCTCGCAACTCGAAGCAGGACGCCCAACAAGTACCCGAAGCAGATGAGAAGCACAACGCCGGTCACTGGATTTGCCAGCGGCTGTATTATCCCGAGCGTTAGTGCTCGTGTCCACGGCAAGAAATAAAGCGGCGCAAGGATATTGACGAACAGGAACAAGCCGGGAACGAATATCTCAAACACGCCGCGCGCTCCACCGACGGCCGGAATCTGGTTCATGGTGCAGCACTCCTTGTTCGGGTAAGCCGAGGTAAGCAAGTGTACTAAAACAGCGCCTTCGTTACGATGCTTAGGAATTGCTGGTTGCTATTCGATCGGTTCGACGGCGATCGTTGGCTCGCTGCGGTCCTTGCGCTCGGGCCGTTGAATCAGAATCGTGGCGGCCAGCACAACAATGATTCCCACAACCTGCATCGGCGAAACCAACTCGCCGAGGATGAGGGCAGTCAGCAGAATCGCCCATACCGGCTCCAGACAGGCAGTCACGATGGCGCGCGTGGGATCGAGATGCTGGAGTCCGGTGAAGTACAGCGAGAACGGGACCAGCATCGAGAGGATGGCGAACACCGCCATGAACAGCCACTGTCCGCCGCTGTAGTGCTGGGCGACGATCTTCCACGGCGGGTTCACGATCAGCCAGAAAACGGCGGCGCCGAGCAGAGCGTAAATCAGCACCGTCCAGCGATTGTAGATTTGCAGCAGGTGCTGACCGTACACGTTGTAGAAGGCGAAGGAAATCGCAGCCATTTCCGCGGCTATCACGCCTAGGGTGTCGAAGCGCGGGCCGGAAATGGCCAGCCAGGGAAAGCCGCGCTGGGCGGCGATACCGCCGACCGCGAGACCGCAGCCAATCACCGCCAGCACCACGCCGCTGATGCGTCGCAGCGTAGGCCGCTGTAGCCGGCGCGCCAGCATGTAGAGCAGCACCCATACCGGCGCTACATACTGCAGAACGATCGCCGTCGCAACGGTGGTCTTCTCAATAGCGAAATAGTAGAAGAAATTGGACGCGGCGAGACCGAGGATTCCGAGCAGAAAGAATTGCACCACGTGGCTGCCGCGTACCCGTAGCGAGGACCGGTTCCGCAGCAGAAGTATGGGCGCCAGCACCAGCAGCGAGATGGTGGTGCGGCATTGCGCCAGGATGACGGGATCAATGGGCCGCAGGGCCTGCATGCCTCCCAGCAGCCGTCCGGTGAAAACGGCACGGCCCATGGCAGCCGAGAGTCCCCAGAAGAAGGTTGCGGCGGCGATGAAGAGGTAGCCGCGAACGGGGTGAGACACGCTATTCGCTCTTCGCTGTTCGCTGTTCGCCATGCGCTGTTCGCTATGGGGCTTATGCGGGTGGTGTCGTTGCATGGGCGCTCACAGGATTGTAAGGCCGCGAGCGTGGAGGTCGCGTGGACATATGGAGAAGTCGAAACCGCTGGTGCCGCCGCGCGGCGGCTCGGTTCTTCTCCCACTCGACCGCGGGCTTACGCCCGCGGCTAACACAAATGTCGCGCGGCGCGGCTGATTTGCGCGCCTCAAGCGAAAGGCGAAGAGCGAATCGCGAAAGGCGTTTTGCGAAGAGCGGCTTTATTCGGTGTGGGTGGAGCGGCGTTCCCGCTCCTCGGCGCGCACTACGCGCTCGAGAGCATAGGGCGCGCGGCGTGGATCGTGGTGGTACCGCACTTGCATCTCGCCCAGCAAGCCGATGGCGAGCAGCTGCACTCCGGCAAGGATGAGCACCGCGGCAAAGACGACCAGGGGCCCGTGCTCTTCCATCACATCCCAGTGCGGGTTCAGGAGCTTCTGGATCGCCAGCCACATGCCCAAGCCTCCGCCCGACATCATGGCCAGCGCGCCGATGCCGCCGAAGAAGTGCAGCGGGCGAGACATGTACTTGAGCAGGAAACGGATGGTGATGAGGTCGAAGACCACACGGAAGGTGCGCGAGATACCGTAGTGCGACTCGCCCCGCTCGCGGTTCACGTTGCGGATGGGGACTTCGCAGATGGTCGCGCCATAGGCCGACGCCAAGGCGGGAATGAAGCGATGCAACTCGCCGTAGAGTGGCACTTCCTGCACCACCTCGCGCCGGTAGGCCTTGAAGGTGGTGCCGAAATCGTGCAGTTCCACGCCGCTCAGCTTGGCCATGAGCCAGTTGGCGATGCGGGAAGGAATCCGGCGCATAACAAAGTTGTCAATGCGCTGCTTGCGCCAGCCGCTGACGATGTCGTATCCCTCGCGCAACTTTTGCAGGAACACGGGAATGTCGTAGGGATCGTGCTGCAGGTCGCCATCCATGGCTATGACGTACTCGCCCTCGGCATGATCGAAACCCGCCGCCAACGCTGAGGTTTGCCCGAAGTTGCGGCGCAGTTTTACCACTACGACGCGCCGATCCACCGAGGCGATCTGCTGCAGCATCCAGAAAGTATTGTCGTCGCTGCCGTCGTCCACGAAGACCAGCTCGAACGATTCGTTGGTGCCTTCCATCACCACCTTGAGGCGGTCATAGAGCTCGGTTACATTCTCTTCTTCGTTGTGGAAGGGGACGACGATGGAGTACTTAAGCACGGATAGTAATTATACCGCCGGGGCGTCCCGGAACGGGAAAAGGTTGTGGGAGCCCAGGCTCAATGGATACCACTGGAATCGCTGGCTCCTATTTGGATACAATCACCCGCAGTTGGTCGCAATGAATTGCAGCACACGGCTGATTCCGGTCCGGAAGGCTTGCGGTTCGGTGATCAGGCTGAGCACCAGGTAGCCGTCAGCGGGAAAGTCGTAGAAGTGGCCGGGCTGCACCAGAACGCCAGTATCTGTTGAGCAAGCCGATCGCGAGGTCTTCATCCGAGCCGGTCACCGGCACGCTCAGCACGGCATACCAGCCGCCTTCGATGGCCAGCCGATGACATAGCTTCTGGGCCGCCAGTTGCGAATCCAGCTCGGCGAGGTTCTCCCGGATGCGGTACATCAGTTGCCGATGGATTCCATGCCGCTCCTCCAGCATCTCCGGAATTGCCCACTGCACCGGAGCGTTCATCGAAAGATAGGTGTCGGCGATGACCTCCAGGCGGCGCAAGGCTTCCGCTTTCAAGGCTTCGGGACCGCTGATCGCAATCCAGGCGACTTTCATCTGCGGCAGGCCAGAGATCTTGGAAAGCCCACTCAAGGTGAAGGTGAGAACGTCACGATTCGAAGAAAAAGTCAGCGGCTCGGCCCCGAGTGAGTAGTCCAGAAAAACTTCGTCGGCGATGATCGCCATCCCATTGCCCGCGCAAATGCGATTCAGCTCGGCCGCCTCGTGGGGTTTCACGTAGGAGCCAGTCGGGTTGTTGGGATGCACCACCAGCACGGCGCGGCACGGCGCTTTGGCGGCTCGCGCGTCCTCGATTCCCTTCTGCAAGGAATGGAAGTCGATCTGCCAACCGTGGTCGTACACCAGTTCGTAGGGCACGAGCTTCACATCCTGAATGTCGGCGAGGAAGTCGAACAGCGGGTAGCTGGGCTCTGGCGCCAGGACCGCGTCGCCGGGATCGCACAGCAGCCGGAAGACGAACGAATAGGCTTCGCTCGTACTCGTGGTCAGAATGAGATCGTCGGGGGAAACCGTTGCTACCGCGGCCGGCGTAGTAGGCGGCAATAGCCTCGCGCGCGGACAGCAGTCCCTTTGGCTGCGGCTCGTAGATCAGGGCCTCACGATGCGCCAAGGCTCGCAGCAATTCGTCTTCGCGATAGCGCAATCCGATGGTGGTGGGGTTGGACGCGGTGAGGTCGAGCAGTTCCCTGCCCGCTTTACGATGCGCCTCTAGCGCCTCGGTGTAGCGGTTGGGAGTTAGGTTCCAGGAAGTGCGCCACGACAACTCGCGATCGCGCAGCGGCGTCTGCGATTTTACCTGCGAGGCTCGCGCCAGCTCTTCACGAATGGTGGAGAGCCGCAATCCGCGCTCTTGCAGAATTTGAGCCGCAAAGCATTTCTCTTCGCGCAAGAGTCCCAGCAACAGGTGCTCGGTGCCGATGTGTTTATGCGAGAGCCGCTCCGCTTCGTCGGCGGCGTAGGCCAGCACGCGCTTGCCCTCGTTGCTTAAGGGCAGGTCAACGGACGTGGAAACCTTCTCCCGGATGGTCGTGTGGCCCTCAATCTGTCTCCGGATGAGTTCGACCGAAGCATGGGAGCGAAGGAACCGATTGGTGAGCGCCTTGTCCTCGCGCAACAGGCCAAGCAGCAGGTGTTCGGTCTCGATGTACGGAGAACCGAACTGGCTGGCTTCGTAGCGGGCGAAGAAGATGACTCGCCGGGCCTTTTCCGTGTACCGTTCAAACATTGAGGCCTCTCCAGGAGCCTTCAGAATATCTCTCCCGATGGCGCGCTCAAACCACGTTTGAGAGGAGGGATTATACAGGGCTCGCAGCCTGATTGGGCCCTTCCAGGCGCGATACAAACCGCGGTGCAAGCGATTCGACAAGATTTAATACCTTCACTGTCCGGCTTGAACTTACAATGACATTTTGATCCCAATTGGTGTTTCGTCGTCGGGATGGCCGGCGCGCGTAAACCTATGACGGCAACCCAAGCTTCCAGGCCCGTGTCCTCTCCCAAGACCGCGCTGCTCATTGGCGCGGATTCCGAAGTTGAGTCGGCGCTTGCCGGCATCCTCAACCCGGAGGGATGGGCCCTGCAAAAGGCCTTGGGCAATGATGACGCGTTCGCGCTGGCCAAGTCGCGTATTTTCGATCTCATCATTACCGGCAGGCACACTTCAGGGCGCGAGGATGTGGCGTTTCTGCGCAAGATCCGCGGGGTACGTCCGCATACGCGCATGATTATCCTCGCCGACGATAGCACGCCCGCCGACGTGATCGGCTCCATGCGAGAATACGCTTTCGGCTATCTCTCCAAGTCGTTTTCCATGGACTCGCTGAGCGAGATCGTGCAGATGGCGCTGGCCTCGCCGGCGTGGGATGACGGCATTGAGATTGTTTCGGCCACACCGCAGTGGATCAAGCTGCACGTGCGCTGCGAGGTGCAGGCTGCTGACCGGGTGCTGCATTTTATGGGAGAGATCGCGGAGCTTGATTTGCCCGACGACGAGCGGCGCGATGTTGGCATCGCCTTCCGCGAGATGCTGCTCAATGCCATGGAACACGGCGGCCAGTTCGATCCCACGCAGTACGTGGAGATCTCCTATGTTCGCACCAGTCACATGGTCATGTGCCGCATCAAGGACCCCGGACAGGGTTTCACGCTGGAAGAAATACGCCACGCGGCGGTCGGGAACCCTCCCGAAGACCCCACGGCGCACATTTCGATCCGCGAAGAACAAGGTATGCGCCCCGGCGGCTTCGGCGTGATGCTGGCCAAACACCTGGTGGACGACCTCGTGTACAACGAGAAGGGCAACGAGGTTCTGCTGGTGAAGTACCTGAATCAAACGACCGGGCAGAATGCCTGAAGCCCGGGCCTCTTCTCACGATCGCCCTCGGCGCGGGCCCAAACCGGTGTTTTCTTAGGCCGACTGCTAAGTTCCTTGACGCGAACTCCGATATAATTCGTGACCGCAAATCAAATCGATGGAGGATAACCCATGAAGAAGGTGTTTGTTGCTGGGTCCCTGATGTTGCTGCTGTTGCCGGTGCTGGCAATCGCACAAAGCCCGTTCGACGGCACATGGAAGATCGACATGAACAAGGTTCAGTTCCCGAAGAAGCCGGATGCTTACTTGCTGCAGAATGGCATGTACGAATGCTCCACTTGCGTGCCGCCAATCAGCGTCAAAGCCGATGGCACGGACCAGAAGGTAACCGGACATCCGTACTTCGACACCATGACCGTGAAAGCTATAGACGACCACAATGTGGAATCGTCGATCAAGCGGGATGGCAAGGTGGTTGGTACCGAAAAGGACTCGGTCTCGGCTGACGGAAACATGTTGACTGTCAATTGGACCGACAGCGGCGAACCGAGCGGAGGAACACAGAGTGGCAGCTACACCGCCAAGCGGGTCGCCAAAGGGCCTGCGGGCGCGAATATGATCTCCGGCTCCTGGCGCACCGAAAAAGCGGACAATCCTGCTGGCGTCCTCACCTGGACTTACAAGGTGACCGGTGACGAGCTAAGCATGACCAATCCAACCGGACAATCCTACACCGCCAAATTGGACGGCACGGATGCCCCCTACAAAGGCGATCCGGGTACCACCAGCGTCTCGGTGAAAATGCATGGCAAGGACATGCTGGAGGAAACCGACAAGCGCGACGGCAAGGTCATCGGCATTTCGAAGATGACGATCACCCCCGACGGCAAGACCATGAAGATCGTCTACGAGGACAAGCTGCACGGCACAACGACCAAGGCCGACGCGCAGAAACAGTAAGCGGCAATTGTTACAGTTTCCGCCCTCTGCGACGCGGAGGGCGGGGCCCCGCCATTCACTACAGCCCGGACCGGGCTACTCGGTCCAGCGCTTGAAGACCAGGCACCCGTTGGTCCCGCCGAAGCCGAAAGAGTTCGACATGGCGTAGTCCATGGTCACTTTGCGGGCGGTGTGGGCCACGAAGTCGAGGTCGCAGCCTTCGCCGGGGTTGTCAAGGTTGATGGTGGGCGGCACGATCTGATCGCGCAGGGCCAGCACCGTGATGGCCGCTTCCAGGCCGCCGGCGCCACCCAGCAAATGTCCGGTCATGGACTTGGTCGAACTGACCAGAATCTTGTAGGCATGCTCGCCAAAGGCGCGCTTGATGGCGGTCGCTTCCAGTTCGTCGCCCAGAGGCGTTGATGTGCCGTGCGCGTTGACGTAGCCAACCTGCTCCGGCTGCAGCCCCGCGTCGCGCATGGCGTTGCGCATCACCCGATAGCCGCCCTCCCCATTCGGTGCGGGTTGGGTGATGTGGTTGGCGTCGGCGCTCATGCCGTAGCCGACGACCTCGGCAATGATCTTCGCGCCGCGTTTGCGGGCGAACTCAAGCTCCTCGAGGAGAAGAATGCCGGCGCCCTCGCCGATGATGAAGCCGTCGCGGTCCTTGTCCCAGGGGCGGCTGGCGCGATGAGGATCGTCGTTGCGGGTGGAGAGCGCGCGCATGGCCGCGAATCCGCCGACGCCCATGGGCGTGATCGCGGCTTCGGCGCCGCCGGCGATCATGACGTCGGCGTCGCCATACTTGATCACCCGGGCGGCGTCGCCGATGGAGTGCGCGCTGGTAGTGCAGGCGGTACAGGTGGCCTCGTTCGGGCCCTTGGCGTGGTGGCGAATGCTGACCTGTCCGGCGGCCAGGTTGACGATGGCGGCGGGAATGAAAAACGGAGAGATCTTGCGCGGCCCGCCGTTCAGCAGGTTGGAGTGTTCGCGCTCGATGATGTCGAACCCGCCAATGCCGGAGCCGATGTTGACCCCTGTGCGCTCGGCCAGCTCTTCGTTTTCAACCTTGTAGTTGGCCATCTGCAGCGCTTCATCGGCGGCTGCAATCGCCACATGAATAAAGCGCGCCATCTTGCGCGCTTCCTTCTTGTCAATGTATTGCAGGGGGTCGAAGTTTTTGACCTCGGCCGCGATCTGGCAGGCGAACTGAGAAGCGTCGAAGCTGGTAATGCGCTCCACGCCGCTCTTGCCGGCCAGCAGGGCCTGCCACGCGTCGGGTACATTGTTCCCGACGGCGCAAATCATTCCGATTCCGGTTACCACCACGCGACGCGGCAAACTACTTTGATCCTTTCGCGTGCGCGTTGATATAGTCCACCGCGTCCTTGACAGTGCGGATCTTCTCCGCGTCCTCGTCGGGGATCTCGATCTCGAAAGCCTCTTCGAAGGCCATGACCAGCTCGACGGTGTCGAGCGAATCGGCGCCGAGGTCGTCGACGAACGAAGCGTTGGGGGTAACCTCGCCCTCGTCCACGCCCAGCTGCTCCACAATGATCTGCTTTACCCGCTCATCTACGGATGCCATGGGGTCAGCAATCTCCTTTCGCTCCGCCCGCCCTGGGCAGCGAAAAACTGCGAGTGCCGGGCTTGAGGGGCGCTCTACTTCTTGGCCTTGGCGTGCTGCTCGATGTACGATACGGCGTCCTGAACGGTGCGGATCTTCTCCGCGTCCTCGTCCGGGATCTCGATCTCAAAGGCTTCTTCGAAAGCCATGACCAGCTCGACCGTATCGAGCGAGTCGGCCCCAAGATCGTCCACGAAGGAAGCAGCGGGCGTCACTTCCGCCTCGTCCACGCCCAATTGCTCCACGATGATCTGTTTTACCCGTTCTTCAACCGAAGCCATCGATCTCTCCTGTCGCGCCGTGGCGTCTGCCGCGGCGGGCAAACCTGTAAGTGTAATTGCAGTGAGGAAGCCGTGTAAACAATGACGGAGGCCCTCCTGACCAAAGAAGCAGAAACCTTGGAGAGCGCTCGGCGCTCGCCGAGACGAGCCCGATTCATCCTACCCGTTCGAGTTTGCAACGGTCAACGCGCGAATTGGGGCCCGCCGGACCTTCATCCGAGCCGGTAGAAGCTGAGTGCGGCATCGCCTTGGTCCAGCCGGCGGTAGCGCAGCAGCGCTCCAAAGCGGTCGCCGGGATCGAACTTTTTCTCGTGCTCGGCGATGACGATGCTTTTGGGCTGCAACAGCCGCGATTGCGACAGGTAGCCGAGCGTGCGCTCGTAGCTGCCGCGCATGCGATAGGGCGGATCGAGAAATACGTAGTCGCAAACCACGCCAGTGCTATCCAGCAGCGGCAGGGCTTGCGCCACCTCGCGCTCGTGCAGCTCATATCCGATGGGGATGCCGAGCGACGCCAGGTTCTCGCGCAACAGCCGGGCATGCTTTTTGTCCGACTCGACAAAGTACACCTGGCGCGCGCCGCGACTAAGCGCCTCTATGCCAACCGCGCCGGTGCCGGCGTAAAGATCGAGCCACACGCTGCCTGCGAGATCGCCGGCCGCCGCCAGGACGTCGAACAGCGTCTCGCGCAGCCGATCGCTGGTGGGACGCAGATCGAGTCCGGGCAGCGAGCGCAGAGGACGGCTGCGATATTGTCCGGAGATGATGCGCATGAGAAGAGAGCAACTAGCAAGTAGCGCTAGCAACGAGCTCAGCCGTTCCTTTGCAGGACGTGCTGTGTTGAAGGAGTGTACATCTTCCTAGCCATCAGCACGTTTCTCGGATCCGAGGGGTGCAGGTTCGGGGTGCAAGTCGCGAATGCCGTTGCTAGTCGCTAATCGCTAGCGACTAGTTGCTCCTTGCTGGTCGCAGTTGCTAGAATGAACACAATGAGAAGCTGGTCATTTCCCGCGGGCCATTTGTTTGGGGTGGACATTCGCATCCACCTCACATTCGTGTTTCTGCTGGCGTTCGTATGGTTCACGCAATCGGTGACCATGGGCACAGCAGGCGCGATGCGTGGTCTGGCATTGGTTGCCATCATCTTCGGCTGCGTGGTCCTGCACGAACTGGGACACGCGGTGGTAGCGCGTCGCAACGGCGTCGCCGTGCGCTCCATCATTCTGCTGCCCATTGGCGGCGTCACCCTGATGGAGGACACCGGCCAGCGCAATGCCGATCCTGCGCGGGATATCCGGATTTCTGCGGCGGGGCCGTTGGTCAATCTGGTGATCGCTGCGACCGCGGGCGCGTTCATCCTGGCATTTATGCCGGAGGTCAAGCTATGGAGCCAGCCCTTCGTGCACGCTGGCAATCTGCCGCGCGCGCTGTTCTGGGGCAACGTGTTCCTCGGCGGCTTCAACCTCTTGCCCGCCTATCCCATGGACGGCGGCCGCATTCTGCGCGCCGTTCTCGCGGAACGCATGGACTACGTCCACGCCACGCGGCGCGCGGTCGCCATTGGGCAGGGCTTCGCCATGCTCTTCATCTTCCTGGGTGCGGTGTGGAATGCCTGGCTCATGCTGATTGGCTTCTTCCTGTTCGTGGGCGCGCAACTGGAAGACCGCTCCGTCGTCTTCCAGTCGGTGCTGGAGAGCGTGCGCATGGAAGACGTGATGCTGACCGGTTTCTCGACGCTGTCGCCAGCCGACACCCTGGAAGCGGCGCTCCACAAGGCGGTGCACACTTTGCAGGACGACTTTCCCGTGGTGCGTGGTTGCGACATGGTAGGCGTCATCAGCAAGGCGCGCATCGTGCAGGCGCTGCGGGTTGAGGGCAATGGTTATGTGCAGTCGGCCATGGTGCGCGTGTTTGAGATCGCGCAGCGGACGGACTCGCTGGCGTCGGCGTTTCGCAAGTTGGGCGGGCACGGGCTGGGCATGATTCCGGTCGTGGACCAGCAGAGGCTGGTGGGCATTGTCACCATGCAGAACTTGATGCATAGCATGGCGCTGCTGGCGGAGACGAGAAGGCTGAGGAAGCAGCAGGAAAGTGGATAGTGGTGAGTGGGTAGTGGATAGTTTGCCCGCGCCTGTTTTGCGCGGGCGAGGAGTCTCTAGATCACTCGATTTCCGGCTTACCGCACGTTCCAACTCAATTGCACAGAAGAGTCACTCCCCTGCCGCTGGATAGGTCTGCGCTTCGAGCGAGAACTCCAATTCTCGCGCAAACGGCGACGGCGACAGACACATACACTCCGTCCTGCACCTGCAATCGGATTGTCTCGTCCTTCGGTCCGATAGCGCTGCGGAAATTCGACACTCTGTTGCGAACCGCAGCACAAATAGAGTGACAATAAGTCGCAGAACTGCAGCACATCGATCCAATACTCGACTTCCTTTTCGCTGCGGCTTTGCAACGGCACTAGGCGGCGACTGCGCTCTTCTTCGCGCGCGATGAATTCCTGCACGCGCTGCGTGTCGCCGCCGGAATAAGTTCCCGTGCTCATGCCGAACTGCCCGATGCGGCGGAAGTGTCCGCTGACCATGAGGGCGGCGATGGGTGCGACAGCCTCGGCTGCTGCGATGGATCCGTTCCACGCGCGCAGGAAGTCTGCTGCCTTGATCTCCAGAAATGAGAGCGGCCGCCCGCCTTCGTTCAAGGCGACATTGGCCGATGAGTAGCTGGCTGGGGTGGCTTGCAAGCGTTGGCGACCGTCGTCGAAATCCGTCCAGCCCTCATCGTGCAGGCTGATGCCACGCACGATGTCATCGTCCACGGCGGGCGCGCCCGCGATGGCGAATCGCTCGGCGATCTGGCCCGAAAGCCGCGCGTGGTCGGGCTGGCGCACCAGATGGTAGCTCGCGGCGTTCGCCTTCTGCGCGTTCGACACCGCGTGCCAAACCGGAACAAGACCAGAACTGCACGAGGGCGTTGGTTTGGGGCGAAGGATCATGGGCTGATCTAAAGGCAGAGAACAACAGATCCCTCGACCCGCCCGCCGCTGCGGGCTCGCTCGGGATGACATCATCGTTGATTTTACTCTGGCGTTTTCTTGCGACTACCGGCTATTTCCGGCGCGCGGCACGCCTCCGGTTGGTGGCGGCGACGGCGCGGAGGGGCCCGGTTCCGGTCGGCGGCTTGCGATCGCCTTCGACCAACTGCTTCAGCACGACGGCGTTGTTGTACTCTTCGTTCTTCGAGGCGAACAGCAGCGTCAGTCGCGGCCGTTCCTCCTTCAACTCGTAGAGCTTCTGCAACGCGTCGTGGGCCGCCGGGCTGGACAGCTCTTTGAGATAGCGCTCCCTGAACTTGCTCCGCTGTAGCGGGTGGGCATGAAACCACTTGCGCAGCTCGTCGGAAGGAGCGAGGTCTTTGAGCCACGCATCGAGGGCCGCGGCCTCTTTCGTCAGACCGCGCGGCCAAAGCCGGTCCACCAGCACCCGCACGCCGTCCTGTGGCGAAGACTTCTCGTACACGCGTTTGAGAGCAATCATGCGAGGTGTATTCTAACTCTGCCCGAGCCGCCATGGCGGCCCATATCTCACATAGATTGTCGAAAACCGGACGGTCCGTTGAAGCTACAGCCTGCGCGGTTTGCTTTTCTGTCGGCCATCATTCTCATCATTGTCACGATCTTCGCGGCCTGCGACGCTGAGCCGCGCAAGACCGACGCGGAGCTTGGGCTTAACCCGGAGCAGGCCTACGGACGCCGGGTTTACGACGCGCGCTGTGCGGAATGTCACTACGCATACAGCAAACGCGATCTGCGCGGCCCCAGCCTGGCTGGGCTGTTCAAGCATCCCTATATGAAGAATGGCATGCCGGCCAACGACGACCGGGTCACTGACATCATCCTTCTGGGCCGCTCCAAGATGCCGGCCTTCCAGCAGAAGCTGACGCCGCAGCAACTGGAGGCGTTGATGGCGTATTTGCATACGCTATAGCGCTGTTCGCCTTTCGCTGTTCGCTGTTCGCCAGACTCGTTGGTCTGTAACTCGTGCATACTGCGGTCATCCGGTCAGTGGAACGTGCTCGTGGCCGGTAGAGATTAGCGAGAGGCGAAAGGCGAATAGCGAAAGGCGTCCGGTCGCAAGCAACTTGTACAATAGTTACGTCCCATGGCCACGGCTCCCGAGCTGATTCAGATTGACATCGCCCCGCACCGTCCGGCGCCCAAGCCGGAGTGGCTGAAGGCGCGCGCCCCCATGGGCGAGAACTATCACAACCTGAAGACCCTGGCGCGCAAGCTGGAGCTGCACACGGTGTGCGAGTCGGCACACTGCCCCAACATCGGCGAGTGTTGGAACCATCGCACGGCGACCTTCATGCTGCTGGGCAATCTGTGCACCCGGCGCTGCGGATTTTGCGCGGTGCCCAAGGGCCGGCCGCAGCCGATTGATTTCGACGAGCCGCGCCGCGTCGCCGAAGCCGTCGAGAAGCTGGCGCTGAAGTTTGCCGTGGTGACCAGCGTCAATCGCGATGACGACAATGTTGGCGGCGCGCGGGTGTTTGCCGAAACGATTTCGTGAGATCCGTCAGCGAGTGCCGGATTGCCGCGTCGAGGTCCTGATCCCCGATTTTCAGGGATTGGAAGAGCCGCTGCGCATCGTGATGGAGGCGCGGCCTGACATCCTGAACCACAATACCGAGACCGTCCCTCGGCTCTACCGCGTCGCCCGCTCGGGCGCGCGCTACGAAAGGACCCTGCGCCTGCTGGAGCGCGCCAAAGAGATGAATCCGGCGATCCCGACCAAGACCGGGGTCATGGTCGGCCTCGGCGAGAGCACGGATGAGCTGCTCGAAGTTTTTCGTGATCTGGCGGCGCGCAACGTGGACATCCTCACTATCGGCCAGTATCTGCGGCCCTCGAAGGACCATCTGCCGGTTGCGCGGCTATATCCGCCAGAGGAATTCCGCTTCCTCAAGCAAGAGTCGCTGAAGATGGGTTTCCGCCACGTGGAGTCCGGTCCGCTGGTGCGCTCCAGCTACCACGCACACGAGCAGGCGGATGCGGGAAGGGCCATCGTGTAGTTGGCGTCCACATTCGAAAAAGACACCTGCCCTGCGGCTAAAGCCGGTTCTAAAGTATTCCGCCCAACGCGGGCCTGAAGGCCCGCTCTACCCCACGACGAAGGTCTTCATCCTGCGCAGCAGCGATTCCGGCGCCTGCACATCCAGATCCACGTATCCGTTCCGGTATTCGCGCGCATAGACCTGCGCCCTGGCGTCGAGCGCAGCCAGCGCCTTGCCCTCCGATTGCGGAACCCGCAGATGCACCCGTCGCAACGGGTCCTCAACGATCTGCGCGTCAATGTGCTGCAACAGCTTGTCGAGCCCAGTTCCCTTCACCGCGGAAACGTGGACCACATCATCGGTGTCGCGCAGGCTCTCCTGCTTCTTCTCCGGCAGCAGGTCGACCTTGTTCATGACGTAGAGGCGCGGTTTGTCCTGCGACTCCAGTTCGCGCAGCACCTCTTCCACCTGCGCCTGCTGCTCACCCGCGGTTGGACTGGTGACGTCGGCCACATGCAGCAGCAACGAGGCCCGCTGAACCTCTTCGAGGGTGGCACGGAAGGCCGATACCAGCGTGTGGGGCAGGTTGCGAATGAATCCCGACGGTGTCCGACAGCAGCACCTGGCGGCGCGAAGGAAGTGTCACGCTGCGCAACGTGGGATCAAGGGTGGCGAACATGCGCGCGCTTTCCAGCACGCCGGCTTTGGTGAGCGCATTGAAGAGCGTCGATTTTCCGGCATTGGTGTAGCCGACCAGCGCAACCGTAGCGACGGGCACGGATTCGCGCCGTTGCCGCTGCTGGCTGCGAATGCGGCGGACGTTTTCCAGTTGCTCCTTCACGTGCCGGATGCGGCGGTAGATCTTGCGGCGATCGGTCTCGAGCTGCGTCTCGCCGGGACCGCGCGTCCCGATGCCGCCGCCCAGCTGTGACATCTCGATGCCGCGTCCGGCAAGCCGCGGCAAGCAGGTATTGCAGTTGCGCCAGTTCCACCTGTAGCTGGCCTTCGCGGGTGTGGGCGTGGCGCGCAAAGATGTCGAGGATCAGCTGCGTGCGGTCGATGACCCGTGCGTCCAGCGCCCGTTCCAGGTTGCGCTGCTGGGAGGGCGTCAGTTCGTGGTCGAAGATAACGAGATCAGGGCGACTCGATGCGACCGCGCCTTTCAACTCCTCCAGCTTGCCGCTGCCGATGAGCGTAGCCGGGTTGGGCTTCTGACGGCGCTGGAGAAACTCGGCGATAACGCTGCCGCCGGCGCTGACGGCCAATTCGCGCAGTTCGGCCATGGACTCTTCCGCCGAGAAGTCGCGAGATTCTTCCGCAAGGCCATGCAGGTGAGCGGATGCGGCGTCACGCGCCACGCGAGCGCCGGCCGGCACCTTACCTGAAGGCAGTCGCCGGTCTCCCGGCAGTGCGCAGACGCATCGACGTCTGCTTCCCGGGTCGACCGCCCTCGGTGATTTGTCACGCCTGGCCGGTAGGCGCGTCGAGCAGTTCCACTCCTACCAGGAACACACGCTCAGGTTGGTTCCGACCGGTCGGCAAGGAACGGCCATTCGCCCTGGAGTTCATTCCACCTGTGTCAGTGATCGATTAGTCCTCAGAATTTGCGCTTGAGCTCTCGCTGGCCGCAGACGCCGGCTCGGCAGGCGTGCGGTGCTCAAAGTGCCGTTCAGGATGAGGGGAGCGGGCCATTACCACGGTGGATATCGCGTGTTTGAAAATCAACTGCTCCTGATTGTTGGTTTCCATCACCACCGAGTACTTGTCGAAGGAACGGATTCTTCCCGTTAGTTTCACCCCGCTGATCAGATAAATGGTGATAACACATTTGTCCTTGCGGGCTGTGTTCAGAAAGGAATCTTGTATGTTCTGCGCTGGCTTGAGTTCCATGGGTCCTCCGCGGCAAACGTGCAAAAACATCCCAGCCCATCTATCCCGGTCCCTGCACCAGTAAGGGTCTGGGTACGATGCCGACCGCAACCGGCGACTAAAATGCCAACCCGGAAGCGGAACCAAAGTATTAGCTACCTAACGATAAGGCGGCTGCGATGCAATTTCAACTAAAACAAGCACATGGCCGCGTAATGTAGAATTCGCGCACTGCCCCAATCAGGGAGCCCAGACCCAGAAGAGCCAATCAATGCTGCACTTTGGAGGCCAGATGTTCATTCCACTTATGGGGTTGTGGGCCGCGCCACAAATCGACTTTCCCGGCGGGGAAGCCGCCATCTTGATGGTCCTGCGCTGGATCCATCTTGGTCGCCGGCATCACCTGGGTCGGATTGCTGTACTTCTTCACCCTGGTGAACATGCCGTTCCTGCAGGAGCTCGATGCCAAGTCTCGCGGAATTGTGGTCCCCAAGCTGATGCCGCGCGCCCTGTGGTGGTTTCGCTGGAGTGCCGTCGTGACCGTGCTGGCCGGCATTGGCTACTGGATGCACATTGTTGCCACGCGACGCCCGCTCTGCCAGCGTGGCCGGCGAAGCGGCTTCTCCGGGAAAGATGTTCGGCAGCTTTTTTGTGCTCTGGACGCTGGCGTTCGCGGTTGAGATGGGAGCGCTGATGTCACCGGCGGAAGCCCTACGCAAGGGAGCCAGTGCTGGGCGCGATTGTGGCGGTCGCAGTCATTGGAGCCGCATACATCTTTTTGTCGCTCAACCAGAACGGCTGGGAGAGCAGTCGCGCGCTGGCCATCGGCATCGGCGGAGGGCTGGGCTGGTTCATGCTGCTGAACGTGTGGGGCATCGTGTGGCGCATGCAGAAGAAGATGATCCGCTGGACGGAAGCCAACGCCACCCAGGGAACTGCCATGCCGCCCGAAGCCGCCGAAGTTCATGAGGCTGACCATGCTTGCGCGCGAAGATCAACTTTGTGCTGTCGTTCCCCATGCTGTTCTTCATGGGCGCGGCCAGCCATTACGCGATGTTCCCGGGGAAGTGAAGAGGTAGTGGAGCGTCCCGCTGAACTGCGAGCTGTGGTCAGTTTCCGAGCGGCCGAAGAATCCAGGAGTTAGCGCGTTCTAGCTTGCCATCAATGGGCCGGGCAATTTTGCCCCCCAACTAAGAACGGCCGACACCCAATCCTGGATGCCGGCCGCGGTGGAGCCGCAGAATTTCAGCTATGGGGTGAACTCGAAGATAACACCGTAGCCATCCTCAAGCCCATCGTTAAACTCGGTAGTGCCGTAAAGATTGCCGCTCGCGTCAAGGATCAATTGGCCGTGCGGATAGCCGCCGTAAGGTGGGGGCCAGAACACATAGAGTATCCGCCCAAAACCCTCGAAAATTTCCCCAGCGACGTATGCCCCCCTGTCCGACGGCGTAGTCCCATAGAAATTACCGCCCGCGTCCATTACCAAGCTGGCAACAGGCCCCTGTGCGGTCATGTCTCCACCAAGATCCCCCCAGTTGGTAATCGTCCAATTGCCGTTGGAAGGTGATAGCTCATAAACAGTTCCTCCACAGCACTGGAAACTGTTCTGCACTGTCGTGCCATAGAGATTGCCCGATCCATCGAAGATCAGGCCCCCGATTGGATATTCTCCATACCCTTGCTTATAGGGTGGAAATGAATAGAGCGTCTTCTCTTGCCAGCCGGAGCCAGAAGGTATCAGCTCATAGACCGTACCGCCGCCGCCCGAGCCTCCGGCGCTAGCAGCGCCATAGAGGTTGCCGGCGTTGTCAGAGATTACGCTGCTATAGGGAAAGAATCCGTCATTGCCTCCCGTGAAGCTGTAGAGAACGCTCTCGGTCCAAGCTCCATGGGAGGGCGACAGGCTGAAAACCACTCCCAGTCCGTAAGCCCCGCCGCCGACCGTGGTGCCATAGATCATGCCCGCTTGGTCGACCAACAGGTCACCATTTTGAGGATTGCTCCCATCGCTGCCTCCGGTAAACCGATAAAGAACGGTTTCGGTCCAGGGGCAGAGTGCGGTCCTGCAAGCTACCGGCGAGGGCTGCAGTTTGAAAACCGTACCGCAGCCGGTATTGCCTCCGTAGGAACAGGCTCCTCCTCCGCCATACGTGGTTGTGCCGTAGAGATTGCCGTCAGGGCCAAAGATTACTCTGGCGACGGGGACGGCCCCGTCATTACCCCCCTGGAAGCTGTAGAGCGGATTCATGATCCAGTTGGAGTTCTTCCTGGTCAGCTTAAAGACGGTGCCGGCTCCCTTGCTGCCGCCGCCCTGAGCCGTGCCGTAGAGATTTCCTGCTCGATCCATGGTTAGACCGGCATAGGGCCATGCCCCGTCTGCTCCACCAGTGAAGGTATACAGTACGGTGGGCGTCTGCGCCTGCGCTGATTGAGTCAGGATAACCGTCAACGCAGAGACTGTTGCTATTGCCAGCGCGACCGTAGCCGCGCGCAAGATGGTGCGCGAAATCAAATTGTGGAATTGCTTTTTGCTCTGCATGGGATTTACCTCCTCTCCATGCGGCTCGAAAAATCGAAAGGACGGGCAGGCCTTCGACGCCCGGGACAAGGGAATCTAGACGGGTCTTGCTTTCTTGCGCGAGCGATCCAGGAGTGAGTGGGGGAAAGCCCGGGAAGTCTTTTCCCGATACACTCATTAGATTTCACTCCTACGGGGGGCGGGTTGTCAGTGACGTACGATGCAGAACGACGTGACCAACCGAAGCAAGGCATGAGCTCGCAGTCTGGAAAACGAGCTTTGGAAAAGGTCCCACTTGGCAGAGGACAGGCGATCCAAACCCTCACACCCCGAAAGCGTGGGCAAGAAAGACATCCTCGCAGCGCCTACTGTAAAATAGTGCTGTTACCCGGCGAGTAGAGTTTGGCGCTGAGCGCCTGTAGTCGGCCAGAGGCAGTCCAGGGCCCGGCTGTCCGCTTCAATCACAAGTTTTACTCCCGAAATTGGCATTCATTTTCAAAGACTGCAGACGGCTGCGGACGAAGTCTTTTACTGTTCAGGAGAAGAGAGATGGCGAAAGTTGCAAAAACGGCTGACCGCAAGAAGGTCATGGACACCACCAAGAGCACGGATTGCCCCAAGTGCGGGAAGGCGACCCGGGTGGTAAAGCGCATTAAGGACCGCGAGCGGGACATTCCCGGTGGAATGTACATTTCGTGCTCGGCGTGTGAGTTCTACGAGAAGCTGTAGCGGAAGGGCTTTTCAGACTAGTCATGAAGCCGCACCGGCTTGGGTGCGGCTTTTCCTCCGAGAAGGCTATTTCGCGGCGGATACCGCCCCGGCGATCTCGGCCTCAATCCGTTCGGCGGCATCGTTTCTCCAGGCGACGTCCCAGGCGCCGCGCTTCTTCATGTAGTGCTCCATGTGGGCCAGCGGATCGTTGAAGTGGACCAGTTGAGTCTCACATTCGAGCAGGGTGGGGCCGGCGCCGTTGCGGGCGCGATGGATGGATTCCTGGGTGACGCGCCAGACCGCCACCGCGTCGTGGCTATCCACGATGATGGCCGGGAAGCCGCAATCCCGGGCCACCAAGCTCAGATCGTCCAGCACCGGTTGCCGGTTGGCAGGCTCAAGGTCGAAGGCGGAACGCCGCTTCAACACATAGATGATCGGGAGTTTATGAATTCCCGCGAATTTCAGGGCCTCGTGCCAGCGATCGCCAGTGGAAACGTCGTCGGCGCCCAAAGCGACGACCACGTTGCGCTTCTTCTCCAACCTTTGGGCCAGCGCGAGACCTGTCCCCAGGTTGAACGGATCAACCGAAACCACATTCGCCAATGAGTTTCCATTCGCTACGACGGCGGGGATCCGGTTCGCCGGCTCCGTCTGCGATACCACAGATTCCAGCGAGGCCCCCCGCGCGATCTGGGCAGGAACGTTGCGGAGAGATGCGACGACCGCGTCCTCCGGACCCAGCTCCAGCGTGCCCGCCGACGACGATAGCTTCGTGTCCGATGGCGAACTCCCAGTCCGTAGTGGGCGTACTGCCACTCAGGAGATACTGCGCTCGCTCGGTCAGCATCCGGCAGCGCAGCATAGCAACGTACATCCGGCGGAGAACGTCATGGTTCGACGCGGAAGCACCGTTGCCGTTGGCCGGCGGGACGCGGTCCGCCTTAAGGGTTTTTGCCGCTACTCTTTTCTTGGCGTTTCCAGACCGGCTTTCGCGATTCGTCACCATTCGTCTGCTCCCGAGGATTCGTCATTCTATCGTAGAAGGAAATTGCCTGACGCAGTTCTGGTGAATCACCCACTGAAGTTTTCAACACAAGTGTGCATAACTTTGTGGAAAAGGCGATTTGCAATTCGGTAAGTTCCTCGGAATTCGAAGCGTCTAGCACAATGCCCTGCGCAAGGTGCGGAATGAAAACTGAATGGCGGTTCAGTGAGCATCGAATCGTGGACGGAGACCGTGCTAGTCTGGCGGCGTGAAATCGCGGCTCGACAAACTGCTGCTACAACGCGGACTCGCGCCGTCGCGGGAGCGGGCACAAGCGCTGATTCTCGCCGGCCGAGTTCTGGTGAATGAGCAGAAGATCGAAAAGGCCGGTGCGAACGTCGATGAAGAAGCGGGAATCCGGGTCCTGGGGGACGACCAGCCGTTTGTCAGTCGCGGCGGGCTGAAACTGGCGCGCGCGCTGGAGCATTGGCGGATCGAGGTGACTGGCAAGACCTGCATGGACATCGGCGCCTCGACCGGCGGTTTCACCGACTGCCTGCTGCAGAGTGGCGCGGCCAAAGTCATCGCCGTGGACACCGGTTACGGGCAGATCGATGCGCGATTGCGCAGCGACCCTCGAGTCCGGTTGCTGGAGAAAACCAACGCTCGCTACCTGACACCCCAGCAGATCTGGCCTGATCCCGCGCGCGCGGAGCCGATAGGCTTTATCGCCATGGATGTTTCCTTCATCTCTGCTACACTCGTTCTCCCGGCCGTGTTGCGCTGTGTAGGGGCGGGACCTCCGCCGGCTGGTTGCGAACTCGTGGTGCTGGTAAAGCCGCAGTTTGAAGCCGGCCGCAAGCAGGTCGGCAAAGGCGGGATCGTGCGCGATCCGTTGGCGCAGCAGATGGCCGTCTCCCGCGTAGCTAAAGCGGTGGAGGAACTGGGGGGCACGAACCTTGAGTTCATCGAGTCTCCGATCCTGGGCGCCGAGGGGAACCGCGAGTTCCTGCTGCACGCACGCTTTGGCGTCGCGGAGAGGAGCTGAAGGCGTGTTCCCGAATAAAGTATTTCCGGGGCTAAAAGCCTCTGATTCTTTTGTGTGACTGGGACGCCGGCTGAAGGCCGACTCTTCCACCGAAGGTGGTTGTTTAGCGTTTCCTTCGCTCTGCGAGCACGGGCCTAAAGGTCCCGTTGCCTGAAATATGAAGTCAGCCGCCATCATCTCCAAGCCAACGAAGCCAGAACTGGCTGACATCCTGCCGGAACTGCGCTCCTGGTTTCATCAGCGCGGATACCAGCTTTACCTGGACAAGGAGACGGCGCAATACGCCGCCGGAGAAGAGGTCGTACCGCGGGAGGCAATCGGAGCGAAGCACCCGGATTTCGTTCTGGTGCTCGGTGGCGACGGCACGTTGCTGTCCGCTGCCCGTGCCGTGGCGCACGAAGGCGTTCCCATCCTGGCCGTCAACCTGGGCTCGCTGGGGTTTCTGACGGAAGTGCCGCTGAGCGAGATGTACTCCACGCTGGAGGCAATTGATGCCGGCGCCTGCGCGGGTGAAGAACGAGCGGTGCTGGACTGCAGCTTGATTCGCGGCGGGGAGTGCCTGGCGCATCACTTCGCCCTGAACGATGCGGTGGTGAACAAGAGCGCCATCGCTCGGCTGGTGGATTTCGATCTTCTCATCGACGGAATATTCGTTTTCAACTGCAAAGCCGACGGCGTCATCATCGCCACCCCGACCGGGTCGACAGCCTATTCGCTGGCGGCTGGCGGCCCAGTGCTCATGCCGTCGGTCACTTCCTTTGTGGTGACGCCCGTGTGTCCCCATTCGCTGACCCATCGGCCTCTCGTGGTCACGGATAAAGCTGTGATCGAGCTGCGAGTCGAGACCGACGGCGAAGAGGCGTTCCTCAGCATCGACGGACAGGTGGGCGTGCCGGTCAGGCACGGCGATCGCGTGCTCTGCCATCGGGCGAACCACACGGTAAGGCTGCTGCGGATGGAAAAAACCTTCTTCGCGGTGCTGCGCAGCAAGCTGAAGTGGGGCCAGCGCTAGACCGATGCACAACTCCTAAACGACTGTGACGCAAATCACAAACATCAAGTCCAAGTAGCAGCTATTCTGGGTTGGCTTATCAGCCAGAGATTGCGTCCCGCTTAGAATTTCGCCAGCGTCAAAACTGGCTGTCGTGTTGTTGACGCGCGCTCTTGGCGAAATTGATAATAGAGAGTTTGCTTATACGTTCCGCGGTCATAAGGAGTTGTCTTCGTGGCTTCCACGGCCAGTCCTATTGATGCCAGTTCTGCCCGAATCGAGAGGGGAGTAGCTCCTCTCCGTGCCGGTCAGGGTTACTCTTTTGTTTTGCGCAGGTTGCACTCTCTTTCGGGAATCGTCCCGATCGGCGCTTTCCTCCTCGAGCACTTCATCTCCAACGCAGAAGCGACCAACGGCGTTCAGGCCTACAACGACCAGGTGAAATTCCTGACCAGCCTGCCGTTTGTTCATGTGATGGAGTGGGTCTTCATTTTCATTCCCATTCTCTATCACGCGCTGTACGGGATTTACATCTGGTATCGCGGTGAGTCGAACGTCGGGGAGTATCCCTGGAGTGGCAACTGGCTCTACACTTCGCAGCGCTGGACCGGCATTATTGCCTTCGCCTACATCCTGTACCACGTCATCGATATGCGCTTTATGGGCGTACATCTGATGGGCGGCGGTTACAACTATGCGTTCTCGAAGGTGTGGTTCGACTTCCAGAGCCCCTGGGTGGTGGCCTTCTACGTGATAGGAATTGTGGCGGCGTCGTGGCACTTTGCTTATGGCGTATGGCTGTTCGCCGCGAAATGGGGAATCACCGTCGGTGCCAAGGCGCGCCGCAAGTTCGGCTTTGTTTGCTTCGGGTTGGCGATTGCGCTGGTCGGAATTGGACTGTGGACGGTCACTGGCTTCGTGACCACGCCAGCGGACCAGGTCCCGATTGTGGAGCACGACTAGGGCCAGGCGAATCAAAGAGTTATTGGGCGACGTCAGTCGCAATACTTAAGACTTTATATGGCACATCCTAAGATCATCGTTGTGGGTGGCGGACTGGCAGGACTTTCGGCCACCATCAAAATTGCCGAGATGGGAGGTCACGTTGACCTCTTCTCCATCGTTCCGGTCAAGCGGTCTCACTCGGTTTGCGCCCAGGGCGGCATCAATGCCGCCAAGAACCTGAAGGGCGAAGGCGACTCCACCTGGCAGCATTTCGACGACACCATCTATGGTGGTGACTTCCTCGCCAATCAGCCGCCGGCGAAGACCATGTGCGACATGGCCCCAGGCATCATCGACCTGCTCGACCGCATGGGCGTTCCCTTCAACCGCACTCCCGAGGGACTGCTCGACTTCCGGCGCTTCGGCGGCACGCTCTACAACCGCACCGCCTTTGCCGGCGCTACCACCGGGCAGCAACTGCTGTACGCGCTCGACGAGCAGGTGCGGCGCTACGAGGCAGAAGGCAAAGTCACCAAGTACGAAGCGTGGGAGTTCCTCTCCGGCGTGATCGACGACCAGCGTGTCTGCCGCGGTATCTGCGCCATGGATTTGCGCAGCATGGCGGTGCACACCTTCCCAGCGGAAGCCGTGATCATGGCGACCGGAGGAAATGGCGCCATCTTCGGCAAGTCCACCAACTCGGTGGTCTGCACCGGATCGGCGCAGTCGGCGCTCTATCAGCAGGGCGCATACTACGCCAACGGCGAATTCATCCAGGTGCATCCGACGTGCATTCCCGGAGAAGACAAGCTGCGGCTCATGTCGGAGTCGGCCCGTGGCGAAGGCGGGCGAGTCTGGGTGCCCCGGCAACCGGGCGATAAGCGCAATCCGAAGAGCATTCCGGAGAGCGAGCGCTGGTACTTCCTGGAAGAGTGGTATCCCAAGTACGGCAACCTGGTCCCCCGCGACATCGCGACCCGCGCCATCCACAAAGTGGTTTACGAGCACAATCTCGGGATTGACGGCCAGCCGATGGTCTATCTCGACTTGACGCATATTGACCGGGCCACGCTCGATCGCAAGCTGGAAGGCATCCTGGAGATTTACGAGAAGTTCGTCGGCGACGATCCGCGCGACGTGCCAATGAAAATCTTCCCCGGCATGCACTACACCATGGGCGGCCTGTGGGTTGACTTCGACCAGCGCACCAACATCGAGGGCCTGTACGCCTGCGGCGAATGCGACTATTCCATCCACGGCGCCAACCGCCTGGGCGCAAATTCGTTGATGTCGTGCATCTACGGCGGCTTCATCGCCGGACCACATGCGGTGCGCTACGCGCACAACGTCATCAAGAGCGGGCAGCATCCGGCGCAGCACGTGTACGAGTCCGAGCGCAAGCGGCAGGAAGAAATCAACTCGCGGCTGATGAGCAACGACGGCACCGAGAACCCATTCCTCCTGTGGCGCGAACTCGGCGACATCATGACCAAGAACTGCACGGTCATCCGCTACAACAAGAATTTGCAGGAAACCGACGTCAAGCTGGTGGAGTTGCTGGAGCGCTACAGCCACGTGAACCTGAGCGACCGCTCGATGTGGGCCAATACCTCGTTCGTCTTCGCGCGCCAGCTCTACAACATGCTGCAGCTGGCGCGGGTGATTGCCCAGGGCGCTTGTTTGCGCGATGAATCCCGTGGCGCGCACTACAAGCCGGATTTTCCGGAGCGCGACGACGCCAACTGGTTGAAGACCACCAAGGCGTACTTCGCGGCCGACGCCGACGAGCCGCGCTTCGAATTCGAGCAGGTGGATACGTCGTTGATCAAGCCGCGTCCACGGCGTTACGACGCGGCGACGTAAAGGCAGTGGTTAGTGAGTTAGTGGTCAGTGATCAGTGGTTAGTAGTTGGCGACTAGTGGCTGTTTCAGAAAATAGTTTGTTTGCGTTCTTAGACTGAGGTTGCTGGAAAATCAGCCCCGTAGGGGCGAGCTGCAGTCTAGCCCAGCACGGAGCCGCAGGCGGATGCTGGGTGGAACGGGAAATTAATCCGAGTCCCGTAGGGACGGCAGAGTTTCTCGCTTTTTGCATTTTTAATACGATGCGTTCCGGATGAACACCTGAAATTAAGAACAACGAAAATGCCGAATTCTAAAACCGTAATCATAAAGATCAAACGCCAGCAGTCTCCCGAGTCGAAGCCCTACTGGGAAGAGTTCGAGCTCGAGTATCGGCCGGGCATGAACATCACTTCCGCGCTGATGGATATCGCTGCCAAGCCCGTGACCCGCGATGGCAAGGCGACCACCCCGGTCACCTATGATTCCAACTGTCTGGAAGAGGTCTGCGGCTCCTGCGCCATGCTCATCAATGGGCAGGCCAAGATGGCATGCTCGGCGCTGGTGGACCAGTTCAAGCAGCCGATCACACTGGAGCCATTCACCAAGTTCCCCGTCGTTCGTGACCTCGCGGTCGATCGCAGCGTGCTCTTCGAGAACCTGAAACGGGTGAAGGCGTGGGTCCCGGTGGACGGCACCTACGACCTCGGCGCCGGCCCGCGGCAGACCGCGGAAGCGCAGGAAGAGGCTTATCCGCTCTCGCGCTGCATCTCGTGTTGCTGCTGCATGGAAGCCTGCCCGCAGTTCAACGAGAAGACGGGGTTCGTCGGCGCGGCTGCGATCTCGCAGGTCCGCCTGTTCAATACCCATCCCACCGGCAAGGCCCTGAAGATCGATCGTCTGCAGGCGTTGATGGGCGACGGCGGCATCCAGGAATGTGGCTACGCTCAGAACTGCGTTGAGGTTTGCCCCAAGGACATTCCGCTGACCAGGTCCATCGCCGACGTTGGCGGCCAGGTGATGTGGCAGGCCATCAAGGACTTCTTCCGGACCTAGGCCGGCGTGTTAGGCTGCGTCGCACGGTTCTTGATGCCCAACGCTAAAAGCTAATTGCTAACGGCCAAGTGCTAATATCGCCACATGCCTTTCCGCCCCACTAATCACGACTCCAGTTCCCGTCCCAGCAGGACTCCTCCTCCTGAGGACACCCACCAGGAAGCGGCATACCTAAAGATGCTGGGCGAGAAGCAGCGCCCGGTGAGCATCCGGCTCGTTGACGGCAGCGTGATCCACGGGTGGATCGAGTATTACGACCGGCGCATGGTGCGTCTGACGCGCGAGGGCGAACCCAACCTGTTCATCTTCAAGCACGAGATCGCCTATATTGCCGAAGACACCGCGATCCCGTCGCATCCGACGCGCGAGAAGAATGGCAACTCTGTGAGTACCCCCGAGTGACGCCGTACCGCCAAGGCATCGAAGCGATTGCGCGCGAAGCCGGCGCGCTCTTAATGGACTACTTCGCTCGCCGGGTCGGTTTCGAGTACAAGGGCGATGTCGATCTGGTAACGGAAGCCGATCGCGCCTCGGAAAGGCTGATCGTCGAGCGCCTGCAGGAGCGCTGGCCGGAGCACGGTATTGTCGGCGAGGAAGGCACGCGCAGCGGCCCCGACGCCGACTACCGCTGGTACGTCGATCCCCTCGATGGCACTACGAACTTCGCCCATGGCTTTCCCGTGTTCTGCGTCTCCATCGCGCTGGTGCGCAAGGATGAGCAACTTGAGGTTGGCGTTCTTTACGACCCGACGCGCGACGAGATGTTTTCCGCCGAGCGTGGCCGGGGCGCGACCTTGAACGGAACGCCCATCCACGTATCGAAGACGGCTAGCCTGGCAGAGTCCCTGCTCGGCACAGGTTTCCCCAGCCACAAACGGCACCAGAATCCTAACATTCATTTCTATCACCAGATCACTTTGCGCTCGCACGGCTTGCGGAGAGCAGGTTCGGCGGCGCTCGATCTCGCCAACGTCGCCAGCGGACGCTATGACGGCTTCTGGGAATTCAACCTCAATCCCTGGGACACGGCGGCGGGGGTGCTTTTGGTTCAAGAAGCGGGCGGACGTGTGACCGGCTTCGACGGAGGCCCGTTTCACCTCGACAGCCGCGAAGTGATGGCCACGAACGGACTGATTCACCAGGAGCTGATGACCAATTTCGAGGAAATCTTCGGGGGCCGCGGGTTGGAGGATTTGCCCTCTCTGGTGGAGTACGTTAAATCGCGGAAATAGCGCGCCTTATCTCCCATTTCGGTGTTTAATACCCTGGACCGAGAGGAATGTCTAGATGCAGCGTTACGCGACGCGGGCCTTAATCGTCGAGCTTTGCCTGCTCTCACTGTGCGGGTTCGCCCAGGAGAACCGCATCATCCGGGTCGGAGTGCCCACCATGGAGAACCGGTCGGCCAGCGGCGTATCGGGTAATTTCGAGCGGGACCGGCTGGTGGCGGCCCTGAACCAGGAAAAGCCGGACAAGAAGCTGCATGTGAAGGTTCAAGGGGTGCCGCTCGAGGGAACCACGCCCGAGGCAGTCGGGACCGAAGCCAAGGAAAAGAACTGCGACTATGTTGTGTACACCACCTTGCTCGAACTGCAAGCCTCGAACGGCTCCGGGATGGCACGGCCTGGCTCCATTCCACCCAGTCCCACTATGCCGACGAATCCAACGATTCCAGGCAATCCAAGTGGCGGGTGGAACCCGGCGAACAACAATCCCAACGGCAGAGCGATCAACCCCGAATACCATGCCACGGTGGAATATAGGCTGTATCGTACCGGCAGCCCCGACGCCCTCTCCCAAGCGCCCATTTCGGCCCAGCAAATGATGCCCGAAGTCGGAAGTGGTTGGGTTGGTGATGAATCAGATCGCGAGACGGGTGTTTGGCGAGGTCAAGAAAGCGCCGCCAGCGGCGCAGCAATAGCCTGCATCGGACAAAGGCCCTCCTGGGACCGCCTGTTTCTGCGGTAAAATTACGCAGTGAACAATTCGCTGTTGAACCGCTCCGTTAGCAAGCGCCCCGACATGGTCCGTCTCCAGGGGCGCATTCTGTTCCTTACCGAAGATCCCGAACTCATCAAGCGCCAGCTCGCCGGCGAGGACCTTCCCTGGGACACCCAGCATCCTGAGCGCAATCCCAAGCTGCGCGACGACATCTCCACCGACGAAATCACGCCGGCGCACATCTGCTTCTTCTTCGATGAGACGCTGGGCGAATTTCCCTATACCGGCCTGAAGTGCGGCAACGAGACGCCGATCAAGCGCGGCGACGTGAAGCGCGGCGGCTTCGTGTGCGCGGTCAGCGGCAAGCGGCGGGGCAAGGGGTCCAGCCGCGAGCAGTCGCCGTACGCCGAGATGTCGGCGGGCATCAAGCTGGTGATCGCCGAGAACATCGAGCGCATTTACAAGCAGAACTGCCAGAACCTCGGCGTGCTGACGGCGACCGACTTCAGCCTGATCGACAAGATCCGCCGCGGCGAAGAGATTCCGCTCGACCGAGTTCACGCAAGGGCGAGGACGAGATCACGCGCCAGGTAATCGAATACGGCGGCCTCTTCCCGTTCAATGTCGCGCGCCTGCAGGGAAAGGCCTTTCTGCCGCCTATCCACACCAAGCCGCGGCCCATGACCATTGCGGAGAAGATTTTCGCGCGCCACATGCTGCGCGATACCAACCATGTTGGCGTCGAGGCAGTGAAGCCCGGCGACACCGGATTCGCGCGCACCGATCTGCGCTTCAGCCACGAATACGTCACGCCGATGGCGGCGATTTTCTTCGAGCACTTTCTCGGCAAGGACGAGCCGGTCACCGATGCCAGCACGGTCATGTTCTTCCGCGACCACCTCACCTTCCTCGATGAAGTGCTGTCGGAAGAAAAGCGCAAGATGGGCCTGCTCGATCTGGCGTCCCAGTTGAAACTGAAGCAGGAGGATTTCGCCAAATCGCGCGGCATCAAGCTGCATGGCGAGTTGCGCGATCGCAAAGGCTCGGAAGGAATCTGCCACTCCATCGTGACCGAGAGCTACGCGCTGCCCGGCCAGCTTAACGTCGGCTCCGATTCGCATACCCCGCACGTGGGCGCGATGGGCTGCGTCGCCTTTGGCATCGGCACCACCGATGTCTTCAACTCCTGGTTCACCAAGGATGTTCGCGTAAAGGTTCCCGAGTCGGTGAAGGTGGTCATTCGCGGCAAGAAGCGCGACAACGTGACCGCCAAGGACTTCATCCTGAAGCTGCTGTCGCTGGAGTACATCCGCCACGGACATGCGTTGGCGAAGGTCATCGAGTACTCGGGCGAGGCCATCGAAGCGCTGGGCGTGGACGAGCGCGCCACCATGACCAACATGGCGGCCGAGATCGGCGGATTCACCGGCATCGTCGCCCCGGACCAGAAGGTGGTTGACTTTCTGGTTGAACGGCGTGGCATGAGCATGAACGAGGCGGAGACGCTGGTCGAGGGTCTGTACAGCGATCCTGACGCGCATTACTCGCATGTCATTGAGCTTGACGCCGCCGACATTTATCCGATGGTCGCGACGCCGGGCGATCCGGGCAATGGCAAGTTCGTGCGCGAGCTGAACACGCCCGTGCCGGTCGAGATCGCCTACGGCGGCACCTGCACGGCGGGCAAGAACGAAGACATGGACATGTACGCGGCGGTGCTCAGCGACGCCTTAAAGCGCGGTCGTAAGGTGGCGGAGAGCTGCAAGTTCTATCTTCAGTTCGGTTCGCAGGAGACGCGGGAATACTGCGTGCGCAAGGGGTATCTTGACATCTTCCGCCAGGCGGGCGCGATCGTGATCGAGCCCAGTTGCGGGGCATGCATCAACGCCGGACCCGGAGTTTCCACGCGTCCCGACCAGGTCGTGATCAGCGCACAAAACCGGAACTTCCCCGGCCGCAGCGGTCCTGGCCAGATGTATCTGGCAAGCCCGCTGACCGTGGCCGCCAGCGCCGTCGCGGGTTACATCGTGGAGTACGAGCCGGCTGGCCAGCGCGAACCGGCGAACGTGGCCTGAAACTGCTACCGAAGCAGGCGTTTTTTGATAGTATCGAGATATCGATTCCGGCCCGAATTACTCCGTACTTTATTTGAGATTGTCAGGGAGACCTTAGTTCTATGGCTTATGTGATCGCGGAACCTTGTATCGGCACGAAGGACACGGCCTGCGTCGATGCCTGTCCGGTGGACTGCATCCACCCCAAGAAGGACAGCGAGAAGTTTGCGGCCGAAGAGATGATATATATCGACCCGGTCGAGTGCATCGATTGCGGCGCGTGCGTCCCGGTCTGCCCGGTTTCGGCGATCTTCGCCCTCGACGATCTGCCGGAAAAGTGGAAAGAGTACACCGAGCGCAACGCCAAGTACTTCGGCCGCTAGCGGCCGTAAGCAGAGCCAGATGGGGGAGCAAACGGAGACGCGGGCATGCAATTGAACCTTCCTCCAGACCTTGAGACGCTCATCAACAAACGCCTTTCCAGTGGCGGCTATAAGACCGCTGAGGATGTCTTGCGGAGGGCCCTCGAAGCTCAAGACGCGGAGGAAAGCTGGACTGACGAGGAACGCCGGGCGTTGTCCGCCCATATCGAAGAAGGATATCTCGAGGCCGAACGCGGAGAGCTTCTCGATGGCGCACAGGCCCAACGTGAAATTCAGGCCATGAAAGACAACTGGCGGCAACAGCATTCGCCCAAGTGATGAGCACTTATGCTCTCACGCCGCTTGCCAAGACCGACATTTTTGACATCTGGTCTTATATCGCGCAGGACAGCGAGGAGACAGCCAATTGCGTGGAGCAGGCTATTTACGATGCCTGGGTATTTGTCGCCGAAGCGCCCTTACGCGGCCACTCCAGGCCTGACCTCACAACCCGGCCGCTACGTTTCTGGACGTTGACCCGCTATCCCAACTACACTCTGGTTTACCGGCCACAGACGGCTCCCCTTCAGGTCGTCGCCGTTCTGCATGGAAAAAGAAATATGCGGCGAATCCTGCAGCAGCGTCCCTGATACGCCAGAGTCAGCCCCTGCTCACATCAACTGTTCAATTTTTTCGATCAGTATCTCGGGCGGATCGCCTTTGGTGAGAAACGCGTTCGCCAGCTCCAGGGCCTGCGGCGGCAGCGAGAAATACGCCGAGAAGAAGATGATGGGGATATCGGAGCGGCGCCGGCGCAATTCGGCGGCTACTTCTCCGCCGTTCAGGCCGGGCATGTAGTAGTCCAGCACCACTACATCCACATGGTTCTCGTCGAACAGTTCCAGGCCCCGCTCTCCGTTACTGGCAGTAAGGACGCGGAAACCGTGGCCCTCCAGCATGAGCTTGCGCACACGCAGGCCGATTTTCTCATCGTCCACGCATAGCACTGTCTTCGGCGGGACAGCGTTCATCCAGTTCACCGTTGTTTCCAAATACATTCGTTTCTCAATATCACGTCGGCCAAATGCCGCGGGCTTTCTGGGCGGGTAACAGTCTTTGCCGCTTTTGCGGCGAGAGCAGCGTTAGCAAGAGTTCTACTTCGAAATCGTGCACTTGGCCATGCCGAAAACGTGGTAGATGGCGCTATTATGCACATTCTTAAAGAGTTACAGGGTGCGCAAAACTCCTACGATCAATCTCGTAGGAGTCTAGTGAGCGCGCTGGCCGCGGTTCAGGAAACTGGCACTCGGCAAGACACCCAAGCTAGCCGCGATTTCGCTTCACGCTCACGGCATGGTATTTTCAAAGACTTACCGCTGAACTCGATGATTCGTTCATACAAAGGAATCACGCCAGATCTTCCCGCCCTCGTGTTACGTGGACGAATCGGCGCAACTCATCGGCGATGTGGTGCTGGGCGAGAACGCCAGCGTCTGGATGAACGCCGTGCTGCGCGGCGACGTGCACTACATCCGCGTGGGCGCCAACAGCAACATCCAGGATTGCAGTGTGCTGCACGGCATGTTGGGACAATGGCCAGTGATCGTGGGCGATTGGGTCACCGTCGGCCATTCGGTCACGCTGCACGGATGCGTAGTCGAGGACCGCTGCCTGATTGGCATGGGCGTCGTCATCTTGAATGGCGCACGCATTGGCGCGGGCTCTATCATCGCGGCGGGAACGCTGATTCCGGAAGGCACGATTGTCGAGCCGGAGTCTCTGTGGATGGGAGTGCCAGGCAAGTTCCGCAAGAAGCTGACCGAGCTAGACCATGAGATGGTCCGGCGTTACGCCCAGAATTATCTGGGGTATAAGGAGCAGTATCTGGCAGAGAGGAAGTAGTGGTGGCCAGTGGTCTGTGTTCAGTGTTCCGGCTTAAGTCGTACACGGTAGAATCGAAAACATGCAGTGGCGCTTTCGCTCGTTCGGCGGCGTTGCCCTAAGGATGTGCCTCCTTGAACTGGTTGCGATTTGGGGCACCGTGATGATTGTTTTTCATACGCCACAACATAGCTTTGATGGGCTCATCCGACCGCTGGCAATTGTTTATGTTGGAGGGCTCATTTCAATACCAATTTCGGTGATCGGACTTCTGAAGGATAAGGATCGTACGTGGTCCTTTGTTGCGCTCGTGCTTGGGTTTGCCAATATATTCGTCTGCGTTGTTCCGTTTATCCCTTACTAGAACGACAGGTATAAGTTGGACGACCGACTACTGACAACTGGCAACTGACCACTGGCAACTGTTTCTCATGATCAAGGCCGTCCGCGGAACTCGTGATCTTCTCCCGCCCGACACCGACCTCTGGAACCGGGTGGAGGCGCAGGTGCGCGATGTCTTCGCGCGCTACAACTACCACGAGATCCGCACGCCCATCTTCGAAGACACGCAGCTGTTCTCGCGCAGCGTCGGCGAAGAGACTGACATCGTCTCCAAGGAAATGTTCACCTGGGAGGACAGGGCACGCGCGCAGAGCGAGAAGGCGCAGTCGCTGACCTTGCGTCCTGAGGCCACCGCGGGCGTCGTGCGCGCATACATTGAGCATGGACTGGGCGACAAGGGAACGCTGCAGAAGCTGTATTGCATTGGACCGCAATTCCGTCGCGAGCGTCCTCAGAAGGGACGGTATCGCCAGTTCTACCAGATCGATGCGGAGATCATCGGACCGCGCAGCGCGGGCAGCGAATCGCCGTTACGTGACGCTGAGTTGCTGGAGATGCTGACCACGCTGCTCGATGAAGTCGGACTGCACGATTGGCAGTTGCAGTTGAATTCTGTGGGCTGCGCCGAAGACCGCGCCCGCTACAACCAGGCGCTGCGTGAAGCTCTGCAACCGTTGGTGCACCAGATGTGTGCCGATTGCCAGCGGCGTGCCGAGACCAATCCGCTGCGCGTGCTCGACTGCAAGGTTCCGGAGGATCAGCCCATCATCGAGAAGCTGCCGAAAATCAGCGCGTATCTGGACGAGCCATGCCGCGAGCACTTTGCCGCGGTGCGTGCGATGCTGGACGCCGTCGGCATCGCTTACGCCATCAACGAGCGCATGGTGCGCGGTCTGGATTACTACACCCGGACGACGTTCGAGTTCACCCACGGCGGACTCGGCGCCCAGAGCGCCGTACTGGGCGGCGGACGCTACGACGGACTTTCCGAGTCGCTCGACGGGCCGAAGGCGCCCGGTATCGGATTTGCCATCGGAGAAGACCGCCTGATTCTCGCCTTGCAATCGCAGGGCGAAACTGCCACGGAACCCGTGCAAGCTTATGTCGCTCCTCTAGGTGCGGGAATGAATGTCCACGCTCTGAAGTTGGCGCGCGAGTTGCGCCGTGACGGCGTCAGCGCCGACCTTGGCGATGAATCCTTCCGGCTGAAGAAGTCATTCGAACTTGCGGAGAAGGCTGGCGCGCGTTTCATCGTGATCGTGGGAGAGAACGAAGTCGCCAGCGATCAGTTTGCCGTCAAGAATCTCTCCAGCGGGAACAGGTGCAGGTACCGCGTGCAGGAACTGGCAGAGCACCTGCGGCAGCGCTAGCCGTCGGAAACATCCAAACTCGCGGCTGGCTTCCTGACGGTAATCTGGACATTCATGCTCGATTTTCTCGGTGACCTGAAACGTACTCATATGTGCGGCGAGTTGCGCGCCTCCGACGCCGGTTCCAAAGTTGTGCTCATGGGATGGGTGAACAAGCGCCGCGACCTCGGCAACATCATCTTCCTCGACCTGCGCGACCGCAGCGGCATCACGCAAGCGGTCATCACCGCTGACGCCGGCGCTGAAGTTCACGACCGGGCGACCGCGGTGCGCTCGGAATTTGTGGTCGCCGTCATCGGCCATGTCAAGCTGCGCGACGCCGGCACGGTCAACAAGAACATTGCCACCGGTGAGGTCGAAGTCGTCGCCGACGAACTGCGCATCCTGAACGATTGCAAACCGCTCCCCTTCACCCCGGCCGACACTGTGCTGGCCAACGAAGAGGTGCGCCTGAAATATCGCTACGTAGACCTGCGGCGTCCCGAGATGCAGCACAACATCGAGCTGCGCCACAAAGTTGCGATCGCGATTCGCGAATATCTCAACGCGCAGGGCTTTTACGAGATCGAGACGCCCTTCATGACGCGCTCCACGCCCGAGGGCGCGCGCGACTACCTGGTGCCCAGCCGCGTTTATCCCGGGCGAGTTCTATGCCCTGCCGCAGTCGCCGCAGCTGTTCAAGCAGATCCTCATGATCTCGGGCTTCGACAAGTATTTCCAGATCGTGCGCTGCTTCCGCGACGAGGACCTGCGCGCCGACCGCCAGCCGGAGTTCACCCAGATAGATCTCGAGATTAGCTTTCCGCGGCCGGAGACGGTCTTCCGCGTGGTCGAAGGCTTCCTGAAGGCAGCGTTCTTGACTATCGGGGTTGATCTCGCGACACCGTTCCCGCAGATGAGTTATGACCAGGCGATCCGAGAATACGGAATCGATAAGCCAGACATGCGCCTGCCCGAGATGACCGAGGTGCGCGACGCATTCGCGGCTGAGAACTTGGAAACACTGCATGTTGATCCCGAGCTCCCGGTGGTCGCGATCGTCATCCCCAAGGTTGGCGAGCTTTCGCGCAAGGAGCGCGACGAGATCAAGACATTGTTCGGCGACCGCAAGGAAGCCAAGGTCTTTGAGGACCTCAAGCGTTTGGAGAAATCCTGGCCCGAAGCGGTTGCGAAGATTCGCGCGCTTGCCCAGTCCCAAACTGAGGACCTGGTGGTTGTCGTCGCTGGAGCGAAGCGCACGGAAGCTGCGAACGCCGTGAAGGCCCGCCAGCAGGCGTATGCGGTTTATGCGGCCGCGGGACAGCTTCGTCTCGCGCTGGGTCAGAAGTACGCCGAGCGCCACGGCGCATTCAAGCATGGCAACTTCCGCCTGCTGTGGGTCACCGATTTCCCCATGTTCGAGTGGGACGAAACCGAGGGCCGCTGGAACGCCGCGCACCATCCCTTTACTTCTCCGCACGAGCACGACATGGACAAGCTGGAGAGCGATCCCGGTGCCGTGCGCGCGCTTGGCTTACGACGTGGTACTGAACGGCACCGAGCTGGGCTCAGGCTCGATTCGTATTCACCGCCAGGACATCCAGGCAAAGATCTTCAAAGCGATGGGCATGTCTCCCGAAGAGCAGCAGTCGCGCTTCGGATTTTTCCTCGAGGCGCTGCAATACGGCACACCACCGCACGGCGGAATCGCGCTCGGACTCGATCGCATTGTGATGATCCTGGCCGGCGCGGAAAGCCTGCGCGAGGTGATTCCCTTCCCCAAGACGGCGAAGGCGGTTGACCTGATGGTGGACGCGCCCACGCCCGTCAGCGAGCGCCAGTTGAAGGAGTTGGGCATCGCGGTGGTGGGAAAGAAGGACCTATAATTTCCTCTCCTGGATCGTTGCTGTGACTTCGATATTTATGACAAACATGGGATGCTCGCATCATGAAACGGCAATCGATTCGAACCACCGCGAATAATCTGTATCAGCGGCCGCGTCCCCAGAGGGTTCGGTTCCCACTCATCGTTTCAAAGGGCCCGAAGGTGAACGTGACCAACGAACGGATCTATGAGCACGTTGAGTTTCCTTGATGCGACGGTGCTCGTGGCGCTAGTGAGCCCCAGTGGCAAGTAATGAAATGACTATCCCGCTTGCGAGGAGCAAATGTCCGACTCAGCCATCGGAATACGCACAGAGGTGTACGGCCTTGAGCTTTCCCTGAGCGCTTCGCAATTAGTGTTGTCCGACGGTGGCCAGAGCCTCACCACGCCAATCGTACTTAGCAGCGGCGATGCCGAACGCCTACGCTTGGAATTCGCGAAGGCGCAGCTATGGGAGTGGAACCGGATTGAGGAGCTAAAGTCGAAGGCAGAGAAGCGTTACCGGCACTACCTGGGCTCATGGCTGGTGCTGTGCCTCGCAGCCTTCAGTGCGTACATCGGGTATCCCGGCTATTACCTGCCTCTGTTTCTTTCAGGGCTTTCAATTTTCATCTGGTGGAGGGCGGGTTACGACGAGCAGAAGACCGACCGCGAAGCGCGGGCAGAGCGAAATCGATTCATTCCCGATTGGAGTTATTTTCAGCAGCGGGCGGAGGAATCAGCCTAGTACTTGCGCATGTGGATTTCGGCGCCGTTGCGCTCGAACTTCACTTCATCCATGAGCTGGTTGATCAGGTAGATGCCACGGCCGTGGTTGGAGAAGACGTTCTCTCCGGTGCAGGGGTCAGGAACTGCGACCGGATCGAAGCCGTTGCCGGGATCGCGGACCACGATCAGCATGCCGTGTTCTTCATCGCATCCCACCAAACACTGGACTTTCTTGGAAGGGTCCTTCTTGCAGCCGTGCACGATGGCGTTGGCGAGGGCCTCGCGCAGCGCCGTCTCGATCTCAAATTCCTTGCCCGCTGCGCACTCCAGCTTGCGGGCCATCTCCATGATCCCCTCCACCACGGGATTGATCGCGGTGGGATCAGCGTTGAGCGTGACCTCAATTTTCATCATGTAACTGGCGCAATAGAACTTTGCCGCCGGGCATCATCTCCCGGTTTTTACAGGCCTTCGCTACTCTTACAGAAAAGTCCCAACGTGGTCAAGCACGAAAGCACAAAGCTATGACAATCGCGTGGCATCTTCGTGGGGTGCGAGGAGGAGCCTCTGCCGTGCAATGGTCAGTTCCGAGGCGCTTTGCTCATATAGCTCTCTGATAGCTCTCCAAGTCTGACAAGGCGGGAGAGAATCGCCCCTCGGGTACGGTCGTGGATGCGGGCGATTTCATTGAAGTCCACGGATTTGTGAAATTCCTCGCGGAGTCGAGTGTCTTCGGCGCTCGTCCAGGCCTTCCCGGCGCCTTTGGGCAGCTCCGCCTTGCGTGCCTCGCGCTCCAGGGCGCCAATGGCAAGGCTGAGGGCGCGTACGACCTGCGCTTGCTGGAACAGACTTTGCGATGGCAAAACTTCGCCTGTCGATGGATCGACGCCATCCGCCAGTGGTCGAAGAACGTTTAGTGCTTCCGTGAGGTTCATCATTTGCCTCTGGCCACATTCTCATTGCGCTTCTGAATTCAGGTCAGTGACCAACGTCACGAGCCAACGTGCGAAGGCCGGGGAAGCAAGAATCACAGAGAATCGTCTAGAATTAACGGTTAATTTCATTTGTCTTAGAATGACTTGTTACTTGCCCTGCGAAAATTACTGATTGCGGCCTCATGGTTGGCGCCGTTGGGGAGTGAGGTCCGGCAACCTGGCTTTGCATAAAGCGATTTCCGAGGTTCGATTGAGCACCACGACCGCGACGCCAGCTAGAACACTCGCTTGGCCGACTGACGCGCCTGGACGTCGCAGGCGCATTCGGCGACATCGGTGTTCTGTTTCCGATCGCGATCGCTTTGATCACGCTGAACCATCTCAATCCCACGGCGGTTTTCCTGGGTGCTGGGCTCACATACATCTTGGCAAGCTGGTATTTTCAGATACCAATTTCGGTGCAGCCCCTGAAGGCGGTTGCCGCCATTGCTCTCGCCACGGGGTTATCTCCCTCGGCCATTGCCAGCGCCGGAGTGTTGATCGGCGTTCTCCTGGCCATCATTGCAGTGACCAACACCGCAGGCCTGCTCGCAAAACTCTTTACGTTGCCGATCGTGCGAGGTATACAGCTTGGCTTGGGATTGCTGCTTGCCCGCGAGGGTTTGCGGTTGATCCTGGGCCGCCAATCCATCCTCGGATTGTCGAATGGCGCTGCGGTAACCGGATGGGAAGTCGCTTTGGGGACCGTAATCCTCCTATTGGTGTTTTACAAATCCACCCGCTATCCGGCGGCGCTGGTTCTGCTCACGGTAGGCATTGCCCTGGGGTTGCTGGCGCAGTGGGGAAAAATGCCGCAATTCGTTTGGGGGCCGCTGCCGCTCCAGTTCCTGCATCCGCATGCAGATGAATTCTGGAGAGTTCTGCCGCTATTGGTGATTCCGCAATTCGCTTTGACGTTTGGCAACTCCATCGTGGCAACCGAAAACACTTCGCAGATTCTATACGGCCAGCAGGCACGGCGCGTCACCGTGCGCGCGCTCAGCTTGAGCATTGCGCTGGTCAACCTCGCAAGTGGGTCGATTCAAGGCGCGCCCATGTGCCACGGTTCCGGAGGCATTACCGCCCATTACAGGTTCGGCGCACGCACCCCTAAATCGAGTTACATCATCGGTGGGCTGTGTATCCTGCTCGCCCTTTTCGGAAGAGCGGCCATCGGAGTCCTGTCTCTCATTCCCATCGCCATTTTGGGAGTGTTCCTGATTTACGTGGGTATCCAGCACGCAGCTTATTTGCGCGACATCGTAAAGCAAGTGCCGTTCCTGCTGATTGCGGTTTGCGTCGGGGCGGTGTCACTTCTGACCACCAATCTGATGTGGGGGTTCTTGACCGGATTTGCCCTGCAGGGAATATTGCTGATTTACGACAGATTGAATCAGATGCGCAAGGCGTGAACGCGCTGCACTCTCTATCCACTGTCCACTAGCCACAATCCACTGCCTTACGTTCACTCCTCACATCGCCTAGTGACCAACCTCACTGCGTCTCTGTACGCAGAGTTCATACTGGAAAGGTAAGGATGCCCTGAGCACGGCGCGGGATCGGCCCTTGCCGTCAGCGAACTCCGGCTGGTTCGTAAGCCTAGCCGGTGATTTTCGCGGCTCGCGGCCCGTGCCATAAGAGGTGAGACCAATGCCGACCGTTGTGGAACCGAACGTCAAAGAGGAAGCGACGACGCAACCCGTTACCCCTGCCAGCAAAGAACCCGAGCTTTTCGCCGCTGAAGTCGAAATGGAGAGCAGAAGCTCCAACTTTTTGCCTGTGGCGCTGATTTTGGCGCTCATCCTCGTGGTGGGTGGGACTATTGTTTACTTCGTGAAGGGCGCTCGCGATGTGCTGACCGTTCCCGTCGCGACCACCGCCGTCAACCAGATCCTGAAGGCCCAGGGTCCGTCCACTGTTCGTTTCAGCACCGGCACCATAGTGCCGAATATCAACGAGAAGCCGCAGGACCCACACTACAAATTGCTGGCCAAGCTTGGCATCGTGACCACCAAGCCGAAGGGCTACAGCTCGCTGATTGTGGCTCTTAACCCGGCGGGCGAGAACCTCTTCACCCAGATCACGGGTGTGCAGAAGATCACCAATCCCGACAAGACGGTCACCTACGTCGTGCCGTTGGCCGAGCGTAAGCTGGTGGATGTGAACAAGGTCACCATGATCAAGCCGCATTTGGCGCAGGTGGAGTACACCTGGAAGTGGACGCCCAACCGGCTGGGCCAGGAGTTTGATGCCTCCGGCAGCGTGGTGAAAGATTTCCCCACCTGGGACCGCGCGACCTTGATCAAGACCTATGGGGTTGACTTTTACAGCGCAGCGCCGACCAAGGCCAGCATCGTCCTGATGGAAAAGGACGGCAACTGGAAGCCGTACGTGGAGTAGCGGCGAGTAATTAGCACTGAGTATCAGCGCTCGGGATTGGTCTTGACTCCCTCTGGATCCGCGCCAGTGGCTTGGGATGATCGTGCATTATCGAAAGGGAGAGCATTCAGCTTCTCCCTTTCGTTTTTTGCCCGCACTTCATTTGGATCTTCCAAGATGACGCCGGTTGAACCGTTTCCCCTTCGCGGTGGTCCGAGAGCGGGCGCTCGCTCGCTGTCGTTATTTACTCACTGCCAGCCACACCAGCCCGATCGCCAGCGTGATGAGCGTTACCGGCACACCGATCTTCATGTACTCCAGAAAGCTGATGTGGGCCTCGCTCGCGCCTTTTCCACGACGATGATGTTCGCCACCGAACCGGTGATGGTGAGATTGCCCAGCCAGCGTGCTCGACATGGCCAGCAGCAGCCATGCCGCGTGGGCATCGTGAAATTGCGGCGGCAGCCCCTTCAGCAGCATCACGGCCGGAACATTGCTGACGATGTTGGACAGCAGAGTCACCACCGCTGCAAAGATCAGCGGCTGGTGCAGATTCAGCCGCTCGGCCACACCGAGCAGTTCCTGCGTAATGCCGACCCGTTCCGCGCCGCCGAGAATCAGGAACAGTCCCAGGAACAGCATCAGCAGCGACCAATCGACGTCGCCATAGATTGCCTTCGGGGAGCGTTGACGCTGCACCAGCAGCAGCGCGCCTCCGGTGGCGGCAACCAATGGCGGCGGATATCCCATGAGAAAGCCCGCCAGCACGCCCAGCGTGACCGTCACCGCCCAGGCGGGATGAATCTGGGGCTCGCGGACTGCTTGTGGCGGCTGGCTCGGAACGGGCTGCGATCCCACGCTCTCATGTCGCAGAAAGATCCAGTACAGCAGGGCCCAATCGACGAACAGGCCGATCAACGCCACCGGCCCGAGATGCACGAGGAAGTCGCGATAGGCAATCCCGGAAATTGATCCGATCAGAATGTTCTGCGGATTGCCCGTGATCGTGGCTACGCTGCCGATGTTGGAAGCGGTCGCCAGGGCGAGCAGATAGGGCAGCGGCTTCAGGCCCATTCTCTTGCAGACGCCCAACACCAGCGGCGCCATGACCAGGCAGACCACATCGTTCACCAGGACTGCCGACAGAATGCCGCTGGTAAAGACCACGCCGGGCAACAGATGCCGCGGACTCAGGTGCTCGATCACCAGATGAGCAATCCCCTCGAAGAATCCCGACAGGTGCAGGCTGGCGACAATCAGCATCATGGAGAAAAGCAGGACCAGCGTGGCGAAGTCGATGCTCTCGATGGCCGTCTTCGGTGTGAGCACTCCAAAGACGAACATTCCCACCGCCCCGATCACCGCCATCGCGGGACGGTCGATCTTGGTACCGGGCAGATGTCCAATGGCGAAGACCAGGTAGCTCGCCAGGAAGATGAGCCAGGCAACGACCATGTGGAAGTGCGACAGCGTGTGGCCGATGGTAGATATCATTTGCGCTCGTACGACTGTCGGGCCCGGTTCTGCAATCGGAGTATTGTAAGCGGCGAGGAGGATGCCCAGGAGAATTCGAGACGCAGCTCGGCCAACGCCGCGTCGGCGCACAGGTTTTCCTCAGCAAAGTGGCCACCTAAGATTGGTGCGCCGACTTTACACTTGCCCAATTCGAGCCTTCGGCTGCATAATGTTGTTTTCGCTTTTTCTTCGCATCTAAGGAGTTCCGATGGGCAGTAACGGACATCACGGCTTCAAACCCACGGACCAGCAGCGACAGGCCATCGATCATGTGCACGGGCCCATGCTGGTGGTGGCGGGCGCAGGAACGGGCAAAACTACTGTGCTGTCCCACCGCATCGCCCACCTGATCAATAGCGGCGCAGCCAAGCCCGACGAGATTCTGGCGGTTACCTACACGCGCAATGGGGCTGCGGAGTTGGTGCACCGCGCCGGCAGCGTTCTCTATCCTGATCTCGAACCGCAGCGCGCTGCGGCAAAGTTGCTCTCCAGCGGATTGCAGGCCGATACGTTTCACGCCTACTGCTTCTCGTTGTTGCGCGAGGCGGGAATCAAGTTCGCGCTGCTCGACGATCAGGATCTCTTCGTGCTCCTGCGCCGTCGCATTGGTGAGTTGCAACTCGAGCACTTTACCAAGGCCGCCGATCCCGGCAGGTTCCTCCGGGAGCTGCTGGAGTTTTTCCGCCGGTGCCACGATGAGCTGCGCACGCCGGATGATTACGATGCCTATGTCGCCCGTCTGGAGCGTCAGGAAATTCCGCTGCAGCGGGTGGCGAAGTCAAGAGACGCCGAGTTCATGCCCCCGGAAGAAGTGCTGGGTCGCTGCCACGAGATCGCGCGTGCCTTCCGCTACATCGAGGATTTGCTCAGGCAGGAGGGCTTGGGTACCTTCGGGCACATCCTCACTCGTGCCGTTGAAATTCTCGGACGCCGGCAGTCGGTGTTGCAGAGTGCGCAGAAGCACGCGCGCTTCATCCTGATCGACGAGTTCCAGGATTCCAATGTGGCGCAGATCCAACTCGCGAAATTGCTTGCCGGAGACGAAGCCAATGTCTTCGCGGTTGGCGATCCTGATCAGGCGATCTATCGTTTTCGCGGCGCAACCAGCGGAGCCTTCGACCAGTTCCTGAGGACCTTCGGCCCGGAGCGGGTGAAGCGCGTCACCATGTCGGAAAATCGGCGCTCGACGCCGCCCATCCTGCGCTGCTCCTACGAGGCAATCCGGTGTAATCCGGAGGTCGGGAGCGTGGAGTTGCCGGACGGCGGCTGGCCGCGTCAGCCGCTCACCTGCGCGCGGCTGGAGCGCGAGAAGAACCTCGCGAAAGCCCCACCGGTACATGCCATCGTGCACAACAAGCACGACGACGCCGATTTTGTTGCCGACACCATCGAGGCCGTTCGCCGGCGGCGGCCCACCACGAAGTACTGCGACTTTGCCGTGCTCTACCGCAACCATGGTTATCGCCGGGAAGTGGCCGACGAGTTGCGCCGCCGAGGTATTCCGGTGCAGGTCAAAGGTGCCGACCTGTTCGATGCTCCCGAAGTTCGCGACGCGATGGCGGTGTTGCGCATTCTTGACGGCCCCGATCCGGTCGCGCTCGTGCGTGTCGCGGCGTTGTCGCAGTTCTGCGTCGATCCCGAGCGCTTCCGCGCCGAACTCGCGGTCGCCGGCAGGAACGCGTCCGTCGAATCTGTTCTGGAAAAAGTGCCCGGCGGATTCGAAGTGATGGAGGCGGTCCGCGAGGCTCGGCACGACCTTGCCAATGCCAATGGCATGTTGCCGGCTGCAATCAGGGTCGCGCGGAGTTCCTTCCAGCTCCCGGACTCCTTTCCGCTGCAACGTCTCCAGGAATTCGCCGCCGACTGGGGTGGAAAACCAAAGCAAATCACCGGCAACGGAACGCTGCATGAATTTCTGGAGTACGTCGCGCTCTTTCAGGAAGCCGAGGGCAACTTGTCGGAGGATGCTGCGGATGACGACCCGGTGGCAGCGCTGGCTGCAAAGGACGTCACCGGCCAGCCGCGGGACGCCGTGCAGTTGATGACGGTGCACGCCGCCAAAGGATTGGAGTTCCCCTGCGTCTTCGTCTTGCGGGTCGTTTCGCCATCGTTCCCCAGCGGCAACAAGGAGGCGTTGGTCGAGTTCCCGCAGGAGCTGCGCAGCAAGGACACGGCTGCCGAGAGCGACGCCAAGGCTCTGCATCAAGAGGAAGAGCGCCGGCTGTTTTATGTCGCACTCACCCGAGCCATGGACGAACTGTACATTTGTGGGCAGTTCCCTAGGGGCAAAAAAGACCTAACCCCGCCGGGTTACATGCGCGAGCTGCTGGGAAAAAAGAGCATGTCGCTGCGCGGCGCCATCGAATGTACGGAGCTTTCGCAGGCCACGCTGATCGAGAGAATCCACGCTGCCGCCGAACCCATGCCGCTCATCTCGCAGTGGGTCCAACTGCCGCCCCGCCCCGATGGGCGGCTTGAGCGAGTTGAGCGCCAGCGCCATCGATCAGTACGAGCGTTGCCCGCTGGCTTACAAGTTGAGCCGCGATTGGCGAATCCCGGAAGAACCCGCGGCCCGCATGCAGTTCGGTGCGGCCATGCACGTCGCCATCAAGGCCTACTTCGACGGAGTGCGCGCCGGGCGGCCGCCGGAAGAAGAAATGGTCATCGCCTGCTTCCTCGACGAATTCTCCAAGACGAAAATCGACGAAGACTTTCAGCGTGAACTCTACGAGAAAGACGGACGCGAGCAACTCTCGCGCTTTCTGCGTTCCGACCTGGCGAAGCCAGCGGGCGAAATCCTCCAGACGGAAGGCAGTTCGTCCTTTGCGATCGGGGAAACCAAGATCAGGGCCAAGATCGATCGCCTCGATCGAACCGGCGGCGACGGCGAAGTTGTGATTGTGGATTACAAAACCGGCAAGCCCAGGACGCAGGATGATGCCGACGACAGCCTACAGCTCTCGATTTACGCCTTGGCCGCGCGGCACATGGGGTTGACGGCAGCGTCGCTGGTTTTTGTCAGCCTGGAAAACTGTACCGCGGTGGCGTCGTCGCGCACGGCCGGCCAACTGAGGAAGGCCGAGGACCAGGTGGTTAAGGTAGCGGCCAAAATCGCGGCCGGCGAGTTCGAGCCCAACCCTGGCCTGCGCTGCAACGGTTGTTCCTACCACAGCATCTGCCCGGCGCATGAGGTCGAGGCGTTCGTACCCGCGGCGCAGCTGGCGGCCAAGGTGCACTAGCGGCCAAAAGCGAAGGGGACGCTTGCGCGCCCCCTTGTCAAGTCAAAGAGAAGTTATCTCTTTTTCTTTTTGGCAGCCTTTTTCGCTTTCTTCTTCGTTGCCATGGTTTCTATTCTCCCTTCCATTTGTCATGGAACAATTGCGACATCACATCATCGCAATTTGTTCTTTGTATAGAGTTATTAAAAAAAATAGTCAAGAGAAAAACGCACGTCGAAATGTGTACTCGAGCGAAACGTGCGGCGCTTCGATACATCCTGCATGTGCAGTTGCCGAGCGATCTGCAGCGTGAGTCGCTTTGTCAACTTTATAATGCGAGGAAAAGCCGCATGAACACTGGTGATTCCACGGCGGGCACATTCGACTTCTTTCGCGCGCCATGTCGCCTGACAGATATCATCTCCGGCGGGACGGACAATCCTTGCTATTGACGATCGAAAAAATATTTCCAGAATGTGAGGCCTTAGGAAGCAAATCATGCATTTTGTCGCCTCCGATGCATCGCTGGCACGGGGCATTTAACATGGAAGGCGGAGGGGGAGATGAAGCGAGTGCTGGTGGCGACGTCGAATCCCGGCAAGATCCGGGACCTGATCGGCGCCGCCGCAGCCCACAATGTGAGCATCGACACTGCTGCCGGGTTTCGCAGCCTTGCCGCCGGTGATCGAGGACGGAACGACGTTTGAAGCCAACGCCCGCAAGAAGGCCGAGCACTACAGCAAGTATGTGGAGGGCGAGGTGGTAATCGCTGACGACTCAGGGCTGGAAGTCGACGCCCTTGGGGGAGCACCCGGAGTGCGCTCGGCGCGCTATGCCGAAGACGAAAACGCAGGGAAGCCCGAACAGCAAGGTGGGCCAGCGCCCAATTCCCCCGACGCCGCCAATAACGCTCGCCTGCTGCGCGAGCTGCATGACGTTCCCGACGAATACCGCACCGGCCGATTTGTCTGCGTGATCGCAGCGGCGCGCAACGGACACACGCTGGCGACATTTCACGGTCGCGCCGAAGGTCTCATCCTGCGCGTGCCGCGCGGCTCCAACGGCTTCGGTTACGATCCGCTGTTCTACTTCCCAGAGATCGGGAAGACCTTCGCCGAGCTCACCGCCGAAGAGAAGGCCCGCTACAGCCATCGCGGCGCCGGCTTTCGCCAATTTCTGCAGTGGGAAGACGAAACCCCGGAGCGCCATCCCCACGAAAGCTGCTGAACCGATCTTTTTGCGTGGATGAGGGCAGTGGTGTTTGGGCGCGACCGCTAATGGTCGCGCCCGAGTGTTATTCAGTATTGAGTTTTTAGGTTCTCGTGAAGCCAGCCTTGCGCTTCGTATTCGCACTTCCTGCAGCAGAATGTTTGCCCATCACGTGCTCGGCTGGTGCTCTTCAGGTATTGCGAATAACACCAGAGGCAAACCGCCGTGGAAGTGGCTGCGTCAGATTGGTTTGGTTGCATGGCCTCTCCAATGGAAAGCCACAATAGGCGAAGTTGCCGCGAAACGCAATGAGCAAAATCGTGGAATCAGTACGAGTAAGGTTCGTGGAACGGAAGTGGTGAGATCAAAAGCGCTCGGGTGCCAAGAGATCGGCGACCGATTCCCGCTTACGTATTAGTCGCGAACGACCACCATCAACCAGCACCTCGGCCGGGCGCGGTCGCGTGTTGTAGTTCGAGGCCAGCGTCATTCCATAAGCTCCGGTATCGAGAATCGCCAGCAAGTCGCCTTCCTCGACCTTGTGAATTTCGCGGTCGCGCGCGAAAAAATCCCCCGTCTCGCAGATCGGTCCTACCACATCGACTTTCTCGACCGCCGGGTCGCCGTCTCGCAACACCACCGGAACGATCTCGTGGTACGCGCCATAGAGCGAAGGCCGCAGCAGGTCATTCATCGCCGCATCCACGACGACGAAGGGCTTGCCGTTGTTGCGCTTGCGGTACAGGACGCGAGTAAGCAGCGCTCCTGCCGGACCAATGATCGCGCGGCCCGGCTCCAGCAGGAGATGAACTCCAAGACCTTTGAGCGGTTGCAGCACTGCCGTGGCGTAACGCTTCGCGGTGGCGGAGAAATCCATCTCAGGCTCGCGCTGATAAGGAATGCCGAGACCGCCTCCCGCGTCAACGTAGCGAATGTCGTGCCCCGCGGCGCGCAGCGCACGGACTAGCCCAGCGACGCGATCCATGGCCTCGCAAAATGGGGTCACATCGGTAACTTGGGAACCGATGTGAACGCTGACGCCGGCAGCCTTCAGCCGCTGGTTTTCCGAGCCTCGGCGATAAAGCGCGGGGACATCACGCCAAGGCACGCCGAACTTGTGCTCGTGCAAACCAGTCGAGATGTGAGGATGAGTTTCAGTCCTGACGTCGGGGTTTGCCCGAACGGCATATTGTGCCGTCTTGCGAAGATGCGTCGCGCGCGCCGCCAATAGCTCCAGTTCGCTGGCGCTTTCCACGTTGAACAGCAGAATACCGGTCGCGAGCGCGAGGTCGATTTCCTCCGCCTGCTTACCGACTCCGGAAAAAACCACGTTATGCGCGCCTTTCCGGTCTACCGCCTTGACTCGTTGCAGTTCGCCGCCGGAGACGACATCGAATCCGGCGCCCAGTCCGGCGAGCAGACGCAGGATCGAAAGATTGGAATTGGCTTTCACCGAATAGCAGATGGTATGTTCGCAGCCGTGAAAAGCCCCATCGAACTGCCGATAGCGTTCGCGAATCATCGAACCGGAATACACATACAGCGGAGTGCCATACCGTTGGGCCAGCTTGCCAAGCGACAAGTCGTCGGCATGCAGCTCCGCGCCGGACTTGCGGAACAACCGCTTGTCCCGGCGATAGGTAAATGCAGGTGGTCTCTCCGGCGGCAGTGCGGCGTTCACTTTTTGGAATGCGTTCCTTTCACCTTGATGGCGACAATGGTCTGGTCGTCGAAGGTCTCGACCCCCTCGGCGTGATCGGAAACAGCGGTGAATATGGTGTCAACCAGTTCCTCGGCACTGCCGTGGGCCTTCGCCTCGGACAATCTTTTCCAGGCGCTGGCGGCCGAACAGGTCGCCCTTGGAGCTGGTGGCATCGAGAATTCCATCGCTGAAAAACAGGAAGAGGTCGCCTGGCTGCCCGCGCAGCGTGATCTCGTCATAGGTCGCGTTGTTAAACAATCCGATCGGCAAGCCGGTCGCCTGAATGGTCTCAATTTTTCCATCGTGCACATGAATCGGGCGCGGCAAGCCGGAATTCGCAATTTGCAGCAGCCGCTGGTTGTCGTCCCAGATCGCGTAAATCATGGAGACGTACTGACCTTCGATCGGCCGTTCGGAGAGCGAGAGGTTGATCGCTTCCAACATACCTGCGGCGCTGGGTTCCTCGTTGGCATGGGAGCGCGCGATGCCGCTCACCAAAGCTGCGTAAATGGCGGCCGGAGCGCCCTTGCCGCTCACATCTCCTACGGCAATGCCCGTCACGCCCTGCCCGCTGTATTTCAGAAAGTCATACAAGTCACCGCCGACTTGACGAGCGGGAGCGAAGCGCGAGGCCACTTCGGCATTTCGAAAAACGGGCACTTTCGGCGGCAGCAATCGGAACTGAAGCTCCCGCGCCAGCGCCAGGTCCTGTTCCAGGCGTTGTTCCTGGCGCGCGATCTGCTCGTACAGCGTGGCGTTCTCAATCGCGATCGCCACCTGCGCAGCCAGCGTGGTCATGATGCGGACGTGGTCCTCAGTGAAGTAGCCGCGGCGCGTGTGCTCGATGTCGAGGACCCCGATCACCTTGTCTTTGTAGATCAGCGGAATGCACAGCTCGGAACGGGTTTCAGGATTGGCCATGATGTAGCGGGGATCTTTGCTGACATCAGGAACCAGCACCGCCTGCCCATGTTGTGCGGCATAGCCGACCAGACCGACCCCCAAGGGGATCTCGTGCTTGAGCTGCACGTTCTCCTTGAAGCGCAGAGAAAAGCGATGCTGCAACAAGGTCCCGGTTTTGTCCAACAGCAGAATGGAGAACATCTGGTAGTCGATGATGCGGGTTACCAGGTCGGCAATGCGCTTCAGCAGTTCATCGACGTTAAGGATGGAGGAAAGCTCGCGGCTGATCTCGGTAAGCAGAGTGAGTTGCCGGGCCTGGCGCGACACCCGAGTGTACAAACGCGCATTCTCGATGCCGGCGGCAATGCGCGAGGCGAACAGCGTCAGCAGACGTTTGTGCTCCTCGGTGAATGCACCTGGCTCGTCTGCTTCGACATCGAGCACGCCAATGACTTTGTTCTTGGCGATGAGCGGCACGGCCAATTCGGAGCGTACGCCCGGCGTTGTGTTGATGACGTTGTCTTCGGCAGTGACGTCGTTGACCAGCACGGGCTGGCGCGTCTGCACGGCGCGTCCGGTGACACCCTGCCCAACCTTGATGCGGATGCGCTCGGCGACCTCCGGCGGATGCCCGACCTGAAATCGCACCCGCAGCTCCTGCGTTTTCTCATGCAGCAGGAGGATGGCGAAGATTTCGTAGTCGATGAACCGCTTGAGCATCTCGGCCACGCGTTGCAGCAGAGTATTCAGGTCAAGCGTGGTGTTGACCGCGTCGGCAACTTCCAGCAGGTAGCTGTCGATCTTGGTAGACACCAGGGGCGGTTGGACGGAAGAAGGCATCAGGCTGGAATTCTTGTTTACCATCATAACAGTCCGAAATTTCTTCCCTCGCGGTTCAGGCCCGCATTCTGAGCACCCGGAAAGAGCAGTTCACGAATACCAAGGATGTCTCAAGCAAGCAAGGCAGCATGGTAACACCGTAGCGGCTGAGGCGAATGGCTGCTTACGAATTGACGATAAGTTGCAGCCCCGCGTCGCAGACAATAGAATTCTCAGCGGCCACAGGAGACAAAATGTCATTACCCGAGTTTAAGCAACTGGTTGACGAGGCGAGATCTCAGATCAATGAAATTGGTCCAAATGATGTTCGCCGCATGCAGCAGTCGGGCGAGGATTTCACGCTGATCGATGTGCGCGAGCGCGAGGAGCAGGCCAAAGGCATCATTCCCGGCGCGATCAAGCTGCCGCGCGGCATTTTGGAAGTGAACATCGACCAGATCACGACCGACAAGGACCGAAAGCTGGTGCTTTATTGCGGCGGAGGCAGCCGTTCCGTACTGGCGGCGCTCAATCTGAAGAAAATGGGATTTCGCAATGTCTTTTCGCTCGCCGGCGGTTATCGCGAGTGGCGCGAAGGGGACACACTCTAACCCGCCTGTCTCGTAGCTCATTTCCGCGACTTCGAGGACACCATGAATCTGCAAGGCAATCGTATTACGTGGCTGGGCCACTCGACCTTTCGCATTGAAACCAAGGACGGCGCAACCGTCTACGTGGATCCCTGGGTCATGGGCAATCCCATGTGCCCGGAAAACGAGAAGCAGGTAAAGAAGGCCGATGCGCTGATTTGTACCCACGGCCACATGGATCACATTGGCGACGCGGTTGCGATTGCGAAGCAGCACAATCCTATGGTCGTCGGTATCTTCGAACTCTGTACCTGGATGGAAAAGAAGGGCGCCAAGCAGATCTCTCCCATGAACAAGGGCGGCACGCAAACGGTTGCCGGCATCAAGATCACGATGACGCACGCCGTGCATTCCTGCGGCATCATGGAAGACGATGGCAGCATTGTTTATGGCGGAGAAGCGTGCGGCTACGTGCTCGAGTTGCCCGGCGGCGTCAAGTTGTATCACGCCGGCGACACCAACGTGTTCAGTGACATGCAGATCATCCACGACCTTTACTCGCCCGAGATCGCGATGCTGCCTATCGGCGACCATTTCACCATGAGCCCGCGCGAGGCCGCATACGCCTGCAAGTTGCTGCAGCCGCAAACCGTCATCCCTATGCACTTCGGCACGTTTCCCGTGCTGGTTGGGCGTCCTGATGACCTGAAGAAACTGCTGGGCGCAGGCGGCCCGGAAGTGCTGGAGATGAAGCCCGGTCAAACGGTGAGCTGAGAGAAAGAAGACACGATGCCAATCACGGATGAGCGCGTCGAAAACTACCTGTACGCGATGCTGCCCGAGCGCGAACCCGTCCTGCAGGAGATGGAGCGCCAGGCGAAGGAACGCGATATTCCAATCGTGGGACCGGCGGTTGGGCGTCTCTTCTACCAATATGCGCGGCTCATCAACGCGAAGACCGTCTTCGAGATGGGCTCGGCGATCGGCTACTCGACCATCTGGTGGGCCAAGGCCGTCGGCGAAGGCGGCAAGGTCCATTACACCGACGGCAGCCGCAAGAACGCCGACGAAGCGCGGCGCTACTTCCAGCAGGCCGGGGTCGCCGCCCGCATCGAGGTCCATGTCGGCGATGCGCTGGAAATCCTCTCCGAGCGCAAAGAACATTTCGACATCCTCTTCAACGACGTGGACAAGCACGACTATCCGCGCGTCTTCAACATGGCTGCGGCGCGCGTGCGCAAAGGCGGTCTGTTCATCACCGACAACGCGCTGTGGCACGGCGATGTAAGCTACGCCGCAGGCAATCCGCAACCCGCCAAGAGCAGCGAGCCCGACCGCTCCACCAAGGGCGTCGTGGAGTTGAACCGGCTGCTCTACTCCTCGAAGGACTGGTACACGACGATCGTTCCGCTGCGTGACGGCGTGGCAGTGGCGATGCGCCTCTGACCGCCATGGCCGAATCCTCCGCAGTTGACATTCTCGCCATCGCCGCGCACCGCGACGACGTAGAGCAGACCTGCGGCGGCACGCTGCTCAAGATGGCCGAGCGCGGTCGCCGCACCGCCATTCTTGATCTCACCCAAGGCGAGATGGGCACACGCGGCACGGTCGAAGATCGCGCACGCGAAGCGGAAGACGCTGCCCGCATCCTGAAAGTAAGTTGGCGGCGCGCCCTCGACATTCCCGACGGCCGCGTCGAGAACACCTACGACAACCGCCTCAAGGTTGCGCGCGTCATCCGCGAACTGCGCCCGCGCGTGCTGATTGTGCCGTATTGGCAGGCGCGTCATCCTGATCACGCGACTGCTTCAATTCTCGGCTATGAGGCCGCGTTTCTGGCGGGACTTGCCAAGCTCGATCTCGGAGCACCTCCGCATCGGCCCTACAAGATCATTTACGCAAGCCTTTACGCCGACGTGCGGCCGACCTTCGTGGTGGACATCTCTGAGCAGTTCGACACACGCTTCGCGGCGCTGATGGCCTATCGTTCGCAGTATCAGGATCAGGAGCAGGGCAGCAAGCTGTTTCCTCGTGAAGCCGAGATCCGCGAGCGCGTCGCCGCGATGGCTGGCTTCTACGGTGTTCTCGCCGGAGTTCGCTACGCCGAGCCGTTTGTCCAAAAAGAGGTCGGCTTGGTAGATGACTTGCTGGCGATTCCGGTACAGTCGATCTAATGGGCGCGGGGCGAGATCAGTATAAAATTCTTCGCAAAGCTGGGGTCCTGTTCATGACCGACGCAATGGTTTTCGCCCGCATGTTCCTGAAAAATCCTGCGATGCTGGGTTCGGTGTGGCCAAGTTCCGACTCGCTGTGCTCCCACCTCATGCGGCTGGTCGACTGGAGCGAAGCCCGCTATGTCGTCGAATACGGACCCGGTGTCGGCACCATCACGCAACATATTTTGCGGAACCTGCGCAGCGACGGCGCCCTCGTCGCGATCGAAAAGAACCCCGAGCTGGTGACGCACCTCCGCAGCAAGTTCCGCAGCCGGGACCCAAGGTTGAAGATCGTGCAAGGTTCCGCGGCCGACGTGCGCAAGATCCTGACTCAGCACGGCATCGGCATGGGCGACTGCATCGTTGCCGGCATTCCGTTTTCGCTCCTTTCTCCGAAGGAAGTGCAACGCATCCTGAGCAGCACACGCGAATCGCTTGGCCCTGACGGCAAGCTGCTGATCTACCAGTTCAGCAACGCCATCGAGCCAGCCCTGAAACGCAACTTCAAATCGGTGCAACGTGGCCGGGAAATGCGAAACTTTTTGCCCGCGCGCACTTACGTCGCCAGCAACTCCTGATCCCACAGGTCACTCTGACGACCACGGTAAACTCGCGATCCCTTCTCTGTTGCTGGTGACGAAAGTGTTTATAGTCAATAACATAGATGATATTTCGAGGAGAAGCACCCTCGGTCTTTCGCTGCCTTGTAAGGGGTGATGGTAGAGAGGTATATAATCATGGTAGATGGGTGTACTTATATGGCTCTCAACATCAAGAACGAGGAAACCTACAAATTGGTGGAGGAGTTGGCTAGACAGACCGGTGAAAACATGACGGAGGCGGTTACCGAGGCGGTTCGTGAGCGGCTTAACCGTATCGGCAGTCAGCACCGCGGCGGGCTGGCCGACCGCCTGCTGCGTATTGGAAAGGACTGCGCGGCCCGCCTCAAGGAACCCTATCGCTCCATCGACCATGCAGATCTGCTCTATGACGATGAGGGACTGCCGCGATGATCCTCGACACCTCGGCGATCATCGCAATTCTCCGCGACGAACCCGAGGCCGCGCAGTTTGCCCGGGCCATTGAAGAGGCCGGGCAACGACGCATCTCGGCGGTCAATTATGTCGAGGGCGCCGCGGTCATCGATGGCGGCCGCGATCCGGTGGCCAGTCGGCGCTATGACGACCTGCTGCGGGAGGCGCGAGTTACGATTGAGCCGGTGACCGAAGCGCAGGCACGAATTGCGCGGGAGGCGTATCGCGATTTCGGCAAAGGCAGTGGACATCCGGCAAAGCTAAATTTCGGCGATTGCTTCGCCTACGCGCTGGCAAAAGACAGGGACGAACCCCTCCTCTACAAAGGTGATGATTTCTCGCATACCGATGTTGCGCACGCAGTGTTGTGATGCGTCGTTCTGAAACTGCCCTGGACCTTTCTCGAATTTCGTTTCTTGACAGCCACGGCCTGACCTCTTACAGTCGCTTGCGCGCATTGCTTCGACCCCGAGCGTTCCATGGAGGAGATACGATGTCATCGCAGTCTGTTGTGAAATCTCTATTTGCCCTCGCCTTCGTGTGGTGCGTGGCGAGCGCGTTGGCGCAGCAGCCGGCGGCCAACTCTAATCTCACACCCTATGGTTCGCCGGTAACTCTGGAAACCGCGAAGAAAGCGGCCGCAGCGGCACTCGAGGAAACTCGTAAGAACAACTGGAACATGGCGGTCGCGGTCGTCGATCCCGGCGGCAACCTCGTGTACTACGAAAAGATGGACAACACTCAGCTAGGCAGCGCCAAGATTGCGGTCAACAAAGCCCGCTCGGCGGCGCTATTCAAGCGCCCCACCAAGGCCTTCCAGGATGCATTGGCGGGCGGCGGGGCTGGTCTCCGCGTCCTCGGACTGGAAGGAGCGGTGCCAGTCGAGGGCGGTTTCCCGCTGATCGTTGACGGCAAGATCATTGGCGGTATCGGTCTCTCAGGAGACACCAGCGAGCATGACGCCGGGGCGCGCTCGTCGTCGTCGTCGTCGTCGTCGTCGTCGTCGTCGTCGTCGTCGTCGTCGTCGTCGTCGTCGTCGTCTCATGGCATGGCCATGCTGTTTTTTTTTTTTTTTTTTTTTTTTTTTTTTTTTTTTTCAGTGCGCCAAGGTGGGCGCCGATGCCCTGCAGAAACCGTAACTCCGACGCGTGCTGGTTACCTCCCCATCTGGAAGTTACGAAAGTACAGTTACCTGACCTGTACCTCCGTAATCTTGACAAGAACTGACCAAACGTTACTGTGAAGAATGGAGAGCCCCTGGCGACCGGCTGGGGGTTTGTGTCCTTACCCGCCCCAGGGCGTGGGTAATCGCTCTTTGACAAGCCGAGATGGTGTTTAGAGCAATTTCGCGGTGGCTGTATCCGCTTTGAAGGGGCACGCCTTCAGGCGTGCCGAAACGCTGGCCCGGAAGCGATCGGCTTTAGCCGCTGAGGGAACCTCCCTCAGGGCCTAAAGGCCGAGCTCGTGTAGCGCCGCTCGGCGCGGCTTAAGCCGCGCCCTTTCAAGGCGGTTATAGCAACCCAGAAACTGGTTAGTGGGGCGCCTTTGCTCGGGAACGCGGGGTGGCAACGAGGCCCTCTTCCTCTGAGTTTGGCCCCGGAGACTGGAAGTTGTGGTCTGTAAGTATTGCAATAAAAGCAGTTACTCGTAAACCCTTGGGGATCAATGATTTGCCAAGAAAAAGTGGCTAATCGTATGATTCTAAAGCAACAAGGGGTAAGAGGGGGAGTAACTATCTTGCCAATCCCCTGCGCAAGGCTCAGGCAATCTTCACAAAGACGAATCCGTAGTGCGAGGGCACGATGATCGCCGGAGGGACTTCTCCGTCCGAGGCGACGGTGATGTCGAAGCTCGCGGGCCGAGCATCGTCGTCGAGCATCTCGCGATAGGTGCCTGCCTTGGGGAAGGGCACAGCGATGCTCCCCGAGTTGTCGCCGAAGTTGAGCAGCACCATTGCGAACTCTTCCCCATGTGTCGCATCGGCGGGTGCATGACGATGGTAGGCAAGAATCGCGGTGCCTTGCAGCGATTGCTGGAAGTAAAAGAACGAGTCGCGGCTGCGCAGCGCGCGCGAGCTCCGGCGCAAGGTGCCTAGCCTGCGGTACAGGCGGATGAGCGCCGATCCGGGATCGTCATAGAAGTATTCCCAGTGCATGTCGCGGCGAAGCCCGATACGCGCGTCGCCGCCGGGTGGCAGCGGATAATCGTCGGCGAACTCCTGGCCCTCCCATAGCATGGGAATGCCTTGCGCGGTGTAGAGCGCAATGGCGAAAGGTTGCAGCCGGTAAAAATTGTTGCGATTGCCCGAGGAGAGCGGGTCGGTGCTATCGGTGCCCGTGAATACGATCAACTGGCTGTGGTCGTGCGATTCCAGGTATTGAAAGGGAGCAACGGGCATGTCCACCGGATTGCCTTTGTCATCCACAACCGTTTTGGTAAGCGGATATCCGGAGAAGGTGGCGTCCAGAATGTGTGCGAAATCCTGGTCTGCCGAACTGCTCTGGATCATGCCCTCCGATTTGTTCAGCAGGTCGTCCTGCCAGGCCGCGTTGCTGTAGGTGTTGGCCAGCACGTCGCGGGCGCGCGACAGGGCTTCGGCGCATTGAATGATTCGACTGTAGCCGCTGCCCGTCTGGCGGAAACGGTCGAACCCGAGCGAGAACTTGTACGTATCGAAGGCGAGTTTCGCGTAGGCGGTGTCAGTCGGGAAGAAGTAGTAATCCGTGACCTCGTCGTAGCGGAAGCCATCCACGTGATACTCGTTGAGCCACATCTGGTTGGAGGCCTGGAAGTAATCCTGGGTGAAGGTCTGCGAGAAGTCGCACTTAGGTCCAAAGTCACCCATGGCGCCGATCATGGGACTGGCGATGGCGGGCGCACCGCCGGTCTGCGCGACATTCTGATAGACGAGGTTGTAGGGGAAACTGGGATCGACATGCTGATATACGACATCGAGAATGACCGCAACGCCGCGCGCGTGACAGGCGTCGACCAGGCGCTTGAGGCCGTCGGCGCCTCCAAAGTGGGCGCTCGGAGAAAAATAATGCAGCGGGCCGTAGCCCCAGTCGAAATCAAGCTTATGGCTCATCACCGGCATCAGTTCCAGGCAATTCACGCCCAGGCTTTGCAGGTAGTCCAGACGATCGATGATGCCGTCGAAGGTGTCGTTGAACTGCTCGACATGCAGCTCATAGACAATGAGATCGTTGAGCTCAGGCGTCTTGTATCTGGCGTCGGTCCAGGCAAAGGATGCCGGAGTTTTGCTCAGAGTAAACGCGGAAAGCTCGCCGATGTCGGTGGCGCGGGCGAAAGGATCGACAAACCACTTTGTCACTACGCTTTTGGTGGCCTGTCCGGCGGGAGCCCATTGAAGCTGATAGCGATAAAGGTAGCTGCCCGCATTGCCGAAGTTCGTACCCGCCACCGGATCAATGCGGACATTGGCGCTCCACAGGTCGAGTGCCGAGCCCGGCTGCCACTGCAACGTAAAGTCGCGCGGAGCAATCCCGGGCGTGAAACGGTCCTGGCTGTGAATCACGCGGACGATGACCGCGAATCCGTCAGGAGCGCGCAGTCCGGGAAGATAAACACCGAACTGGACGTTGAAGCGTCCGGATGCATCGAGCGTAGGGAAAGCACCAACCTCAGCCATGTTGATCATTGAGCACCTCCACGGAATACATCAGGCTAATGCGGATAAGGGAAGAGGAGGAATAATTTCTGATCAATCGAGAGCGACTGCTCAGAGGCGATAAATCACTCCTAAGGATACACGGTCTGGCGGCAGTGAGCGCTTGAGTTCTTACTTTACATCGCCGTCTTGATGCCGGCTTTGACCAGCCACCAGTTCATGGGATAAGCGGTGATGAATCCGCAAGCCATGGCCAGTTGCATCATGAACCAGAACTCGATGTGCGTCGGCGGAATGGGACCGAACCAGACGAAGATGACCAGCGCCATCCAGCCATACATGCCGACTTGCCATGCGGTGAGGGAGAGGAAGTCAATCTTGAGCGCGCGCCACCAGATGTGCGGCGCCGGTCTGGTGCAGCATGGGTGAGATGGCCGCGTACTGGAAGGTGACGCCGATCAGCAACGCGAGCAGGTAGTCGAGTGTCCACTCACCGAAGACCAGGCTGCCCGCGACGGCAAACGGAATGGTACGAAACAGGATGGGACCAACGAGGTCGGCCAGCGAACAACCAGCACCGCAGTGCAGCGTCCCAGCCACGATGCTCTGCCAGAAAGGGCGCGGCGCCATGTCCATGCTGTCCATTTGTGCTGGGTGATTTTGCGATCGCGGACCCGTGCGGCCAATCGCCCAATACGTCCAGATGCCGACAGGCCCGGACCAGAGGGCGTTGATGGGCCACACCCAGCGCATCACGGCCATCGGCTGGGGCTGGCGGCGCCGGATGTCAATGGCGATGAAGACGAATGCAGCGAGACCTAGCAGCACCATCAGCCAAGACAGCAACTGGAAGGACGCGGACGCAGACTGCGTCACTTTTTTCGCTCCACCAGGAACTTTGCAATCTCGCGGAGAGTGGCGGCGCGGTCGCCAAACTGGTCCAGAGCTGCGTCGGCGGCAGTTACGAGTTCATCCGCCTTCTTAATCGAGGCCTCGATGCCGAACAGCGCAGGATAAGTCGCTTTGTCGTGGGCCGTGTCTTTGCCGGCGGTCTTGCCCAACTGCTCGGAGGTCTGAGTGACGTCGAGCACGTCGTCCACGATCTGAAAAGCCAGGCCGATGTTCTGGCCGAAGCTGCGCAGACCCGCAATTTGCGCTTCGCTAGCGCCCGCGTACAGGCCGCCGGTAGACCACGCTGGCCGTGAGCAGAGCGCCCGTCTTGGAGCGATGGATGTACTCCAGCGTTTGCGCGTCGGGATGTACGTGTTCGGCCTCGAGGTCCATGACTTGGCCGCCGATCATGCCGTCGATGGTTCCCGTGGCGTGCGCGATCTCGGCGATGATAGCGACGCGCGCCTCAGCCGGGCACTGCAGACTCGCCAGCACTTCGTAGGCTCGGGTCTGCAGAGCGTCGCCCGCGAGGATGGCTGTGGCCTCGCCGAAGGCCTTGTGGCAGGTCGGAAGCCCGCGGCGCAGGTCGTCGTTATCGAGCGCGGGCAAGATCGTCGTGGATGAGCGAGTAGGTGTGCAGCATTTCCAGCGCGGCGCCTAACTCCTCGATACCGCTGGGAACGCAGCCCTCGACCATTTGCGCGGCTTCCATGCACAGGATCGGCCGCAAGCGCTTGCCTCCGGCGAAAACGCTGTGCCGCATCGCCGCGTGAATGGACGATGGATACTGGGTTGCCGGCGGCAGCAAGCGCTCCAGCGCAGCGTCGGTCAGGATGCGGCCTTCTTCGAGAGTGTCCTTGAGCATGAAGAAGGAAGTATAACAACGGGCGAGGTCGTCTAGTGGACGAAGGAATCAATGCTGCTCGGAGCGGATTGGATCTCGCGCACAATCTCTTCGGCCGCCTTGGCGGGATCTGGGCGCGTCGAGAATCGGTCGGCCGACGACGAGGTAAGTGGCTCCGGCAGCAATGGCGTCCTTGGGTGTGAGCACGCGCGCCTGGTCGCCCAAGGCGGAGCCTGCGGGACGAATGCCCGGTGTGACGATTGTGAAACCTTCGCCCAACTCCTGCCGTAGCTCGCGGGCCTCCTGGGCCGAGGCTACAAGGCCGCCACAACCGGCGGCGCGGGCCAGCGCTCCCAGACGCAACACCTGGGTGGTTACGTTGCCCGAGATACCTAATTCCTGCAGGTCCGAATCCGACAAGCTGGTTAGCACCGTGACCGCTAGCACCAGCGGTTTCGTGTCCGACTGCCTTGCGGCTTCAACTGCCGCCTTCATCATCTTGCTGCCGCCCGAAGCGTGGACGTTCAGCATGCTGACGCCTAGCGCGGCGGCCGCCTTGACAGCTTCGGCCACCGTGTTCGGAATGTCATGGAACTTGAGATCGAGGAAAACCTTCCGGCCGGAGGACACCAGGTCGCGCACAACCTGAGGCCCCTCGGCCGTGAAGAGCTGTTTCCCGATCTTGTAAGTCGTTGCGGCCTCGCCAAGGGCTTGTACGATTTGGCGGGCTTGGGAGGCGCCCGGAACATCGAGCGCCACGATCAGCCGATCCCGTGGTGGCAGCATCGGCTCCCAGTTTAACGCATTAAGACAGGATTAGTACGGGCCTTCGTTCTGGGCGACGGTGGCTGTTTCGATCAGATCCAGCCGCACGGGATGTATCCCGCTTGTGCCCATATCCAGCATTTTGGCCGCACTGTAGGACAAGTCAATGATCCGATTCTTCGGGACTGGACCGCGGTCGTTAATACGAACAACGACTGAGCGATCCGTCTTCAGGTCGGTGACTTTAACCCAGGAACCTAGTGGTAGTGTCCGGTGCGCGGCGGTAAATTGATACATGTCGTACGGCTCGCCGCTGGCAGTTTGCTTGTGCTGAAAGATGCGGCCGTACCACGAAGCCTTTCCGACCTGAAACTTTCGGGTCTTGATCGGCTGAATGGTTTCCTGAGTCTGTCCTGGGGTCCCTTGTCGCGATTCCGGTGTGCTATTACCGGGTGCCGCACCCAGCGCGGTGGTGAAAACTAACCCCGCCGCAATCTGGCTGAGTACTCGTAACATTAAACACCTCTCATCGTTAAGTTGGTCCTCCCGGGTATGTTCTGTAAGTCTATTGACCGAAAGGAGCAGGAGTCAACCCCCGAAGGTCGTAGAATTAGTTAAGCATATTATTATCAATGGCATAAAGGAGCATAATAAAGTGAGATTTGAGCACGATTGCCGCCTTGGAACATGGTTTTCCGGCTGTCGTCCGGTCGGCAGATAAGTACGCCGAACCAGCCCTTTTTGCGATACATTCATTCCATGAAAGTGCCGCCAGTCGTGTTGAGCATTGCCGGGTTTGACCCCTCCTCGGGCGCCGGAGTCACCGCCGACGTCAAGACGGCTGCCGCGCACGGTTGCTATGCCGTTACCTGCCCAACCGCTTTGACCGTCCAGTCGAGCCAAGGCGTGTTTGAGGTGCGGCCAGTCGATCCGGAGTTGGTAAGGAGAACCTTGAGCGTGCTCGCGGAAGACCTGGAAATCGCGGCGGTCCGGGTGGGAATGCTGGGCTCGGCTTCGGTCGCCGACGTTGTCGCTAGTGCATTGAAGAAACTGGAGTTACGCAACATCGTGGTCGATCCGGTGCTGTGCTCGTCCTCGGGCGCTGTTCTGCTGGACGAGCTCCGGTTTGCAGGTGCTGAGAAAGGAGTTCTTGCCGCTGGCCGATGTAATTACTCCAAATTTGGACGAGGCAGCCGTTCTGGCTGGGTTTGAGTCCGCGCCATTCCGAGGTTCCTGGGAGGAAGTTCTGCCCTGGCTGCGGTTGGCGGCTGGCAAGCTCCACAGTTTGGGCAGCCGATCCATCCTTATTACGGGTGGGCATTTACCGGACGCCAACGACTACCTCAGCTCCATAGAGAACGAGACGGTGCGGGAGGTGATCTTCCCCGGCACCCATATCGAGTCCCGTTCGACCCACGGGACCGGATGCGCCTTCGCCATGTCGATAGCCTGCCACCTGGCGCTAGGGCGGCAGCTTCCGCAGGCCGTCGAGGCGGCCAAGGCTTATGTTGCGAAAGCTATCAAGGCGTCCTATCCCCTCGGCAAGGGGATTGGGCCGCTCAACCACATGGTGTAGGCTCGACGGCGGCCCGCCACACGGCCAGGAGGCAAGCGAGGGTTGGCGCAATCGCACTCTGCAATCCGCTCGTTCTTCATCGACGGTCCTGCGGGACGTCTGGAAGCCCTGCTGAATATCGGCTCGCCGGCGGCGACCCACGCGGGGCTGGTCTGTCATCCGCATCCCATGTTCGGCGGGACCATGCACAATAAAGTTGTCTTTCACGCCATGAAGGCTTTGCACTCGGTCGGCTTTCCGGTGCTGCGCTTCAACTTTCGCGGGACGGGATTGAGCGCCGGCCAGCACGATGACGGACGCGGCGAGGTCGCCGATGTGCAGGCGGCGCTGGCCTGGCTTAAGCGCGAGTTCGGGCTGCCGGTCGTCTTTGCCGGGTTCTCCTTCGGCGCCGCGACCGGGCTGCGCGCCTGTTGTCCCGATCCTGACGTCCGCGCCTTGATATCGCTGGGAACTCCCGTCGCGGCCGACGGCCGTGTCTATTCCTTTTCGTTTCTCCGCCATTGTTCGAAGCCCAAGCTCTTCGTCAGCGGCGACCACGACGCGTTCGGCCCGCACGAGGCGCTGGAAGAGATCGTTGAGCAGGCCGCCGATCCTAAGGAGCTGGTGTTCGTTCCCGGAGACCACTTCTTCGCAGGCCATCTCGCCGAAATGCGCATGACGATCGAGAGCTGGCTGCATGAACAAGGATTCAAAGCCCGCAGCATATAATCTCCCCGCATGTCCCCCTCGTCGCTCCCCGGCGAAGCGTCTACCGCGAAATGCGCGACGCGCGCGCGGGAGATGTTCGACCGGGCGCTGGTGGAGTGCAGCATTCCAAGTGCCTTCTCCCGTCATGTGCTGTTCGACGGCGAACAACTGCGTATCGGCGACGATAGCTTACGCGCTGAGATCGTTCGAGCGGCTCCAGGTTATCTCCATGGGGAAGGCGGGCCACAGCATGGCCGAGGCGCTCACCAACATCGTGGGGACCGGGCTAACGGGAATCGTCGATTGTCCCAACCCGCCTCCGGCGCAGCTGTTCGGCTTCCGCTATTTCACCGGAGGCCATCCCTTGCCCAACGAGGATTCCTTGCGCGCGGGGGATGCCATCCTGGAGCTGGTCGCGGGAGCGTCGCTGCGTACGCTCGTCCTGTTCCTCATCAGCGGAGGCGCTTCGGCTATCGCCGAGAAGCCGATCAGTGCGGATATTTCGCTCGCCGATGTGATTGAGACCTACAAAGCGCTGGTCCATTCGGGTGCGCCCATCGCGGAGATCAACGCCATCCGCAAGCATCTGTCGGCGCTGAAAGGCGGACGTTTGGCGCGCGCTGCAGCGCCGGCGTATCAGGCTTCGGTGCTGGTTTCCGACGTGCCGGAAAATTCTCTCGATGCGCTGGCGTCCGGGCCGACTATGCCGGACACCACTACCGTCGCGGACTGTCAGGCGATCGTCAAGCGCTACAATCTCTTGCCGCGTTTCCCGGCGAGTGTGCGAACCCTATTCGAGCGCGACCTTTTGCAGGAGACGCCGAAGGTGGGCGATCCTGCATTCGAGCACTCGCGCTACACCACGGTCTTGTCGAACGCAACGGCGACCAATGCTGCGGTGGAGAGCGCTGCGCTTGGCGGCTTTGCGGTTGAAGTGGACAACAGCTGCGATGATTGGGGCTACCAGCGGGCTGCCGATCATCTCTTGCGGCGGTTGCGCGAATTGCGCCACGGTGTGTCGCGTGCGTGCCTGGTCTCCGGCGGCGAAGTAACGGTGCAGGTTGGCGTCGAAGTCGGGCATCGGCGGTCGTAACCAGCAGTTCGCACTTTACTGCGCGCGGCAGATCGCGGGCGAAAACATCACCGTGCTGAGCGCAGGCACCGACGGGATTGACGGCAACAGTCCGGCCGCGGGCGCGGTCGTGGATGGCTCCACGGTGGAGCGCGCCCGGCAACGCGGCTTCGATGTGGCGGCGGCGCTGGCGGAGTTCGACGGCTTCCCGCTGCTGGAAGCCATCGGCGATGCGATCATCACCGGCCCGACCGGCAACAATGTTCGCGATCTGAGGATCTTGCTGGCATACTGAAACCCATGATTCGCTTTGGCATCGTCGGATTCGGCCTGCACGCGGTGAAGCGGCTGATGCCGGGATTCCAGCGCGCCTCACGCTGCCGCGTCGTCGCTTTGTCGCGCCGCGATTTGGGGCAGGCGCAAGCCTCGGCGCGTCAATTCCAGATCGAACACGCTTTCGCGTCCACGGAAGATCTCTGCGCCTGTCCGGACGTTGATGTGGTGTTCGTCAGCAGTCCTGATGCGCTGCACCTGGCGGATGTGTTGACCGCAGTGCAGCATCGCAAGCCCGTGCTGTGCGAGAAGCCAATGGCGATGAATAGCGGCGAGGCGCGCACCATGGTGGAGGCGGCCCGCAAGGCCGGGGTCACGCTCGGGGTCGCCCATGTGATGCGCTTCGAGGAAAGCGTGAAGTTGTTCCGCGAGCGCATTGCCGCTGGAGACATTGGACGCCCACAAATGGCGCGTGCCGATTTCCTTGCGCCGATGCTCACCAGCGCGCGCACCTGGCTCAACGATCCCAAGCTGGCGACGGGCGGTCCGCTGGCCGACATCGGCGTGCATTGCATTGACACCCTGCGCTTCGTGCTCGGCGATGAGGTGCGTGCGGTTTCGGCGCGGGCGCATTACGACTCGCACGGGCCTATGGAGGCTTCGGCGGCAACGGTCCTGGAATTCGACGGTGGAACACTGGGATCGGTGACCGTCTCCGCTCGCAGTCCGTACCAGACGTTCTTGGAAGTCGCGGGCGACAACGGAGTGCTGTCAGCGTTGTACGCCCTCACCATCGAGCGGCCGGTGACTGTGGAGTTACGGCGGGGATTCGAGCTGATCGAGAGCAAGGAGGTGTCGAACGCTGACGCGTACGCCGCGCAGGTAGACGCGTTCGCAGCTGCCATCGAAGAGGGGCGCGACTTCGAGATTCCCGGCGAAGAGGGGCTGAAGAACCAGTTGATTCTGGATGCTGCCTTTCGAAGTATCAAGAGTGGGAGAGGTGCAGAGCAGAGCCCGGAGAATCGAGGAAGACTCGATTACCGCCGCGATTCTTCTAGCTGTCGGCTCGGGAGCCAAGGTTAAGATCTGTACGACCCGGACCTAGTCCATCGGCGGCGGTGTAGCTAGATGGGGTAGCGCCTCAGGCATTTCAGAAACGTTCCACGCCCAGGCCGCGAGGAATGCCGCTCCCTCGTTAATCTGCTCAGGAATTACCTTGTCGAACGTATCGGTCTGGCTGTGATGTGCCTCACCGTAGCGCGCTGGCAACTGAACGCAGAAGTACGCGGGCACGCCTCTGTTCAGGAAAGGCACATGATCGGACGCGCCGAAATACCTTGTGCTGAGTGGCTGCAGGTCGAAGACCTCCTGCAAGGGCTGGTAGATCTCGCGCATTAGCGGCGCCGTTTCCCACAGGTTTTCGAGCGAGATGCTGAACACCTTGCCGGTCCCGGTATCGTGGATCAGAACAGCGTCCATCTTGGGGATTTCGGCGGCGTGTTTCTTGAGGAAGGTGTCAGCGCCGATGCCGCCCTGTTCTTCGCCGGTGAACAGGATGAATGTAATCGTGCGCTTCGGCTTCCAGCCCAGCGCCTTCAACGTGCGGGCCGCCTCGAGGGTTGCCATCGCGCCGGTGCCGTTATCCAGCGCGCCCTGCCCGAGGTCCCACGAATCCAGGTGTCCACCGACGATGACCCGCTCGTCGGGATGGTCGCTGCCCTTGATCTCGGCCACCGTGATCGAGGCCGGCACCGGCTTTTCGCTGAAAGTCTCCGGCAGGTTCGCTTTCATCGCGACCGGACCGACCTGCAACAAACGATAGAGCGAGGTCGTAATCTTCGTGCGTCAGGAAGGCCATCGGCACTTCACTTGGGGAGTACTTGCGCGGTCCGCCACCCATGTTGAAAAGGCTGTCCACCTTGCCGCTGTCCGTCAGTATCAATGCGGGCTGTTCGGCTGAGACTTGGTTGATGGTCCGGATGCGACCTCGAAACCCACCATTCGCGTCCGGTACGCCCCGTGGCGGAGGAATGACCGCATCATAGGCATTCTCGGGGTTGACCTCCTCCTTCGACATGTCAACCGGCTTGCGCAACATGACAATGGCCCCCTTCAGTTTGCCTTTGTATTGGTCGAAGTCTGACGGATTCTTGATATCCAGGAGAACGACATTGCCGGAGATTTCGCCGTTGGTGGCCTTGCTCCATCCGAAGGCGCGAATGCCGATCCGCTGCTGAATAGGGCTGGTGATCTCGGCAGTTTCGAGTCCGCGCGTCCAGGCGTGCGCGATCTCCGCCGTCTCGAGGTGGGCATCGACGCCATAGTCCTTGAAGCGCTTGAGCGTCCACTGGCTGGCGGCCTGCATCTGCGGAGACCCGGTGAGGCGCGGTCCGATCTGGGTTGTCAGATATTCCAGGTTCTTGACCAACTCGGAGTGCGCCTTCACTTCGTCGGCGATCTTCTGATCGGCGTCCTCCATGGCTTTCCGATAAGCGGCCCGTTGCTCGGTCGTGCGTTGGGGAGCCGCCTGGGGCACTTCTGATGGAGAGCCTTCCTGTTGCGCGCATGCAAAACTGTTGAAGACAACTACTGCGACGTACGCCAGTAAAGGGCGACGGGTTCGAATCATTGCACCATCCTCAGAGAGAAAGTATTGGTCTTCAGCGCGGCTTTTGCCTGCAGCATTCTATTACGTGCTGCACCCTCGGCACACAGCATCTCAATAGTGATAACGGGACCTCGTTCGCACGCGGGGCAGGAATATCCGCGACGGGCGACGGGTTGCCAATTGCGAATCTCGACCGCATCCCGTCAGTGACCTTCATCACATTCCCGATAACTCTTTCCCCGCGATTTTCGCGGCTGCGGGCTGCCGCCCCGGTGCTAGAATTTCCTGTTATGGCATTCCCAACTGATCGTCCCCGCCGCCTGCGCCGCACCGATGCGCTGCGCTCATTCGTCCGCGAAACCCGTCTCAGCCCAGAAGGCTTCGTCTATCCGCTGTTCATCTGTCACGGCGAAGGTGTACGCAAGGAAGTGCGCTCCATGCCCGGCGTCTTCAACCTGTCGGTGGACGAAGCGGTGAAGGAGTGCGCCGAGGTCAAGTCGCTCGGCATTCCCAGCGTGATCCTCTTCGGCTTGCCGGAGTCGAAGGACGAAATCGCGACCGGCGCGTGGGCTGACAACGGCATCGTGCAGCAAGCAGCGCGAGCCATCAAGCGGGAAGTGCCCGGCCTCCTGCTGATGGGCGACGTCTGCCTGTGCGAGTACATGTCGCATGGTCACTGCGGCATTGTGGCCGGTCAGGATACGGATACCAGCAAGGAAGTCGCCGAATTCATTCACGAGCTCGAAGCACAAGGCAAGAGACCGATCGCGATTCCTGCGCCGAAGTCGGCGGGCGGCGCATCCGCCACTGCGCTAGCTACCGCTCCGGCCGTCGCCGCCATGGCCGCTGAGAATTATGAGATCCTCAACGACCCGACTCTCGAGCTTTTGGCGAAGACCGCGGTGTCGCAGGCACGCGCCGGCATGGACATCATCGCCCCCTCCGACATGATGGACGGCCGCGTGGATGCTATTCGCACTGCGCTCGATGACGCCGGTTTCCAGAACACCCCGGTCCTTTCCTACGCCGCCAAGTTCGCCAGCGGGTTCTACGGCCCGTTCCGCGAAGCCGCCGACTCGGCGCCGCATTTCGGTGATCGTCGCTCCTATCAGATGGACCCGGCCAACCTGCGCGAGGCCATGCGCGAGATCGAACTCGACCTCGAAGAAGGCGCTGACATGATCATGGTGAAGCCGGCCATGCCGTATCTTGACGTCCTGCATGAGGCCCGCCAGCGCTTCGACGTGCCGCTAGCCGCCTACCAGGTCAGCGGAGAATACGCCATGATCAAGGCTGCCGCGCTCAATGGCTGGATTGACTACGAGCGCGTCATGATGGAATCGTTGCTGTGCATCCAGCGCGCCGGCGCGTCAGTCGTGCTGACCTATTTCGCCAAGGAAGCGGCGCGGCTGCTGGCTTAGTGGCGGAACACTCCCGGCACGACGAGGACTTTGCGGCGGAAAAAGGCGAGCATCCGCAGGAGCACCGACCGCCAGTGCGATTCAACCGCGGCTGGCGCTCTTCCGGGATGCAGGTTGAAACCGAAGTTACTGCACATTTTCGTGGTCCGATTCCGCTAAATCTTACACCCAATTTAAGGTGGACGAGTAGTCCGGTCCGATCTCTGCCAGCCGTCAAATCCTTCGAAGGCCGTCTCAAGGAAATGAAAGCCGGAGCTTGCGCTCCGGCTTTCGGGCCTGTTCGCGATCTAGGGGAGGATGGTTCGTTTCGCTTTTAGAACAGCTTGCGACGCAGTACGCCGGCAAGACCCAGGATTCCAGAACCGAACAGCATGATGCTGCTGGGCTCAGGCGTGCTTCCCGAGGTGCCTCCCGCGCCGATGGTGAAAGCTTCCGAGGGAATCGTGCCCAGGGCACTCTCGGACGCGCTCGACGGGCAACCGCTGCCACCGCAGCCTTTGCCGCTGTTTTCATCCCAGTACACCGGGTCGCCGCTGGGGACGACCGCGTTGGCCAGGTTCAGCCAGTAGGTGCCCTCGTTCAGCGGCACGCCACCGGTGTTGAAGCTGATCACGTCCACGTTGTAGCCATACTGGTTGGTGGAGATGAATTTGTCCGTCGTGTTGCGGGTTCCGCCAACGCCGGTACCGTTCTCGGTATCCGTGATGGAGAAGTCAACGGTCGACATGGTGTCGCCCGGGAATTCCCAGACGCCGAAGCTGATGTTGTTCACCGAGCCGCCACCCGCACCGACGGTGAAGGTGTCGCTGACGACGTAACCAAAGTTAATGGTCCAGGCATCGGTTGTGCCGTTGATGGGACCGTTGTCATAATCGGCCCAAGCTGGAATTGCGGCCAGCGCCAGGCACAGGACTGTTAGAGCAGCGATACGCATTTTCAAGGATCGAACCCTCCTTTAGGTTCAATTCAGTCAAACGTTTGGTGACGGGTATGCCGGCATGTGAATTGAGCCTCCCGCCCTTGCGCCCCTCGCGATGCGCTTCCCTCCCGTCCCACCCGCCAAACCATCCGCGGATTGAATTCAAGAGATCGAAGCAGAGTTCCCGACAAACCTGGGCCACGTGGCCCAAGGTTCGACAGACTACTCCATAGCGAGTGGCACAAATGTCTTAAGCAATTGACATGCCGTCATAAATTATTGAATTTAAAGCTTATTACCTATTGCAGAAGTGCAATAACTTGCGACATAGTTCTAGGGCTTTCTCCACACACCAAGAGGGTGCTCGTGGATAAGGCGAGGCGTTTCGAGGCTCCGAGTTGTACTACTGGTTAGCAATTATTCGTCCACTGTAACCTCAAGAAAGTAAATAGTCACGCTACTGTGATGTGCAACGGCTTGCAACATTATTCCAAGTCACTTCCAGCAATGGGCACTGCCCTGGGCTACGCACTCGGAGGGCTAACCCACTTCGCCGCTGCCTAGGGCCACCTCGTTCGACGAATGGCGGTGCTGTGAGCATCAGAGATCCGCTCGCCGGATCGGCTCTTGGCGCGGCTTGAAGCCGAACGCTCCAAGCTCGGTGTTCGGATCGCCACTTCAGATAGAATGGGCCAGCCATGCCCGACATCTTTATCAGTTACCGGCGCGATGACACGAGCGGGTACGCGGGACGACTCTATGATCAAGTCAGCGCACACTTTGGCGAAGAGCACGTTTTCATGGACGTCGCCGACATTGGGCCAGGCAGCGACTTCGTTACCGTGATCGAGCAGAAGGTCGGCACTTGCGATGCGTTGATTGCCCTCATCGGCAAGAATTGGCTGACCCTCAAGGATGACCAGAACCGGCCCCGGCTCGGCAACCCGGAGGATTTCGTCAGTGTCGAAGTCCTGGCCGCGCTGAAGCGCAAGGTAGAGGTGATTCCGGTCCTCGTGGGCGGCGCGAAGATGCCCTCGCAGCGGGAGCTGCCGGAATCGCTCCAGCTACTGTCCCGGCGCCAGGCACTGGAAATCAGCGATGCACGCTTTACCCGGGACGTGCAGGACTTGATTGTGGCGCTGGAGAAGGGAGGTGGCGAGGCTCCTCTTTCCCAACGGGGATGGCTGAAGCCCGCGGTGATTGCCACAGTCCTTTTGATCGCCGCAGGAATTGGAGTTTGGCTCCTGCTGAGGGGAAGGTCCGCGCGTGAAGGTTCAGCAGCGCAAACCGCGACCGGCGGTGCACCCCCCGCAGCTCCATCGCAGAAAACTTCCGGCGGGAATATCAGCGGGAATTGGAAGGCGGTGCTGCAGAAGAACGGCCATAGCTTTGAGACTTTCTTTACCTTCGATGTTTCCGGCGACAAACTGTTCGGGAAAGTAATCTATCCCACCGGCGAGGCGGGCATTCTAAACGGAACAATTGGCAACGGACAGTTCTCCTTCATCACCCGGCACACTCCACAGTTTGCAGAACAGGAAGCCACCATCACGGTTGACGGACGTATGGTCGGCAACGAAATCGAGATCGTTCTCCAGGACAACGATGGCTTCGCGAAAGGTATGGCCCAACGGGTGTCGGACATCGGCAATCCGAAAGCCTTACCTCGATAAAACGAAGAGAGGCGATAGGCCTCTTTTCCTGGCGCCTCCCATTTAGACTTGCTTTACCCAACTATTGCGAGCAGCTGTCACTCACCATCTTCAGATTCGTCACATGCAGGTCAGCGTAAGGCTTGCTGCCCGCCTCCATTTTTTCGCTCTCCGCCATCTTTGACTCGTCCGACTTCGACGTCATTTTTTCCTGACCGGCTACAGTGACCGTGTGGTTCACATGGGCGGCGAAATCGGTCTTCCCGCTCAGCTCGTAGACCTTGCCATCGCTGGTGGTGAGGTAGTAGCCGCCGTGCTCGCTGCCCGCCTTCAGGCAACCGGTGACAGTCATGGCCTGATGGGTGCCGCCCATTGTGTTCTGACTCATGGACTGGTCGTTCTGCATGCCGCCACTCTGGCCATAGAGCAGGAACGGGCACAAGCTGAACAGCATCAACGCTACCAGAAAGAACGCGGATCTCATTCGAGGTGTCATAGGCAATGCTCCCTTCGTGTGACAAAGATGCGCAGAGCGCTCGCAGGGCTGCATGAAGAAATCGCAGAAAGATGGGGATTTCCGTGGGAAAAGTCCCCGTCGATCCGCAGTGCCTACCGGGTGCAACTATTGCTCAGCATCTCCAGTTCGGTCACGTCCAGGGCGAGGTTCTGACCGGCGTCGGGCTGTTGCCCCTGCTCGCTCTTCCCTGCCTGGCTCTTCGATCCCGCTGACGGGTGCCCGGAGACGCTGACCGTATGGAAGATCTGCCTGGCCAGGTCCAGCTTCTTGCTGGTAAGGTCCCACCTCCGGCCATCCTGGTCGGTGACATAGTAGCCGCCGGTTGTGCTGTCCTTCTTCAGGCAGCCCGTGACGTTCACCAGAAGCGGATTGGTGACTCGCGGCTTCTGGTTTCCTTGGCTGTTCTGCGTGTTGTCCTGCCCGTACAGCAGAATCGAGCACAAAATCAAAAACGCGAGCGCGGCCCAGCGCGAGAAAATTCTGGTTCGACCCGACATATGAGGGCCTCCCTTCCTTCTATGTTAGACGCATGGTCACGGTTCGCGGAGATGGTGCGCGCTGGATTCAGAATGTGAGGTGGAACCGACGGTTGGGTTGCCGCAGTAATGGGGCTATGATTTGCTACACACCGCTTGTCGGCATGCATCAATCTTGGGGAGCGCGCCCACTCTCCCAGGAATCGGGACGCGCTCCCTTTGCCAGCGGCGCCCTTCGGCAACTTTTGCGCTGCGGCCAGAGGCGCCTACGCTGGAACTGTGAAACTGTCCTCGCCACCCGACAAGCCTGGCCATGCGGATGGTTCAAGCATCAGCTCAAGAACAAAGGGCAACTGCGCCGAGGAGTTGCCCTTGCCAGAAGCGCACGGTCTTTGTTCGGCCAGAAACCCAACACGCTTCCTAACTTATGACGTGAACGCGCACTCAAACAAGTGCGGCTCGCGCAACTCGAACTTGCCAAATCTTAGGGCGCTACAATTTCGCGTATGCAACTACAATTGCAATGCCTCTGCCATCGCACAGAATGGGTTATCGCGTATCCAGCCGAGATCGGTATGTGTATTTATTTCAGCTCGTTAGGAAGGCAACTGGCTGGGAGCGCCGCCCTCGAAGAGCTTTAGTACGCCCTCCCGGACACCACCCAATCGGATATACATTATCTAAAAGGATAGGCACTAAAGTTTTAGATCGCCCCACTCTCTTAGCCGTAAACTGTCCAAAATGTTATGTACAATGCAGAGGCCCAATTCTTGCATCAAGATCTTACCTGCACTCTGCAATGGTTCCGCGACTTGAAGCCGTTACCGGTCCGCTGAAGGGTGTGGTCTTCCCGATCACCGCCGAACGTGTCTCGATTGGCAGCGACCCCTCCAATGAATTGAGCATTTACGACGTCTCGATCGCGGGCACCCACTGCCTCATTACCCGCCACGGCAATGCCGTAGCCGTCACCGACCTCGAAAGCGGTCAGGGCACCTTCGTCAATGGTGTGCCGGTCCGAGAGAGGATTCTGGAAGACAGCGACACTCTTACGATTGGGGATTGCGAGCTGGTCTTTCGAAATGGCGGCGCGAATGCATTGCCTCAGGACGAGAAAGCTGACGGGAGCGGCGCGGCGGCGCCCCTTCCTGCTCCCGTCCTCCGGCAATCTCCGATGCTGCCGCCATTGGTGACCGACGTTGGGCGCATGGCCCGCGATCTGAATGCGCTGTTCAAGATCGCCAACGCCATCAATTCCCAGCGCGACCTTGAGTCGTTGCAAAAGGGCCTGCTCCAGCTCATTTTCGAGGTCGTGCCCGCCGATGCCGGCGCCATCCAGATCTTTGACGACGCCGAGGGCCAGCCGAACTCTACCGTTACCTGGAAGCGCGAAGACCGCGATGTGCCCGAGGTCAAGGTCCGGCGCGAGCTGGTCCTGCGAACGCTGTGGGAGCGTTCCGAGGCGGCCGCCGACCTTACGGTGACTAGCCTGGATGCCGAACATATTCTTTGCGTGCCGCTGGTGGCACTGCAAAAGACCATTGGCGTCGTCTATCTGGTTTGCTACTCGCCCACCAACATCTTCGAACGGGACCACGTAAATTTTGTGAGTTCTGTGGCGGCCATCGCGGCGGTGACCCTGGAAAGCGTTCTCAGTATGGAGTCCTTGCGGGCTGAGAACCGGCAGTTGCGCCAGCAATTGGCGGCCGACGAGCCCATGATCGGCGAGAGTCTGCCCATGCGCCAGTTGGCCGAGAGCATCGCGAAGATTGCCAAGGGCGATGCGGCGGTGCTGATTCGCGGCGAGAGCGGTGTGGGTAAGGAGATCGTGGCCCGCTCCATCCATTCCAAGAGCTTGCGCGCAGCCCATCCCTTCGTCGCCATCAACTGCGCCGCCATCCCCGATACCCTGATCGAAAGCGAGCTCTTCGGTTACGAGAAAGGCGCCTTCACGGGCGCCGTCGTCAGCAAGCGCGGCAAGATGGAGCTGGCCGGCGGCGGCACTCTTTTCCTCGACGAGATAGGAGAACTTGATCCCAAGCTACAAGCCAAGCTGCTCCGCATTCTGCAGGAAAAAGAGTTCGAGCGCGTTGGCGGCACAGCCACCATCCGTTTCCAGGCCCGCGTCCTGGCGGCAACCAATAAAGACCTGGAGCGCGCCATCGAGAATCGCGAATTTCGCCGCGACCTTTTCTATCGTCTGAACGTAGTTTCCGTTTCCGTGCCGCCTTTGCGGGAGCACCGGCAGGACATTCCGCTGCTGGCCATCCACTTTGCGCGGAAGTATTCCCAGCGGCTGTCGCGGCCGTTCAAAGGCATCTCGGCGGAGGCGCGCGCCCTGCTGGTGAACTACAGCTGGCCCGGCAACGTTCGCGAACTGGAAAACGCCATCGAGCACGCTCTGACCATGGGGTCATCCGACTCCATCCTGCCCAGCGACTTGCCGGTTACTTTGCAGAGTGAAAACGATGTCAAGCATGGGGCGGGTGGGTATCACGACGCAGTTGCCGACTTCAAGAAGCGCCTGATTCAGGAGGCCATGCGTAAGGCCGCATCCAATTGCACCGAAGCCGCGCGCATGCTGGGCGTCCATCCCAACTACCTGCACCGGTTGATTAAGAAACTGGGTGTGAAGGAAGACCCGCCGGCGTGATATGGCGTCCCTAGGTTCCGGTGGCAGAGCGCAGCTTCAGCTTGCCCTGGCTCAGAGAATTGTGCACTCAGCAATGAGTCAGGCCCCTAACACCGACTTCATCGTTCCGGAAATTCTATTTGACCTCACCCGCGCTTTGCGCTACGTTGGGCGCGGAACGATGAACCTTTTCCGGCCACTCGTCTAACGTTAATCTTCAATCAGGAGAATAAGCATGAAGAAGCTGCTGTGGATTGTTCTGTGGTTTCTCCCCGCGATGTTGTTCGCGCAGAGCCCGTTCGACGGCACTTGGAAGACCAACATGGCGTCGTCCAAGCTGTCGCAAAAGCCCTACGAGTTTTCAGTGGACAAAGGGATGTACGACTGCAAGAGTTGCTCCCCCAAGATCAAGGACCTGAAGGCTGACGGCCAGGACCAACCGGTCACCGGCCAGAGCTACGATACGCTCGCAGTGCAGGTGGTCGACGCCAATACGCTCCATGTCACTGGCAAGAAAGCCGGCAAGCCCGAGTTCGAGCAGACCCGGACCGCCTCGGCGGATGGGAACACGCTGACCGTTTCCAGCACCAACTATCCCGCCGACGGCAGCGCATCGTTCAAGAGCGAAAGCAAGTGGACGCGCGTTTCCAAGGGGCCTACGGGCTCGAACGGGACCTCTGGCTCCTGGCGCATCCAGAACGTCGATGAAGATACCGCCGGGCTGACCACTACCTGGAAGGGCGGCGGCGATATGCTGAGCATGTCCACCCCGACCGGCATAAGCTGGGAAGCCAAGCTCGACGGCAAAGAGTATCCGGTGAAAGGGACCTATGACAACGAGACGGTGTCGGTGAAGCCTGTATCGGACCACTCCATCGAAGTGACTTACAAGCGCGACGGTAAAGTCGAAAGCATCGAGAAAGTCACGGTCTCGGCCGACGGAAAGCAGATGACCACCGTCGTGGACAACAAGCGGTTCGGCAGGGTCTCGACTTTTGTGGACGACAAGCAGTAGCTGCCGGCGCGCTTTTTGCTGCCGTCATCCTGAGCGAGGACTTCTGTCCGAGTCGAAGGATCCCTATTTCCCCTTACCCGGTGTGGGTTGTATAGGGGCGTTTCGACTGGCGCGGCCAACGGCAGGCCGCGCTCGCTCAACATGACACAGCGATTGTCGGGCGTTAGTCCTACTTGTCAGTATTGAAGATGTCGGCGACGGCCTTCCAGCCTTGATTCGGCTGCTTCTTCCACACCGCCACGTATTTCCCGACAGTAGTGGTGGCGTTCCCTTGGGCGTCATTCGTCTTGAGGTCGAACGTGCCGCTCTCGTAGGCCATGTCCCCCGACTTGGCAATCTCGATTTTGGTGGGGCCAAAGCTCAACCCGAAGCCGGGCTCCGCCATCAGGTGCGACCAAACTTGACGAATCTGGTCCGTGCCAGTGGCGATGGGCGCATTGTAGGGAAAGACGGACGCGGTGTCCGCGTAGAAGGACACACATTTGTCCAAGTCTTTGTTCCCGCAGGCCTGTGACCATGCAGCATCGGCGGCGCGAATGGCGCTTTCATCGGACGCGGCTGCAGGCAGCGCCGCGGCAACAGCGAGGCTGATGTTTGCGATAAGAAGAGAGACTAGACCCACTCTTTTAGTGATGTGCATGTTATCGACTCTCGCCCCCTGATGTGCGATGTGCGGCGCAAAATCATAGCATCTTCGTCTTCGCGCCTGACAAGAATTCCGCAGAGATTCCGACTTGCTGCCGATCCGCATAAAACTTCTCCTTGGTAGATCAGCCCACAGGCCCCGGCAGTGACCCTCGGCATAAGGGAAGGCTTCCACGACCTGTGGGCTGTGGTGTCTGAGTAGGAATCACAGTAACGCCGCACTTTTTTGGTTGTCGCCGCTAGGGAATCCGTTGCATAATGCCGGGCGCGCCATTGTGCCGCACCGGAGGAGTATCCGCCGGAGTCGTCTTTCGAGACTGGCAGAGCGGGCGATTGCGCGCGCAATCCGTGGTGCAAAATATTCTTGGTAAAGGAAACACATGAGCAAACTTTTTTCCGATGAGGCACCTTCAAGACGACGATTCGTGCAGATGGGTTTGGCCGGGGCGGCTGCAAGCTTGCTTACCGGTGGTCTGCAACTTGCCGCTCCGCTGCCAGCGGCGGCGCAAAGCAAACTCAGTCCGGATGAAGCGTTGAACGAGCTGATGGCGGGAAACAAGCGCTTCGTTTCCGGACAGCTGACTTCCTTTGAGCATGACCTGGCCATCCTCAAACAACACACCGTCGAAAAACAAGAGCCATTCGCCGCGGTATTGTCCTGCGCCGACTCGCGCGTGCCAGTGGAGTTGGTTTTTGATCAGAGTATCGGACACATCTTCGTGACCCGAGTCGCGGGAAATGTAATCACGCCCGAGATCATCGGCAGCCTCGAATACGGGGCCGCGGTCCTGGGCACGAAAGTAATTCTTGTCATGGGACACTCCGGCTGCGGAGCGGTGAAAGCCACGATGCAGGGCAAAGAGGTACCCGGTCAGATCAGCTCTCTGTTTCCTCACATCCAGCCGGGCGTGGATAAGGGTGGATCGAGTCTCGAAGCGGCGGCCAAGGCAAATGCCCAGATCCAGGCGACCCTATTGCGCGAAGCATCGACCGTGGTTGCGCAACTTACAAAAGATGGAAAAGTAAGAGTCGTCGCGGGCTACTACGACCTGGGTAGTGGCGCTGTCGAGCTACTGGCGTAACCTAGGCGACTGGCTACGACTCAGGCCTGGCGAGTGGCTCGCCATTTTGGGGGTAACCCCCCATTACTGGGCCACGCGCCGCAATATTCACAAAATTAATAGAGTGATAGTAGACGCTTTGTGCTATTATTCTGCCCCACCATCCGGGTGCCGCAACAATCAGATTCTGAATGCAACAGTAATTAAGCAACAATCGTTGCGTGTCCGCTGGTCCACCTAGCTGCCCAAACGGGGGGGAGGTTCAAGATGCATTCCTGGCAGAAATCACTCCACACATTTAGACGCATCGTGAAATCAGCAAGCGTTTTCCTGGCCACGACCGTTGCTGTGCTCGCCGTCGTCACCGCATTGTGTTCCACTGCGCTCGCGGACATCGACGTCTGTAAGGGCGGCATCCTCGATGCCGGCCCTCCGCTGGGAACCCAGGGCCCCGACCTGGTTATCGGTCCGGGAACGAGCTGCACGGTGGATGGCAAGGTTTCAAAGACCTACAACTTCCACAACGTTTACATCTTTGGCGATGGCATGCCCAACGGAAAAACGGCTGCCCTGATGTTCAATAACGCCACCATGGACTTTTACGCCGCCAACATCCTGGTGCAAAATGGCGGCACTCTGCAAGCCACGGGCATCGGCGCCAACGGCGAAACTCTGACCATCCATCTTTATGGCGATCCGGGCGACCCCGGCGTTACCTGTCAGAAGCTTGACAGCGGCAGCAACTTGGTGCAGGACCCCACCTGCGGGGTTCCCATTAGCCCGAGCGACGTCTGGAATTCAAACGCTTCTCTGGTCGTACACGCACACCCGATGAAGTGTACGAAAACCTCGCAAATCGATCCCCCCACCCTGCTGCCCGGCGGCGTGGATGACTGCTTCTATCAATACGCCGTCTTCGACTCCAAGGATGCGTCGCCTGCGTATTTCGGACACAAGGTACTGGCAGTCTCTTACGGGGGCACCATCAACCTCAGCGGCTACAAAGGCGCGCAGGGCGGCGACGACAACGACCCCTCCGTGCTCAGCAGCAGCTGGCAGCGGCTGAACAGCACCTTGAAGGGTGGCGGAGCGGAGAGTTCTTTTCAAATCGGCAATCCGGTCACTGACTGGATGCAGAACGACAACATTGTTGTGACTTCGACCGATTATCTGCCCGGACACGCGGAGCAGATGCAGGTGTCCAGCGTCACCGGCTCGACCGTCAACCTGGTGGGCAAGGTCATGAACCCGCACTGGGGCCAGACCTATTCCCTGGCGGGCGTTCCCTGCCAGGACCCGCCCGATGGTTCCACCACATGTTCCATTGGGCCAGACCTGCTTCCGGGACAGAAGCCCGCGGACCGTAATATTGACATGCGCGCCGCGGTTGGTTTGTTGACCCGCAGCATTCGCATTGTCTCCGATGGCAGCAAGGCCGGCCTTCCCTTCAGTAGCGGATATTATGGCGGCCACAGCCTCGCACTCCAGGGATTCCTGTCGTACCAGGTCCAGGGCGTCGAGTTCTATCAACTGGGACAGGGCGGAGCCAAGGGACACTATCCGGTGCACTTCCACATGGCGCGCCAGGTGCCCAAGAACACTTATGTCAAGGATTCATCGGTGTGGGACTCGATGACCCGCTGGATCACCATCCACGCCACGCAGGGCGTGACCCTGGCGCGGAACGTGGGCTACAAGTCAATTGGTCACGGATTCTATCTGGAGGACGGGACTGAGGCCGATAACGTGTTGAACACCAACCTCGGGGTCTTTGCGCGCGCTGCGGTGGCGAACGCCCAGAACAATCGCAGTGTCCCGGGGATTCTGGCGGAACCCAAGGACTACGGCGCACCGAATCCCTACCACTCCGATTGGGAAAGCCCGACCATATTCTGGATCATGAATGGCTGGAACGAGTTCCAGTACAACTTTGCTTCTTCGGCGGGAACCTGCGGCGCCTGCTACTGGCTGCTGCCGGGCGGCATCAGCGGTCCCTCGCAATACGAATTCTTCGAGGGTTATGCCGGACAGCAGTTGGTGATTCCCTTCGTCGGGAAGCCTGGCTTCGTGATCGATCAGTCCGGGTTTACTCCGCTGAAAAAGTTTGTTGGCAACTCCTGCTCGAGTGCCATGGAGTCGTTCATCAATATCGGTATTGCGAGTGCTTGCAACGGCGTCAGTAACATACCGAACTCGGGCACGTTGCTGGGGATCGATAACCCCGCCGCTCCTCCCAAGGGGCCATTGGGGGCCGACCCCTACTATCCTTACCTTGGCGGTCTGCGAAAGTCCACGCTATGCACCGACATGACGAATTGCGCCAACACCCTCACCAACCCTCCTTGCACCGGGGCTTTCGGATCGGAGGCGACTTGTGCGGTCACAACTCTGGAGCGCTACACCTCCTCGTTCAATTGGGCAGAAAAGAACTTTTCTGCGCTTTGGCTTCGCCTGTGGTGGTTCCTTGTGGAAAACAGCGCCATCACCGACGTGCAACAGGGCGGCATCACTTTTGTTACCGGTGGTGGCTATACCCGGTCGGATATCGCGCAAGGCTTCTGGTCGGATTTACGCAAGAGCGCCCTGGTAGGCAACACCCAGTTGACGGCCACGGGCGGCCAGCCCGACAATGCCTATGCCTCCAGCGCGGGGCCGTTCAATCCCAAGGGTCTACAGTGCGACCAGCCGGCGCCTCCCGGCGTGCCCTTCTGTATGTCGGGCGCTCAGGGCATCACCTACCCGACTGACGCCTTCAGCGGGAACCAGCGAATGGTCAACATTTACGATGGCCCGTCTTACCAGGAACGGAATGCCTATCTTGACATCCCCGTCAACGCTCTTGGTAACGGCTCAGCTTGCACTGTAAATGGAACGCAGCAGACCTGCCCTTCATTCAAGTACCTGTACGGGCTTGAGCTGGGGCTGCCCGCCGATCCTGCCAGCAATCCCGCCAATCCCACCTGTTATTTGCCCAACGCGGCCATAGCCTGGAAGCAGTCCAACGGCTTCTTCTATCCGCCCGCCTTCCATTCCGACAATCTGTTCTTTCACAACGTGGGAATTCGGCATTTCGTGATTGAGCCAGAGTTTGAGCCCGGAACTTTCTTTCAGACCAATGCCGGCGCGGTGAAGATGCGCTACTGCACCTACAACTCCGCCGACATGTTCTCGAACTTCACCGATATTGATCGCCAGACGGTGTTGAATGACGATGACGGCTCGCTGACCGGCCTGTTGGCCGACTTGGGAAGCGGTGCGACACGGGAGACGATTTCGGTGAACGAGGACCCCTTCTTCAACGCGCCCACGGTGACGGTGGAGTGCGCCTCTGACGTTCACGACAAAGGCAATGCCGACACCAATCCGCCGGGAACGGCGAATACCAGCCCCTATGAGTACATCACCACCGCGACCATCGCAAAGTGTGGCATCGGCGGCGCGGGCTGCCGGGTGAATTTGCCCGTGGCCAAGGATTGCGACACAAGTACCCAGAACGCGTATTGCGCCTGGGGACCGGCTTGTGGTTCCGCGAGCGGAAACCAAGCCTGTTATGGCGTGCCCTTGTATCGCCAGTATCTAACCGACGCTGAGTGGACGAAGTACACCGGCCACGATCCCAACTTCCACCTGCCGTTCATCCTCATGATGGGGCAGGGCACCGGGCAGCGCAGCACCCTGACCGTCAATCATGGCGTTTACTACATTGACGATCAGATCAGCCAGGCGACGCAACTGAAGACTGGGGCCACGGAGTGGAGTATCTTTCAACCCAATCAGACCTACTACACGTACTTCCTCTATGGCAAGAGCAGCATGGACCAGATCTACCAGATGTTTGTGGGTAAGAACCTGGATCCGCAGACCGTCACAAACTCGATCAAGCCGTACCGAGTGACCTTCCCTGACGCCGCCTACCAATTCGTCCCGCCGCAGAACGGTGACCCGCAGTTTCTCTTTCCCAACCCTAAGGACCAGAAGTTTTACAACCCTACTACCGGCCTGGTCACCATTGAGGTGAAATTGTCGGGCTATGCCAGCGTATTCGAGGACAGTACGCAAAACTTCTGCCAGCCGGCGAGTTATTGCACCTGGGACAAAACAAAGAATAGCTGCGGCTGCACACCCGGTAGCGAGTGCAACCCTAACGATTCACCTTGTCATTGGGGCACCAAGGACCTTGATTGCCCGACCGGTGGATGTTTTGCTTTCGGCATAACCCTGAACGCTAACTTCAAGCCCCTCGACGACGTGAACCAACCGCCGCCTGCCCCAATGCAATACAGCTCCGACCCGAACTACGCTACCAATTGGGGGATTGGCTGGGACTACGTGCAGAACCCAAATAATCCGCAATGCACCTACAGTTCAAAGGCGCCGGGGGTCCATTAGGAAGACAGACTCGGTTGACGTACCCTCCTTGAGAATTGTCGTCACGAGTGGGCTTCAGTCCGCGAGGGATCTGTTGTTCCCTTGCCTGAAAAGAAACATATTTTCCTGCGGACACATCCCGGTGATGACCATATCGGGGCTTCCGCTCTTAAGCACGTCAACACCGGCGGCCTGTGTCGCGACCTTCCGGGTCATTTGGACTGGAGCAAGACAGCCGATCGCGCCCTATTCGGACAGAGTCACGATCAGCTTGCGCCCGTGAGATGATATGCCATTTCAAGGAGAGTGCGAATGAGCGTTCCACTTACCACCGATTTGCGCCAGCAGTATCAAACCCTGTTCAGCAGTTGCGTGGTAAATCCGTCGCGAGTGGGCACGGTGAATAGCATCATTGGGCGCATCATGCCCAACCAGGGACGCTACCAGTCGGTGGCCGGTCCTCTGGGTATTCCGTGGTTCTTCGTGGCCGTCATTCACAACATGGAATGCGGGTTGAATTTCAACGGCCACCTCCACAACGGCGATCCCCTAACGGCGCGCACTTTCCATGACCCCGCCGGACGGCCGCCGAATGGGCAGCCACCCTTCACCTGGGAACAGAGCGCGAACGACGCGCTTACCAGCCACCGGCCCTCCATTGTCAACCAGACGGACTGGAGCCTGCCCGCAATTTTGTACCGGCTGGAAGGCTACAACGGCTTTGGCTATCGCGGCCTTACGCCTCCGCTGAACACTCCCTATCTGTGGAGTTTTTCCAACCAATACACCAGCGGGAAGTTCATTGCGGACCACGTGTTCGATCCCAAGGCCGTGTCAAGCCAATGCGGGGCCGCCGTCCTACTTTTTCAGATGGCGCAAAACGGGGTGGTGAACTTCGCGGCGGCGGCGGCCGCGGGGACTGCGGCTACGACTACGACGTCGGCAACGCACTACGGCGGTCAACCTGGCGGCGTCAACTCCGCCTCCGGCCGCCGCCGCCAAGCATGACGGCAGCCCAGTTGGCGGCGCAGTTCGATAGCACGGTAACGTTCTCCGACAATGAAGCCACGGACGCGGCCCGCGCGCTACAGCAGGCGCTCAATACTTTTCCCGGTATCCACCTGGATCCGGACGGCGTTGCCGGCCGCCACACCTCCGACGCCTACCAGCAGGTGACGGGGCATTTTTTGCAAGGCGACCCGCTGGGCTAAAGACCGCGCTCATCGCCTGATGCAGCGAGGAGAGAAAGAACTTCCCCAAGTTGCTAGCCGCTAATTGCTAGTAGCTCCCTGATACAGCTTAAGATTTTCCGCCTTCCACTGCATCGCCCTATGGATCCTGTTATAGCCGCTGGGATGATCGTAGAAGATAAACTCTTCAATCGGTCCAGGCCTCATCTTTCTGTACTCACCAAGATGGATGGCGCCCTGCGCGACGCCATCCGGCTGGCGGCTGGCGTTCAGACCATACATGTCGGCTTCGCGTTCCTCGGTCCGGGTCTGCGTGTTGAAGATGGGAGTGGTAACAAAGCCAACGATGGACAACAGCAAGATTGCCAGGGGGACAATCGCTACATCGCCAATGCCGCGAATCTGCCACTTTTCTCCCCATCGCGCCAGGCACCAGTTCAGTGACCAGCGCAGGAAGGCGAACGTGATCACAGTCACAATCGGGAAAAACAGTAGAAGGTCTTTGTAAATATGATTGAGCACATAGTGACCCATCTCATGTCCCATCACAGCTTGTATTTCTTCCGGTGACCCGCGGCGCAGAAGGTTGTCGTTCAAGGTGATGCGCATAGTCTGGCCGAAGCCGCTGACGTTGGCGCTCATACGAGTAGTTTGTTTTGAGGCGTCAATTTCGTAAACATACTTCGCCGCAATTCCATTGGCGCGCGCCAGGCTCAGGATGGGTTCCGTTACCTTGGGATTGTTGAGGCGAGTGATCTTATTGAAGATAGGTTGCAGATAGACCGGACCAATAAGTACGGTGAAGATAAAGAACAGCATGGTCACCACCGCGCCCCAGATCCACCAGGTTCGCGGCAAGCGGCGAACGATCCCGAACAGCGCCATCACCAGCAGGCCACCCAGCACAATGCCGATCATCAGTCCCTTGGTCTGGTCCCATGCCCAGGGGCCGAAGGTTTGCGTAGCCAGTCCGTATTGGCGCTCGCGAACGTAGCCTTCATAGATGGCCAGCGGCGCGCCCAGAACGAAGGTAAGAAGTGAGTACTCAGCCCAATAGATACAAGGTCTGCAGCGGCTTGAAGCGCGTGATGCGCTCGGCCAGATCGCGCATTCGCGCCGACCAGCGTAGGTTGAGCAACAGCAGCGCGATCGCCGCGCCATACAGAAAGTCCCACAAAATAAGCCAGTAGCCGCCTTCAAAGTAGGCGTCGGAACGCGCTCGCGCACTGGCGGGCATGGTAGCCATATAAGCTTCGGTGGCCGCGTCCACGTTGAAGTTGGGACCGGGCTGGGCCGCGGGAGGAACGGTCGTTACTGACGGCATTTCATTGGCTGCGTTGTTGTCCGGAGTTTGCTGCGCGGCACCAAAGCCCGCCCCGAAACACACCAATAAGAGTGCGAGGGCACAAGCCGCCCGCAATTGCGAGATCATGGTCGTCCTTTCCGATGAATGTCTCGGGTGTTACGCACGCAAAGGCGAAAAGGTTCCTGACATCGATATTCAGCGGAAGCATCGCAGTGGCACTATAGTGCTGTAAACCATTGCTAGGAATGTGTCGCTTTTCCCTTGACCGCACGTACTCTATTCAATTATCGTCGCTGAAATTTTGTCCTGTGCCGTAAATTGTATGGTCTGAAGAGTTGGACGCCCCTATAGCGAGCTACTAGTCCTGCGGCACAGACGGCCTTATACAAAGGCAATAAGCTATTCCGGAGGAACGTGTGAGAAAGCTTTCCCTGCTACTTCTAGTGAGCATGGCATCGATGCTGGCTTTCGGACAAACCGAAGCCGCCACTTCAACCGATCAGACTGCTAGCGTGCCACCCATGCTTGGCATCCACTGGGCCAAGGGTGCCGAGCCCTTGCTGCCGGCCCGGCGAAGTCCCAACATGACCTACCACGGTGGCGTGATTATGCCTACCGCCAACGTCACCGCCATCTATTGGGGACCCAGTTGGACCAGCCCCGGCGACAAAATTTCTGGCATGACCAGCTGGTACCAGGGATTCAGCAACTCCAACTACGCTAAGACCAGCGACGAGTATACCGGCTCTAATGGCCAGGTGGGACCTACCAGCAGCTACGCCGGCCAATACATTGATACCAGCGCGGCTGGTAATGGCAATAACACCAGCGCCATCCTGGCTGAAGTTTGCAAGGAAATCACCAGCCCCGACCCATCAGGCAATGGCTACTACCCGGTGTACGTTGACAAAACCCGCGGCAGCAACGGCTACTGCGCTTATCACAGTGTCGGCACCTGCCATGGCATCCGGGTTCAATTCGGGTTCTTCTTCAAGCTTGACGGCGATGCCGGATGCGATCCGGGCGACACTTCTGGGCTGCACTCGCAGGGGCTGGCGGCCATCGCCAACGTCAGCGGGCATGAGCTATCAGAGGCGCGTACCGATCCCGCGAATCCCGGCGCATGGTATGACTCCAGTGGCCAGGAGAACGGTGACAAGTGCGCATGGACCTTCAACGTGCCGCTGGTGACGTTCTCCAACGGCACCAAGTGGAAGATCCAGGGCGAGTGGTCGAATGCGGCCTACACCGCCGGCACCGGCTACCCCAACAGCAGCGGACAGAAAGGCTGCCTCGACGGTCACTAAAGAAGCGCCGAATGCGTCGCTCGATTTTCCGGGGCTAAAGCCCCGGATTTTTTTGTGAGTGACTCAGAAGTTGGCCTGGAGGCCAGCTCTGCCACCCTATATCGTGCTATTCGTAGCCCTGTCATCCCGGACCCCGCCCTATGATCTTTGTCATCACGAGCGGGCTTTAGCCCCGCGAGGGATCTGCTTTTTGCCCATTTCAGCGAACAGCAGCTTCCTCGCGCCCAAACCCGCGACGCTGGCCTGCCGGGCAACCTTTCATGCGTGATAGAATTCCGCAATCGCGACACACCGCAAACCAGCATCAGCGGAGGGGAATGCACCTATGGTGTCTAATCCGAAAGGCCGAGAGCCTCAACACCGCTGCTTCCTGAGTTACTCTACCGAACATAAAGATCACGCGGCATTTCTCAAGGACGAAATTGAGAACGCCTGCGCTGTTCAGGTATTCGTTGCTTCTGATCCTTCAAGCCTTACCCCCGGGTCAGACTGGTATGCCAAGCTACTTGCGACTCTGAAGCAATCAAAAGCTACCCTTCTGCTTGTCTCCCATTCGTCTGTAAATCGTCCCTGGTTACTGTTTGAATCCGGAGGTGCCATTGCCTTGGGTCATAAGCTCATACCACTTTTGTTTGGTGGACTCCCGCCCACGCTCCTTCCCGGCCCTCTTGCACATCTTCAATCCTGTGATCTCAGCCAAAGAGATGGTGTAATCGAAATGCTCAAGCAATTGCCCAGCACCCAGGCTCCCCAGATGGTCAGCCTGAGCAAATGCGCAAGATCAATCGTCGAGTATTTTAGACCTCTCCAAGACAAGCAAGGAGAAACAGATGCGACGGAGCGTCCCTTACCTTCTCTACAATATCGCGTTACCGTGCTTAGCACAGCATCTGAAACACAACGCAAGTTATTTTTTTACGTGCGGACCCACGAGTCTCAGGGAAAGAAGAAAGGGGTTCTCGAGTCACGCATACGTAAAGAAGTGCACGTTGCCTACGGGCACGACGAGCGCCATGGGGGTGTGCGTGGAACGCGGCGTCCAACGCGAGGTCTGGCGATTTCAGCCTCGGAGTATTATTTCAGGCTGCGTGAACTGTATAACCTGGGCGTGCTCGAAATGGAAAAACTTTCGGAGTTTGAAAATAGATGGTCCCTTAACGCTGAAGTTCGGGACAGGCTAAGGTGACTGCCCTTTTTCTTCAAGCGCAATGACGCCCTCCCAGCCACCTCGCAAATAAGCACAAGATATGCCTGACTGGTATAAATTGCCTGACAGCGACCTCAAAGATGCGGTGGCTGATCTTATTGTTGCGGTGCGACAGAAAATAACTTGTCCTCTGGGACATACAATTGAAGTATACCGCCTGGCACAGTGGCCTCGTGCGTTTCATATTATTTGCCAACAATGTCCTCAAGATGTGTTCGTAAAAAGTTTTGGGCAAGACCCGGTTAGCACTGAGGAACGGCAGCGACGTTACGATATTGAAAGAAGCAATCTCGACACTCTTGCTGAGAAGGATTTGCTCGAGGGCTCTTTTCCCCATGGCTCCTTCAACATTCCCCGCCTGATTGGCTTGCTAGAATCCCCTCACTTTGCCCTGATTGAAGAATACGTCGGCAGCGCTGCTCTCAGCGAGGTGATAACTGCTACCATCCGCAGCGGCACAAATCAGAATTTGCTGAATGCATTGTCGCTGCTGGCGAAGTTTCTCGTAAGTCTGCACGAACGAACAACCACGAAACCGGACCCGGAAGGCGTTCGAAGCCTGAAGGACCCGCTTCGTGTTCTTGATATGCTCGTGAAAGTCGGCGAGTTTGGTGAGGTTCTCACCCAACTTTATGCGTTGCATTCCCGGTGGGCGAAGGATGACTTCTTTAAGCAGAGCCTGTCGCTGTCTCTCGTTCACGACGGACTAACACCGGTAAACCTCCTTTATTCGTCGGAGAACCGACAACTTACGATCACAGACATCGAGACGCTCCATGATGATACCCCTTTCGCTGACATCGGAACGGTCTGTGCTGAATTAAAGCTATCCTTCATGATCCACGCTGATAACTCTTATCTGGCGGAGCCGTACATCGGATACTTCTTGCGAGAATATTTTGCCCATCTTAAGCAGTCTGCGCTTACCTATCGGCAGTTTACCTGGATTCAGGCTTATTTCATGGGGCGGCGGCTGCTCATTATCAGTCAGGGAACCTGGATCTGGTCACCCCTTGTGAAGAAGTGGTGTCTGGATGAGGTGAAAAACGTCTGGGGGTTAATCGAGCATAAAATAGCGTTCCTTGCGCCGCCGTTCGCGGATGCAAAGGCCGTCTTTTTTGACTTCTACAATACGTTAGTGTCGGTTGAGGATGACGAGAGCGATCTGAAGAACTTCGAGGCAGTACGAAATTATCTTACAACGACGTGGCTGCTCGATAGCACCCAATACCCACCGGCAGAGAAACTAAGAGAAACATACTTCCATGTGATTCACGAAATGCTTGGTGAGTCCAGGGAGGAATACCCGGATGTTGATTTGGAGCTTGTCTGGGCCGAGACTTTTGAGCGACTTAAGATCGGAGTGCCCCCTATTCTCATTCACCAAAATAATAGGCAGAGAATGCGGGAGATTATGCGGGTTTTTCGGAGATCAGCCGTCAAACGGTTCGAGATATTTGCTGGAGCGAAAGAAGCCATGGTGGCTTTGAAGGCTTATAACATCCGGATCGGAATTATCTCTGATGCTCAGACTGCCTATGTAGAGAGCGAGATGGAAAGGTTGGCGATTCTGCCCCTTGTAGATTGCTTTCTTGTTAGCGCCCACTCTCGGATCCGAAAGCCCGGGATGCAGTTCTTCAGAGAGGGGCTTAGGGGAGTGGAAGCTCGACCAGAGGAGGCTGTGTTTGTCGGGGATGATATGTTCCGGGATATTTTCGGAGCTAAACGAGTTGGCATGCGTACAATCTACAAACCGTCAGAGTACGGTTGCTCATTTTATGGGGATTGTGTTCCGGACGAGGTTGTTACCGACTTCTGGAAGCTTCCGGAGTTATTTGGAATTCCGGCGAAACGTGGGTGAGGCCTTGGCCTAAGACGCTTCTCGATCAGGTTACTTTAGAGCGGCACTGTACCTGGCTTCCAAAGGAGCTCAGAAGAAGAAAGGCGCATTGAGCGGGGCCTTCACTCCGCTAAGGCGACACCGGTTCTCGATTCTGTTCGCAATCTTGCGTTACAGACATCAAAACAATTGCCGCCGCAACACCCCCGCCACGCCCACCAATCCCGAAGCCAACAGGATGAAACTGCCCGGCTCGGGCGTGCTCCCGCTGTTCACGCTGCCGCTGACTTGAAACGATTCCGGAGGAATTGACCCGATGAAGTTTCCAGAAGGCCTGGAGGGGCAGCCGCCACCTTTTCCGTCGTCGCCCCCACAGCCCGCTCCGCTGTTTTCATCCCAGTACACCGGGTCGCCGCTGGGCACCACCGCGTTCTGCAGGTTCAGCCAGTAGGTGCCGCTGTTCAAGCCGACATTCAGGCCCGCCACCGTGATCTTGTCAATGTCGTAGCCGTACTGGTTGGCGGAAATAAAGTGGTCTGTCAAGTTATTGCCCTTGGCCGTGCCCGAGCCCAACAACTTCCCGCCATTTTCCTCGGCGGTGATGGACCAGTCCAGCGAGATCAGAGTGTCGCCGGGGAACTCCCACACCCCGAAGTTAAATCCCGTCACAGTGGAGTTGTTCAAGAGTTCGAAGGTGTCACTGATGACATATCCGAAGTTGATGGTCCAGGCATCGGTCGTGCCGTTGATGGGGCCGTCATCATAGAGCACCTGCTGTCCCGTGGCCGGAAATACAGTCAGGGTCAACATAAGGATGACAAGCGAAGCGCTGCGCGTTCTCATGGGCTGGAACCTCCTGCCGACATCCATCTGCTCGCCCCCGCCAACCTTGAAAAACGGCAACCATATTACACCTGTTCGTCGCGCGGGCGCAGCATCCTGACGGCTCAGCTCGAATCTCTCTGGCGCCGGGCATTCACTGACGAGAAACAAGGATCTTCCCACGAGCGCGCTCTGCTGGAGACGAGGCGGGGGCAGGCAGCTAAGAATTACAAACTGTCGTAGCGAACTGGTTCGCGAAACAAACAGACATCCGCATGGATGTCCTCGACGTATTCCAGTGGAGCATAACGGTCGGTCTTGATCGTCTGGGAACAGTAAGTACAGATACTCTCCCGCTCGGATTGGCGGGCGAATTGTGGGTTTTGGTCGGGAGACTCTTGTTTGCTCATTACCGCACCTTCACAGAAGCCCGAGGGATGGGTCACTTCCAATTCGGACGGTTCCTGCGGGCCCGAATAATCCGCTTACGTTGTCCGCTAGTATCGCCGGATGGTGAATCGCTGTCGGTGACTTGCGTCACCCGGAGATGGTCAACCGAACATACAGAAGCCCGCAGAGGAGACACGGGTCCGGGAAGACTCATCTCCCTACTGCGGGCTACCTACCACATTCGCGAAACCAGTATCCGCCACGCGGTGCATCGCTGTCTGTGACCGCCCTCACCGAACAGGTGTGATGCTGTAGTGCCGCAGCGCGCCAGGAGCACAATTTCTCCCAACTCGCCTCTCTCCCCGATTTCACACTGAGACATCAACCCTTACATCGCTAATCACCGATTGACCCGCGCCGCGCCCCCAGGTATGGAGCCGCTCTAGAACAGCTTGCGCCGCAGCAGGCCTGCTACTCCCACTACTCCAGAAGCCAACAGCATCAGGCTGCTGGGCTCGGGCGTGCTCCCGCCGCCGCCGCTCGTGCCGATGATTTGGAACGATTCCGCAGGCAACGTACCCGTTGCGCTTTCGGAAGCAGACGATGGGCCACTATTCTCGTCCCAATACACTGGGTCGCCGCTGGGCACCACTGCATTCTGCAAGCTCAGCCAGTATTCCCCGCCCTTGGCCAGGCTTACATTCAGCCCGGTCACGGTGATCTGGTCAATATCGTAGCCATACCGGTTGACGGAGATAAACTGGTCCGTCAAGTTCTTCCCGCTGGTGGTGCCCGAGCCGAACACCGTCCCCCCAAGCTCGTACTGGGTAATCTCCCAGTCCACTGAGGTTAGGGTATCTCCCGGGTATTCCCATACCCCGAACACCAATCCGGTAACTGTGGAATTCACGGGGACCGTGAAGCTGTCGCTGAGGACATATCCAAAGTTGATGGTCCAGGCATCCACCGTGCCGTTGATCGGGCCATCATCATAGAGGACTTGCGCCGACGCGGGAACAGCCGCCAAGGCCAAAAAAAGAATGGCGAGCAGAACGATACGCGTTTTCATTGCTCTGACCTCCCTCGGTCGAGTCCGAACTAATTCAAAACAACTTGCGCCGCAGCAAGCCGGCTGCGCCCACGAGTGCCGTGGCTAACAACACGACGCTGCTGGGTTCCGGCGTGCTGCCGCTGCCGCCGTTGGTGCCGTTGATGTCGAATGACTCGGAGGGATCCGTCCCCAGCCCGCCGCCCGAAGCCTCCGACGGACAGCCGCCGCCCTTGCCGTCGTCGCCCGTGCAGCCGGCGCCGCTATTTTCGTCCCAGTACACCGGATTACCGCTGGGCACCACCGCGTTCTGCAGGTTGAGCCAGTAGGTGCCGCTGTTCAAGCTCACGTTCAGGCCGGTCACCGTGATCATGTCAATGTCGTAGCCGTACTGGTTGACGGAAATGTACTTGTCCGTCAAGTTCTTCCCGCTGGCTGTACCGGAGCCATAGGTGGTCCCGCCAATTGGGTATTGGGTGATGGACCAATCCACCGAGGTCAGCACGTCACCCGCAAATTCCCACACCCCAAAGTTAAGACCGCCGACCGTGGAGTTGTTCAGCAGCGTGAAGCTGTTTCCGATGACAAAGCCAAAGTTGATGGTCCAGGCATCGGTGGTGCCGTTGATCGGGCCATTGTCGTACAGCACCTGCGCCGCGGCGGGAACCGCAGCCAGCATCAAACAAAGAATCGCGAGCGAAGCAATACGCGTTGTCACGAGACAGAACCCTCCTCAAGTTCAGCTTGGATAGACTAGACCGCCCCTGGTACCCCGAAAAGCGGCACCCATCTTACACCGATTCGCCTCGCCGTAGCGCCGAGATTGTTTTCGGTTGCAAGGATTCCTAGCGAGAAGTTCGTCTGCGGGAAAGGACGCACAGTACTACTGCTGACTCCGTGTTACTCGCAATCCGGTAGCAGGAAGATTAGAACGGCTTGCGCCGCACTGTTATGCTGCTGTCGTCTGGAGAAAAATCTTATGCGCAATCTGGTGTTGGTTTCCCTTCTTCTATTCGCGGTGTCGCTCCCGGCGGCCGCTCAAAGCGCGCGCCATCCTTTCACCTTCGACGACTCCGCCAGCATGCACCACGCGCAAGCCGTTGCCGTCTCGCCCGATGGCAAGACCGTTCTCTATCAGGTCCAGTTCGGGGCGTCCAAAGGCCCGGACAACACCGAGTGGGACCTCATCCCGGCTGCCGGCGGCGAGTCCCGCCACCTCAATGTTCCCCACTCCTTCAAGCCCGCGGGATTCACCCGCGATGGCGCCGCTCTGTTTGGCATTTACGAGGTCAACAAGATGGGGCAACTGGCCACCCTCGCGCTGGCCCCCGCCAATACTGCCGCTGCTGCCGCCGCTACTCCTGTCCCGCTGACCGCCCTGCCGCGAGGCGTTCATTCCGCCGTGATCTCTCCCGATGGCGCACACTATGCGATCCTGGCGGACCCGCGGCTTCCCGATCCGCTGGCCGACGTGCATACCGTGATCGAGGCCGAGCCCACGGGTCTTTACGTAATCGGCGCCGACGGCTCTGGGGGCGCGTGGTGGTGTCCCACATTGCGGGACATCAACGAAGTTGCCTGGTCGCGCGACGGCACTTCCCTTGCCGTGCTGTCGCTGACGCCGAAGATCGGCTTTCACGATGTCCGCTCGTTTCTTGACGTGTGCACTGCAAGCGGTCCGCGGCACGTCGCCACCCTCGACAACGTAGCCAGCGGGATCGGCTGGATCAACGGCGGCTCAGACCTCGCCTTCCTCAGCACGACCTCGCCCGTGCTCACCACCGAGCATGTCTGGACCGTCGCGGCCGCTGGCGGAACTCCCATGGACCATACCCCCAGCCTGCAAGGCACCGCGCTGCAGTTGTCGGTGGACGCCAACGGAAATGCCTGGGTGCTCGTGGCCCGCGGCGTCCAGACGGACGTGGACACCTTCCGCGACGGTTCGCTGTCTGCGGTTTACAAATGGCCCGAAGGCTCGATTGAAAACGGCCCTCTCTCGCCGCAGATCGCGCCCGCTCCCGAGGTGCAGGCCTTCACCGTCGCCGATCCCCAACACCCTTCCAACGTCGCCATCGCTCACGGCCAGGCGCTCGAGCGCATCACCCATGAAGGCGAAGATCAAGTCGCCAAGATCGCCTTGGGAGAGGTCCGCGTCGTTCACTGGACCAGCAAGGAAGGCATCGCCCTGGAGGGCATCGCCACCTTCCCCGCCGATTACCAGGCGGGGCGGCGCTATCCCTTTCTGGTGGTGCCGCACGGCGGTCCGGAGTCCAACGACTTCCTCCACTTCAGCAGCTTTATCCGGACCTTCGCCGGCATGGGCTATGTCGTCCTGCAGCCGGAATACCGCGGCTCGACCGGCTACGGCACCGACTTCATGAGCGCCATCTACCAGCACTTCGGCGATCGCGCCTATCGCGACGTGGACAGCGCCACCGACTACGCCATCGCCCAGGGCTGGGCCGACCCCAATCGCCTGGCCATGTTCGGCTGGAGCGCGGGCGGCTTCATGACCTCGTGGACGGTCACCCAGACCCATCGCTACAAGGCCGCCATCGAGGGCGCGGGCATCACCGACTGGCTCAGCTTCATGTGGACCAGCGACGTGCAGCAGACCGACTACGACGCCCGCTGGCCCGACAAGGATCCCGACGCATTTCTGGTGTTTTCCGCGGTCATGCATTCGGAGGGCGTGACCACGCCGCTGCTCATTCTGCACGGCGCGGCCGACGAGCGCGTCCCCACCTATCAGGGACGCGAGCTGTTTGAGGTGCTGGCGGCGCGCGGCAAGACCACTCGCATGGTCACCTATCCCGGCTCGCCCCACTTTCCCACATTGTGGGAGCAGCGCCAGGACCTCTTCCGCGAGATAGCGGCCTGGCTGGCCCGCTACAACCCGTAACAGGACCATGTGGCGGCGCATGATCATGGGACCCTCTGGCGGCCGCATGATCATTGACCAGAATCGCCTTCGGCCCACACTGAGACTCCCTCAATCTGCCAGGAACATGGTCATGATGGTCGCGTCGGCCGCGGCGCCCGGGAAGACCGAGACTCCGGCCAGCGACAGCATGAAGCGGCATGTGCTCTCATGCTGGAGCACGACAATCGGAATCTGCGCGCCCCCCGGCGGAAAGTGCTGCCGGACATCGGGGCCGACGGCAATCCAGGCGACGTGCCCGCCGCCGAACTGGGTGTCGCTGTCCTCCGACTCGTCGAAGGTGATAATCAGCAGCCCGCCGCCGGGAGTGTTGAAATCGGGACTGGCCAGCAGCGGCGCGATGTTGGCTTGCAGCCAGGCATCCGCCTGCGCCAGCGTGCCGTCGTGCGCATCGTGCAGCAGGTTGGGAACGATGAATCCATAGTTTGGCAAAGTATGGTTGGCAATGTCGGTGGCCAGTTGCGTAAACGGCACCAGGTTCTGCTGCTGCTGCGGATCGTTGCGAACGTCCGACATATACGACAAAGGATTATGGCGCTCGGCATACTCGCCGCTATCGCCGCCATAGTATCCCTGGTACGGTATAGACTCCGAATATTCCTTCCAGGTCTTCCCTGCCGCCAGCAGCTCGCGAACGACATTGTCCACCGTGACTGTGCCCATATAGCCATCGTTGTTGGTGATGATCTGCCCGGTAGTCAGCATGAAGTAGTTGCCGATGGATGGATGGGTGTCGGCATAGTATCCCGGCGCAGAAGAGTAGGCCTTGGCCAGACTATTCAGGTAGGGCATCTGGGGATTGCCGATCACGTCGCTGTAGCTATGATTTTCCTCCATCACAATAAATACGTGATTGACTTGCAAGGTTGGCTGGATCGCGATTGAGTCGCCCGCCGCAGCCTCGGGGGAATGGGTTCGAACTTGAGCTGATGCGATAGAGGAAACCAGCAGTGTGATAGTCAAGGCAAGGAACACGAATAGCTTCTTGAACATCTCTCTCCTTTGCGCCCCTGCGTCGGACAAGCTACTACACACGTCACATACGAGCAAGAGCAATCTTGGCCTGCGATGGAAGATATTTTTCAGCAACGCAGGGCGAAGTTTTGCTTGACTACCGGCTACCCCTGACGTATATCTCAACCACCTTTCTCACAACCGGGAAATACAGCTGGGGGTACACGTCTTCGCGATGAAAACCATTCGTTTCCTGGTGCTGGGTGTGTTGTCTCTGAGTGTGGGACATGCCAATGCCGGGCAGCCATTCGTCTTCGGCAGAGCGGATTTCGCCACCGGGAATGCTCCTGCTGCCATGGCCACCGCCGACTTCAACGGCGACGGAAACCCTGATCTCGCCGTGGTCAACCAGGGCGATGGCACCGTCTCCATCTACTTCGGCAGACAGGATGGCAGCTTCGCCAAAAGCGCCGACTATGCGGTCGGCTCCAGCCCCAATGCTATCGCGGTAGGCGACTTCAATGGCGACGGCAGGCTCGGACCTGGCGGTGACCAACCAGAACTGCAACAACTCCTGCGGGCCGGGATCGTTATCCGTATTGCTGAACCGCGGCGATGGCACCTTTCAGGCTGCCGTCTCCTACACCACCGGAACGGACCCGGTCGCGGTAGTCATCGGCGACTTCGACGGCGATGGTGAGATTGATCTCGCCGTAGCCAATGCCATTACTACCGTCGAACCTGTTCCCGGCACCGTGTCCATCTTCCTCAACCGGGGCGATGGTACCTTCCAGCACGGTGGAGACTATCCCGCTGGTACAGGAGTAGGCCATCTTACAGCCATTACTCTGGCCGCTGGCCGAGTGTCCAGTCTTGCCGTCACTAACTACGTTTCTCTGGGTGGCACCAATGCCGTTTCCATTCTGCGAAACCAGGGCAACGGTACTTTTCAACTACCCGTTTCCTATAACACCGGTAAGGGGCCGTCATGGATTGCGGCAGCAGACTTCGACCATGACGGCATTCCGGATCTGGCCGTGGTGAATGCCGCCGATAATACGGTCTCTATTCTTCTCGGCAAGGCCGACGGTTCCTTTGCAGGCAGGATTGACTATCCAGTCGCTTTTGGACCCAGCCAGTTGGCTATAGGCGACTTCAACAAGGACCATATTCCCGATATTGTTGTCACTGCCGGCGCCGGCGCCAAAGGAGGCGGCGCAGTTTCTCTTCTCCTCGGCAAAGGTGATGGTTCATTTCAAAGCGCAATAACCTATGGGACCGGCAACAACCCGGTATCCATCGTCGCCGCCGACTTTAACCATGATGGCAACCTTGACCTGGCATTTACCAACGGCGATGTGCCTCGGGCTTCTGTGCTTCTCGGTAACGGCAACGGTAGCTTTCCGTCAGGTAGCGTATATCGGGCGGGCCATGGTCCTTACGGAATAGCTGTCGGCGATTTTGATGGCGATGGCCGGCCTGACCTGGCCGTTACGAATTATGAAGACAGTACCGTAACCATCTATTCCGGCCACCTGGACGGTACTTTTGTGCCTACCGCAACCTATGCCACCGGCAGTCAGCCAACCGCGGTAGCGGCCGGCGATTTCAACGGCGACCACAAGCTTGACCTCGCCGTAACCAATGCCGGCGACGACACGGTTTCCATCCTGATCAACCAGGGCAATGGCAGTTTTTTACCGGCCGGCACCTATTCCGTGGGTAACGGCCCACAGAGTGTCGCTGTGGCCGATTTCAATGGCGATGGCAAACTTGATCTCGCCGTCGCCAACCTGGCGGACAATACCGTTTCTATTCTGCTTAATCAGGGCAACGGCAACTTCCTGAACTCTGCCACATACGACACCGGACCCGGGCCTGCTTCTGTGATTGCGGTCGACATGAATGGTGACGGCAAGCCGGACCTCGTCGTCGCCGACAGTGCGGCGCCGGTGAAAGGCTATGGTCCGGGACTGCTTTCCGTGCTGATAAACCGTGGCGACGGCACATTCTCTGGCAACACCGATTACCCGACCGGTCCCCACCCGGCGTGCGTGGTGGCGTCCGACTTCAACGGCGATGGCCGGGCCGATCTCGCCGCCGCTACCAACCTTGACATCTATGGCAGGGTCTCCGTGTTGTTGGGAAACGGCGACGGCAGCTTGCAAGCTAACGTTGACTACGAAGGCGGATTTGGAATCGCGGCCCTGACCGCAGCCGACTTCAATGGCGACGGCAAGCTTGATTTGGCCGTCGTCAGTAGTTTGAACGACACGGTTTTCATTCTGGCCGGCCTCGGCAATGGCGAGTTCTATACCCAGGGAACTTATGGCGCAGGATCCGGCCCTGTCGCTGTCGCCGCTGGAAATTTCGCGATCAAGCCATCGGCCACGAGTGGCGCCGATCTTGCCGTCACCAACTTTGGCTCAGGGTCGGTGTTCGTGTTTGTGAATCCGTGGCGCGGCCGGGAATGAGTATAATCCTCACCGGCCCTCGGCCCGGTCCATCGCCCGCGATTGGACTAATAAGAGGAAACGCTGTTGTCCTGAGTGCGATCTCGTCTGAGGAACAACACCATCAATCAGGAAATCATCAGGAGGGAACCTGTGACGAAATTCGCTGCAACCACTCTTGCACTGCTGCTGGCCGTAGCCCTCGGCGCACCGATTATCTCCGCCCAGGACAACATGAGTCAGGGCACCATGGGCAGCCAGCCCGACAAGTCTGAAGTCGCGGCCAAGCTGCAGAAGATGTCGGCAGCGCTGCAACTGACCCCGGCACAGAAACAGCAGATCCTGCCCATCCTGAAGGACGAGGCGCCCAAGCTGCAGGCGCTGAAGAGCGACACTTCCCTGCCGCCGATGCAGAAGGCGATGAAGATGCGCCAGATCGCCGAGGACACCGACTCCAAGCTGAAGCCGATCCTCACGCCTGAGCAATATCAGAAGTGGCAAGAGATGCGCGCCCAGGAGCGCCAGCAGATGATGCAGAAGATGGAGAACAAGCAGTAGGCCATCATTGCCGGCTTCCAGCAAACATGCGACCGTCAACCGCGGTGGAAGCGCCGGACTTAGTCCGGCGATCAGGGCGGACAAAGCCAACCGGGCTTCAGGCCCAGCCAAGACGGGCTGCAAAACCGGGGCTGAGCCCCAATAAAATGCGACTGTAGTTCGCTGCGCTGATGCTGCGTCAGCTTTCTCGCTAGCGGCCCTTGCCCCTCGGCGTCCTTACGGGTCGCCCAGCCGGGGCCGCCCGGCGACCCGCACTCCTTCCACAGCTTCTCCCAATTCCACATCCCGGACGCCACCTCGGTCGGCAACGGGAATCCGAGCTGATGCGCCAGCATGAGCACCTGCCCGCGATGGTGGGCTTCGTGAGCCAGCATGTAGCACAGCATTTCCGGGCCAACCGGCCAAGGCTTGGCCCAGCCGTCTCTGAGAAATTTCTCGACGCGGCCCCCGCCCCCGCCGAACGCTTCCGCCAGCATCTCCGCGCAGCGAGCCGCGCTCTCCGCCAATCCCGCGCGGGCCTGCTGCGGCGTGCAGTGCGTGCGGTTGAGCTGTGCTGGAACCTTCAGGTGCGGCGCGGTAAGCCTGACCCACTTCGTGCGCACATTGTGCATGTGGGTGAAGATCGCCGCAATGCTGCGCACCTTGCCCGGCGGTTGGGCTCTCCAGGCGGCAGGATCAAGATGCTCGATCAACACCTGGTTCATGCGATCGTTGGCGGCAAAGATCTGCACCGCGGCCCGGCCGAGTTGAGTGTGAACCTTGGGTTGACGCATGCTCACGGCTCCCTGCTCCTCGACCTATGATACTTCCGGGCCGCCGGCAACTCGGACCTAGCTTCTCCCCAAACGGTCTCTTACTCCAGCTTCCTGCTGTGTGTCTGTTGGCAACGCAGGAACGCCTCGATCCCCGCTTGGCCTTCCTGTCTTGCCCAATCGGCTGGGGTACCTTGCCAGAGAGTATCTTTCAAGTCCAAGTCTGCACCTCGTTCGACGAGGAGGCGGACCACGTCCTCGTGCCCTGCCAGGGCGGCCTGATGCAACGGAGTCGAATGGGAATGAAGCCCGACCGGGTTGTAGCGGGATGGATCTTCGCCGGAATCAAGCAGCGCTCGAACGATCGCAACGTGACCAAACTGTGACGCCAGGGCCAGCCCGCGATGGCGGCTCTCACGATCAGCGCTTGGAATCAAGCGGCGCGCTTCGTCGGTGCGGCCCAAAGCCGCGGCTACGGGCAGCGTTATCCGAGCGCCGCGCTGAATCAAAGCATTCACAGCTTCAAACTCGCCATGCGCAACCGCCGCATGGATGGCGCTGTCAGGATCCGCTCCGTGATCGCACAGCAGATCGATGAGCGGAAGTTGCACGCGACATTCGCGCGCCACGCGGCCGGAGCAGACCAGCCCGAGTGTCTCGTCCAATGCGGATCGTTCCACGCCGGCCTCGAGAATGACCTGGGCGACCTGCACGATATTCGGCGGCAAAGTGCCACGTCGAACCGGATTCTCCGCCACAAATTCCAACAGCGTTGGATTGCGAAAATAGTTCCCGCCTTCGAACACGACGCGCTGCTGCGCCAGCTTCGGATGTTGCTTGAGGTGGGCGCGCAAACCTGCCACCTCGCCGGCATCGAGCAACTCCACAGCACGGCGAAATGTGGCATCTTCAATCCGCTCATGATGAGGCAGATTCAGCTGGCCGGAGAGCGTGGGCCCTTCAATGTGCCGTTTCAGCCTGGCCCAACTCGCGAATCCGGACTCGCGCGCAATCGCAAGCTGCGCGTCTGTGAGGCGAAGGTCCGCAGCGAAGATTTCGTCATCGGTTGCCCTGGCGAAGCGCGGATGAAATTCTCGGATCCGCTGGGCCACTCCGGGATTGCGGGCAGCATGTCCTTTCAGCAAGTCTTTGGCTTGATACTTGAGGTGCTCGAGGTTGGGCTTCGATGGAAGGGGTGTTACCGGCATGGCGAACTTCCTCTCTTAGGCCCGAGGTCCGCATTGACGGGCAGAAAGTAAGTTCGTGGAACGAGGTTGTGACGACCAGGTGGACTTCTGTCCTTTCCGCGGACCGGATGCGCCCTTTACGCACCCGCGATCTTACCATGAGGCCGGGAGGAACCTGGTTATGTTGGTCATGCTCCCCCACTCATTTCCACACACCGCGAAATAAGTGGTGCACCCCGCGTCACTAGAGTTCGCGATACATCACATAAGCGTCTGTGTAACCTAGCTCTGGGTGCAGGAATGCTTTCGGAAGCTGACCTACGATGTCGAAGCCATGCTTCTGCCAGAGCCGGACGGCGCGATCATTAACGCTGACAACGAAGTTGAACTGCATCGCCCTGAAGTTTCGCTCGCGCGCACGTTCAAGAGAATGAGCACACATCGCACCAGCCACTCCACGCCCCGTCGCCGTTGGCGCGGTCATGTATCCGCAATTCGCCACATGGGAACCTCCACCCCGCTGGTTGGCTCGCAGAAAGTAGGTGCCGAGAACCCTACCATCATCTTCCGCAACAAAGACTTCATGGTCCTCTGAACACCAATAGGTGAGCGCACCTTCTCGGCTCAAGTCTCTCGGCAGAGTGTAGGTGTCACCTGCCCGAATTATGGGTTCGAGGATCGACCAGATGGCATCAAGATCGCCGGACTGAGCGCGACGAATTGTCAGCATGTCCTCATGATGGCAGAGCCTGATTTGAGGTGTCTAGGTTGAGCTATCGAAGCGGCCATTCTTCTTAGCGGGGCGCCCACCCAAGCCGGTTTTGTTTGGGTGGGACGTTCTGGGATGCGAGTGAGCTGGAAAATAGAAAGAATTACAATCCATCGGTCGATGAAGAATCGCGCATGACGACCAACAGGACGGATGAAACTCTCCCACCCAACCAGCGGAAGGTTGGGTGGGTCGGCACCCGCCGATGAGTCTGAGTCCTCCAGTACCAGGGTTTAGCTCGAAAGACTCTATTGCGGCACGACGGGCGGCGGGACGTAAGTGCCGTCGGCCACACTACCTTCCGGTCCATAGTCGCGAAGCATGACGTTAAACGGCCCGTACGGTACGGGCAGCCAATTAGGTTCCGGGAAACCCTGCGGAAGAGTGGTGGACATCAGTATGGTCACCGAACCATCCTGTGCCGTCACCAGGCCCGGCGTGTAGCGCGCCACCACATACTTGTCCGCGTCATTGGGGACCAGTTCTATGGCTTGGGGTGTGTACGCCGTCAGCGACCAGAAACGTTTCGCCTCCGGTTGCTGGCCCTTGGGGAACGTCAGGGTATAGCTATGTGAGCTTCCGTTCAGCGGCTGGCGATTGGTGTCAAGGAAGGTGTGAAAGTAGGCAGCAGCCTCGTGGTTGTTGCCGTACTGTATGTACTCCGTGATCGACGCCCGATCGAGGTATCCCTGAAATGTCGAGAGATCCCAGTTGGCCATGTCGATGAAGTTGATCCAGGTCGAGGTCGCGATAATCTGGTGCGAAAGGTAGTTGTTGACAAGCGCCTGATGGCCCGCCTGAGCCCCGGCCGCCAATTGCGGATGTTGAGCCGGGTCAGCGAACAGCGCGTCGAAGGTGTCCGACAGCATCTGCTCGTTCTGGGACAATGGCTGAGTGGTGGGAGATGCCACTGCCTCCTGCATTTGGCGCAGGAATACTAAGGGATCGAGGGAAATCAATCCGTCCGCAAAGGTCTTGAAAGGAAAATCGAACCCTTCTCTTTCCGGCTTGATCACGGTAGCGCCTACGCCTGGGTGCTGCAGGAAACCGGAGAGCCCTTGCGCAACAACGTGGCGGCGAAACGTCTCCGCCTCTTGCGTCATGTCTTGGCCTTGGGGCGAGTATTTGTCGGCGCGGAACAGCAACTCGGTAAAGTTGTACGGCACATCCACGCGAACGATCCCCTGAGGCAACGTCCCGTTCCAATTGGGACCGACGATTCCATAAAATCCAGGGGTAGTGATGCCGGACATTCCATTGGGCACCAGCGCCCCATACTGGTCGAGGTGCAGTACCGAATAGATGTCGTCGCTGTTGGGGATGGTTATGACCACCGGTTCGTCGGCCACTCCAATGAAAGTGCTAGCGTACAAGGTGTCAACATTGATCGCGACCACGGACTGATAAATAGGGCTGACGCGATCTGGCCCGACCAGAATGTTGCACGGACCGCCACTGCCCTGCTCCCAGGTGAACCAGCGGGGATAGAACGTCACGAGGTAGTTATATGCGGTCTGGTATGGGTCGGCCGTTGGCAAATGGTGGTTCACCGACCGGGCTTGCCTGAGCTGGGGCTTCTGGCTGCAATTGGTACTGTCGCTGGCGACCGCCTGGACGCTCGCCAATTTTAACGTTAGCAGCAGGATGGATGCTGCGAGGACGAAACGGGACTTCATGGCTCGCTCCTAAGCTGAGATTTTGGCCACCAGTCTATTCCCGATCTCCTGCTCCAGCAACGTTTATCTCTCCAAGCCGGCCGACGGCGGCCTCGTCTCCGACCCACCGACAAGCTCTTCTGCCTCCTGCTGCGCAGATCAAACTCAACAAGGCACCTTTGAAAAACAAAAGCGCGCAGTATTCTTTAAATACAGCATTAAAACTAGGTTACTTTTCTGAAACATATAACAAGGAACACGCCGCTTCACTTCTTCAGTCAGTTGACGGCCGCGTCGGGACCTGTTCCTCGAAGTCCTGGAAAGAGTAGGGCGGCGCTATCGTGTGGCAGCCCAATAGCGGCAAGAAATGCTCGTAAGGCTGTTGGCAACAGCTTGACTCAGACCAGCACGAGTAGCTGCTTGATCTTCCCCAGGAGCAATGCTGACTGTCTCCCTTACTAATGAAACAGTCCACGCTGTTTGTTAACCAGAGCTGAAAGTTAATCCGTAGCGGCCACCAGGGCCGAGACCAGGTTGTTCGCCTGGTAGGTGCCGATCCCCGTCACCAGATCGTAAGCGGGCCCGGCATTGCACTGCGATCCGCAATTGCCGTTATTGCCCAGCGTGATGTCGTGGAAGGATGTGCTGTAGTTTCCAGAGTAGTAGAACTGATAAAGGTCATAGGCTGCCTGGCTGAGCGGGCCTTTACCGTCGGCGGCGCGCAGCGAGTTCACAAGGGTAAGCAGCGCTGCCCAGTCCGGGCTGGATATGCTGGTACCATCTACCGTGCTCCATCCACCTCCGCTGCACGTGCAGTATACCGGTATGTTGTGCGCGACCGACGCGACGTCAGGAACACATCGATTGGTGGTTGACCAGGTTGCACAGGCCGGATTTTGCCATGATGGCTGACCTTCTCCTGTGCTTACTCCGCCTCCGCTGCCTGACCATGCGGTTTCAGTGCCATAGTTCAACTGCAGAGGATTGGCAAGCGGTGCAGCCTGACTTAGAACCAGGTTCGTACCACCCGCGGCAATGACACAGGGTGAAGTTGATGGATATTCGGGATGGTGTCCGGCGTCGCCGGAGGCCGCTACGAACGTCACCGGCTGCCCGTTGCCGGTAACGATATTACAGAAGTAGCTGTCATACTGCTGCTCTCCGTTGAAATCCGGGGAACCAAAGCTCATCGATATAACCGTGGCATTGTTGGGCGATGAATACGCGACCTGCGCAGCGGTGAGAAGATCGATCGCGCTCTGGCTCTCGGCTTCCACCAGAATGATGTTGGCCTGCGGCGCCAGGGCGCAGACCTGCTCAACATCAAGCGATGTCTCCAGGTCCCAGCTCCCATGCGCCGGATTACCAACCTTGACCTTGTGAAAATTGCACGGGCCGACGTGGAACTGGGCCTGGTAAACGGCCAGGTCCGCTTCAATGGTTGGATCGTCGAAAGCGTCAATCACGGCGATGGTTTGGCCTTGGCCTTGATTGGGGATTTGATTAAATCCATAGGCGGCCTTGAATTGCGCCGGCAGGATACCGCTTGGGACTGCCGGGTCTTGTGGTTGATTCGATATGCGAATTGGAGGATAAAAGTAGATTTGCTTGCCGTCGGGCGCTTGGGCCATCAGCGGAGCTATGGCGGAAACGAGAGCAGCCATGGCGATCAACAGAACAAGAAGCCTTCTCATTCGCGGGTCCTCTCCAATACATATTTGCCGATACAAGGAAAGTGTCACCGACGTGGCGACCGCTTAGCAGTGACACCTGACACACAGCGATGTGCCGCCATCAAGAGGAGACAAAGCAAATCTCGACAATCCCGACCCAAGCAAATCCGGCTTGGGTGGGCCGCCTCGCGGCAACCTCCTTCTGGATCAGAACTCATCCCCAAAGCGGTGGCCTAAAACGTCAGTACCTATCCTTTTGGGATTAGACCTCTATCTGATTGGTGAGTAGAAGAAGCACACTCCGATGTGGCCACAACCGCTAGAAGGTTGACATCATTGAGAAATTCAATGGATAGAAGGACGGCCACCCGATTGCTTATACAGCCAGCGGGACCCGCAACATAGCCACACAGAAGATTCGAAATCCAGCTCCCGCTTCAAAGAGCTTCAGGAGAATAGAGAAAATGAACCACCGCAGACTCGCGATAGGACTTAGTGTGTTGCTAGCATTAGCGACGCTGGCTGCCGCACAAACCTGGACACCTTTAACTCATCAACCAACTTTTTACGCCGGAACGCCTCTTCTGCTTACCGACGGTACCGTGATGGTGCAAGCCATGACTAGCGATGGCTTTGGCAGCCGGCACTGGTGGCGATTAACCCCCAATAGTCGCGGCAACTACACCGAGGGTACCTGGTCGCAACTGGCCTCGATGCCTTCGGGATATGCCCCACTGTATTATGCGTCCGCGGTGCTGCCTGATGGCCGCGTCATCATTGAGGGCGGAGAATATAACCTGAACGCGGAAGCGGAGACCAAATTGGGGGCAATTTACAACCCCGCCCACAATTCGTGGACATCGGTTCTGCCTCCCTCCGGTTGGAGTCATATCGGTGACGCACAAAGCGTGGTGCTGGCGGATGGGACCTTTATGCTGGGCAACTGCGGTGAGACGGGCAGTGAATGTACCCATGAGAAGGAGCAGGCCCTGCTTGACGCTTCCACTTTGACCTGGACTATCACAAAAGGCGGCAAGGCCGACCAAAACTCCGAGGAAGGCTGGACGTTGCTGCCCAGTGGGAGGGTGCTGACGGTGGACGTGTGGAACGGCAAGGAGTCCGAAGTTTACCATCCATCTACTGAGCTATGGTCCCTCGCCGGTAGCACGGTAGTTAAACTGGCTGAGAGCACGTGCTCGGAGGTCGGGCCAGCCGTCCTCCGTCCCGAGGGTAAGGTCTTCGCCCTTGGGGGCACGCATTATAAAAGGGCGCCCCTTTCGAAGTAGGATTTGGTTGCTGTGCGAAGCAGTAAACCAAACCTCGCGAAAGGAGTACCCGATGGATAGCATCAAGTATATCGGCCTCGATGTCCACCAGAGCACCATCTCGATAGCGGTGCTCGACGCTGACGGCAAGCTGGTGATGCAGTCGGTGATCGCCACCCATGCCGCCACCATTCTCGATTTTCTGCATGGGTTGCGCGGAACGTTGCATGTGACCTGCGAAGAAGGAACTCATTCTGCCTGGCTGTACGACCTGCTGGTGCGGCGCGTAACCAAGCTGGTGGTTTGCAATCCGCGCAAGAACGCGCTGTTGAAGGCCGGCAACAAGAGCGACACCATCGATGCCCGCAAGCTGGCCGAGCTACTGCGCGCTGGGCTGTTGTCGCCGGTCTACCACGGCCAGAACAGCACGGCGGCGGTGAAGCATCTGGGGCGCAGTTATGCCGCGCTCACCGAAGACACTACCCGCATCATGGGCCGGCTGAAAGCACTCTACCGCAGCCAGGCCATTGCCTGTGCCGGCAAGAAGCCCTATGGATCACGCCATCGGGAAGAGTGGTTAGCGCAGTTAAGCGACAGCGGGCTGCAGCGCCGGGCCCGGCGACTCTATCAGGAGCTGGATTTACTCCAGCAGTTGCGCCGTGAAGCCCGCCACGATCTGATTCTGGAGTGTCGCAAGCATAAGGAGACCAAGTTGCTGCGCTCGATTCCGTGGCTCGGTCCCATACGCGCCGCCTTACTCATCGGGCGGGTGCAGACGCCACACCGCTTCCGCAGCAAGCGCCAGTTCTGGGCCTACTGCGGGCTGGCCTTGGAGACGCGCAGCAGCGCCGACTATCAGATGGTGAACGGCCAACTGGAGCACCGCAAAAAGCCGGTGTTCATTCGCGGCCTCAACCTGAATCACAACCACGACCTGAAGAACCTGTTTAAGAGTGCGGCGACCACCGCCAGTGGCAGTCACGGACCCTTTCGCCCGTTCTACGAAAACCTTCTGATAAAGGGAATGAAGCCCGAGTTGGCCCGGCTGACCCTGGCACGCAAGATCGCCGCCATCACTTTGCATGTTTGGAAGAAAGGAGAACCCTTCGACGCCGACTATCTGAAGCCACAAGCCGCTTGAGCGCGCAGATCCGCCGGGAATGGCCGCGTTTCACTCCGTGCTTTTTCCGTTCCGGCTGAGCGCTCGGGTTCGAGGGTAAGTATCCTGGCCGGGTTAGGCTGCGTGCGCCGCTGGCGCCAAGTCTCACGGGGCACCGTATGCTCCCTCGGACAACCCAACAAAGCCATAGTGCCGCGCCTCGGCGCGAGTCTCAGATAGAACCATGGTTGGCCAATGGCCACCGCCAGGCTTGGGCAGCCTCAGCTATCGACCGACGTCGTAGCACGGAAATGAAAACGACCAAAGAACTGCGGACTTCTGCCGCCAAGCATGACGAAAGGGGCTGGATGTCAAAGAACTATTCCTTCTCCAGCGAAGGGAAAAGTGTTTTCTCTTGACATCCCCTTTTATAGAACCGGCAAGACCGCGAACTACGACACGTCCTCGGGCACTTGGTCGGCGGGTCCGACCCTGCCCAGCGGACTCGGGGTCGATGACGGTCCGGCGGCTGTGCTGCCGGATGGAAACGTGCTCGTCGACGCTAGCCCCATCAGCCCGTGCTACAACCCCGGAAGCAAGTTCTTCGAATACGACGGCGCAAGTGGTCGGAATCCGGGACGAGCACTCCTGTCCGGCCACATCACCCGCCAACGTGACCTGTGTACTTGTCGCAGCCCACGCGGCGAGATATCAATAAGTCAGGACAATCGTCCGACGCCCACCCGGCCAGGACCGCGTGCTGACTTTCGACGCGCGCAACTCCATGTGCAATGCCGGTTGCTAACGTAGTTGCCACCACGCAAATCGCTCGCAAATTGAAACCGGCCGGACCGGGATGTAGTGACGATTTCTCGGGAGGCAAGCCATGCGGAACACCCGCAGTTTCCAATTACTTCCCCTTGTCTTCAGTCTCGCCCTAGTATTCCCGTCCGCCATCGCTCAGGTCGTGATCGCGACGGTACCCGTACGGCGGGACCCTCGCGGATATCGCAGTCAACCCGGTGACCAACAAGATTTACGTTAACGGTTGGGGTCTAATGCGGGGCAGTAACGGTGATCGACGGGGCCACCAATAACACTGCCACTGTTACTGTGGGAGTTACACGTATTCCTTGGCTGTCAACTCGGTGACCAACAAGATCTACGTGACGAGCATCCGGCCGATTTGTGACGGTCATTGACGGAGTCAGCAATAACAGCACTACCGTCAACACGGGGTTTTATCCACGCGGCGTCGCAGTGAATCCGGTGACCAACAGAATCTACGTGGCGAACCAATGTGGGAACGATCTCGCGTGCAACAGTGGGGGGACGGTCACGGTCATTGACGGGGCCACTAACAACACCCAAACCGTCCGCGTCGGGGTCAGCCCCTATGCGATCGCTGTGGACAAGGTGACCAACAAGATCTACGTGGGAAATGTTGGGTGCGTTGGCGGCTATCCGTGCCCCAACCCGGGGACGGTGACGGTCATCGACGGGGCCACCAACAGCACCCATCACGGTCAAGGTTGGGTTCTATCCGCGTTCGGTGGCCGCAAACGCGGTGACCAACAAGATCTATGTCGGGAAATGTGGGGTTCGCAGCTATTTCTCCGTGCCCCAACCCGGGAACGGTGACGGTCATCGACGGGGCCACCAACAACGTCCTCAGCACGGTGACGGTTGGATGCCTTCCGCATTCCCTGGCTGCCAACCCGGTGACCAACAAGATCTACGTGAGTAACGTCTGCGGTAACGATCCCCAGTGCTTAAGTGTCGGCACAGTAACCGTCATCGACGGGGCCACCAACAGTACCACGAGCGGTTAATGTGGGATTTTATCCGTCTGGCTTGGCGGTGAACTGCGCGAACAATAAGATCTACGTGGGAAACACTAGCGACTCATTGCGACGATACGCGTATCTCCTCTGCATTCCGACGGTGACCGTAATCGACGGGGTCACAACAACACAGTTCCCGTGGCCGTAGCAGGAGTTACCGTCGGATTCGTTACGGTCAATGCGGCTACCGACAGGATATATGTTACTACTGATTCGGATTACGGGACCGTTGTTTCTATCATTGCCGGTGACACGGGGCTGCAATTCGTGCCTGTTACTCCTTGCCGCCTGGTGGACACACGCAATCCGGATGGCGAGTTCGGAGGACCGCCGATTCAAAGCCATGCCTCGCGCAGCTTCGCCCTCCCCGACAATCAAAACTGCAACGTTCCAGCAACCGCCCTTGCTTATTCGTTGAACGTCACTCTGGCGCCAATAGAAAATGAGTGGGTGGGATACCTGACTCTCTTCCCGACAGGGGACAGACAGCCGCTGGTTTCCACGATGAACTCATGGGATGGCCGCATCAAGTCAAACGCGGCAATTGTGCAAGCCGGAAGCGGGGGTGCAGTCAGCGTATTCGTTAACGCCACGACCAATGTGGTGCTCGACATCAATGGCTACTTTACGCTGGCGAGTGATTCCACGTTGGCCTTCTATCCCGCTGGCGCCGTGTCGCGTGGCCGACACCCGCGACCCCAACGATCAGGGGCTGGGAGCGCCCTCTTTGAGCGGCGGGGTGCCACGCGATTTTCCCATCCTGAAGAGCAACTGTGCCATTCCCGGCAGCGCGCTAGCGTATTCCCTCAACTTCACCGCCGTGCCGCATGTGCCGCTTGACTCCCTGACGGTGTGGCCGGCAGGTCAACCGCAGCCCGGAGTGTCGACGCTGAACGGGCCGACCTCTACCGATACCGCCAATGCCTCAATCGTTCCGGCGGGAACGGGAGGCGACATCGAG